>CAWFQZ010000022.1:0-297632 GCA_963818115.1 uncultured Acidobacteriota bacterium
AAACGGGGAACAAGGCTGTGCCAGCTC
The DNA here is from genome assembly GCA_963818115.1 of uncultured Acidobacteriota bacterium. Lineage (GTDB taxonomy): Bacteria > Acidobacteriota > Terriglobia > Terriglobales > Acidobacteriaceae > Sulfotelmatobacter. The sequence continues at coordinate 28 of CAWFQZ010000022.1, forward strand.
TCTTTTGGAACTCGGACCGAGTTAACCTAGAGCCCGGCGTGTGAAGGGGGAGGAAATGCCGAGCCCAGATTCTGGCCTCACCAAGTTTCTGGCAGTGTGGGGCGCAATTCTTTCGAGCATCACTTTTGGATGGTCGCTCTACAGGGACTTGCGTGACCGCGCCAAGATAAAGGTCTCGGCAGAACTACGCCGCATCGGCCGACGAGAGGGAGATGGAGCCTTTTTCACGGCCGATCCGGACTTACCCATCCACGGCGTGAGTGAGAAGCTCTTCGTCGTGGTTTCGGTTGTTAACGTCGGCCGTCGTTCTATGCGGTGGAAGGGCCTAGGCGGGACATACCGACACGCCGTAAGTGGAAGTAAGGGTTTTCTCGTAAGTGCGCGGTATCTGCCAAAGACCCTTCAAGAACAGGAACAGCACGACGAGTTATTCGACTTCGGGCCGCCCTTCGACCAAGAGCTCGCGAACGGCCAACTCAAGCGGCTCTACATCTGGGATGTGGCAGGCGAAGAGTGGAGCGTTCCACGCCGCGATCTGAAGAAGCTAGTTGTCGACGCGAAGAAGCACATTGCCGCATACAAAAAGGCAGCTCAAACCAACGAAACGGGCGGCGAAGGAACCCAACCCTAGGTTCCGCAACGGAGCCATAGCGGTCAGGATAACCGTTATCCTGCTTGCGGAATTATAATAACTTGGCAGAATCCATGCTCATCACGAAGAAAATGCCGCAGGGCCATATTTACCCGCAGATTACGCAGGCCCCGACCAACTACTTTGACTTCTTGAATTTCTTCCGTGGTGGTCACACGATCGACGACAATTTAGGGGCGAGGAGTATCGCTACAACGCTGCAAGCCAACTTGCTCAATGCCGCTATCAACAGCGGACATCTCAGAAAAACGAAGAACATGACGATGCCTGACGAATCCCTTACCGACATTTTCCTGACGGAGCTAGGGGCGGAACAACTTATGACTCCACAGAACGGGCAACAACCTATGGAGGGTAAGAAGTCCGAATGGGAGCGAGTAAAAAGGGAGCCATTGGGCGAAGGCGGACAGAGCAAGGTGTATCTCGTCCGCACTCCCGAAAGAACGAAAGAGCGAAAGCAAAGTCTGGAGGCTATCACAAATCATGTCTGGATATTGGACACTACAGACAAGGTTCACTTAGTCGAGTCAAGATTGAAGTTCATCGAAGCGATCCGCACATACACACGCGCTGATAAACCTAACGAACTCGGGGCGATGAAAGAGTTCAAGATTCGTGACGACGCGAAACAAAGCCTCGACCGCTTGGACCAGGAAATCGAAGTTCTAAAGCAGAATCGGCCCGGGTTGCCGAAGCTCTTAGGCTTCGATATAGAAGAACGGTGGATGGTCACGGAATATTTCCCAAACGGGACGCTGGAAGATCATCTTGAGGAGTACAAGGGTAACGCCGCTCTCGCGCTGAAAGCCTTTCGATCGGTGGTCGCCACGGTTAGTATTCTTCACAACGAAGGCAAAGTTCACCGCGACATCAAGCCGGCTAACATCTTCATCGGCAAGGAGCACGAGTTTGTCCTCGGTGATTTCGGGCTGGTCTACGTCCCCAATCGGGAGCCACGTATCACCCGACTGCACGGCGAGACCGTGGGAGCCGGCGATTTCATCCCTCCGGTGACGTGGAGGGGCATGGGGACCAGGCTTGAGACCGTTAAGACTGACTTCGACGTGTACATGCTCGGCAAAGTTCTTTGGTGCATGGTCGCTGGCAAACCCAAGCTCGACCGGGAATTTTGGGATGAGCCCGAGAACGACCTAAGGAAACTGTTCCCAAGTGACCCGCACATGCACATGATCCACGTAATTTTGGAACACTCCGTCGTTACCAGGGAAGAAAAATGCTTTAGTTCGGCGAACGATCTTCTGCAAGTGGTAGATAGTAATCTTGAAACGATCAAGCAGGGCGGTCAGCTGCTGCTCGACGGAATCACGAGGATTTGCCATGTGTGCGGCGTCGGCAGGTATGCGCGGCAAGTCTTACAAGGCAGCCCGTTCAAAGACAAACCGTCTTACAACATGCGATTCTGGGATTCAGGAGCTACTCTCCCCGCTGCCGCAGTTGGGGTTGAAGTTTGGGAGTGCGACACCTGCCATCACATCCAGTTTTTCCGCACGGCTCTGCTTTCCTGATTAGAGACTTTCGGTTGCTGCGGCTGCCCCAGGCTTCGTGATGTTCGAAGCCTGGGCATTTCTGCTGCCGAGAGCACAGGATCTTCCGCGGCACTTTCCACTGGGCATCGGCGTGACAAAGTTCATTCGTCACAGCCAAACCGCTCCCGCGAATGCTATACCTGCACCGTGCCGAATCGCCTGCATCGTTATTATGGCTCGGGTTACTCGCATTTCATTACCACCAGTTGCTCCCGGAGGTTGCCACTGCTGGCCACTCCGTGGAGCCGGGATCTGTTCCTCACGGTGTTGGAATCGGTCCGACGGCGGTATCACTTCGTGGTGGTGGGATATGTCATTATGCCCGAACACGTTCACCTGCTGATCAGCGAACCGGGGCGGGGCGATCCGTCGGCAGTCATGAAGGCTCTCAAGCAGGGATTTGCCCGACGGCTGCACCGGACGAATCATTCCCATCTGGTATCACTTATGCAGGCGCCGGTCGAATTCGCTCGGATATGGCAGCCGCGGTTCTACGATTTCGTCGTGTTCTCGGACAAGAAACGGGTGGAGAAGCTGCGCTACATGCATCGCAATCCGGTGAAGCGCGGACTGGTTCTGGAGCCGCAGCAGTGGGCCTGGAGCAGTTTCCGGTACTACGCGTACGGAGAACCGGGGCCTGTGGTAGTCAACGAGCCGCAGAGGGCTGAGATGAAAGTTCGCGAAATCTCTTGATGCAGGCAGGACGAATGCCCAGGCTTCGAAAATCACGAAGCCTGGGGCAGCCGATTTTGTGATAGTGCATGCTGGAATAACGCTGTGCCAGCCCCCAGATCTGAAAAGAGAAGGGAAATCGGTAGGAAAGTCCGGGGCATCCGTCCAGGCAGCAGGAATGTCCAGGCTTCGAAAATCACGAAAGCCTGGGGCAGCCGATTTATGGATGGCGGCAGCGGTGGGGAAATCCGGCGGTGACTCTACTGGACTCCGTTCAGCTTCTGGTAGAGCCACATCGCCAAGAGCACCATGAACGACACGCCGGTGCCGACGCTGAAGACTCGTACAGGGATGATCAGGCGGTTGACCTTGGCCAGCAGTTCCGTCTGCTCCTCGTGCATGTGCGAACTCGCGTCGTCGAGAAACAGTTGGTCGTCCCGATGCATGGTGAGTGTGCTGTTGTAGATCAGGAGGAGGATCAGCGCGATTGCGAAAACTCCGAAGATTACTGCCAGGATAGTCAGGGTCATAAATCCACCTCGGCCGGAACGGAAACAACTATGGCGCTTCCATTGTGGCGCTGCGGAGGAAGGGATTACTGGTCAGTTTTGATCATATAGCCCTGCCCACAGCGGAGTGCCGTTCTTTCGCCGCTTCTCGGCTTTACCCGGATCTGCTCCTCTGGCGATTTGCTCGGGTGCCGAATGAAGTGCCCACTTCCGGCAAAATCGGCCGGAAATTGGGCACCCGACTCTTCGTGACTCCGTACGAAACAGATTTACTTCCGGCTGGCTGGTTTTTCTCGTCCCAGGCCGAAGAGGTAGGCGTTCAGGAGGACGAACAGGGCGGCGGCCATCGAGAACTTCAATGCTACGGGAAGATTGGTCGGCGAGACAAAGGCTTCGATCAGGCCGGCGATGATCAGGATGGGAATGGTCCCGACGAGGAGTTGCACGGCTTCGAAACCGGCGCGGGCGAGGGAGTCGCGGCGCGGCAGCATTCCGGGGAACAGAAGGCCCTGGGCGATGCGGAATCCTGCGCCTCCGGCGATGAAGATGGCGGGGAGTTCGAGGACGCCGTGGGGCGCGACGAAGCTCCAGAGCTGCAGGCTCATGCCGGAGAGAAAACAAGCCACGCCAATCACTCCGATCATCAAGCCGTTGAAGGCCATCATGTAAATGGTGCCGAGGCCGCCGGTGATGCCGAGCGCGAAGGTAGTGAATCCCACCGACATGTTGTTGGTCATGATTGCGCTGGAGGCGACGGGCTTGATGCCGACAATGGAGTGCGTCCACATCTGGTGGCGATCGATGGTCTCGACCATTTGCGGGCCGAGTAGCTTTACCTTGAAGTCGGGGTTCTGGTAGGTGAGGATGGCTCCGAAGGTAGCGGCGATGGCGAAGATGACAGTCGCGAGCGCGACGTGTTTGAGATGGCGGCGGAAGGCCGCGGGATAGGCGTCGACGAAGAAGGACAGTGCCGTCCGGGGACTCGCACGGTGGCCGGAATAGATGGTATTGTGAGCGCGGACCAGGAGCTGGTTGACGTAGCGCGCAAAGTGCACGGAGGCACGATCTTCGCGGATAGCAGCGAGATCGGCCGCGGTCTGGCGATAGAGCAGGCTGAGTTCCTGCAGGTCGGAACGCGAGAGGGACTTAAGGCCTCCGGTGGAGGATTGGGCGAGCAGGGATTCGAGCTTGGTCCAGTGCGGCTTGCGCTTCTCCAGCCAGCGGGTGGAAATCATTGTGGACTCGTTCGATCAGCTAAACATCGATACGCCGGAGCAAATCGCTCTGGAACTGCCGCTCGCAGGAATCGGCAGCCGGTTCCTCGCGTTCGCTATCGATACTTTAATCCAGGCGGCGCTGTACATCATAGCCGGGATCGTTTTCTTCCTGATACTCGGACTGGGTACTTCGATGTGGTGGTACGTGCCCGGGTCGGTGGGTCCGGCGGTGGGGATTTTTATTCTGTTCGCGATTTATTGGGGATACTTCGCGGCATTCGAAGCGCTGTGGAAGGGACAGACGCCGGGTAAGCGATATGCAGGGATACGCGTGATCAAGGAGAGCGGGCGTCCGATCAACGCGTTTGAGGCGATTGGACGGAACTTGATGCGGGCCGTGGATGGGCTGCCTGGAATTTACGGCGTCGCGCTGGTTTGCATGATGATGAATCGGCAGAGCCGACGTCTTGGAGATTTTGTGGCGGGGACCGTCGTGGTACATGAGAAGCGGACGGAGGAAGTGCGTCCGACGTGGAACACGGCGACGGACGCGGGTTCTGCAACGGGCGCGATGGGGCAGGTCACCGCCGATGAGTTGGTGCTGATCGAAACTTATTTGAGCCGGCGGTGGGAGCTGGATCCGCAAGTGCGTTTGAGGACGGCGATCCAGATTGCGGATCGAATCAAGGCGAAGACCGGGATGGAGCCGCAAGGGCATCAGCATGTCGACGATTTTCTGGAAGAGTCCGCGCGGAAGATCCGGGATGGCGGACGGTTTCGGTAGGTCAAAAGCTTTCAACACAGGGGGCACAGGGTAGCACAGGGGAAAATCCTGTCCACCTCTTTCTGTGTTTCTTCTGGCTTTTTTTCTCACTTCAGATTCACTTCACTGCAATCGTTTGTTGGGGCAGGTTCCATCCGCGGAGGGTTAGCTGCGCCGCGCCGGTCGCGGACTTTGCCGGGTATTCGATTTCGATCTCGCGGCTCTCGCCTGGGAGAAGTGAGACGTAGTTGTCGGTGTAGTACGCGGGGAGAATTCGCGAACCGTCGCCGGCATTCACGAGCGTGAGTTTGTTTTCTAAAGACGCAGCTATTCCGGTATTGCGAAGTTCGACTCGAATGCGAACGTTGTCCCCGGCGCGGGTTGAGCTGGCCGTCGTCGAGAGCGTTGCGGCGGCGAGATGGTTCAGGCAGCGGTAGGAAGAATTTTGCGCGCCGAGCCAGTAGAGATTGCGGGAGAGGATTGTTCCCGAGGCGTCGTGCAACTCCAGGTTCACGAGCACGATTTGCTCGGATGACAACAAGGGCGCTAGATCCAGGTTGAACCCGTCGGTAGTTACGTCCGCTGGCGCGTCTCGCTTTTCTTCATGGTGCAGGCGCAGCTTGTTGTCGAGCGAGTAGACGTCGGCGACGATAGTCAAACCTGACTGCGCGTCGTTGGTGGTGTTGACGATCGCGACGTCGTAGTTCGACAGGTCGAGTTGAACGTGCAACGGCTCGCAGGCTTTCTTCACGCCATAGAACGAGGATTGCGTGTCGTAGTCGGAATTCAATATCTGCCACGTGTTGCTGGGCCACGCGGGCTGCGTCATCCAGAGAAGGCGTCCGCTGTTGGGAGCCCAGAGATGGGCGTTCATACCTTCGAAGATGGCGCGGTGATCGACATAGTCGAGCATCTGCGCCTTGCGGTCGAAATCTTCAAGGCTGGTGGGTGCGCCGAACTCAGCTTGCATTTGCGCCATGAAGGGCGCCATCTCTCCGTTGCCGCTCGCATGCCAATCGTGATAGGCCCAGACGTCGTCGATGGGCCACTGATCTTCTTTCGGAATCCAGGCGCGGAATGATTCCAGCGTCGAGAACGACGGCGTGCCAGTTTCGACGGAGAATCCGTGATTCAGAGTTGTGTAGTAGAGAGTGGGGTCCATGTATTTGTACGGACCGCTGTTCTGCAGATTGACTTGATTGGAACTTGGAAAGTAGTAGCGAGTGCCGTCGAGCGTGCGAACGAGGTCAACGATGCCTTCGTTGATGATGGGCTGAGGAACTCCTTCGTTGCGGCCGCACCAGACGAGGATCGAAGGATGATTGCGGAAGCGGAGGATGGTGTCGCGAACGTTGTCGAGGAAGAGCGCGGGATCCTCGGCCTCGACGTTGTAGTTCTGCGTGGATTCCCAGAAATCGTTCCAGACCATGAGCCCGTATTCGTCGGCAAGGTCGTAGAAAACTTCCTCGGTGTTTTGGCCAACCCAGTTGCGAATGATGTTGAGGTGGGCGTCGCGATGCAGGCGGAAGTAAGGCTCGAGACGTTCTCGGGAAACGCGCTTGCGAGAGTCGTCCATGCCCCAGTTTCCGCCGCGGGCTGCGATGCGCACGCCGTTGACTTTGATGACGAGGTAGGGTGAGGCGCGAGTGTCGTCGAGCATTTTGATCGACGGAGATTTTTCTTCACCGGGCATGAGCGAGGCGACCCAGGACTTCCAGCCTTCTTTCCATTCTGGAGGAAAAGCGGCGGGGAAGGGGTCGGAGGCGGGAATCTCGCGCATGGCCTGATGGCGGACGTCGACGACTTGCTCGGATTTTTCTCTCGCGGTTGTCGGCGAATATTCGACGCGGCGGAGATGGCCTGTGCTGTCGAGGAGGCTTAACTCGTAAGTGATCTCGCGAATGCCGAAGCGGACGTCTTTCGCGTCGGACTGCGTTGTGCCCTCGGAGAATGAAAGATGCAACGTGTAGAGATCGGGCTTGCCGTATCCGTTGGGCCACCAGAGACGAGGATGCTGAACGGTAAGCTGCGGGGATTCCTTCGGAGACAAAGTGACCGAACTTTTGCCGGAAGGGACTGTAAGTTGCTTCGTGACGCTTGTGTCGCCGAATGCGGCCTTCAGCGTGCCGGTGGAGGGAGTGGTTGAATCGTTTTCCAGCGGTACGATGATTTCGACGTCGGCGCTGCTCGTGTCGGGGAGCGGCAGCGTGGTGACGACTTGCGCATCGCCGATCTTCACGGTGCTTGTTGCGGTAAGGGTGACTGGTTGCCAGATGCCTGTATCGCGGTCGCGAATGGCGGGGATCCAGTCCCAGCCTTCGGTGGCGACAAAGGTGGGGCCGTCGAGGCACATAATGCCGCCGTTTTCACCGGGACCGCCTTTGATGGATTGCTCCTGCGGAATGCCGGGGTGCGGCGGCGGAGAGACACGAACCGCGAGAACATTCGCACGATCGGGCTTCGCGATGCTCGTGACGTCGAAGACTCCGCGGATGAATGCGCCTTTGATCGATCCGAGGGGTTGACCGTCCAGCCACACGGCGGCTGCATAGTTGATGCCTTCGAAAGTCAGCGTGAGGCGGCGATCACGAGCTTGACGAGGCAGGCGGAACTCGACGCGATACCAGTAGTCCTGCTTGTTGAGGCTCTCGGGGATCGAAAGATTGTTGAGGCCGTAGTCGGGGTCGGGATAGATTCCGCGATCGATCATGGTGGTGAGAGCGGTGCCGGGGACGGTGGCAGACATCCAATCGCCGGCCTTGAAGTTGGGTTGGGAGATTGCGGCGCCGTCGGCGGTAATTTTGGGCGCCGGAATCATGGTCCACCCGGCGGCGAGAGTCCATTGAGAATCGCCGTTGGGCTGGAGAATTTCCTGAGCGTGTAGCGCCTTGGCCTCGGGATGAGAGAACGGGGCCTTGCTGCGCGGCATGGTGGAAGGATCTTGCGGAGCGCGGTATCCGGCTTGGCCGCGAGTTTGCACGGGCCAAGGTTTGGAGCCTTCTTCGAATTCGACGTTCGCGAAATCTCCCGTGGGCGTCGAGAGTTGCTTGATTTCGTCCGGGGTTAACGCTTTGCGAAGCAGGGTCAGCGACGCGATCGTTCCGCCGAAGTGTTGCCAGTTTGTCGAGGGTGGAGCGGGAGGAGCGATTTCAAAAACTGGAGTAACGCTTCCGATGTCTAGGTTTCCGCTGGCGACTTTGGCTCCGTCCACGAAGATAGCGAATTGTTCTCCGTTGAAAGTCGCGGCAAGCAGATGCCAAGTTCCAAGCGCGAAGGATGCGGGGGCGGAAAGACTGTTGTCTTTACCAATCGAGAGCAGCACGTGGCCGTTGTCCAGAGCAAGCGCGCGGAAGAATTCGTCGGAGGGGTCGCCTATGCCTGCGATTACGGTGGAGGCTTTTGGCGAGTCAGCCGGCTTCACCCAAGCGTAGAGGGACCAGGGCGAATCGGAGCGAAGGACGGAATCGTCTTTTACCAGAGGTTTGTGGAGGCCGTCGCCGTCGGGCAGGAAAATCGCGTTGTAGGGGCCGTAGAATGCGGGTTCGGTGGTGACCGCGACTTGAGAGTGGCTTGGAGCAGCGAAGCTCAACAGGAATGCGAAGGCGGTAATAAGTTGCGAGAACGGTCCGACCGACGAAGAGAACGTTTTCATGAAATCTCCGTTGCAGAGATGAGTGTATGAAATGACTGATGACCAGCGTTCCATGCTACGCTTCGGCGCGGTCCGGCTGCCAGTTCGGCGAAATGGGTGCGTCGAGAGGGAAGCGGACTGATCGTCCGAGGTGCCGAGAATTGCGCGATTTGTAATTATGATTGAGTCAATCGAAAAATCAGATTCGTGACGCACGGCCATTTTGTCTTGACGAAGTGGGTGGGCGGACGTAATCTTTCATTGATGCAGCCTCATGTCCATCACCGCCATCATCACCATGCGCATAGCGTGGAGGCGGGGATGCGTACCTGAGATTGCAGAATTAATCTAAAAGCACTTATCAGGTTCAGGCCCGCTGAAGCGAATGCTCAGCGGGCCTTCTGTTTTTCCGAAAGGAATTGCGCGATGAATACGAAGCTTGATTTTGAAAAAATGAATGGCTTGCTCCCCGCCGTAGTGCAGGACTGGCGCGATGGCGAAGTGCTGATGGTGGGCTTCATGAACCGTCAGGCGTTCGAACAGACGCTAGAGCGCGGCTACGTAACGTTCTTCAGCCGTACACGAAACGAGCTGTGGATGAAGGGCGAGAGCTCGGGGAACAAGCTGAGAGTGGTGTCGGCGCAAACGGATTGCGATCAGGACACGCTGTTGCTGCGTGTGGAGGTCGAAGGGCAGGGAGTGGTTTGCCATCGCGGGACGCGGTCCTGCTTCACGGAAACAATTCCGGTGCGGAATGCGAAAGCGGCGGTGACTTCCGGCAAGGAGGCGCGATGAAGCTGCGTATCGGAATTCCCAAGGGCAGCTTGCAGGAGGCCACGCTGCAATTGTTTGCGCGGGCCGGGCTTCCTGCGTACACGAACGGGCGTTCGTATTTCGCGACAACTGCGGACCCAGAGATCGATTGCATGCTGATCCGGGCGCAAGAGATGGCGCGCTACGTCGAGCATGGGGCCATTGATGCCGGCCTGACCGGGCTGGATTGGGTGGTCGAGAGCGGGTTGGAAGTGGTGAAGGTCAGCGATCTGATTTATGCCAAGCGAAGCCGGGGAAAAGTCCGGTGGGTGCTGGCGGTGCCGGACGATTCCAGCGTTCAGCGCGCCGAAGATCTTGATGGATGCATCGTTGCCACTGAACTAGTCAAAGTAACGCGCGATTATTTCCAGAACAAGAACGTGGATGTGAAAGTTGAATTTTCGTGGGGCGCGACCGAAGTGAAGCCGCCCATGCTCGCGGATGCGATTGTCGAGGTGACTGAGACTGGCAGTTCCCTGAAGGCGAACCGGCTGCGAATTCTGGAAACGGTGCTGGAATCAAATACGCAGTTGATCGCTAACAAGAATTCATATGCCGACCGGGATAAGCGGCACAAGATCGACAATCTGGCATTGATGCTGCAAGGCGCAATGGAAGCGCAGGATCGCGTTGGGCTGATGTTGAACGTTCGCAAGAATGATCTCGCCGCAGTGCTCGCCGTTTTACCGGCATTGCAGAAGCCGACGATTTCTCATCTCAGCGATGATGATTGGGTGGCCGTGAACACCGTGATCGACGAGGGCGCCGCATGGGATGTGATTCCACGACTGAAGGAAGCGCGTGCGGAAGGGATCGTTGAATATCCGCTGAATAAGGTGGTGCTGTGATGCGGATCGTCTCTGGCAAGCAGGCAGAGGCGCTGGTCGAACGGCTTGCGGCGCGGAGCGTCGAGTTGAGCGCGCTGGAGCCGCGCGTGCGGCACATTGTGAACGATGTACGCCGTGGAGGAGATCGGGCATTGCGGCGATATGCCGAAAAGTGGGATGGACTGTCCGCGAAGCAGCCGCTGCAAGTCTCACAAGACGAAATGAATGCTGCGTGGGAATCGTTGGCTCCGCAGTTGAAAAAAGCGTTGCGCGAGGCTGCGAAGAATATCCGGCGCTTCTGTGAATGGCAAAAGCCGCGCACGTGGACACGAACGCATCACGGGATGTCGCTGGGGCAGCACATACAGGCGCTGGAGTCGGTAGGGTGCTACGCGCCGGGCGGACGCTATCCGCTGGTGTCGACGGTGCTGATGACGGTGATTCCGGCGCTGGTGGCCGGAGTGAAGAATATTCGTGTCGCATCGCCGAAGCCGTCGAGGGAAGTGTTGGGAGTGGCAGCAATGCTTGGCGTGCGTGAGTTCTATCGCGTAGGAGGGGCACAGGCGATCGCTGCTTTGGCGTACGGGACGGAGAGCGTTCCGCGCGTGGACAAGATTGTTGGGCCCGGGAATTCATACGTGACTACGGCGAAGAAGATGGTGTCGTTTGATTGCGCGATTGATTTTCTTGCTGGTCCGACCGAGGCATTGATCTGGAGCGATGACGGAAATCCGGAGTTTATTGCAACTGATCTGGTTGCGCAGGCGGAGCATGATGTAGAGACGCTGGCGCTGTTTCTTACTACATCGCGCAAACTGGCTCGAGCTGTGGCGGGGAGCGTGGCTGGACTGGCGCGGGAGAATCCGACGGCGAAGAAATCTTTGCAGACACGGGGCGCGATTTTAATTGCCGGATCGAGGGAGCAGGCTTGCGAATGGGCGAATCGCCTGGCTGCAGAGCACATTACGGTCGCGGAGAAGGATGTGGCGTCGATCCGGAATGCGGGCTCGATCTTTGTAGGGGATTACTCGGCGCAGGCTGCGGGTGATTATGCGTCGGGGCCGAACCATGTGTTGCCGACCGCGGCGCAGGCGCGATTCCGCGGAGGGTTGAGCGTGCTGGATTTCGTGAAGGTGGTGACGGTGCAGCAGCTTTCTGCCGCCGGACTGCGGGGGATCGCTTCTACGATCGAGTGTCTCGCGGGGGCGGAAGGATTGCCGGCGCACGCAAATTCTGTTCGCGTGAGGTGCGAACGTGCTTAAGCCGAGAGAAGCTGTGTTGGCCGTGCCTCTGTATCATCCGCCGCTGGCTGGGCGTGAGGGGCTGCGGCTGGATTTTAACGAGAATACGGTCGGGTGCTCGCCTCGAGTGCTGGAGCGGTTGCGCGGCCTTGATCCCGAACAACTGGTGAAGTATCCGGAGCGCGGGCCGGCTGAAGATGCGGTGGCCGAGTTTCTGGGAGTTGCGGCGGACGAAGTCTTGCTGACGAACGGGGTTGATGAGGCGATTCATCTGCTGTGTGAGACGTATCTCGAGGCGGACGATGAAGCGGTGATCGTGGTGCCGACGTATTCGATGTACCGAATTTACGCGATGGCGGCCGGAGCGAAAGTGGTTGAGGTTGCGGCCGGCAAAGACTTCTTGTTTCCGGTCGAGGCCGTGATCGAACGCATCAGCGGGCGAACTCGGCTGATCTGCGTGGCCAATCCGAATAATCCGACGGGGTCGGTGGCATCGAGGGAGGATTTGCTGCGGATTGCACAGGCTGCGCCAGATGTGGCGCTGCTGGTCGATGAAGCCTATTACGAATTCTATGGGCAGACGATGATGGGGGCGTGGAGCGAAGTCCCGAATATGTTTGTGGCGCGGACATTTTCGAAAGCTTATGGGATGGCAGGGTTGCGCCTCGGGGTATTGGCCGGGAACGCAGAGCAGATGAAGTCGGTGCGGCGCGTCGCCTCTCCTTATAACGTGAATGCGGTGGCGCTGGCCTGTGTGCCGGAGGCGATCGCGGATCAGGATTACATTACGGAATACGTGAGGGAAGTTCGCGAGGGGCGAACGCGACTGGAGAGAACGCTCGAGGCGAATGGCATTCAGTTCTGGCCGAGCCGGGCGAATTTCGTTCTGATGCGCGTGGGATTGTCGAAGATAGATTCCGCGAATTTTGTAGAGCAGATGCGGCGGAGATCGATCCTGGTGCGCGATCGGTCGAGTGATCACGGATGCGAGGGATGCGTGCGGATTACGCTCGGTACGAAAGAGCATGTCGACCGAATGCTCGCCGCGCTGCAAGAAGTTGTCGAGGAGTTGGGCATTGCCCAGGGAGCATCACGACGATGAGAAAGGGAACGATTAAGCGGGCGAGCAAAGAGACGCAGATTCAGATTTCGCTGACGATTGAGGGGCACGGTAAATATCAGGTATCAACGGGGATACGGTTCTTCGATCACATGCTGGAGTTGTTCGCGCATCATGGCGGCTTCGACTTGAAACTCAAGGCGAATGGCGACCTCGACGTGGATCAGCACCACACGGTGGAAGACGTGGGAATCGTCCTCGGGCAAGCGTTCGACAAGGCGTTGGGCACAAAGCGCGGCATTCTGCGCGCTGGTTATTTTCTGATGCCGATGGATGAGACGATGGGAATGGTGGCCGTGGACTTTTGCGGGCGCACGGCGGCTGTCGTGGACACAAAAGTGAAAACGCGGCTGGTGGGAGATTTGCAGGCGGAGTTGGTCGACGATTTCTTCGAAGGCTTTGCGCGCGGAGCGCGGGCTAATGTTCACGCGCGCGTGCTGTACGGGCGATCGAGCCATCACAAGATTGAGGCGCTGTTCAAGGCGTTTGCACGGGCATTGCGGGCGGCATGCTGGCGCGATCCACAGATGGTACGACTGCTGCCCAGCACCAAAGGAGTGCTGTAGTGATTGCGATAGTCGATTATGGCGCCGGAAATCTGGTGTCGGTGAAAAAGGCGTTCGACTGGCTAGGGCAAGAATGCGTGATTACCTCTGATCCGGCGGTGGTGGCGAAGGCACCGAAGATTGTGTTGCCGGGAGTCGGGCACTTTGCATCGACTGCGGCACTGGAACGATCTGGTGTCCGCGAAGAGATCGCAAAGGCGGTGGAGCGGGGAGTGCCGTTTCTGGGGATCTGCGTCGGGATGCAATGGATGTTTGAGGGGAGCCAGGAGGCTCCGGAGACGCCCGGGTTGGGTGTTTTGGCAGGAGAGTGCGAGCGATTTCCGGCTGCGGTGAAGTCTCCACATGTGGGTTGGAATTCGGTGGAGATTGATTCGGCGTCGCGGCTGTTTCGCGGAGTTCCATCGTCGTCGTTTTTATATTTCACGCATTCGTTTCGGGCGCCGGTTGCGGATACGACCGTTGCTTGCTGCGAATATGGCGGGCGATTTTCGGCGGCGGTCGAGAGAGAACATCTGTTTGGAGTGCAATTTCATCCGGAGAAGTCCGGCGACATTGGATTGAAGCTGTTGAGCAATTTTTGCGAGCTGTAAATATGCTGACGAAACGGATTATCGCTTGTCTTGATGTAAACGGCGGACGCGTCGTGAAGGGCGTACAGTTCGTCGATTTGAGGGACGCGGGAGATCCGGCAGAGCTGGCGAAACGGCACAGCGATTCAGGGGCGGACGAGATCGTACTGCTGGATATTTCGGCGACACATGAGGGGCGAGCGACGCTGCTGGATACAGTGAGACGGACGGCTCGGCAGTTGTTTATTCCGTTTACGGTGGGTGGAGGGATTCGCAAGCTCGAGGACGCAGCGGCAGTGTTCGCGGCAGGAGCGGATAAGATCAGCATCAATTCGGCTGCGCTGGCTGATCCGAAGTTGATCACGCAGATCGCTGAACGATTCGGATCACAAGCGGTCGTTGTGGCAATTGATGCCAAGCGCAATGGCTCGGGCTGGCAGACGTTTTCGCACGGGGGGCGCACGAGCAGCGGCCGAGACGCGATTGCTTGGGCGCGAGAGGCGGAAGAATATGGCGCGGGAGAGATCTTGTTGACCTCAATGGATCGCGATGGAACGGGCGCCGGCTTTGATTGCGCATTGACACGAGCGGTCGCGGAGGCGGTCCGGATTCCTGTGATCGCTTCCGGAGGAGCAGGTGGGGCCGAACATTTTGTGGAAGTGTTTCGCGAGGGGAGCGCGGATGCTGCGTTGGCTGCGTCCATTTTTCACTACGGATACAGCAAGCTGGCCGATCTGAAGCAGGAGATCGGTGCGCAGGGAATCCCCGTGAGGTGGCCGTGCTGATTCCTTCGATTGACCTGATGGGCGGCAAGGTGGTGCAGCTTGTCCAGGGGAAGAAAAAAGCGCTGGAGTTCGATGGGTTTGAAGAATGGGTGCAGCGATTTTCAGCGTATCCGCTAGTGCAGTTGATCGATTTGGACGCGGCGATCGGATCTGGAAATAATGCGGCGCTGGTTCGAGAGATCGCCGATCGGTTGCCATGCCAGGTCGGCGGAGGCATTCGCAGCATCGAGGCTGCTCAGCATATGCTGGGAGCCGGTGCACGGCGCGTGATTGTCGGATCTTCGCTGTTCGCTGATGGAGAACTGAATGCAGGGTTTGCAGAGGAGTTGGCTGCGTCGTGCAGCTCAGAATGCCTCGTGTTTGCTCTGGATGCAATTGGCGGACGGGTCACGACTCATGGGTGGCGGAAGATCACGGAAGTCCGACCGTTGGAGATGATTCGAGCGCTCGACCGTTGGTGCGGCGCATTCCTGTATACGAATGTGGACACGGAGGGGCTGCTGCAGGGATTTCCGCAGGAAGTAATCCGTCCGCTGCGAGAGGCTACGGCTCGTCAGTTGATCGCGGCCGGAGGAATACGGTCGCAGCAAGAGATCGATGAATTGCATGCCATGGGGGTCGATGCCGTGGTGGGGATGGCGATTTATCAGGGACTCATTCCAGCGTAATTTCTTCATGCTTGTTCGATCATCGCATGTCTTCGGAAAACAATCCCGCATACAACGATCCGAAATTTCACGAATACAGGCCTGCCCTCATTGCTGCGTGTGGTCGGCAGAGCTTATCTTGGAGCTGACCTCCTGATAGACGGAAAGGCGCCTCGATGAACGTTCTAATTCTTAACTCGGGAAGCTCGAGTCTGAAATTCCAGGTAATTGCCACTGATCTTGAGCGGATTAAGCAGTACAAGGACGATCGTATATGCCGTGGAGAAGTGGAGGGGATTGGCGGTGAAGGAATCATCAAGGTTCGCTATCGCGATCAGCCGGAGCGAACGCTTACCGCGCCGGTGCGTGACATGGGAGCGGCACTGGACTACATACTGCGATACATCGCGTCGGATCGCTCAGGAATTTCGGAGATTAAGAGCACTGCAGATGTGAATGCTGTGGGACATCGCGTGGTGCATGGAGGCGAGCTTTTCAAAGAATCAACACTCATCGACGATCGGGTGCTGAAGGGAATTGAAGATTGCATCGATCTGGCGCCGCTGCATAATCCGAACAATGTGAAAGGGATTCTGGCGGCGCGGGAGTTATTTGGCAAGGATGTGCCGCAGGTAGCTGTATTTGATACCGCTTTTCATCACTCGCTGCCAGAGCAGGCGTATCTATATGCTGTTCCTTATCACCTGTACCGGCGACACAAGATTCGGCGGTATGGATTTCACGGAACCTCGCACCGCTACGTGGCGTTTCGTTACCGGGCGATGCGGGGATTGACGCGGGAGCAAACGAATATCATCACACTACATCTGGGGAATGGATGTTCCGCCGCTGCCATCAAAGGCGGCTCTTCGGTGGATACTTCCATGGGTATGACGCCTCTGGAAGGCTTGGTGATGGGGACGCGGTCGGGCGATCTCGATCCGGCGATTGTCAGCGTGATTGCGCGGAAAGAGGGAATGTCATCTTCGGAAGTCGATACCCTGCTGAATACGCAGTCTGGGTTGCTCGGCGTTTCAGGGCTCACCAATGACATGCGGGAACTGCAAGCCGAGTTGAAGGAGCACGATGACCGTCGAGTGCGGCTGGCGATCGAACTTTTCTGCTACCGGGCGCGGAAATACATTGGTGCATATTTGGCTGCCATGGGGGGAGCCGATGCGATCGTGTTTACAGGCGGTATTGGGGAAAACTCACCTGATGTGCGTTCAAGAATTTGTACGGGAATGGAATGGGCGGGCCTGAAATTCGATGACGCCAGAAATCAGCAGACCGTCGGCCGAGAAGGGATGATCTCAACCGAGGATTCCAAGCTTCTGGCATATGCGATCCCGACGGACGAAGAGTTACTGATTGCGCGGGATACGGTGCGCGTGATCAAAGGCGAGCCCCATCCGTCGTAGAAGTTAGCTTCTCTTAGTAGGGCCAAACCCAGTCATTGGCTTCCGGCTTGTCAATGCCGTACTGGTGCGCGTAGTTGCGGCATTCGATCTGCTGATTTAGGAATCTCTCTTTCGCATGGCCACCGATTTTCTGCAGCCGCGGTACGCGATCAACGACATCCATGGCCAGGCTGAAACGGTCAACGTTGTTGTTGATCGCGAGCTCCAACGGCGTGTTGATGTTGCCCTGCTCCTTGTATCCGCGCACATGAATATTGTCGTGATTCGTGCGGCGATAAGCCAGCCGGTGAATCAGTTGCGGATATCCGTGGAAGTTGAAGATGACCGGTTTGTTGACCGTGAAAAGGGAGTCGAAGTCGCGGTCGGGCAATCCATGCGGATGCTCGCTGGTCGGTTGCAGTTTGAATAAATCGACCACGTTGACGAAGCGAATCTTAAGGTCGGGGAATTCCTTGCGCAGGAGAGCCGTAGCCGCTAGTGCTTCTTGGGTGAGAATGTCTCCAGCGGATGCCATGACGACGTCGGGCTCGCCGCCTTCGTCGTTGCTGGCCCAATCCCAGATGCCGATGCCTTTGGTGCAGTGGGTGATGGCTTCGTCCATGTTCAGATACTGCAAATGCTTCTGCTTGTCACTGACGATGACATTGACGTAGTTCTGGCTGCGCAGGCAGTGGTCCGCCACCGAGAGCAGGCAATTCACATCAGGAGGCAGATAGATGCGCGTGACCTTGGCACTCTTGTTGACGACGACGTCGAGAAACCCAGGGTCCTGGTGGGTGAAGCCGTTGTGATCCTGGCGCCAGACGGTGGACGTGATCAGCAAGTTGAGCGACGCGATGGAATCGCGCCAGGAGAGGTGATTGCAGATCTCGAGCCATTTTGCGTACTGGTTGAACATGGAATCGATGATGTGCACGAAGGCTTCGTACGATGAGAAGAAGCCGTGGCGCCCAGTGAGCAGGTAACCCTCGAGCATCCCCTCGAGCGTGTGTTCGCTGAGCATTTCGATGACGCGTCCGTCGGCGGCGAGGTTTCCTCCGTCGTTGTCTTCGGGGAAACGTTCCTCGATCCAGAATTTCTTGCTGACTTTGTAGATGTCGTCGAGCTTGTTGGAGGTAGTTTCGTCCGGGCCGAAGACGCGGAAGTTATTGGGATTCATTCGCATCACGTCGGCCAGCATGCGGCCCAGAGGGCGTGTGTTTTCCGCCATGGTTTGGCCGCGCTTCTCCGTTGGATTGGCGTAGTCGCGGAAATCAGGCAGGCGCAGAGCTTTCTTGAGGCGTCCGCCGTTGGCGTGAGGATTGGCGCTCATGCGGCGTGTGCCGGAGGGCGCGAGTTCGCTGAAGACGGGAGCGAGTTTGCCGTTTGCATCAAAAAATTTCTCAGGCTCCTGGGAACGCATCCACTTCTCCAAGGCCCGAAGTTGTACGGGATCGCTCTTGACCCCGGGTAGAGGCACTTGGTGCGCGCGCCAGAAACCTTCCAGGTAATGGCCTTCTACCTCGCGCGGCGCGGTCCATCCCTTTGGGGAGCGCATGACAATCATTGGCCAGCGAGGACGAGTGGCGACTCCGTGCTTGCGAGCCGCCTCTCGGTGTTTCCAGATTTCTTGAATGCAGTGCTCCGTGGTGGCCGCCATGACCTGGTGCATGCTCTCTATGTCCGAGCCTTCGACAAAATAAGGCGTCCAGCCATAGCCGCGGAACAGGTTTTCCAATTCGTCGTGCGAGATTCGCGCCGGCAGGGTCGGATTATCAATCTTGTAACCGTTAAGGTGCAGGATCGGAAGAACGGCGCCGTCGCGCGTGGGGTTAAGAAATTTGTTGATATGCCAGGAAGTGGCAAGAGGGCCAGTCTCGGATTCACCATCGCCGACGACGGCAGCGACGATCAACTCCGGATTATCGAATGCGGCACCGCAAGCGTGAGAGAGAACATATCCGAGTTCGCCGCCTTCGTGAATTGAGCCCGGTGTTTCAGGAGTGCAATGACTGCCAATGCCGCCGGGGAACGAGAACTGGTGGAAGAACTCACGCAAGCCCTCCGGATCCTGACTCTTCTCCGGATAAATCTCGGAGTACGTGCCCTCAAGATAGCCGGGACCAAGAACACCGGGTGCGCCATGGCCGGGGCCGGCGAGGTAGATCATGTCAAGATCGTATTTCTTGATCAGCCGGTTCAGATGAATGTAGATGAACGAGAGTCCGGGACTAGAGCCCCAATGGCCGAGCAGGCGATTCTTGATGTGCTCTGGGCGCAAAGGCTCGGTGAGCAACGGATTCTCCTGCAGATAGATCATGCCGAGGCTCAGGTAATTGCAGGCGCGCCAATACACTTCGGTCGCACGCAGTTCTTCGGGGCTGAGAGGCGTTCCCGTGATGGTGGATCGAGTGGGAGCGTAAGGGCTGAGTTCGAGGATGTCGGCGGGTACGTCGATAGTGCTCATGAAAGGACTCCTTTGCATAGCCTATGCTCCGGAGTCGCCGAGTGACAAATCGTGTTGTGTGAATTTTTCGTGACAGCCGACCAATATGGAACGGGAAAGACGAGGGCGGCGAGACGATTAGTAGGCGTTCTTGCTGTTGAAAATCTTGAGCAAGGTCATGGTGATGATCTGAAGATCGAAGGTGAGACTCCAGTTGCGCAGGTAGTAGAGATCGTATTCCACTCGCTTTGCGATGGAAGTATCTCCGCGCCAACCGTTGACTTGAGCCCAGCCGGTGATGCCGGCTTTGAAGGTGTGACGGAAATTGTAACGGTCGAATTCTTCGAGGAACTTCTCAACGAAGTGAGGACGCTCGGGGCGAGGTCCAACGATGCTCATGTCGCCCTTGAGAACGTTGAAGAACTGCGGCAGTTCATCGAGATTGGATTTGCGCAAGAATGCGCCGATGGCAGTTCGCCGAGGGTCGTTGGCGCAAGTCCACTGCGTGTCGCCTTCTTCACGACTGCCCACGCGCATGGTACGGAATTTGAACATCTTGAAGACGCGACCGTTAAGTCCAACACGCTCTTGCACGAAGAAGATGGGGCCGCGGCTGGTGATCTTGACGGCTATAGCGATCGCCAGCGTGAGAGGCAGCGTAGCCAAGACGATCAGGGATGAGAGAACGATATCAAAGATCCGCTTTTGAAAGAGATAGGGCGCGGTCTCAGCCAGAGTGGGCTGGAGATCGAGCATGTGGATGCCGCCCAAGTCGATCAGGCGATCGCGAATAACGACTCCCTCGCCGAGATCGACTACGACGCGCGTCGGAACGCAGAGCTTCTCGAGAGCAGGCGCTACTTTCTGGACGTCACTGAGCCGGCCCGCGGGCAACGCGATAATCACGTCGTCGATGGAGTGGCCATTCGAAAAATTCGGAATCTGGTCGATTTCATAAACAGGACCTTCGACGGCGATTTCCTGGTCCGGGAGATGAACAAAGCCCACTACTCGGCAGGGAAGAACCTCACCATTCTGGAGCGAAGTGGTGACCCGACGGGCATAACGGTCCGTGCCTACCATGAGGATCTTGACTTCGTTTCGCCCGCTGTTGCGGAGGAGTTCGAGGAAGACGCGGAAGGCGATTCGAGCGATCGTCGCCAGAACAAAAAGAGCGACCGCGCTCATGCCGATTACCAGTCGCGAATAACTCGCCTGCCGGTACATGAAACCGAGAGCGGCAACTATGGCATAGGTGAAAGCGAGAGCCTCGAGAAGGCGGCGGCTTTTTCTGCCAGGTGCATAGAGTTGTTCGACGCTCCAAAGCCCGGATTCCTCGGCGGCGATTGCCCAGACGATGGTGGTGAGCAACATGATTCCGAAGTAGGAGGGCAGTCCGGTACGTGGGAAGAAAAGATTAAAGCCAAAGCGAAGCTTGATGGCGATGTAATAGGAACAAGCGGGCAGCAGCAACGTCAGAATTCTTAGGTAGTAACGGACATAGCTTAAGCGACTGCGAATCATACAGAAAAACGTCCTATTTCAAAGCAGCAGTAGTGATCCACACGCTGCGTTGTGCCTTCATTCAAAAATCCCAAATGCGCTCATTCGTCGCTTCAAAACTAGCGGTAAGCAGTTTTGATTGAGCCCGAGAAACAGTCCCATTGATTTGGCAATGTCCTGTCGAATGCCATGTCCTGCAGACTTGCGAGTTCGATGATTGCCGGCACGGCCCAGTTTGCTTTTTAGCAGCTTTTGCCCATCGCGAAAAAGCGTTTTCTTGGTTCCCGGTGCGTCCCAGATATTCAGCCGTTTGAGCGTGTAGCCGATGTCAAAATAACGCTTGAACAGTCCAATGGTCGTATGGGTGTGAGAATGGAAAACAGCCGCTTTCGGCTCATATATGATTTTCCAACCTCCATCCAGAATCTGTTTTGCCATACCCAAATCTTCGAAGACTTTCAGGTCCTCTGGAAAGCGATGGGCTTCCCAGATGGTGCGACGAATCGCCGCGTTCACGTCCGAGAAGTGGTAGAAGCGATATCCGATTCCGTTGCGTTGTGCCGGATCTTTGACAATCTTCTGTTCGCCATAGATGGTGTCCAAAGCATCCTGACGTTCCAGCGAAGAGTCGCGCCGGGGAAACTGTCGTCCATAAACGGCAGCGACGCGAGGATCGGCGAAGTTAGAAATCATCGTTGTGAGCCAGTACTCCGACGCGGGGATGGCGTCTTGGGATAAAAAGACCAGAATTCGCCCAGTTGCAAGGCTGGCAGCGTAATTTCGAGTGCCGGCATGATGGAAAGTGTCAGGAGCGATTTGTTCCAAGCGCAAGGGGTAACTGCGGAGAACATTGAGGGAGCCGTCGGTCGAACCGGAATCAACGGCTATCACTTCGAATGGGCTTACCTCTCGCTGACTGTAAAGCGAGGAAAGAACGCCCTGAAGATCAGACCCGCCATTCTTGGTCAACAACAAAATGGAATATTCAACCATTCACACCCTCGCCGAGGCCAGCTTGGCGGATTGCACTAGACGAAAGCGGTTGTTTTGCCATTTCCTCAGATGCCTTTGCCTCGCTGATTGCTGCTACCTAAAATTCCCTCAGAAGATATCTTAAGTTTCTTATGCTTAAGTGAGCAACCAGTTGTCCGGAATAAAGGGACCGCCAGCGAATCGCTGGAGCACACCGCCTAGGAGGAAGCAGCAACAAATTGGCGCTCGGCGATACGGGACAGTCTGCGGCACCTTGGCGAATTTGTCGCTGAATGAGCGGTACTGTAACGGGCACGTAGTTTCGAAGTCAATAGCAAATGGGGAGCCTGTAACTTGCATCACACTCCTCAGTGTTGAGCGTCACCCTAATAATCCCTTGGCCTTGAGATCGTGGGCTGCTGTCATTTGTCCAGTACCACCATTCTAGAGCGTTTCTAGACTTTGAGTGCACAAAAACTCAGAGCGTTCGAGGCGAAAGAACCAGCCCGATCATCTTCTGGTACAAATTCTGGACAAATCAACGAACTGCTGCGGACGCGCATACGCGAACCCGTCGAACAAAATCGATCTTGTACGGTATAAAGCGACTTTCTCGAGCCCCCGGCCGTGCGACTAATTAGAATCAACCCAGTTCTTAAAGAAAAGTTGTTGTGGGGAAAAGGTTGTGCTCGGCCCCCGTCGTCGAAGGTCGCGCTTTTGGTGGTCCCCACCGGTATAGTCCCGGTTCAGAAATTAGCCATCGCACGGCTGGACCTGATGCTGGTGAACCTGACTAGAATCGGCTGGTTAATTTCGTAAAGGCCGGTGGCAAGCGGCGTTAAAAAGCTCAGGGGAGGTCAGCAGTTGGCGTCCATCTATTCTTGAACCACCTGGTCACAAGCGCCAGGAGAAGGCGCAACCGTTTTAAAACCTGCTCCGCTACATGCAGACGGTTGCTGGCATTGCCGGAGTGGCGACGGTACAGCAACAACTTTTCGTCCAGGCAGATCACTCTCCCACCAGTTGCACTATTCCAGGTACCGATCCACGCGTCGTGAAGCAGATGGAAACCCTCGGGGAAAGGGAGCACTTGAGTAAGAATTCGGGAGCGAAAAGCCATGGCAGCTCCCTGAAATCGATTTGAGATCAGATTGCCGATTACCGACGAAGTGAAGGGCCGTGACTGCGAATAAATGTGATCAGTGAGGGGATTGCCAAACTCATCGATAGTCTGAATGTCGCTTGTCACAATCATGGCGTCTGGGTTTCTCCCGAATGCACCCACGAAACGCGAAACTTTGTTAGGAGCCCAAATGTCGTCCTGGTCGCTTAGGAACAGGAGGTCCCCGGACGCTGCGCGCACAGCCCGTTCGAAAGTTTTCACGACACCTTGTCGGCTGTGATTCTCGATTAAACGGATGCGAACGTCATCGAGGGCTGCAATCACGTCTTTTGTTCGATCCTCGGAGGCATCGTCAACAATGATGATTTCGTCATGAGCTCCGAGCTGATCCAGTATGGACGTCAACTGTTCCCGCACGAATTTCTCTCCGTTGCAAGTTGCCAAGCAGACCGACAGTTTCGGATTTCGGTCCTGCTCCGGAACTTTTGCCAACTCGGGACGAACGTCCAGGAGTTCTCGCTTCCACCCTGTCAGACGGGATCGCCGAGTAGTGAATATCCGTCTCATCAGAGCGCGAGCGGTTTCTCTTCGAAACTCCACCTCGTCACGACGGAGCAGTTGCTTGCACCAACGCACGAACAGCCGCGCCGTCCGTTCTGCTCCAGCGAGAGGGTTCATGGCAAGATCCCAAAACGCTGACTCAGCCATGAGAATGTTGTGATAGCGATGTGCCGTCATTCGTCGCTCAATGTTCAACATAGAAAAGTTGTGATTGACCTGGATGTCTCCGGCAACAAAGATACGTTTACCGTACCGGTGCAATTCGTGAAATACGGCAGCGTCGCTGTTATCGAGCCAAAACCATTTGTTGTAGCCCCCGATTTGGCGTAAGGCGCTTACCCGCAAAGTAGACGCGGAGTTAAAGGCAAACGTCGGCTGATTTGGAACGCCGACAAAGCCTTTCGGAAACCAGACTGGAATCGCACCCGCCCAAAACCAATTCGGAGAAAGCATCCGGTCTTCTCCGACAATTTGCGGGACGACAGCGGCTATCGCAGGATCGTCCGATACGAGTTCCGCCGCATGGCATATTCGTTCTAAGAAATCGACGGGCAGATCCGTGTCTTGATCTAATGTGAGGAGCCAATCACAATTTTCGCGCATCGCCATTTCCAAGGCTGAGTTGTAAGCATCGGAAAGCCCCGCATTGTGACTGGTATGTTGGTAGCGAACATTCGGCGCGAGCTCTGCCTCGCTTATGGTACTGGGACTATTGTCGTGAAGAAGCACAATGACGCTGCCGCGAGACGGATCGAGTTGCGAGATGGCTCGTTGCAGAGTCCGAAAGCTGCAAGAATCTTCCGGCGCGAGCTTGTAGAGCGTTATGACCGCCAGAAATCGCAGAGAAGGCTTTCGCGCACGCGATCGGATGCTCTGCAAAGCGGAAGCTTCAGGCAATGGCGGGGACGCTCCCATGTTCCGACCGTTTGGCGACTGCTTTCAACAGGTAGTGCTGGACAAACGCCTGCGCCACAAATTGAAGCAGGGTAGAAAGAGGAATGAAGTTATCATTGAAAAAAATATCGGCGACACATCCTAGGAAAATTGCGGAAGTTAAGAAGTAGCGGCCGATTCCCCTCCGAACTAGAATGGCACAAATCGCTCCCAAAACCAGGTTGGCAAGAAATATTCCAGCAAACGAGAAATCCATGAAATACGGCGCCAAATAGGTGTGCACATTGTCGATGACATGGGTTTGCCCGGCAATAAAGCTCTCGTGCGGGTCTGAGGGAAGCCAAAATGAGGGAAGTGCCGGGTTTAGGAAAGAAAACGTAGCAGTCGTAAAGTGAAAATCGTGCACAATCCAACACAGGTTCGACAGGGGAATCGAAAAATAGGAGATTACCCAAAGGCTAACCATGGGCCACTCCCAGAATTCTTTCCGAATTTGGAGAAACTCAAGAAATCCCGCCTGAGTCGTGCGATTACTGCCGATTACATCAGCGAGTACGATCAACACCACCAGCACCCCCGCTGCTCTGGCAAGAAGTCGCTTTTTGCTCATCTTCGTGGTCATCGAGAACACGAAGAAGGCTTGCATCAAGGCGCCAAGAATTCCTCCGCGGGTCACATAGACAAGCATCGAAAGCAGGCCGAAGCTTGAATAAAGAACTTTCCGAAGACGTGACGGATCAAGGAAAGCATTGACCGTAATGATAATGAGCACGGGAAACAGTAATTGTTTCAGGCGCCCATATTCCAAATAAACTTTTGTATCAAACGAGAACAAACCGAAGACGGGTGGTAACCCCTCGAGCTTGATATTCACAACCATGATCAGAATGGCAATGAGGACGAGAATTTGATTCAGTCTTCGCAGTTTCGACACGTCGAGCACGTATTCGGCGCCGACGTCTTTGGGATATTGCTTTTCGCTGAAAAAGTGGACGAGCATGTACCCAGCCATGAGAGAAATCATGGAAATAGAAAACAGGAGAATCGGGAGTTCCATGCCCGGGTAACTGTCATAAGACACGTGAAATGCCAATGACCCCAGCATAGCTAACCATGAAATCGCAAACAGGATGATGGGCTGGCAATAGAAAGGAAGTTGATTGTCTGGACGGAGGCGCAAATATCGATACAGTCTTGACGACTTGGGTCGAGACTTCCAGCCGCCTGCATATGACGGTGGTGACTGCGCGAAAAACGAACTAAAAAACGAATTCAAAGAAAACATATCGAGCCAGTGATTTGGCCTGTGCCGAAATAACGTCTGCCTCGTAATGTCCCGAAGGCCTTTCGCGTGCTAAGGGGTTCTCCAATCCAGTGTTGTCGATTCTTCTTGGTGGGACGACTTGTCCGACTGCGGAAGGAATCTGGCGCCGAGCCGGCCCGCACGCCCGTCCACGAAGCCACGGTAAATCATAGCGAAACATGCGAACCTGTCCCGGCTAAATAAAAACACGTCCATCATGTGCCACGCGATCCGGTAGAGCGTGAACGCTTTCGTCCTGACTCCAGAATAGAAGTGCCACATTGTGAACGTCTCGTTGCGTGTCATGTAATATTCACGCCATGGTGCGTGGTTAGCACCATGTCTGGTTCGACCAAAAAGTTTCCTTGAAGTCGCGTTGCCGATTGCGTGATTCAGTTTGCTGTCGCGAATGACAACAATTTTGAAATCGTGCCGACGAAGTCGCAAGCAGTATTCAAAATCGACGAAATCTATGAAAAAATCCGCGCGGGGCATCCCGACACGCAGAATTGCTTCTTTCCGAATGAGCGTGCCGGAAGAAATTACCATGTCCACCTGAACCGCAGGCGATGCTGCATCAGCGGGTACCGGTACAAACTTACCTCTCTCGAAGCAGAGGCCGGGATAAACAGTCTGGCTCGAGGGATGCAGACAGGTCGGGGCAAGGATGGCAACGCTTTCCTCGGTCCCACCGAAAAAGCCAAGACCAGAGAGCAAACGCTCGAGCCCATCCGGTTCAGGTTCACTGTCTTGGTCGAAAAGCCAAACCCAATCATGGCTCTTTTCTAAAGCGGCATAGCTAAGACCCGTCTCCAGCGCGGCGCCGACACCCTGATTTTCGGGTAAACATATGAGTTTTACTTCTGGGTGCTCTTTTGCAATCAGGGAACGCGTGCCATCCGTAGACCCATTGTCTATGACTATGATTTCGTCCAGCTGTCGGCTCTGCCGCTTTAGACTTTCGAGATGCCGATTCAGAGACGCCACACCGTTATAAGCAACTGTGACGCTGGCAATCGATAGTTCGTTTTGTTTCATGGCAGATGCTCACAACACCCCGGCGGTTCCGCTGTCACGTTTCGCAAACTCCGAGTTCATCCCAGTCGAAACCAAGATTCCACGTCTCGGATCAAGCGAGCAATCCGAGTTTTCTGGCATGTCTCATGACCGGCATAAAAGCCTCGATTTTTGACCAGTCGTAGTCGTCCAGGAAATGACTCAGAAGAATAACAACAGCGTAGATTGCGCCAAACATGCTGCTCACCGCGAATAAGCGTATCCAAGATGTTGCCTTAACCGGATGCGTCAACAAGATCACTCCGATCGAAAACAAGGCGCATAATGAAGGTTTCAAATAGCCTTCAGCGATGAGCCGGCCGAAAGAGTAGCCAGATTCATGGTGGAACACCCAAATCAGATAGAGGGCGGCAATCAGCACCGAGGCGGATGTTCCAAAAGCCGCCCCTGCGAAGCCGTACCTGTAAATTAATCCGAGGCTTAAAACGATGCTGAGGGTGATTCCGAGAATTGAAGACTGAATCGCTGGCCGGAGATACCCGCGCCCAGCGAAAATGAGAAAGCCTGGACCGCTGGCAAGATTGAAGAAACTGACCGTGATCAACACACTCATGGGAACAGCGATCAGAGCCATACTTTTCCCGAGCCACAGTTCAACAAAGCGTCTTGAGTAGGTATCACAGCACACCACGACGGGTATTCCGAACAGAGCCAGGTATTTGTGAGTACGATAATAGAGTTCTTTGGTGCGTGGCTCATCGCGGAGAGCGTCGAGTTCCGAGGCAGCTGGCAGAACCGGTGCCAGGATCAGTCCGATTACGGCTCGAACCTTCAAGGCAACATCACTGGCAATGTCAAACCATCCAACAGGCGCCACGCCGATAATCAAAGCGAGAAAAATCTTGTCCAGTTGATTTTGGATCGCGACGGTCGCTTGAATCACATAAAGACGCAAGCTAAAGCCAAACATCTTTCTGGCTTCCTGCAATTCAAAATGAAACGGGTTCAGAGTCACCGCGGGCAGAAGCTTCTTGATCAAAAGAAAATAACCTATCACTGTCAGAACCGCGGAAGTAGCGTAAGAGCAGACCAATCCTCTCAATCCCCAGCCGGCGGATAAAAGCAAGCCACTACCGGCAGCGCTCAAGATGATATTGCCCGCACTCATGGCATAAGTGAGGTCAAGTCGCTGAAGGCCGGAGGTGACAGAAGAGAGCAAGAGAGTCAGCAGATTGGCGACAATTACGATCAGAAAGCAGCGAATCAAAAAGCTCAGTTCCTGCTGGGAAACGTAGGAGCCATGGAAAAATAACCTTGTCACGAAATGGGTTGCTCCTCCGACGAATGCACCAACGGCAAGCCCGATAACCAGAAATAAAGCAATAGCGGAACTGAGAAGACGGGACAATGCGACGAAATCCTTGTGAGCATGATATTCAGCGACAAATTTGCTTAAAGTGCCGACCAGACCCAAGTCCGCCAAGGAGGTCAGGCTGTTAATTGCAAGAAAAACTGCCCACGTTCCGTAGCCGGCAACACCGATTTTACGCAGGATAAAGGGGGTAAGGAGAAACGGAATGGGTGCCAGCAAAACGTAGCGAAGCGCGCCAAAGGTGACACTCCGCATGATCTTGGTGCCCAAGGTGACGCCGTCACGAGGAACGATTAGCGGCGCCGTCTGGCTCTCGATATCATCGCCCGACATGTCAATCTGAGGAATGGATTTTGCTCCGTGTTGGCCGCTTACTACGTCTTCGATTGCAACGTTTCTGCCGGACCGCAGACACAAAAGATCTCTTCTCCCAAGTTCTTGTTGAAGCAAATCATCAAACTCTCGAGCATTCTGAAGAGATACGCGCCGATCTTTGTGTGCGTGTCGAATGCTGCAAGCTCCCCAACATTCCGCTGCCCACGTTTTGCACATCGACTCGCGCTGTAGATCATGCGTGCCATACGCGTTTCGGTCGAAAGGGTGTGGACCCGGAGCCCCGCCCTGGACGCGCAAGCTTCGATACTTGACATTGAATACACAGTGAAGTGCCGTGGCACCTCAAGGCCGCGCCAGTAGCGCTTAAACCATTTATGTCCAAAGCTGCGTAGATTTGGAGTAGTGATGACAATACGGCCAGTTTCGCGAATTCGTTTTTTGCATTCGCGCAGGAGATGTGTCGCGTCCGGCACATGCTCGATGACGTGGCTGAGAGTGATCACATCATAACGCTCATCCGCTGGCACATCCGAAATCGTGCCTTCGAAGATACGCAATCCATCTTTCGAGCCGAAAGCCACCGCGGAGGGGTCAGGATCGACACCGGCGACGGTCCACCCAAGAGAGCGCATTTGCCGAATAAAATCTCCGTTGCCGCAGCCGACATCAAGTAGCGACCCCTTCTGAGAAAAGGGAAGTGCAAATATTTCTAGAGATCGGGCACGAGCAATCGGGGAAATATAGGAGAGAAGGTTTGCGAGCCAGCTGTTAGAGCGTTCGACATCATAGCCCAGCTTCGTCAGTTCGCATTTTAGGATTTCCCTTCGTAAGCGTTCCACGGAGCTTGGATGGGCCACGCCATAATGGGTGTAATAACGGGCGTAGAGTTTAGGGATGTCTTCTAAAATGGGTCGAGGATTCAACCAGACGATGCCGCAGGAACAGTAGTACAAGTTCCAGTTACCCGGTACGCCGAAAAGCCAGTCCGACATCCCTGCATACAATTCTGATCCCGATTTTCCACAGAGCCCGCACAATGGCGAATCAACGGCGGAAATCTCGACGCGATGATCGACAGCCGGCCTGGCGGTAGTTGACATGGTTTTCTAAATCCGGAAAATGCGGGGCAAAACGAGCAAAGGATTCAAGAGGATTGGGTTCGATCCGATTTCAGCGACCTGCTTCGAAAAGTGCGCCACTGATTCTTGAGCGAGTCGCGAACCTCGTTCGCCAAGACCTTGCGTGGATCAGACGGATCGATACGCCCCCATCGATCCCTTCCAAGGATCCAACCCGAAGCCAAAATGAGCGATAGCAGTGTGCCCGCGGCAACCAGCAACGTCCTTGGTGGGAACGATTTTTTCTCAGGGACTTCGGCAGGATCGAGCACCTTTACGCTGGGAACTTCCCGAGCCTCGTCAACTTTTGCTATTTCGTACTGCTTCGTTAGAGTTTCGAAAACCGCTTCTTCGACTCGAGTCCGGCGATACAGATCCGCCCAAGTAACACCTAAGATTGGCAGTTGACGAATGGTCGGATAAAGGTCGGTATTTTCCGCTGCAGCAGGGTTACCCGACGCGTC
Organism: uncultured Acidobacteriota bacterium; assembly: GCA_963818115.1. Classification (GTDB taxonomy): domain Bacteria; phylum Acidobacteriota; class Terriglobia; order Terriglobales; family Acidobacteriaceae; genus Sulfotelmatobacter. Next base: position 30,096 of record CAWFQZ010000022.1, read on the forward strand.
GGTCGTTGCATTTCCAGGTTGACCGCCCATTTTCTGCAATTGTCGCTTGTACTCATTGATGCGTGCCTGGACGGACCGGACACGAATGTTGTCGTTCGTGTAAATCTGCCGTAAACCTTCGAGTTCAGTCTGGGCGGCAATCAACTGTCCCTCAAGTTCACCAGCCGCACTGATCATGGCTTTGCCCTGCTCCTTAACATCGAGAGCAGCCGTCTTGCTAGAGAACTGACTAAAGTCTTTTTCCGCACTCTCCAGGTCATGTTCTACTTGGGCCAGGCGATTTTCGAGAAATATTCGTTCCCGATGCGCGGCAGAAGTATCGAGAGCAATTACGAGTCGGTTAAGTTGAGCGACGTATTCCTGTCCGAGTTGTGCCGCGCGGGTCGGATTGTGATCGTCTACCTTGATGGTGATGATGCCGCTCTTGCGGTCCGCCGACACGTCAGTCCGATTTTCCAGTTCCTTGCGGGTGTCCTGTAAGCGTCGCAGACCATATACTTTTCGCAAATCGAACTTTTCGATGATTGCATTTTGAACTGTTTCGCTTTTTGCGACTCCAACGAACAAATCACCGGATGTTTTGACTCCAAATAATTCGGAACCCAGCGCCCCCAAGTCACTGGATTTTCCTAAAGCGGCAAGCATGGACATCATCCCCTGTCCAGCCTGATCTGGTGGCATCAAACGAGTTGTTGCCGTGTACCGGACCGGAATGACAAAGGCTATGACAACGGATGCCACGAATCCGACGAGGAGCCAACGATAAAGAAGGGAACGAGACTCCCAGATAAGTCTCAACCGATCTGCCCCGCTCCTGGAGTTGAGATTCGGCTCGTCCGGGATAGAGATTAATTCCGGATCGAGATCCGGTTCGACGTATTGTGGTTGGTGTTTAGCGATTTCTCTGGTTGCCATGTTTACGAGCGTCCCTCGTGTTTTTAGTTCATCCCTTTTATTGGTCTGAACCATTCTTGCGCGAAAGACCCTTAGGCCAGAACGTTAGCTGTACAGACGAAGTAATATTTGACTGCTTTGCCGGCGCGATGACGGGGAAGTTCCAAGTTTCGTATTGAACCGACGCAGACAGACTAAAACTGGAACGCACCCAGACGTCGGCACGAACGCTGCCATCCGTCATCGTCCCTCCTTCCGGTATGAATTCGTGACTCACCTTCAGGTGTCTGCACTCAAACGTTAGCTTATTACGCGGTGTGAACCAGTAAGAAGTCCACCCCTGCACTCCCTGACCTTCTCGTCCTACCCAATTCCCCATCAAATTGCCCGAGTTTGTGAAGCCGGAGATATATGTCGGGTTGTAATAAAAAAATCCAGACCCAACGTTGCCGCCGATTGGGGGATCGGTGTAAACGCCTTCTGCACGAAAGTCCATCTTTGGGACCTTTGGAAGTCGGGGAATATATATGCCTCCGAGCCAAGCGGCCACGTCTGGACCAACGATGGGGCTGATCGTGTCATGCTCCGTAAACCCGTCAGCGTAAAAGGTCAGCCCGTTTCGTATCCTATAGTTAAAGTCTACACCGGAGCGGCGTGATCCGGGTTTACTAGCTGCCCCCGGGTTGGTTTGAGCTGTTGAAAACACACTCCGCAGGAAGGTGTGCCAGGTCAACGGATAGCCGGGTCCTCCGTAGTCAGTGGTTCGGGACAGGCCAAACTCGAAATTTGGCGTTGGCTTAAAGCTGAACCTCTCGCCATGGATAATCGGTTGGGGGTGCAATGATTGGCCATATTGCCCCACCAAGCCTTGGGGACTGAATAGGAACTGGTACCCTGAATATTGGCCCAGAAAGAACTCTACTCTCATCGGGCCGAGCACCTGCAAGAAGCTGGGAAGAAGAAAGGGAGAAACCCGGTCGACGCGAAACATGGTCAGTGGAGCAGCATTATCGCTAAGCATCATTCCGCCGCCCTGATCCGGTCCCCACCATAGGCTTTGTTTCCCGTACGAGAGTTGCCAGTCGGATAGGTTCATCGCGACATAGGAGTCGAGCAGGCGGCCTCGGTCGAAAGCTTCCGTGGTAGTTCCTGGAGGAACCGGGAAGGGAGGCGTAAGCCCTCCAGAGCGACCGAAATCGGCGTTCGAGATTGCCTCGCGAGCAGATAGAGGCATAGCCGGCGCGGATGGAGAATGCTGAAATTCGCTCCGCACATAAACCGCGAACGGACCGTCCGTAGCCCAACCAGCCAAACCAGTCACGTCGTTGAAGCCCTGCTCTTCAGGTCTGCCGAAGTCATTAACGACCGTCTGTCCGAAGTGATAACCATCCGTTAACGGCTTGCCGACAATCTCTGTACCGCGCGTGTAGGCTTGTTCCAGCCGGATCGCAGCGTTGTCGCCTCCACCCAGCAAATTGACTTCATTGCTAAACTCCCGCTGCAACTCCTGATAAAGTCTGGAACCTTCACTGTTGCCTTCATCGTCAGCGATTCGATCTGAGGCCTCGCTGATCTGGCGAGCGCACTCCATCCGGGTCCAAGGGCGCATCCCTGCAATCCCACTATTGATATAGCCCAACGCCGTAAGGCGTTCGATCGCTGGATAAATCCAGCTGTCCAGAGGAACGTAGGGCGACCCCATATTCTTTGATTGCCAGTGTCCCGGACGATCCTGACGGATAGCGGGTGTTTCCCATGTTCCTCCGGCTAGTTCAGGATTATGGCGCCTCCGATAAACGTATTCGCTGCTGAGATATCCAATGGCGGCACCAACAAGGACGTCTGACGGAAAGTGTTGTTTTGCCGTGATTCGAGAGACACTTACGAGCGTCGCTGCGCCGTAGGAGAAAAACTTCATGAAGGGACTTGGATATTCATGAGCGAATATCCCGGCGATGGCCCACGCACCAGCGGAGTGCTCGGACGGGAACGATGCGCCGCTCTTGAAGAACTTCCCGTTTGCATTGTCCTGATAGGGGCGCTCCCGGCCGGATGCGTATTTCATAGCCTCGACAATGACTAGAGCGTCAATAGCAGACTCGCCGCTCAGAAAGCCAGTTTCACGCTGGTGTTGGTTCTGCGTTACCAGACCAAGAAAATAGAGTCCGGCGGCGCCTCCGGCCATGGAGTATGCGCCATAATCCGAAATATGCCGGTACTGCGTCAGTGTGCTTGGGACATTGGAAAGGTGCCGACTGAAATCACTGTCGGTCGCGAACAATGCAGCGGTGAGACCGCCCAAAGGGCCGAGCCACGTGGCGTCAGAGAAGCGAATCCTGGCGGGGCTAGTCCACATACCGATTTGGTCGTGCAGTAGTGACTTGGGAAGCGTGATGACTTTGTTTTCTGAATCGGCGGGCTGGGGAGCATCGGGGATATTGGGCTGATCCTTGGTATTGCCTTGGTTTTCCTGATCTGCGGGAGGAACCGCCGCTGTACTGGCTCCGTTTGATGAGGGCGCAAGGCTGGATTGTCCAGTTGCGTATGCAGCGGACAGCACCAGAAGCATGGCGATGATCTTAGGCCATAAAAACCCCGCAGGTAGATTCACGAACAATCCTCGATAGGCCTTTGCTAAAAGTAAGAGGCGGCCAGAATTGCGCTGGTGGCAATGGAGCTCACTACCTGTGCGTTCTGGAAGATAGTTTTCCAAATTGGCGGACCGCCAAGTGCCTTCTCGGGAACAACGACCATGTCTCCCGGTTGGAGAGCAACATTCAACCCATCTCCAGAAACCCAGAATGAGCTATGACTTCCGATTACGGTTCCGTTCGCTCTTATGACGAAGGTCGCTTTCTTATTCGCCATGTTGGTGGTGCCACCAGCCTGCGTGAGATACCACTTGGCGCTTTTGCCCGGCCGATAGGCGACAGCCGTTGCGCCGTAGACCTGGCCTTGCACCATTACGTAGCTGGGACGTTTGGGTACGACCAGGACATCGCCGGACCGGACCACCACGTCGCGAGTGGTATTGGCCCACTCCTTAAAGTTCGTCGAAATTTGAATTGTGACGCGACCGGTGGGGGGGCTGCTCATCAGATCGTCCAGAGTGCTTTGCCATTGGACCAAGGCGGACTCGGCGGAAGCTTTTTGGTCGGGATCGGCGGTGCTGGCAGCCGTCAGTTTTACAGCGGTTTGCTGTTCACGAACTCTTTGAACGAGCTCACCATAGGATCGTTGCTCGAGTTTCTGTACTTCTGCCCGAAGCAGAACGGCGCCGTACGGATATGCCGCAAGCGAAAATCCGCCGGCGCGTGTCAACACGGAACTTAATCTTTCTCCAGGACGAATTCCGTAGCTGCCAGGGTGCAAGACCTCTCCGCGAATCGCGATGGATGCTCCGATGTCATTCCAACCGGGGACCTGCGGAACCGTGAGCACATCGCCATTATTCAAAGCACGGTTTCCCTCAGAGTTTTTAGCCATTGCGTCCGCTAGCAGGATATGTTCCTGGGTTCCGACCACTTGTTTATCGTCATGCCAAGCATAATGCGTAAGGTCAGCAATTTTTGTGTCGGCGCTGGGTTTTAGACCGCCGGCTGCTTGAATAAGGTCAGAAATTCGCATATCGGCGGTAAGCGGATAGCGGCCTGGTCGAGCCACTTCGCCCTTCACGTAGACCGTCGCTGGCTCAACCGCTGCGGAGTTTTTGTGGATCAAAACCCGGTCACGCGGATGCAGCACGATATCGTCGATGGGGTTTCCCTCTAAAGCACTGCTTAATTTCACATTCAGGATCCTGAGCGTGCTATCCGACGAGTAGCGGAATACCTGGGCATCCCCTTGAGCTGCGTCCGGCGCAAGGCCACCGGCCAGATGGATAGCATCACTGAGATGAATCTCACCTGAAGTGGGATATGTCCCGGGAGTTCTCACGTCACCCCAGACCGAGACATCTGGAGGATTTTCGAAATCATAGCGTCCAAAGAATTGAACCGTATCCAGAGGCTTAAGTTCGGGTGAGTTTGCAGGGTCCGCCAGAGCCTCCGCAACGCTGAAGCTTTGCACGGTCGGACGGTAATCCGGGAGATTGAGGCGAATGATTTCTCCGTATTGCAGAGCCGGTTCGGGCAACAGATCCTTGTAGGACGCGACCAGGTCTTTTACTCGCATTCCTTGGCGATAGGAGTATTTGCCGGGTCGGACTACATGTCCCTCGAGGTAAACCGTATCCTGGCTATATGGGTCGATGGGGAAGATTCTGATCTTGTCGCCATCTTGAACTGAAAATGAGTCCAGTTGCTTGCTGCTCGCGTTGTTGGAGTCGTCCTGCGGAATGTCGACGTTGACCATCGTCTGCTTGTCGTGGGCGATCGTTCGCTGAATTTCAATGTGCTGGAGAGCCGCTGTGGGAAGTAAGCCCCCGGCAAGCGCAATCACATCGGCAAGAGACTTTTCGTTATTCGTCTCGTAGATCGCGGGTCGACGAACCATGCCTTCAACCGTGATCTGCGGGCCCAGTGGGGGAACCATAATTGTGTCGCCACTCTCTAGACGCAGAATGTCACCTTTCACGCCCTTGAGTAAAAGGTCATAGACGTCGACATCCTGAATCAACTGAGAGCCCCGATAATGTTTCAGAGTGCGCAAGGAACCGCGACCGGTGGGACCTCCGGCCGAAAACAAAGCGTTCAAAGGGGTGGACAACGAACTCACATCGTAGGCACCGGGACGAACTACGTCGCCAACGACGTACACGCGTATCGTGCGCAGGCGGGAGAGCGAAATATCGGCCGAGACATCGCGAAATTGTGTGCGGAGTGTTTTCTGAATGGATTCCTGAACTTCTCCCAGGGATTTGCCGGCGACCAGCAGCGGTCCAACTTCCGGAAGGCTGATGCGTCCTTCGCGGTCGACTACGCGGTAAAATCTCCGCGAGACGCCGCCCCAAAGGTCAATCGCAACGCCATCGCCAGGTCCGAGCACGTATTCCGGACCGACGGGAAGGTCCATCGGAATTGTCTGCCGGTCCCGCGTGCCATTTTCGAACATCTGCATGCCAAAGCGTTCTACGGACGGGGGCTTTGCCGCGGCCTGCAGATACATGTCATAGAGAGACGGGACATTCTCGTACGGGTTCGTTTTTCGGACGAGCTTCTGTGTCGGACTGACAGCCTCGCGCGCCCGCCTTGCCTCGCGTTGCATCATGCGACTGTCGGTGTTGGAAAGTGTCTCAACCGATCCGTAGGGGTAAGGGGAATTGGAAGCGGCGTATGGACCTTGGACGCCGTAATTCGTTTGTGGAACACCGGAGAGCTGGGGGTTGAAAGCCTCTGCGGCAAAGTCAGAATTCATCGAAAGATCTTGAAAGTCGTTTTGCGTTTGGCGCCGACCTTGAGCGGTGGTTGGGGAAGCTTGCTGGTCGGAACCTTGTGCGGCTGCGCCCATCGTCTGAAGTGAGTCAGGGGCGATCGAATCGTCACCGTTGGTCCGGACCAAGCCGGCAACGTCGTTTGTTGGCGCACCCGGTTGCTGTGGATAGTACGGCTGAGGTGCTGTCGGGTTCTGATTGTTTGGAGCATTACGCGGATACTGATTAATCCCCGGTTGAGATTCCGGCATTTCCTGGATCGATTCGTTCCTCTGGTCACGGGTGGGACACTGTGTCGTAGAAGGATCGCAGTATTGGGCCGCATTCAGCTTGGTTTCTTCCCGTTGGCGTGACTTGGCTCGTTCCGCTTCTTCGTCCTGAGCAATCCATTTGACTCGCTCCTGAAGCAGAAGCTCCTGCTCCTTGGCTAACGGGGAATCAGGATTTACCGACGGTTGCAAGTAACCATATTTCTGAACCATCTGGGTCGCCACGGAACGGAAAGTGACGTCGTTCTCGAGGCGATCAAAAATGGCTTCTTCGGTAAGATCGGAGTCGGAGATGAGCTGTCCGTGAGCGGTCGCGTCTTTTGCGATCCAGCGTTTGAGTTCGACCATCAGGCCCGGATCTCTGTGCAAAATAGCGACAATTTCCCCCACCGATGCGGCTACGCGCTCCATGTTCTGGCGGGCAAGATCGGATTGGGGAGCCGTAGGGGCGGGCGCAGCGCTCTGTCCGAAACCGGCGATCGAACAGGCAAGAAGCACAAAGAAAAACAAAGAGACATTGTGGCCGCGAAGTGCAGCATTACTCGAACGATCAGATTTTCTGCATGCAACTGGTGCCAGATTCATCAATTAAGAATCCCCAAGACGTCAGCGTGCCCTCTAAATCCGTGTTAAACCGACCAAACCCGGCTTCTCTCTTATTGCACTCAAGACTCCGGCCTCGGAACTCTCGACAGGTTTATTTCGGATATCGAGCATAGCCCAATAATACATTCCGCGGTTTTGCTCGGGCGCAAGTGCCAGGATTCTCATTCGGGGATATCTCCCGAGCAAAAATCCACATCGAACGACAGGCTGTTCGGACTCGTCTAATGCGAGAATGAGGACATCTGGCTGGGTCTGTTCGACGATCTCATTGAGATCATCTTCGTTGGCGACTTCTCCGATGATCTCGATGTCAGGCTGGTCCGCTATCGTCGCCATCACCATCTCTCGCATGAGGCGAGGACGGTTGGCAACGAGCACACGCTGTTTCACTCTGCTCTCCTCAGCATCAGGCAAGTATAGGTGAATCGGCGCAAAGCACAAGGTTCAAAAACGAACCGAGCGGCCTGGCCATCTTAGTTCATTCCGAAGTACCGCTCGTACTTCGCCCGAGTACCAAGGAAAGTACCATGGGTCGCAATGTTTGAAAGGGAAGAGTTCCGCGTATCAGTCTGAGCTTTTTATCCTCTCTTGTGTAGTCGGTAATGATACAACTATTTCGTTTCGAAAGTGGCTGCTCGATTCTATTGTTGCCACGTCACGCCGGGATACAGGCTCGGGGAGCGGACGCCGCGATAAACATTCTCACCGCTGACATTCATTTGCCAGACAATTTGCGGGCGTATCGGTCCCCGAAACTTCCATGATCTGAGAAGTAGTCGGATTACTGACGAACGGTTCACTCAATGCCAACTCGACGTCTCCGTTGGAGAGCGTGCCGATACTCCCGCCCCAGAAAGAATAGAGACCAGGGGAGAACGACCAAGATGGAGTGGCAAGATTAGTGCTCTCGTCTAGTAGGAATTGTGCGCCACGGCTATAGCACGCAGGTGCTGTCGACGAAGTACCGCATTGGACTCCGTCGGAATCCACGCGCAGGTTGCCATCGTCGAAAACATTAAGAACGGTTTGTGATCCGTCTGTGGTGACGACGCCTGGGTCATGTTGACCGTAAAACCATTGGGTCGGGTCACCGCCAAGGACCGTGAAGTCTCCGCCGTCGCCAAGCGTCCACAGAATATTGCCGGTGCCCGCACCGTCTGCATAGTCGATTTTGATGATCCAACTTTGGTTCCGCATCGACAAAAGTATGTTTCCGTCCGCGGTGTAAACCAGCGCATTGCTGTGCGTCCAGTCGGGTAGACCTTGGAGATGTCGGTTGACATCCAAATGATCGTAAGTCGACCAGAGCCAGTCCACTGCGCCGTTGGGGTCGATGTCTACCACGATGTCTCCCAGAACGCCGGTAGTTCCTGGATATCCGGGCAGGTCGGAGAAGTTCTGCGTCACCTGCACAAGCGCGACCCAATGCCCGTTCGGAAGAACTAAGAAGTCATGGCTGAAATAAAGGAGGTTATATGAATAACCCTTTGCGTTCAGTGCCGTATTGAGTTGCGCAAGTGTAATAGCGCGAACCTGGTTGCATGCCAGATCGACTTCTTCCAGATCATAGTTTTGATTGATCACAAAATGGCCGTTCGGCTGAAGCTTCTGCGGGAAAGCCAGACCTGGGCAATACCAAATAACATTTCCTTGAAGGTCAGTAGCTACACCGGAGAGCATTTTTGTGTTTGTGGCTGAGGTCATGCTCAAGAGTTCGATTCCCGGCGCGGGAGCGGCGCCCGCGCTACTGCTCGGCAGAGTGACGGTGATCTGCGGGAGCTGATATTCACTGGGAATTGCGCCGGTGGTGAATGTACGGTCTTGATCAACCCACGATCCCTGTGCCCACTCCACGTGCGCACGCATGTGGTAGGTCGTTTGCGGTTTCATCCCGGCGACAAGAACGCCGGCAGGTTGGCCGCCGATTGTCGTCTTGGTTGTCGTCACCATGGAAGTTTGACGTCCGTAACTCGTAGTCGGACCAAACTCAACCCAAGCCGTTAGTCCCGAATGAAAATTCGTGATGTTGTACTGAGCGACCAAGGGATTGGCGGTCGGCGAGATTGACGCGGCCGGAGGCTGACTTGCAACTCCGCATCCCATAAAACTCAAAATCAACAGAACTCCCGAAGGCAGACACAATCCTATCCGCGCAGTTTTCAAGTTGAACCCCTTTTGTTCGGTAGTGGCGAGACGACACGACTCGACAGCGAAACAACACACAAACGGCAGGAATTATACATTCGAGTTGGTTTTATGACTCGTAAAATTTTGTATGCGAGGGTGCGGGAATGTGAATCAGGACGAGAGATTTCGCTGCGGTCGAAGGGGACCATCTCTGGAGGGAGGGCTCTGTGCGTTGAGCGCTTCGGCATGAATTGCTTGATTCAAACGTTGTGGCTTTACGCGAAAAGCTATTTCACAATCAAAGTCAGGAGTACCGATTGCGTGGTCGTGTCGTTAACGGCTGTGGTAGTTACAGTGTAGGCGCCCGGCGGTGTTCCGCTCGTAGTGTGCGAATCCCCGCCACCGTTGCTGCCTCCTCCGCCACATAAACCCAGGAAGAGGCTGAGCAACAGGAGTCCGGGAAGGAATGAATGCAGGCGCCGGCTTTCCGCTGCGGTCTACTTCCGGCCGCAAAAAAGAAGCCAAAAAGTAAACATCCGAATACCGAAGGGATAGTTGACCGCTTACTGAAAGGTCCCATCGCGGTTTTGAAGGAGTATTGAAATATTGCCCGGCGTGGCGGTTGAGATATCCGGGTGGCCATTTCCCACGAAGTCTCTGATGGACAAGCGCCCCGGCGCCACCAGCAAAGTAATCCCTGGGACCATTCAAAATGGAGGTTTGTGCCGAACGTACGGGAGCGAGTAAGAGCACCAGCGCTGCGATTCGGGACGGTGAAAAAAGCGAGTGAACCTGTAAACCGTGACAGCGTGTCACTCTTCCTCGATACGAACCCGATATAAGCAATACCAGCGCCCTCTCGGGGAGGCGTAGCCACGGGTCATCTCATATCACTGACTCCTTTTACTTCGCGCCTTTTAGAAGATGAGATTGGGCAGGATTCCTCGGCCGCTGATATCTTCTTGGACTGCGGCATTTCCGCTACAGGCTTTCCATATGAAGCAATTTCTTGCGATTCTCGCTCTCAGCATAGGAGTAGCGGCTCAAGTTGTCCCCGGCACCTCGACGGCAAATAGTGTTGCCTACGTCGACGGAACCATGCATAAGACGGTCCAAGACGCCATCAACTCCTTCGGAACCACGCCCGGATTGGTGATTGTCCCGCCGAACTATGTTGGGCCATCGCCTGCGGCAGCAACCATTTCGGATAACGTAACGGTATGGGATTATTCAAAAAGCGGGCGGCTGATCATTTACAGCAATCCCACCGAGAACGCTGCGGGATCGTCGGGTGCGGGGATTTCAATCTTGTCTGGGAAATCTACGGGAACGGGAACCTGTTGGCCAAATGCTTTGCCCTCGGCCAATAATCTCGTCGCAACTTATATCTGCAATGCGGCTACCTCCCGCATTCCGGTTTGGGCCGTGAATACGGTCACTATTCTTCCCTCGAATGCTCCCGACACTGAGATCTGGGGCAACGAGATTGACGTCAATATCTTCGGCAAGGATCGATCGAGCCAGTACGCCGGACTGGACGTAGTTTCAGGGGGTCAAGTGCCGGCCACACACGCAGTTCGCGCTTATACTGCTCCGGGCGCAGGAGTTTGGGCGCACGCTTTTCGCGTAAGCGGCCAAATGGGATCGGATCTCTTTGAGGTGGACTCACCGGAGAGTGGACTCACTCTGACTCGTGACGTCTCGGCGAAGAATTCAATTCAGACGGTGGAATTCAGCGGAAAATTTGGTGCGAGTAAGATTGGTGTTGGCGGCAAAGTCTCGGTTGACAGCGGGAATAATCAGGAAGATGTGATATTGACCGGCGGAGCAGGACATAACATCGCAGGCATCTTTACCAAGAATCACAAAGCAGGCGCCAGCGTCGCTCCGTACTCTGCGAACCGTATTCTGGCCCCGAATAATGCCGTGACTGCTTCCGTTCCGTACTACTTGGGCAATCTTCGATCGTGGTCGGACTCCAATACCTCGCAGGTCCTGGGTTTTTCTGTCGGCGATCTCAGCGGGACCGAGCGCCGATCCGATTTTTTTGTGACGTCCACGGCGCAGCATGTGTGGCGAGATGTGGGTGTAGCGGGATTTGCATGGCAGGGTCGCAATGGAACGCCGCTGTTAAATCTTTCGGGTTCGGGCCAACTTGGTCTGCAAAACTGCCAATTGGGAGGGGTCGGAGGAACTATCTCGCCCGCCGCATGCGGCGCTGCTCCGACAGGGATGATCGCAGTTCCCCCTAGCCAAACTACCTACACGATCGACACCAAAGCCGTAACCGCAAACAGCGAGATTTTTATTCAACAGATGATAGACAATTCGGGACTGCCGTCGAGCCCGTCATGCAGCTCGTCGGCGGCCGCACCCATGCAGGCATCGCGCGCGGTGGGGGCCAGTTTCACGTTCACTCTAAGCAGTATCGGTTCGGTGACATGCTTCAAGTACTGGATTGTGAACTGACGCCTATTTTGGATGGCGGCTGCTACTGCACAACCAGAGTTAGTGGTACCGATTGAGTGGTCGATCCGTCGGTGGCAGAATGTGATTCATTAGCACCGTGGGTCCGGAAAGAGTTTGCCAAGATTCGAAGGAAAAAAGTCCGCAATTAATCAATTTTCGCGGGGCGTTACTATACTCATTTGGAGGTGTTAGTCCTCTCCTGTTTGGACGCAAGCTCCAGTCTTTCGGAGAGTCCAATTTCGTTTTCTACAGTGTTAGTATCGATGCGTTCTCAACGCATCGAACAGTGACGAATCAGTCAACAAAGCGAGCTCGCGCGGTGGAGTCACCACGCATCGTTTGCATTGATGATCTTCGGCCGGCGGCGCAACGGCGAATTCCGAAGGCGGTCTTTGACTACCTCGATGGCGGCGCCGAGGGCGAAGTCACTTTGCGGGAAAATTGCCGGGTCTTCAACGACGTCACCTTCCGGCCGCGTCATGCGGTAGTTGAGACGCAGTGCGATCTCCGAACTCGCGTTCTTGGCATGGAACTTGCGCTGCCGTTTCTGCTGGCTCCGGTGGGATACAGCCGGCTCATGCATCCGGGCGGCGAAGTGGTTGCTGCACGTTCTGCCGGGAACGCGGGGACCGCATATATCCTCTCGACGATCTCAGGACATAAGTTGGAGGACGTCAAAGCAGGCTCGTCGGGCCCAGTCTTCTACCAGGTGTATCTCATGGGAGGCCGCGCTGCGGCGGAGGCGAGCATCGATCGCGCGCGCGCTGCAGGGTTCTCGGCGCTGGTCGTCACCATTGATACTCCAGTTTCTGGCATTCGCGAGCGCGACTTTCGAAACGGGATGAAAGAGCTGGTTAGCGGAGGGCCGTTTGAAAAGCTTCCGTACCTTCCGCAGATTCTGTCGCGTCCCGGTTGGCTGATTCAGTTTCTGATGGACGGCGGCGTGCCCTTGCTGCCGAACGTTGTGGTTCCTGGCAAAGGTCCATTGCCGCTCGTAGACGTCGCGTCGGCGCTGGCCGAATCCGCGGTGACTTGGGATGATTTCCATTGGATCCGAGAGCACTGGGGCGGCCCGATTGTGGTCAAGGGTGTGCTCACTGGGGAAGACGCGCGGAGGGCTATCGATCACGGTGCCGCGGCTCTTTCAGTGTCGAATCATGGCGGCCGCCAACTCGATGGAGTTCCGGCATCGCTGCGGGTTTTGCCCGAAGTCGTGAAAGCAGTGAATGGTCAGATCGAGGTGTGGATGGACGGGGGCATCCGACGAGGCACGGACATTGTGAAGGCGCTTTGCCTCGGGGCGAAGGCTGTGCTTTGCGGACGCGCCTACGCATACGGCTTGGCGGCGGCCGGAGAAGCAGGGGTTGTGCGAGCGATTGAGATACTAAGGACTGATCTGGAACGGACGTTGCGGTTGCTCGGATGTCGATCAGTCGCCGAATTGGATCGTTCGTACGTGAATGTTCCCAAATCGTGGGAGCCTGCCTAAGATCGCTAACGAAACGCCGCTATGCGCATCGATGCCCACCAGCATTTCTGGCTCTACAATTCCGCAGAATATGGATGGATTGATGAATCGATGGCTGCGATCCGCCGCGATTTCCTGCCTGAAGATTTAGCCGGCGAGCTTTCCGCAAATGAATTCAACGGGTCGGTAGCGGTGCAGGCCCGCCAGACGTTGGAAGAAACTCGTTGGCTGCTCGAATTAGCCGCGGCCTCGCCGAGAATTCTTGGAGTAGTCGGGTGGGTGGACCTTTGTTCGCCCGATGTCCACGCCCGACTCAGGTCGTTTGCGAAAACCCCGAAGCTGGTTGGAGTCCGGCACGTCGTGCAAGCGGAAACGGACGACCGCTTTCTCATGCGGCCGGATTTTCTTCGGGGCATTTCGCTGCTGGAAGAGTTTGATCTCGCCTATGACATTTTGATTTATACGCGGCATCTTCCGGTCGCGACGGAGTTTGTGGAGAAATTTCCGCGACAGCGGTTTGTGCTCGATCACATGGCCAAGCCGCCAATCAAGACCGGGGAAATTGATTTATGGGAGAAGGGAATCCGCCACTTGGCGGCGTTTCCGAATGTGTTCTGCAAACTCTCCGGGTTGGTCACGGAAGCGAATTGGCAGCATTGGACGCCGGAACAGATTCGTCCCTACCTCGACGTGGTGTTTGACGCGTTTGGAAGCGAACGATTGATGATCGGCTCAGACTGGCCGGTGTGCCTGGTTGCGGGGCGATATGGCCGAGTCATGGACTTAGTGAAAGTTTACGTTCGCAGCAATTGTCCTGGAGCGCTGGAGGCTATTTTGGGTGAAAACGCGCGGCGCTTCTGGCACCTCAAAGCGTGAAGTTTCCAGAGCGAAAGCCCGCTAGATCTCCAGAATAACCGGCATGATCAGCGGGCGCTTTTGCGATTGCTTGGAGATGTAGCGCTTCAGGTCAGCGCGAATCTTTTCCTTGATCACGCCGTAATCGGCTTTTTCTTCTTCGCTGGAATGGGCGAGCGTGTCTTCGACCATTCGCTTTGCGCCTTCCATGAAGCCATCTTCGCCGACGTTGAAGCCGCGAGTCACGATCTCTGGCGCCGTTTCGACTTCACCTGAAAGTTTATTGATCGCGATGATCGGCAGCACGATCCCGTCTTCGCTGATGTGACGGCGGTCCTTGATGATGAGGTCTTCGACGACATCGGTGCGGCTGCCGGAATCGATGCAGACGCGGCCAACATTCACCTTACCCGCTTTGCGAGCGCCGAGTTCGTCAAATTCGAGAACGTCTCCACTCTCAATCAGCATGACTTTGCCGACTGAGCCGTGCATCGACCCCGCCATCTCCGCGTGAAGCTTGAGTTGCCGATACTCCCCGTGCACCGGAATGAAATAACGCGGTTTCACCAGATTGATGATGAGCTTGAGTTCTTCCTGGCTGGCATGTCCGCTGACATGGATGGGCGGCGAAGTTCCATCTTCATAGATGACGTAGGCTTCGCGACGGAAGAGGTGGTCGATCATCCGGTAAATGGTTTTTTCGTTGCCGGGGATGATGCGCGACGAGAGAACGACCGTGTCTCCCTTTTCGATTTTCGCGTGCTTGTGATTGTCGACTGCAGCGCGCGATAGGGCCGACATCGGCTCGCCTTGAGTGCCACTGATCAGCACGCAAACTTTTTCTGGCGGAAAGTTTTTCATCTCGCCGGGGTTGATGACCAGCCCTTCCGGAACTTCGATGTACCCGAGGTCTTCGGCGATCTCGGCAGAGTTGTTCATCGAGCGGCCGATGAATGCGACCTTGCGTCCGTGCTCATGCGCGAGTTGTACCGCGAGATTGATGCGGTGAATCGACGATGAAAAGCACGAGATAAAAAGCCGGCGTTTCGTGTGCGCAAAAACTTCGTCGAACTTGCGGCGCACGGCTCGCTCGCTCGGCGTGTATCCCTTGCGCTCAACATTGGTGGAGTCCTGAAACAGGGCCAGAACTCCCTGCTTTCCGTACTCGGCAAATGTGTGGAGATCGAAAAGTTTGTTGTCGGTCGGCGTCGGGTCGACTTTGAAATCGCCTGTATGGATGATGACGCCGAGCGGCGTGTGAATGGCGAGCGCGACGCAATCGACCAGGCTGTGCGTCACCTGAATCGGATGGACTGTGAAAGCTCCGGCCTTGAAACGCTCGTTGGGGCGCATTTCGCGCAAATCGGCGTCGTCGAGCAATCCGTGTTCATCAAGCTTGTCTTCAACGTACGCAAGAGTGAACTCGGTTCCCCACACTGGAACATTGAGTTCCGAAAGAATCCAAGGCAAAGCACCGATGTGATCTTCGTGGCCGTGGGTAAGGACAATGCCACGAACACGCTGACGGTTTTCGATCAGGTAGGAAATGTCAGGGACAACGATATCCACTCCGAGCAATTCCGCCTCGGGGAACATCAATCCGCCGTCGATCACAAGAATGTCGTCTCCCCACCGAACGGCCATGCAGTTCATACCGAACTCGCCCAGCCCGCCCAGAGGGATAACCTGCAGTTTTCCAGTTGGCATCGAGTAAACATGATGCTAGCACACGGGGAGCACGGACTAGGGTCAGGGAGCAGGGCCAGTGAGCGGGGGTTAGTGGTCAGTGGCTAGTGTTTGCCGCTATTCGCTGACCACTATTCACTGATCTCTGCCCCTGCCGCTGCGCCCTGCCCCATGTCCTCAATCGCCGGCCAATCTGCAGCTCTCTCCCGATGGCATTCACGCTCCTCCGTGCTATAAGGTGGAAGCAATGATGGAACAGCGCAAATCTTGGCTCCGGCGGCGGGTGGAAAAGGCTCTTGTGGGCGGCCTGACTCGCGCGTACTCGACCGTGCGCGTCGATCCGGATAAGTTCCTCTTGCAGTTGCGGGCCGCCTACCGCGTGCCGATCAGCGGATATCACGGTGTCTTTTCGCTGGAGATCAACGAGCTGGACGTCGTTGCCGATTCGATCATTCGCAGCGGAATGAAAGTTGCCGCTGTCGAGGGAGCGGGATTCGGTCTGGGCGGACTGATGACGATCGTCCCGGATCTGGGCGTACTCTCGGCGATTACGATGCGCACGGTGCAAAAACTGAGCCTCCTGTACGGATTCGAGTTCAATACCGATGACGAGATTGCGGAGTTGTGGGTCGCGGCGGCTAGCGCGGCTGGAGTTGACATCAGCCGCGAGTTGCTGGAAAAGGAAGTCGTCAACAAATTTGTTCCGCGCGTGATCCAGAGAATTGCCGCGAAGGCCAGCGCTGAAGTCGTTGAGAAGTGGGCGGGGCGCGTGATCCCGCTGGCAAGTTCAGCGATCGGAGCAGGATTGAATTACTGGTTCGTACGAGCGTGGGGTGAGCGCGCCCGTGCACATTTCCGCCAGCGACATTTGCTGATCCGGCAGCGCGAGCGCGATGCCATTGCTGCAGCTTCGCTACCACCAGGGCTGCCGACCGGTACGAGTTAGGCACTCGGCAAGTGCTCAGGGACTGTTCTCCGCATCGCTGTGTTTAAATAATCAGGAATGCCAACCTTTTC
The DNA here is from genome assembly GCA_963818115.1 of uncultured Acidobacteriota bacterium. Taxonomy (GTDB): domain Bacteria; phylum Acidobacteriota; class Terriglobia; order Terriglobales; family Acidobacteriaceae; genus Sulfotelmatobacter. Next base: position 46,858 of record CAWFQZ010000022.1, read on the forward strand.
ATGCTCAGCCATTCTTTTTGATCTGGACGGAGTTCTGGTCGACTCGACGCGCGCCGTTGATCGAGAATGGCGCGAGTGGGCGGCGAGGAAGGGCGTTGACGGCGACGCAATCATGGCTATCGCACACGGAGTGCGGACAATTGAAGTGATCCGGCGGGTGGCGCCACATCTCGACGCCGAGGTTGAAGCGGACGCGATCGAAAATCACGAGGCTGGCGACCAGCGCGGAGTAACTGTGATGCCGGGAGCGGTCGATCTGGTGAAATCCATTCCGGATGGGCGCTGGGGGGTGGTCACTTCCGGATCAAGGCTGCTTGCCACGAATCGTCTGCGTTATTGCGGTTTGCCGGTGCCGCAGGTTCTGGTCACATCGGATGCTGTGACGAATGGAAAGCCGCATCCAGAGCCGTACTTGAAGGGCGCAATCGGCCTGGGATTCGAGCCGGCAGACTGTCTAGTTATCGAGGATGCGCCCGCAGGGATTCAGTCGGCGCGCGCGGGCGGGATGAAGGTGGTGGGGATAACAAGCACGTATAAGGTGGACGCGCTAACGCATGCGGATGTGGTGATTGGGAAGCTGGGGCAGATTCAGGTTGCGTCGAATGGGGCGGGGAAGTTGGCGGTTCGAGTTGGATAGTCAGTTCGAGTAATGCAGGATGAACTTCTCTTCGGCACTTCATGTGGCGGCACGCCGCTTCTGCATTGATCAATACCATTATTGGTCTGGAGAATACACGCGGCTCTCGGACGTGGGCGTGGAGCGAGGGCGCGGCTACTCCGAAGTTGCTTACGGATTGTTTCCGCGGTATAGACTTGACGAAGCCATTCGGGTCGAGGTCGAGAAGTTCGCAGGGACGGAATTTAGTTCGTTGGAGGAGGCGCGAGAAGCCATTCTCGGAGCCGGGCGTCGAGCCTTTTTGTCCCTCGTACAAGAGTTTCATCAGAGCCGTGAAGCGTGCAATGCGCTTACTGACGAATCCGAAGCGTTCGAACAGTACGTCTGCGGACTGTTACCTCTGCAATTGGCGCGCATCGAGCCGCTACCGTACCGTCGGGTGCTAACGGAGACTGAGAGTGTTGAAATACGGCGAAAGCTCCGGGATCGTTGGGGCGTTGCTGGCTATTGGTTTCCTCTTTCGAAGTGTGAGCCGGATACGAATGTCATTGCTTTTCACCAGGAATTATGGGGACGGCGGCGAGGTACAGATCTTCTTTGTGAGGCCCTAGAGAGCCGCGCCATTGATCGCTGTTGGTTAATGCTTGAGGGACCATACAACTACGAAATTGATCGTACCTCCATTGCTCCGATCTATGGCGGAGACGAATGGTTCGTTACCAGTGATTTCGAGTGGCTTCTGTACTGCTCCCACGAGTCGTCGATTACAGTTGCGGGATGGCTCGCCGATCTTTTTCGCGCGAGGTGGCAGGATTGGAAAGAGGTCGCTTACGGAGGCCCGTTCCACACAGTCGACCTACGCGGAACTTGGGACTGGCCGAGTTCGTAGCCCTAGAGCTAGGCTTGCTGAAAGCTAAATTACCGCAACCAGTCTTCTAGCTCGATCCCTCGGTCGGTTTTTTCATCGCGGTACTTTACGATCACCGGCGTGTAGAGAGACAGATTCCATTCGGCGGCAGCGCCCTTCTTGACCGCGCGCGATCCCGGCACGACCACGGCATTCTCCGGAACTTCCAGCGGCGCTTCAGGAGTAGAACGATACACTTCGCCTTTTACTAGATCGTAGAGGGGAGTCGAGCGCGTGAGGATTGTTCCGGCCCCGAGCACGGCGCGAGATCGCACCAGCGTTCCTTCGTAGATCCCACAATTTCCGCCGACCAGCACATCATCTTCGATGACCACCGGAGAGGCGTTAATCGGTTCGAGCACGCCTCCCACTTGTGCGGCCGCACTCAAGTGGACCCGCTTGCCGATCTGCGCGCAGGATCCCACGAGAGCGTGCGAGTCCACCATGGTGCCTTCGTCCACATAGGCTCCGACGTTGATAAACATCGGCGGCATGCAAATCACGGAGGGCGCAACATAGGCACCTACGCGCACCGACGATCCACCGGGCACGACACGTACGCGATCCGCCGTCGTGAACTGGCGCGCAGGGAAGGTGTCTTTATCGACGAAGGAAAGTCCGGCGGGCATCTCTGCCAATTCGCCGAGGCGGAATCCGAGCAGGATACCTTGTTTGACCCAGGCGTTGACTGTCCAGTGGCCGTCCACTTTTTCGGCGGCGCGAATCTTGCCTTGGGTCAGTTGGTCGCGGAATTCGAGGAAAGTCTTGCGCGCTTCCGGATCATGTTCAATTTCGCCCAGGGCCGAGAGGCGCTCGATGGAAGATTTCAGGGATTGCATGCGAGAAAAAGTATACGGGATGGCCGAGTTAGCGGCTGACATCCGTCTCGCTGCCTAAGAAACAGCAGGTCCCTCCACTACGCTCGCGTGCGCTCGCTCCGGTCGGGATGACAAAGTTTTTCTAATTTCTGAGCACTTAGCTTTCTTAGGCAATCAGCGAGCTTCAGACGCACTTGCACTCGCTGCGGATCAGCACGCCCGTCATCGTGTGAGCGACTTCGCGGGCTTCGGGCAGAGTGGCGTAAGGTCCGTGCCAGCGTGCGTGATTTACATCGTGGCCCGAGGGACGTCCTTTGCCATGGCTGCATTGGCCGCAAGTTCCTCGGTGCAGGACGATCTTATGCGGCCCAGCCACCCAGTTCTCGTAGATGAAGAAATCGGCGGCTTCGGGCGCGGGAGTCGCGGGCTTTGTGACCACTCCAGCTTCGGTAGCGATCTTTTGGAGCTTGGAACGAGTATCGCGGCGCATCGGCAGAAGCGGCAAGCGATAGACCTCTTCGAGTTTGCCCATCATTGCGAGCACCGCCTTCACCGGTAGCGGACTCGATTCAATGAAGTTTGCCTGCATCAGCGGCAGATACTTGCGATTCAGATTGCGGGCGGTCGGCCAGTCGTTCTCCAGCGCAGCGCGTGTGAGGGCAGTCATTTCGTGCGGAATCTCGTTGGACGCGACCGATACGACGCCGACTCCACCGAGGGCGATGACCGGGAGCGTTACCGCATCATCTCCGGAAAACACCTGAAAAGTTTCGGGAACGCTGTTCACGATTTCGGCGATTTGCGTCATGTTGCCGCTGGCTTCCTTGACTCCGACAATGTTCGGAATCTCGGCCAGACGGACCAAAGTGGCAGGCTCGATGTTGGCGGCGGTGCGTCCGGGAACGTTGTAAAGGATGATCGGCTTGTCGCTTACGGCCTCCGCGATCGCCTTGAAGTGGCGGTACTGGCCCTCCTGCGTGGGCTTGTTGTAGTACGGCGAGGCCGTGAGGATGTAGTTCACTCCGGGCCGGGCGGCGAGTTCTTTTGCCTTCTCGACGGCATCGTGGGTTGCGTTTGAAGTCGCCCCGGCCATGATGGGCACGCGTCCGGCGGTGACCTCGATCGTGGTGTCGATCACATGCAGCCACTCGTCGTGAGTCAGAGTTGGAGTCTCGCCCGTGGTACCGCAAGGAACAAGAAAATCAATGCCAGATTCAATTTGCCACGCGACTAGATTGCGCAGGGCCGCGTCGTCGATGGAGCCGTCCTGATGAAAAGGAGTTACAAGGGCAGTACCACAGCCACGAAGTTGCATGAGAATAAGATAACGCGAATATCGAGCGAAAGAAACTCAGGGTGGCGGCGCGATTGGAACTGGAATAGGGTCGGGCGAACTTCGTTCTCAAACCTCTCGCCAGACATCTTGGAAGTCGTAGAAACCCTTTTTTCCGACTAGCCATTCAGCCGCCAGCACCGCGCCTTCGGCGAAGCCAAGGCGGGATTTCGCATCGTGACAGAGGTAAATGCGATCGGCGTCCGATTCGAAGACGACTTCGTGCAGGCCAACAACTTCTCCCTCGCGGAACGAGGTTATTTCCGGGCCTTCTTTCGATCCGCTGGCATCGCGAATCACATTCTGGATGGCGATTGCGGTTCCCGAGGGCGCATCTTTCTTGTGAACGTGGTGACGTTCGAAGATTTGTCCTGAATAATCGTGCTCGAGTGCAGCGGCCGCGGTGCGGACCACCTCGAAGAAGAGGTTTACGCCAACGGAAAAGTTGGGTGCGTAAACTAGGCCGGTTCCATGCTGCTCGATTAACTTCCGTACTCGGTCGATCTCCTTGTACCAGCCGGTCGTACCGACGACAATATTCTTGCCGGCCCTCACGCAGGCTTCAATATTCGCAAGCACGCAGTGCGGCGTGGTGAAGTCAATGGCGACCGCCACGTCGTTGAGATTCTCGGCCGTCAGCGCGGCCCCATTCGCATTTTCTGCGGAGCCCACCACACGAACGTGATGCTTGCGCTTAATGGCAGCTTCCTCCACGAGGGAGCCGGTTTTCCCGCGACCTAAAATAAGAATATTCATGGTTGGGTGCTAGAGAGATTTAATCACAGAGGACAACCGGGCGGAAGAATCATCGCTGCTAGATGAGCACGAAAACTGTTCAGTCGGCTCGCGGACGAATGCGTCCGCCGCTAGACAGGTCAGGCGAAGACTTCCGGGTCCAGTTCCGAGAAGAATGTTTTGTGCAGACGCTGAATCACTTCCGGCACTTCGTCTTCTTCGATCACAAAGGTCAGATTGATTTCCGAGGCGCCCTGCGAGATCATGCGAATCTTTTTGTCCGCTAGCTCGCGAAACACCAGTGCGGCAATTCCCGGCGTGTCGCGCAGGTTTTCGCCGACGAGGCAGACGATCGCCTTGCGTCCTTCATATTTGACGTCTGCCAGCTTGGCAAGATCGGCCGCCAGTGCGGGAATCGCTTGATTCGAATCGACGGTCAGAGAGACGCTGACTTCAGACGTGGAGACCACGTCGACGGCAACTTTGTGGCGATCGAAGGCTTCAAAGATCGCTCGCAGAAATCCATGGGCGAGCAGCATGCGAGGCGCGGCCACATCGACAATGGTAATACGTTTCTTGGCGGCGATCGCTTTGAAAATATTCTTGCTCTGAGGAGCGCGAGTCGTGATGCGCGTTCCTTCGCACGAAGGATTGCGCGAGTTCAAAACGTAAACCGGAATATTCTTCTGGATCGCGGGCAATACCGTCGCAGGATGGAGAACTTTTGCGCCGAAATAAGCAAGCTCGGCCGCTTCATCAAAGCTGATGATTTTAATGCGGCGTGCCTCCGGACAGATCCTGGGATCGGTGGTCAGAATTCCGTCGACATCGGTCCAGATTTCAATTCTTTCAGCGCCCAAGCCGGAACCGAAGATCGCGGCGGAAAAATCCGACCCGCCGCGACCGATCGTGGTGGTGATACCGGCGCGGTTGGCACCAATGAATCCGCCCATCACAGGAACCTGTCCCGAACTCAGCAGCGGCTGAACTTTCTCGCTCAGCCTAATGTTGGTTTCGTCATATTGAGGAACGGCCTGCATGTAGGCACTATCGGTGATGAGAACGTCGCGGGAATCGACGTGTGCGCCCTTCAGGCCCCGAGCCTCGAAGGCTGCCGCCACAATCTTGCTCGACAGCATTTCCCCAAATGCTGCGACGTGGTCGGTGGTGCGCGGAGTGATTTCTCCTACTGCGGAAATCCCGCGCAGCAGCTCGTCGAGAGCCTCGAAATCCGATCCCAATTCTGAGTGAAATTCTGTGAAGCGAGCCGTGCCGAGCAATTCACTGGCGGTGTTGTAGTGGCGTTCTTGCAGAGAGCGGCAGAGTTTCAGGGCCGTTTTGCGTTCGCCTTCTCCGGCGGCGCGAGCCATGGTCAGCAGCGTGTCAGTGACCTTGGCCATGGCGCTAACTACGACGACGGGCTGCTGCGCGAGGCGTCCTTCAACGATCGAAGCCACGCGCTCGATGGCCTTGGCATCTTCGACCGACGTGCCACCGAACTTCATGACAATCATCGGACGAACTCCGGGCGAGATGTGCTGCGTTTAGCGCGATCCGTAGATTGCGAGACGAAATGCAGGTTCCACAGCCGCCAGGATAGCGGCGCCGATGCGCACCTCATCCCAGGTAGCCCTTGGCTTTAAGAAGCTCCGCGTTCAAGACCGCAGCCCCTGCGGCTCCGCGGATGGTGTTATGCGAGAGGACGGTAAACTTCCAGTCGAGCACGCCGCAGGGCCGGAGTCGCCCGACGGCGGTAGTCATCCCTGCGCCCATGTCGACATCAAATCGCGGCTGCGGTCTGTCGGAAGCTTCCAGATAAACGACGGGACGCTCAGGAGCGCTAGGCAGTTTTAACGTCTGAGGTTCGCTGCGATAGCCATTCCATGCCGCGATGATTTCCTGGGCGGTGGCTTTCTTCTTCAGACGGATAGAGATCGATTCGGTGTGCCCGTCTTCGACGGCGACGCGGTTGCATTGCGCACTCATCGCGAAATCGCCGGGGATCACCTTCGAGCCATTAAGCTGTCCCAGCAATTTCTTCGTCTCCTCTTCCATCTTTTCTTCTTCGTTCTTGATGAAGGGGATCACGTTGCCGAGGATGTCCAGCGATGCAACGCCGGGATATCCCGCGCCGCTGACGGCCTGCATGGTCACAGCCATCACGGTTTCTAGCCCGAACTGCTGGTGAAGAGGCGCCAGAGCAAGCACGAGTCCGATCGCGGAGCAATTGGGATTGGTGACCACGTATCCACCAGATTTTTTGCGCCACGCTTGAATGTCGATCAGCTTGATATGGCCGCCGTTGACCTCGGGGATAACCAGTGGCACGTCTTCCTGCATCCGTAGCGCGCTGGAATTCGACACGACTGCACAGCCGGCGTCGGCAAAACGAGGTTCCATTTCCGCTGCAATGGCGGAATCCAAAGCCGCGAAGATAATCTTTGGTGCGCCTTCGGGAGTGGCCGGCGAAACCTTCATTTTCGCTACAGCGGCTGGAATCGAAGTTTTTAGCCGCCACCGGGCCGCTTCTGCATAAACTTTGCCTTCAGAGCGGTCGGAAGCCGCCAGCCAGGACACCTCAAACCACGGGTGATGCTCCAGCATCTGGATAAATCTCTGGCCTACGACGCCGGTGGCGCCCAAAATACCTATAGGAATTTTTTGGCTCATAAGGGATACCTGAAATTCTATAACAGTCGAGGCACTGATCTTTGGGCTGGCCACTGACGAAAGTCACTATTCTCCTTCCACGTTCAGAATTGGGTTCATGCTAGTGGCTCTTGGGCGTTCCGAACCGAAAGCACTCCAGAATCACCTCACATTTGCCGATAAGACAATCTGGAGGCAAACATGCCGGAGCTACGCCAGAATTTCTTTACGAAGGAATGGGTCATCATTGCTACGGAACGCGCCAAGCGGCCGGAGGAGCTAGTCACACACCGCCCAGTTCAGCCTACTCCGGCATTCGTGGAAAGTTGCCCTTTTTGTCCAGGGAACGAGAACAAGACTCCTCCCGAGGTGATGCGATCTCCCGCGAAAGGTGATCGCTGGCAAGTAAGGGTAATTCCCAATAAATTTGCAGCCCTGTCGAGTGACGTGCAGCCGACGCGAAGCCTGCAGCATCTCCGACGCCGCATCGACGGATTCGGATTTCACGAAGTCATCATCGACAGTCCCGATCATTCCCGCTGCATGGCTCTTCTAAGCGAGGAGCAGGTGAGTGAGATTCTGAACGTTTACAAACAGAGGTACAACGCGTTGAGCCTAGACCATCGCGTGAACCACATCACGATTTTCAAAAATCATGGACTCGATGCCGGAGCCAGCCTCCAGCATCCCCATTCCCAGTTGATTGCCACTCCGGTGATTCCGAGCCAGGTGCGGCATCGATTGCACGAGGCGCTGCGCCACTATGACGACGTCGGCGAATGCATGTTCTGTCATATGGTGGAGCGCGAAATTGAAGACCAAACGCGGGTCGTCCTAAAAAGCGAGCGCTTTGTCGCGATGGAAGTTTTCGCTTCAGCGACTCCGTTTGCTACTCATATCTTTCCCCTACGTCATATGGCCAGTTTCGGCGACATTTCGGAGATGGAGGTCGCGGATCTGGCTCGTATTTTGCGATCGTTGCTAGCCAAGATTTATGTGGGATTGGAGAATCCAGATTTGAACTTTACCGTGCGCAGTGGACCAGCGGAATATGCCGGCGCTCGCCACTTCCACTGGTATGTCAGCGTGATCCCACGACTGACACGGGTTGCGGGGTTTGAACTCGGCTCCGGGATGTTCATCAATACAGTGTTGCCTGAAGCAGCTGCTGACTTCCTGCGCAAGATTGCGATCGAGAAAGTGGTGGGGGCTGGAGCAGGACGCTGAGGCGACACGATCCGGACCAACTAAGTTCGGTGCGTCTCTTTGCCGCGGAAAGGGAACTCCGAGAGTGGTCCGAAGTTCTTCTTCTCCGCATAGAGCCGCCAGCGGCGAAAGACGATGCGCAGACTCGCCATCACCGGAATGGAAAGATAGATCCCGAGAATGCCGGCGACTTCGCCTCCCGCCATGACTCCAAAGATCGCAGCCAAGGGATGTAATTCCATGCTTTCGCCCATGATGCGCGGAGATGAAACGTAGTCCTGAATCAGGCGCCAGACGCCGAGGAAAATGATGAGGACCAGCCAGTGCTTGTAGCCCATCAGCAGCGCGACAGCGACAATTGTGAGAGCACCAACTAGAGGGCCAACGACGGGGACAAATTCCAGCATCCCGCCAATCGTGCCTAGAACCAGCGCATACGGAACGCGCATCGCTCCAAGAAACGCAGAATACACCACCAGTGTGAGCGCCGCCAGAGTAAGCTGGGCGCGGATGAAATGCGCCAGCATTCGATTTAAATCGTTAAGCACGTTCTCGAGGAATTCGCGCTGCGGGCGCGACTGAATTGTGGAGAGTGCGAAGTCGCTGAAGGCGCGGCCATCTTTGAGAAAGAAAATTGAGAGCAGGGGCACTACGAACAGCAGCCACGCCTGCTTTGCGACATCCGCGGTGCGCAGCCCGATGCGCTGGGCAAGTTGCGTGATGTCGTCCTCGTGGTTCACCAGAAACGATTGAACGAGTTCGGTGGTGTTATGGCTCCAGCCGTGTTCGACTCCGAGTTGGTTGGTGATCTGTCCGGAGCTGAGTTGGCTGAGAAGAGTGGGTATCGAGCGTCCAAGGCGCGCACCTTGCTGCGTGACTCTCGGCCCAACGAGAACGAAAAACACAATCACCAGAGCAATCAACAACGCATAGATGACTACGATCGCCCGTACACGGCCCCGGAGCAATCGCTCGAGATGATTGACCAGGGGGCTCATCAGATACGCGAAGAAAATGGCGAAAAGAAAGGCAATCAGGGTAGCGCGCGCGACGTAGAGAAAGCCCAACGCCAGCGCGAACAGCAGCACCGTGATCAGAACTCGCGCCGTACGTGAGTCAGCCAGCAGCAATTAATTTCCCAGGGCAATCTCGATTCCGCCGCCCATTTTCTAGTCTCGGACTACTTCCGTGTTATCAGCAGGAATCGCTACCCGTATTAGCTTGAAATGATCGCTCTCGTCCACCCAGAGAGCCCAGTCAAACGACTCGCCGTGAAGGTTTAGCCGCAGCAATTCTCTTTCTGCGCCTCGAATCGTCACCTTCTCTTTGCCGATCAGTTCCATGCGAACACTCATGGAAGTTCGATCCTGAGGCACAAGAGTTCCAAAATCCGCCGGTTCGCAGCGTCGATGATCTTTCTCGTCCTTGCAAGGGGCGATGGCGAGGTATTTCCAGGCCAGGACTTCGCGGTGAACGAAGAAATTGTTGTCCAGCACCGGGGTTGCAGTGGGCAACAAGAATGCCTGTTCCGCCGCGGGCTTTGACGGGGACGTCGTAATTCGCTCTTTCAGAAACTCATTATCGGGGAACACGGAGATAGATCCGCCAGAGGCTTGGCTCCACTCGTAGTGGATCAACTCGCCACTGGAGGTCATTTCGAGATCCGATTTCTGGCTCGCGGAGTCGCTCGCGTTGATCTCCTTAAACTGCGACTTGATGATGCTGTTTGTGTTTTGCAGCTGGACGGAGAACGTTTCGGTGGCCACACGCTGTCCGCGAACAAAAACTCCGAAAGCTCCGGAATCAACGATTACGGTTCCTGAGGGCTTGGACTTATCGTTTTTGTCTCGAGATGCGGGTGCAGCATAGGCGGCTAGAGTCGATATCAAAACGAAGGCCGCGATCCGGCGAATTCCAATTTCCAACCTCACTCGACTTCTCCTTCTTCGACGCGTGTTTCGATCTTCTTCAATCCGAGCAATTTTATGATCTCAGCCGCGATAACTTCGACAGAGCGATTGCCGGTTGGAATCATGACCGAAGCTTTCTTGTAACTGTTTCGCCGATCTCGATACAGCTTCTGGAATTGTGCCTGGCTGCCGAGCAGGGGACGTTCCGCGCCGTCTTCCGCGGCCTGTTTTGAACAACGCTGCCAAAGCTCGTCAACGGCGGCATCCAGAAAGACGGTTGGCACGTTAGAGGACTTCAGAAGCGCTGCGTTGCTCTCTTGGATGAAGGCCCCACCGCCCAGAGCGATGACCCGCGCTCCGCCGCGAAAATCGTCAAGGATATTTTGCAAAGCATCGCGCTCCGCGCGCCGGAATTCCATTTCACCGGACTCCCGGAAGATCTCGGCTACCGTGCGTCTTTCTCGACGCTCGATGCGGTCGTCCAGATCTTCAAAGTCCCAATTAAGAAGGCGGCCAAGCGCACGACCCACACTGCTCTTGCCCGCGCCCATGAAGCCGACTAGAAAAACGGCAGTGCCAGCGCCGGCGGCTGTCTTGCGCGAACTGCTGCGTCGCGGACGGCTGCTCGCCTTCGCCCTCACCGTTTTGCCAGAACGCTTCTTCAAACGATCCGGGTTTCTTTTCGTGGTTATTTTGCGGAGCGTTTTCTGAGGTGGATTTTACCACTGAAGCTGCGCAGAATTACGGTAGAAGACACTGCGGCGCGCCCCATGGTACCCCAGAAGGCACTTCCTTCCTTGATGACAAAGGAGGTGTGCTGTTTAGGTTGAAGAGGAATATCGTCATGCACTTCGCCCCGCACCGACCGAGCATTCACATCTGCGGAAGTGGTCTCTGGGACGGTCGCTTCGATATCGCCGCTGTGACTGGTCAAGCGGTACTCGCCACGATCTCCGAAGTCGCCGGTATAGTGAATTTCGCCGCTTGTTGAAATGACCTGTACCAGTGGGCCGGTGACGCCATTCAAAGTAACGTTTCCGCTGAGAGAATCTACTTCGACGTGGCCGTCTTGCACATTGCTCAGGCTGACCGGGCCGTTCAAGGTCCTGACATGGACATGGGCGTTGCTGAGGTCACGAACGTCGACAGTCGCCGCGGCGCCTTCTAAAGTGACATCGCCATGCAATCGTTCGGCATGCAGGGAGCCAGCACTTGAATGAAGCGTGATGCTGGCATCGGCGGGTACTTGGATTTCATAATCCACGCGACCTGACTGCGTATCGGCGCCAGGGAGCAGGTGCGATTGCACTTCGACACGGTTTCCAATCAGGTTGTCATCCACTTCGACTTTGTCAGACGACAGCACCGCACTTACGACGATGACATTGCCGCTGGACGGTTTCACTGAAACCGAACCGTAAGGATTGTTGACGGAAATTCCGGATTTGGGACCGACATTGAACCGGAATTCTTTGTGCGTCTCAGCCGCCAGAGTTCCCGCTGTCATGGTTCCGGCGATCACGGTGACTAGTGCCAGTTCGACAATGCGCCCACTCATAATTGGTTTCCCGAAATTCCTTTATGCTTCGCCCCGTGCCAACGCTGCCTGCGCAAAGATCGCCCTATTATTGCAGAGAACGATCCAGTGCCAGTTCAAAAAGCATTGCCTTCTGCTGGTACGCATCCATCAGTGAGCGGCGGGCTTCCTCGTCATTCGGATTGGCGTCCACGACATTCTTCGCGTCTTGAATATATTCGTTCACGCGCCGGAGATTCTCACTGTACTGTTCCTTTACAGCCGGAGATTGTTGTGCGGCCTCTTGCAAAAGATCCTCGTCATTCAGGCCAGCCGTTTCGACGTCTGCAACCGGGGTAGAAACAACCGCCGCGGGAGTCTTGCTAGTGGCAATCGGCTGAGAAGGATGTGGACGCACATACAGGCCGACGGCGACCAGCAGCGCTGCTGCCGCTGGGACGAGCCATCGCGCGATCCCCCAAGGACTGCCAAAGGATGGCAGGAGGGAGCGACTGACCGAGCGCTGCGGGCGAATCAGCCCCTCCCGCCTCAGTGCGCCTTCGATTGATTTCCAGACGCGCGGATCCGGCTCATCGGTTCCACGCAGCTCCACCGCCCAATGCGCCACGCTATTCAGGTCTGCGACCAGAGCAGAGCATTCCCTGCAGGTTTTCAGATGAGCTCGCTGTTCGACGGCGCTGCCGTCGTCGACCTCGATCAGACTTTCCCGCAACTCAACGCAATTCATACGGCTCTCCCCAAGCCTCTGCTGCCTCAGTGTACTGCCACTTCAAAGTCTCGGACCAACACGCCCGAAATTTACCAGTCCGCTCCAAAGTTTCTTCTTCCCGGTGCGGAAAACTTGGCTCAGGACTTCTCGGCCTTTTCGGCTCTATTCATCCTGAGCAGATCGCGCAATTTCATACGCGCTTTATGCAATTGTGACTTGCTGTTTCCGATCGAACAACCCACGATCGTCGCGATCTCATTATGTTCGTAACCTTCGACGTCGTGAAGCACAAAAATCGTACGGTAGCCGGGAGGGAGATCGTCGACTGCTTTCTGCAATTGCAACCGGTCGATGGATCCGGCTAGTGCCAAATCTTCCGCCCCAAAATCCTTCTTTGGAGTGTCTTCCTCGCCGCCCTGTGTAGTCTCTTCCAGCGAAACCACCGGGAGGCTTTTCTTTCTGAGATGCATCAATACTACGTTGACAGACAACCTGTGCAGCCAGGTTGAAAAGGCCGATTCGCCGCGAAACGTTCCAATCTTTCGGTAGAGCTGTAGAAACGCTTCCTGGGTCAGGTCTTCAGCTTCGGCTGTATTCGATGTCATCCTCAGGCACAGAGAATAAACGCGTCGCTTGTGCTTGTCGTAGAGGGCTTGGAACGCCTGGGCATCCCCTAGTTTCGCTCTCTCGATGAGCTCGGCTTCGAGTGAATCGCCGGCCTGTTTCTGTTCTGGGTCGGTCAAGTTGCCTTTTCCGGCCGCACCCCGTGAGATGCGGCTAACTATCTTTACGTTGTATGGCTTGCGAGCGACTTCGCTGGAACTAAGGTAACGCCTGTATTCAAAATTTGAAAGCGTTTCTACCGTTCTTTGGATTCGAGAGTTTGATGCTCATAAGCGGGAAATCCTTTGCCTGTCTTAAGTTGAAGAGGCGCACCGTCGAAGCTGTAAACCCGATCCTGAATTTAGAGTCGCATTCTTCGTAAATTGGTAAGTCGTGCATGAAACTAGCCGGCAGTTTTGGCAGTCGTGATTGTCTCCAAGCCGTGGCCATGCGGTCCCAACTCCCGCTGCCGGAGCAGGAAGGCAAAAAGCAGCCCGAGAAAGCCCAGCGTTGAGAAGATCCACATACCAAGGTTGTAGCCGTGGGGGTTGGTCGGTCCAGCGCTCCTGTAGTCATTGGCCCAACCGATCATGAGATTGAAACCGAATAACCCAATGTTCTGAATCATGGTCATCAAGCCGTAGGCTGTGCCTAGTTTGGATTGGTCCACGATGTAGGCCACGGAAGGCCACATCACGGCGGGGATCAACGAAAAGGCGACACCCATCAGCGCCATCGGGACGTACAGGTTTACCTGCGTATACGCCATCATCAAGTAGACGGGAATCAGCAGCAGCGAACCGAACATCATCAGAAAAGCTCGTTTACCGATTCGATCCACCCAGAGCCCGAAGAGCGGGGTCGCAATCATCGCGAACAGCGTCAACATGCTGGACAGGAACCCGCCGAACTCGCGGGAAGTTCCATGGGCCTCAATGAAGAACTTCACTGCGAATGTCTGGAAGGGGAAAATCGCGGAATAGAAGGTCACGCAGAGCGCGACGATGTACCAGTAGCTGACCCCAAACTTGAAGAGATCAGAGAAGACCACCTTATCGGTCGAGGCTTCGCCCAGGTGATAAGTCTTCTCTGCCTGCACTTCCAGGATCCAGTAGACGATGGCGCCAACCACGCAGAATGCGGAAAGGCCTAATGCAATCAAAAACGGCCAGCGCCAATTCGCATAAGCCGCGCGAGCCCATGTCGGCGAATTCAGGGCGGCGAATGAGCCCAGGCGGCAAATGGTGAGGTTTAATCCGAATGCGAAGCTTAGTTCCTTGCCGCGGAACCAGCGTGCCAGTGCCGCGGTCACGGCGACATTTAATGATTCCGCGCCCATGCCGAAGATCAACCGTCCGGCCGCCATGATCCAAAGCAGTCCCGAGGACGCCGTGATTGCAGGACCGAGCACGCACAACACGCCAAAGATCATCAGCGATTTCCGCAGGCCGAGCCGGTCGATGATGAAGCCGCCAATCACCACCGTGAATATGTTCGGGAAGCTATAGATCGCCTGAAGGAATCCAATGTTCTCGTCGGAAAAGCCCAGTTGAACCTTCAAGACGTCTGCGAGCGGGCTCAGGGCGTCATATGCGTAGTAACTGCCAAACATGGCCAGGCTGAGGAAGATCAGCACCAGCCAGCGGAAAAGTCGGCTGGGTTCAGGACGCAGATTGTCCGGCATTCAGGCCCTTTTCTATCCGTGAAGAACGGATTCACAAACGGAGAAGATTAGCAGAGATCGGCTGCTAGCGGCGACCGTAGATCTCATAGAGGATTTCAGCTTCCCACGAAACGCGCGTACAGACTTCGCGCTACTGCGGTGTCTGTGGTCCCTTTGATGATCGCGCGACCGTCAGGAAAGAGCGTCATCTCGTAGGGATCGTGCCAGAACTTAAGAACGAAGCCGTTGTGACGGACCAAACCGTGAGGTTGAAGCCGGCGGTCCATTTCTCCAAAGTCGATCGGCCGTTGCCGTTCATGGATTTGCACGGAATTCCTGCCACAGAGCGTGATATGCGGCCGCCCTTCGCCAGAAAGATGAGTGAAGTTGTGGTCGGCGCAAGCGCGGCAGTTGGGGCGGGGTTTCGCGGCAGAGATTTCCGCGCGTTCGTTGGTCCACAGATCGAACGACAAGAGGGTTCGACGCAGGTGCGAGGCCGCCGATCCACCGACAATCAGCTTCAATGCTTCTGTCGCGGCGACGGAAGCCACCATGTTGACCGCCGAATTCAGAATGCCGGAGGTTTCGCAAGTCTCAACCATGCCTCGAGGAGAATCCGGGAAAATGCATGCCAGGCAAGCCGTTTGGCCAGGGAGGACGTTCATCGTAACGCCATAGCTTCCGACGGCGGCGGAATATATCCAGGGCAGCGATTGAGAAACCGCGTAGTCGTTGATGAGATAACGGGTTTCGAAATTGTCGGTGCCATCGAGAATCAGGTTCATCCCTTCAAGGGTGCTTTGCATATTGCCGGGGACTAGATCTTCAACCTTCGGCTCGACCAGTATTTGCGAATTAAAGGTCGCGATTTTGCGGGCTGCGGCAATCGCCTTCGGCAAAGACTCAGCAGCGTCGGATTCGTCGAACAGCGATTGCCTCTGCAAGTTGCTTGGCTCGACGTAATCGCGATCAATGATGCGGATCGTCCCGACGCCCGCGCGTGCGAGCAGACTCGCCAAGGCCGAACCGGTGGCGCCGCAGCCCACAATCGCGATGCGACCTGCGGCCAGTTTCCCTTGTCCTTCTTCGCCGATGCCACGAAACAGAATCTGGCGCGAATAGCGCTCGGCCAAAGGGGACAGTTTCTCCGTCACGAGTTGTTCCTTGTTTTGTGCTTCCTGTGCCAAAGAGATCACCAGCCCCAGCCTCTGAAACCATTATTATAAGTGGCTGGGCTGAGTGCGGAAGGACGATGGCGAGAGTCCCGTCGATAGGCTCGCCGACAATTCGTAACACAACAGATTTGGGCGCCATTCCATCGAAGTCTTTAGAGCGCCTGATTCCAAGGACACCTTTGCCGATACGGTACGCGACATTTATGACCGCGGGGATACTGCTGTGGTCAGTGGTGCTGTCGTCGGGCGCGGTGGCCCAGTCTCGACCGATCGATGAAGTGCGCCTGGAAGGAAAGGTAGCGGAAGGGAATCCGATCCTCGGGAACGCAGTTTCGGGAAGTCGTCGATCGTCGCAGTCGCCTACTCAGGCGGCCAATTCGGGATACGAAGGGAAGACCGTTCAATTCATCGACATTCCCGGAGTCCGCGAGCACGATCGCAATCATCTGCTGCAGTTGCTCCCGCAAAAAGCCGAAACCCCCCTGGATCGCGATCAAGTTCGAGACAGCATCCGCGTTCTTTACGGAACTGGGCGCTTCGCCGACATCCAGGCAGAAGTCACGCCCTCGGGCGAAGGAGTAAACCTGAGCTTCGTGACGTCGGCGAACTTCTTCGTGGGTGCGGTGAATGTCGAAGGGGCGCCCAGTCGGCCCACCGCGAATCAGATCGTCAATGCGTCCAAACTTCAGCTGGGAGAACTGTATAACCGCGAAAAACTGAACCGAGCCTTGGAGAATATCCGCCAGCTCATGCAAGAAAACGGATATTACAAAGCCCGAGTTACCGCGGAGACGACTTCGAACTCGGCCAATCAGCAGGCTGATGTCCTCTTCCACATATCCGCCGGAGCGCAGGCGCACGTTGGGGAGGTGAAAGTAATTGGAACTTCGAGCCTCTCTCCGATCCAGGTCGAGAGCCTTGCGCACATGAACCCCGGCGACCGATTGACCGCCGTCCGGGTATCCGGCTCGCTACAGCGTCTGCGAAAGAAATTTCAGAAACAGAATCGAGCGCTAGCGCAAGCCTCGATCGCAGAGCAGACTTACCACCCGGACACAAACGCGGTCGACTTTACTTTCCAGCTGGATCCCGGGCCGGTGGTGCTGATTTCCGCCCAAGGATTTCACGTCAGCCGAGGAGTTCTGAAGCGAGAGATTCCGGTCTACGAAGAAAACGCGGTCGACGATGATTTGTTGAACGAAGGCAAGCGCAACTTGCTCGACTATATGCAGACGCGGGGCCACTTTGATGCCAGCGTGGAAATTCGCAAGGAGAGCGATCCAAAGACTCTTCGCGTGATCTACCAAATCGACCCTGGCCCGCTCCACAAACTCGCGCTCGTCGAGATTGCCGGGAACAAGAACTTCCTGGACACCGCCAGGCTGCGCTCGTACCTGCAGATTCAGCCGGCGCAGCGCTTTTTGAGTCATGGCCGCTACAGCCAGACCCTGCTTAAGAGCGACGTCGCGACGTTAGAAGGACTTTACCGCTCCAACGGCTTTCGAGAAGTACATATCGAGACGAAAGTCGATGACAACTATCAGGGAGCGCCGAACAAGCTCGCGGTTCATATCCATATAGACGAAGGACCACGGACGCAGGTCGCCGAGGTTCAGTTGACCGGCAATGACAAGGTAAAGTCCAGTGAACTCCCAGAACTCAGTACGCAGAAGGGACAGCCCTATTCTGAGCAAGATCTCGCCAGCGATCGCGAAAGAATCCTCGGCTATTACTTCGACCACGGATTCCCGAACGCTGCCTTGGAAATCACCACCAAACCTTCGACTGAGGCGAATCGCGAAGACGTGACTTTTGCCATTCAGGAGGGCGAGCATTTTACCGTCGATCAAGTCATGGTCGCCGGTAGAGAGCACACTCGCGATTACGTCGTTCAACGAGAACTCGAAGTACAACCCGGAGATGCGCTGAGCCAACAGGATCTTCTCAACACGCAGACTCGCCTCTACGATCTCGGCATCTTCAGCCAGGTAGACACCGCCGTACAGAATCCAGAAGGCACCGACCCGCAGAAAAACGTCCTGGTGCAGGTTCAGGAGGCAAAGCGTTACACATTCACTTATGACGTCGGACTGGAGTTTCAGACTGGGCAGCCCGCGGGCACGACAGCTCCGCAGGGAACGACTGGCGTTAGTCCAAGGGTCGGATTCGATGTGACGCGGCTCAATGTGTTCGGCAGAAATCAGACTCTTACATTCCAATCCCACGTCGGTCGCCTGCAGCAGCGGGGACTGGTCAGCTATGCGGTGCCGAAACTCTTCGACAGTGATAAGTTCAAGCTCATCTACACCGTTTTTTACGACAACAGCCTTGATGTCTCTACTTTCACTTCCCAACGATTGGAAGGAAAAATCGACCTCAGGCAGCAGTTCGGAAGCTCAGGTCGTGAGCCTGGCACGCGACCTGGGCCCAATTCAATCACTTATCGCTTCGATTTCCGTACAGTGAAAGCCAGCCACTTCGCGGAAGGGTTTTCTCCGGGTGAAATTGCGCTGTTGTCGCTCCCGGCGCGCGTCGGCGGGCCAGGTTTTACGTTTATCCATGACAAGCGGGACAATCCTTTGGAGAGCACAAAGGGAGACTATTTCACCCTCGACGCTTTTGCGGCGTCCAGTTTCTTAGGCTCTCGCTCGGAAACCCCTCAGACCACTCCTCCCACGAACACGAGTCTTCCTACCAACTTCGGTAAGGCATTGGCGGAGTATTCGACCTACTACGCCTTCGGAGCAAAAGGGAAACCGGGGCACCAATTTGTGTTTGCCAGGTCGACCAGCATCGGTTTAGAGCAACCCTTTAATGGAACGAGAGTTTTGCCTCCTGGTTCCTGCCCGCTGAACTCAGCCGATGAGCCAACCTGCACCGACATCGCGACCATCCCTTTGCCGGAACAATTTTTCGCTGGTGGCGGCAACTCCCATCGCGGTTTTGGGTTAAATCAGGCAGGACCTCGCGACCCGAACTCTGGCTTTCCAGTTGGTGGGACCGCTCAGTTCGTCAATAATCTGGAACTCCGTTTTCCCCAGACATCGCTGCCGTTCTTGGGCGAGGGGTTTGGCTTCGCCATTTTTCACGATATGGGCAACGTTTTTACTGCGCCGCACGACATGTTGAAGGGCCTGTTGCGCTGGCACCAGGCAAGTACCCAATCGTGCTTGTCCACTGGTACAACGACCTCGCAGGACTGTACCGCCTTTAATAACACCGGGTATGATTACACTTCGCATGCGGTCGGAGTCGGCGTACGATATAAAACACCGATTGGACCCCTGCGTTTCGACTTTGGCTACAATCTGAATCCGACCAGTTATTTCCAAACGGTCACGAATACAGATCCGAACACTGGGATATCTACAACGGTTTTGGAAACGCAGCGCCTGCGCCACTTCAACGTATTTTTCAGCATAGGGCAGCCATTCTGATGCGCAGTATTGGGTTTGGGAAAACGATCGCAGTCGCGGCTCTCGCCATGTTCTTGAGCGTGGGGACGTCTGCACGCGCGGGCGAGGTGATCGATCGCATCGTAGCAACCGTGAACGGGCACATCATTCTGCAGAGCGATTGGAACGACGCGCTTCGCTATGAGGCGGTGCTCAGTGCGCGTCCGCTCAGCCTGTTCTCCGACGATGACCGGCGCGCTGTTCTGGATCGTCTGATCGATCAGGAATTGCTTTCCGAGCAGATGAAGTCTGCATCATTCCAGCACGCGTCCGAGCCTGATGCTGCTCCTCAGGTGGCCGAGGCACGCAAGCTCTATCCCGAGGCAACCTCCGATCAGGGATGGCAGCAAATCTTGAGTAGGTTTGGCCTGACCGAAAAAGCTCTCATCGAGCATGTGCAGGAGCAAATCGATCTCATGCGCCTCGTCGACGCTCACCTCCGGCCCGCTGTGCAGATCGACTCGAAGAGCATCGAAGCGTATTACCGCGACAAGTTCGTGCCTGAGTTAAAGCAGACAGGATCCGGCGACGTTCCGCTTGCCGATGTTTCAGCCAAGATTCGCGAATTGCTCACCGAAGAAAAAGTCAGCGAACTGATGGTGTCGTGGCTGCAGTCGCTCCGCTCTGAGAGTAAGGTGAGCCTCCCGGGTGCCGACGGCTCTTCCGAGGAGGGAGTCCAGACGCGGTGACCGAGCCAGCCGCCAGACCCCGCCGCTGGTGGAAGTATCTGCTGATTGTCTCCGGGGCTTTCCTGGTCCTCGGATTGTTCGGCCTCTGGTATATCACCACCGACTCTTTCCAGGCCTACGTTCGCGCCCGGATGGTGAAGGAAGTCGAGCGCATCACCGGCGGCCGCGCTGAAGTTGGCAGCTTCCACGTCGTTCCTTTTCACATGCAGGTGGAAGTTCGCAACATCACTGTTCACGGCAAAGAAGATTCTGGCGATGTGCCACTGGCCCATGCAGACAGCCTTCTGGCGCAAGTGAAGGTGATCTCCCTTCTGCGCACCGAATTTGGTTTTAATACGGTCGTGTTGGATCACCCGGTCGTCCATATCGCAATTGGCCCGGACGGTTCTGCGACCAACATCCCTGGATTCCGAGTGCAGCTGCCGGTTCCGGTGAATACTCGCGTAGAGCAACTTTTTGCGCTTTCCATCGATCATCTGTCCGTTCGCAACGGCGAACTGCTTTGGGGTGACAAGAAGGTGCCGGTGGATTTCGCTGTTCATGGCACCAACCTGCAGATGGACTATTCCTTTCTCCGCGGGCGCTACGATAGCCATCTCACCGTCGGCAAGGTCGATACGTCACTCGAAGACTACCGACCGTTTTCATGGATGACTTCGGCTGACTTCAGCCTGGGAAATACCTTCATCGACATCCAATCTCTGAACTTGAACGCCGGCCGTTCAACTCTGAGGGGAAGCGGACGCATCACTGATTTTCGCAATCCTCGCCTGGTTGGAAACTACGACGCGCAAATCGACCTGGAGGAAGCGGCCGCAATCGTCCGGAGACGCGAGCTTCGCCAAGGAATAGCGCAGTTAAAGGGAAGCGGCGAATGCTCGCTTGATGACTTCACAACCTCCGGAACGGCAGTCTTGCGCGACTTGGGCTGGCAAGACGAACAGTTTGTCGTTCAGAAGGCTGGTTTCACTGGCGACTATTCTGTGACTGACCAGCAGTTCAAGCTTTCCAAGTTGCAAGGAAAAATACTTGGGGGCAGTTTCACTGGGGAAGCCTTGGTAGAGAACTGGCTGCATAGTATTCCCCTTCAGCCTCCGGCCAAAAGCAAAAGGGAAGAGATGGCGGTGATTTCCGCCGCGCATCCGTCTGCTAAGAAAAGCGAAAAGCTTAAGAAAGAGCCAGGAGTACAAACGGGTGTCGTGCATATTCGTCTGCGCGACGTGTCGGTTGGAGAGACGGCGGGCGCGTTAGACGTGCGCGCACATCCTCTCGGCAAGTTTCATCCCGTTGGCTCTACCTCCGGTAGTGTGGACGCTCTCTGGAGAGGTTTGCCCAAGGACGCAGATATCACATTTGCTCTTTCGGTGAGTCCTCCGGCAATCCCTATCGCACGTACATTACCCATCACCGCTCAATTGCAAGGTAAATACCGCGGAGCCACCGACTCGCTCGAGTTGGCGCAATTCAATCTGTCAACCCCCGCTTCGAAAGTGCAAGCGTCCGGCACTCTGGCGACTCCGTCGACGCTGCATATTTCTGTTTCAACTTCCAACCTTGAAGAATGGCGCCCGCTGATTACGGCTCTGGGTGGCCCCACGAATCTGCCGTTCCGAGTGGACGGAAACGCCGCCTTCAACGGCGTTGTCGGTGGTACTTTTTCTTCGCCCACATTGGCCGGAACACTGGTGGCGCAGGACTTCGAATTTACGGTTCCATCGACCTCCCATACACCCGAAACTCCGGTGCACTGGGATTCACTCGCCGCCAGCGTCCAATTGTCGCAACACGACCTCGTCATTCGAGGCGGTACCCTGCATCGCGGCGATACCAGCGCCGACTTTGAGCTCAGCGCGGTCTTGCAAAAGGGAGAGTTCACGGAGAGCAGTCCCTACACGGCGCGAGTGAATCTTCACGGTGTAGATGTTGCATCCACCGCGGCGCTCGCGGGGTTTGATTACCCCGTGTCGGGAACGGCCGATATCTCCCTTCAAGTTGGAGGAACACGCGCGCATCCCCAAGCACAGGGACATATTCACGCGTTGCACGCCTCGGCTTACGCGGAGGCTATCGAGCAGTTCGACGCGGACCTGCGAGTCAGATCCTCCGAGACATCTCTGAGCAACATACAACTCACTCACGGAAAGGCCATCGTCACAGGCAGCGCCTCGTATTCGCCGACTAATCGCGGCTTTCGACTCGATCTTTCTGGCAAAGATTTTGACGTTTCCCAGATTCGCCAGATTCATTTGGATGAACTTCTGATCGAAGGTCGCGCCGACTTCACTCTACAAGGCAGCGGCACGCTGGACGCACCTGTGATCAACGCAGCCGTGCACGTGCGCGACCTCACGCTGGACCACGAGCTCTCTGGAGGATTGGATCTGGCGGCCGTTACAAAAGACGGCCACTTGCAGTTGAGCGGATACTCTGAATTTCCTCACGGCACGTTGAAGTTGGATGGTGTCGTCGCCATGCAGGGCGACTATCCGGCGACCGTTACCGCCAGCATGGACCACCTGGATCTCGATGCACTGTGGCGTGCCTATTTAGGTCACCAACTGACAGGACATTCCTCGCTCCAGGGTACCGTGATCATGCATGGTCCGCTTCGCTACCCGAGCCGATGGACGCTTGATGGCACTCTGCCGGGGATTGAAGTTGAAGTCGAATACGCCAAGCTGCACAATCAGGAGCCGGTCAAATTCACCTATGCCCAGGAGACGATTCACATCCTGCCAACGCACATGGTTGGAGAGGGAACTGACGTTACCGGACAAGGGTCGATTCAATTTGTCGGCCCGCAAGTGCTCGACTTGGCCGCCGACGGACGTGCCGATCTCAGGTTGCTGGGCACGCTTGATTCGAATCTCACGACATCCGGGGCCATGTCCGTCCACATGACATTGGGCGGTTCGCTCCACAATCCTCTCCCGCAAGGCACGATTCAGATCCAGAATGGCGCGGCGAATTATGCAGGGCTGCCCAGCGGCCTGAGCGAGATGAACGGTAGCTTATCGTTTACACGCGACCGGATACACATCGAGCAACTCGTCGCCAAAACCGGTGGCGGAACTCTGGATCTGAAAGGCGACGCCACTCGCTACAATAAGCAGCTCAGTTTCAATGTAACGGCAGTCGGGAAGGAAGTGCGCCTGCGCTATCCACCCGGCGTTAGCTCAACAGCGAATGCCGAACTGCACTGGGTGGGAACCCGATCGGCTTCGACGGTTTCCGGGGACATCATGGTCACGAAGCTGGCCGTGACCCCGGGGTTCGACTTCGGCTCCTACATCGAACGCAGCCGCCAGTCCGCCTCAATTACGGCGGCTAATTCGCCGCTCTACAACGTCAAGCTTGATGTGGTTGTTCGAACCGCTCCTGAGCTTCAAATGAAGACCGCAGTTGCGCGGCTTTCTGGAGACGCTGATCTGCGCCTGCGCGGCTCTGTGGCCCGCCCCAGCGTTCTTGGCCGTGCCGACATCCTTGAAGGCGACGCCACATTCAACGGCATCAAGTTCCGGTTGGAGCGTGGCGACATCACCTTCGCGAATCCGGTTGCAATCGAGCCGCAAGTGAACCTTCAGGCGACGACGCACGTGCGAAACTATGATCTGGATGTGACTGTGACCGGCACTCCGGATCGTCTCAACGTGAACTACCGCTCCGAGCCGCCCCTGCCGAAATCCGACATCATCGCTCTCCTGGCGCTCGGACGAACCAGCGAGGAATCCGAGCAACTTCAGGAGCAGTCCGGCCAGACGCTATTCACCGACGAAGCGACGAACCTGATCATCAGCCAGGCGATCAATTCCACCGTCAGCAACCGCCTGCAAAAGCTGTTTGGAGTCAGCCGCATCAAAATTGATCCGCAGGGACTCACCACAGAGACCAATCCCATCGCCCGGGGCCCCCAGGTCACCATCGAACAGCAGTTCGCCAATAACGTAACTCTGACCTACAGCACAAGCGTTTCGCAGAGCGCGGAGCAGATTATTCAGGGTGAGTACTACATTAATCGAAACATTTCTGTGGTGGGAACCCGCGATCAGAACGGCGTTGTCAGCTTTGATGTGCAAATACGCCGCCGTAAGAAATAGAATCGCTGAGATTTCGTTTGGCCGCTCATGACCTCTTCGGCCGATCTCGTCCTATTTTCGAGCTTGCGGCAGCGCATGGTGGATTTACAGTTGCGCGCGCGCGGCATTTCAGATCAGCGGATACTCGATGCCATGACGCGAGTCCCTCGTCATGAATTTGTCCCGGAACGGTATCGCGATCAGGCGTACGAAGATCATCCGCTGACCATCGGCGAAGAGCAGACGATCTCCCAGCCCTACATCGTCGCGGTTATGTTGCAGGCGTTGAATCTTTCTCCCACTGACAAGGTGCTGGAAATCGGAACCGGCTCTGGGTACGTAACTGCCCTGCTGGCGGAGTTAACTGCCCAGGTTGTCTCGATGGAACGCCATCCTGCGCTCGCCGATGCAGCCCGGGATTTGCTTGCCCATATGGATTATAAAAATGTTCGGGTTGTCGCAGGTGACGGTACTCGTGGATTTCCTGAGGCCGCGCCTTATGATGCGATTCTCGTTTCGGCAGCGGCCACTGAGCTACCGTCAGCCCTCGTTTCGCAACTCGCTGAGGGCGGACGCATGATCATCCCCATTGGTCGTGCGGATTCGCAGCAACTGCAATTCATCGAGAAACGCAACGGGCAGTCGCACATTACGCTGCGCGAACTCTGCCGTTTTGTACCCTTGATTTCGGATCCCGCCCCGTAGGGTTGTCTCGCCTGACCGTCGAAATGCTTAAAGACTCACACCGGTGCATTTACAATTTATCCGTGCCCGTCCTGCATAGCCTGCGCGTGACACTGGAGATGATCAAGTGGGAGCACTCGATCTTCGCGCTCCCGTTTGCGCTCTGCGGAGCCATGCTGGCTGCCGGCGGAATTCCGACTCTACATCAATTGGCATGGATCGTCGTCGCTATGATCGCCGCGCGTTCCGCGGCGATGGCATTCAATCGTTGGGCAGACGCTGCGATCGACGCGGCCAACCCGCGGACCAGCACGCGCGCCTTGCCTGCGGGACACTTGTCTCCCGCGTTCGTGGCTACGTTCGTTGTTGTTTCCAGCCTTGTATTTGTGCTCGCGGCCAGCCAACTCAACCGGCTCGCCCTCGAACTCTCCCCGGTCGCGCTCGCGGTACTCCTGCTCTACTCCTACACAAAGCGTTTGACCCGCTGGTCGCACCTTGTCTTGGGATTCGCGCTAGGAATCGCTCCCTCCGCGGCGTGGATCGCCGTCCGCGGTTCGCTCGACCCGAGAATCCTGCTGCTCACGGCCGCCGTCACGTTCTGGGTCGGTGGCTTCGACGTGCTCTACGCCTGCCAGGACTATGACTTCGACCGTCAGGCCGGACTCCATTCCGTCCCACGCTATTTCGGGATTCCGGCATCGCTCTGGATTGCTCGTGGCTTTCATCTGATCATGGTGGGATTGCTCGTCGCGCTATTGATCGTCTTCTCGATGGGGAAGTTGGCGGCGATCGGTGTCCTGGCCGTGATTTTGCTTTTGATCTACGAGCATTCCCTGGTTCGTCCCAATGATCTCTCAAAGCTCAACGCCGCATTCTTCACGATGAACGGCGTGATCTCAGTGCTCTTCCTCGTTTTTGTCGCCGCCGATTTGTTGCTGCGGCGTTGACCTCCAGTCCTTCGAAACACAAAAAGCCCCAGCAACGGAGTTTGCCAGGGCTATGTCCATCTCGGTTTGAATTTCTGCTCGACTCTTATTGGCTGACTTTCAACAACAGCATGGTTCCGCTCTCCAGCTTTACGTTGTTCTTTTCTGAGCTCAAAAGCGATCCCTGTGTTCCGTTGGGCGCCGGGCCAAGGCTCACGTTCGAAATCCCAATGACTCCTTGTGTGCTCGCCGTGATCGGAGGACGCTGATTGGTCTCCTGCGGCGCGCCCGGATTCTCCGCCGAACCGGCAGTTGGATTCGGCTGTTGTGAATTGCCTCCCATTGGGCTGCGGCCAGCCATCGGAGATGTCGATCCCGAGCCTGAACTGGATGGCGAAGGAGATCCGCTGGGGGCCCCCGTAGGTGCGCTCGCGGAATTGTCATTGTTGTTCTGCGGACCGATGACCGCTTGAATGGACATCGGCAGCTGCACTTGCTCGTTCTTCAAGGTAGCCTGATCGAATGAGATCGCGAGCTGCGATTCCTTTTGGTCTTTGTTCCGCGCCTGGGCTTCGGTGACGTGTCCGGTCACTTTCGTGTCCTTCGGAACGAGCACCTCTCCAGTATTCGACTTCATGTCCATCGTGACCTTGGCAACGACCTCGTCGCCCGTCTTGGCTTTCTTGGCGTCGATCGTTTTCGTCAGCTCCACGGGAATGATGCTTCCCGGAGCGATGCGGGGCGCGGCTCCGCCATTAGTCTGGCTGGTAGCGGACGATGGAGGCGCCTGCGCGGGCTGCTGTGCTGGCGGCGTACCCGGTGCTGTCGACGTTGGCGTCGCATCTTGGGCCAGCATGATCCCGCACGCAAGAGTCATCGCAAACGCTCCGGCTTTAAGAGTTCGTTTCATCACATTCTCCTTCCGCATTTCGAATAAAAGGCTAAAGCCCATTGCGTTATAGATGCACTCTTCAGCTGCGGAGTGGGTTGTTATCTTCGCTTGTTGCCAACCGTTCGCCGATTTATGGCATCGGATTGACATGCTGAATCGTCTCTCCGCCTATGTTTTCCTTGCCTGCCTGCTTGTCGCGGGCTTGGCGTGCTCTCCGAACCAAAGCCCCGACCAGATTCGCGAGAAAACTGCGGAGGAAACATCTGCGATCAAGCGCGATACAAAAGCCGTCGCAGAAGGCGTCAAAGAAGGCCTGAGCGGCAAAAAGTCAGTTGACTTGAATAAAGCCACGAGATCCGAGCTGTCTGCGTTGCCAGGAATTACCGACAAGCAAGCGGACCACATCATCGCCGAGCGGCCCTACGCCGATGCCCATCAACTCGTAAGTCGTCATGTCTTGACTGAAGACGAGTACTCGCAGATTCAGGACCGCATCATCGTTACTCGCTAGTCGACTCTTGCCAGACTACGATGGCGGAGCCGAGGCGGCCTGCGATATCATCGTAGGGATGGCTTCTCAGCACTCGTCCCAGACTCACGACTTCCAGACGGATGATCGGCGCCTGACGCCGATCTACGAAAAAGTGCGCGCCGGCGAGCGTCTTGATTCCTCCGACGCCCTCAGCCTGTATCGTACCGGGGACATTCTCGCCTTGGGATGGATGGCGAACTCCGTTCGCGAGCGAATGCACGGCGATAGGACGTATTTCAATGTGAATCGCCATATCAATCCGACGAACGTTTGTGTAGCCGCCTGCCGGCTCTGCGCCTTCGGCCGCAAGAAAGATACGCCGGGCGCCTACACCATGGCGCTCGAGGAAGCTTTCGAAACTGCTGCTTCCGGATACTCCGAAGCAGTCACGGAATTTCACATTGTGGGCGGTCTTCATCCCGATCTGCCATTCCAATATTTTCTCGATCTTTGTTCCGGACTGAAACAGCGCTTTCCGCAGGTTCACCTGAAAGCGTTCACGATGGTGGAAGTCGCCTACCTGGCGCGGCGGGCCAAGCTCTCCATTCGCGAGACGCTAGAACAACTGAAAGCTTC
This sequence comes from uncultured Acidobacteriota bacterium, assembly GCA_963818115.1. Lineage (GTDB taxonomy): Bacteria > Acidobacteriota > Terriglobia > Terriglobales > Acidobacteriaceae > Sulfotelmatobacter. The sequence goes on from CAWFQZ010000022.1 coordinate 74,549, forward strand.
CGGAGTCGACTCTTTGCCCGGAGGCGGAGCTGAGATCTTCGCCGACCGTGTGCGCCATATCATCTGCGATCACAAGATTGACGGTGGCGAGTGGCTGGAAACTGCGAAGCTGGCGCACCAGATCGGTCTGAAGTCCAACGCGACCATGCTCTATGGCCACGTTGAGAATGACGAAGACCGCGTCGACCATCTGCTCAAGTTGCGAGCGTTGCAAGATGAAACGGGTGGCTTCCAGACGTTCATCCCGCTGGCCTTTCATCCGGACAACACGCCGCTACAGCATTTGCCGAAAACAACTGGCATGCTCGACATCAAGCAGATCGCGGTGAGCCGGTTGGTGCTCGACAATTTCCCGCACATCAAGTCTTACTGGCAGATGATGACTGCGAAGATTGCTCAGATTTCGCTGCGCTTCGGCGCCGACGACATGGACGGCACAGTGATCGAAGAGAAAATTTACCACGATGCCGGAGCGACCACTCCTCAAGGCATGCAGCGCGAGGAACTCGAGCGCCTGATCCGAGCCGCCGGCCGCGAACCGATCGAGCGCGATACGCTGTACCGGCCCGTCGTGCGGACGGAAACGTCGGTCACAGTGGCCGTCTAGCGCAGCCGGGCTTCAATGCGCTATTTGATCGAGGGTTCCCATCCAGCCTCGAAACCTGTATCATCCCGTGATCTGCAACGACTGAGAATCGACCGACCAAGTGGTCGGTCGATGTCGTTAAGGCGTCCGATGGGCGTTCCCGAGCATCGGATGGTCCCATTCGGTTCGAAAGCAGAGACGTGTCGACAACTACGAACGCGATGCATGCCGTCTTTCAATCCGGTCAAGGCGAGCCTCTTCCCGAGGCTGGATACCAGGCTTTGCGCCGCGTCTCGCGCGCAATCGCGGCTCATCACGAGGTAAAGACTCTCTTTCGCAGTTTGGCGGATGAGCTTCGCCCGGTAGTCAATTTCGTTTTCCTGAGAGTTTTTCTTTACGACGAAGCTCGCCATCTGATGCGATTGCACGTTAGCGAAGCTCCCGGTCAACCATCGGCTCCTTTCAGCGAATTTCCTCCGGAAGGCACGGCCGTGGGATGGGTGTATGAGCGGCAGGAGCCCCTTGTGATTCCGGATGTCGACCAGGAAACGAGATTCCCTCGCCTTCACGGGATTTTGAAGGAATACGGAATCCGCTCGCACCTCACATTTCCGCTGACGACGGCTCACCGTCGCTTGGGTACATTCGCCGTGGGCAGTGATCATCCCGACGCGTATTCCGAAGAAGATGTTCGCTTTCTGGCGCTGGTCGCGGATCAGATCGCCGTCGCAATTGATGACGCTCTGCATCTTCAAGCGCTCCAGCAGGTACAAATTCAGCTGGAGCAGCGGAACAAGCGATTGCAGTTGCTGCTGGACGTGAACAACAGCATCGCTTCGAATCTGGAATTGCGCGATCTGCTGCTGGCTGTTTCGGCCAACGTTCGCCGAATTTTGCAAGCCGATTTCGTCGGCATTGCTTTGCCCGATCCGAAGGGCGTGCTCTGCGGATATGCTTACCAGTCGCATTCCGGGCCGGGGCCATCGAGGACTGAGGTGCAAGTTCTCGATCAACGCATGGCGCCTGCCATTGCCTTTCGCACGCGGAAGCCGGTGACTCTTCATGCCGCACAACTGCGGGAATTCACAACCGACGATGATTTCATGCGCTTTGGCATGCAGGAGGCCTGCTCCATTCCGCTCGTAAGCCGCGACCGCATTGTCGGAACCCTTGATCTAGGCCGGCTGAATCCGTCGTTGTTCACCGACGACGAGATCGAGTCCCTCACGCAGATCGCGAACCAGGTTGCAATCGCCGTCGATAATGCCATCGCCTACGGCCAGATCGCCGATCTCAAGAACGAACTCGCGCAAGAGAAGTTGTATCTCGAATCAGAAATCCGCAGCGAGATGAACTTTGCCGACATCGTTGGCAACAGCCCGACAATCCGCGCGGTGCTGGGACAAGTCGAGTTGGTCGCTCCCAGCGATTCGACCGTGCTCCTCCTCGGTGAAACCGGAACCGGAAAAGAATTGATGGCTCGCGCCATTCACGAGCGCAGCAAGCGGCGTTCCCACTCCTTCGTAAAGCTGAACTGCGCTGCCATTCCCACCGGCTTGCTGGAGAGCGAGATGTTTGGCCACGAGAGAGGCGCATTCACCGGCGCGGTTGCGCAGCGTATCGGCCGCTTTGAATTGGCGCACGGCGGCACGATCTTTCTCGACGAGATCGGAGAAATTCCGCTGGAACTTCAGCCAAAGCTATTGCGTGTCCTGCAGGAGCGCGAGTTTGAACGGCTTGGCAGTTCTCGCACCATGACCACCGATGCTCGCCTGATCGCTGCCACAAACTGCGATCTGCAAGGAATGGTGGACGAGAAAAAATTTCGAGCCGATCTATACTATCGCCTGAACGTTTTTCCAATTTTCATTCCGGCATTGCGTGAGCGGCAGGAAGACATACCCCTGCTCGTGAGCCACTTCACACAGCTGTTCGCGCACCGCGTTAACAAGAAGATCGAAACCATTCCGACCGAAACCATGAATGCCCTCATCGGCTACTCGTGGCCCGGAAACATTCGAGAATTGCAGAACGTGATCGAACGGGCTGTACTGGTTTCCAATGGACCTGCGCTGAAAGTGCCACTCTCGGATCTCAAAGACCGATCCACGGTGTCGCCTATCGTCCGCCCAGCCGCAACACGCGGCAATGGATCGGCGAAAGAAGCGTCGCAGCCCATCCGCGACGTGCTCGAAGACGTTGAGCGGAAGCAAATCCTGGCTGCACTGGAACAATCTCTCTGGATCGTTGCCGGCCCGAACGGAGCCGCCGCGCGCTTGGGCTTGAAGCGATCTACTTTGCAACTCCGCATGAAGAAGCTTGGAATTTCTTCTCGCTCGCACTAAAGCCCTCTTGTTCCGTCCTGCATGGAATCATCGCCCGCTCATGCCAGAATTCTGGCGGCATTTGCACATGAAGCTGGCACCTGGCACGCTGGCACTCTCGCAAGAAATTTGTACCGCACTTGTAAGCATCTCTCGTTAACTCACTTAGCGCTCGCTCGCGTTATGCCTGACTTTGGCATGCGCATTGCTTTCTTCAGTGCATGTCAGGAAACAAGGAGTCGGTCATGAACAGAAAAGCAATCGCCCTATTCGCGCTGTTGATCACGCTGATCGGAATTACGGATGGCGCTGCCAATGCGCAAACTCAGCGCAAGGTCACGCTCGAAGCCTCGGTCCCGTTTGAATTCGTCGTGGGCAATCGGGCCTTCCCGGCCGGCCGCTACACGTTCGAGATGGCGACTGGTTCGCCAAAGACAACCGAGCAGGCGGGCGTGCTGGTGGTGCATAACCTGGAGCGTAAGTTCTATGTGGCCGTGGCCACCGACATCGCCGCCGATGAAAATCCACACATCGAACCGAAGCTCGTGTTCATGCGGAACGATGGTCGCGTCTATCTGTCCAAAGTCTGGCGGCAGGGAAACGTCGCAGGCCTGAGCGTTCATCTGACGCCGAGTTCAGCAGCGGAAGATTCGCGACAGCAAGAGAGCGAAGTCTTCACTCTGGCAGCCACATCGATGAGCGGAGGATTTTAGTCCAGGTTTCCGGCGGTGGTCATCATCCCGAATCCCACAGAACCCCGATGCCCCGCCGGAATGTTACAGAGCCGCGCTCCCCATGCGCGGCTCTTGTTTTTCGCCCAAAACTAGTTGGATGGTTGTTCCGAACTGTACTTGTGCAATTCGTCAGGCGACGCGTTCAACAGATTTCGCAATACCGCGACTTCGGCCGCGATCCCGGCGTGAATTGTCGGATCGGCGTCGGGCGCGAACAATGGCGAATGATTGGTCGGCAATGAGTTTCCAGAAGCCTTCGCCTCGGCGAACTTTTGTGGATCGGCGCCTCCAAGGCTGAAATACAAGGCAGGGACGCCCTGCTCCATGAAATAGGAGAAATCCTCAGAAGGAGTGATCGGCTGCGCAGTTAGAACATTATCTTTTCCTAGCGCGGCTTCTAGAGGAACCCGAAGACGTTCAGCCAGCTTGGGATCGTTGTAGACCAAGTCCGTTCCTTCATACCGCTCCACCAGTGGCTCGCGTGGTGCGCCGGCAGCCTCGGATTCTGCCTTCGTGATTCGCGTGATCGAAGCGAGAATGTGTTTTCGCACGTCCGGTTTGAACGTTCGAATCGTCAGGCCCATCTCCGCCTGGTCCGGGATGATGTTGTTTTTCGTTCCCGCGCGAATGTATCCGACCGTAACCACGGCCATCTCGCCCGGCCTGACTTCACGGGACACGATGGTTTGCAACGACAGAATCGTTTTCGCGGCGATCACAATCGGATCCACGGTGAATTGCGGCATCGCCCCGTGTCCGCCCTTACCATAAATCGTGATTCGCACTGAATCCGAATTCGTGTTGTAAACGCCCGGAGTAATCGACGCCATCCCGGCGGGCATATCGTTTCCGACGTGCAATGCCACGGCCACGTCTGGCTTGGGAAAGCGCGTGAACAGGCCGTCCTGAATCATTCCCTTTGCGCCGTTGATCGTTTCCTCCGCGGGCTGCCCAATCAGCATGAGGGTCCCGTGCCAACTGTTCTTGCTGCGGGCCATGATCTCAGCGGTCCCCAGTAGCGCGGCCATGTGTACGTCGTGCCCGCAGGCATGCATCACGGGGACATCGCGGCCGGCATCGTCTTTGGCATGGACTTTGCTCGCATATTCCAAGCCGGTTTTTTCCTCGACAGGCAGCGCGTCCAGTTCGGTGCGGAGCATGACAGTTGGTCCCGATCCGTTTTTCAGCAACGCCACAATGCCGGTATTTCCTACATGCTCGGTGACTTCATACCCCGCAGCACGCAAGGCAGTCGCAAGCTTCGCGGCCGTCTGCATTTCGTGACCCGACAGCTCCGGATGTTCGTGAAGATCGATGTAAAGCGCATGGGCGTCCGGGTAGACACTCGAAACTTCCTTCGATGTTTGGTTCTGCGAGAAAGCGGTTGTAGCGAAAAGAAGGAAAGCAGAGAGGGAAAGTTGGCGAAAGGTCATCGCTCGGGATCATAAACTCGCACATCAAAGCGCTGCAAACCTTGCCTCATGTGCGCATTATAACCGCAAATCGAAAACTCGATTCCACGAGATCCAAATGCCTCGCTTTGACTTTTTTCCTCCGGGTGTACAATCGGCCTAAGAAAGCACTTGGTTGCGCGACTTCGTTAGCAAGGCCGAGGCGCTCATGAACGTTCATATTAGTTATCGTCTTCCGAAGCTTCCCGCCGTAGAAAAAGACGTTCAACATCAAATCGAAAAACTGCAAAAGCGTCTGCAAGTCTTTCGTCCCGATCTCATTCACCTCAAAGGCGTAGTGGAAGAAGTCTCAGCTCGCGAGGGCACGATTGTCTCCCTGAATCTCCGGCTACCCTCCGGTCAACTCGCTGTGCAGAGTAAAGCTCCAACCGCAGGCTCCGCGGTGAAGGTCGCATTCGAGGATCTTCTGCAGCAAGTGAATAAACACAAAGAGCTTTTGCGCTCTTCGCACAAATGGCAGCGCGGCCGCCGTGGCAACACGACGCGGACCAATGCTCCCATGCGCGAAGTTCCGTTCGAGCAGACGATCGCGGCAGTTTTTCCGCCCACCATTTCGGGTGATGATATCCGCTCCTACGTCAACGCCAACTTGTCCCGTCTTGAACGCTTTGTTGAACGCGAGATCTACTTCCGTGAAGCCCAAGAGCAGATCGCTCCGGGCTCGGTTTCAAAGGACGAAGTCATCGATGAAGCTGTCGCCGTCGCGCTCAGCGACGGTCCGGAAAAGCCTGAGAAGCTTTCGCTCGAACCGTGGCTCTACCGCCAGGCGCTGCGAGCGCTCGACGAGCTCTCGCGTACCGATGAGAGCAATGGCAACGCTGTTCATTTGGAAGACTCGGCTCGCCTCCCTAACGTCAAGGGCAGCGACGAACCTGGCCTTCAGTTTCATCAGCCCGATGAATCCATCACCGGGGCGACGGTCATTGCCGACTCCCGTGTATCAACTCCCGAGCAAATTCTGGCTTCCGACGAACTTCTCCGCCTTATTGCTTCATCTCTTCGGGACCTCGGCGCGGGCCCTCGCGAGGCGTTCATCCTTCACGCTGTCGAAGGATTCAGCGTGGACGAAATCGTCGTCATTACCGGACTGCCCGCCGACCGCGTCCTCGCCTTCGTTTCTGCCGCACGCGATCACTTACGCAAAGCGCCAGGGTTGGCCAGGCAGTTTCAAGGCCGTCTCGCTCCGACCGGCGCAGCATAAATCCAACTTCATTCTGTGGGGAGATTAATCCATGAGTATTACTCGCGAACAAATCCGAGAATTGGCTGAATTCCAAGACGACCAATCCTGTGCAGTTAGTTTCTATTTCCAACCTTCTACTCCGCGCAACAAAGCGCACAAAGAAGACACGATCCTCATCAAAGATCTGGCGCGCGAGGCCATGCGCGCTCTCGAAAGCAAAGGTAAAAAAGATTGCGCGCGCGCCGATATCGACCGCGTCGTTCGTCTTTCCGGAGAATTGCGCAGCAACGGCACTCACGCAAAGGCGGTGTTTGCCTGCGCAAATCGGAATATCTGGCATGAGTACGAACTGCCCGCCTCTTTAGGAAGTACACAGCTCTTTGTCGACCGTCACTTCCACCTGAAACCTCTGGCTCACCTGCTCGGAGCTTCGCCTCTTCTAGGTGTTGTGCTGGTAGACCGTCATCGTGCCCGCATCTTCGATCTGCGCCTGGGCGAACTCACCGAACTCGACGATCTGTTCCATCCCTTACCACGCCGTGGCCGCAGCGATGGCTATGCCGGTTACGACGGCGGCCACGCCCAGCGCCGTGTCGAAGACGAAGCGCGCCAGCATTTTAAGAACGTAGCCGGGGTGCTGAAGGAACTTCTGGAAAAGGGCGTCTTCGAGAAATGGATTCTCGCCTGCCCAGATTCACACCGCTCACTGTTCGAGACGCAGCTCCACGCTTACGTCGCTCAGGCTTTAATTGGCCGCTTCCATGCCGATCTTGCTCACGCGACTCGCGACGAGATTCGCACCCACGCGCAGCAGATTATGGACCAATGGCACAATGACCGCCGCCACGATCTTGTCGAACAGGCTCTCAGTCAATCGCGGAGCAACGGACGAGGCGTGACTGGCCTCAGGCGCGTATTGCGCTCGCTGGAACTTGGAGAAGTTCAAACGCTGCTCGTCGGAGAAAGCCTGCAAGGCCACGCCGTGGAATGCCCCGGATGTGGGCATATCGATGCTCATCTCGTCGGGTTCTGCCCGGTTTGCGGCCGCGCTACGCAGGAGATCGTCGATGTTGGCGAAGCGGTCTTGCCCTGGGTTGTTCGCCGCGATATAGAAACGATCTATGTGAAGGACGATCCGGAATTTGACAAGATCGGTAACATCGCGGCGCTGCTGCGCTTCCGCTCGGAAAAAGTCACGCCGATAAGCGCCTCTGCGGCGGAAGACCTGGAACGAGCAGGCGCCGAATATCCCGGCCGCTTGCGAAAATTCGCCCGGCGCTAGATGTCGCTAATGTGGGGACACCGCCCTCGGCTGTCCCTCGAGCGTAGCGAGTTCTTTCTCGAAAGCATGAACGTTGCTTGTACCTCGTGATATCCTTCCGCCTTCCGCGTGAATTCTCATTCGCCTTAGTCTCGCTCTTCACCTCTACCTCGGTCTGTATGAACCACAAGGAGGAAGTGTGACTTTTTCGCGCCGTGACTTCGTAAAGACATCCCTGTTGGGAGCCGTCGCAACGGGAATCGGATCCGATTCCATCGCGAACAACGCTCTCGCCGAATCTATCCCGCAAGGCCACGCTTCGCAGACTGATTCCGCCAAGCGCCCGATCATCATTTGCGCGCACAACGGGCGCAATTACGTCGAAGCGGCTTACGCGTTCTTGAAAGGCGGTGGCGATACTCTCGACGCCGGTATTCGCGTCGTGAAGGGCCCTGAGGACGATCCCAGCGACGATTCCGTTGGTCTCGGCGGCTTGCCCAACGAAGAATGTGTAGTCGAACTCGATGCTTGCTGCATGCACGGCCCCACGCGCCGTGCTGGCTCTGTCGGTGGCGTGCGCAACATCAAAAATGTGTCGATGGTTTCGAAGGCCGTTATGGAATACACCGGGCACGTCATGCTGGTGGGAGAGGGTGCGGAACGTTTTGCTGTTGCTATGGGTTTCCCTCGCGAAAACCTGTTGACAGATCGTTCGCGAAAAATCTGGTTGCTCTGGAAGGAATTTAATTCGGATCGCGATTGGTGGGGGCCCGGAATTGCAAGTCCGCACTGGCAGGCACCGCCTCCCGATTCCAAACCGCAGGCTGACGTTTGGCGCGATCGCATCCAGCAACTTCAGCAGCGAGCCGCCGATCTCGGCATCGAGCCTGAGTTTCAGTTAACCGCCGTGCGTAGAGTGCTCTTTCCTCCTACCGGAACGATTCATTGCTCGGTGATGAATGGAAAGGGAGACATGTCAGGCATCACCACCACCAGCGGACTCGCCTTCAAACTTCCAGGCCGCTGCGGCGATTCTCCAATTATCGGTGCGGGCTGCTATACCGATCAGGACGTGGGCTCGGCTGGTGCCACTGGCAGCGGTGAAGAGAACATCAAGGTCGCCGGCGCTCATACGATTGTCGAGAACATGCGACACGGCATGTCTCCGCTGGAAGCCGGCATGGATGCCCTCAAGCGCATCGTCCGCAACTACAACGGCGACATGAACAAGCTGCGCTTTATGGACATGATCTTCTACGCTCTGCGCAAAGATGGAGCGTACGCCGCAGTTTGTCTGTGGGAAGGATACTCAGCCAACAATCTACACAAGTTTGTCGTGCATGACGGAACCTTGCGCGACGAAGTTGCTACGCCGTTGCTGAAGGGATACTCGCAAGACTGGCCGCCATTTCCCACAATTCCGGAAGAGTTTAAAAAGGATTCTGTCTACCTGAAGTAGTTCAAACGACTGAAACAAAGTCAGTTACATGGGCGCGGGTGTCAATCTACACGAAAATAGTGTACACTATAGCCGTATGAAAAACGTGACCCTCAGTGCCGATGAAAATCTTATCGAGCAGGCGCGCCTAGTCGCGCAAGCCCGTCACACAACGCTGAATGCGGCGTTCCGTGATTGGCTCGAGAAATATGCGTCGCAGTCCGGCGGGGGCGCAGCGGTAGACGCTCTTATGCGTCGGCTTCGCCATGTGAGATCGTCAGGACCATACACAAGAGACGAAATGAATGAGCGGTAGATTTTTTCTCGACACGAATGTGTTTGTATACACGTTCGATGCTCAGGCTCCGACGAAAGCCAAGAAAGCTGCCGCCCTCATTCGTCGAGCCGCCGATACGGGCGACGGAATTGTCAGCTATCAGATTGTGCAGGAATTCTTCAATGTTGCACTTCGTCGGTTTTCTCAGCCGATGACGTCGGCGGAAGCCGAGCAATACTTGGTAACTGTTTTTCGACCTCTTTTAGCTATCCACTCTTCCCCGGCGATTTATATCGAGGCCCTGCGCATTTCGTCGAAGCACCGGCTCGCCTGGTACGACTCGCTCGTCGTTGCTGGAGCTATCGAGGGACACTGCAAGCTTCTTTATAGCGAAGACTTTCAGGATGGCCGCGAGATCGAAGGCCTGCGTATCGAAAATCCGTTCGCCTGACCCCTTCGCGGCCCCCTAGAACCTCACTTTTACATCCGGCCCTTTTTCCAGATGGATGCTCTCCACGAATCGCACCTTGGAGGTGCGCAGAGTCATGATCACGGAAGACGTCCGCGTTCCTTCACCAAAGAAGCGTACGCCTTTTAGCAAAGCTCCATCGGTCACGCCGGTGGCAGCGAAAATGATTTGCTTTCCCGGAGCAAGGTCTTCCGCTTCGTAAATCCGATTCTTGTCCTTGATCCCCATACGCTCCAGACGCTCTTCCTGCTCCGGCTTCACGACCAGCCGGCCGAGCATGTATCCATTCAGGCAGCGGATGGCGGCCGCCGTAATCACTCCCTCTGGAGCGCCACCAGAGCCCATCACGGCGTGTACGCCAGTGCCGATGACTGCAGCGGCAATTCCCGCCGACAGATCGCCATCGCCGATCAGTCGAATGCGTGCGCCCGCGGCCCTTATGTCTGCAATCAACTTTTCGTGGCGCGGCCGGTCGAGCACCATCACCACAAGATCTTCCACGTCGCGGTCGAGCCGCCGCGCGATGTTCTTCAAATTGTGCGAGACGGGCGCGTCGATGTAGACCGCATCTTTGCACGACGGGCCCACCACAATCTTTTCCATGTAACAGTCGGGCGCGTTGAGCAAGCCGCCGCGTTCGGAAGCGGCGAGCACCGTGATCGAACCTGGCGCTCCAGTCGCGCAAAGATTCGTGCCTTCCAGCGGATCAACCGCGATATCGACCTCGGGAACCTCGGTCCCGTCGGGAAATTCAGCCCCAACTTTTTCGCCGATGTAAAGCATGGGAGCTTCGTCGCGCTCGCCCTCGCCGATGACAATAGTGCCGCGCATCGGGATGGAATCCATGGTCTTGCGCATGGCTTCGGTAGCGACATGGTCGCTGAGCTTGCGCTCGCCTTGTCCCATGGTTCGCGCCGATGCGATCGCCGCGACCTCAACGACTTTCAGAAACCGTGAGGCCAAGTCGCTTTCGATGTTCTCCCCATAGAGCCGGGCCTTGCCTTCCGGACGAGTCTGCGTTCCCATTCGATCTCCCTGCGCCATCGAGTCCTTGCGCGCCGGGTTGAGACTATAGCGCAACCGCAATCCGAATGAAAATACGGGATTCACCGAATCGATTTTGTTCATTGCATCCGATACGATCGTTCCGGTTCGGCGTGGTATCCTCCTACCCTGATTCGGACCGACTTCGATGCCAACCCCGCTTACTTTCCTCTGCATCACGACCTACGAAAAGGGTCAGGAGTTCATGCGCGAGTGCAAGCGCCAGGGCTGCAGCGTCATCCTGCTGACGGCGGAGAAGTTGAAGGATGCTGACTGGCCGCGCGAGAGTCTCGACGACACGTTCTACCTGCCCGAGGAAATTCCGATCTCCGATATCGTTCAGGCTGTCTCTCACCTGGCTCGCGGGAAGAAGATCGACCGCATCGTCGCGCTAGACGAGTTCGATATGGAGACCGCAGCAACTCTCCGAGAGCATCTCCGCATTCCCGGCATGGGCCTCACCACGATGCGTTACTTCCGCGACAAGCTGGCGATGCGGATGCGCGCCCTCGAGCGTCACGTGCGAGTGCCTGATTTCGTACCGGTCGTGAACCATGACGACATTCGCTACTACGTCGATCACGTTCCCGGTCCTTGGGTGCTCAAACCTCGCCAGGAGGCCTCGGCGATCGGTATCAAAAAATTCAATTCTCCTGACGAACTGTGGCCGATGCTTGATCAACTCGGCGACAAGCAGTCCACCTATCTGATCGAGAAGTTCGTTCCCGGCGATGTGTACCACGTGGATTCGGTGGTTTCCGAGAACGAAATCGTCTTCTCCAACGTCAGTAAGTATGGCAAGCCGCCGATGAACGTGGCGCACGGCGGGGTGTTCACAACCTTCACCGTGCCCCGTGGAGGCGAAGAAGATTCGGCGCTGCGAAAAATCAATCAGGATCTGATTGCGGCTCTAGGCCTGCTGCGAGGCGTCTCGCACGCGGAATTTATCCGCGCGCATTCCGACGGACATTTTTACTTCCTCGAATGCGCCGCGCGCGTCGGTGGTGCGTTCATCAACGAGATGGTTGAGACCGCGACCGGACTCAATCTCTGGCGCGAATGGGCACGGATCGAGATTTCCGGCGGCGATGGCAGTTACAAGCTACCGTCGGTCCGAGAGAACTATGCGGGAGTGATTCTGTCGCTAGCCAAACAAGAAGAGCCGGACACCTCCGCGTACAACGATCCCGAAGTCGTTCAGCGAATCAAGAAACACCATCACGCTGGGCTAGTTCTGAAGTCATCCGACCCACTGCGCATTCCGGCTCTGCTTGAAAATTATGCGTACCGCTTCGCCGAAGATTTCCTGGCGGTCGCTCCGATGAAAGACAAACCCACCGCCTGATCTCCGCGAGCTGGCAAAGTTCTCTGCTAGTATTTGCCCATGACCACAACCACAAATGGGCAAGCAGCGCCAGCGGAGCGCACGCAAGAGCGCAAGGAGCCGACGTACCTCTTTACGGAAAAATATGTCGCGGAGAAGAGCGAGATCGCTCGTCGCTTCCTCGACACCCGGGAACGTCTGAACGGTAATGTCGACAAGGCCAACAATTTTCTGGTCAAACGGTTTTACAACATCGACCACAACACGTACCTCGAAGGCGCGCTTCCATCGAAGACAAAAGAATTGATGGGACTGGTGGCATCAGCGGTGTTGCGCTGCGACGACTGCATTTTCTATCACGCGATTCAGGCGTACCGGCTGGGTGTGACCCGCGTGGAGCAGGAAGAGTCGTTGAATGTAGCGCTGGTTGTGGGAGGAAGCATCGTCGTTCCCCATCTGCGCCGAGCCTACGAACTGCTGGAAGAGATGTACGGCTAGCGCTGCGATTCATGCTTATTTCCTGAGTGCGATCGACACGATGAATGTCACTAAGATCAGCGCGATGCCTCCGCCGAGTTCCAGTCTCTGTACGTGCCTGAGAGCTTGCCAGGCTGCGTCCGGCGGCCAGTAGACGCTCGCGTCCCGCAGTGCATCAAGGCAGGCCAGCAGACCTGATAAAAATCCGACTGCCCTTGCAAGGCGACGTTGTTTCTCTGGCGTCATTACACATCAAAGTCGAGTTCGCGCGACCGGCAGCCGAGGCGGTTGTCCCTCATGATCTAGTTCTAGAACGCGTCGATGCCGGTGATGCTCTGGCCGATGATTAACGAGTGCACGTCGTGCGTGCCTTCGTAGGTTTTCACCGACTCCAGATTCATCAGGTGGCGCATGATCGGATAGTCGTCAGCCACGCCGTTCGCGCCAAGAATGTCGCGCGACAGCCGGGCGCACTCGAGGGCCATCCAGACGTTGTTCCGTTTCGCCATCGAGATATGCTGGTGCTCAACTTTGCCGGCATCTTTCAATCGTCCAACCTGAAGGACGAGCAGTTGGGCTTTCGTGATCTCGCTGATCATCCACGTCAGTTTGTCTTGCACGAGTTGATGTGAGGCGATGGGTTGATCGCGCCACTGCTTGCGCAGCAGAGCGTATTGCAAGGCGCAGTCGTAGCACGACATCGCTGCGCCAACGGCTCCCCACGCAATGCCGTAGCGAGCTTGATTGAGGCACATCAGCGGAGAGCGCAGGCCTCCGCTTTTCGGCAAGAGATTCGATTCAGGCACGCGCACGTCCTGCAGCGACAAGCCCGAAGTCACTGACGCGCGCAGCGACCACTTGCCGTGAATGTCATTGGCCTTGAAGCCGGGCCGATCTGTTTCGACGAGAAATCCGCGCACGCGATCCTTCTCGTCTTCGACCTTCGCCCAGATGATGGCAACGTCGGCGATGGTACCGGAGGTGATCCACATCTTCTCGCCGTTGATGACGTACTCATTGCCGACTTTACGTGCGCGGGTGCGCATGCCGCCGGGATTCGATCCGAAGTCGGGCTCGGTCAATCCGAAGCAGCCAAGCTTTTCACCTTTTTGCATCGGCGGAAGCCACGTGTCTTTTTGCTCGTCGCTGCCGAACTCGTAGATCGGATACATGCAAAGACCGGACTGCACGCTGACGAAGCTGCGCACACCGGAGTCGCCGCGCTCGAGTTCCTGCGTCATCAAGCCGTATTCGACATTACCCATGCCGGCGCAGCCATATCCCTTGAGCGACGCGCCAAAGAAGCCGAGGTCTGCCATCGGTTTGACGAGCTCACGCGGAAAGCGCCCGGCGCGATTGCACTCTTCGATGATGGGAATCAGGTTGTCTTCGATGAACTGGCGCGTGGTGTCGCGGACGAGTCGTTCTTCGTCGGTCAGCAGAGAGTCGTATTGGATGAAATCAACACCGCGAAATTTAATGGCAGGCATAAAAGTCTCCGTAGCTAAGAAGTAGCCCCGGACCCGGGGGATTGACCAGAGTCTGGTTTGCCGCAAAGCAGAACGGGCCGCGAACCGGAAGGCAAACATACGACGGTAGCAGGGGCAGGGAAGCGGGGTCAAACCGCATGGCGCAGGAAAGCGCGAAGTGGATGCACGCCAGGTTCTTCGCTCCACCGGAAAAGCGGCTTCGCTCAGAATGACGCCGGTCTCGCATCGAAGCCAGGATCATCGAAATCTCGGGATCCATCGCGGGACGGAGCGGCGGTATTCGTCATACGATTCGCCGAACTGGCGATGCAGCGTCGGTTCCTCGTAGAAGACGACGAAGAGATGAGCCGTTGCGAGCATGCACGCGGCGTACTCGGCTACATGAAGCGAGTGAAAGAGTGCGGCTTCTCCGAGAATGGCCAGCGCGACCCCGACATACATCGGATTGCGAATGTAGCGATGCAGCGCAGTGGTGACGAGATATTTCGTCGGTGCGATCGGCGCCGGCGTGCCGAGACCGCGAACCGCGAATTCCCACGCGCAACGGAAATAAATGGCTGCGCCGAGAGTGAAGACTACTGCGCCGAACCACGTCAGGAGCCGATTCTGGGGAGTTCGGAATCCGCCGAGCAGCCAGCGGGGTACCAAAATCGCGACTGTGCCGGGGACTATCAGGGTGAACAGAATCGTTTGTAAGACCGGGCCGAGGGTGAGTCTGCTCGACGAGTTTTGGTCAGATGGTGACATAACCCCCATTCCAGTTTTTTATCCAAATCGCTAAAATATTGATTTCATGAAAGTTACGGGACGACGCGCCATTTCTTCCTCGCAAAATATTGATTCGGAATGGCTTGCGGGTAAAATATTCGAAAATAAGGGGTTAGCTTCGCTTTGTGCTTCGATTTCTGCGAACCTGGTCTTAGGCACTGACCTCCAAATTGACGTTGAGCGCTGAGTCACGCTTTCATTGTCTGCTTTCTATATCCTCAGTAAAGGTCGTTCGTCACATCAACGATGAATATTTTCGAGCTGTCTGTGGAAAAAGCCGGGTGGGAATTCAATCGGTGCAGTGCCTTCGAGGAAAATCCCCACTTCCGGCAAAGGCGGCCGGAAATGGGGCACCCGCTCTACTTGAAGCTGTCTTCATATTCTCGCTTACACGCTTCGGGCCAGGAACCGCGGACGAACGCGTCCGCGGCTACGTCGTTCGTGTAAAATCAAGAGCGGCGGAAGAGCATTCAGACGCAGCTTCGAATCTTCCAGCGTGGATCCCAGGTTGTTCCGGGCCGAGATTTCGCAAAATCCCATCCACAGGCATTCGCGGCAGAGCCGCGAATTGTGCTGCGCAAATATTCAGGACATCAGGAGAATGAATCATGGCAGTAGGCGCAAAGATCGCAAAGACAGCTGACCGCAAGAAGGTTATGGATACGACCAAGAGCACGGATTGCCCGAAGTGCGGCAAGCCGACGCGGATTGTGAAGCGCGTGAAAGACCGCGAGCGCGGCGTTCCGGGCGGGATCTATATCTCGTGCTCGGGGTGTGAGTTTTTCGAGAAGCTGTAAAGGAGAGTTTCAGGTTTCGAGTTGCCGGAGTTGGGATGCTTGCGCATTCTGACTCCGGTTTTTTGTGGTTGGAGGCGGACAGCGGATTCGTCCCTGCGGTCTGAATGATAGAGCTTGGGGGCGTTGGCGGGTTTACTCGGCGTTTTGCGCCTCAGGGCGGACGTGGCGTCCGCCTCTACTTCGATTATCTTGGACTACACGGCCATTTGCTGGAGGATGGACCTGGCTTCGGCGGCGGGATCTGGGGCTTCGGTGATGGGGCGGCCTACTACGATGTGGGTCGCGCCGGCGGCGATCGCCTGCGCTGGTGTGACGACGCGGACTTGATCTCCGACGCTCGTTCCGGCCGGACGCACGCCAGGGGTGACAATCGCGAAGCTGTCTCCGAGTTTGGCGCGGACTGCGCGTGCTTCTCTGGCCGAGGTGACGATCCCCTGGCATCCGTTATCGAGAGCGAGATTGGCGAGACGAACGACGCTCTCTTCGACGGAGTTCGGCAGGCCTATTTTTTCGAGATCGCTGCCATCCATGCTGGTGAGCACGGTGACCGCGAGGATGATCAGGTCAGGCCGAGCTCCCGCCGCGTCTACAGCAGCCCGTAGCATCTTGCTGCTGCCGGCTGCGTGCACCGTCAGCATGCTGACACCGAGCTTCGCAGCTTCGGCGACAGCCGACCCCACGGTGTTGGGGATGTCGTGATACTTCAGGTCGAGAAAGACGCGGCGACCGGAAGCAACGAGATCCTGCACTACTTGGGGTCCCACGGCGGTATAGAGCTGCATCCCGACTTTGTAGGTCAGGGCAGAGTCGCCCACTGCCGCCACAATCTTCTGTGCGGCGGCAGCGGTTGAAACGTCGAGCGCAACAATCAACCGTTCCCGCGGATCATTGCCGCGGAGAACGGGACTTTCGTTCCGGATGAGGTTTGGCAGAGAACCCATCCGGACCAGTCTAAACAGTTTTACGGGAGTTGCGCTACAGGGGGATGGTTATAGGCGACCGTCTGATACAGAGCTTTCTGCTGGTTGGCGGCAACCAGATCCAGACGGACACGCTGCAGTCCGCGATGGCGGAATTGCAGAGCTTGGGCAGCACCGTAGGACAGGTCGATGATTCGACCCGGGACCACCGGTCCACGGTCATTGACCCGGACGACTACGGCTTTACCGTTATGAAGGTTCGTCACCTTCACGTAGCTTCCTATGGGAAGCGTCAGGTGTGCGGCGGTCATATCGTACATTTCGTACGGTTCGCCGCTAGCCGTGGGTTTTCCTTCAAAGTTCTCTCCGTACCAGGAGGCTGTTCCTACCTGATAAGGTTTTGTCTTGCCGACCTGTTGGCGGACTACGGATCTTGCCTGAACAGAACTACTTGGAGCCGGTTTCGCCTCCGAGATGTTCGGTCCCTGAGCCGCTCCCAGGCCGACGATCAGAAAAGCAATCGCCAGTCCATGAGCTATACGTCTTCGCATTCAGTTCTCCTCGCATACTCAAAAGTGCCCTTGGCCTTAAGGCTAGTACCTTGTCGCAGTTTGTAGATGCTATCGGCGTGCCAAACGGGTGTCAAGGCGAAATGGCCGGTCGGACGATGACGGCATAGTAATCGAAGCCTTACGTAACCCCTTTCTAATGAATGGTAATCAGCGGAACCCCCTTTGTTTGGGGATGCTTACGCATTTACTAAAGCGTAAATAGCACGACGGACGTGACAAGGTAGAATTTACAAGATGACTGGAATCAATGGCTTACCCAAGGCAGGATTGTAACATGCATGGAATCATGTATTTACGCGAGTGACCCGGCACTTGCGTGTCGAAGTTTTTTCGGACAGTACGGTGCAAAGGTAACTTCTTCAGCCGCCGATGTGAGATCTTGGGGCTGAATCCGGGGTACTATCGGATTCGTTCATCACGGAGCGTAATGCCAGAAAAACCACCCATCGTATTGACCATCGCCGGTTTCGACCCGTCGTCCGGGGCCGGTGTGACCGCTGATATCAAAACGATCGCCGCCCACGGTTGCTATGGCGTCAGCTGCATTACGGCGATGACCGTGCAGTCCACGGCCGGGGTGAGACGCGTGGAAGCGTCTGATCCGGCACTGGTAAGCGAGACCCTGGAGGAACTGGTGGGGGATGTCGAGGTCGCCGCAATTCACATCGGCATGCTTGGATCGGGCAAAGTGGCGAAGGCGGTGGCAGACTTCCTGTCCGCTGGTACGAATGGCCGGGCGGCAAGAGCTGGCAAGGGCCGATTTATGAATGTGGTCTTGGACCCGGTTCTGAAGTCTTCTTCCGGCGCTGACCTGCTGGATAACGGTGGAATCAAAGTGTTAGTCGAGCGCCTTTTACCATTGGCTGATGTTGTGACGCCGAATGTGGACGAAGCGGCGATCATCACCGGAATCAAGGTAAAGGATCTGGAAGAGATGCGAACTGCGGCCGCGAAATTCCACGAGATGGGCGCGTCGGCCGTGGTGATCACCGGAGGGCATCTCGAAAAGGCGATCGATCTGTTGAGCTTCCAGACGAAGCGTGGGATCGAGCAGGAAATCTTCAAGGCGGAGCGGCAGAAGTCGAGTTCGACGCACGGCACGGGTTGCGCCTTTGCGACTGCCATGACTTGCCACTTAGCTCTGGAGAGGGGATTGGCTGAGGCGGCCTTACTGGCCAAGACCTACGTCACGGCAGCGATTTCAAACGGACAGGCGATCGGCAAGGGAACGGGTCCCGTCAACCATCTCTACAGGATGAATCAGCAAAGGCGGGCTGCGGGGTCGGGAAGCGAATCGAGCTAGTCGTCGTTGTCTTCGGAAACCTGTTTCTTTAGCAGAATTCCGGCGACAAAGGCAGCGGTCGCTGCGAGCAGCCACTCGGCGCGGTAGAACTGAATTGCCTGCCAATCGATCAGTGTCCTGGCGTTGAGAAGTCCAACCAAAAGGGCTCCGGCGACACATCCCAAACCAAGGACAAAGGCGATCAGGGACGCGGTCGAGAGGCCGACCTGATTCTTGATCTCGTGAAAATGCAGATAGTGCAGCCACGATGGGAATTGGATTCGGTTCCAGCGGCTGAAGAGGACGCGCGTCCCCTCCACTGTCTGTTCCCATATGTGGGCTAGGGCGGCGGCGTCAGCTTTAGTAGCGGCGCTCATAGCTTCTGGACGACGCACTCCGCAGCTATGGCAGAAATGCGAACCGGATAGGAACTCAGTGCCGCAGCGAGCGCATGCTTCCGCCATCGTGGAGATGGACGAGATAACCGTCTCACCGTCTCCGATCAACGGGGAGGGTGGACGCCAAAACTCTTGCTGCGTGGTTTGTACTACTTCTGCCATAACAGATTCCTACCTTGGATAAACCTCTAATGGCATTCCAACCACCAAATCACGTTCGCCCCTAACGCCCTATTTTACAATTAGTTAACAAGAATCCACATCCTCGTGGAGATGCTGGACGCGGCAATTATTACGTGTCCAAGCGAGTAAAGATGCGTCAGTTACAAAGGTTCAGCGACATCCGAGGGGCCTGGGACGAGAGCTGAAAAGGTGCGGAAGACGCTATGACCGGGTCCCACTACTTCTCATCGGAGAGACGAATCCTGCAGCGTCTCTGCCGTGCGCGACAGAATCCACCGAGCTCCATTCGGCAGCAGCGCGCAGTGATGGTCATACGAGTCCCCCGCACTTGATCAGTTCTAACTGTGAAAAGTATAGGCACAGGAAGGATGAATAACAGGTAGCGGGAAGGGCACATACTTGACCTTCTTGGTTCTGGCAGCAGGTCGTAAGAGTGACAGCGGCCGCAGTACCAAACTTCTCAGCCGGAGTTCGTTTAGACTAGCTTTATCGGTTCTGACTCCGTACCAGTTGAGTTCCTGGATGAAATCTTCGTGTTGCCCCCGATCCCTTCTTGTTGCTGCCCTGTTCTTCGCGTCCTGCCTGTCGGCTATAGCGCAATCGCAGCCCGCTTCTAAGGTTATTCACGCTGCAGCGCGTGACCCGCAGAGCGAGGCTGCGTTCGATCATTTCTACAATATGGAGTACGACAGGGCGACGCAGGAGTTTGAAAAGGTGGTCGAGAAGCATCCGGACGATCCTTTCGCGATCAACCATCTGCTGACCGCGGTCCTGATGCGCGATCTATACGACACTGGGGCGATGAATACCGGGGATTACGCCAACGATAGCTTTATTGGAAGGACGCCGCGGCCGACCGATCCGGCCATCAAGGATCGGATCAAGAGCCTGGTACGACGCGCCGAAGAACTGGAAGAGCAGCAACTGAGGGCCGATCCGAATAACATCAATGCGCTCTATTGCCGAGGAGTGACGCGGGCACAGTTTTCGGTCTACACCGGCTTGATCGAGCGGGCATGGTTTTCGGCGCTCCGGAATGCCGTGGGCGCGCGCCACGATCACGAGCGCGTGCTAGAGCTCGATCCGCAATTTGTGGACGCGAAGCTGGTTGTGGGAACGCATAACTTCGTCGTCGGGACCCTGCCTTGGAGCGTCAAGGTGGCGGCGGCGATCGCCGGGCTAAGCGGGTCAAAGGAGAAAGGGCTGGACTACCTTCGCGATGTGGCCAAGAGTGATGGCGAGAATGCGGAGGACGCAAAAGTCGTCCTGACGCTGTTTTTGCGCCGGGAGCACCTGTATGACGAGGCGCTCGGCTACATGAACGAGCTGACGGCGAAGTATCCCAAGAATCATTTGTTCCCCACAGAGGTGGCGAACCTGGAGAGGGCCGCAGGTCGGCTTCCGGAGGCCGAAGCGGAGTACCGCAAAGTCTGGCAAAACGGGCGCGAAGGGAAGTACGGCACTCTCCATTACGAATTGGCAGCGTGGGGGTTGGGGGAGTTGCTGCGCAGCAAGAAAGATCTGTCCGGGGCGGCGTCGGCATATGAGTTGGTGAACCAGGCTCCGAACCCGGATCCCGATATCCTGCAAAGGGCGAACCTGGCTGCGGGAGAGATGTATGACCTGTTGCAGAAGCGGGATCTGGCGATGAAAAGGTATGAGACGGTACTGGCCGGGAATGCGAATACCGGTCCTGCGGACCAGGCGCGGCGCTACATCAAAGAGGCATATCGGGAATGAAGGGAACTTTCGGCCGGGCAGAACGTATTGTCAGATGAGGGCGGAGCCATGTACTGCAACTACTGCGGCAAAGTAATTCAAGACGATGCGGTGGTTTGTGCCTATTGCGGCGTCCGGGTCGGAGCCACACTCGCGCGCCGAAAGCTGATTCGTCCGCGGTTGGGACGCAAGGTCGCCGGCGTGTGCCTCGGATTCTCGGAGTATTTCGACATCGATGTAACGCTAGTGCGGGTCGTTTGGCTGATTGTGGCGTGTATGACCGTGATCGGCTTCCTGTCGTATCCTATCGCCTGGGTCATCATGCCGGAAGAGCCACTTCTGTTGCCAGCGCCGCCGATCGGAGCGCAACAGGTAACGAACCCATAGGCGCGTTGTGATTTAATCCTGGGATGGAGTCAATCTCCTCCCGTCGGATCAAAAGCAGTGATGCTGAAATTTCCTATTGGGTGCTGGGCGAAGGCCGTCCAGTAATCCTGCTGCATCCCTTTCCCGTTCATCATGAATTCTGGCTCCCTGTCGCGGAGTCGCTCGCCACGCGCTATCGGTTAATCCTGCCTGACCTGCGGGGACATGGAGAATCAGGGGTCGGCGAAGGGCCGGCCACGATGGAGAAGCACGCTGCCGACATCATCCGTGTCATGGACGATGCCGATGTGGGCCGCGCCCCGGTTATCGGAGTTTCGATTGGGGGATATGCGATCTTCGAACTGTGGCGGAAGTATCGTGGGCGCATCGCGGCGCTAGGGTTCTGCAACACAAAAGCTCCCGCCGATAATGACGACGCTCGCGCCGGGCGCCTGCAGGCTGCGAAAGATGTGGTTGAGCGCGGCACTGAACCTTTCTTCGAAACGATGGTGCAACGCGTGCTTGGTCGGACGACGCGCGAAACGCGGCCCGACCTGGTGCAGGGCGCTCTGCGGATGATGCGGAAGATGTTGCCGGACGACGTCGCCCAAGTGCAGCGCGGCATGGCCGAGCGGCCCGATTCCGTAGAGACGCTAAAGACGATCAACGTACCCACATTACTTGTCACAGGCGATGAAGATCCGATGACGGGCGTGAATGAAGCACAGTTGATGCATCAGCATATTGCCGGCAGCGAGGTCCGCGTCATTCCGCGGGCGGGGCACTATTCGCCGTGGGAGCAGCCCGAGCTCGCCCATAGGATTCTGCGCCAATTTCTGGATGCGGCGGTTTAAGGGAGACGGCGCTGAAGCTTCCGGCCGAGTGAGCCTAACCAAAGAACTGCGATTCCGTCGATGACAGTTTTGCCGATCCAATCGATGCAGAGCGCGCCACCGATTTTAAATACGATAAATCCTCCGAGGGAGCAGGCAAGCGTGCCTCCTAGCGTGACCG
Source organism: uncultured Acidobacteriota bacterium (assembly GCA_963818115.1). Taxonomy (GTDB): domain Bacteria; phylum Acidobacteriota; class Terriglobia; order Terriglobales; family Acidobacteriaceae; genus Sulfotelmatobacter. The sequence goes on from CAWFQZ010000022.1 coordinate 96,647, forward strand.
CGAGACGTTGTCGGTCACTCCAATGCTGGCAAGATGTCCAGCGCGCGAAAAGGCTGAAGGTCAGAATGCACCATGCAATTCCTGCGGCTAGCGCATATTGGTATTGAATTGCAGGGAAGGAGCCAAATCCGAAGAGAACAAATGCCGCCCAGGGAGTTCCAAGCAGTGTGGCTGCGATAAGGACGATCCACGGCGATGGAACTGTACCCTTTCGCGAAGACGACGAAGGAAAGGTATATGCGGCGAATACCAGCGCGACAATGGTTACAAATGCGCCCAGGAGAAAGGACCGAGGCGGGGTGTAAGGCGGCATGTGGAAGATCATGATGCGTGCTCGTTGCGTCCATCCATACCACGCCATGAATGCCCCCAACAGGAATGCAATACTCGTGAGGATCAGCCCGCGCGTTCGCAACCACGGGCTGGCTCGCCGCATGGGAAAGAGCAGTTCTGTAAGCTGAATCGGAATCAGGACGACCCACACACTCTCGTAGCCCAGAGCCCAGAGAAAGTAAACCAAGTTCACGCCCCAGACACGGCCGTAGGCTGTCTTAGCCAGGCCAATGAGCGGAGCGATTGATGTCTGTTGAATGATCCATTCCTCGGCCACGGCCAGCGCCAATCCGAGCAATAGCATGCTGGGCCAGCCCTTGTTCCAGCGACGGACGAATTCGCGGATGAGCAGCGCCGCGCATCCCCAGGTTAAGATCTCCGGGACCAGGACGAAGATTGTGCTCAGACGCGTTGCGCCGTAGATTACTTCGGAAATAAGCGGAGCCAGGAGCAGCAAGGAAACGATGGGCCCGCGGTAGTGTGGCGAGGGTTGCGGTTCCGCTCCTGAGCTGTTCATACGGCGCTCTGATAAAATAATCTTAGTGGAGAGTATCTTAGATATAAGATATATGGCAAGTAAAAAGATCGCCCAAAAACCTTCGCATGCCCCCCAAGATCTGATGGGTCGGGAACTCAGTAATGCGGTGATCTTTTTTCACGAGGCCGTAGCTTCGCATCTGGGGATGAGCGCGGCCGAGTGGAAATGTCTGGGACTGCTGGACCTGCACGGAGCATCCACGGCAAGCCGTCTGGCGGAACTGTCGGGATTCACAACCGGAGCGATCACCGGCATTGTGGATCGGTTGGAACGGACAGGATATGTGCGCCGCGAACCCCATCCGTCGGATCGACGCAGCGTGATCGTGCAACCCATCGCGGTCCAAGCCCTGAAGGAACGAGTGGTGCCAATCTTTCAGTCTCTGGGGCACTCCATGGCAGAGATCCGCAGTCGTTACAGCGAAAAAGAATTGGTCTCAATTGGACGCTTCATCGCCGAAACCACGAATGCGCTGCACCAGGAAACTGCAAAGCTGAAGCGAACTCAGTCTTATCGGAGACCCGAAGATTGCTGACGCGCGCGCAGGACATTGCACTAGAATTGACCACGCCATGAAAACGCCAGTTCTCGGTTTCATACTGGTCGGATTTGCAGCCTGTGCTTTTTCTCAGTCTCATCCTGCCGAACGTCCGCGGATCACCGGTATCGACCACGTTGCTTTTTACACAACTTCGCCTGATGGTGTGAAAAAGCTTTATGGGGACATTCTCGGACTGGCCTCAGCGGATCCCGTCGAACCGGGAGAGATTGTCCGCTACATGGCCGGAGTGCAATGGGTCGGATACAGTCCCGCACCGGATCCAAAAGCGACTGACCGCATGGATCACGTGGCTTTCACAACGGATAACATCGTCGCTCTGCGCCGCTACCTGATCGCGAAGGAAATCAAGGCGACTCAAATCGAGGGCAGGCCGGACCATAGCCTGAGCTTTATGACGCACGATCCTGAGGGACATCCCATCGAGTTTGTCGAGCACGGCAAAGGAGAAGTGGCGCCCCCGCCTGCCTCGGCGGTTTCGCATCGCATGATCCACGCCGGCTTTCTAGTTCACGATCGCGCTGTCGAAGATCATTTCTATCTGGAAGTGCTCGGGTTCCGTCCGTATTGGCATGGAGGCATGAAGGACAACGAGACTGACTGGGTCTCGCTGCAAGTCCCGGATGGTACCGATTGGTTGGAATACATGTTGAATCAGCCGGCGCATCCGGATCTACACCTCACGGGTGTGATGAATCACATCTCTTTCGGCGTCGTGGATATGAAAAAGGCCCAGGCGCTGCTCGAATCGCATGGCTGGAAGACGCATGGCGACGAGCACTCGCAAATGGGGCGTGACGGCAAGTACCAGCTCAATGTATTCGACCCCGACATGACGCGGATTGAGCTGATGGAGTTCAAGCCGGCTGAGAAACCGTGCTGCAGCGAATTTACCGCGCCGCATCCGTCGGAATAGCGTTTTGCGTGACGTGGCGCAAACTCTGTCCGCAGAGGCGATGCAACCACGAGTGTTACACGAGATTTGTTAGAATCAGCGCGATATGACAACTGAATTAATTTTGGTTCCCGCAGGAACCGTCGCCAGCGTGAAGGGTGATGGTCTGGCAGTCGACGTAAGCGGCGCGTCTCAGCGGGCATTTCTGGTCACGCTCTCGATCACGAAAATCATCGAGCAGGAATCGCTCGACGTGAGCATCTTCGGATCGGCTGACGGTGCGACCTGGGGAGCGAAGTCCGTCGTAGCGTTTCCGCAGAAGTTTTATGTCGGCGAGTCTCCGCTGCTTCTGGATTTGAGCGCGCACTCCGATGTGAAATTTATTCGCGCGCACTGGGAAGTTGCGCGTTGGGGCCGTGGTGTTGAGACGCCGATGTTTGAGTTCGGCGTGACCTTAAAGGAAATTCCAGCTGACGTTTTGCGAGAGGCGAAGGCCGAAGCGAAGGCGCTTGCGTAGGAAAAAACCCATTGTTGTTTGTTAATTCCTGATTGTTGGGCGAAGAGCAATCAAGAATTCCGCCATTCCCATCCGCTATATTAATCATTGAATGAAAACTGAGTCACAGGCAGTAGTGCGCCCGGCGCGCAACATTCGGGGAAGTGTCCGGCTTCCGGGGGACAAGTCGATTTCGCATCGCTACGCCATGTTGGCCGGGATCGCTGAAGGGCCATCGCGCCTGGAGAATTATTCGACGGGCGCCGATTGCGCCAGCACGCTACGCTGCATGCGCGCTCTCGGAGTGACGTGGGAACTAAAACGGGACGGCGAGAACGTAATTGAAGTGCAGGGTCGCGGGATGTCGCTGACGGCTCCGTCGAGCGCGCTGGATTGCGGGAACTCCGGTTCGACGATGCGGATGTTGAGCGGGATCGTTTCCGGCCAGCCTTTCACCAGCGAAATGGTCGGTGACGCGTCGCTGTCCCTCCGCCCTATGGAGCGCGTGATCAAGCCGCTTTCCGCTATGGGAGCGCAGATTGCGTCGCGGGAAGGCAAGCCACCGCTACGCATCAGTGGCGGCTCGCTGAAGGCAATCGATTACAAAATGCCCGTGGCCAGCGCGCAAGTGAAGTCTTGTTTGCTGTTCGCTGGACTTTTTGCGGAGGGCGAGACGCGCGTGGAGGAGCCTCTGCGAACGCGCGATCACGGCGAAGTGGCCTTGCGGGCATTCGGGGCGCGCCTTGATCGAAAAAGTGCTGGCGCTGGGAACGAAGTGCGCATTCGCGGAGGGCAGCGCCTACGAGGTGTGGAGACGCGCATTCCTGGCGATCTGTCGAGCGCGGCATTTTTTCTGTGCGCGGCCGCCTTGTTTCCTAGTTCGCAGTTGACGGTGCCGAGTCTACTGATGAATCCCACGCGCGCCCGCTTGCTCGACATTCTCGTGCAGATGGGGCTGCGGATCTCAGTCACGCAGCTCGATGAAATCAACGGCGAGCTGGTTGGATCGCTACAGATCGAAGGCGGAAAGTTGAAAGGGGCCACAATCTCGGGCGGGGATTCGGCGGCGCTGATTGACGAGATTCCGGTGCTCGCGGCGATCGCTCCGTTTACAGAGCAGGGAATCGAAGTGCGCGATGCGAAAGAACTGCGCGTAAAGGAATCGGACCGCATTGCGGCCGTCGCGACGAACCTGCGAAAGATGGGCGCGCAAGTGGAAGAGTTTGAGGATGGATTGAAGATTCCCGGCGGACAATCTCTGCATGGCGCGGACCTCGATTCTTTTGACGACCATCGGATAGCAATGGCATTCGCGGTCGCGGGACTGAGAGCTTCAGGAGAAACTGTTATCTCGGGCGCGGAGTCGGCGGCGATCTCTTATCCTGCATTTTTTCAGACTCTCGAAGAAGTCACCGAACGTTGAAAATCTGATCCAATACAGGGGGCACAGGGATTCACAGGGTAAAAACCAACCCCTTCCTAGTAACTTCCGGGCTATTACTGCCGTGACCTGCTTTCTTCTTTCCCGGCATAGACAATACATGTCAGGCTGTCGTTCCCGCTTTGCGCGGATGCTGCCGCGTGTTGGCTCTCTGGGGAGAATCGAATGCGTTCCAAATTTACTCTGTGCGCTGTGCTGAGCTTGGCTGCGGCAGCTTATGCGAAGGACCCGAAGGCCTATCAGACAGGCTCACTCGTGCAGATGGAGTCGGTGCAGTGCGGCACGAACGAAACTTGTCAGGAGTATGTGCTGCAGAGCGACCGCGTCACGTATCGCATTCGTCCGAGGAACGAAAGACATTCTGTTCTGCTTTCCGTCGGCGAGCGCGCGGAGTTTCGCCTGCAGAAGGACAAGATGCTGCTGCGCGGAGAAAATGTCGAGAGCAAAGAGCGTGAATATATTGTGGTGTCAATGACGCCCCGTTTTGACAGCGACACTGCGGATGCAACGCCGTTCCGCGTGAACCATCTTCAGTAGTAGATCTACATAACACAGCAAAGAAGTTTGGGTCGTGCGGGAGAAGGAATCCGCACCGTTTTCGTTGTTGTGAATTGCCTCACTGTGCCCTTCCGACGGGCCATTTGCCTCCAACCCACGGTAGTCGAGTCGCATCTAAGTTCGTAATTCTGCCGCTCAGCAGTCCGCTCACCCTGCGCCGTGTACGGGGAGAAGTGTGCGCGGGAAAAACTTTTTCAGGAGTGCACGATAACCATGAAACGTTGTTTAAGTTTGCTAGCTGTCTCTCTGTTTTTCGCAGTGCCAATGATGGTCGCCCAGAGTCACGATATGGACCACGTCGAAATCGGCGGTTTCCTTGACTACTATCGGCTGTCGGATCCCGGCCCAACCAGAAACTTCATTGGACTGGGCGGACGCGCCGCGTTCGGGATCACTCCCAATGTGCAGATTGAAGCGGAGATGGCATACGACTTCAAGCGTGATTACACCAGCACATTCAGCGATGGCCTTACGACCACCAATGTGACGTCGCGCCTGCGCACTCTGCACGGTTTCTTCGGACCAAAATTCCAGACAGGGTCCGGACCTTTCCGCGTATTCGTGACCGGCAAAGTCGGATTCGATAATTTTGGGGTGACCAATGCGACTCCGCCTGCGGGCTTCACGAACAGCGTCGGCTTGGCGAGTGGCGCGACCTATTTCGCTCTATATCCGGGCGGCGGCGTGGAAGCATTCGCTGGACCGATTGGATTGCGTGCTGAAATTGGCGACGACATCTTTTTCAATGGCGGTGCGCACAACAATATGCGGGTGACGTTCGGTCCGCAGTTCCGCTTCTAGAGAGTGCAGAAGTTATGGATGGTTGACTTGCGCGTCTCTGCCGGCGGCAACTATGCTGCCGGCGAGACACGGCAAGTTTCGCCGATTCCCAAAGTTTCTATCCACTCACTTCCTCATGTGATCTGAATCACCGACCAGGCCAGTACCCCCTCCTAAAGTTGGAGTGTCATAAGATGCGGAGTTTTCCGCTGATTTTTCTCGGGTGGATGCCAATCCACAACGCGCCGTAAATCCGTGGGTCGTCACCTGCGCTGTGATGCTGGCGACGTTCATGGAAGTGCTCGACACGACGGTCGTTAACGTCGCCATTCCGCACATCTCAGGAAATCTTGCAGCCACGAACGAAGAAGGCACGTGGGTCGTGACGTCGTACCTGGTGTCGAATGCGATTGTGCTGCCGATCTCCGGATGGCTCGCCAATCGCGTCGGACGGAAGCGCCTGCTATTGGCCTGCGTTGCGGGATTCACGTTGACGTCGCTCTGCTGCGGCTTGGCGACATCGCTGACGCAATTGATCATCTTTCGCGTGCTGCAAGGTTTGACTGGCGGCGGCCTTCAACCTTTGGCGCAGGCAATCCTGCTCGAAGCATTTCCGAAAGAGCGTCATGGACATGCAATGGCGGCATTTGGAATTGGAATTTTGCTGGCGCCAATTCTTGGTCCTACTCTCGGAGGATGGATTACCGATAATTACAACTGGCGCTGGATTTTCTATCTCAATCTTCCGGTGGGCATTCTTTCGTTGTTTCTGATGAACAGATTTGTGTTTGACCCGCATTACGTGAAACGCGGCGAGGGAAAAGTTGATCTCTGGGGAATCGGATTTCTTGCGCTTGGCATTGGGTCGCTGCAGGTGCTGCTCGATACCGGCCAGCGAAAGGATTGGTTCTCGTCGGATTACATTCGCACGTTTACGGGCCTTTGCATCTTCGGCATCGTTGCTCTGATTGTCCGGGAAATGATGACGGACCATCCTGTTGTCGATCTGCGGGTGCTGCGGAATCGTTCGTTTAGTGCGGGCGTTTTTCTAATCAGCATGCTGGGATTCGTTCTCTACGCCAGCCTGGTTCTGCTGCCTCTGTATTTGCAGACGCTGATGGGATATCCCGCCTATAACTCGGGAATGGCATTGTCCCCTCGAGGTCTGGGAGCGCTTTTGTTTACGCCATTGGCGGGTCATTTGACGACGAAGACGGATCCGCGTCGTTTGCTCGCGGTCGGAATCGTGCTCGGGTCGCTTTCGATGTTCCAACTGTCCGGGCTCAATCTTTACGCCGGCTTTTGGGACATCTTCTGGGCTCAGGTGTTGCAGGGAGTCGCATTGAGCTTCCTGTTTATCCCGCTCATGTCGTTGGCGATGTCACGCATCCAGCCGGACAAGATGGGCAATGCGACGAGCATCTTTAACCTGATGCGCAATATCGGCGGAAGCGTGGGCATCGCGCTCATGACGACGTTCCTCGCGCGCCGCTCGCAGGTACACCAGAACCATCTGGTGGCGAACATTACCCCTGGAAGCGAACAGACCTACAGAATGTTGCAGGGGCTGAGAGCTAATTTCTACGTGCATGGCGCCGATGCCGCAACGGCCTCGCGAAAATCGATTGCGGCCATTTATGGCATGGTGCAACAGCATGCCGCGATGCTGGCATTCGTGGAAGCTTTTTGGCTGATGGGAGTTGTGTTTCTGATGATGCTGCCTTTCCTGCCATTGCTGCAGTATTCCAAGGCAGCAAAGAAGCCGAAGCCAGTCCCCACGATTCGGCAGCAACTCGTTTCTTCGGACCTTGCTCAATTCATTGTGGAAAATGCGGGGCAAGAGTCACTCGAGGAAGAGCATTACCTTGTGCCGCACTGACCTCGCCGGGTCGAATCGAAGGATCTCTTTTAGCTTGCGGGATGCGGTCATCCGGCGTTTTCCTGTGTTAGAGTAATGCCCACCGCAGCAGGCTGGCCTTGGGGTTTGGCTATGCCCGCAGTTATCCATTGCCGAAGGAGTTACTCATGAGCACTCTCCGCGAACTGGTAAAAGACCGAAAACTTTATTTCGTGGAAGCCACGCGCACCGTTCTGGAAGCCGCGCGCTACATGATGGAGCACAACGTGGGTGCGCTTCCCGTGATGCGCAATGGAGAACTCGTCGGAATTATCTCCGAGCGCGACATTATGAACCGCGTGGTCGCGGTGGGCCGTACTCCGGGAACGACAGCGGTATCCGAGGTGATGACTGCGAATCCCCGCGCGGTGGCTGCCGATGAAAGCATTGAAGAATGCCTGTTCATCATGCGCGAGTTTGGGTTCCGTCATCTTCCGATCGTAGATGGGAAACAGCTCAAGGGACTGGTTTCGCTGCGGGACGTTCTCATGCACCAAGCGGCAGAAATCGAGCGGCAAACGCGCAAAGCCGCATCGTAACGACCGCACGATATTCTTCACAAGAGAGTGTGACGCCGCGGTTGCGAATTATGACGCTGGCTTCGTCACGGTCAAACTGACGGTAGGGCCGCCGCCCGTCGTAGCGCCCGTATTGCTGGAAACCACGCCGTTGCTATCGACTCCGACAATGGTGAACGTGTAGGTGTTCGCGGGAGTGATTCCGTTCGGCGTCGTTGTGTTCACGGTGCTGTTGGTGTTGCTGCAGGCGGGAAGCAGAAGCAGGGCACCGCTGACGATGAACAGTCCCAACACTCCCCAAATCCTTCGCGACTTCTTACCGCTTGCTGCAGCGCCGACGAAAATCAGCCCCAACATCGGCAAAGACAGCCACAATGCGTAAAAGTTGCGAGGGTGCGCGGCTGATCCGGTAGGAATCGGGCCGAAAGTATTGATCGTCAGTGTTGCTGTCACTGGCGTGTCGCCATTGATTTGGATTCCCTTTTGATTCGCCGGATAGGTAAAAGTGCATACGGGGGCGATCGTGACCAGGGGAGTGATTGAGGCGCAATACAGCGTGATATATCCACCTGAAGGCGTCGTGTAACCGTCTAGCGGATTGATGGTGATGACTCCCTCAGCGCCCGTGCCGGCAACAACGCTGCTCGGTGAGAGGGGAGTTTGTACCGTGATCGTGTATTGCGGGGTCACCGAAAGGACTGTCACCTGAAGGTCCTGCGTCTGCGTTCCCGAGGCGTCGGTGCCCGTGATGGCGACGGTATACGCGATCGTGGAAGTATTGCCCGAGGTGGTGATAGTCGCGGAAGATCCGCCGGAGGCCGTTAGCGATGTTGGGCTGATGGTGCAGGTCGGCAGGTCCGCCGGAGGGATGGTTACGGATGCAGTCACCGCGCAGGTCAGAGCAACTGGCCCGACGAATCCCGTATTCGTAACGACCGTGATGTTCGATGAAGACGTTCCACCCGGGGACACGGCAGCTGGGTTGAAAGCGGTGGCAGAGAGAGTGAAGTCCACTTGGGCGGAAGCTGGCAAGACGGAAAAAGCAAGCAATAAGCCGCAGATCAACGCGCCGGTGCGACCGGTCCAGAGTTTCAACTTGGATTCACACCCCTGGGAGTTCAACATGAACAGGTTTGGTTTCAAGTACCTTCGATTCCTGGGACCACAAAAAAGCTGCCCGGCCGTGCCGTCAGGTTTCGCTAAGTTGCAGAAACCTCGACTCGAATGCTCCCGAACAGGCCGCGATCCATTTTAGCGTAAGAGCCAGAACCGCACTTCCAGCCGTGACTGTCACGCAATCATGGAAATGCGATCATGCCCGCGGAATGTTTCATACTACCATTCCCATCCGGTGGTCGCGGCGCTGAGGGGGCGAGGTTCGGGTGGCGTTTCCGTCTGTTGAAGCCTTACGGGACGGTGACGATCACGCCGATGCACGGTTTCGCGCCCTGGCGGCGATAGCTGTGCTGGACGGCCGAATCGAAATAAATCGCGTCGTCTGCCTCTAGAACGAATTCCTCACTGGCGATTTTGATCGCCAACGATCCCTTGATCACGTACAGAAACTCGATCCCGGCATGCTGGTGAGGTTTGAGTTTCTCCGGAGCGATTTCCTGAAAATCCGCGAGGAAAGCGCTTAACTTGCGCTCCGTAGCGCGGTAGTCGAGGCATTCGAAAAAATATTGGACATCTTGCGTTCCGGGGCGTTCGGGAAATCGCACGCGCTCGCCGTGACGCACCACGCTCACCACGCGCCGCTTTCGTTCGTCGGTGAAGAAATAGTCGAGCCCGACCCCGAACACGAGGGCAATCCGCAACAAAGTCGGGAGCGTCGGGAATAGTTTTCCGCGTTCGAGTTTTGAAAGGAGGGCTGCAGACAGCCCTGTGTGCTTGCCGAGTTCGACCAGGCCCATGCTCTTGCGCAAACGCAGCGTTCGGAGTTTTTCGCCAATGGAGTAACGCGTTAAGCCGTCAGTAATTGTGTCGGAGATACCAGCCATGATTTCTCTATAATAAAATAGTTATTCATATTAGTAAATACATAAAACGCGGCGTTTCTGCCGCCGACCATGGTGGAAATCGGGGAAGGGGCCCTTGCCGTCTATTGCTTCTTCTTGAATAACCCCATCACGTTGTTGATGGGATTCTGCTGGTTGGTATTGCCCTTGCCCCCGAGAGCGTTCTGCAGAAGCCCGGTGGCCAGGCCTTTTACGTCAGGAGTGAATTTGGGATCGGAGGTTGTGCCGGTGACGCCGAACGGAACGCCCATTCCTCCGACATTCGCGTTCATCTTAAAGGCAAGTTGGTTCGAAGGGTTTACGGTTCCGCCGCCCGTCAGCACTCCGATAGCGGGGATGGTGAGGTTAATGTTATTGGCCTGCGTTCCCTCCGGCGCCATGTGTACATCGCTGCTGAAGTTCTGGATCGTGGTGTCATTCCCGGTATTCTTGCCGGAAAGAGCCGAGATGGCCGACAGTTTCGATCCCAGGTCGAAGTTCGCCAGAGTCGTGTTCTCCATCCGCACGGTTCCTGTAGTTACTAACTTGTCGACAGGGCCGGCGCTCGCCATGGTGAGGTTCAGATTGCCGCCTTTGAGCGTTGCCTTCGGAGGTAATATGACGCCGACGGCGGGGAGCATGGCTTCGAGGTCATCGACCGGCATGCCTTGTCCATTCAGCTTCAGATTCACTGAAGTTACTTTTCCGTGAGCGTCATACGATCCGGTCAGATGGGCCACCGCCTTGCCCATCGAGACATCGCCCTGTGTGATTTCTCCATTTTCCTTGACGAGGTTGTGGGTGACGGCAAAGGTTAAATCGACCGGCTTGCCCGCAGGTGATCCCTTCTGGACGACCTGTAATCCTGTCACATGGAGAGTGCCATTCGTTTTTGCTTCATGGCCGTCGGAGGTTAGCGAGCCGTCGAGATCAGCGATGCCGGCAATGCCTGCCGCCGGGTCAATAAATCCGGATGCTGCCAAATTCATTTTTTGAATGGAAATTTTCGCATCCAGCGGAGTTGCTGCTGCGTTCTCCGAATTGATTGGGCCCGCGTGGCCAGTCAGTTTCATACTGCCGCCAGCCGGCAGGTCTGCCGTCATCTGGTAAGGGAAAGAAGTAGTGAACGAGAAGTTTTGAACTTCCACATTAACTTTGTCATAAACACGAGGCTTGGCCGACGATCCTTCCTGCGAAACCGTGAGACGGCCATTATCGACATTGAGCTTGGCGACTGACAGGTTCGGATTGCTGCTCGAAGCAGAAGTCTGCGTCGCAGGTTTCGAAGGATTGTTTCCTCCCAGGCTAGAAAAATTCCACTTCTCGCCGTTCTCCGATTTGACCAGGTTGATCTCTGGTTCATTCAGGGTGAGTTCGGTGACGTTCAGGGTCTTCGAGAAAATCAGCGGCATCATCTCGACGCCGACCTTGAGCGACTTTGCCTGAATAAACGCACTCTTGCTGAATTGCGGATCGTCCGCGATTGAAATGTCGTCCGCTCCCACGCTTCCGGAGAACAGAGAGAGCGATAGATTGCCCACTTTCGTCTGGCGTCCCAATGCTGTCGTCAGCTCGGATTCGAGCTTTGGCCGGAAGGTGTTCGCGTCGATGAGGAAGGGAATCGCGATCACAACCACAATCAGCAAACCAACTACGATGGCGACGATTTTCAGTAAGCGTTTCATGATGTCTACCTCCTGCTTGAGCGGCGAAATTGCGGTTGTTGTTGAAGGGAAACGTGCGGTCGCCGTAAGTGTATCACCGCGAATCCTGCAACAGTTCGGGAGAGGGAAGCGGGTTTGCTTCCGATTGCTTGCCGCGGTCACTGCTCGACTTGGCAGCGGCGTCGAGTTCCTTTTTTGCTTCCTCTTTGCGCCCCAGATGGAGCAATGCTTGTCCACGAACGTAGTGGGCGTCGGGGCGTGCCGGATCAACCTTGACCGCTGCGTCGGCCTCGGCCAGCGCCGCGGCATATTTCTGCTGACGCTGGTAAATTTTTGCCAGTCCGAGACGAGAGTTCACCAGGTTCGCATCCAAGCGCACTGCCTCGCGATAGCTTTTCTCCGCGTTGGCGTCGTCCTGCATCAGCCAGTAGACCTCTCCAAGTTCGTCATAGTTAAGCGCCAAGTCGGGTTCGACGGCTGCATCTTTCAAGAACTCGTCCCGGGCCGCGGCCAATTCTTGTTTCTTCAAATGCGCGTATCCCAGATTGAAGTGCACGAAAGGCAGCTTGGGATCGGCCTTGGCTGCGGCTTCGAAATCGGCGATCGCCAGATCATATTGATCGAGATTGAGATGATATTTTCCGATGAAGAGATGGTACTCAGGTGAGTCATTGCCCAATTTGACGAGTTCCGCCGTGGCGCGATCATCGAGATCCTTCTGGCCGGCGCGGTGCGCAGCATTTGAAAGCACATACAGATAAGGCAAATGGCTGGATTCCTGTGCCCACAGAGGCTCGAGGGTTTCGGTGGCATCAGCCCAGCGATCCGCGAAGAAGTAGCACAAGCCAAGCAGGTATCGAGGCTGCAGTGCGTCCGGCTGATCGTGGACTACAGATTCGAGGGGCGGAATGGCCTTAAGGAATTCGTTCTGCCGGTAATAGGCCAGGCCGATGTTCAGCCGGATGCCCGAGACTTGCGGCATCAGGTGCTCTGCGTTTTGAAGAGCGTCCAAAGCTTTTGTCCAATGCCTGCTCCGCATATAGACGACGCCGAGATTGGCGTAGGCGGCACCGGATTTGGGATCGATCTGCAGCACTTGGCGAAAATCGCGTTCGGCATCGTCGAGTTGTCCGCGAGACAAAGCGTCTTGTCCACGCTGAAAAATTTGCGCCGGATCGGCAGCTTGTGCTTCCAAGTGGCTCGCATTCTTGTTCATAACGGGCGAGGACTGGCTTGCTGCGCCGGCGAATGGCAGGCCTGCAAGCAGAAACAAAACAAAACATTGCGATGTGATACGTGCGCTTGACACTCGTATTACTCTCTGCTGTAGTGTCCGCCAGTGTTCGCTCTTAATTCAAGCGCTGGTGCGGACGCTGCGAGTATTCCGCAATTTTTCCGGAACTATTAACTTCGCGTCCGGTGCAAGGCCTGGCCATGGTGACGATTCGCGATGTGGCGAAGGAGAGCGGATTTTCCTCGACCACGGTATCGATCGTACTGAATAACGCGCCTCTGGCGCGCTACATTCCTGCGGTTACAAAGAAACGAATTGAGCGCGCCGCCCAGAAGCTGGGATATCGGCCCAACCAGTTCGCCCGCTCTTTGCGCAGCAAGCGCAGCCACACGGTGGGTGTCATGGTATTCGACATGACCGATCCATATTGCACACTGGTTTTACGAGGTATCGAGAACACTCTTTATCAGTCGTCCTATCTTCCAATCCTGACCGACGTTCACAACGAGCGCGGGCGATTCGAGCGTTATCTCGAAATGCTGCTCGACCGCCGCATCGAAGCGCTGATCGTACTCGCCAACTGGCTCTTTCTCGACATCAACCTGCTCGGCGATCTGGAAAAAAGCAGCATTCCGACCGCGATGATCGGATGCGAACTCAAGACCGACTCGATCAGCTCAGTGATTGTCGACAATGAGGTGGGAGGCTTTCTCGCACTCGAACACCTGCATTCGCTCGGACACCGGAAGATCGCCTTCATCCGCGGACCGAAGGCGCTCACCGATAGTTCGCCGCGATGGCGGGGAATTCGCAATTGTGCGAAACAGTGCGGCCTCGAGTTCGACTCGCGTTTGATCATGGACCTGCCCGAATCGCGCGATCCACTTTCGAGCTTCGAGTCTGGCTTCAAACTCACCGAAGATCTGATTCGCCAGAAACGTCCCTTTACCGCTTTGTTGGCTTTCGATGATATGAGTGCCTTCGGGGCGATCCGGGCGCTGGCCCGGGCAGGAGTTCGCGTGCCGGAGCAATGCTCGGTGATCGGCTTCGACGACGTCGCTACCTCCGCTATCTACACGCCCTCGCTGACCACGGTTCGCCAGCCCATGGAAGCGATGGGAGCTTCCGCCGTGGGCATCGTGGTTGACGGGATCAACGGCGTGCTGGAAAAGCGCGAAATCGCAGCAACCCATCGCAAAGTCGCCCCAGAACTGGTGGTCAGGGAATCGACTGGCAGCGTTTCCTGAGTGCCTTCGTAAATGCAGTGCGGACTGGATTGATGTTCAAGATGCTGTGATTCCGGTCACCGGGCGTCGTTTTTTCTTGACAGTCGATGTCATACAAACGCACTATTCATACGTTTTAATAGTCCCCGCTAGGGTCTCAACCAAACGGGAATTGGTGTCGAATCGCGAGCCTGGCTGACAGGCTCGCAAGAAAAACGGCAAAGCCGACTAAATCGGTGCGGGCATACGTCCGCGCCTTGCGGAGCGATCATGAAATCTTCTCGTGTGCTATTGGGGATGTTGTCAGTCCTGATGCTGTGCGCCGGCGCCTGGGCACAAACCGGTTCGATCACCGGTACCGTGAAAGATCCCAGCGGGGCCGCGGTTGCCGGAGCCACCGTCGTCGTCACCAGTCCTGAGCGCGGCATTACGCGCCAGACCACATCCAACTCAACGGGCGAATACAACGAATCCGCGCTGTCTCCGGGTTCGTACGACATTATCGTCACCGCCGCAGGCTTCAAGAAGTATGAAGCCAGGGGCGTGAAGCTCGACGTCGGAGAAAAGGCTCGCGTCGACGCGCCACTCGAAGTTGGAGCGATCAGCACGGAAGTGATCGTTCAGGGCGAAAATGTCGCCCAGGTGGAGACGCAATCCTCCGAGTTGGCGGGCACGGTTACGGGCAAAGAAATCACCCAGCTCGAGCTCAATGGCCGTAACTTTACGACGCTAGTCAGCCTCGTTCCCGGCGTGAGTAACCAGACCGGACAGGACGAGCCATCCGTCGGCATCAATGGAAGCGTTTCGTTCAGCATGAATGGCGGCCGCACCGAGTACAACAACTGGGAACTCGATGGCGGCGACAACATGGATAACGGCAGCAACGGAACGCTGAACGTGTATCCCAGCATCGACGCGATCTCGGAGTTCAAGGTACTGACTTCGAACTATGGCGCGCAGTATGGCCGCAACGGATCGGGTACGGTCGAAGTCGAGACTAAAGGCGGAACGAAGTCATTCCACGGCGATGCGTACGAGTTTGTGCGCAATGACATGTTCAACGCGCAAAACTACTTCAACAGCACCGAGGCCGGCGGAACGGGCGTTGTAGCCCCATACAAGAAGAATGATTTCGGCTACACAATCGGCGGTCCAGTATTTATTCCCGGTCTCTACAATCAGAAAAAGGAGAAGACCTTCTTCTTCTGGTCTCAGGAATGGCGGCGAGATCGGCTTCCGGCGAGCTTCAACACGCCGGTGCCGTCCACTGCCGAGCGAACCGGAAATTTCTCGGATTTGTGTCCGGCAACTGCGGGAGTTACGACTTTCCAGCGGAGTGATGCCACGCAAACCACGACTTATTTCCCGGATTGCCCCGGTGCGACATTGGTGGATCCAATTACTCAAACCTGGACGACTTTCCCGGGGAATCAGCTCACTCCCACTGCAACCGGGACGGCGTTACTTCCCCTCATCCCGAACCCAACGCTCGATACTCCGGGCGCGGCGATCTATAACACCAACGTATCGCTCCCGACGAATTGGCGCGAAGAGTTGTTCCGCATTGATCACAATATTAACGAGCACAACCGCGTGACGTTCCGGTACATCCACGATTCATGGACAACGCTTGAGCCGGGTCCAATCTGGGATTCCGCATCCTTCCCGACAGTCCAGACATTCTTCAACGGACCTGGGATCAGCCTTGTGGCGCGTCTGACCAGCACCATTTCGCCTACGCTGCTCAACGAATTTGTTGCCAGCTATACGACGGATCACATCTCGTTCAAGTCGGAAGGCAATTGGGCGCTTCCTTCAGGATTCGCGATGGGATATCTGTACAACAACGGCGCAGGGGGAAAATTGCCGGCAATCAATGTCGGCGCCTCCATCGGACCGGCATATGGAGGTGGTTTTCAACTCGATCCGGACGGCATCTGGCCTGAAGGACCGTACAACTCCAACCCGACCTATACCTATCGCGACAACATGACGAAGATCGTCGGACGGCACAATCTTCAGTTTGGTGCTTATGTCGCGACCGCTGAGAAGAACGAACTGAGCAGCGTCCAGGTGAATGGGTCGCTGACGTTTGATAAAGCGTCGGCCAGTGTCACCGTTCCCGGAACTGGCCTTCCGCTGGGCACGGGCAATGCCTTCGCCGACCTCCTGATGGGAAACATTGCGAGCTTTGCGCAGGGCAGCAACCAGCTAAAGTTCTACAACCGCTACAAGATCGTCGAGCCTTACTTCCAGGATGACTGGCGCGTTACCGATCGTTTGACCTTGAACCTCGGCGTTCGCGTAAGTCTCTTCGGAACTTACCGCGATCGGTATCATCACGCTTACAACTGGGATCCAGCAGTTTACGCGGCAAACGCCTCCACCGCGCCTCAGATTGACGTCAGTGGCGCGATTACCGGCAACGCGGGCGCACTCATCCCCGGAGTTGGCAACCCGCTGCTCGGCCTTGAGCAATGCGGCGGCCCCGGTGGAACGTACAACTTCTCTGGATACACCGCGGTCGTCGCAGGCAATTCAAACCCGGGTTGCTTGAAGGGACATCTCTTCAATCCTGCCCCGCGTATCGGCTTTGCCTATGATCTGTTTGGCGATGGCAAGACGGCTATCCGCGGTGGTTATGGGATGTTCTACGAACACGCGAACGGCAACGAAGCTGACACAGAAGGAATGGAAGGACAGACGTCACCACTGTTGCAGAGTTCGACGCAGAACAATATCCCGGGCTATGCCAACATCGGGAATACGGCATTGACGGGAGTAGCGCCGACCTTCCCGTCGAGCTTCCTGTCAATTCCAACCGCGGCCATCTGGCCGTACATGCAACAGTGGCACTTGGACGTTCAGCATGAATTTGCCGGACACAGCGTGATGACTGTTTCGTACGTCGGTAGCAAGGGTACCCACCTCGGACTGGAACGTGATATGAACCAACTGTATCCGGTGGCGGCCTCGCTGAATCCTTATGGTCCGGGACAACCCATCACATCCGCGGATTGCAACGGAATCTCGCTCGACGCCACAACTGGCATCGCTACGGCGACTCCAGGTGGCGGAACAACCTATGGCAAAGCCCAGGTTGGCGGCTGGGCCAACAATCTGGCAGTTGCTTGCGGTAACAGCGCCGACCCATATCGGCCATTCCCCGGCATTCACACCATCACCCGTCTGGAAAACCAGGCGAACTCGAACTACAACGCGTTGCAGGTATCCGCTCGCAAGAGCGTGGGTTCTTTAAACCTGACGGCTGCATACACCTACAGCCATTCGATCGACGATTCTTCGGACCGTTACGACAGCACGTTCGTCAACTCTTACGATCCGACCTTGACGCGGGCGAGTTCGAACTTTGACCAGCGGCACATGTTGAACGTCGGATGGGTTTACGATCTTCCGTTCTTCAAGAAGCCTGGAGTGACCCACTCGCTGCTCGGTGGTTGGGAGTGGTCTGGTATCGAATCGTTCGCAACCGGCGTGCCGCTGACCGTATCGAACGGCACGACGTACGGAGACAATGCCGGCGTCGGCAATAGCGTCGGAACAGGTTCATTCCCCGACGTGATTGGCAGTTCGACCTCCGGTATCCCACCGGCGAGCGAAGTTTCCTCGTCCAGTTACGCGAAGTTCGGCATCAACCCTGGTGCATTCGCGTTGCCGCAAGGCCTTACCTTCGGAGATGCAGGACGGAACGATATCCGTAATCCATCCCGCATCAACTTTGATATGGGGATTTTCAAACACTTCGCGATCACCGAGAGCAAGGCGATTGAGTTCAGGGCGGAAGCGTTCAACGTCTTCAACCATACTCAATTCTCGCTCGCTCCGATCGAAGGCACAGCTGGCGGTATCACCGCTTCCATGACTTGTGCGCAGGGCCCGAATAACTCGGCCGGTGACGCGAGTTGTCTTGGGCCGGGTGGGGCGACGTTTGGCGAAATCAACAACGCCCACCTCGCACGCATCCTGCAGTTCAGCCTGAAAGTCCTCTTCTAGAGCGACCGTCAGCAGATTAGAAAACCCGGCCTCGCGAGAGGCCGGGTTCTTTTTTGCGCGGCTACGAAAGGGAATAGCTAAGAGTTCAGGAATGGGACCCGGAACCTACCGTTACCCGTGCTCCGACGGCTTCCATGGCGTGTTCGAGGTCGGCGAGCAGATCGTCGGCGCTTTCGATCCCGACCGAGAGGCGCACCATCTGTTCGGTCACACCCATCTTTTCGCGCTGCTCGGCGGAGATCATCGCATGCGAAGTGAGCACCGGGATCGACACCAGCGACTCAACTCCACCCAGGCTCGTAGCCAGCGTAAACATGCGCATGGCCTCGCTGACGCGGCGCGCATCCTCTCCCGTGCCTTCGACCTCGAAGGTGACCATGCCGCTGCCGCCACTCATCTGCTCGCGCGCGACCGCGTATTGAGGGTGGCTCTTCAAGAACGGGTAATAGACGCGCCGCACTTTAGAGTGCTGCTCCAGGAATTCAGCGACCCGCAGCGCATTCGCATTCTGTCGTGCCACGCGAACGGCGACGGTCTTCATGCCACGAATCAGCAGCCAAGCCGCGTGCGGATCCATGCAATTGCCGAGCGTTGTACGCGTCTCCCAAAGCTGATCCATTAATTCTTGCCGGCCGCATATCACGCCGCACGTCAGATCGGCATGCCCGCTCAGATACTTGGTCCCCGAATGCATCACCAGGTCGATACCGTATTCCGCGGGATGCTGGTTGATCGGTGTGCCAAAGGTGCTGTCGACCATGCTGACCAGGCCATGCTGCTTTGCCAAAGCCGCCGTCTTCTTGAAGTCGACCACACATAACGAAGGATTCGTCGGCGATTCCAGATAGAGCATCTTTGTGTTTGGCCGGATCGCGCGCGCGTGTTGTTCGTAGTTCGTCGTGTCGACGAACGTGGTTTCAATGCCCAATTTCGGCAGCCACTGCGAAAGAAATTTGGTGACGCCACCGTAGATGTCGCGTTGGGCAACGATGTGGTCCCCGGCTTTGAGGAGCGCCAACAGCGTTGTGGTGATGGCTCCCATGCCTGAGGCGAAAGTGCGCGCCCCTTCCGTGCCTTCCAGCGCAGCCAGAGTCTGCTCCGCCAGCGTAATGGTCGGATTGCCCCACCGCGTGTAATAGCGGTCGGTCGATGTTACTTGTACTTGCTCATCGTTGTCCGCGACCTCGAAGGTCGATGTCTGGTAGATCGGCGGAACGACTGGACCGTTTTTCTTCTCGAAGTCGGACGCTCCGTGGACGGCAGCGGTTTCTGAACGGCGATTGCGCGGTTTCATAGCTTCCTCACCCTCAAGACTAATGGCGGCGATTCCACTGGGGCAAGCAAAAGCACGCTGCGCACCATTTATAATGCCCAATTCACCAAACTATGGACTTGGGACTGAAAGATCGTGTTGTCTTGGTAGCCGCGTCCAGCCAGGGACTGGGGCTCGCCACCGCGGAAGCGTTCGCTGCCGAAGGCTGCCGCGTTGCCATGTGCGCTCGCAATCAAAAAGCTCTTGAAGCCGGTGCGGAAAAAATCAAGAGGCAGCATAAAGTCGACGTCTTGACGGAGGCATTTGACGTAACGGATCCGGCCGCCGTCAGCAATTTTGTCGCAGCAGTCGCAGCGAAGTTCGGCAGCGTTGATATCTGCGTGACCAATGCTGGAGGTCCACCAGCCAAAGGATTTCTCGCGTCCACGCTGGAAGACTGGCAGAAGGCGATTGACGCCAATTTCCTGAGCACGGTTTATTTCGCGCGCGAGGTCATCCCCCACATGCGGAAAAAGCATTGGGGTCGGATCATCACGATTACATCGATCACAACCAAGCAGCCGGTGCCTGACCTTGTGCTTTCGAACGCGGTCCGCGCGGCCGTGGTGGGATTGGTGAAGAGCTTGGCAAATGAGTTTGGCAAGGATGGAATCCTGGTCAACAATGTGGGGCCCGGATTTACGGCAACAGATCGGTTGAAGGAGTTGGCCAAAGCGCGTTCGGCAGCCACAGGTAAGAGCGAGCAAGAGATTTTTGATGCGTGGGCCGCAGACGCCCCGCTGAAACGGCTAGGCGACCCGCGCGAACTGGCGGAAACCATCGTGTGGCTGGCGTCGGAACGCGCGTCTTACATCACCGGGCAGACGGTGCTCGTCGACGGCGGTATGTATAAAGGATTGTGAATTACAGCTGTGAGCTATGAGCTTCGAGCTAACAGCAAACGACGTCGCTCGAAACTCATAGCTCGCAGCTCTCGGAGATTCATGCGATCAATCGCTTCACGAATGTCAGTCATGAGCGGAGAGGGAGCCCTTTCCGTCTTCGCGCGGGCCAAGGAACTCGAAGCCCAGGGCCGTTCCATCATCCACTTAGAGCTTGGAGAGCCCGACTTCCATCCCGGCCAGTCTGTAATTGATTCAGCGGCGAAAGCACTGGCAGAGGGGAAAGACCGCTATTGTGCGGTTGCGGGCGTTCCCGCGCTGCGCGAAGAAATCGCGAGCTACCTCGCGCGCACTCGGAGTATTCAAGTCTCGCCCGCTAACATCGTGATCGCTCCCGGCTGTAAGATCGCGCTCTTCCAATCGATGATGGCGTTGCTCGAACCCGGTGATGAAGTCCTTTATCCGGATCCCGGATTCCCTGGATACCCGTCAATTACTCTCGGCCTTGGAGCCGTACCCGTGCCGTTCAGGCTTTTGGCGCGCAATAGCTTCCAGCCCGATCCCGATGAGGTCGCACGCAAAATCACGCCCCGCACGCGCATGCTCTTGACGAACTCTCCCGGCAACCCCACAGGAACGGTCTATACAGACGCAGTGCAGCGTGCACTCTCCGAACTCGCAGTTAAGCACGACCTCTGGGTGCTGTCGGATGAGATTTACGCGCGCATTATTTATGGCGGTGAATATTTGTCGATGCTGCGTTACCCAGGAATGACGGAGCGCACGCTGATCATCGACGGATTTTCCAAGAGCTTCGCCATGACCGGATGGCGGCTGGGATATACCGTTGCTCCGCCTGAGGTGGTTCCGGCACTGAACATGATGGCGGTTAACACATACACTTGCGTCGCGGAGTTCACGCAATATGCAGCGATCGACGCGCTCCGTGATCGCGAAGGCAATACGCCCCACATGGTGGGAGAGTTCGCCCGACGGCGGCAGCAGTTCGCCAATGATCTGAATCGCGTTCCTGGCTTCCGATGCCTCCCTCCCGATGGCGCCTTCTACGCCTGGGTCGATATTACCCGCACCGGGATGAGCGCCGAGGATCTGTGCCGCATCCTGCTCGAGGATGCGGGCGTCGCCGCCATTCCCGGCGCGGCTTTCGGTCCCTCGGGCAAGGATTTCATTCGTTTCTCATTCGCGTCTTCCACAGCCACTTTGAAAGAGGCAGTCGAACGGATTGAGAAAGTATCAACAGCCTGGCAGGGCACTGCGGCCGTCCGCTGACTTCATACGGTGGGAAAGTCGTCAGCAATTTGCAATCTTGTTTCGAGGCATATCCATGCGACTGGCTATTCGAATTGCATTCATGTTAGCGGTGAGCAGTTTGTGCGCAGCCCAGGCTCGGCCGTTTCCGGGGCCGGACGTTCAGCAGATCTACCAGCGGCTTCTGCCGCAGATCGAAAAGATTCCGGCCTTCGATCACCACGCTCACCCCGGGTATGCTGACGATCCCGACGTTGACGCCATGGCTGCTCCTCCGAATCTCAGCGAAGCTTTGCGAACGCGCGACGACAATCCAGAATTAGCAGCAGCAGCGAAGGCGCTTTTCGGATACCCCTACAACGATCTTTCACCCGAGCACGCGAAATGGTTGCTCGATAAGAAGAACAGCCTCAAGAACGAGCTCAAGGGCACGGCCTACTTCGATTCGATTCTCGACAAAATAAATATCGAAAGCTCGGTCGCGAACCGCGCCATGATGGCTGACTATCTCGATCCAAAACGCTTTGCCTGGGTCTTCTTCGCCGATTCGTTCATGTGGCCGTTCAACAATGAGCGCGAAACCGGGCGCAATCCCGACGAGGGCGTCTACATTCCGCTACAGGAAAAGATGCTTCGTCGCTGGATGCAGCAGGAAAGCGTAGCCAAGCTTCCCGCGACTCTTGGCGACTACCTAAAATTCATCAGTCAGACGCTCGAAGACAACTCGAAACGCGGCGGCATCGCCATGAAGTTTGAAGTCGCCTACTTCCGGCCAACGACATTTGGCGATCCCACTCGCGCCCAGGCGGAAGACATTTACCAACGCTACGCGGTTGGCGGAATCCCAACGGAGAAGGAGTACCGCACTTTTCAGGACTTCATTTTTCGATATCTAGTGCTGGAAGGCGGACGGTTGCATCTGCCGGTGCATATTCATACCGCGGTCGGCATCGGCGATTATTTTAATTTGTCGCAAAGCAACATCATGAATCTGGAGAGTGTGCTGCGCGATCCCCGCTATGCCTCGACGACGTTCGTCATGATTCACGGCGGGTATCCGTTGGAACGAGAGGCCATCTGGCTGGCCGCGATGAAGAATGTGTATCTGGATTCTTCATTTGGAGAACTCGCGCAATATCCGTCCGCATTCAAGGACACGCTGAAGATGTGGCTAGAAACTTTTCCCGACAAGATCACCTTTGGTACCGACTGTTTCCCTTACAATCAGGTGCTAGGGGCGGAAGAAAGTTACTGGCTCGGGGTGCAGTCATCCCGCATGGCTCTGGCGGCCGCACTGGCGGAGATGATCTCCGAAGGAGAAATCACCGAGCCGCGCGCAATCGAATTAGCTCACGCCTATCTGCACGACACCGCAGTGAAATTGTACGGAGGCCGAGTGCACTGACTCTGAGTGCAACGGGATTTCCAAAGGAATTGTTGGAGGAGTTGATGGCCAAGGGATACTGGATTACTTTTTACCATTACGTTGCGAATCCTGCGGTCTTGACCGACTACGTTAAGCTCGCGACCCCGGTCGTTCAGGCGCATCGCGGACGGTTTCTCTCGCGGGGAATGCCAGTGAAGACTTACGAAGCCGGATTGCCGGAGCGTTCCGTCGTAGTTGAATTCGACAGCGTGCAGGACGCCATCGCTGCGTACGAAAGCCCCGAGTACAAGAAGGCAATCGAGGTTTTGGGAGATGCCAAACGAGATGTTCGCATCCTCGAAGGCATTTCATAACTGAACGCGTTCTGACAGAAGAAACAGACACCATGCCAAAATCGAAAAAGCCAAAGTCGAAACAGAAAGTGAAATCCGTCAGTCCCACCAAAAAGAAGAGCAGCCGTGCAGTGCGTCCAATTGTGCAGCCAACGGCTCAGTCTGCGCTGCAGTACATCCCCTGGCACACGATCCCGCTTGAAGACCTAAACCCGCTGCTGCAGCGCCAGTTCGTTGTCGGCCAGGAAGTCATGCTGGCTCGCGTCCTGCTGAAAAAAGGATGCATCGTCCCCGAGCACAGCCATCACAACGAGCAGGTCACTTACATCCTCGATGGAGCGTTGAAGTTCTGGATCGATGGGAAAGAAATCGTCGTCCACGCGGGAGAAGTGCTCTGCATCCCGTCGAACATGGTGCACAAGGCAGAAGCGCTCGTCGATACGGTGGATCTTGATGTTTTCACGCCTCCGCGAGCCGACTGGATCAACAAGACTGACGACTACCTGCGGGGAAAGAAATAGTCCCGCTCATGGCTTCTGAACGTACTTTAGCCCGGGATGTATCGGCGGAATTTCGATTCCGCTGTATCGCTTGCGGCAACCTCAGTGACTCCGCGAGCCAGAACTTTCGCTGCCCGGAGTGCGGCGATCTATTGGAGATCACCTACCCGCACTGGAAGGAATCGCGCCCGGATGCGGCCCAGCTGAAATCCACGTGGCGCGATCGCCGTCTTTCTTCAAACGCGATCGATCTGAGCGGCGTCTGGCGATTCCGCGATCTTTTGCCTGCGATTGAAAACGATCAGCAGGCGATTACCTTGCGGGAAGGGAATACGCCGATTTACGAACTTCCGCGATGCGCCCGCACTACCGGAGTGCCTCAGTTGTTCGCCAAGCATCAGGGGATGAACCCCACAGGATCGTTCAAAGATGCAGGTATGACGGTCGCCGCCACGTTCGCGCGACGCGCCGGATTCCGCTGGGTTGCCTGTGCCTCGACCGGGAATACGTCTGCGTCAATGGCCGCCTACGCTGCCCGTGGAGGTATGCGCGGGCTGGTGCTGGTTCCTGAAGGCAAGATTTCATGGAGCAAGCTTTCTCAAGCGCTGGACTATGGTGCTGTAACTTGCCAGCTGCGCACTGACTTCGACGGATGCCTGCGCCTGCTGCAGGAACTCGTTCTGCGCGCTCCGGTGTATCAGTTGAACTCGATCAATCCTTTTCGACTCGAGGGCCAGAAGACGCTAGCCTTCGAATTGCTTGAACAGCTTGACTGGCAACCGCCCGACCACATCATCGTTCCGGGTGGGAATCTGGGAAACAGTTCCGCGATTGGCAAGGCGCTTGTCGAAATGCGAGAGCTCGGGCTGATTTCGCGGCTGCCCAAGCTTTCGGTGATTCAGGCAGAGGGCGCCAACGCGCTGGTCCGAACGCTGCGCGAGGCGGCCGGCCAGCGTCTCATTAACGTGGCCGCCGAGACCCGGGCTACGGCAATTCGCATTGGCAATCCGGCCTCATGGAAAAAAGCAGTCCACGTGCTCGAAGCTACGGAGGGCGCGTGCGAGCAGGTGACGGAAGTGGAAATCGCACAAGCGAAAGCTGAGATCGGAGCCGAGGGCATTGGTTGCGAGCCGGCCTCCGCGGTGACGCTCGCCGGATTGAAAAAATTGCTGAAGCAGGGGTTTGTGAACCCCAACGAAACGGTTGTGCTGGTGCTGACAGGAAACCTGTTGAAGGATCCTGATTTCACCATCGAGTTCCATCGCGGCGAGCTTTTCAAAGGAACAAAGGACGAGTCCGCGAGCGCAGCGCTCAGTGCGCTGCAGCGTCCACCGGTCGTTCTGGATGCCACGCTGGAGGCCGTAATCCGAACCTTGGAACAGGCCGAAAGATCCTGATCGGAACCATGCCCTCCAAAACCAGAAACCGCGAGCCGTTCCGCATCTCGCTACCTGCGACTTCCGCCAATCTTGGCCCGGCGTTCGATGCGGCTGCGCTCGCCATGGACTTCCGGATTCACGTCGCAGCTCGCGCCGCGGACGTCTTCTCGATTGTCGCCACCGGCCGTGACGAAGGCATTTGCGGCAAGGTCGAGAATCACCTTATCCTCAATACGTATCGTGAAGTTCTCGCAAGCTCGGGCCACAAGATCGTGCCGCTCGCACTGCGAGTTGCGAACGAGATCCCGATCGGCAAAGGATGTGGCTCTTCAGCGGCCGCACGTCTGGCAGGCATCGCTCTCGCCGTGCATTTTGGACGGCTCCGCTGGAACGATGCACAGATCATCGGCGAAGCCTCGCGCCGTGAGCATCATCCTGACAACGCATCTGCCGCATGGATGGGTGGTCTCACCGTCGCGCGTATGTCGGGTGAAACCGAAGCGCAGATTGTCTCTGTTCGCCCGAAAGGGAAGTGGCCACTGTTGCTTGCCGTCCCCGATCAGAGTCTTCCGACGGAAGAAGCGCGCCGCGTGCTACCCGCACAATATTCGCGAGCGGACGCGGTGACCAACATCCAAAATTCGATGATGCTGCTGGCCGCCTTCACTCAGGGGCGTCCCGATCTGCTCTCGGCTGCGCTCGAAGACCGCATCCATCAGCCTTATCGCGCAGAGCTGTGTCCGCTGCTGCCGTCGCTTCAGCAACTGAAATCGAAAGATGGAATTCTTGGTGCAGCCCTGAGTGGCGCAGGACCGTCAGTTCTTATGTTTCTTGATCCTCGAGTGTCAGTAAAGAAAGTGCAGAAGCTGGTTGCCTCCCATCTTGCAAAGAACCATCTGACGGCGGAACTCATTCCAACCTCGATCACGCTGCGTGGAGCGCAATTCTAGATCTACGTAGAGCCGCTTCGGCCGTGGGATCGAAATCCAGTTTGTCTCGATGGCTAAGATCTGTCCGCACGTGCTTTTCCCAAAGTGGGCCGCCCCACGTTCAAAAAGCGTGTTTTGCGTTGCTTCCCCTCCTCCTCCTTTCGATACTGTTTCGTGAAAGTCATACGAGTCAGATGCTCTTCTCTCCTTCCCATCCTGATTTGTCTCCTTTGTCTGGCACATGCTCAAGAACCTAGGCAGAGTGTTCCTGCAACCGCTGCGTCCACCGCTCGCGCAGAAAGAATGAAGCGAGGCAATGAATGGTTCTATCGCGGCCGAACTTTGCGCGGGCAATCTTCAGCAGAGCTCCGCAAACGCGCCTATCAATCGAAGCTAAGGATGCGGGTCGCGCGCGCTGACTCGCAAGTGAGCGGCCAGACCTCACTCTCATCAGGCTCATGGACGGCGCTCGGGCCAGTTCCTCTTGCTTCGGACGCAACCGGCAACGGCACCCAGGATTATCATCAGGTCACTGGACGAGCCACCGCAGTTGCCATCGATCCCGCCGATCCAACCGGAAACATGGTCT
This sequence comes from uncultured Acidobacteriota bacterium, assembly GCA_963818115.1. Classification (GTDB taxonomy): domain Bacteria; phylum Acidobacteriota; class Terriglobia; order Terriglobales; family Acidobacteriaceae; genus Sulfotelmatobacter. The sequence continues at coordinate 123,336 of CAWFQZ010000022.1, forward strand.
ACATCGGCGGCGCGCAGAGTGGAGTTTGGAAGTCCATCAATGCGGCCAATGTTACTGCCAACACCGTGACATGGATGCCGCTGACCGACACGCAAGCTACACTTTCCATCGGGGCTCTCGCAATCCAGCCCGGCAATACGGATCCGACAAAATCTGTGATTCTTGCGGCCACCGGTGAAGCAGATAATTCCAGCGATTCTTATTTTGGACTCGGCATTCTGCGCTCCACCGACGCCGGCAATACATGGACGTTGATTTCTACCGCGAACAACGGCGCGCTCTCGTTCAGTGGTCTCGGCGGCACTCGCATGGCCTTCAGCAGCGCCACTGGACAGACAAACACGGTTGTCTCTGCAATGGCCACGACCTCAGAGGGCACGATCGATGGCGCCGTTACGGACAGCACGACGCGTGGCCTCTATACTTCGCGCGACGCGGGACAGAGTTGGACGTACGACGCTTTATCTGATCCCGGCGGAGCGACTGATCCTACTTCTGCGACGTCTGTCGTCTATAACGCAGTGGCAGCGCAATTCTTCGCATCTGTTCGCTACCACGGTTTTTACAGTTCTCCCGATGGTATTACATGGACTCGTCTTACCGATCAGCCCGGCGGCGCGGCTCTTGGCACGTTCGCTTGCCCGCCTCTGTCGACTTCGAATAATTACGGGTGCCCAATTTACCGCGGAGAGATCACCGTCGTTCCCGGTCGAAACGAGATGTATGCCTGGTACATCTATCTCTCGTCGAATGGCAGCCCGGTCGACGGTGGCATCTGGGAAAGCTTGAATGGCGGCGCCTCTTGGACCTCCATTTCCGACGCTGGCATCGCCAACTGCGGAGATGTCGAGGGATGTGGCGTAGACGAGGCAGCCTACAACCTTGAACTGCTTGCCGTTCCCGACGGAGCCGACACCGACCTCTACGCGGGCGCCGTGAATTTATATAAGTGCTCGATCACGTCGTTGAACCCGACTTGCACCGTAACGCCTTTTATCAATCTCACGCATGCCTATGGATGCGATCCGATCGCAGCACCCGCGCACGTGCATCCTGCACAGCACGCGTTAGCATCGTTGATCCCGTCAACCGGAAGCGATTCAGGGAATGCACTCCTCTACTTCGCGAATGATGGGGGTATCTATCGCGCACTGGACGGATACTCCGGTCTGAGCATTGGGTGGTGCAGCGGTGCGAACCAGTTCGACGATCTCAACCAGGATCTCGGTTCGATGACACAGTTCATCACCTTTTCCCAGCACCCGACCGATGCCAATACGATCTTGGGTGGCGCACAAGGCAACGGCTTTCCGGCGACCAGTCAGGCGACGACTAATTCGAGCTGGCTCAACGTACTTGGCGGCGATGGTGGATTTAATGCGATCGATCCCACCGCGACCTCGAATTGGTATGGCTCGAATCCCGACGTTCCTCCCGGCGGCCTTGGCATTCAACTCTGCACGAGCGCGGTGAACTGCAACGACAGCGGATTCGAATTCGTGGTTACAAGCAACACGCTCGGAGGGGATGACGGTGGATTCTACTCTCCATACATTCTTGATCTTCATTCCTCCACGTCGATGCTGGTGGGCACTTGTCGCGTCTGGCGCGGGCCGCGTCTTGGGGGAGCATTTGTGGCGTTGAGTCCAAATTTCGACACGCTTGGGTCAGGAACGTGTTCAGGAAGCGAAGTGAATCAGGTGCGCTCTCTCGCTACAGGGGGTGTGACCGACAGCGGTGGTTCGAGCGTAATCTATGCCGCAACGAGCGGATTAGGTCCGCTCGAGGGCCCGCTCGAAATGCCTGCCGGTGGCCGCATTTGGGTGACGACGGACGCATCCGCCGGAATCCCCGCGTTTGCCGATGTCACTAACAACGGACCGCAAGGAAACATCAATCCGAATCAGTACCCGATCTCGAGCGTTGTAACGGACTCATCCGACGTGACCGGCAACACTGCGTACCTGACCGTGATGGGCTTCACTGGTGGCACGGGACACGTTTGGAAAACGACAAATGCCGGTGCGACTTGGACCGATTTCACTGCCAACCTTCCCGATTCACCGGCCAACGCCGTGGTCGTCTATCCCCCTTTGTCACAGGTCTACGTTGCCACCGATGTCGGCGTCTTCGGAAGCTCGACGAAAACTCCGAGCTGGACGGAACTTGGTCCGATCTCAAGCACCAACCAGCCTGGATTTCTTCCCAACGTTGCGGTAACCGCTTTGGGAGTCTTCGCTGCCGGGGGCCAGCAGTTGTTGCGCGCGTCAACGTATGGCCGGGGCATATGGCAATTCAATCTCGTCGTCACTCCTGATTTTCAGCTGGTAGTCAGTAACACACCGCTAACAGCCTTTGCCGGACAATCTGCCGCCTTCAGCGGAACCGTCACCGCACTGAACGGATATACAAATTCGGTGACCCTGAGCTGTGTCGCGGGGACGACCTCTCCGCCGAGTACCTGTTCTCCTTCGCCTTTAAGCTTGACTCCCGGTTCGAAAACACCGTTCACTGTGACCGTCGGGGGCATGGCCGGAGACTATAGCTTCAATATTCAAGCGGCCGGATCCGATATTAATCACATCACACATGCAGTGCCGGTGACGCTGCATCTGGTGAGTGTTGGGCTGACGACTCCGTCGCCGGTAACCGAGACCGTTCCACGCGGCACTACTTCGTCTCCCGTAAGCTTCCAAGTCACAGCCGCCGGATCATTTAGTCAAAGCGTGACGGTTGCCTGTTCCACCAACATAGCGAACGCAACCTGCACGCTGACCCCGGGGGCCAACGTTTATCCCACGGCAGCGAACCCCGTCACGATGACGGCCAGCGTCGCGTTGCCTGCTGCAACCGCCGTCGGCAGCTATCCCGTGACCATCCAGGCCACCGCCGCCGGAGCTTCGCCACTCACAACTTCGTTCACACTCAATGTGACCGCGAACCCGGATTTCATTCTCTCCGAGCCGAGTCCATTCCCCGAAGTAAACGCGGGCAGCAGCGGCACGACAGGATCTATCTCGATCGCCTCACAGGACGGTTTCAGCGGTATCGTGACTCTGACGTGTCCATCAACCTTTGGAGCCGGCAGTTGCAGCATCAGTCCCAGCACGGTGAGTTCATTTCCTGCGAGCTCAACCCTGACCATCAACGCTACGAGCCTCGCAGCTGGCGCGTACACGCTGTCGATCAGTGGAACCTCGGGAGCAGTGGTTCATACGCTGCCGGTGGCGTTCAACGTCGGCGACTACTCGCTGTCCGCGCCGCAGACTCTGGCGGTAGTTCCTGGTGCGACGGCCACCGCGAATCTCAAGCTGACATCGTCGTTCTCTTACAGCGGAAAGATCAACGCAACCTGCGATGGCAGTTCCTTGCAGAGTGCGACGTGCACCCTATCACCGGGCAATCCGATTTCCCTGTCCAGCGGGGGTACGGCCAATTTCATCGCAACTATCAATACTCCGAACGATGCGGTGACAGGAACCTACAACATCAAGATCAACGCGCAAGATACGAGTGGAGCGCCAGCTCATTCGGCTACCATTGCGCTCACTCTTGAGCAGGATTTTCTAGTCAAGTCTTCCACGTCGAGCCAGACGGTGACAGCAGGACAGACAAGCGGCCCGTACAACTTGACAGTGCAGCCAATTGGAGCAACTTTCAATTCCCCTGTGTCGCTCGCCTGCACATCAGGCCTCCCACCGCAGGCGCAGTGCAGTTTCAGCCCTTCGGGCCCGATCACTCCGGGCAATTCGGCGGTCGATGTTGTGATGAGCATCTCCACCAAGTCGAACAAAGCGGCCGTTCGTGACGCACACACTTGGATGTTTTTCTCGGCGATGTTGTTATTCCCAGCCTTGTTCTTCGTGTGGGGCAGTTCAGGGAAAGACATTGCAAAGCGCAGGCAAACGCTGATTCTCACGACCGTTCTTTTGATTCCCCTGCTTTTGTCGTTGTTGTCGTGCGGAGGCGTAAGCACAGCCGGGAACGGGAGTGGCGGCAATGGAACCTCGCCGACTTCGCCGATCATTTATCAGATCACAGTAACGGGTACCTCCGCGGGAACGCCACCCGATGCTGGACAGAGCACGGTTGTCAGCCTCATCGTAAACTGATTGGTCGCCCGGCGCGCCCCTGGCGCTGTCCATATGACCGATTCTCGTTACAACGTCATCATCATCGGTGGAGGAGCCGTTGGCCTCGGCGTAGCTCTGGAAATGACGCGACGTTTTCCTCGTCAGCGCCTTCTGTTGCTCGAGAAAGAAGATCGTGTCGCCCGCCACCAGAGTGGACACAATAGCGGAGTCATTCACTCTGGTGTGTATTACAAGCCCGGGTCGTTGAAGGCGCACCTTTGTGTCTCAGGAGCAGCGGCCATGATCGAGTTTTGCCGCCAGCATGGCATTCCGCACAACATTTGCGGAAAAGTAATTGTCGCGACGCAGGAGGACGAACTGCCGCGATTGGAAGAGTTGCGCAAGCGCGGTGAGGCCAACGGATTAACCGGACTACGAATGATCGGTCCGGAAGAACTGCGCGAGATCGAGCCTCATGCCGCGGGCCTACGCTCTTTAGTCGTTCCCTGCACGGGCGTGACGGATTACGCTCTAGTCTGCGATAAGTATGCTGAGCTGATTTCCGCCAACGGAGGCACGGTCCTCACGGGCGCTGCTGCAACCGGCATCCGGCGTTCGTCTTCCGAAATCGTAGTTGAGACGAGGCGCGGTGGTTTCTCAACAACTGCACTCATCAACTGCGCCGGGCTTCATAGCGATCGCATCGCTCGCATGGCCGGAGACGATCCCGGCGTCATGATCGTGCCTTTCCGCGGCGAATATTACGATCTCGTGCCGGATCGCGCCTCGCTCGTTCGCGCCCTGATCTATCCTGTGCCCGATCCGCGCTTCCCATTCCTTGGCGTTCACTTCACACGTCGCATTACGGGCAGGGTCGATGCCGGGCCGAATGCTGTTCTCGCTCTCGCTCGCGAAGGCTATCGTCACACGGACATCAATATTCGCGATCTCGGATCATCCCTGGCATTTGGCGGATTCTGGCGGATGGCTCGCCAGCACTGGCGAAATGGACTGAGCGAATGGCATCGCTCGCTATCGAAGTCGGCTTTCGTCCGCGCTCTACAACGGCTGCTTCCGGAAGTCGGGGAGAATGACCTCGTTCCCGGCGGATCGGGCGTACGTGCGCAGGCTCTCAAGCCCGACGGCGCATTAGTCGATGACTTCCAGTTCGTGCCGTCCGGCAAAGTGCTGCACGTGCTCAACGTTCCTTCACCCGCCGCCACAGCCTCGCTGATGATCGGCAAGACTATCGTCGACACCGCAGCGGCAAACTTAGGTCTCGCCTGACTTCTAGAAATTCAGCTTCAGCGACATCTGGATCTGCCGCGGGCTCCCGATCGTCTTATTCGTGATACCCAGGCCGCTCAGCGTTGGACACACATACAGAGCGGTATAGGTTGTATCGCACGGCGGAATGGTCGACGGTGTGCCAACCACCGGGAATCCGTTGAAGTTTATGTTCTGGCTCACGTCATCGATCGGAATATCGAAGCTCGCCGTGTTCGTGAGGTTGAAAATATCCAGCGTGTATTTCAGCGTGAAGCGTTCGGTAATTTGCAGCGTCTTTCCCACCGAAATGTCTGCTCTGCGCTGCCAAGCCTGCCGGAAAATATTTCGTTGGCCGCTGGCGATAAAGTTCGTTTCATAGGGATCATTTGAGGGAATCGCCCCATTCAACGACCCTGGAGCCAGTAAAGGCAGGCCGAAGCAAGCGGCATTCAGGGCAGGCTTGCCCGGGGTCGCCCCCGACGCACCCGTCAGTGCCTGCTTTGGAGAACAGCCTAAAAGCGGAACGATTGGGTTCGTGATTCCATCATTAACACCGTAGAAAATACTGCCGACGGCGCCCGAGTAATCGACGACGCTATACGGCTGTCCGCTTTGGAGCACCGTCAGGCCGGAGATCGCCCAACCGTCGGCCAACATTCCCTTCAACGATGTTGCCGAGAAGAACTTCGGCAGCTCATAGGTGTAGCTGAAATTGATCACGTGCTTGCGGTCGAAGTCGGACAAGCCGTATCCGGATCGCAGATCGAGTGGGTTGTTGCCGTTGTAAAACAATCCCATCGCGCTCTGCTCGTCGGTGGCATGCGAGAAGGTGTATGAGAATCCAACCCGCAGTCCATGACTCATGCGTTTTTCCACATGCGTCTGGAGCGCGTGATAGGCCGAGATTCCGGCCGCAGTGTAAGACTCCGATTCCGACGAGTACCCGATGTATGGAACACGCAGATCGACGTTTCCGCCTTCAAACGTCTGCAGGTACGGTTGACCATTGGGCAGCGTGTAAGGATCAAAGAAAGCGTCAGCGAGGATCGAGTAGCCGTAGGTGTAGTCCTGCTCAAACGGAGTGCCCTTGCGAATGGGGCTGCTCGGAGATGCAATTTGCGCCTGGTTGAACGGCAAGGGAACTACAGCATGACGCCCCAGGTTGCCGACATATCCGATCTCGATCGCCAGATCGTTGCGAGGCTGCCATTGAATATCCAGGGTCTGATTCATGGTGTACGGCAGCTTGTTCGCGCGGTTGTAATCTGCGAACGAGAACAAAGGGATGCCCGTTGAAATCGCAGTCGCATTCGGGAGCGCCAAATCGGCGGGATTGCCGCTTGGAGCGGGGCCCAGAGTATTTCCCCAAGGCGCTTCAAACGTGCTGCACACCGTGTATCCAAACGGGCTGCAAGTCTGGGAATTCACCCACGGCGGAGTCTGGTTCACTCCGAACGGGCCGCCTGCGATCACGCCCGATGCGAAACCCGGCGACAGGTAGGTGAACAACTCGCCGCGATCGTAATACAGACCCCATCCCGCACGTACCACCAATTTGTCGTTGAACTTCCTCGGACTCCACGCCAGTCCCACACGCGGCGCCAATCCCCATTGCCGTCCTGTGAGCGTTGAATTGCTCACGCCCTTTGTGGGGAAATCAGGATTGTTGCCGGCCACGATAAATCCGTTGGAAGTGATCGTGTCGGTTGAAGCGTCGTAGCTATATCTCGAAGGATCGAAGTTGAAAATGCGCCCATTCTTCTCGGTCAGGCCGCCGTGATAATCGAAGCGGATGCCGGCGCTGAAGCTGAGATTAGGACGGATCTGAAACTTGTCCTGCGCAAACCATCCTGACTCGTTCGACCGGTAATAGCGATTGGCGTCGCCTTGCAGGAAGTTGGTCGTGATAAAGCCATCGGCGGTGTAGTCAATCGGCAGCCCTTGCAGAAAATTGTCGAAACTCGTAAACCCGATCATGCCCGTATTGGTTCGCCGATCGCGGGCATTCAGTTGCGTGTAAGAGTAGCTGCCGCCGAAGGTGACAGTGTGCCGTCCGTGATTCCAAACGGCGTTTGCAGACGGCATCCAGCGATTCTGAAAGATTCCGGTGAATGCCCCTTGTGACGCGGCGGTCGAGCCTATGTTCAGTCCGGCATTAAAAGGTCCGCACGGTGCAGACGGGTCGCACCCGCCGGTATTTTGCGGAGAGAAATTTCCCAAGTCATCCACGATCGTAATTCCGGGAAATACATTGGACCCGAACGCGTTGATCCCGATCGCAGAAGGCGTAAATGGCTGTCCGATCGTGCTGTAGATCTTCTCCCGAATGAACCCGAATACCTCGGCGACGCTGAGGTTTGGCCGGATCGCCTGGGTATTGGTAATAGAGGCCACCTGGCTGCCGGCGTCTAGGTGCTGCGTGAATCCCTGGACAGATGAGAACCCAAACGGTGCCGTGCTCGGATCATGCTGGTAGTAGTACTTCAAAGATAGCGTGTCTTTCGACGTCGCCAGGTAATCGAGATTCGTGGAGGCTTTATCCGCGATGAAATACGCAGGCTGCGTAATGAAAACATTTTCCGGAAAATTCAGTGTCGGAGTGAAATTGGGATTTGCCGAAGGAATCATGTACTGACCGTTTGGCAGCTTGTAGTTCAGCATCGCGAATGCAACTGGGTCGATGTCTCCCGCTGCGGATCCCACGATTGGATTTACGGAGGAGAAAAAGTTCGCATTTGCTACATTCGCTAGCGCTGCCGGGCTCCGGTCGTCGGTCAGTCCAAACGGCACCGCCGTTCGCGAAGTTCCAATCTCCAGATCGGAAACATGCGTATGTTCATAGCTGCCATAGGCGAACAGCTTGTCTTTGATGAGCGGTCCGCCGATTCCTCCACCGGCAATGTATCGGTGCAATTGCGGGACTTTTTCGTTCGCCGGGATGTTTGGATCCTGGTTGTAAAAATAGGGTGCGGCATTCATCGCATCGGTCCCACGGTGGCCATAAAGAACTCCGTGAATGGAGTTCGTCCCCGAAGCGGTGCTCATGTCGATGTGCGCACCGCTGGTCGATCCCTGCTGAGCGTCATACATCGAAGTATTCACGCGAACTTCCTGCACCGTTTCCGGAGCCGGTGTCGGTAGAGCCTGTCCCACCGCGAGATACGGTGACGCCGTACTCTGCAGAATCTCCGCAGTCGTGCTGCCCGCGCCCGCGATGCCCGTGTTATTCACGATGCGGGCTGAGGCGACCGAACTCGTGCTCTTGCCATTGAACAAGTTGCTGGCGTCCACGCCGTTGAGCAGGAATGTGTTGCTGGTGTCGCGCTGTCCGTTGGCCCAGATCGGTTGGTTGCCCAATCCCGCGTTCGCTCCAGTTCCGCTGGGCAACTCCGCATTCACGCCCGGAGACAGAATCGCCAGTCCCGTGAAACTGCCCGTCGGCAGCGGCACATCGGCGATCTGCTGCGATTCAAGGACATATCCGTTCGTCGTGTCGACGGCATTCATGATGGGCGCGGCTTCCACGTCGATCGTCGTTCCGACCTGCCCGACTTTCAGCGTGACGTTGAGGGTTGCGGTGCGGTTCGCCTGCACCAGAATCGAGGGCAGTCGTTCCGACTCAAAGCCGTCATGCGTGACTGTGATGGTGTAAGTGCCGATCGGTAGGTTCACGAAGTCGTACGCGCCGTTGCCATTAGTCTTCAGCGTTCGCGTCAGCTTGGTCTGGTCTCCGACGATCGTCACTGTGGTATCGGGAAGCACGCTTCCGCTTTTGTCGGTCACGGTTCCGGTGATGCCGCCCAGCGTCTGTTGCGCTCGTGCCGACACAGATGTCAGCAGAGACGCTGTCAAGGCTGCTACAAAGAAAATGCCAAGCTTCATCTTCTTCGCCATGATGTGAACCTCATTTGTAATGTGTAGAAACACCAATCCGCTGCGGCTATTCAGCCGCAACAACGCGATTGACTAGGTACGACGTGTCCGCTGAGCTGACAGGCTCCGCAATACCGGGCTGGGAACTATGCCGCCAAATGTACGCGAACTCCAACCAAAGCGGAAGGCGCAGCCTCAGTGAAAATTCTTTTGGCCGGAATTACTAATTTTTATGACTGAGGCAATTCGGCTGCCGCGTCGAGCGCGGCTTTCCGGCTGCGAGCCCGCACCATAAACCATGCAAGTCCCCCCGCCAGGTACGCCAGGTAGATGTAAGGAAGCTTGCCGTATGGACCTTCGGGAACGGGATAAAGATTTCCTGCGAGCGCCAGAATCATCGCTCCGGCGGCGAGAATCGAGACGAATTGCGCACTTGGCTGGTATGCCTCGTGCTGACGCAAATATCGGGGAAGCGCCACGCAGACCAGTGCGTAAGCGACGATGAATCCGTAGGTCGCGAGCGAGCCCATCCACCCGTAAACGTCGAGTCCGCTCGCACCTCGAGCCGCCAGCACCGCGACCGGCGCGACGGCCGCAACGCCGGTAATCACGATCGCATAGGTTGGAGTTCGATTTTGCGGATGCGTGGTTCGCAGGATCTCGTGCGCCAGCCCATCGTGCGCCATGCGCAGCAGAACGCGGGCGGCGGCCGTGATGCAGGCCAGCGTTCCGGCAAACAGGCTGACCAGAGCTCCAATATCGATCAGCAGTCCCAGGACCGGCACGCCGCCAACCCGTGCGAGCACATACATCGGAGCCTGGCTTGCTCCCAAGTCTTGCCCCACGGGGTGAAAGCCCAGCACTTCCGCATAAGCACAGATTGTGAAGAATGCTCCAGCCAGCAGGGAACTCAGGATCACCGCACGCGGAATCGACTTCAATGGGTTTCGCGCTTCGGCTCCCAAGGTCGTGGCGCTCTCAAACCCGACATAACTAAACAGAGCCAGCACCAGGCCTAGACGCAGTCCGCTCCCGCTCATGCCGTGCAGATGAAGCTGGTCCGAGTCTAAATGCCAACCGTGACGAAACAGCAGCAGCGTCACCAGGATCACAATCACCGTCACTGACGCGGCTTCGATCCACAACATCAATCGCGCTGAAATCTTCACGTCACGCCACGCAATCCAGATCGATACCCCTGTCACAACGACTGAAAGAAGCGTTGCGGAGAATACATGCCCGGTCGCATCGTGGAGAAGGAGGTTCGCATAGTGATAGAAGCCGCCGATCACGCTTGATCCCGTCGCCACATAAGCCAGAAGCAAACTCCACGCCACGGTTGCCGAAAGCCATGGAGGCAGCGTTGTAGATGCATACGTGTAAAGGGATCCAGGGGATGCCGAAAGGCGCGCGTATCGGGCAATGCACAGCGCGACCAGAAGGATCGCGACCGTCGCCAGCACATATGCCAGCCATGTTCCGTTACCCGCGAGCGCGCACACCAGCGGAATGGTTGCGGCGGGAGTCGTGGTCGGCGCCATCGTTGAGACCGACTGCGCCAGCGTCTCCATGGGAGACAGAATCCCTTGCCGCAAGCCGAAATCTTCCGTCCGCACTTCCACTGTTCGTCCCGGCTCCATCTACCAGCCCGCTCCTTGGCTCCTCAACCGTAAGTTGGGCAGCGATTGTACAACACGTCGAAAACACGATTGCCGCTTTGAAGGGAAAGAATTCCTTCGCGAACCTTAGTGCCCTTCGTGGTTGAGATTTTTTGTCTATCGGCGGTGAGGGAGGTCTAGAAGAGAAATCAATAACTCTCAACCGAAAAGAAGCATGAAGCGCGGAAAACAACTCATGCTAACTTGTGACAAAGAATTGCCGGAATGTTACCGAAATGGGAGATTGCGAATGAGAGCCTGCGTCAACATCAAGTGCGTCGCCTTCGGCAGGATCGTTTACTCGGTCGCGACCCGATGCCCATTGTGCAAGTGGGACCTCAAGTTCACCGTTCCGGCTAGTGAGGCAGCGCCGTCAACCAAGCCTGGCCGCGATCAGACAGCAACACGCTAGCCCGACTATGCGCCAATGTCTTCGTTCCATAAGTCGGCGTGCGTCCGGACAAAATCCCCCATCATCTGAATGCACTCGAAGTCATCGAGAAGGACTAACTCCACCCCTCGTTGTCGAAACAAATCTTCCGCTCCCATGAAGTTTCGATTCTCGCCAATCACTACGCGGGGAATGCGATACAGAAGCGCGGTCCCGGTGCACATAATGCACGGACTCAACGTGCTGACCACAGTCAACTCTGTCCAATCGCGCCGGCGCCCCGCGTTGCGGATGCACACCGTCTCGGCGTGCGCTGTCGGATCGCCCGACTGCACGCGCAGGTTATGTCCGCGCGAGACGATCCGTCCGTTGCGGTCGGCGAGCACCGACCCAATCGGCAACCCACCTTCCCTCAATCCTTTTCGAGCTTCTTCCAACGCTTCCCGCAGCAATGCCCGGTCGTCCATCGCCCCTCCGGCAATGCCACATCATAGGCCGTCATTTCAGACGAGCCAAGGCCTATCCCGCAGAGTCGATTTTCGTCACTGTCACTGATACGTGAAGGTCAGATTGTCCAGATAAATGTCGTAGGGTTCTTGTTTGTAATTCCCATCCATCTGATAGTTAACAGTGATGCCGTACCATCCGGGCGTTGAGCCGTGACCAAATGTCCAGTTCAATGTGCTCGTTACTCCATTGAGCGTGATCGACTGGTAGACCTGATGGTTGTCAGAAGTGCGCTGCACCTGCAGTGTCAGATGATTCCACGCGTTCGCATTGAGGAAGCAGGGCACACCGGTCGGAACCCATTTCGCGTTCTGGCTATCCCACACGTCCCAGGAATTTCCGGCATCAATACGGCACTCGTGCCCAAAGATGAATCCCATGCCATCAAAGAACTGGTTGATATCGAACTCGATCGCCTCGGATGGGCTGAAGTCGCTCGCGAAGAAATACACGTCATACGTAAAAGTATGAAGAGACGGCACCAGAGTTCCGTCGCTGTCGAAGGTGCCTTGCGACGAAAGCGGCCCGATCAGATGGTTGTTCCACAATGCATCCGAGTACGGGGTCGTTCCCCCGATGTCGAACTCCGTGGCTGATCCGCTCATCGAAGGAGAGTTCACTCCCTGATTCATCGAGAAAGAGATTCCGTCGCACGGAGAGGGTGAACAATCCACAAAGTTCGGCGGCCCTTGGCCATATTCTCCCCATCCACCGGCGCGCTGGATGTTGCTGAACGATTGGCCCGAGTTGGTGTTCGAGCTGTTGGTCGTTCCCCCGCTCGAACCTCCTCCGCTACCGCTACCACTACCGCCGCTGCTCGGCGTCGTCGATGTACTCGCGACCGAGATTTGCAACGATTTCTGGGCGGACTTGCCGCTGGCATCGGAAACGGACACGGCAAACGTGAAGCTTCCACTTGCGCCGGGAGTGCCCGAAATTGTTCCCGTGCTGTCATTGAGGCCTACGCCCCCGGGCAACTGTCCAGACGATACCGAAAATTTGTAAGGGATTGTTCCTCCCGTTGCCGACACAGCTCCGCTGTAGCTCGAACCGACCGTCGCTGTCGGCAGGGAGGCCGAAACGTTCAGGGTTCCTGGAGAGTCCGATGGAGCAGGCGAGTGGCTCGTATTTGAACTCCCGCACCCGGTCGCTGCTGCGATCGTCAGTAAAGTAAAGACCAAAGCCGTGCGCTGGAATACGTACGAATTTGTACGCATCTCTGGATCGCGTAAACAGGAAAACATCGCTACCTCGCAAATAGGGAATTGGAAGAACTCTTCTGCGGCGGAGAAATTCTCGATCGATTTTGATTTGGACTTTGTTGCCGCGTGAGGAGCCGACCAGAGAACCAACGGCCAGAAGCGCTATCCTGATGTACGAGCGCTAATTTTGGGAACTACCCGACGTTCACACGGTACGAATCAGCGCATACGCCGCATAGACTGAGCTCTAGGGCGCATGTGCGCTAAACGCTTATTTCGATGATAGCGCGGACTGCGAGATCTGGAAATAGGGAAGGACCCTCAAAATCGAGGATTAAAACCTTCGCGTGAAGAGAGGGCGAAGCCTTCGTGCGAAGCCGCGCAAGAGAAAAATAAAAGCAAGGGATGCAATGGCTGGTGCGACCAGAGGGACTTGAACCCCCACGGGTTTCCCCGGCAGATCCTAAGTCTGCTGCGTCTGCCAATTCCGCCATGGTCGCACAGGGTCTATTGTGCCACACACCACAAACAAAAAAAGGAATGGGGCGAGCTAAACTTCGCCCAGTCGCGCAGGAGACTGCACGAGAAAGTCGCATCTATAGAGAATCGCAGATCAGTCAGCGGCACGGCGGCTCATCGCTCGCATGGCTGATCCGGTCCGAGGTACTGCCGCGTCGACGACGCTACTGCACTTCATTGAGCTTTTGATAGATCAGCATGGCCACAAGCACCAGCAGGAATACTCCAGAGCCGATGCTGAAGATGCGAACCGGAATCGTCAGCCGGTTCACTTTCGTAAGCAACTCTGTTTGTTCTTCCTGCATATGCGAGTTGGCGTCATCTAGAAACAGCTGGTCGTCCTCGTGCATAGTGAGGGTGCTCTTGTAGATGAGAAGGACAATCAGGCCGATCGCGAATACTCCGAACACAACCGCAACTAGAGTCAGCGTCATAAGCCACCTCGGCAAAGTCGAAACGCAGTACAGCGGCTTTCCACTTCGTGGTGGGGCGCGCAGAACCCCGCAACCAGTCTCGGGGAAGGCCCTAACGCCACGATTATAGCCCCGATGGCAAGCCCCCGCGCCACTTTAATCCCTTGTCCGGAACCCGTTACAGACTCGTCAATCCTGCGACTTCCAGCCCTCCCTCGGCATCAAACCTGATAGTAGGAACCGAAGATGGGTACAGGTTTGTCTCATCTGAGGAAATCCTCTCTGCTATAATCGAACAGCTTTAAAGCCAAGGAGATACGAATGGCCACAACAACCGTCCCCGAAGTTACCAAGAAAGCCGCACCCGTCACCCTGACCGCGAACGCCGTTTCCAAGGTGAAAGAAATCATGGCTCAGCAGAATCCCGTGCCCGCCGGGTTGCGCATCGGAGTGGTCGGCGGCGGATGTTCCGGCTTCTCCTACTCCATGCAGTTCGAGAATGGCGCCGGCATGATGGACAAGACCTTTGATATGGACGGCCTGAAGGTTTACGTCGACGCGACCTCCGTGATGTATCTCAACGGCTGCATTGTCGACTATGTCGAAACCCTCGAAGGAGCCGGCTTCAAGTTCGAGAATCCGAACGTGAAGAGCACCTGCGGCTGCGGATCGTCCTTCAGCGTGTAAGAATTGTTTCGGGAAGATTGCAAAAGGCCTCATCGAAAGATGAGGCCTTTTTCTATTCGATATTTCGAAAGTGCCCGCGTGTTCCCCGCGTCATTCCGAAGCCCCGCGTTTTTACCAACGGGGCGAGGAATCTCCCGCCGCACAGATGCTTCCAGATTCACCCGCGCCCATTTGTCATAAGGTGCGCAACCGTCTACTCACTGCTGCTGCGGGGAACTCGGCGGGCTTGAATTTCCAAATCCGCCGCTGTTCGGGGAAGTGGGATTGTTCTGCATCGGCGACGGAGAATTTCCAAAGCTGTTGCCGAAACTGTTCCCGAATCCACTCGTTCCGTTCTGTCCCATCCCAGGTTGTCCGTTTTGCCCATTCAGATTTCCTTGAGCGCCGAATCCCTGTAGTTGCTGCTGGTACGGAGTCGTAATCAAGAAGCCTCGATCCATCGTTGGATCGTAGACGAACTGCCACTCGTCGTATTTTTTCTTGTGGTCGAATTCGCGGATCGTCCGATCTTTGCTCAAGCTGGCGACGCCTACAATCGGCGCGCCGCCGAAGGTCGTGCCTGACAACTTGTCACTGGAGGTCCCCGTGGAAGCTCCGCCCGGACCAGATGTGTTTCCTGCGTTTGCGTCGGTCGATGCCGGCGCATTCGGATCCGCCGGCGTCTGCGAATCGGAGGCAGGCTGATTAGACTGCTGGGCATTCTGTCCGAACGATGAATTCGAACTTGCACCGAACCCGCCGCCCCCGCCAGCTCCGCCAAACGTCGATGGCTGGCCCAGCGGAGATTGTCCCATTCCGCCCGGCGTATTCAGCGATCCATTCGCTCCGAGTGTCGCCGCCCCGGCAATGCCGCCGCCCAAGGCATTCATCGAAATCTTGGCTTCGCCGTAGTGCAGCAACTTAAAATCTTTCCCGGTCAGCGGATCTTTATAGCGCTTGCGCAGGAAGCGCATTTGGTTCGTGTTTTCCAGATCTTCAATCTTTGCCGGATAGCGGCTGAACTTTTTGTAGTATGCCCGGATCGCCCGCGAATACTGGACTCCGCGGTGGATCATCTCTTCTTCGCGATCACGCTTGATATCGAACGTGACCGAGGAGACGATCACCGCGGCGAAAATAGCCATCAGCGCCATGACCAGCAGCAGCGTCATCATGATGTAGCCGCGCTCGCCCGATCGGTTTTGTGAACGAGGTCTCATCGAAGAGGTAAGAGGTTTCAAAGTAGCCAATACAAGTTGCCGCATCAGGAATGTGAAACCTTGAAACTCTGAAACGTGCCCTTCATCCTTGCGTCAGCGGAATATTTTGCGGCGGTCCGCTGTTCACTACGTCCTGAATTTCCACGAAAGTGTTCGTGATGCGGACGACCTTATAGCGCCGGTCGACGATCTCGCCTTCTCCAGCGACGAACACATCGTCATTCAGCTTCAGGAAGATTTTCTTGGGCTCTCCCGGTGAACTGGCAAATCCGTAAAACTTCAGCGGAATCGGAGGCGGCGGAGGCGGTGCCGGAGCCTGATATTGCGGTTGCTGCTCTTCCTGCTTTTTTGGGTCAACGCGCCCTGAGGCAACCGGCACGGGTATATCTTCGGCCTGCGACACAAAAATGTTTCGTCCGTTTCCTTGATACTGCGTCTTCTCGCTTGCCGCCAGCAAATCCAGACGCAGCGTTGGATCCAGATTCTCAACTTTTGCCTTTTTCCCAGGCTTCACCTTGGTGCGAGCTGTTGGAGCATGAATGAGGCTCGGCGCAGCTGCCTGCGCATCCGAGGCAGGCGCCGACGACCCTGTAAACATCGGGATCACCTCGTACGCGAAGACCAGTACCGCGATCACCCCAAGCACCGCGGCCCAAGTCGCCTTCTTTTTATTTTCCAGCCCGAGTTGCACTAGGTTGCCACCTTCAAATATGTGCCCAGCCGCAGATGCAGCCGCACCGTTCCGTGTGGTTCTCCGCCCAGGGCCACGCCGTTAATGATGAAGAACATCTCGTCCCGCTCCAGCGCATTGATAAATTTTGCCAGCGCCGTGTAATTTCCCGAGAGATCGTATTCGATTTCGATCGGTTGCAGGTTTCCAGGCTGTTCGTCGTTCAACTTGTATCTTTCCTGCTCGATGGTCACGCCATTCGCGCCCGCCACTTTACCCAACTCCGTGGCAATCTGCGAACTCTGGGTCGGGAGGCGATCTTTATAGAACTCCGCAATCTGCTTGTTGGCTAGGTCAACTTTATGAGGCAGATCCTTTAGCGGCGCGACTTGCCGCGTCTTCGTCGTGAGCTCGGCCTGAAGCTGGTTCATCTCCATTCGTCGACTTTCCGCCGACCCTACGAGCGGAGAGAAGTAGATTATGGCCGCAATCAGATCCACAGCCGCCAGGATTCCCAGCGCCAACTTCAACTGCTTCCGGGTTTGCCGTAAATCGGGCATTAGTGCTTCGATCCTTTCGGCACTTTTGCTCCGGCCGCAGGAGGTGTGGCGGGTTTCTCGCCTGTCGTAACAGGTTGCGCCGCGACGACCCCCGTTAATTCAGGAATGTAGACAGCCACAATATCCACCTGTTCGTTGTCCCCCGTTTGGGATTGCACGTGGGTGCCCGAGACAATACTGGTTTGCGAGAAGCGCCGCGATTCTTCCATACGGCGGGCCAATTCGATAGCGCGCTCGCGCGAATCGCCGGCCACCCGCATCTTCAACTCCAGTTGATTTTCTTCGTCCAGCGACGGGTCGATTGCGACGACGTGTACTCGCGGCGGCATCACCTTTTCCAGACTTTCAAAAACTCGCGTCCATGAGAACGCTTTACGTTCGATGACGTCATTCAAAAATTGGGATTCATCGCGCGTCGTGCGGTTCTCCGGGCGGTTCAGGAATGCTTCCGCATTGGCCCGATCCCGATCGCGCTTGGCAATCATCGCCCGCTCCTGGGAAAGTGTCGCCCGGTCCCGCCGGGCATTGACCCAGCCGGTGATGTCCAGCGTCAGGAGCACCAGCGTCACGAGCGCAACGGCCCCGACAGCCGTGCCCCAGCGCATCCAGAACTGCCGCGCATCCTCGTACGGCTGGCTCGCGAGATTGATATCAAGACGCATACATGAAAATCAGTGAATAGTGATTAGTGTTGACTGGCACCGAACGTTGAAATGACTAGCCACTCTTCACCGTCAACTGCTTCACGAAATCAACGCTCCCACCACTCCTGCCATTCTCCATCGCGGCACTGAACCGGTCGCGGTCGTTCCCAACTGCGCCGACGATACGAGCTCCTGCACATCTGCACCCGTCTGCGCCTTCAGAGCAGGAGCGGCCCCGCCAGATTCCGGTAGACCCGCCACATAAATCTGCTCGATATTCAAATGATACGTGTCCTGAAAAAACACGACCGACGGATATACTTCCTCCGCCAATTGTTCTCCGCTTATGGTGATGCCGCGTCCGTTTTCCAGCGTTCGAAAAAGTTGCAGTTGATCGTTGCTCAGGATCGCTATGCTTGTCGTGTGCGCGTCGACCTTGATCACCAGCGTAGGCTTCTTACCAGAGGCTGCGCCGATCGCCGCCAGCGTCGATGGCAGCACTACTCCGGGACTGAATCCTGCCTCGCGGAAGGCCGCTTCGTAATCCTCGATCACGCTGCCCAGTGCGACGGCTGCGACCACCTTCACTTCGTCATTCACCTTCTGCGCGTGATACGAAACTTTCGCCTTCTCCACATCAAACGGAAGCGATTTCTTCAGCCGGAAGCGCACAACTCCGAGCGCTTCTTCGTGATCGGAGGGCAGGGTATCGAACTCGACCAGCATCACGCGCACAGCCGCGTCCGGAACAATCGCAATCACATCGTGAGATCGCCCGGCCACGCTTCCCAGCGCTTCTTCAATTCCGTCTCGTACCCGATCCCGCTGCCGCAAATTGTTCTCGACCAGGTCGGGAACAACGATGCCTGGCGCCAGTTCTCGCGCCGCGCTCGCATCCAGCCCAGCCCCATCGTCCGTAATGCGTCCGGCCAGCACCCGGTCTGCGGCAATCTCGCACGCCAGCTTCGGTTTTGGTGTGTTTGTTGTTGGACTCATTCCCGGGTACGCCTTTGAGAGATACCTCTACAAATCAGAAACCGTCTCCAGAAGAATTGCAATAGCTGCGACAGTACACCATGAAGGTTTCAAAGTCGCAAGGTTTCAAAGTTTAAGCGAGATCGGTGGGACAAACGATTCTGAGAATCGGTAAACCTCGACTTCGAAACCTTGAACGTTGAGACTCTGAAACCTCTCTTATCGCATTGTCTCGATGAACGTGACCTTGTTGATTTCCTTCAGCGTGGTCATGCCCAGCCGCACTTTATCCAGCGCCGACTCGCGTAGGAATCTCATGCCTTCATCTCGCGCCGCCCGCCGGATCTCCGACGTCGGCTTCTTCGCCAGAATCATTTCGCGGATGCGGTCGCTCAAATCCAGCAGTTCGTGAATCGCCGTTCGTCCGCGGAATCCCGTACCAGCACACTCAATGCATCCTGGACCTTCATACAACGGAGCCTTGCCCCACTGCGCCGGATCGAGTCCGCTGGCCTCAAGCACCTCAGGCGAGTAATGCACTTCCGTCCGGCACGAATCGCAGATCAAACGTACCAGCCGCTGCGCCAGAATGCAGTTCAACGCCGAAACAAAGTTGTACGGCTCGACGCCCATGTTCAGGAAGCGTCCAATCACGTCGACCACGTTATTGGCGTGGACGGTTGTGAAAACCAAGTGGCCGGTAAGGGCGGACTGAATCGCGATCTGCGCCGTCTCCGAGTCGCGGATTTCGCCGACCATGATCTTGTCCGGATCGTGTCGCAAAATCGATCGCAACCCGCGCGCGAAGGTTAGTCCCTTCTTCTCGTTGACGGGAATCTGCGTAATTCCGCGCAGCTGATATTCGACCGGATCTTCGATGGTGATGATCTTGTCTTCGTCGGTCTTGATTTCGTTGACCGCGGCATACAGCGTGGTCGTCTTACCGGAACCGGTCGGTCCAGTGACCAGCACCATGCCGTAGGGCTCTTTGATGTAGCGGCGGAAGCGGCGTAGATCATCTTCGTCAAACCCGACGACATCCAGCGTCAAACTCTTGAACTTCTCGCTCATCGACTCTTTGTCGAGAACGCGGAGCACGGCGTCTTCGCCGTGAATCGACGGCATGATCGAAACGCGGAAGTCGATGGCGCGCCCGTTGTACTTCACGCGGAAACGTCCATCCTGGGGCACGCGGCGCTCGGAAATATCGAGTTCGCTCATGACCTTGATACGCGAAATGACAGTCGAGTGATGCTCCTTACCGATCGGCGGCATGGCCTGCGTCAGTACGCCGTCGATGCGGAACTTGATCATCACCGAATCGTCGCGCGTTTCAATGTGGATGTCGGAAGCGCGCCTCTGCAGCGCCGTAAAAATCGTGGTATCGACCAGACGGATGATCGGGCTGGTATCGCCTCCGGCCGTCAGCTTGTCGATCGTCAGCGTCTCTTCCACCCCGGTGTTTTCGTCTTCCCGGATGATGGTGAAGCCTTCACTGGCTTCTTCGAGTACGCGTTGCGACTGTTCGGTCTTCTTGAGGATGTCGTCGATCTGCTTTAACGTCGCGACTTTGGTGACGATACGTTTCTGCAGCAGCAGGCTGATTTCGTCGATCATCATCAGCTGGCTGGGATCGGCGATCGCAATGGCAAGCCGTCCGTCCGCCGTCTCTTCCAGCGGAACGAACTTGTAACGGAACATCAAGTCCGGCGAGATCTTCTTGAATAGATCGTGATGAAGCTGAAAGTCGGTGAGGTCTACAAACTCGCAGCGGTAGCGCCGTGCCACATCCTGCGCCCGCTCCAGATCAGTAATCGGGTTCCCGGTCGGACTGATCGGCCCGCCATTCCCGCCACCCACAAACAACGATTTTTTATCGGCTGTTGCCATTGGTTTACCTACTACCCTTCACCGAAAACTTCCTGTGCCGTTGTTTTTTTCTTGGCCAACGACCAACGACCATCGACAAACGCTTGACTTGATTAGTGCACACCCAACGTAAAGATCGGCAAATACAGCGAAATCAATACGCCGCCTACAAAAATTGCCATGACGATCAGAATCAGCGGCTCGATCAGTGCCATCGCCGCACCCAGCGCCGTCTGCACATCTTCCTCATAAAACTCTGCCACCGAATTCAGCATGGCCGGCAGCGCTCCCGTCGACTCGCCCACTTCAATCATCTCAACCGCAAGTTCGGGAAATACTTTCTGCTCTTCCAGGCTAGGCGCAAGTCCTTGTCCTTCCCGTACCCGGATCCCCGCCCGCATCACGCCTTTTAAGATGCGGCGGCTGCTCATCGAGGCGCCGGCAGTTTCCATCGCCGGAACCAGCGGCAGTCCGCCTTGCAGCAGCGTCGACAACATCCGCGAAAAACTCGCTACTTGATGCTTCAACCGGATATCACCCAGCAGCGGCAGGCTCAGGATCGTCCGGTCAATGCGGTCGGCCCCGCGATCCGTCTCTTTCCAGCGCCAGAGCACAAAACCGATCACCACCAGCGCGACTCCCACAAAAGGAGCGTATTTCTGCGCGTTCTGCCCAACCGCCAGCATGAACACCGTAATCGCCGGCAACTTTGCATCCAGGCTGTTAAAGAGCTCCGCGAACTTCGGGACCACGTACGTGAACAGAAACGTCACCATGATCATCACCACAGTGACCAGCAATGTCGGATAAATCAACGAGACGAATAGCTTCTTGCGAAACGTCATCGCTAGCCGCTGGAACGCGATATATCGGGTCAGCACTTCATCGATGTTGCCGCTCTTCTCGCCCGCCATGAGGGTCGTCGTATAAATCTTCGGAACAATCCCTTGCGCCGCGAACGAATCCGACAGCAACTCTCCGCCCTTCACCCGGTCGCGGACATTCTCCAGAATCTGCTTTAACTGCGCATCCTTCTGCCGTTTGATCAGCAGTTCCAGTGAATTCAAAATTGGTAGTCCGGCCCGGATCAGCGTCAGAAACTGCTGGTTAAATACCAGGAACGTATCCTGCTTCAGCTTGCGCCGACGCCGGAGCGACACTCCGCCCGACAGCAATCCTTGCGGCTTGACCCAGTAGACGAGATAACCCTGCGACGAGAACCGGTCGCGCACTTCGGCTTCGGAATAGCCGTGCTCGACGTGCTGCTGCACCCGTCCGCGATCGTCCGCGATTTTTACTACAAATTCCGCCATTTGCCCGTATTTCTTGGACTTTTCTCAGGCCCAGCCAATTGCTCAGTCTAACATTCCAAGTTCCATTCTAAGCTGCCCGCCCACCTGAAACATCCCTGCTCTCGGTACCGCAAGTAACCTCGATCAGTTCGCTTGATCTCGATCAATCGTTCGTTCCTGCTTTTGTCATTCCGACCGAAGGGAGGAACCTGCTTTCCGCCGCCACTACGAACCTACTGCCCCAACTCCCCCTCCACCACTTCGGTCCCCGCCGGAGGCTTAAACGCAAACCGCGAATCCGCCACTGCCATATCTTCCTTCTGATCGGTGAATCGATACTCAGTCGACGCCCCATCCACGCCCTGAATCACGATTCGCACGATCCGCCGCTCGGGCGTCACCTCTAACGCAATCTCATTGATCTGATCACCCAAGCCCTGCGGCACCCCTCGCAGCACCACATCCCCCGCCTGCAACGGCGTCACGTCCGGAGCCAGCGACAACCCGCGTAACTCTTTTTCTAGCTTCGTCTTACCGAGCAAGAATGCAAGTGGAGATCGAACGTCGTCCAGCTTCTTCGCGGCCTCTTTGCGCGCCTGCCCATCCTGCGGGACGTAAAACCACGCATCTTTCCCATCGCTCACGAAGAGCTTCTCCTTGGGAGAACGGTACTCCCAGCGCATCTTGCCGGGTTTTTTCAGCCACAGCGTCCCAGATTCGGTCCGTTCCATTCCCGATCCGCTGTACAACTCGGTGAACTCCGCTTGCAGTGTCCGCAGATGGTTGTAGTGAGAGTCCACCGCCGCGGCCAAGGCCTTTACATCCTGAGCCTTTCCGGAAATCACGGAGCCGCACGCAAATACAGACACCACGATCGCCAGAAGACTGAATCGAGATCGCATCAATCGTTTTTCACCGAATCTCGCCCGCGCCATCGATTCACTGAGGCCAGCCCTCACGCCGATTTGGGAGGGAACACGGGGGCAAGTTCCTTTTGGGGGGACTCCTACTCAGAATTGTAAGCCGTCACCGAAAACTTGTCATGCGCTGAGTCGGCTCTGCTGAAACGAGAACGAAAGCTCACCACGAAGGTCACGAAGTCAACCCAGGGAAAACTTAACAAAGAAAACCTTCGTGGTACTTCGTGCCCTTCGTGGTGAAGCTTTTGGTTTGTACTTCACACGCTAACGCGCAATCAGAGTATCGCCACGCGCAAAAGTTACGCAGCAAAACTTTTTACAATTCATTCGCCCACGAGAGTAACTTCCCGCGATCTCCTTCATCCAGTCTGCGGTCGTCATGACCGACAACCCAACCAAGGAGTCACATATGTTCCGCAGCAGCACCCTGCTCGCTCTAGCTCTCGCAGTCTCAGCCTTCCCACTTACCAGCTACGCGCAAACTAACGCAACCACCGGCGCAGTCTTCGTCATGACCAACAACGCAACTAGCAATCAAGTCATCGCCTACACACGCAATGCCGACGGCACTTTGACCGGGCGTCACTCCTTCGCCACCGGAGGCCGCGGCAGTGGTGGTCTCACCGATCCTCTCGCCTCCCAAGGATCGCTCACGCTCACTCAAGATCATTCCTATCTTCTCGCAGTTAATGCCGGCAGCGGCGACATCTCGGTATTCCAAGTCAGCGGCGCAACTCTGACTCTGCTCGGTACCACTCCCTGCGGAGGCAGCGAGCCCGTCGCCGTCGCCTCGAAAGGACACCTTGTCTACGTTGTTAACGCCGGAGGCACCAGCAACGTCTCTGGATTCCACCTCACCAGCACCGGAGCCCTCAAGCCTATTCCTCACTCGACAACTTTCCTAACCACCGGCAACTCAGGCGCAGCCTCGCTCGCCTTCAGCCCCGACGGTCAAACTCTTCTTGTCACTGAAAAGCTAACAGGCGACATCGACGGATTTTCCATCCAGGCCAATGGAACACTCGGACCGATCGTTGTGAATCCCAGCGCTGGACCAGGACTGTTCGGCGTCGTCTTCGCTCCCAACGGCAGCGCCATCACCACCGAAACCGGACCGAGCGGCGCAACGAACGCCTCCGCAGTTTCTTCGTACACGAATTCCAGCGGCACGCTCTCTGTGATCAGCGCCAGCGTTCCTACTCTCGCGGCCGCAACCTGCTGGCACGTGGTCACTCCCAACGGAAAATTCGTTTACACGTCGAATCCGGGAACAGGCACGATCTCCGGCTTCTCCATCGGTTCAACCGGAACGTTGACGCCGGTGGACGGAACGATCCTGGCAACCCTCCCGACTGGAAGCGCGAACCTCGACATCGCGGTCTCTGCCGATGGGAAGTATCTCTACACGATCGATTCCGGTAGCGGTTCGGTCAGCGTGTTCGGCGTCAACGCCGACGGAACCATCACCACCCTTACCGGAGTCGGTGGCCTAGCCATCGAAGCCGGTTACAACGGCATCGCCGCATTCTGATTTGAACGTGTTGTCATCCCTCAACGCTTGTCATTCCGACCGCAGGGAGGAATCCGCTGAGCTTGTCATTCCGACCAACGGGAGGAATCTGCTGTATGAGGTTTCCCCGTCCTTGTCCCGCGTTTTTAGCGAGACAGGGCGGGGAATTTGACTTCAATTACGACATCCCATGTCTTCCCAGAGTCACAACGCGGGTGCCCCATTTCCGGCCGGTTTTGCCGGAAGTGGGGATTTTCGGGTTCACACCCGATTCCCATTTCGGGAAGCCCACGTGAAGAAATCACGAATTTCCATCTCCGCTTCCCGTCTCGCCGATAAACTGATCATTCGCACCAAAAACAAATCCCGCGGAGCCTCTCCTTCCCGCCGTTTGTTCCGTTCGATCCTCGTTTCGCTTACGCACAGGAGTTCCAATGCCCCTTCCCACTGCACCAAATCAGAAAATGCAAAAATCGAAGCAGCCGGCCCGTCGCAAGAACACCAAGATCACCGGAGAGCGCTCCGAAGCCGCCTTTCTCACGCGCGCCGTTCAACTCAACTTCGGCATCGCCAAGCCATGGGGTGACAGCCGGCGTTACGACTTCATCCTCGACAACGGAGAGCGCCTGCACCGCATTCAAGTCAAATGCACCGAATCCATCCGCGCCCGTGCCTACGAAACCCGCGCCACCTACACCACCGGCAAAGGGCGCGCCGTCTATACCAAGAAGGACATCGACTTTATCGCCGCTCACGTCGTCCCGCTCGACATCTGGTACATCATCCCGGTCGAGGTCTGCACCCCGGCGCCCATGCTCCGTTTCTATCCTCACCGCAAAGCGAAGAAGATGCGCCTCGAACCCTACCGCGAAGCCTGGCACCTGGTCCTACCGAAGCAATCGAATGAAGTAATGGAAATCCAAGCCAGCGCGGATGAAACTTCTTTCCAGAACTCCAAAAAAAGCGTTGTCATCCTGAGCGAAGCGAAGGACCTCTACACCTCGCTAGCCGCGCCCAACCGCGTGAGCTCTTCCTCGGTAGCCGACGCGCGTGCAGCCCTGAAGCAATTTCGCCAACTCTGCAAAGAAACCAAGCCGACATCCCTCCCGCAATCCGGAGCTCCGTGGCCCATCCCCCGCGTAAAAATCCTCGCGATGCGCAAAGGCGCTTCCAAGTTTCTGTCATCCTGAGCGAAGCGAAGGACCCCCACTCCGCCTGCGGCTCGGATGGAGCGTCGAGGCATTCTCACGATGCTACCGTCTGCCGGGTGCCCCATCCTTTCGCGCCTTTCGCGAAAGGGTGGGATTCCACGAACCCAGCCCCAGAGGTCTTTGACTTCCCCTTGCGAATTCCGAGCGCAGGCCCTCGAAAGATATATACCATTGATATATACTCACTTGAGAGATCTCGAAGCATGCCCAAGACCGACATCGCCAAGCTCTTCCAGAACGGCCGCAGCCAGGCTGTCCGTCTTCCCAAGGAATTCCGTTTCGAAGGCGACCGTGTGCGCATACGCCGCGTTCCGCAGGGCGTATTGCTCGAGCCACTCATCCCGGACACATCCCGCTGGTTTGAAGAGTTGGACAAGTTCGCGTCCGAGCCGTTTATGGCTCGAGGACGCCGGCAGCCCGCAACTCCGAGGCGGAACATTTTCTAGTGGACTATCTGCTCGACACCAACGCCTGCATCGCGCTGATTAACGGACATCCGCGGGCCGTACGCACGCGTATGCAGAAGGCCTCCGCCAACGGAGCGCATGTTCTGGTGTCATCCATCGCATTGTTTGAACTCTGGTACGGCGTCGCCAAAAGCGCGAAGCAGGAGTTCAACCGGAAGCGGTTGGAAGCGTTCTTGTCCGGACCAATCTTAGCCCTTCCTTTTGAAGATGCGGACTCGCGCACCGCCGGATCTCTGCGCGCCACGCTCGAAGCGACCGGCAAGCCCATCGGCGCCTACGATCTGCTGATGGCGGGGCAAGCGCTGCGCCACCAACTCACATTGGTGACGTCCAATGTCCGAGAGTTCTCGCGCATCAAAGCGCTCGTCTGGCAGGATTGGGCCAAACCGTAGCGTCGGACCAGTTCGGAACTTGCGAAACATTTCCGTGCACTTTCTAAATGCCTTGGACTGTGACGTGGACATCGTCATTCGCAAGAAGCCGCGATCACGCCGGGAGGCCCGAATCGCGGTAACCGGCGATTCCATTTCCAATGCCTCTTAGTCGCTGAAGGTGCTTCCTTCGATACCCTCCCCCTTTACTTTCAACGACTTAACTCCATATAATCCTTCCAGCAACCGCTAAACCCCAAATTTGCACCATTCGTTGGGATATGGATGCGCCATTCCTAAAGCTTCCAATAGGATAGGCACAGTCCAACACTCAGGGAAAAGTGTAAGAAGCTCCGGTAGTAGAAGCAGAGCTATTCCTGAGAGAGCCACAGTTTTTGGGTGATAGGTTTTCCAGGTTCATCCAAAGCGAAGGCCAAAAATAGATGTAGTCGAAGGGATAGTTCTAACCATCGAAGGGAAGAGCCATCCCATTGAAAGAGCAGCAAATGCCAAGAGCTTTGGCTAGAAGCCAGAAGCTAGGAGCCTAGAAGCTATCATGCGCAAGCCGATCAAGTACGTAGAGAAAGTTGCCGTCGCCGCCGCCAAAGGCGCGTGGGTTGTGTTCGACCGCTTGAATGGAATCAAGCCCAACCCGTCGCCGACTCCCAAGTGGTCCGACAAGCCTCTGCTCAAGTCGTACGAGAAGTCCAAGCCACCGCTCGGCTGGCCTCGCTCCACCGATTCTCTCTGCCCGAAGTGTGTTCCCGAGATCCGTCAGCAGATTCTGGACGGTCATCTGCCCCACGAAGTTCTGATGAACGAAAAGGTCGGCGAGATCAAGGCGACCATCGTCGAGCGCGACGGCAAAATCTTGATGGTGAAAGATTGCCCGACGCACGGCCACTTCGAAGACGTGATGTCGATTGACACCGAATTTTCGAAGCACCTCGAAGACGTATTCCCGGGCCGCGACATCATGGCCCACAACGACGAGAAGCTGCACCATCACGGATCGTCGACCGTAAAATACGGCCGCGGATCGGTTCTGACAATCGATCTGACCAACCGCTGCAACATGATGTGCGATCCCTGCTTCATGGACGCGAATCAGGTCGGCTTCGTCCACGAACTGACGTGGGAAGAAATCAAGACGATGCTCGACAACGCCATCACCATCAAGCCGCGCCGTCAGATGTCGGTGCAGTTCTCCGGTGGCGAGCCGACGTTGTCCCCATACTTCCTCGACGCAGTGCGCTACGCCCGCAAAGTTGGATACAACTCCGTACAGGCCGCGACCAACGGCATTGAATTCGCGAAGAGCTTTGAGTTCTGCCAGCAGGCAGTTGAAGCCGGCATGCGTTATGCCTACCTTCAGTTTGACGGTATTGGCAACGCGGCCAACGCACATCGCCTGGTCGGAAACTTGTTCGACGTGAAACTGAAAGCGATCGAGAACCTGCACAAGGCCGGCGTTGAAATCGTTCCGGTCGTGACGATCGTGAACGGCATCAACAACGAGCAGGTCGGACGCATCATCAAGTTCGCGCTCGACAACCCGAAGACGATCAGTTTCCTCAGCTTCCAACCGGTCAGCTTCACCGGCCGCGACGAAGCCGTGACCGATGATCGCCGCCAGGCACAGCGCTACACGCTGAGCCATCTGGCGCACGACGTGAAAAACCAAACTGGCCTCGGCGAGCCGAGCCGGGATTGGTTTCCAATCAGCTTCATGGGAACCTTTAGCGACTGGGCCGACCTGATGCACGTCAACGACGCGAAAAACGATTGGGGCCAACTCTCTTGCGGTTGTCATCCGAATTGCGGGACGGGGATGGCCGTCATGATTGACAAGGAAACCAAGGAAGCGGTTCCGGTGACGGCGTTTCTTCACGGAGATCAACTGGCGAAGGACATTGCCAAGGTCAACGATGCGGCGCGCGGCAAATTCCTCACCGGAGTTGGAATGGCGTTGTGCCTGATGAAGAACTATGATCCGTTTCAGTCGCCGACGCACTTCAAGCTGATGGATTTGCTGAAGAAGTTCGACAAGAACTATCACATCACTGGGAAGAACTACGGCAAGGTTGGCCCGGACCGCACCATCGACGACGTCATGAAGCGGCGCACGACCGATCGCTGGAACTTCCTGTTCATCGCGGGTATGTGGTTCCAGGATCTCTTCAACTACGACTTCCGCCGGACGGAGCAGTGCATCATTCCGTACGCGACTCAGGAAGGCGAGATTTCATTCTGCGCTTACAACACGGGCGTGGGATGGCGGAACATCATCGAGAAGATGCACATGACGGCGACGCTCACGAAGTGGTACGAAGAGCATGGACGGCACGAGATCTTCGCCGGTGGCAAGAAAGTGCAGATGGAAGATGAGACTCACTCTCTGCTGCTGCGCGATGACCTGGTCACCACGGAACTGCAGCATGATCTCGATAGCAAGGGAATCGCCAAGAACGCACGCGAAGAGAAGGTGCGAGCACGAGACGCTAAACAGAAGCAGACCGCCGATGCGAAGGCTGAGGCGCGTGGGCCGCAGATCAACGATGACGCTTACAACGCGCGCATGGCCGCGATGTACCGCGAAGTCGTCCTGAAAGAGAAGCCAGTCGTGGCCGAGAACGGATTCATTCCGCTGGGTGCTTTAACCAAGCCAAATGGTAATGGCAATGGAAATCACGCGACGGAATCGAAGCCGGAGATCGCCGAACCGGTGGCAGGCGACTAAGCTAGTAGCGATATGGTAGATCTGACGGGCCGCCTGCGGGCGGCCCGAGTTTTTTTGAGGACTCCTGCGAGTTCTCGTTTGGGAAGCTGTGCCGCCGGGCGTCTGCAGTTCTTGCGTGAAGGGCGTTCACCGGCTCGTTCCGGTGCTGTATGGGGTCGACTGCGGAAGGCAGCTATGGGGCCGGCAAATCTGCTAACATAGCCGTTTGGCGAGGTGGACAATGCCCCAATTTGTAATCGAGCGGGAGATCCCGGGCGCAGGTAATTTGTCGGATGCGGAATTGCAGGCAGTCGCCAGAAAGTCAGTTGGCGTGCTGAAAGATATGGGACCAGAAATCAAGTGGCTCCATAGCTACGTGACCGGCGACAAGGTTTATTGTGTGTACCTTGCGCCGGACGAGGAAACGGTTCGCGAGCACGCGCGCCGCGGCGGCTTTCCGGCGAATCGCATCTCTGCAGTGCGGCGCCTGATCGATCCCGGAACCGCAAACTAAGTTAGACAGGGATTCGAGTTCGGGTGCCGTGTTCTGCATCGCCGTTGAGTGCCTCATCGATGGCTTGATCCACGGGCATCTCCCAACCTTCCATCCACGCTGCCAGTCCTGCAGCACTACCCAACGATCTTCGCGCAAATTCCAGCGCCTTCTCCAGCCTTGTCCGCTCGCTTGTAGCGAGGGGTGCGCCCAATCGTTGGCGAAGTGCGGCTGCAGCGCCCGCCAGGTGTAGCGATTGTTTGGGGTTGGATTGCGCTGCCGCGCTTGCAGCAAGACATTCAAGGGCGCGGGCGATGCCGCGTTTATGCCCCAACTCCTTAAACGTCCGGATGCTTTCGCCGTAAAGGCGGCGCGCTTCGGTGTCGTTTCCCTGGTCGCAGCATAGGCTTGCAAGATCGGAAAGCGTGCTCGCAATTCCCCATTCGTCCCGCAGCTTCCGGAAGGCTGCCAGACTCTGTTGGTAAAAGGAACGCGCGGCGGCAAAGTCTGCTTTTTCGCGTGCGACATCACCCTGGTAATTTAGTGTCCATGCGACGCCCGCGGCATCTCCAGCCTTGCGGAATATGGCCAGGCACTCGTCGTACAGTGACGACGCGCGATCATATTCTCCCTTCAACTTCGTCACATTGGCGAGGTTGCTGAGTGCACGTGCCAAGTCAGCTGAATCGCCAAGGTCTTTCCATATCGAGACACAACGCTCGAAGAGCAAGCACGCAAGAGGAAGTTCTCCACGATCGCGGGCGTTGACGGCCAAAGCGTTCACCGCGACGGCTACGCCGTGGTTATCGTTGAGTTCGAGACAGGTCTCAAGACTCTCTTCAAATAGCTGCCGCGCTGAGGCGAAGTCACCCTGCTCGCCCGACAGAACTGCGGCAGCAAACGAAAGGCGGGCCCGGAGCTTCGGAAGGGCCGTGGTTCCTTCCAGAGCAAGGACTCTGGCGATGGCCTCGCGTCCTTCCGTGAGATACTCCCGCGTTTCCCAGAAACGGAAGAGCGCTGCGGCGATGCGAAGGGCCCACTCAGCGTCCCCAGTTTTGACGAGATGATCGAGCGCCAAGCGAAAGTTCTCGTGCTCAATTTCAAAACGATCGAACCACTCAGGGTGAGCAACTACATCCTCGGCGCCTTCTTCGGCCAGCACGAGGTAGTAAGCCGCATGGGCGCGCCGAGTCGCACCTTCATCCTTGCTTTCGGCGAGGCGCTCCGCTGCGTACTCACGGATGGTGGAGAGCATGAAGAATCGCGTTTCCGAATCGGCTTGTTCCACCTGTTGCGCCAGGCTCTTGTCTACCATCGAAGACATTCCATCGAGAATGTCGAGCCCAAGATCGCCCTTCGTGTCGCATACGGCTTCTGCACCTTCGAGAGTGCAGCCTCCGATGAACACTGAAAGTCTGCGAAAAAGGGTCTGTTCCGCAGCACTGAGCAGGCCGTAGCTCCAGTCGACCGTGCTGCGAAGGGTCTGCTGGCGAGTGGGCAGGTCGCGAGCTCCTCCTGTCAAAAGATTCAGACGGCTTTCAAGTCGGGCCAGCATGGCAGATGGCGAAAGCAGCTTGATGCGCGCGGCCGCCAGCTCGATGGCCAGAGGTAGCCCATCAAGACGGGCACAGAGGGCGGCTACTGCGGGTGCGTTCTCTCGAGTGAGCGCGAATTCGCGTCTTATTGCTTGCGCACGTTCCACAAAAAGTGCGACTGCAGGGAGATTTGAAAGTATCTCGAGGGGCGGAATGGACTTGAGGTCCGGAAGGGCAAGAGGTGGCACAGGGAACTCATGTTCGCCGTAGACGTGAAGCGGCGCCTGGCTGGTGACAGCGACTTTGAGATTTCGGCCTGCTGTGAGCAGTTGCGCGATCATCGGCGCAGCCGATACGAGATGCTCGAAATTGTCGAGCAAAAGAAGCATCGGTTGCCGTAAAGCGCCCACATACTCCTTAAGGCTTTCCTGAGCTGACTGATTTCCAGTTTCCCTTAATCCCAATGCTTGACCAATGGTAGAGGGAATCAATGCTGGGTCGGCGACTACAGAGAGAGGGACAAAGCAAACGCCTCCCGGAAATTCGGGAACGATATCCGCGGCTACTTGCAAGGCTAATCGCGTCTTGCCGATGCCACCCGGACCAGTAAGTGTAATGAGCTGTACATCCTCGCGGCGTAACAGCTCGCGGAGCGCACTCGCTTCGCGCTCGCGTCCAATGAACGTGGTGCGTTGCTGCGGGAGGTTATTAGGACGAGGCTGGGAAAAGCCCGTTGACGGCTCGGCAAACCGCTCGCGCACGGACGCGAGGTCGCGTGCCAAATCGTGGGTGGAGGCGTAGCGATCCTTGGGATCCTTGGCCAGGCAGCGCTCCAAAATCCAAACGAAGGGAGGAGGCGCTTGCTGCATCCGGGAACGGAGGTGGTCGGGCTCATCACGAAGAATCGCGGCCACGGTTTCGGCATGCGTCTTTTTTCGGAACGCCGGAAATCCGTTGACCATCTCGTATAGCACCGATCCAAAGGAGAACTGGTCAGAACGAAAATCCACTTCGCCGCCAGTGGCTTGCTCGGGTGACATGTAACCAACCGTGCCCAGGACGGTTCCTTTCTCGGTGATCGAAGTCGAGGCGTCCGAATCCGGTGCTGGATTCGCCACCACTAGCTTGGCCAGGCCGAAGTCGAGAATCTTGGCAGTAAGGTCTCCGGAGACCATGAGATTCTCCGGCTTCAAGTCGCGGTGGACGATCCCGATTGCATGAGCTTTAGCAAGAGCATCGGCGATCTGCGACGCGAGTGCGATAGCTTTGCGGAATGGAATCGGGCCAGAGGTCAATAGTTCACGTACCGTCTCGCCGGTAACGAGTTCCATGGCTATGTAGCGGGTTCCATTCACAAGACCGAGTTCATAGATCGTTACGATATTTGGATGATTAAGCGCACAGGCGGAGCGGGCTTCCTGTTCAAAACGAGCCAAAGCTTCGGGTTGGGAACTGAGTTCTAACGAAAGTGTCTTGAGGGCAACTTCGCGCTCAAGGCGAGTGTCGCGGGCGCGATAAACCTCGCCCATGCCTCCGGCCCCCAATCTCTGGAGAATTTCGTAGCTCCCGAAGCGAGTACCGGGCGACAAAGCGGACGACGATGATGAAGCTTGTTGCGGGTTCATGGACCTTGCTGTGGCGCCTCTACCAGAGTGCCGGCGTTCCTTGCAGCTGATTGACTCGCTCTGGAATTCTGATGGCCGCCACGACGAGCTTCGAGCAGCTCCCCCGAGTCCGTTTATAATACCCCAGATTTCCGGAGACACTCATGGATGTTCGGTCAGTGCAGCGCCCTCTGAAAGATCGGTACCGACAAGACCCGACGAGTTCCCGAATCACGCTGACCGCACGCGGAAGTCAGACTGATGCACCTATCGCCTGCTCGGTCGACTTGGGGCGCGCGATCTACAACGCACAAGCGCATCAAGGGGTTGGCGGAGCGGGTACCGGCGCCTGCTCGGGCGATCTGCTGTTGGGGGCCCTTGCCGCCTGCGCTCAGATCACGTGCCAAATGGTAGCGGCAGCCATGGGAATACCTACCGAGGGCATTGATGTCACGGTCGAGGGCGATCTCGACCTCCAAGGAACGTTGGGAATATCGAAAGAAACGCCCGTCGGATTTCAGAACATCCGTGTCATTTTCGATGTTCGGGCGCCGCAAGCAACGGCCGAGCAGCTAAGTGCTTTGCAGGCGAAGACGGAACAGTACTGCGTGGTAATGCAGACGTTGCAGCATCCGCCGAAGATTGAGCACAGGTGGTCGTAGTCCTGATCGCACGGTTTCAGAGTTGCCCGCCAAATCAGTGTCCTCATAGCTCTTCGGTCAACCTTAAGATTCCGGCCAGATGTTGACCGCTTTTTTTCACCAAAGCGATAGAGCATCGAACTTGTCCGAGTCCGCGAATAAACATCCAGATGGCATCTCGTCATACGGGGTAATCCAACACCTCTCTCGCGGACCGTCGTTCTGTCGAAAATCCCAGGGGAGGGTCAATTACCTCCGTAACGTTTCGGGGCTTACCGTTTCGCTTTAACCTTGAGCTTCAGACTTGCGCTTAAGGAGCCCGTTATCTCCGGCATAAAGACATCGCAAGAGGCACGCGCCGCGTCCGCGCGGGCATTCGTTCACAGCCTGAACATCCTGATTAAATACGCCCGGATGTATGGCTACGAACACAAGCGCACCGAGGCGCAATTCGAAACCACGTGGAATGAATTGCAGACGGCCCTGCCCGCGGGTGGCGATGCAGGCTTTCTCCTCGGTGTTTCCGACAACAAGCTGTTGCTCGATGGAATTCCTCTTGAATCAGGGAACGCCGAGAAGAGTTTCGCGACTCTGTTGACGACGGCGGGCCTGGCTAGTCTGCATTTCTCCAAAGAAGTTACGGAAGAGGATTTCGTTCGCTTGGTGCGGGCGTTTACGGTCGCCGGATCGAAGGCGACGGACGTGGCCAAGCAAATCAAAGATGCGTTGGGGGCGGGCAAGCAGAAGAGCACCATCAAGATCAATGAAGTGAAATTTGTAGCTGCCGATCCTTTGACCGGTGATGTCAGTATCGCGGCCCAGATTGCGGCGCAGACGCTGGGGCCAGAGTTCAAGCAGTGGCTGAATGATCCGCAGAAGCTGTTGCAGTTAATTGCGGCTGCTGAAGGCGCAACTTCGGGCGGAGGAAAAGGCAGCGGCGACGGAACGCCCATGGTACCACTCGGAAGCGCGCCGAACCCGCAACCGGGTCAGGCGGTGGCTGCGGGCGGAGGCGCGACAGGTACGGGCGCGGGTGTGGCCCCGGCGTGGACTGGCGGCATGGTTCCGCTGCAGGAGCAGGAAGTTATCCAGGCGATCCGACTGCTGACGCGGTTCGGGCAAGTGCAGCAGGATCCGGCGGTAAAAGAAGAAGACATTCAAAAAGAACTGACCGAGACGGATCCAAACACTCGATTGAACCTGCAGCAATTGCTGGGCAGCCTGGCGGCGAAAGCTTCCTCAGAAGAAGAAGACACGCCGCTGCTGATGAAGGCTGCCGAGCATATGGCGATTCGCTTCGCGCTCGAGCGCTATCAGAAGGGCGAGATTAAGGTCAATGCGGTGCACCAGATGATGGAGCATATGAGCCGGCAGATGGATTCGCTGCGCTCCATCCTGAAGCTGCAAGAAGAGAAGATGAGCAAGGCCGGAATTTTGGTGGAGTCGCACGCCGATATTCTGGACCGCATGTTCTGGGCGGAGGTGCCCGAAGCCGGCAAGAAGAGCGTGTTGATGTCGAACGAGGCGCCCTGCGTGCCGCCGCGAAACCTACGGCAATTTGTGGAGATGCTGCTCGACCGCGACGATAAGCAGACCGCGTCCGACATTTTGAATAATTATTCGAGCTGCCTGGGTGCGAAGGAAACCGAGCCGCGGCGCAGAACCGCGATCGGGTTGAGTCAGTTGGCCGATCTCTATGCGCGTCTTGGCGGACAGCCGATGGCGCAGGCCGTCCGCAAACTCAGCGAACAGATTATCGTTGAGAAAGATGCCGAACTGCAAAGCCTCTTCAGCGCGGCGTTTGTGCGCTTGAGCCAGGAAGCGAGTGCGGCCAAGAATTATGCGGCGGTAAACGAAGTATGCGCCGGCATGGAATTGATCAGCGTGGAGCGGCCGGTGCTGATGAGCGACCTGCGTCCGCGGGTGGGCGTAGAGAACCGGCTGCCGGAATACATTGAGGAAGCGATCCAGATGGATGCGATTCCTCCGGACATGCTGGCGGTTCTGCGGCGGACGAGCCAAGCAGGCTCGGAACATCTCGCCGACCGATTCTTCCGCTGCATGCGCCGCGACGAGTGCGACCGGATGGTCGAACTGGTGAGGCAACTGGGATCTCCGGTGCTGACGCAGTTGCGCGAGATTCTGCGGACGGGCCAGCCGCGACAGGCGTCGGGAGCGGTAGGAATCATCAGCCGCCTTGACGTCGGAACACTTTTGGAATTGCTGCCGGTTCGATTACCGGAGTGGAACCGCTTTTATCACGATGTCGTGGTGCGGCAGATCGCGTACGGCGCGGCTGAAGATCGTGGTCGAACTCTGCTGGAACTCGCGGAAGTTCTCGATCCCGTAGTGCTGCCCGAGGCGGTGGACGAAATTGGAATGAGCAGCGACCGGACTTCAGTGCATCCATTGATTGCGATGGCGAAGCCGGGAGAAGCGGCGTCGCGATCCCCATTTGTGCAGCTCAAGGCGATTGAATCGCTGGGACGATTGCGAGACACCGAGGCCGTGGCCACCCTGCGAGAGATTCTGGAAGCGAAGAAGACGTTTGGCTGGGTTTATCACCGCGAGTTGAGGATTGCAGCGGCGCAGGCGCTTTCGAAGACCGATCCGCGTTACAGTTCGCAGGTGATGTCGGACAGCGGACTCGAGCCGGCAGAACTCGCGATTGCCCCTCTGGATATGGCTCCCGCATGTCCCTGGGTGCGGCAGCGGCGCTATGAGCGCCTGATTTTGGCCAAGACCGTGATGGGAGTTTTGGGCAGTTCGTGGGGCAAGTCGAAGATCATGATTCGCGAACTTAGCCTGGGCGGCGGCATGGGAACGAAGGAAGATAATTTGCGCATCGGCAGCGAGGCCGATCTCGAGATCTCTCTGGGCATGCGGTCGAAGATCAAGGCGCACGTGCTGTTGCGGCGAGCACGCGTGAATGAAGTGGGATTTGAGATTGTGAATACGGATCTTGAAAGCCGCTACAAGCTGCGGCGTCTGCTAGTGGATGCGCTGAATCACGCTCCGCAAAACAAAGGGCAGGATTGGGGCGGTGAGCGGAAAGTCTAGCGAGGCGAGTCACCAGTCGCCCTTGAAACTCTGAAACTTCACCTGACTCCGCCTCAGAGTGCGGGCCAGAATATCAAAAAGCCTCCGCAAACGCGGAGGCTTTTTTCTGAAACCTTGAAACCTCGGAACTTCGCTTACTTCACCTTGGCGAAGATGATGACCAGGGTGTAGAGCGCCAGCGATTCGATCAGCGCGAGGCCCAGAATCAGCGCGAGCTGAATGCCGGGGCGGGCGGCAGGATTGCGCGCCAGTCCTTCGGCGGCAGCGGCGGTAGCCTTGCCCTGCGCCAGTGCGCAAATGCCGGAGGCAAAGGCCATCGAAAATCCGGCGGCGATAGCGACCCAGTTGACTTCGCTCGCGCCTCCGCCCTGCGCGAACGCAGGCACGGCGAACGAGAGTGCGGAAAGGACCATGAACAGCTTGCTCAATGTACGCATTGTGTTGCTCCTCGTATGAAATACCGCCAGTGGGTGGTTGACGCCATACCTTGCAGACGCCCTCACGCTAAACGGCTGTGAAATTTCCCAGTTTCGGATTTCAAGTTGCCAGTCCTAAAAACCTGAACGTGAAACTCGAATCTAGTGCTCGTCTGCCACGGCGCCCTGCAGATACACCGTGGTCAAAAGCACAAAAATGTAGGTCTGCAGCAGTGAAACGCCAACGTGCAGTCCCAGGAACAAAATCGGAACGCCCACTGGCACCAGCGAAAAGAAGACCAGCGTAACCATGTCGCCAGCAAACATATTGGCGAACAGACGGATGGTCAATGACAGCACCCGGGCTAGATGGCTGATCAGTTCTATAGGGATCATCAAGGGTGCCAGCGCGGGCATTGGCCCAGCGAAATGCTTTAGATAGGCGATTCCGGCGTGCTTGAAGCCCTGAAACTGGTAGTAGACGAATGCGCAAAGAGCGCAACCGAGCGGGACGATAGCCACCGCAGTAGGAGATTCAAATCCAGGGATCACACCAATCAAATTGCAGAACAAAATAAAAAAGCAGAGCGTCGCCAGAAAAGCCGTGTAGCTCTCGCTGTGATGTCCGATGATCTCGTTGCTTTGGTTGTTGACGAATCCTTCGACGCTTTCGAACACGTGCTGAAGGCCGCGGGGCTTATCCACCGAAAGGCGCGCTCGAACGATCAGAAAGAGGATCAGCAGAAAGGCGAATACGAGCAACTCCATCGCCAAGGAATTGGGAATCGGAGCAGACGGATATTTAGGCTCAATTCCGATCGCCCGCAGAAGGGACGTCACCGGGCCCGCTAGCAGATGGTTCAGGATTTCGGTAACCCAAAGTTGTTCAGGCATGGCAGCGTTTAGCGAATTTTCTGTACTCTCGAGCTACATTCCGCGAACCATTGCCGCGTACACCTCACAGGCAGCTTCGCAGGCTATGGCGGCTACAGGCAAAAATAAGCCCGCAAGAAGCCCATTCAGGCTCGCGGGTGAAACAGTCAATATAACATAGGCTCCAACGGCCATCAAAACATAACGCAGCAGGAACTGGAAGACGATTCCGTCGGAGGACTGCGAGGTCGTAGCACCCGCGGCTCGATCCACGAACCCACTGATGACGCGTTTGAGCCAATAAAAATTGACGTAAGCGATTAGACATCCGAAGGCGAGGCCGGCTGCGGGTCTTATCCCTAACTTAAGCCAAGCGCCGGCGACCACAATCGGCGCGAGGACCGCCATGAACCGACGAATGCGATCCAGCGCGCCGGAGAAGAAGCGGTCCGAGGCGGCTTCGGACTTGAGCTCGGTTTGTATCGGATCGGACATCGCAGGCGCAACCAAGTATGGTACGCGAAAGATGTCTGGGTAGGGAGCGCTCCCCGACTGAAGATGAACGCGGCTAGACCATAGGAGTCAAAAGGAGGTTACTTGTCCTGAACGACCGTGCGGATTAATTCGACGAACCCAGCGGCTATGCCCAGAAAAATACCTGCAAGATAAATCCAAGTCGTATGCAGCCAGCGGTCCAAGGCCGCCCCAATCAGCCATCCCACGACCAACGCGCCCGGAAGCACAAATGCGAGTTGACTATAGCGCGCGAATTGCAGCCAGAAGGTTTTCTTCTGGTTGGACGGATCGTCGGGTGGAGTCGGGGACATCATGAGCGGGCTTGATACTTGCAACTCATCCTACACCGCCGCTGTGCGCTCTGCGGTGCCAACTTTTCAACTTCGGGAGCGTCGCCGCCCAGCCAGTCTGGATGCTTGGCGGTCGAATCGAAGTGCGAGGATGTTTTGAATAGTTCGTACTTTCCCGCCATTGCAGCTTCCCTGGTCTTAGCCAGCAACTGCGCGACCTGCTCGCGGTTCATGGGTTGGAAGGTCTTGGTTGCCTCGAAAGCCTGGTCGAGGATCTCCGGCTTATCGATGCCGGTAATTACGACAGACGTGGGCAGACTTAGAGCGTAGTGAAGGCACTCGATTGGCGAGACCGTTTTGCTCTTAAGAATGACGCCGTCGCCCATCGACTTCATTCCTAACACGCCGATCTGTTCCTTGACCAGTTCCGGCAGAACAAGCTGGCCGAAGCTGCGAAAATGCGCGTCCATTACGTTCAGAGGCATTTGGACCGTATCAAAGTGAAAGCCGTGTTCGGCTGCGACTTTCAACATATAAAGATGGATGTGCGGATCTTTGTGTCCCGTGAATCCGATATAGTGGATTTTGCCCGCTTTTTGCGCCGCAAGCGTCGCTTCCATGGCTCCGCCTTCAGCGAAGATGCGGTCCGGGTCGTCGAAGCGAATGATTTCATGATGCTGGACCAAGTCAATGTGATCGGTCTGCAGCCGTTCGAGGCAGGTTTCGATTTGCCGCTCCGCGACTTCCTTCGTGCGACCATCGAGTTTGGTCATCAGAAAAACTTTCTGGCGATAACCGTCCTTCAAAGCCTTGCCCATCAGGATCTCGCTTTGACCTTCGTTGTAATCCCAGCTGTTGTCCAGAAAAGTGATGCCACGATCGACAGCGGACCGGACGAGTTGAATGCTTTGATCGTCGGAAAGTCCATGCTTCGCGATGTGAAATCCGCCCATGCCAATCGCAGAAACCTTTTCCCCGGTACGGCCGAGGGTGCGGTAAAGCATCTCGCCTTTACGCGTTCCTGCGGATTGGGTGAGGGGAATTTCGTTCATGGAGCCGTCCTCCTTAGATCCGTTCGATTTATTCTGGGCCAGAGCTTGCGGCAGCGCAGTGGCAACGCTGCAAATTGCCGCGCTTTTAAAAAAGTCCCGTCGTTTCATTCGAAGCGTCTTCCCTTTGCGAAGTGTCGTCAGCGCTGAGATGACAGAGAAGTGGGCGACGTTGCCGTGTTTCTTGAATGCAGGCAATTGAGGGCAGACGTCCGCAGAGTCCTGTTGCGCTTTGCCGAGGTAAATGGGTTAGTGGATCAACTTGGCGACATCCGGATTCTGTGCGATGCCTAGCGCCCAGTTTGCCAGCTCGATGAACTGATTGGGGAGAATGCCGATGTAGAGCGTGGCGAATCCGGTCACCGTGAGAGCGGTGCCCATCGCGAAGCTGATGGGAAGCTTTTCCTCTCCCTTTTCGGCTTCGCGCATAAACATGGCATTCGCAATCTTCAGGTAGTAGTAGAGGCCGAAAACGGAGTAGAGCACGCCCAGCGATGCGAGCACGTAGTGACCGGTCGAGATCAGGCTAAGAAAGATGAAATACTTGCCCCAGAATCCGGCAAGCGGCGGGATCCCGGCCAGCGAGAGCATGAAGATCAACATCAGCACCGCTTCAATTGGGGCGCGGGAATACAACCCGTTCAGGTCGTCAAGTTCGTCACCGATGACTTTGCGATGGCGCAGAGAAGTGATCACGGCGAAGGCGCCCAGATTCATGAACGTGTAGACGAGCAGGTAGATGAGGATGCCTTTGACGCCGTCGGGACTGAGTTCCGTCGCGGTGCCGGCGACCAGGCCGAGCAGCATGTATCCGACGTGGGCGATTGACGAATAGGCGAGCAGGCGCTTGGTGTTGGTTTGTGTGAGCGCGGCAAAATTGGCTCCCGTCATCGTCGCGATAGAGACGAAGACGAGCATGGGAACCCACGTCGAACGCATCGGAAGGAGTCCGACGATGAGGATGCGGAGAAGCATGGCCCATCCCGCGGCCTTTACGGCGACGGACATGAATCCGGTGATGCTGGTTGGCGCGCCTTCGTAGGCGTCGGGCGCCCACTGATGAAAGGGGACGGCGGCGATCTTGAACAGCAGCCCGGTCATGGTGGTGACCAGGGCGATCACGGCGACTGGCCTGTATTGCGGATCGAGCACGCGCTTTGCCAGTTCCTGATGGATCACATCGAGCCGGGTGCTGCCGGAAAGTCCATAGAGCAGGGAGAGCCCGTAGGCGAAGATGCCTGAGGAGAACGCTCCCAGCAGAAAATACTTCAGCGCGGCTTCGTTGGAGCGGCGGTCACGGCGCAGAAATCCAACCAGAACATAGGTCGACATCGCCATCAGTTCGAGGCCGATGAAGATCAGGACGACATCGAAGCCAGCCGCCATGCACATCATGCCGGCGACCGAGAGAAGCATCAGCGCATAGTATTCGCCGTGATTTTCGTGCTCAGTCTCGAGGTAGCGAACCGACATTAGAATGGCGACCGCGGTCGCCGCAAGAAACAGATAAAAGAAGTAAAGAGAGAAGCGGTCGACGAGCATGGTGTGCAACATGCCGGGTGCGCCAGCAGCTCCCGCGAGCCACATCTGAATCTTGTAGACACCGGCCGCCGAGAAGAGCACACCAGCAAAGGCCGTGACCGCGTTCGCCCACTTCATCTCCCGGG
Organism: uncultured Acidobacteriota bacterium; assembly: GCA_963818115.1. GTDB lineage: Bacteria > Acidobacteriota > Terriglobia > Terriglobales > Acidobacteriaceae > Sulfotelmatobacter. The sequence continues at coordinate 164,479 of CAWFQZ010000022.1, forward strand.
GGAGCATGAAGTCGATCAGCAGGATGCCGAGTGCGAAGAGCACCAGCAGCGTGATCGGCAGGGCGAGAAGATAGTCGGTCCAGGCCACTAGTCTTTCCCCTTGTCTGGCGCGACCGGCGTAGCCACTGGCGTTTCGAGTGCAGGCGCTTGCACGGCGGCATTCACCGTGGCGCCAGGTTGCGGATAATCCGGACGAACCATGGCGATCGTATGGTTCACCGGTTGTTCCAGAATCTGCATGAACGGCTTGGGATAGAGCCCGATCCAGAATGCCATGATCAATAACGGAACAAACGTGGCGACTTCGCGCGGCGTGAGGTCGTGCAGCTTCTCATTTTTCGGATTCGTGACTGTGCCGAAGAAGACGCGCTGGTAGAGCCAGAGCAGATAAGCTGCGGCCAGAACTACTCCGGGGACGGCCCACGCGCCCCATCGCCAGTTCTCCATGAACGTGCCCTGGAGGATAGTAAACTCGCCGATGAACCCGTTGAGCAGAGGCAGGCCCATCGACGATAGAAACATGATCATGGTGATGGTCGCGTAGAGCGGCATCACGTTCGAGATTCCGCCATATTCGGAAATCTCTCGTGTGTGGCGGCGTTCATAAAGGATACCGACGATCAAGAAGAGCGCGCCCGTAGAAATTCCGTGGTTGATTTGCTGCAGGACGGAGCCGCTGAGGCCGAGCGGCGTGAGAACGAAAATCCCCAGGGTACAGAACCCCAAGTGGCTGACGGAGGAGTACGCCACCAGCTTCTTCATGTCCTTCTGCATGAGCGAGACGAGCGCGCCATAGAGAATGCCGATGATCGAGAGCGCGATCATCCAGCTGCGAACTTTGGTGTGCGTGAGCACGTCAGGGAAGAAGGGAAGTGAGAAACGGATGAAGCCGTAGGTTCCCATCTTCAGCAGAACGCCGGCCAGAATCACCGAGCCTGCGGTCGGCGCTTCTACGTGCGCGTCGGGCAGCCATGTGTGGAAGGGGAACATCGGGACTTTGATGGCGAAGGCGAAGAAGAAACTCAGGAACAGCAGCGTGGCAGCGTAAGGGCCGTAGTCTGTATAGATTTTCGGAGCTGTTTGATAGAGCGCTTCGAGACTGAAGGTGTAAACGCTTGTGACGGCGTGGTGATGGAAATAGAGGAACAGGATGCCGAGCAGCATCAGCACGGAGCCGGCGAGTGTATACAGGAAGAATTTAATGGCGGCGTAGAGTTTACGTGGACCTCCCCAAATGCCGATCAGCAGATACATGGGGACGAGCATCGCTTCCCAGAAAACGAAGAAGAGGAAGAAATCGAGCGCCATGAAGACGCCGAGCATGCCCGTCTGCAGTATCAGAAACCAGATGTAGTATTCCTTGACGCGATTCTCAATGGCGGTCCACGAAGACAGGATCGAGATCCAGCCCAGCAGCGTGGTCAGCATGATTAGCAGGAACGAGATGCCGTCGATGCCCAAGATGTAGCCGGCGCCGATCGAAGGGATCCAGTTGCCGGGCGCACCCTCCATGAATTTGAAGCCGGGCTCGAAGCGCTGCGCCCAGAACATCGGCACTAGCGGCAGCGAGATGAGGAATCCGCCGAGCGCGAAAATGTTGGCGATCCAGCGGATGGCGTCCTTGTTGTCCTTGGGGACAAACAAGAGCAGGATCGCGCCGAGCAGCGGCGTGAAGAGGATGATCGATAGGATGTGAGATTCCATATTAGCTTCTAGCTTTGAGCCGAGAGCTGTGAGTCTTGAGCATTGAGCAAAACATCACCTGGTTGCTCAGTGCTCACAACTCGCCGCTCACGCTCTAGTGATACACGTAATAAAACACGAACCCTACCAAGCCTGCGGTCATGACCAGCGCATACCACTGCACCAAGCCCCACTCGAATAGGCGCGCAGGATAACTCAGCATGCGCGCCAGAAACGCAGGGCCGTTGACGCCGATGCCGTCGATGATCCACTTGTCCCACCAACTGGAAATCGTTGCGGTGAGTCGCGTGATCCATCCGGCGGCGTTGACTGCGCCGTCGATTACATGCGAATCGAACCACGAACTCGCTTCGCCAAGACCCATGGCGCCGAGCCGGATGTTGCCCAACTTTCGGCGCCCCGTGAAGACGTAGTCGTAACCTTCGTCCACGTAATATTTGTTCAGCAGCGTCTTGTACAGCGGCGGAGACACCGCCTCGATCGGCTCGACATAACCTTTCTCAGCGCCGGCGTAGGATCGTCCAGCCATAAACCATCCCAGTCCCGCGGCGCCCACGGATAACAGCATCAGAAGGTATTCGGTGGGGCTTGTGTGCTCTTCTTCTTTTTCTCCGGCAGCGAGTTGCCCGACCTTGCCTTCTTCCACCAAGACATGTGCTTCACCGCGGGAAAAGACAGGATCGAGAAAATGCGCGAAGCGATCGGATCCGCCCAGGCTGTGCGGCCATCCGAGGAATCCGGCAAAGATGGAGCAGACCGCGAGCACGACGAGCGGCATCGTCATCGATTTCGGCGACTCGTGGAGATGGTGCTCGACCTCGTGGCTAGTGATCCGCGACGGGCTCCAGAAGGTCAGATAGACGAGGCGGAACATGTAGAACGCAGTCATCAGGGCGGTGATGTAGCCGATGCCCCACAGAATGCGATACGCGCCGCCCTCGCTGGTCCACGTCTGCCAGAGGATTTCGTCTTTGGAGAAGAATCCAGCGAATGGCGGGAAGCCCGCGATGGCCAGGGTCGCGATCAGCATGGTGCGATAGGTGATCGGAATTTTGTGTGAGAGAGCACCCATCTTGCGCATGTCCTGCTCGCCGCTCATGGCGTGAATCACCGATCCGGCGCCAAGGAACAGCAGGGCTTTAAAGAACGCGTGGGTAAAGACGTGAAAGACGCCGGCGGCGAAGGCTCCCACGCCGAGTGCGAGAAACATGTAGCCGAGCTGCGAGACCGTTGAGTAAGCGAGGACGCGCTTGATGTCGTCTTGTACAAGGCCGATGGACGCGGCAAAGATTGCGGTCAAGGCTCCGACGATCGCGACCGTCTTCATCGAGGTGGGTGCAAGGATGAAGAGCGCATTCGAACGAGCCACCATGTAAACGCCCGCGGTGACCATCGTGGCAGCGTGAATGAGTGCCGAAACGGGTGTCGGACCTTCCATCGCGTCGGGTAGCCAGATGTACAGAGGAAGTTGCGCCGACTTGCCGCAGGCTCCAACGAAAAGGAGGAGTGTGGCGGCGGTGATGTATTTCAGGGTGTCCGCCGAGTAGTTGCCTGAATGGGCGAATGCATTCACATCGATGTAGCGCAGCGATCCACACAGCCAGGCGATGAAAAACATGCCGAGAATGAAGCCGGCGTCGCCAATGCGATTGACGATGAAAGCCTTGTTCGCGGCGTCGCTCGCCGACTTGCGCTGGAAATAGAATCCGATCAGCAGGTACGAGCATAGGCCCACGCCCTCCCAGCCAACGAACATCATCACGTAGTTGTTCGCGAGGATGAGAGTCAGCATGGAGAACATGAAAAGGTTGAGATATCCGAAGAATCGGTAATATCCGCCCTCATGTGCCATGTATCCGGTGGAATAAATATGGATCAGCATGCCGACTCCGGTGACGAAGAGGAGCCAGATGCTGGAGAGCGGGTCGAGCAAGAATCCGGCGTCAGCCTGAAAGTTGGCCTGTGCGCCGTCGTGAGTAACGTAATTCAGGTGGCCGGTGTCGGTGCCGAGCCAGGTGTAAAGGACTTTCTCAAAGGGCTGGTGATGATTTGCTTCGGCCCAGGAGACATATTGCAGAACTGCGCCGCACGACATGATGAAGGCGAGAGCCACGGCGCCTACGCAGACCGCGTTCACCGTTGCTTTCTGCAAGCGGCGACCGAAAAAGAACATGATCGCCGCTCCGATCGCGGGAAGCAGCGGGATGAGCCAGATGTGTTCGAGAAATAGCATTTGAGCTTTCAGCTGTTAGCTATCAGCTTTCAGCTAAACGTTTCATCCTGGGACTAATCGATCGCCTGCCCTACAAATTCCGACAGCTGAAAGCTGATAGCGGACAGCTGTCTTCTACCACTTCAACAAATTCACCTCGTCCATGTTGACCGTCTCTTTATTGCGGAAGAAGGCGATCAGGATGCCAAGGCCGATTGCCGCCTCTGCGGCGGCGTCGGTGATAACGAAAATTGCGAACACTTGCCCGTGGAGAGCCGCGCCACCATGAATGCTCTGCCAGTAGCGCGAGAACGCGACCAGATTCAGATTGACCGCGTTCAGGATCAACTCGATCGACATCAGCACGATGACAACGTTTCGGCGTGTGAGTACTCCAATCACGCCCAGCAAGAACAAGGCGGCGCCCAGGACCAAGTAGTGCAGAGTCGAGATGTCGAGCATGGCATGCATTTTAGTCTGGAGCTATGAGCTATGAGCTGCGAGCAACCCTCGCTCAGGGGAACGCTCATTGCTCATAGCTCGCTGCTCATCACTCACCTTCAAATTCTCTTCTTCGCCATCACGACTGATCCGATGATGGCGACCAACAGTAACAAGGATGCGATTTCGAAGGCGAACATATAGGTTCCACTGCGGCGGTCGAATAACAAGTTCGCGATCAATTGCGTGTTCTGGTTTTCCGAGTACGGCATACGCCGCTCGACGAAGAGCGTGATTCCTCTCGTCGTGGTGGTGTAAACGGTGATAAACAGGCCACCCAGGGCGGCCGCAGCCACGATTCCGATCAACCACTGTTTATTGAATTGCCGCTCTTTCTGTGAGCGTTCGATCGAGATCAACATGATCACGAACAGGAACAGCACCATAATGCCGCCGGCATAGAGCATGATCTGCACGCCAGCGACAAACGGGGCATACAGCATCAGATAGAGTGCAGCTTGTGCCAGCAGCGTCGTGATCAGCGCCATCGCGGAATGAATAGCATTCTTCCGGGTGATGACCAGGATTCCGCCGATGATCATGATCGTGGCCAGCAGGTAGAAGAAGAACGGAGTGGCGACCGGAGGATTCATACCAGCCTCCGCAAGAAATCAAGAATCGCGAACCAGATCGGTACGATCACCTCGTGCCAGATTTCAGAATGCATGCCCCATCCAGCAGTACAAATCATCAGGGCTAGCCCAATTGGCAGCAAGACCTTCCACCCTACTTTCATCAGTTGGTCGAAGCGATAACGCGGGAACGTGCCACGATACCAGATATAGAGGTACATAAATCCGGCAACTTTGGCAGAGAACCAGTAGATATCGACCACGCGCACGCGAACCTGGGGGAGAAACAGCGTCAGCCCAATCATGGCCAGCACCGCACCGAATCCGCCGAGCCCCATGGTCTGGATTTTAAAGAGCGGATGCTTCGGCATGCGAGCTGTGCTGTAGAAGCACATCCCCGCGAGGAAAAGGAACGTAATGCCGGGGAAGAGCGAGAAGACAAGATCCCACGTTGCGCCGGTCAGGGCATTGGGGAAGGGGCGTAGCCATCCGCCGAGCCAGAGCGTGACCGCAATCGATGACACAGCGATCATCGCCGAATATTCCGCAAGGAAGAATAACGACCAGCGGAATCCGCTGTATTCGGTGTGAAAGCCGGCAGTGAGTTCGGATTCAGCTTCCGGCAGATCGAACGGTGCACGGTTGGTCTCCGCAACCATGGCGATCGCGAAGACGCCAAAGGCGATAATGCCGAGAGGGAAGAATTTGAAGATGAACCATTCCCCCTGCGCCTTCTGCGCTTCAACGATGCCAATCATGCTGAGAGTGCCCGTGCCTTCGACGTTCATGCTGCTCATCATGATGGCTGAGACTACGGCGAGGCCCATCGCCACCTCATAAGAAACCATCTGCGCGCTCGAGCGGAGAGCGCCCATGAGCGGATAGTGCGAGTTCGACGCCCAACCAGCCGTGACGATTCCGAGCACGCTGAGCGATGAGACGCCCAGCATGAAAAGAATGCCGATGTTCATGTCGGTGATGGCGTGCGTAGGCCCGAAGGGAACGACAACGAATACCGTGAAAGCCGCCAGCACGACGATGAAGGGGGCAACCCAGAAGACGACCGCATCGGCCTCGGCCGGGATAATGTCCTCTTTAAGCAGAAGCTTGATGGCATCGGCGATTGGCTGTAGCAGGCCGTGAGGGCCAACGCGCATCGGACCGAGACGCACTTGCATATGCGCGAGAATCTTGCGCTCGAGCCAGTTCATCGCAATGACCGCGACAGATAGCCCCGCGAATACGAGCAGGATATAAATCGTAGCCCAGAAGATATTTCCTGCGGCGCCGGGGGTTCGGTCGCTGTCTAGGTACGACTGAATGTAGAGGAATCAGATCGTGCATCAGCGGTCTACCTCGCCGAGGACGATGTCGAGAGTTCCAATTACCGCGATGACGTCGGCCACAAGCTGGCCGCGACACATTACATCCAGGGCTTGCAGGTTCACGAAGCTGGGCGGTCGAACGCGGATGCGGTAAGGCTGCGTCGATCCGTCGCTGACGATGAAGTATCCCAACTCACCCTTGGGGGCTTCGATCGAGTGATAGATTTCGCCGACCGGAGGCTTCATCACCTTGGGAACCTTTGCCATAATCGGGCCTTCAGGAATGCCTTCGACCGCCTGTTCGATGATCCTCAGCGATTGCCGCATCTCAATCATGCGGACGATGTAACGGTCGTACGTGTCGCCATTTGCGCCGGTCGGAATCTCAAAATCGAAATTCTTGTAATTGGCGTAGGGCAGGGCTTTGCGGATGTCCCATTTCACGCCGCTTGCTCGCAGGACTGGGCCCGTGACGCCGAGAGCGATGGCATCTTTGCCCGAGATAACCCCTACACCCTTGGTTCGCTCGAGCCATATACGATTTGTCGTCAGCAGTTCTTCGTATTCGTCGATCTTGGGCTTCACGAACGCAACGAAATTTCTGACATCTTTTTCGAAGCCCTCGTAAGTCTCGTATTGAAGCCCGCCGATGCGAAACGCATGTGTCGTAAGGCGCGCGCCGCAATACTTCTCGAAAATCTTGAGAATTTCTTCGCGGTCGCGGAATGTATAGAACAGAGGCGTGATAGCGCCGATGTCGAGCGCGTGCGTCCCCAGCCAGAGTTGGTGGCTGGCCATGCGGTTGAGTTCCGTAAGAATGACTCGGATGTATTGCGCGCGCGGCGGGGCCTCAACGTTCAGGAGCTTTTCAACGGCTTCGCAATATCCCAGGCCGTTCGAAACCGCGGCAACGTAATCCATGCGGTCAACGTAGGGATTGAACATCGTGTAGGTGCGGTTCTCGGCAATCTTTTCGACGCCACGGTGCAGGTATCCGATGACGCACTCAAGCCCCAGAACCTTCTCGCCGTCGAGCCGCAGAATGACGCGGAGCACGCCATGAGTCGCAGGATGCTGCGGTCCCATGTTGATGACAAGTTCATTCGCATCAAGAAATGTCTTGTCCGGCGTGTCGAGATCGAGCGGCGAGAGTGTATTGGGATCGGTCATTAACTATTGTCCACTCTCGATTCCAAGATTGATCTGCACCCACTCGCTGTCCTGCTGGAGGATGCCGTAGTCCTTGCGCAACGGGAATCCCTTCCAGCCATCGGGCAAGAGAATGCGCTTCAGGTCGGGATGGCCATCGAACTTGATGCCGAACATATCGAAGACTTCGCGCTCCAGCCAGTTGGCCGTCGCCCAGATCGGCACGGAACTCGGCAGGCTTTCGCCGTCGGCGATCAGCGTCTTCACTCGAATACGCTCGTTGCGCGGAAATGAATAAAGAATCCAGACGATATCGAACTGCTTCTCGCGCTTGAGATAGTGCACCGCAGTGATGTCGACACAGTAGTCGAACTGCTCCTCGTCACGAAGAATCCGCAGCAGATCCGGAATGAGCGAGCGATCGACGACCATGTAGCTCTGCCCGAGATAGGTCAGAGACTCGATGCCTGACCCGTATGCGCTCTTCAATTTCGAGATCATGGGCGAATCCCACGGAGTGGGGATTGGAGCCGCAGGTTTCGCAGGCGCACCCGCCGGCTTGACGGCTGCCGGAGGTGCAGGCGCGGCGGCAGCAGGTTTCGGCGGAGTCGATGTCTCAGAGGGTGGCGAAGGCTTGGTGGGAGTGGTCTTTGTTTCTGATTGAACCGACCCGGAGGGTGTAGATTTCACCCCGCCCGGAGTTGCGGGCTGATCCGCCGTCGGCTTCGGTTCACTTCCCGACGGCGGTGTCGAGGGGGATTTGATTTCGTCCGGCATAAGGCGACGGGACAAGGCTCCGGCGCAGGCTGCGTTCGAAAGAACGTTAACTTTTATCAGCTTGAGCTAGCGAAGTCAACGAGGGCTTAACAGCAAATCCGATTCAAACCATTGCACGAAAATCTCGATCGCTTCTGAAAGATTGGTGGGGCCGCAGGCGATGTGAAAAACTTGGCTGTCTATCCAATAATGAATCCAATTCTTCTCGTCGCGGTCGATTCTGACCTTCCGCAACTGGGCCATCTGTCTCCTGGTGTCGCGCAAGCTGATGTGTGCTTGCCATCCAGGGTTATCCAGCGATTCGATTCGGATCCCGGAACCAAGTTCCCACTCGCCATTGCACTGGGCTGCATACCAACGCTCTAGTTCCGAAAGGCTCATTGGCAGAGGTGTCATCCGCGGGATTGTGCCTGGTAGGTTTCGATCAGATCGCGGATGTGTTGCGCGTCGGCTTTGCGGTGACCATGGCTGGTGATGGGATCGGAACCGCCAGTCGATTCGATCACAATTTCAGACCAGAAGACGCCAGTCGAAATGTGGACCGAGGCGACTTTCGAGATCGGAATGCTCTCTTCATTACTGCCAAACATCCGTGACTTTGTGCGAATCACGCGCTGCGGGCTGACGACGAGCCTGGTCGGGAAAAAGAAGTTACCTTTGGTGAAGCGCGATGCGCTGAAGGTTTCGGCGGGAGAGGAATCCATTGGATTATCAGGCATGGCGGTAGATCCGTTTGGCATCAGGCGACTCGCTGTAGTCCCTGGTTAATCGCATCCTTAACGGTAGCGCCGTACGCATCCTCGGAAAGGATACTGGCAGAGACCGAGGCCCATTCGTAGTATTTTTTCGCCTCTTGCCGGTTCCCGAGGTCCTCGTGCGACTTCCCAAGGCTAAGGTACAGCGACGGATAGAACTCCTGTACCTTGCCATTCTTCACGCGATTCGCACGGTCGAGCGATTCCTGATTCCAGCGCAGCGTCTCTTCCGGTGTTTCCTGGTGCCGCGCGATATAGTGCGCGGCCAGGCAGGCCTCATAGTCGTCGCTGCTCTGTTCCCAAGCTTGCGTGAAGAGGAGATGTGCAGCTTCCAGGCGACCGCCCGCTTCGGCCTGCAGACCTTGGACACACAGCCAAACAATTGGGTTATTCGGATCCATCCAGGAAACTGTTTTTCGCCAGTGAAACTACACCCATTCCAGGGCGCCTTTTTTCCAGACCCAGATGTACCCAACAATCAGGATGGCCAGAAAAATTACGATCTCGAACAAACCGAACAAACCAAAGGCTTTGAACTTGACCGCCCAAGGGAAAAGAAAAATCGTCTCGACATCGAAGACTACGAACAGGATTGCGATGATGTAGTAACGGACGGTGTAGCGTCCGCGTGCGCTATCGATGGGGTCGATGCCGCATTCGTAGGGCATCAGCTTCGTCTTACTAGGATTCGACGGCCGGACCAATTTAGCCAGCAGCAGCGTAATCGGAAGAAGGGAACCGACGACAGCGATGAATATAAAAATTGGAACGTAGTTTTGCGGCATAAAAGGGCAATGCGCGGAACACGCACATACTAGCCCCGACGGCTGCCGACTTCAAGAGAGAATCCGAATGGCAGAATGATAAAGACGGCGGGAATTCGTTGAACTCCCGCCGTGTGGGTGACGTTTGTGCCTGATAGGTTTTGGTATTTTCGGGCGACCGTTCAGAAGAAAATAGTCCCCGGAGCGAATGAAACGCCGCGCAGGACTTCTCCGAAGCCGGCCTCACGCAGGGACCAGAACTTTTCTTCTGCGCCGATGGTGGGGTTTGTGTTCGAGAGCAAATCGACAATCGCCACGAGTTGGTTCGGATCCGCGCCCTGATCGCCGTTTCCGCTCACCGTCGAAGTAATACCCCAGATGGTGACGAGGCCGAAGAATTCCGATCCTGTTATATTGCGAAGGCCGTCAGTGGCAGGTGCCCAGGGTAGACCGTTGGCCGCATTATTGCCCGTCGGGTAGCCCGAGACTGTGTACGGAACTCCGAGATTCAGGCCCGTCTGAAGGGTATAGGCTAGATTCCATGTGTTGGTGGAGGAGTTGAAAGTCCACTTCTGCAATCCAGCGGTTGTTTGGGCGGCAGCGTGAGTGTAGAGATCCGTGCCGCCGGCATACCCGTCGCCTTCGTCGGCCACATACATCGTCGTCGCGTTGGCGAACCAGATTCCGAACGGGAATGCAGTCACAGTCGCGGACTTATTCGGGATTTCTGGGAATCCTGCAAGAATGCAAATATTGCTGGGAAGTCCGTCGGCTTGCAGATTATTGATGTTGTAGGAAATCGGCGTCGTCGGAAGAGTTGCCGTGGGCGAAGGAAGGCCCACGCCGTTGGGGCAAGCGGTACCGGTCGTGTCGAGGAAATAGACGGTGTTCACGCCATTACTTCCGCTGCCCTTTGAGAAATAGATAACGTTGTTGAATACCGTGAGCCCACGGAAGTTGTCATCCTTGCCGACCTTGTCCGCTTTGTCGCCAAGTTCGGCCACACTGAAGCTGCCCACTGGCGTCGGAGTGCTCGGGTTCTGGGAGCTCTCCGGAGCATTAGCAGGACTGAGAATCTGTGCACCCGCGCCTAAGATGATGTTGTTGGGCTGTGGATTACTACCGTTTCCCGCGTTTCCTGCCGTGTAAATGTAGTTATTGCCATTCATGTTGTTGAGGATGGCCGCGCGTCCGTTGTTGCCGCTGTACGCGTTCGTCTCCGAAAACTGGAACTTTCCGTAGCGATCGACCTGCGCAATTGCGCGGTAGTAGTTCTCCCCGACAGGATTGGTCGTGTCGATGGCTCCCGGAGTGTTCGAGTTCGATACATCGAGTTGGTCGATCGGCGAGACGTAGCCCGAGAACGTGAGGTAATTCCCGTCCAGCGAGAGATTCAGGGCAAGTTCTGACTTTGAGCTAAAGCTGGTGACCAGTTGATCGCTCGTGGGAGTGATGCCCTTGTCCGAACTGTTCGGCACTTCAAGGCTGTTGATCAGAAAACCGAATGGGAAGATCTGATCGAGATAGATTTTGGAAGTGATGCCGAAGCTCCCGTCGTAACCGTCATTGTTCCAGACGAACGGATAGGTCCCATTGTCGGGAGCGCCGCTGGAGGCCCCGCATCCGCCCGTGGTTGCCGCGCAATTAGGAGGCAGGATCTGGCCTACCTGCACGTTATTGGCATTGTTGTCGTAGACGCTGCGTGTGACAACCAGGTTTCCCGGCCAGAAATAAGGGATTTTGTTTGGTTTGGATTTCTGCGCAAAGGCGGGAGATGCGGCGACGAAGAAACTAAGGGAAGCAAAAGCGAGAGTTCTGGTCAGCGAGCTCCTACGGCTGACACTTCTAGCAAATCTAGCGAACATGGGTTTCTCCTCAAATGGTGTGAAATGCGACGGCACACGCCCCCAGCAGCGCTAGTGCGGTTTACGCTAGCATCGGCGAGTTACGCCAACGTTAAAATCTGTCCACAAGCGACAGATGGATTCGAGGAAAATGGGGGATGAGCATAGCCGGGAAAAGAAGAGGGAAATGAAAAGCGAGGCCCGTTGGGACCTCGCCCTAGAGTTTATGTTCGCGTTGGGCGGCTTTTTGGTTCTATGAGAACCCGTTTCGCGAGAGCGGCAGTTCTCTGACTCTCTTGCCGGTAGCGGCATAGATTGCATTGCAAAGCGCCGGAACATAGGGCGGAACTCCTGGCTCTCCGACTCCCGCGGGCGGGGCGGAACTCTCAACAATTTGCACGTCTACGTGGACTGGTGCGTCGTTCATCCTGGCTACGGGATAGTCCGAGAAGTTGGATTGATCGATTGCGCCATTGGTCGCCGTGATCTCGCCAGTTCTGGCGATGCTAGTTCCGAACACGGCTGCGCCTTCGAACTGCGACCGCACCATCTCTGGATTGGCCACGATCCCGGCATCGATCGCGGTATATACATTCGGAATACGAACCGAACCGCTCCCGTCGACTTCAACTTCTACCACTGTCGCTACGTAAGTCAGAAAACTGCGGTGAACGGCGATGCCCATGCCCCATCCGTTGCCCGACTTCTTCTTACCCCAGTTCGCTTTCGTGGCGGCCAGTTCGGCTACGTGACGCAGTCGCTTCGTGTCATACGGATACTTCTGCGCCATCTCCGGTGACTGCTTGGGACCGGTTATCGTCTGCCCGGGACCGATCAGCGCCAGCAGGTATTCATACGGATCGCGGTTGGCGTTGTAGGCGAGTTCGTTTGCGAACGACTGCACGGCGAAGGCGTGATAAATGTTGGCGACCGAGCGCAGCCATCCGATGCGGACATGTGCAACGGCCTGGCCGTTCTCGCTGCGGAAGTTCGGAACGTCGAAGGGAATGACATCCCATCCCAATGACATTTCTCCTGCGCTTCCGTACACCGCGGTCTTATCGAACGTGGATCCGATCGGGGGAAACACTGAGCGCTGCAGCCATGCCTGGGGCATGCCTTTGTCGTCGAGCGCCGTCTTGATGTACATGGCCGCGACCGAGTGATAGTAGTCGAACTTGATGTCGTCCTCGCGACTCCAGACGACTTTGACAGGCTTGCCGGTTTTCTTCGAGAGCACGGCGGCTTCGACGGCATAATCTGGCTTGGATTTGCGCCCGAAGCCTCCGCCAAGGAAAGTTACGTGGCAAGTGACGTCTTCTTTCTTTAGGCCGAGCGCCTTGGCCACTTCTTCGCGCACGCCTACCGGATTTTGCGTCGGCGACCAGACAGTCACCTTGTCGCCCTGTACATCAGCCAGGGCGACAGGGGGCTCCATCGAAGCGTGCGCCAGGTGCGGAGCAAAGTATTCCGCTTCAAATATTTTGCCGCCCTTCGTAAATGCGGCGTCAGGATCGCCGGACGAGAACACCGCTTTGCCCGGCTGCCTCGCGGTTTCCTGCAACTGCTTCTTGTAGTCGGCTGATGTGTAGCTCGTGTTGGCGCCGTTGTCCCAGTCGATCTTGAGCTGCTTTCGTCCTTTAAATGCTGACCAGGTATTGTCGGCGATGACCGCGACGCCGCCGAGCGGTTGAAACGCATGCGGAGGAGTGAAGGGATCAATCGGCAGGGTCTTCTTTACTCCCGCAACTTTCAATGTTGCCGAGTCGTCGACCGACCTTACTTTTCCTCCGAGCACCGGAGGATGTGCGATCGCTGCGTAAAGCATGCCATCCACGCGAACGTCCATGCCGAAGAGCGGCTTGCCCGCGCAAACCTCTGTGACGTCGTATCCGGGCGCGGGTTTACCGATATATCGCCACTCTTGCTGAGATTTGAGCTTGATCTCTTCTTTTTTCGGGATTGGCTGTTTCGCCGCGAGAGCAGCGAGCTCTCCGTAGCCGAGTTTGCGACTCGATGTTTTGTCGGAGACGATGTGCACGGGGTCGGCGATACACTGCGACTCGGGAACGCCCCACTGCTCAGCAGCTGCCCGGATCAACATCAGGCGTGCGGTCGCTCCGGCTTCGCGCATCGTGTCAAAGAATTCGCGTACCGAGTGCGAGCCGTCGGTATCCTGCGATCCATATTTCTCGTCGCCATCGCCCTGGATAACTTTTACTCGGCTCCAGTCGGCATCGAGTTCATCCGCAAGAATACGCGGCAGGCTGGTGCGAACGCCGTTGCCCATCTCGGTGCGGTGGGCCACAATCCACACCATGCCATCCGGTTGAATGCCAAGGAAGACGCCGGGATGAAACACCGCTGCATCCACCGACATTGCTGCACCGCTCACGTTCGAAAGTGAGGTGACGGTCGATCCTTTTCCAACAGCTTTGGCCAGAAGAGAGGATCTTCCAACACACAATACGAACGCTCCGGCGGATAACATGCCTTGCAGGAAGGTTCGGCGCGAAGCATTTTCAATCAAGATTGTTTCGGATTCAGGCTTTTGCAAGGTGATCATGCTGTCTCCTTCGCCGCTTGATGAATCGCGGCCCGGATGCGCTGGTAAGTGCCACAGCGGCAAATATTCCCTGACATTCCATCATCAATATCTTCGTCGGTCGGTTTGGGTTTCGATGAAAGCAGGGATACGGCCTGCATGATCTGACCTGGCTGGCAATATCCGCATTGCGGCACGTTCACCTCGGCCCACGCTTTTTGCACCGGCGTTGGGCCCTGCGCGGAGAGTCCTTCGATCGTCATGATTTCAAGGCCTGCAACGCTGCCCATCTGCTTCTGGCACGATCGAATCGCTTTGCCGCTCTGCAGCACCGTGCAAGCTCCGCACAGCCCCATGCCACAGCCGAATTTTGTTCCTGTGAGCCCTAGAATGTCGCGCAGGTACCACAGCAGCGGCATTTCAGGATCGCCGTCGAACGTTCGCGATTGCCCGTTCACCTTGAACTGAACCATAGAGAGTCCCCTGATGTGTCGTGTTGGAAAGATTGGATTAATTCTACTGCGGGAGGGGAGTTCCGATGCAAATGGTCGTCATTAGTCTCCGTCCCGGCGGGTGGGGCGCGAGCGTTGCACACGCCGGTCTCGGTAGATTCCTCAGCTGACCGTTATTTTTCCCAATGTGTCGTGCTGAATTGTTGCGGATCGAAAACTCCGGGGGCAAGCTTTACGTTCGCCTGAATATCCGTGTAATCCTCGGTGAACACTTTCTTCTCCTCGGAATACACTTCCACTCCAGCGGCGATCCAGGTTCCGGCCAGCGGACGATAATTGATAAACCGGATGTCATTGAGCTTCGCAGAGTCTTGCCGGGTCGGTTCGATCACGCGGACAAACAATAGCGTATCTTTCGCTACCCAGAATTGTTTGGACTTCAGGTCGCCCTTGTCCGCTCCGACAACGTAGGCCGGTTTGCCATCCCATGCGTCCTCGTGAACTTTTGACAGATCGTATCCTTCGTCTTTCACGACTTTGGCTGTCGTCGCGGCGTCTTGGCCGTAAACGTCAAACCCAAGCACGAGGAGGATGTTGACCGAGTGCCGCGTTCCGGTGACCTTGTTCCCCTTCACAATCGTGATATTCCCGTTGTCGAAGATGTATCCATTGCCATCGCTCGCGGGGCCAATATCGATGCGCAATTTTCCGGGGACTGACAACGCCTCGTACCAGGTTTCAGCCGAACTGGTTCCGTCGGGTTTATAGGTCGTGCTCTTTTGGGTGAAGGTGACGGTCTGATACCACGATGCTTGATAGTGGTCGTGCATGGCGCGTAGCACATCGTCGCCGGTGCGAATATCCGCCGCGTGCGTCGCAAGCGGAGTCATCAAAAGCACGAAAAGAATATTTCGGATCAGTCTCATCAGTTGTCCTCGCGAGGTGAGCGCATAACATCCTACGCCTTCTCTGTCTTGGACGAAGAAGTCACAGAAAAGTCTCGCTCGACCTCGGCAGAACAGCTAGCTGGTCTTATCAGGGAAGAGAAACACTTCGCGGGCTAGATCGGATTCTAGCGTAGAAGCGTAGTAATAGCGGTTTAAGACGCCACCTTTCCACTGAAGGAGATCCATGTTGCTCGCGGCGAAGTCTTCCCAATTCTGGGGCGTCGTGCGGGCCATCCGATCCCTAATTAAAAAGAAGTACGCGTGGGTGATGGTCTCGTGATAAAGCCGCGATTTGCCGCGGGCAGTTGCGAACTGTTTCAGTGCGGCAGTGAACTTCTCCAGCGCCTGCAACGGCGGATTCTCCGAAAGATATGCAAACGCCAGCCGAACGTGGTCGGCGTGATGGAAGGAGTCCGAGGGAACTGCGTCAGATTCAAAGCGGTTGATGAGTTCTGCATTGGTCATTGTCGGTCGATCCAGAACGACTTCGCCCGCTCGCAGAGCGCTTCGAATGCCCCGTCGCTGTTCAATGCCATCTTGGGCATGGCAGAAGCCGAAAATAAGCTCGCCAGCGTTTGCTGCTCCCGGACGAAATAGGTGTGTTTCTCCTCATTTGTGGAACCGAACTTGTTTGCATATTCGACAAGGAACTGATCATTGATTCTCGGCTGAATACCGCGCTCCCAAATGTTGCCAGGTGACGCTTCTAAGAAGAGCAAGCCGCATTCCAGCGCAGCCAGACGGCGATCGATGTCGGCGACGTCCTGCCAGCCCACAACTCCGGGCCGCACACAATGCGTCAGATGGAGAGTATCGATTAGGACGAAGCACCAGGGACGCGAGTGTTCCTGCACACTGGAATGCAGCCATTCGAGAGTGCCGACGATTCGCTCCAGGTGGCGCACGTTTTCCTCCACGGTCAACGTATCTTTGTCTTCAGGAACCGCCAGAGGTCCATATGTATGCGACTGCGCGAGATGAACGAGAGTTCTTATCTTTCTCGGCTTCGAACTGCTGGCATGACTACGAATGAGCGCGTCGATCAGGGTCGACTTGCCGACGCCCGAGGTTCCTTCGACTAACAGCGCTTTGAATGGTTTCTCCACGGGCCGAGATCAAGCTTTTCCAACGGCAAGCGCAAATGCCGCGGCCGCATAGATGACCAGGTTTCCAATTCCGTACAACCCATGCATCAGATGGATGAGAATTGCGAACACGAAAACTGCAAGGAGGAGCCACGCCCCACGAATCGCCGTCCGGGGAATCAAGAGAAGGATGCATCCGGCGATCTCCGCGATGCCTAGCACCATGCGCACGAAGCCGGGCATGTGGGTGGTGGCGAAATCGTGCGCCGCGCCCGGCATCACGAACAGAACGGATTCAATCAGAATGACCAGTCCCAAGGCCCAACGCAGAATAGTCAACCCAAGTTTGGTTTGTGAGGCACTCATCAATCTATCCCTCTGCCTTTCGCTTACGAGGAGATTTGGCTTTGATCTCTTTCAACCGGTGGCTGGCCGTTGAATCCAGATCCAGCTCGTAGAACTTCTTCAAGTCGCGAATGCGTTCCAGAGATGCGGGACTGAAGGGAGTCTTGCCGTCGAAGGCGTGCAGCACAATCCCCTCAAGCACATCACCCAGCGTCATGTCGTGATATTCGGCGAACGCCTTCAGCACTTTGAGAATTCGCTTCTCGATGCGCACTCCGGTTTGAACTCGCTCGATTTCCAGCCGTGGATCGTCGACCATGTGTACCAATGTACCA
This sequence comes from uncultured Acidobacteriota bacterium, assembly GCA_963818115.1. Lineage (GTDB taxonomy): Bacteria > Acidobacteriota > Terriglobia > Terriglobales > Acidobacteriaceae > Sulfotelmatobacter. The sequence goes on from CAWFQZ010000022.1 coordinate 181,791, forward strand.
CGGTACCACAACTGCTGCAATCTGGCGTCCGAATAGAAGAGGCGAATTGTGCTGGTGTGTGTATACTTGCGCCGCCTCGAAGCCACGTCTTGGGGACCCAACTAAAAAATCGTAATCCGCTTGCAGAGGCAAGGAGAAACACCTATGCGAACACCGTTTTCGCTATCTCGCCACCTGTTAGTTGCAATGCTGTTGACCGCTTTCTGTCTGCCATGTTGGGCCCAGCAAGCAAATCTCCGCACCGTTTTGTTCGTCAAACTCAAGCTGGATCAGGAAGAAAACTGGAAAACTACGGTGAAGGATTACACCGCGATTCTGAAGAAGGCAGGCTCTGAGCAACAGGCCACGGTTTGGGAATCCCAGACCGGACCAAGGGAGTACGCAGTGGTTTGGTATTCGGCGAAATGGAAAGATATCGGGGAAGATGATCCAAAATTAAAGAATTCAGCCTCGGAGGTCGCCGCGGTGCTTGCCCGTTTGAACACTGAGACGGACAGCCTCGAATACTGGATCGATGAAATGCAACCCGACCTCGGGATTCCGTCGAAAGAGATTCCCCCGATGGTCCGGACCAGTCGGACTCGAGTTATTCAAGGCAAGATGGATGATGTGAAAGCGATGTTTCGCGACCAGATTGTGCCGGCGGTTAAGAAGGCAGGCGTTACCTCGTACGGATTCGCGGTCGCCCGGTATGGTACGCCCAGCAACGAGATTCACACTTACATGGGGCTGAGTGGATGGGGAGATCTCGACTCTCCGTTCGGCACGGAGAAAGGGATGACTCCTGCAGAGTGGAAAGCATTTCAGGCCAAGTTACCGTCGCTCATTGAGAGCACGGAGTGGACGATCTGGAAATTCCACCCCGAACTGAGTTACCTCGTGCCAACGAAGTGAATCAGTCACTAGGTTGTCTATCGAAGGCTGCCCCATCCTTGCCGCGCATCTGGCGACAGGATGGGGTTTTTGACTTTACGGCCACAATCGCGAAGGCGACTATTCCCCGTTCTTAGCGACTTCCGTCTTTGCGCTTTGCAACTCCGGACGATCCGAGTGCTTTCCGCCATCGCAATTCTTCAGCAGTTGTGCATAATACGAATTCGCCTTCGCCGATTGGTGTGCCATTTCCGCCGCCTGCGCCGCACCAGCCAACCCGTTAAATCGGTTCGGATCGATCTTCATCGATCTCTCATATTCAGTTAGGGCGTTTTCTGGTTGTTTGAGATCCACCAACATCTCGGCCAGCATTTCGCGGGCAGGAATGTCGACCTCCGCCTTTCCACCTTGGTCCTGCGTGTCCGCGACCTCGCGCATCTGCCGCACGGCCTCATCATTCTTCTTTTCCACGAAAGCCAGCCACGCATGAACCTCGCCGTGCGCGTAGCCGGAACGCTTGCCCTCGAGTGTGTACGCATACTTCGACTTGCGCGTGGCGGCCTCCGCATCGTCAAATAGCTGAGCATTGCGTCGCGTTGCCTCGACATCACCCGAGTGCGCCGAACCGATCGTCCGCGCCCAATACGTGATCATCTGCAAATATGCTGGTGTGTTGGCCGCAGGTTCCAGCTCGGCTGCCTCGGTCCAGTGATGCATCTCGAGGTTGTAGAGCGCCGGGAAATGGGCAGCGGCAAAGCCGTAGTACTCCAGCATGCCCGTGTCGTCATTGGTCGGGGCCGACGCCAGAACCTGTTTTGACTTCATCAAAATCTCCTTAGCCGCTTCGTCCTGTCCCGTCTGCAGGTAGGCATACATAAGGAAGTGCATGGCGTGGAGTTCGTGCCCGTGCATAAACATCGCGTCCGATTTTTCGGTCAGTTCCACCGATTTCAGGTTGGCCTGAATGTCCTCCTGCCACAAACCGAGCCGCGCAAAAATGTGCGAAGGCATGTGCACTGCGTGCGCCGACGATGGCGCGATTGCCGCATAACTACGAGCCGCTTCCAGTCCCATCGGAGCCAGTTCCGGCGAATCGCAGGCGTGGATGATGTAGTGTGCGAGCCCTGGATGATCCGGTTGCTTCCGGAACAGGGGCATCAACACGGCGACTGCCTTCTTGTTCGCTGCATGTGAAGTGTCATCCGGCAAATCCGAGGCCAGCAGCGACAGTGCATAAAACGCTCCCGCTTCGAGATCGTCGGGATATTTCTGGTAGAGCTTCGCCATCGCGTCTGAGTACGCGGTTGCCTGCTTCAGGTAATGATCCTTTGACGGGTCGCTGTAGAACACGCCGAGCGCGGAGATATAACCGCGCTCACGATCCGTCTTCGCCCCGATCTTCTGCGCCTGCTCAATCTGTTCGTGTCCTCGCTTCAAAACAGAGTCTTCCGGACGTTCCCAAATCTGATGGAACAGGCTCATGGCAACGCCCCAGTGCGCCATCGCGCAGCCTGGATCCTGTTTCGAGAGTTCCGTGAACTGCTCTTCGGCCTCCTCGTACCCGAACGAATGCAGCAGAGCGACCCCGCGCTCGAAGGAGGCTTGGGAGCCCGGCGCACATGAAGTGGGAAACGAAACCTTGCCGAGCTTTTCATTGGCATCGTGATGATGGCCGTGCATGTCATCGTCGATGGCAAACGCTGAAAGGGCAAACAGAGCGCATAGCAGCAGGCAGGCAAGCGATCTCATTCGGGTCATCGTTCTCTCTCCATAAACGCAAACGCCTTAGTTTAACAACAGTAGATTAAGGAACTAGCGAAATTAAAGACGAGACTCTCTGTTCTTGTGCCGCTTGTGGGAGATGTCAGGTTTTTGGGGCGCTCGCAACGCATTGTTTATAATCACCGTTCCACATTCCAGAGCTGAAAATCGTCAGCGAAACAGTCAAAAAGGACTCCATTGGGACTCGACGAAAATATTTACGAACTCCGGCGCGAGAAGCTGAAAAAGATCGAGGCGCTCGGACAACCGGCCTACCGCAGCAAATACGAGTTCACCCACACGGCTGAACAGATACTGGCCGACTACTCGGCGAAGACCGCGGAGGAACTTGAACAGACACGCGTCAATGTTCGTATCGCGGGGCGCATCATGGCCCTCCGCCTGATGGGTAAGGCCGGATTCGCCCACATCCAGCAAGGCGGCAAGAAACTTCAGATCTACGTCAAAAAAGACGCAGTCGGCGAGCAGGGATTCGAACTGTACAAGTTGCTCGACCTTGGCGACCACATCGGTGTCAGCGGATATCTTTTTCGTACCCGTACCGGCGAACTGACCGTGCACGTCGAGGAGCTTACTTTTCTCGCTAAAGATCTGTTGCCCCTGCCGATCGGCAAGACGGTCGAAACTGACGCCGCTGTGCAGGGTAGTCCTGAGGTTCGAAACGCACTGACTGACGTCGAACTCCGTTACCGGCAACGCTATGTCGATCTGGTGGTGAATCCCGAGGTGCGGGAAGTGTTTCTCAAGCGCACGAAGATGGTGCAATCGATGCGCCGTACCTTCGACTCGCATGGATTCATCGAGGTCGAGACGCCGATGATGCAGCCAATTGCAGGTGGCGCGGTCGCGCGCCCGTTCGTGACGCATCACAACACGCTCGACATGGATCTTTATCTCCGCATCGCCCCCGAGCTTTATCTGAAACGGTTGGTTGTGGGTGGACTCGACCGCGTGTATGAGATCAACCGCAACTTCCGCAACGAAGGTCTCGGGTGGCGATGGAATCCCGAGTTCACTATGCTTGAGGCCTATCAGGCGTACACCGATTACCAGGGCATCATGAACCTCACGCAGGAAGCGATCACCGAAGCCGCGAAGGCGGTGAACGGCAGCGCGAAATCAAAATGGGGAGATCAGGAGATCGATTGGTCGAACTGGAATCGCATGACGATGCGAGAAGCGATCATCAAGTTCTGGCCGGAGGGAGCCGGCGTGAAGCCGGAGATGAGCAACTTTGCAAACGCCGAAGGAGTGAAGAAACTCGTCGAGCGATTTAATTCAAGCCACGCACACATGGCATACGACGCGAATGCGCCCGTAGGGAAGACGATTGCGGCTCTATTCGAGGCTGCTGCCGAAGAACATCTGACGCAGCCCACGATCATCTACGAATTTCCGACTGCCGTGTCTCCGCTGTCGAAGCAGAAACCAGACGAGCCCGACTGGACGGAGCGCTTCGAAATCTACGCCGGACAGATGGAGATCTCGAACGGCTTCAGCGAACTCAACGATCCGGAGGATCAGCGCCAGCGATTCGAAGCGCAGCTGAAGGAGCGCGAGCGCGGCGATGACGAAGCGCACCAGATGGACGAGGACTATATCCGTGCTTTGTCGTACGGCATGCCTCCAGCGGGAGGCGTCGGCATCGGCATTGATCGCGTGTGCATGTTGCTGACCGACTCGCACACGATCCGCGACGTAATTCTGTTTCCGTTGCTGCGTCCGGAGAAGGCCTCCAACGCGGAGGACACAGCGGAAAAGCCCTAGGGCTTGATTACCCGCAAGCTATTAACTTGCCAGTACCCAACGATGCACTATTAGTAGTGCATCCCACTTTTTATACTTCAGACATCAGTTTGGGCTACGCAGTAGCGGCGCTACCGTAGCGTCCCGGTTGCGGGACACTGGGTCGGTAGCGCTTTGCCGTTCTACTTCAATTTCTGCGAAGTGGAGGATGTGCGCGGCGGTAGGTACGGCGGCTTATCTACTCCGAAGTTACTGCTCAGGTAGTCAATCAGCGGATCACGGTCATTCGCATCGACGACCGCTCCCCACTTCATCATCTTGTCAACTTCCTTTGTCCATGCAGCTTTGCTAAGGCGCTGCTGCAGGATGATCCTTGCCTCGTGACACTCGGTGCACGCTGTAGTGGCTTTCTGCGCGATTGGGCCGGGCGGGAAGGCGGCGGTCAAATTCTCTGCTGAGCCTTTCTGGTCCTGAGCCCACAGCAGCGTCGACACCGTGAGCAACGCAAAAAGCGCGAAGAATCCGGAGATAGACTTCCCAAGGCTAAGCGACATGGATCTTCACCTGATCGACGGCATTGTAAAGATAGCCGCTCGGATTCCATACTGGATTGTCGGGCTGCGTGCGTCCTTGCGAATCGGTCGCCCGCGATAAGACCGAGTACTCGCCGGCTTTGGCCTTCCACTCGTAGCGCCATAGACGCCACGCGTAATGGGCTTTTTCCTGGCCGAGCGCGGCTAGACTCCATGTTGCGCCGCCGTCGGTTGAAATCTCAACCTTCGCAATGTCGGCTTCTCCAGCCCACGCTGTACCATGGATCGAGACTTTCCCCGCCTTGAGAGCAGCTCCATCCGTTGGTCCAGAGATCACCGATTTCACACTTAACGCGGTGACCGGATGCGTATCTTCGGGCTTTACCACGTCGCCCGGCTTTATTGGCTGATTTGGGAGGCGATAACCGGGGCTCATGAAGTTTCCGACGAACTCCGAATCGAGAACTTTGATTTCAGTCAGCCATTTGCACGACGCTGCACCAATCCAACCGGGAACCAAAGCGCGAGCCGGAAATCCATGATGCTTGGTCAGCGGCGAACCGTTCATGTGCGTAGCGATCAAGGTATCTGAATCGAGCGCTTTTTCGATTGGAATACTGCGAATGAACGGAGGGACTTTACCTGGCACCTCGTCGAGTCCTCGAAACATCACGTGCTTGCCAGTAGATTTCACTCCGGCTTGTTGCAGAACATCGCGCAAACGCGGTCCGGAAAACCTTGCCGTGCTTACCGCACCTTTGCCCCATTGAATTCCGGGAACCTGCGGACGGTGAAGACTGCGCCCGTTTCCCGCGCACTCCAATGTGTTGACGACGGAATGCGCTTCGAGTTTCGAAAGATCGGAAAATTTAAGGGAAAGAGTCTTGTCGACTTCTCCTCCAACTGCGAGGCGCCACCCGGTCAGATCGAGTTCGCTCGGTTCGTGCATATGATTGCGCACGAAGAAGTGCGGAACAGGAGTGAGCCATGTGTTGAGATATTCGACGGGTGTTTCAAGATCGACAAAACGGTAAGAGCGCACGATCATTCCATCTTCGCTGGGAAAGTCGATCGCTTCGCTTTGAGGGAAAATCATCGCCGCCCGGGAAAAGCGCGGAGCTGCAGCGAGAGCCACTGCGGCGCCAGAAAGTTTCAGGAATGATCGTCGCGATGTCATCGTTGGTTTCAACGAGCTGTTTAGTTTTTCTAAATCTACTGCAAAGTTAGCACCGCCGGCCCGGAAAAGGAGAGTAGGCCAAAACCGGGCCGGCGGCGATTCCGAGGGGAAGGCGCCCCTCAGAAGGTTGTTCACTTACGGCAAGTAGTAGCGGAACGACGTGAAGATCATGTTGTCGATTCCGTGTGGATCTCCGCCGACGCCCGACCATGCATTGCGGGTCACGTAGGAGTACTGTGTGCCGAAGCGGAAGCTGCCACGAGGTCCCGAGTAGAACTTGTACCAAAGGGCTCCCGTGCCTTCGATGACTGCGCGCGTGTCACCCGTGCAATTCGCGAGGCCGCCGGGATCGAATCCCGCAGTACCGTTGGTGGTGCTCGTCGCAGGCGGAGTTTCAACGTAGCAGCCAGTATTGACGAATTTTGGAGAACCGTAGCCGACCGCAGCTCCTGCTCCGCTCTTTGCCAGAGGATCGAAGCTAGCCGTTCTCGCAGCATACTCGACGCCCGCATATCCATCGAAGTCGAGCTTCTTGGTGATGTGTACTTCGAACGTGCCCAGGCCCATGGAGTTCTTCACCAGATGGAGAGTGCCGTTGCCGTTGATCGAAGCATCGGCAAGGCCGCCCGGACCGTAGCGACCGATGCCGCTGCCGGTGAAACCCTTTGCGCCGAGTGTGACTCGCTTGGCAATGTTGAAGCGCACGCTTGCACCAGCACCGCCGCCTTCTTTGGAAGCGTTATAGGCTCCCACGGCGGAAGTGACGCCCACGGCTTGACCTCCGCAAGTTGCGGTGGCAAGCACTTCACCGCAAGGGAATACACGGTCAGTGAAGCGATCCGCGATGGCGAAAACTTCGTAGTGACCGACGCCGGGATCGAATGCAACCTTTGCAATGATGTCGGGCGATGGGTTGAACGAGTAGGTGGCCGTCGTGTTGTAGCTGTTGCTTGCGCCGTTTTCACCCAACAGGTAGTTGGCGCCGTTGCCGTGAGATGTCAGCGTGGCCTGAGGATTCTCCATCGAGACTGCGAAGGCAACCTTATCACCGAAAGTTTTCGTCACGCGGAGGCCATATTGGCGAGCGTATACAAAACCGACGTTGTACGACGGGTCGATCGTCTTGGGGCGTGCGTCATTGGTCCGTCCGAGGTCGTCATCAGGAGAGATGCCGTGGCCGTTTTCGGTCAACAAAGTCCAAGACTGACCAGCCAGGAAAGAAAAGCCATTGTCGAACTTGGCCTGGGCCCACGCTTGCCGTAGCCGGAGCGTGTAGCTGTTGGTGGAGCTAGAAGTGGAAGTCACGCCAGCGGAGAGGAAATCAGCCGACACATAGCTGGAGAGATCTACATTCTTCAAGCGGCCATCGACAAAAGTAGTGATCTTCGACTGGCGTCCAGAACCGAAGAATTCCGGAATCTGGCTCTGAGAGGCGCCGGGCATCGTGACCGAGTTAAACGGTGTGGGTAAGTCTGCGGCCAGACCTCTGGAACGGCGGACAAACGCGCCTTCCGCGTATCCACCGGGAGTGATGTTGATGCCCCGGAAGTGCAGAGTGATCGGCCCTTCCATCTGCTTGTTGTAGACCTGATCGGAATCCTGAGTGGGAGCAACGACGGGAGCTTTGTCTTGCTCAATCGCGGGCGCGGGCGCGCCCAGCGCCGCGACCTGCCGCGGCGGGTTCGTCTGCGCCGGATTGGTATCAGCCTTGGCAGCCCCGTTGACCAGAGATTGCTGCGCCTGCTGCTGCTCTTGCTGGCGTTGCAGCTGTTCCGTGAGCTTCTGAATCTGCAGTTGCTGAGCAGCGAGCGCATCTTTCAGGGCCTGCACATCGGCAGCGGTAACGGGCGCTGGAGCCGGAGTTGCAGCCGCGGGCGCCGGGTCTTTAGCGGGAGCGGCGTTGGACGCCACCTCGGTTTGCGCCCAAGCACCAGCCGTCAAAGCGGCGAGCGCGAGAGCGGTTAGCAGTTTGTTTGTGGTTGCTTTCATGGAACAGTTCTCTCCTTTTGAGTGTGTGTATCTAATTCTGATCTGGGGGTGGGGGAGGGAAAGTCTAAAACACGATTGATAACATTAATACAATCGACTTAGTAGACATTAATATGAATCGCCTCATTTGTCATTAATAAATTGTGAATTTTCTTCAAGCTCTTTTTGGGGATTTCTTTCTAAATGACGCTAGGAAGCGGGAGTCAGCCCCCACCGGTTTTGCAAATGGCGTTCCATTCCTTTGAACACCACTCCGTCGACAATGTATCCAATCGCGATGATCAAGATCATGACAGCAATGACGGCGCTCATGTCGTTCAGGTCGCGTCCCATCATCAACACCTGACCAAGGCCGAGGCTGAGGTAAAGCATTTCAGCGGTTATCAGCGAACGCCACGCGAAGGCCCACCCTTGTTTCAGGCCGGAAACGATGAACGGAAGACTAGCTGGCAGCAGCACATACCAGAACAGCTTGAAACCCTTCGCGCCAAGATTTCGTCCGGCTTGGCCGAAGATTTTGGGCATTTGCTTGCGGCCATCTTCCATGGCAAGCGTCACCGACAAGAGCGAGCCCATGATGACGACGAAAAGAATGGCGTTCTGATTCAGGCCAAACCAAAGCAGCGCCAGAGGCCACCAGCAGATGCTGGGCAAGCTTTGCAAACTGACGAGGAGTCCGCCCATCGTCTCCTCAAGAAACTTGTTGCTGGCGACGCCGAGTCCGAGAATCATGCCTAGGACCACGGAGATGGCATAGCCGATCAGTACGCGCTCCATGCTCACGCGAATGGCGATCCAGTAACTGTGATCCGCAAAGCCCGCGTAGAGCGCTTCGCCCACGCCCCATGGAGTTGGGAATAGATAAGGCGGCCAAACCTTCAGTTGGGCGAGGAGAGTCCACAGGCCGAAAAGTGCAGCGTAAAAGATGATGTAGCGGGCGGCGCGTTTCATGCTTCCACTCCTGGTTCGATGTGCGGCTTTACGCCGGCACTGTATTCGGCTTCGAGGGAGCGGTTAATTTCTTCGCGCAGCTCGTCCAGAATTTCGCGGGCGGCGCGGGCTACGTTGGGATCTTCGAGATGACGCGGACGGGGCAATTCGACAGGAAATTCATTCTTGACGCGCCCCGGGCGGAACGTGAGAAGAACCACGCGATCGCCAAGACGAATGGCTTCGCGAACGTTGTGCGTAACGAAAATGATGGTTCGTCCGGTCTCGCTCCAGATACGCTCCAGTTCGTCGTGGAGAAGATCGCGGGTTTGCGCGTCGAGCGCAGCGAACGGCTCGTCCATCAGCAGGACATCGGGCTCAGTGGCGAGCGCCCGCGCAATGGCAACACGCTGGCGCATTCCTCCGGACAGTTGGTGAATGTAGCTTTTCTCGAACTTCGCTAGATGCACCAGCCGAAGATAGTAGCGAATCTTCTCTTCCCGCTCCGCCTTGGGAACGCCCTTCATCTTCATGCCGAACTCGACATTCTGCCCGACGGTGAGCCATGGAAAAAGCCCGTGTTCTTGAAAGATCAGGATGCGGTCGGTGCCTGGACCTTGGATGGGATTGCCATCGACCAGAATTTGTCCGGATGTCTGCGAGTGCAGGCCCGCAATGAGGTGCAGCAGCGTAGACTTGCCGCAGCCGGAGGGTCCGACGATGCAAACGAACTCCCCCGAGCGGACTTGAAGATTGATATCGTCGAGCGCGAGCAGGCGCTCGCCACTCTGAGCGCGATAGCTGAGCGAGATATTGCTTAGGCCGACCTTGGGTATTTGAGGCGACACTGGCCGGACGGCGCGGCCAACGGAAACAGGTCCGAACTTGCCGCGGCTACCGGGGCGAACAGGGACGACCGGTTCAACCGGAATAGGAAACTGGGCAGGAACATTGTGCGCGCTGGTGCTCATTGCATCGCCTTTCGGTTCTTTTCCGTGAGAACTTGGTTGAGGATCGTGAGGTCATAGAGCCGTGAAAGATCCGGCATCTGGCGGCCCAGAAAACCGTCATCAAAGGCCTGTTGGGCTGCCGTGTTCAGGGCAGCGTGGAGCGGATCGTAAGTCACCTGCATCCGCGAGAAAGCCTCGTCGAGCACGACCGGTGGAAGTGCCTTGCCGGTCTCGCGTTGAATCTGATCGTTCAGAAGCTTCTTGGCCTCGGCCTGGTGAGCATTGATCCAGTCGGTCAGATCGACGTTGGCGCGAATCCAATTCTTCACCAGATCGGGATGCGCGTTCAGAAACTTGGTGTTCACGACGAGCACGCCAATTACGAATTGTCCGTTGGGCCATAGCGAACGTTCATCGACGAAGAGTCGCCCGTTGCCTTCATGAATCAGACGCGCGGCCCAGGGCTCAGGCGCCCACGCGGCATCGAGATCTTTCTTCAGGAACAGCGTCAACTGATCGGGATTCGCCATCGGGATGATGCGCACGTCGCCGCCCTTGTCGTTGGAGTTCAGGCCGTGGTTCTTGAGCCAATTGCGGAGTGCGACGTCTTGGGTATTGCCGAATTGCGGTGACGCAACCCGCTTGCCGTGAAAGTCTTCCGGCTTGTTGATGCCGGCATCATTGCGGACGATCAGCGACGCTCCGCCGCTGGCTGCTCCGGAAACGACGCGCAACGCTTCGCCGTTAGAACGGACATAGCCATTGATCGCGGGATTCGGGCCAACGTAGGTCATGTCGATCGCGCCGGCGAAGAGGGCTTCGATCGCCGAAGGTCCCGCGTTAAAGCTGGTCCACTGCACCTTGACTTGCGGACCCATGGCTTTGTCGAACCATCCGTTTGCTTTGCCAACCATCGCTTGCGCGTGGGTGATGTTAGGAAATGCGCCGACGCGAATGGTGTTGGCGCTGCCTTGAGCCCATCCTGTAACCGCAGTCGCGAAAAAAAGCAAAATTGCTATTGATGAGCGCCTATTCACCCTTCGGTCCTCCGACGACCATGGGGAGGATGTTGGCGGATTGTTTTTTCTGACGTTTGCTGCTTTTGCCGGTTGGGCTGTCTGCGGAAATCAGATCAGCCAAAGTCGTGTTATCCAAAATGCGCGCCGCAGCATCGCGAACATCCAGAAATACCTGGTAGAGCGCGCGGTGAGGAAGATCGCGGTCGATCAATTCTCGCAGGTGCTCTGCGTCGCCGAATGGCGCTAATGGACCGTCAATCAAACGAATGATTTCGCTCAGATACAGCTCAGAAGGATCGCGGCGCAGTTGGTATCCCCCCTTGGCGCCTCGAACGCTATCGACCATGCGGGCGTTCTTGAGTTCAAGAAGAATCAGCTCGAGGAACTTTTCGGGCAGGGCTTCCTCGTACGCGATATCGCGAATCTTAATTGCGCCTTGATGGTGATGCCGGGCCAGCATCATCATCGCCTGTAGGGCATAGAGACCTTTTTGGGAGATTTTCATAGTCGCGAATTATACATAAACTCCATGGAACTAATAGACTTTATTAACATAAGTGACATAGCAAGTGAAATTCCAAATCAAGCGTTTCAATCGACACTGGAATTTGCCTGTGGAATCAGTGGTTTGACGGGGCACGAGTCAGGATCGAGTGAACCTTTGTGTGCACGAGATTGCAGTTTTAGGCCGCGAAATATTCCCGAAGTTTTGTGGAAAAACGAGAATGTTTGCAGGTTCTTGCACACTCGTGCAGGGCCGGGAACCCGCGAATTCAGCGACCGGAAATACGGAGAACGACGACGGTAATGTTGTCGGGTCCGCCACGTTCGAGAGCCATCCGCACGAGTTTCGTGCAGGCTTCCGCTGGAGAGTTCTCTTGCGCGACCCGGGCGAGATCGCGTTCGGGGACCAGGCTCCAAAGTCCATCCGTGCAGAGAATCAGCACGTCTGACTCTTCGAGTCCGATCGGTTGCTCCGGAATGTGCGGGACAATATCGCGGCCCGATCCCAAAGCGGCGGTGAGGATGTGGCGTTGCGGATGTGACTCGGCGTCTTCAGAACGAACGATGCCGTTCTCGACCAGGCGGCCAACATAAGAATGATCCCGAGTCAGGCGAGTGAGAGCGCCGTTGCGTACGAGATACAGCCGGCTGTCGCCGATGTGAGCGAAATAAAGTTCGGCGCCGATGATCGCCAGCGCCGTGCAAGTCGTGCCCATGCCGTGAAACTCGGGATGCTCGAAAGCGTAGCGCTGAATGGAATTGTGCGCTGATTGGAACGCAGTGCTGAGCGTCTGCTGTGCATCCCCCTTGAACTCGCGATCATACATATGGCGGACGGTCTCGACGGCGAGACGACTGGCTTCCTGTCCGCCATCGTAGCCACCCATGCCATCGGCCACGACGGCGAGGCGGCCCTTACGACGAAAATCGGTGTCGGACTCAGGTTCCCAATAAAGGTAGGAGTCTTCGTTGTTTTCGCGCTGGAGGCCAACGTCGGTTAGACTCGCGGCTTCCATCCCAGGCTTTGGAGTTTTCGAGTCAACCGGCATAATTCAAAATGCACGAGCGCGGACAAAACGGACGGAGCGAAACCCTCGTAGATATTCCGGTCATTATACGGGAGTCCGGCGCGATATGGTTGCCTTCCTCCGCTTCGAGTCTGTGCTCCCGAGAAGTGTGTAGCCTACCACTTCCCGCGGCAATCTGAACACCAGCCTTGGTTTGGTCCGGTCAAAAAGAAAAAAGCCGCGAAAGCAGCGGCTCTTTCTTCTACCAATTTCCTTACGAACTTAGGAAGCGTACGGCCTGCTACTTTGCCGAATGCTTGTCCGCAGCAATACGCTTGCTCATGTGATTCGCTTCGTGATTGAGCTGGCGCTGATCCTGCTTCGTCAGGTGGCCGTTATCCTTCGCCATGTCCCGTTTTTCGTTGTTCTGAAGGCGCTGTTCGCCGCGCTCGAGACGAGCTGTCTGTCCGGGAGTGAGCTGACCGTTTTTGACTCCGTTCGCGATACGGTTCTGCTGATTCGTTTCGCGGCCGTTCACTTGATTCACGCGCGGATGTCCGGGATCCACCTGGTCCGCGCCTCCGCCGGCTGTATTTTGAGTTTGAGCAGAAGCCGATCCGGCAATCATCAGACCAGCTACTGCCAGGGTGAGCAGTGAGTACGTGATTTTGTTTGTCATGCGAGATTGAACCCCTTCTGCGTAGTTTAGTTTCGATGTCGTGAAGAGCAGCGTTACGAAGGGGAAGCCGAAGCAGTGCACGATGATGCGCTCCTCGTACTGAGAGTAACCATCGAGATGATTACCTTCAGCGCGTCGTCCTACACCATTTGGCAAGGCGTATTGCGAGGATGTACCATTCGTCGATTCCTGAGGGCCCTTCATGAGAGTGACTGCTGTTGGTCGTTTCGTGTGTCTGCTCGCGATGTTTACGGCATTCCCAAAGTTCCATCCTTATTCTGCGGCACAAAAAACTGCACCATCCCCTGCCACGCTGCCGAGTGAAAGGCCTGACAAACTCGAGCCTTCTACCGACAGCTTCGACTACATCAAGCGCGACGTGATGATTCCCATGCGCGACGGGGTAAAACTTCACACCGTGATCGTGATTCCAAAAGGCGCCAAGAATGCCCCGATCCTTTTGACGCGAACGCCTTACAACGCCAGCGCACAACTGAGTCACGCGGCAAGTTCGCACCTCGGTCCGATTCTCAGCGGATACGACAACGCAGTCGAGGTAATCCTGGGAGGCGGCTATATCCGCGTGGTGCAGGATGTCCGCGGCAAGTACGGATCGGAGGGCGATTATGTGATGACGCGTCCGCTGCACGGTCCGCTCAATCCAACGGCGGTCGATCACTCTACCGATACTTACGACACAATCGATTGGCTGGTTAAAAATATCCCGGAGAGCAACGGCAAAGTGGGAATTCTCGGAATCTCATACGACGGATTTCTCCCGCTGATGGCTTTGGTGAATCCACATCCAGCTCTGAAAGTTTCAGTACCGATGAATCCCATGGTCGATGGCTGGATGGGAGACGACTGGTTTCACAACGGCGCTTTCCGCGAACAGAACATGCCGTACATCTACGAGCAAGAGGGAACTCGCGACAATAGCATCCCGTGGTGGAGCGATCATTTCGACGACTACGACAATTTCATGTCCGCAGGATCGGCGGGAGAATGGGGCCGTCGACACGGTATGGAGCAGGTAGGTTTCTGGCGGAAGCTGCTTGAGCATCCGAGTTACGATACGTGGTGGCAGCAACAAGCGATGGACAAAATTCTTGCTGCTCAGCCATTGAAAGTTCCGGTTATGCTCGTGGACAGCTTGTGGGATCAGGAAGACATTTATGGCGCGCCGGCGGTATACAAGGCGATCAAGCCCAAGGACGCGAGCAATGACAAAGTATTTCTTGTTATGGGACCGTGGCACCACGGGCAGGAAATCGGGGACGGCAGTTCTCTCGGGGCAGTCAAGTTCGACAGCGATACCGGACTTTATTTTCGAGAACACATTCTGCGGCCGTTTCTGGATCAATACTTGAAAGACGGCGCACCCAAGGCAGACGCGGCGACGGTTACCGCGTTTGAGACTGGCGCGAATACCTGGGAGAGATTGCCTGCATGGCCCGCAGGATGTGCTTCTGGCTGCGCGATTCATGCGAAACCGCTCTACTTGCAGGCTGGATTAAAGCTGAGTTTCGATGTTCCTCAGACCGGCGCTGCGGCGTTTGAGGAATACGTCTCCGATCCCGCCAAGCCGGTGCCGTTTCGCTCGCGCCCGATTCAGCCGGTTGGGTACAGCGGCGAGTCTACCTGGGCACAATGGTTGGTCGACGATCAGCGCGAAGCTTCCGGACGTCCAGATGTGGTTGCTTTTGCATCAGACGTCCTGAAAGAGCCAGTGAAGATCAGCGGTCAGCCCATAGTGAATCTGATTGCGTCGACCAGCGGAACGGATTCTGATTGGGTGGTGAAAGTGATCGACGTGTATCCAGACGAGGTGGCGATGCAGCCGCATATGGGAGGATATCAGCTGATGATTTCGGCGGACATTTTCCGTGGGCGTTACCGCGAGAGCCTCGAAACGCCGAAGCCGATCGCTTCGGATAAGCCGCTGCTCTACCATTTCACGCTGCCTACCGCGAATCACGTTTTTCTGCCCGGACATAAGATCATGATTCAGGTTCAGTCGAGCTGGTTCCCGCTCTACGACCGCAATCCGCAGACGTTTGTACCCAATATCTTCTGGGCCAAGCCGGGTGATTATCAGAAAGCGGTGCAGCGGATTTACCACTCGCCGGACGAGGCGAGCTTCATCGAGTTGCCGGTGGTCGAAACCAAGTGATTCCATTCAGTCGAAAAATACTGCGATTGATCGGAGTGCTGTTATTCGCTCTGCCTCTTTTCGGGCAGGGCACGCATCTTTGGGTACTACGCGCATCGGGCGAGATGGTCGAGTACGATCCGGCGAATTTTGCGGCGAAGCAGACGATGAAGCTTACCGTCGAGGCGGCAAAGTCCCCAGCCAGCATTTCAGTTAATGGGCTTGGCCAAATGTTGTTTGCTCCGACGGTCACGCTTCCTCTCTCCGAGGATGATGCGGCTGGCGTGCACAAAATCTGGATATGGAACGGCCATACTGCAACCACGATCGATCAAGGAGTTCAGCGCAAGGTCGAAGAGACTGGATCCAATCAAGCCGTGATTGAATCGGCGCCGGTCGCGCTTCTGTCGGCGGATGGAAAACATCTCTTTTGGTTTGCAAATCAGGCGCGGCGTTTGCAACGCGAAGAAGTGGACCTCTCGGTCGAGACAACGTGGAGAGCGTGGCAGACTGATCTGACCGGAGCGGGCCGGGTAGATATCGCTTCCACGAAACTGCCGGATTGCCGGTGTCCGACAGGAACCTGCGAAGAAAGTTGCCCTTACGGCGTAGTTTGGGGACCGGACGCAGGCGTCGAGAAGTTTTTCCTGATGACTCAATTCGTCGCCGGTCAGACCACTCCCGTCTACAAGTCCAGCGAGCGCTATCAAGATGCTGCTGGCAAGTGGACATCGACTGCTTTTTCCGAAGCACTGCAACGGGTGTTGGATTCCTCGGTCGATGGAAGTTCGATCGTCGAAGCGATCCCAGACACCGGATGTTGCGGTTGGTCGAATCAAAGCAACGATCAGACCTTGGTTGTCGCGGGCGGCAAAAAGATCACTGTCTTCGACGAGCAAGCTACGTATAGAAATCCCGACTACGATGTGAGTTTCTACACGATGAATGCGCGCTTGTCGCCGGACGCCGGATCGATCGCCATGACGATCGTCGCCACCGCTCAGCCCAACAAGCCAATTCAACAGGCGGAGCAAGGACAGGCCAATCCCGAAGAGTCGCAGCACATCCGCAAAGCTCTGGGCGATCTACCGGCTATTGCTGTGAAGACCGTCGAGGATACTCCGCGCCAGCTTGCCTTCGTGCCTCACGCGACCTTGGTTGGATGGATTAGCGAGAAGGAATTGCTGATAGTGGAAGATCATCTGTTGATCGGTTACAACGTGGCGACGGGCGCTCGCCGGAAGTCCACCGTGCGGGTGGAAGACGCCGCGCATGTGTTCCTGCGTTAGCGGCAGAGATTGCCCGTTACGTGGCGATCGGAGCGTCTTTCATGTCCGACAGTAGGAGCGCTAGATTACCTGGATTCGTAGCATAGGCAAGTCCGGTATTCATCTCGACCACGCCGGCGCGCACGAGTTTCTCGATCTCGCCATCGAAGTGCTGCATGCCGTCGGTATCGCCATCGGCCATCGCTTCCAGAAGCGTTTTGCCTTCCTGCTCGCCCTTTTCGACGTAATCACGCGTACGCAGCGTTGATTTAAGAATCTCGACGATCGCCACTCGTCCTTTACCATCGCTTTTAGGAATCAGGCGCTGCGACACGATTGCCCGGAAACTTTTCGCCAACCGGTTGCGGATGATGTGCTGCTCGCCCATGGGAAAAGCGCCGATGATGCGTTCCACGGTTTTCGACGCGTCGATCGTGTGCAGAGTAGACATAACGAGGTGACCCGTCTCTGCTGCCTCTAACGCGATTTCGATAGTCTCTTTGTCACGCATCTCGCCAACAAGAATGACCTTGGGCGCCTGCCGCAGTGCGGCACGCAGCGCCAATGCAAAGCTTGGAGTGTCGCTATGCAATTCGCGCTGGTGAACGATCGAACGTTTGTGCCGGTGCATGAACTCGATGGGGTCTTCGATAGTCAGAATATGATAGGAGTGCGTTTCGTTGATGCGATCGAGCACGGCCGCGAGCGTCGAGGATTTCCCCGATCCTGTCGGGCCGGTTACGAGAACGATTCCATTCTTCAAATCTGCAATCTCTGCAAGTTGCGGAGGCAGGTTCAAGCTGGCCAGAGTCGGAATTGTCTGCGGGATCACGCGCATGACGATGGCGTGGCTGGCGCGCTGCTGAAATATATTCACGCGAAACCGGCAGTGCCCGGGGACACGATACGAAATGTCGCACGAGCCCTGGCTCTGCAAGGAATCAGTTGCTTGCTTACTGTCGCCGATCAGTTCCAATGCAATACGGCGAGTATCCTCGGGTGTCAGCGGGCCCATGCCAGAGATTTTGACCGGAGACAATTTGCCGGAGAGCTCCACCATCGGAAGGCTTCCCGGTGAGAGGATGAGGTCGCTGACTTTGTCCGAGACGCCGAGCATGGCCAGCAACAGCGCTGGAGTCGGTACAGGCTTCGATGCGGGCACAACAGGGAGCAAGGCTTTCTGGGCAGCGGCTTCCACTCGGACTGATCCTTTCTGATGTTCGACGGGCTTTACAGTCACGGGCGCCCGAATGAAACCGAACACCCGTGTTTCTAGCGTCAGCGAGGGGGAGGGAATATTACGGATATGCCATTGCACGCATAGAGCCTTTGTGCAACCTCGGCGCGTCGAATTGAAGAGAATCTCTAAATCTTCTGGGATGAACTAGATCACTCGACCGAATGCTGTGCGGGCCTCGCGTTTTTCGGACGAGAAGTTGTCAGCTTTCCGGATTGTGTCCATCTCGTGGACAATTACGCGGAGTCGCACCTCTTCCCGATCTGAATCGAACTCAGAATTATTTACTGCGCTGAACACTGAGGAACTGGCGGCAGTTTCTTTCGCTGTCCTGCGCGATAAATCACCCAGCCGAGAAAGTTAGCTCCCAACACGACACCGGCGATCTTCAGCGAATAGCGCGACTGATCCTCGACACGGATGACGGGAAAGATCGAGAGGATGACAAATAACAAAGTGACGAGGAGTCCAGAAGCAGCCGCGATCCGCAGTCCGAGGGGTGGGCGAATACCGCTAGCTTTTGGCGCGAGCAGAGGTATCGCAAACAGGACCAAGTATGCCAACCCGTAAAACGTGAATCCCCATGTCAGGAGGAGTTCGTACGCCTCCTGCTCTCCCACGCCAATCAAAGCTGCGATGCTGGCGGCGAGCGTTGCGCCTCCTAGAAAGATGATTGAATTTACCGGCGTCTTGTAGCGCGCGTGCAGGCGCGAGAACCATGACGGCAATAGATTGTCCCAGCCCGCGGCCATGGGCAGCCGCGCGCTTCCGCTGAAATAAAGGCTGAAGGTGGAAAGATAGTTCGCCAGCAGAAGGAAGATTGCGACCGGAACGATGACCGCGCCGATGGTGCCAAATCCGAGGCGCAGCGCCTGCGGGATTGGCCCGATGACGTCAACAGCGTCCGGTGAAACGTAGGCAAGAATCGCACTGGTCGCGAAGATATAAATCAGGGCGATGACGGGCGCTGTAATCAGGATCGAGCGCCCGATATTCCGGACCGGATTGCGCGATTCTCCCGCGAAAATAGCGACATATTCAAAACCGCTGAGCGCGCCAAACGTCATCTTGCTGAAGACGCTCAACGTGAATATCGTGAGCGGCGGCGCCACGAGCCTTAGAGGATGAAACGCCGGTAGCGATCCATGCCGCAGATTCACGAGTGGAAGAGCCACGAGTACAGCAACCGTAATCAGCACGGCAATGCTGCCTGCATTGTTGAACCATTTGCCGACACCGAATCCAATGCCTGCCAAAAGCATTTGTGCCGCAATCAACACGATGGACGCTACCAGCACCGCCCACTTGTTATCCGCCATCCACCCCAGCGAAGGCATCGCGTACGCGAGAAATGTTGAAGTGACCAGGCCGATCACGGCGACGTACAGCATGATGAACAGCCACAGGTTCCATGCGACCAGGAAGCCGATTTGATCGTTGAATGCCAGCCGCGCCCATTCGTAGAGGCCTCCTTCGAGTGGCATCAAGCGATTGAGGTGCGCGACGATCAAGGCCAGCGGGATAAAGAACAGCAGCATCGCCGACAGCCACAGAACGACGTGCGAAGGCCCAGCCTTCACTGCAGTGCCGAAGAAATCGGGAACGACGACCAGGAGTATCTGCGCGAGGATCAAATCAATCAAGCCGAGTTCGCGCCTCAGACCGCCGCTATGCGACTCGACTGCGGCCTCGGCCGTTTCCAGCAGCGAGTTGTTGCGGGTTGTCAATGTTCAGCCGGGAGAACGCACACGCCGCTTACTTCTTGTCCGCAACGGCTACGGCAGGCTTCAGCAACAAATCCTGAAAGTCATAACTAAAGTCGGCCAGCGGAGAGACGGCGGCCATGCGGGCCGTATCGATGCTGCCATCGGGATTCAGCGAAAACGTGATGAACGCATCTTCTATCGTCCGTAGTCGCCAATGAGCCTTAAATGTGTCGTGCTGCCAGTGTTGTAGGTCGCCGATCATGGTTGGCGTGTGGTCGAACGTAATCACAAGACCGCCCTTGTCCATGCGGATCGTAATCGGTCCATACCACGCGTCCTTGTAAACGCCGGCGTATTTCTCAAGTGGAAGGGCAGGCTTGGAGTTTGTATCGCGAGCGCCTTCCGCTTTTTTCATCGTCTCTTCCGCATCTTTTTCTTCTTTATCTTTCACACTTTTATAAGCGGCGATCCAGTCCGTAGGAGGCAGGTGAAAGTAGTGGTCGAGCACGTGATACAGGATGGAATCGAAAGCCCCGTCTTCCTCCGCATTCGTTAGAACCACCACTCCGAGATTTTCTTCCGGCACCAGCATCACGCGCGAGACGAATCCTGCGACCCCGCCTGTATGCCCAACAAGCTTGCGCCCGTGATAATCGCGCAATCCCCAGCCAAGCGCGTAATCGGCGAAGTTGGCCTTCAGTCCGGCAAGGGGCGCCGGAGGGTCGCCAATCGGAAGGATCGTTTGCGGTGTCCACATTTCCTTCGAGCGCTGTTCGGTGAACAATCGTCCATCGCGATCGGCGAACTTGCCGCGATTCAGCTGGAGTTGCACCCATTTTGCCATGTCAGCTGCGCAGGAATTGATCGCCCCAGCGGGGCCGGCATTTTCCAACTCGCCGAAAGCAACAACCTGCAGTTTTCCATCGACGCGCGAATGAGGAAAAGCATAATCGTCGCCCGGGTTGAAAGCGGTGTTGCTGACGTTCGAATGGTTCATGGCAAGCGGCGCGAAAATACGCTGCCGAACGTAGTCATCCCACGACATGCCAGTTACAGCCGGGACGATCTGCCCAGCGGTCATATAAAGAAGATTGTCGTAAGCGTAGTGGCTGCGGAAACTGGACTGCGGCTTCATGAAGCGCAGCTTGTAGATGACCTCCTCACGCGTGTAGGTCGTATGTGGCCAGAAGAGAAGATCGCCCTCGCCCAAGCCCATCCCGCTTCGATGCGTGAGCAGGTCGCGGATCGTCATCTCGTGCGAGACGTACGGGTCATACATCACAAAGCCGGGCAACCGCTGATAAACGGGATCGTCCCAGGAAAGCTTGCCCTCGTCCACCAGCGTCGCGAGTGCCGTGGTCGTGAAAGCCTTTGTGTTTGATCCGATGCCGAACATAGTGAACTCGTCGACCGGTGTCGAATCGCCTAACTTCCGAACTCCATACCCCTTCGCGAGCAAAATCTTGCCGTCTTTCACAATCGCGACGGCCATGCCGGGGACGTCGAACGTCTTCATCGAGGAAGCGACGTAAGCGTCGAGGTCGGCGGGAGGACCTGCATTTCCCGGAACCTGTGCATAGATCGAGCCGGCAAGAACGACCAGAAAAAGTCCGGCAGTAAGCCGGTGCGAATGGATGAGTGCCATGGAATCTCCGAATAGCGTGAACAGCGGAAAGTAAGACGCGGAGATTAGAACACAGATCGGCGGGATTCTCCGAGCACGGCACATTGGAATGTGCCATTGAACCGCCTACCGGGCGCAGCATTGGGGGAGGAACGGCTTCAATTCATCCGGTTCGACACAACGGCCGTTATGTAGTCAAGCAGATACTCGATCTCCAACTCAGAGTTGATCATGGCCGCGATGTCGACCGGGGTAAATCCGGTTTCAGCGGAGGCCCGCTTGATCAAACTGCTAAGTGAGGACTGCGGGGTATATTCGAAATCGAAACTGAAGTCGAAACTCATAATGCGCTCCTTGGCGTGATGCGGTTGGCTGATGGGATGGAAAAAGATTCTTGCGAACGACCGGATCATTTCCAGAGGAAACCGGAATAAGGCCGCAAGCCCGGGCCGTGCTTCGCGAGGCGAAGGGGGGCACCGGCAACCGAAGCCGCGTGGCTAGCGGCGAATGGAGCGAAGAATGATAGGTCGGAAATTTGGATCGGGGCTGCTGATCGTTGCTCCCGGCTCGTAGAAGGGTTCATAACCGTCGAACTCTGCCGAGAACTGAGCAACCGTGCCTAGGGCCACAACGACTGGCGCCGCGTTGACCTGTGCGTGGATGGCGCCAGGCCCCGTGTTTCGATGGAAGGCAGTGTCTGGCAAGTCCACGTCAGGCAATACTACGATCAGCAGCATGAGAAAAATCACGCAACTGAGGACGAAGAGCGCCGACGGTTTAAGCTTCCACTGCGCTAACATTGTTCCTCCTTTTTGCCAGAGCCCGCTGCCGCTGTCAATCCCCAGTTAGGGCAATTGTCGTACTCTGTCTAAGAGTTTGGGATATGCAACAGAATGCATAGGTATGTTTTGAAGCGCGAGCAATGGCTCCCTAGGCCGATCGAGGAAGTATTCGCGTTTTTCTCCCGGCCGGAGAATCTGCAAGTCATCACGCCCCCATGGCTCGATTTCCGCATGGTCGAGACCTCGCAAACATTGGAGGCTGGATCGCTGATCCGTTACCGCCTGCGGTGGCACGCCCTTCCCATTCGTTGGACGACCGAGATTTCCGAGTGGAATCCGCCGTACGGTTTTGTGGACCGCGAAGTCGCGGGTCCTTACGCGTTATGGAACCATGAGCATTCATTCTCGGCTCACGATGGCGGCACAACGATGCGCGACCGAGTCACCTATGCGCTTCCTTTGGGAATCGTTGGTTGGCTGGCGCACCAGACTCTCGTCAGGCGCGATGTCGAGCGCATTTTCGATTTTCGGGCCGAGACCATGCAACGCCTGTTTCCCGCTTGATCGCCGCTGTACAAACATCGGTGCATCGTATAAAAAAACTGTAAAGTGGGTTGGCAACAGGGCGTTGCGGGGGACCAGGGTTTGTACCTCAAGCCGAAATCTTTGCATGAAGCCGTTACCGTGCTAGCCGGTTCGGGCGGGCAGATACTCGCGGGCGGCACCGATTTCTATCCGGCGCTCGGTGAACGGATACCGCAGGGTGATGTCGTCGACATCTCCGCGCTCAGGGAAATTCGCGGCATCGCCACCGACAAAGACTGGATTCGCATTGGTGGACTGACGACCTGGACCGACGTGATTCGCACGCCGCTTCCGCGCAGTTTCGACGCGCTCAAGTCCGCTGCTAGGGAAGTCGGGTCGGTGCAGATTCAGAATCGCGGCACCGTGGCCGGAAACCTGTGCAATGCCTCACCAGCGGCAGACGGCGTGCCTCCGCTGCTTGCACTGGATGCGGAAGTTGAGCTCGCTTCGGCCCTCGACACGCGCCGCATGCCGCTATCGCAATTTCTCACCGGCAATCGGAAGACCATGCGACGTCCGGACGAGATTCTCGCGTCAATTTTAATTCCGCGGAAAATGGACGAAGCCGTCTCTACCTTTCTGAAACTCGGAGCGCGGCGATATCTGGTGATCTCGATCTCCATGGTCGCGGCGGTCGTCCTGCCAGACGCGGAAGGCCGTGTCGCTGAGGCGAGGATCGCAGTCGGTTCCTGCTCCGCGACGGCGCAACGATTAACGCCACTGGAGGCTGATCTCAAGGGCCAGCCATTCAAAGCCGGCATCGGGAACACGGTGAAGCCCGATCATCTTTCGGTACTTTCGCCAATCGATGATATTCGTTCCACGGCAAACTATCGCCGCGACGCATCACTAACTCTGATTCGGCGTGCTCTGGAAAACTGCGTGAGGAGCTTCTGACGTGGCAACCACGCAAAAAGTTTCGATTCCCGCTGACGCCGAACTAATTTCGTTCACGGTGAACGGCAGAAGTGTCGAGTTGGCAGTGCCGGGTGCGCGGCGACTTTCGCGCGTGCTTCGAGATGATCTTGGCTTGACTGGAACCAAGGTTGGATGCGATGCAGGCGACTGCGGAGCGTGCACCGTGCTGCTGAACGGCGATCCAGTGTGCTCGTGTCTAGTCGCCGCAGCCCAGGTTGCAGGAAGCGACGTCACAACCGTCGAAGGTTTGGCGAGCCGATCTCCTCTTCACGACCGGTTGCAAAAGTCGTTTCTAGATCACGGCGCTGCGCAGTGCGGCGCCTGCACACCCGGTATGCTGGTCGCCGCGACTGCACTGCTGGAGAAGAATTTCTCTCCCTGCGAGAATGAGGTGATGGATGCAATTGGCGGAGTCCTCTGCCGTTGCACCGGATACCGCAAGATCGTCCGCGCAATTGTAGATTGCAACGTGGCGAGACTGGAACAGCTTTCTCCCCAAGCCGGGTCCGCCGTCGGTACGCGGCTGGTGCGGCTCGATGGCAAAAAGAAAGTCGACGGTACCGAGATCTTCGGAGCCGATGAAACTCCTCCCGCGGCCTTGGCCTTGCGCGCGATTCGTTGCCCGCATGACCGCGCCGGGTTTGAGTTCGGCGACCTGGACAACTTTGTCGCG
The DNA here is from genome assembly GCA_963818115.1 of uncultured Acidobacteriota bacterium. GTDB lineage: Bacteria > Acidobacteriota > Terriglobia > Terriglobales > Acidobacteriaceae > Sulfotelmatobacter. The sequence goes on from CAWFQZ010000022.1 coordinate 205,925, forward strand.
ACTCATCCCGGAATCGTCGCTGTTTTCACCTCCAAGGATGTTCCCGGCATCGACTGTTACGGCGTCATCCCCAGATTTGCTGATCAACCCGTGTTCGCGCAGGCTGAGGCTCGTTACCGCGGTGAAGCCGTTGCAGCAGTCGTGGGCGATGCCGATATTCTCGAAGCTTTGGATCTAACGACCTTCCCCATCTCTTGGAAAAAACTGCCGTCGATCCAGACGATCGATAAGGCTCTTGCCGAAGAAGCACATCTGATTCACTCAAACCGCGAAGAAAATATTCTGGTGCGCGGCCGCGTGGTGTGCGGTGACGTCGATCGGGCGCTGGCTGACGCGGATGTTGTCGTCGAAGGCGACTACGAAACTGGATTCGTTGAACACGCCTACATCGAGCCGGAAGCTGGGTTCGCGCGTCGCGTTGGCGACACGGTGGAAATTCAAGCATGCACCCAGTCTCCCTACATGGACCGCGCCGACATCGCAAAGATTCTTGGAATTCCTCCGGAAAATGTTCGCATTGTTCCTACCGCTGTTGGTGGAGGCTTCGGTTCTAAGCTCGATCTTTCGGCGCAGCCTTTTCTGGCGCTGGCGGCGTGGAAATTAGAGCGTCCCGTTCGCATGGTCTATTCGCGGATGGAGTCGATCATATCCACCACCAAACGCCATCCCGCGAGAATGCGTCTGCGTGCCGGAGCTACGCGCGAGGGAAAGTTGACCGCCCTCGATTTCGCTGCCGACTTCAATACCGGCGCCTACTCCTCTTGGGGACCGACAGTTGCCGGCCGCGTGCCCGTGCACGCGTCGGGTCCTTATTACGTTCCGAACTACCGCGCTCTTACGCGAGCGGTTCACACCAACATCGTTCCAGCCGGGGCATTTCGCGGATTCGGTGTCCCCCAGGCTGCGATCGCGCAGGAGCAACTGTACGACGATCTCGCTAATAAACTTGGAATTGACCGGCTGGAATTTCGCATTCTCAACGTGATCGAAGGCGACACGCCAACGGTAACCGGGCAGGTTCTCGGCGAGGGCGTGGGGATGCGCGCTTGCTTCGAAGCGCTGCAGCCGAAATGGAACTCCGCACTCGAGGATGCGCAGCGATTCAACTCTACGGCGAACGGACCCTCGCGGCGCGGCGTCGGCGTCGCTGGTATGTGGTATGGCTGTGGAAACACCTCGCTGCCGAATCCATCCACGGTGCGCATCGGACTGAAGCCCGATGGACGCATCGCCTTGCATCAGGGAGCAGTCGATATCGGTCAGGGGTCGAATACGATAGTCACGCAGATTTGCGCCGATGCCGTCGGGGCCCCGATCGCATATTTCGATCTAGTATCAGGTGACACGGCGATCACTCCCGATTGTGGCAAGACTTCCGCCTCACGGCAGACGTTTGTCACGGGCAAAGCCGCTTACATGGCCGGAAGACAGTTGCGTGACGAGATTCTCAAGCTTGTCGGCGGCTGCAAATGCGGAAATATCGGGTTCGGCGATGGCAGCATAATGGTCTCAGAGAACGGAATGAGCAAAGCGCTTCCGCTGGCCGAATTGCCGCTCGACCAATATGGCTACGTCATCACCTGTGAGGCGACGTTCGATCCGCCGATCACGCCACTCAATGAAGATGGCCAAGGAAATCCTTATGCGGTTTACGGATTCGGCGCGCACATGGCCGAGATCGAAGTCGACACCGAACTCGGAACGGTGCGTGTCCTGAAAATCACGGCTGCTCACGACGTAGGTCGCGCTATCAATCCCACGCTGATCGAAGGTCAGATAGAGGGCGGGGTTGCGCAAGGCCTTGGCATGGCGCTGATGGAGGAATTCTTCCCCGGTAAGGGCGAGAATTTGCACGACTACCTGATCCCCTCGGCCGGGGACATTCCTCCGATCGAGTCGATCCTGATTGAATATCCATCATCCATTGGGCCGTTCGGCGCGAAGGGAATCGGCGAGCAGGCGGTCATTCCCACGGCTCCTGCGATTCTCAATGCGATCCACGACGCGACTGGAGTTCGCATCCACAGAGTACCGGCTACACCCGATCGTGTGCGCGCCGCGATTCTTGCCAAGAACAATGGAGGCCCGCGTGGCTGACGATGCGATCCGCTGCGACGCCTGCCCCGTACTCTGTTACATCAAGCCGGGCCGAACGGGCTCGTGCGACCGCTACGGCAATCACGACGGAAAACTGGTTCGCCTCGATCCGCATGTCGTCCTCGATCGTGCCGTCGAGCGCGGTGATTCCGTTGTTCCGTTCCTCGATCGCAGCCGCGACTGGGACGGAACGCTTGTCAGCAATGGCGAAACATTTGTCACAGCGATCGGCGCAGGCACTACCTATCCAGACTACAAACCCGCACCGTTCATCATCTCGTCGCAAGTCGAAGGCGTCGACATGGTCACGGTCGTGACCGAAGGAATTTTTAGCTACTGCGGCGTCAAGTTGAAGATCGATACCGACCGGCATCTCGGCGCTGAATGTAGCACGGTGCGCGCCCAGGGCGAAGCCGTCGGGCACGTCACGACGAGCGAGTACGGCTCGCAGATGCTTTCGCTCGGCGGCGTGCGACATCTGACGGGAGGCAGTCGCCACGAGGGGACGGCCACTTGTGATGCTCTGCTGCATCTCTGCAATGGGGACGCTGTTGAGTTGAAGATCGACGACGGCGCGAATGTTGTCGTGCAAGCCGGCCGGCCTCCCATCGTCGACGGTGCGCAGGAAGAGCGCATGCGCGTTGGGTGCGGTTCCGCCACAATTGGCATGTTCGCACGCCAATGGTTCGGGAAAGTGGATGACGTTGTTGTCGTCGACGATCACATCACGGGCGTACTCTCCGAACATCAGGCGGGAAAACTGCTCGGCATTCCGGAGACCGGAATCAAACTCAAGGGAAGGCGCTCGACTCCGGGCAGGTATTTTCAAGTTGCCGAGCCGGGAACCTCGTGGGGCGGAACGAACATCGACGATCCGTTATCTATCCTCGGAAAGTTCAATGCAAAGAAAGCATGGTCCGGTCTGCGGTTGCTCATGGTAAGCACAACGGGTGAGCATCACGCCTACTTTGAGTTGGGAGAAGATCTCAAGCCTCGCGAAAAGGAATTGCCCAAGAGGTTGCAGGAATCAGTCGCGCGCATCAAAGAAAATTGCGAGCCTGCGCTTTGCACAGTCCTATTCATGGGCGGTGCCGGCGGATCCTTACGCGCCGGCGTCACCGAAAATCCCGTGAAGCTCACGCACTCGGTGCGCGACGCGTTGACGCGTATGACCTGCGGCGGAGCGCCCGTTTATGTCTGGCCGGGCGGCGGGATCACCTTCATGGCTGACGTGACCCGCATGCCGCGCAACGCCTTTGGATACGTTCCGACTCCAGCGCTGGTTGCGCCTATCGAATTCACCTTGAAACTCTCTGACTACGCCGAGCTCGGCGGCCACATGGAGAGCGTCCGTCCGCTGGATTCGATTGTCTCCTTGACCGATGGACGACGCAGAGTCAGTTCCCATGTGGATAATCCGTGGCCGTTCGAGTCAGAGGCGAAAGCCAAGAAACGATGAATCCGCGAGCGCAAATTCGGTTGCTGCCGGACGGTCGGCGCCTTCACCTCCATGACGGTCCGATCGACCTGATTGTCGAGGCGTTCGGCAACGTTCACGAAGTCGAGGCAGCCTACCGCGCAGCCTGTGCTCGTTTCATGACGGTGTTGGATGAATTGTGCAGCGAGCTGTCGTTCTTGCGGCAAGCCTGTTCGCCAGAGAAAGCGTGGCCGGGTGGCGCGGTCGCGCGTCGGATGACCGCGGCGGTTCTACCCTATGCCACGGAGTGCTTTATCACGCCGATGGCTGCGGTTGCCGGAGCAGTTGCCGAAGAAGTCCTGGCGGCGATGGTGAACGCAGCAGAGCTCTCACGCGCCTACGTTAACGACGGCGGTGATATTGCTTTGCATTTGACGGCCGGAGAACGATTCATCGTTGGCATGGTCGAGCGTCCCGACCGTCCGTCGCTCTTCGGTACAACCACGCTGCAATTTGCTGATCCCGTCCGTGGCATCGCGACCAGTGGCTGGCGTGGACGCAGTTTCTCCTTGGGAATTGCCGACGCGGTCACGGTGCTTGCCGATCGCGCTGCCACCGCCGATGCCGCGGCTACCATCATTGCCAACGCCGTCGATCTGCCCGGACATCCCGCCATCCGGCGCATTCCAGCCTGCGATCTTGCTCCCGATACCGATCTCGGCTGCCGTCTGGTCACGCAAGCAGTTGGAAAACTGAACACGATTGAAGTCGATCAGGCATTAGTTGCCGGTTCGCGGATGGCAGACCGTCTTCTCCGAATGGGTCTGATCCGCAGCGTTGCGCTTAGTCTGCAAGGAGAAACGCGAATCGTCGGAGACTTGCACCACGTGCAACAAAACTTCACTCCCGCTGACGAAAGGAGGCTTCAGCATGCTTGAGGTCGTCGTGCGAAAGAAACTCACTTGCGTGGAAGAGATTTTTCACGAGGGCGGCCCGATTGCCTCTACACCGTTGCACCGCGCCGCAGCCTTGGCCGTCATTCGAAATCCGTTTGCAGGCTCTTACGTCGCGAGCATCGAGGGCTTCATGGACGATCTGAAGCCGCTTGGTCTGGAAATGGCGCACTCTCTAGTGGCCGCGCTGGGCGGCGACCCGAAAGTGATCGAGGGCTATGGAAAAGGCGCCATCGTCGGCTCCGCGGGCGAACTCGAGCACGGAGCTTTGTGGCACGCGCCGGGTGGATACGGCATGCGCGAAGTTCTCGGGGGAGCCAAGGCAATCGTCGCTTCGACGAAGAAAGTCGGTGGTCCGGGCACGCGTCTCGATGTGCCGATCACACACATCAATGCATCGTACGTGCGCAGCCACTTCGACTCTATGGAAGTGGGCATCAACGACGCTCCGCGCGCCGATGAAATCCTGCTGGCCTTGGTCATGACAACTGGCGCGCGCGTTCATGCCCGCGTCGGTGGGCTCAAAGCATCGGAGATCAGGGGCGAAGACGGGCTCAGGTGAAAAGATATCCAGAGGTGAAATCGAAAAGATGAAAGCCAAGATCCGCAAGCTGGCGACGTTCGTCGAAGAGACGCAGCGCGAAATGGACCGCGAGATCGCTCCCCCCACCCGCAAAGCCGCAGCCGTCGCGGTCATTAAGAATCCCTGCGCCGGAAAATATGTTGAGGATCTCTCCGAACTCATGTCAATTGGTGAGGAGCTAGGTGAATTGCTCACGCAGAGAGCAGTCCAGGCGTTAGGAATTCAAAGCTCCGCTGCTGAGAGCTATGGCAAAGCCGCCGCGGTCGGCGAGAACGGCGAACTCGAGCACGCTGCCGCGATCCTGCATCCGAAGCTTGGCACGCCGGTCCGGCGAGTCCTGGGCAAAGGAGCGGCCCTGATTCCGTCTTCGAAAAAACGCGGAGGCATGGGGGTGGTGCTCGACATCCCGCTGGGGCACAAAGACGCCGCATTCGTGCGCAGTCACTTCGATGGCATGGAAATTCGCTTGAACGATGCGCCACGCGCGAATGAAATCATGGTGGCCGTCGCCGTGACGGATAGCGGACGCCCTCTGCCACGAGTGGGCGGTTTGAGGAAAGATCAGATCAAGGGTGAAGACGGACTGCGGTGAAGATTAATGCGTGTCAGGTGCGCGCATTAGGAATGAAATCTCATTTACCTTGGTACAGCACTTTTCCTGGCGAATCTGGCGTCGGCGCAACTTTCCCTCCCCGTACCGCGCCGAAGGCCGCAACGAGCCTCGTGAGCTCAACCGGTGACGCCACCGGAATATTGTGAGCACCCAGGACAAGTTTCACGTCTGGTTCAAGCGCATTCAGGCGGCTGATGGAGGCGGCGTACGCCTTCAGGTCGGTCTCTGGACGAAATAACCAGATGGGCGCTGGGTAATATGTGTCGCCGGTGAACAGCAGGCCGTTGGCGCGATCGATCAGCGAAATCGCGTCGGGCGTGTGGCCTGGCGTGGCGATGACTTCAATCGTGCGGCCTCCGAGATCGAATTTGTCGCCATCGTGCATATAGGCCGTAATCTTCCAGGGCTTCGTGGCGTAGGACTTCGCATCGAATCCTGTTGGCAGTGTTCCACAAATCTGATCGGGCGTGATTTCGGCTTGCGCGTCTTCGCGCGAGCCTTGCGCATTTTTGCGCGTGAAATCCGTGTCCATTCCATAGATGGTGTCGAATTGCCAGTTGCCGCCAACGTGATCGTCGTGAGTGTGGGAGTTCAGCACGATGATCGGTAGATTCGTCAGCTTAGAGATCACTTTTTTGATGTCGCTGATGCCCATGCCAGTGTCGAATTCCAGAGCGCGCTTCTTGCCGACAATGAGATAGCCGATGGTTTCTTCCGCTTGATGCGGCTCGTAGATGGCGAAGACGTTAGGCGCGGGTTCGTAGACTTCGAACCAGGGATCAGTGACGGGGATGCGTTTGAGGGTTTTGTACTCGGGGCGTGGCAGGGCGCGGCACCAGTCGGGGGTCGAGACCTGCGCCGACACTTGCGAGGTGCCGCAGAGGACGGAGATGAGAAGCACTAGAATCGCTCGTGCCGGGGCGCTTGCCTTCGCCTTCGCTTGGACGGCCGAGGTGGCCGTCGCCACATTGTTTTTCATGGCTTCACCACTTCTGGCACGCGCGTGGCCGGCGGCGTGTTGCGGCTGCGCTGAATGCTGACCGCGCCGTCGGTAATCACCATGCCGACGCCGGGCAAGTCTCCTTTTTGAATGCTGTCGAGCAGATTCTTTCCGGCGGATTGTTGCGCCGTGTCGAGGAAAACGAAACTGGCTTCGCGGCCGGCCCTGATCAATCCACAGTTCAGATTGCGCATCTTCGCTGTATTTCCGGTCGCCAGACAGATCGCTACTTCCGCTGGAATGTCGCCGAGCGACGACAACATCGAAATCATTCGTAGAATTCCGAGCGGCTGCACTCCTGAGCCCGCGGGCGAATCAGTTCCAAGAATCACTCGCCGCAACTGCTTCAATTCTTTCGCCGTCCGCAGCGCGAGCAATCCGGCGCGCTCGTTTCCGTTATGCACGATCTCCAGCGCCCGGGGCGAACGCTCGCAGAGTTCGATGATCTGATCGTCGGGGAGCGCCGTATGCCCGCCATTGACGTGTCCGATCACGTCGGCGTCGGTTTCAAGCACCATATCTTTGTCGATCAGGCTCGATCCGGGGATTGATGGGCCGCCTGTATGAATCGTGCTTTGAATTCCGTGTTTGCGCGCCCACTCCACCATGCGCCGTCCCGTGGTCCCATCTTTCACGCTTCCTAGCCCGACTTCGCCAAGAAACTTCACGCCCGCTGCCGCCAGTTCTTTGAAGTCGTCTTCCACCATCCCTTGTTCCAGAACCGGAGCGCCGGCATAAACTTTGACGCCCCCGGGACGAAATGCGTGGAAGGCGCGCTGCGCAAAGATCGCCATCGCCTTTAGCCCGACAATGTCTTTCGGACGCCCCGGCGTGTGAACCTCTCCGGCGGAAACCATTGTCGTTACGCCACCATGCAGGCAGCTGTCGATCCAGCCCAACTGATTCTGTCGCGGCGTCCAATCGCCACATACAGGGTGTACGTGGCTATCGATCAATCCCGGAGCCAGAGCCGTGCCTTTCGCATCGACCGTTGTTGTTGCGCCAGAGATGTCGAGATCTTTGGATTTACCAACAGCCTGAATCACTCCGTCGATCGCGACGACTGTGTCGGCGTCGAGGATCGGCTGATCAAGACCTCCGCTGAGCAGGAGTCCGATATTGCGGACGACAAGTTTGCTGGAAGCGGATTTTACCGATGAATCTTGGCTCATGAATTTGTTTCTCGATTGAGGTTGGTGAGTCCACAAATCATACGCGAGGCTTCTTCGTGGGAGAAGCGGTGCGATACGCAATATTCAGCAGATCGCGCAGCGCATCCACCTGCACGTTCGCCAAGCTGACCAGCACCCACGGATAGTTTCGATAGTGGTCTGTGATGAAGTATGTCTCCGGGTCTCCTGCCATCATCTCTTCACGCCGGTCAAATGGCATCTTGAGGACGATTTTGTCGCGGTCGTCATGAAGGCGCACGAAAAGTTTCCCCCTCACCTTGAGCGCGGGAGTGCCGTAGGACGTGCTCTCTTCCACCTTAGGTAGCTGGAGAGCCAGCCGCCGGATCGTATCGTAAGTGACTTTCGGCTTCGGCATTAGCGCACCAGGGCTGGAGAAATCATCCAAAGATTATCTAACAATCCGGTGAGTGCTATCGGTGGCCACTATTGTCAGCCTCGAAACGATGATGGTACGCTCGCCCTTCGTAGGGAAGGAGAATCATGGTTTCACGCGATTTCATTTTTTGGGAAGTCGACGTCCAACGCGACTTCATGTTGCCTGGTGGAAATCTGTATGTGCCGGGGGCCGAGAAACTCCTGCCCAACATCCAGCGCTTGACTGACGCTGCACGCCAGGATCGCGTCTTTCTGGTTTCACACGGCTGCTTCCATCCGCCGAATGACCCGGAGTTCAAAATTTTCCCGCCGCATTGCGTGAAGGGAACGGCTGGATCGGAGTTGGTTCCAGAAGCACTCACGGAAAAAGTCGCGCGCGTGCCGAATGAAGCAGATGCTCGGATTCCATCAGACTTATCGAAGTATCAGCAGATCTTGCTGGAAAAACAAACGCTTAACATATTTGAGAGCCGACACGCAGAGGAACTCGTAGAAAGCTTGGGAACTCAACCTGAGTTCGTAGTCTTCGGCGTAGTGACGGAATATTGCGTGAGCTTCGCTGCCAAGGGATTGCTCGCACGCGGGCGTCGCGTCGCCATTGTGCGGGATGCGATCGAAACACTCAAACAGGAAGATGGCCAGAAGACGATGGTGGAATTGCAGCAACTGGGAGCGAGGCTAACAACAACGGATCAGGCTCTCAGGGCGCTTGGCCACTGAGAGCCTGGAAAAGTCTCTAGTGATGATCGTGGTCATGATCGTGGTCGCCGTGGTTGTGGCGCCACGTCCAGTACTCCTTCTGTTCTCCCGGTGGAAGCTTCTTGAAATCACGGTGAGGATCGCGGTGCGTCTCGTTCGCCCAGCGGTCGTAGTAGACAACCTCATCGTTGTTCCACACATGGTAATCCGTGTAGTACGGGTCGTAGACGCGGTAAGGGTGGTGTGCGCAGGCGATTCCTGCGAACGAAGATGCGAGTGCAGCGGCCAGCAACAGCGTACTTAGGGGATGCGAACCACGGCTCATGTTTTTCTCCTTAAGCGTAGAAAACACTTTTGAAGCTGATTAGTTGCTTTCAGAGCGCATGTGGTTTCATCAAATCGACCCGGAGTGAACCGTACGGGCCTTGATCTTGTGACTAAAAACCTACCATGAGCCACCTTTGGGTCAACTCGATTTCGTTAACGTTTCCTTGCGAAAGGTATTTCTTTTTCTTTCGAAACCTTTTCAACGGGCAGCACTTGTAATAGACTGATTTGTCTTTATCGGAGGGTTCGGCGTTGGAAAATCCGTTGCGCTTGCTTCTGGATCTGCCGGAGCAGGAAAAAGCCGAACGCGGATTAGTCCACACCCCGCGTGAAATCTGGCAGCAGCCCGATACTTGGGGCATCACCTACAAATTGTGTGCCAGCCGCCAGGGGGAGTTGAACGATGTACTGCGGCGAGCCGGCATCGGCCGCGGCAGCACTTCATCGCCTACCGTTTATCTTGTCGGCGCCGGAACTTCGGACTATACGGGGCGTGCTCTCGCGCCGTTGCTTCGGCGGCGGTGGGGTTGCGATGTTTGGGCGCTTCCCAGCACTACTCTGTTGACCGACTTCGACGAGTTCCATCGCGCCGGCAGAGAATACTTCTGGATCTCATTCTCGCGCTCGGGGGAAAGTCCCGAAGGGGTGGCTCTTCTGGAGCGAGCACTCAGCCGGTATTCACATATCCGGCATCTAGTGATCACCTGCAATCCAGAGGGACCGATGGCGCAGCTCTGCGCTCGCCATGCGGACCGCGCGTTTGCCCTCGTTCTCGACGAGGCGGTTAATGATCGCGGCCTCGCGATGACCAGTTCCTTCAGCAACATGCTGCTGGCGGGGCAGTGCGCTGCGCATTTGGACGACATCTCTCAGTTCGGCGAAGTGGTATCGCAGATGTCCGACGCGGGCAAGAGGTTCGTTACTACTGCCGCAGAAACCGCCGGAGAAGTTACGTCGCTTGGATGTACCCGCGCCTGCTTTGTCGGTTCGGGAGCCCTGCGAGCCGTCGCCGATGAATGCGCGCTAAAAGTCGTCGAGCTGAGTGCAGGCAAAGTGGCGACTCTCGCCGAAACGCCGCTCGGATTGCGTCATGGTCCAATGTCAAGCGTTGACGGGCAGACGGTATTTACGACGTTCCTTTCGAGTGAGAAGGGTCGTCGCGGATACGAGCTCGATCTGCTACGGGAGATTGATCGCAAGCGCCTGGGACGGGTTCGCATTGCCATTACGGCATCCGACGGTCGCGATGCTACAGACCTTGCCGATTACTGCTTGTCGTTGGGACTTCCCGCGAATTTTGAGGATCAACACCGTCCAGTCCTCGATGTGATGCTCGGACAGTTGATGGGTTTGTTTGCTTCGATGCGTTGCGGATTGAAGCCGGATCAGCCAAGCCCAAGCGGAACTATCACGCGGGTAGTTCAGCCGATTCAGCTTTATTCCTAGATCGATTTCGTCTGAGACGTGATGCGTTACTCGATCGGGTGCTCGATTTCATTCGCGTGCGGAATCAACTGACGGTAAACGTAGTCGGGAACGTCCCCATTCCAATATCCAGCAGTTTTCGCGAATCCAATGATTCCAACGAATATAGCGGCAATTCCAGCAGCGATGGCCCACGCGGGAAGCCGTCCGGAATTCGGAGTCCGCATCCAGCGCGGTAATCTGATCTGCAAAGCGCCTTCTGACGGACAGACGCTCACGCACTCGAGACATCCCGTGCACTCTGCTGATTTGATGGAGATCAGCTTGTCGACGGGCAACGCTGAGGGGCACGCTTTCGCACACTTTGCGCAATCGATGCAGGCATCGGATGTGCGGCGAATGCGTAGTGGGCTCAATAGGGAAGCGAGCCCGAGCAGTGCTCCATAGGGACAGAGATAGCGGCACCAGAAATTCTGCACCAGCAACGACGCGACGACTAGCACCGCGAGCACGGTCGAAGCCGTCTCACCGAGATCGCGGAAGAAGTTCAGCATGCGCACGTCGGCGATGGCGCCATACGGACTCCGCATAAACTCTTCAACAGCAGCGGCCGACATATTTGCGACCGCCCAGACGAAGAACCCCAACAGCAGGTATTTCAAAGCGCGCAACGGGAGATCAATCCAACGCGGCAAGTGAAAGTTTCGTCGAAAAAGCGCGCGGCCAGCGCGCCACAGATATTCCGACAGCGTACCCACCGGGCACAACCAACTGCAGAATGCCTTGCGAAACAAGAATGCAATTCCCAGGAAAGTAATGAATAAGAAAAGCGCTGCGGGATGGACTGACGGGAATCGGCCAGTCGCAAGCCAATACTTGGCATTCATCAGGCCTGCGATCGGCAGCCATCCTTCGATGCCAGCGGGCCGCGCCATCGAGCGCTCGTGCGATCCCGTTTCGAAATGGCGAACCCAGAAGTAGAAAGACATTCCAAGCCAAACGTTCAGCAGCAGGAACGCCAGTTGAAACCCGCGCCGGAATTGCTGGGAGTGATCGGGAAGCGCGCGCCGGATCAACTTTTTCCGCAAGATCGAGAGCCTGATTCCAGAGTCGGCGATTGACGCGATTTTCGAAGGCGCAGCCAGCTGCTTTTCGTGCTCTTCGTTAAACCGCGGCTGAGTTGCCATCTGCTTCTCGGCCTCCGCTTATACGCTCGCCGTTTCTGGTTCGTAGGGGCAGAACGGATCGGTGCCCAGCGCGTCGCCCGTGTAGGCGAATGCACGGGCGCGCGATCCTCCGCAGATGTGGCTGTATTCGCATGCGCCGCACTTTCCATGGAACGTGTCGGGATTATGCAGCCCGCGGAAGATTTCCGAGTTGCGATAGATCTCGACCAGAGAATCCTTGCGGACATTCCCGCTGTGCAGCGGCAGAAATCCGGAGGGATAAATCTCTCCGAGATTCGATACGAAGACGATGCCGTGTCCGTCGCGAATCTGAAATCCTTTGTAGACGGAAGTTGCTTTCATCTCCGGCGTCGCCATGCCGGACGAGCGCATCTTGTCGATGGCGATGCGGCGGTACGACGGCGCTTCCGTCGTCTTCACGGCGAACGGCGAGTGCTGGGACAGATCGAAGACCCAGCGCATGATCGCTTCGCCTTCTTCGGGGGACACTTCGTTGAGCGCCTTGCCGCGGCCAACGGAGATCAGCATGAACAAGCTCCAGCGCATCACAGGAAAGCTAGTTCGGAGCAGTTCATAGATTGCGGGGAGATCGTCGGCAGTCTCTTCCGCGACTAGGGTGTTGACCTGGATTGGCAGACCGAGGCGTCCGCAATGGCGGGCAGCTTCGATGGTGCGATCGAATGTTCCGGGTACGGCGCGGATCGCGTCATGCTTTTCGGCGCAAGAGCCGTCGAGACTAAGTCCCAGGCTCTGAATCCCGTGCGCTTTCAGCTTGGAGATGGCGTCGTTCGTCAGCTCGGGCGTGGCGCTGGGCGTGACAGAAACTTCGAGGCCAAGTCCGGTGGCGTAGTCGATCAGTTCGTAAATGTCTTTGCGGCTGAGCGGATCGCCTCCGGTCAAAATCAGATGGGGCAGAGGATTGCCGAAGCCGACAAGCTGCTTAAGGAAGCGCTTGCTCTCTTCGGTGTTCAATTCGAGAGGATTCGCGGTAGGCATCGCTTCGGCGCGGCAGTGTTTGCACGCGAGGCCGCAAGCCTGGGTCATCTCCCAGTAGACCAGCATTGGATTCTTGGAAAAGTCGTGAGCCATGCGGCTCATGTTCGGAGTAGCGCCTGCAACGACCATGATTCCCCCTTCCGGCGACTGCTAGAAGAACTCCCACAAGCAAGGTCAGATTAGTTTCAGAATGCGCAAAAGGCTGTGATTTGGATCACAGGGCGTGGTGATGGATTTCGTAGGAAGCAGGGATCAGGGCTAGGGGTCGGTGCGGAGTGATTGGTGAATAGTGACTCGATAAACTTGGCTTCGGCTTTGCGATCTTCCCAATGTGGGAAGCTTCGCTTCTGTTGTTGCCTACCCCCCTCCCCCCCGGTCTATTGGAATCATCGGGTTGGGGGAAAATCGAGATTTAATCTATGGGCTGCAATCACTTAGGGGCAAAATCTTGAGCCCTAAGGAGTTACGTCCCATCGCTCCCTCCGGGTAGTCAATGCCAGTATCGGCGAATCGCGGTCTCAGGGTCAAGGTTGGATGAACACTGAGGGGCTGTGGAAAATTGGTGCTGCGGACGGACCGGGCGAGCTCGTTTTGCGCAAATACTCACCTCTTGTGGCGATGGCTTTTATCGCATGGCCAACCAAGTCCGAGAGCCGATGGAAAGAAAAATGGGCCATGTACAATCGATGGCTGTAACCGGGTTATTGAGTTTCCACAACGCGGGCCATGCGAAGAAAATTCCCCATCCGGATGGGGCGTGGTACCACACATGCCAAGAGCTCGAGCCAAAGACCTTCTTCTCGTCTCCAAGTCTTACAAGATCAAAATCGACCAATATAAGGCTGGCGCCAGCCTTGAGCAGCGCACAGGATACGAGATTAACGTCCTGCTCCGCAAAGCCACGCTTGATCGCGTGGAACTTTCTAAAACGCTCTATTTAGCCGCAGTAGGCGCTGCGCGAGGTACCAATCGCTGCTTTCGATCGGCGACCAGTCGAGCATACTATTCCATGTACCACGCTCTTCGTGCCGCAACGTTTTTCGTGCACGGGGGCGACGACCACGAAGAGCACTCGAAACTGCCGGCTGGAATACCCGTCGACTTTCCCAACAGAGCGAATTGGGAAAACGACCTGAAGAATGCTAGGTTGGAGCGCAATCGCGCGGATTACGATCCCTATCCGAGGAATGACTTGATGTTTAAAACGATAGCCAGCCAAATGATTCGCAAGGCTGAGGATCTGTTGCCGATCGTCCGTTCGTATCTGAGGAGCAAGGGGTGCCAAGTATGACTTCCGAAGCATCGGTTCAGCAGATGGTTCTCGACCGCTTCCGTCAATCGGGGTTAGAACCCGTCAGCACGCAGGTGCGAAGCTTTCCAGGGGAACTGATTGTGGTGGTCGAAGTTGATCGAGAGTACGAGCGCGCCATGGAGGTAGCGCGTGGTTTGGACTCCGAAATCGAGTCGGGATTTGTAACGGTCCGTTTGGCATCTCCCGGGAAAAAAGATCATGCCCACAAAGAAGTGATTGGTGTGCATGACGAGCGCATACCGAGCCTTTTGGAGCTAATGAACGCGAGGGCACGCACATCAGAAGCACAGCCCAGCCTTCGCTATGTAGCTGATGTTGCAGAGACTCTGAAACTGGCGTTAGCTCCGCGGCATCATCTAATTTTCGGTCGGCGCGGAGTGGGAAAAACAGCGTTGCTCTTGGAAGCGAAAAGAATTTTGGAGAAGGAGGGGGCTCTGTCTCTCTGGGTAAACATGCACCCTCTCAGAGACCTATCGAAGGATGATGCATTCCTTACCATCGCCCTCCGAATCTGCGACCTCGGGTTTGGTGCCCTTCGTGGCCCCGGTACCGAAAGCGCCACAAAGCTGCTAAGCGCTGTTCGAGCATCCCTTGAGGCCGCACTAGCAGAGCGCCCGGAGAATCGCCCTAAGGTGACTAAATTTGTTCCGAAGCTGCAACAAGCAATCTCTAGATTGTGCGTCGCGAATAATCAGTCCCTATACATTTTCCTCGATGACATTCACTACATGAACGTAAACGCGGTTCCTGGCCTCCTGGATCTTCTGCACGGTATAAGCCGGGACAACCCCGTCTGGCTGAAGGTTGCGGGAATCCGGCATCAGACCCGTTGGTTTAGTCCCAATCCACCTGTTGGGCTTCAGACCGGTCATGACGCGTCGATCATCAATCTTGACATAACGCTAGAACAGCCGTCGCGCGCGAAAACCTTTCTGCAGAATATTCTTCAGGGTTATGTGGAGGAAAGCGATACTTCGCCGTCGAGAAACTTTCTGAGCGGAGCGGCCTTGGACAGACTAGTACTCGCCAGCGGCGGGGTACCTCGAGATTTCCTGACTCTTTGTGTTTCCGCTCTGCAGATTGCGCGACAGCGGACGAATGCGAGAACCGTTGGGGTGCAAGATGTGAACCATGCGGCCGGGGCAGCAGCGCAGACTAAGCTCCAGGAATTGGAGGATGACGCTGCGGCAGCGAGGGGGCGCTCGCAAGATTTGGTCTCGGCACTTACCGTGGTTCGCGAATTCCTGCTAACTCAGCGTCAGATAACCTTCTTAGCGATCAATTTCCTGGACAAGGAAAACAGGCCAGCAGAGTACGGGCTTATGCAAGCGCTGATGGACCTTCGAATGCTGCATCTAATCAATTCTGGATTGTCAGATGCCCATCACGCTGGCCAGCGGTCCGAAGTGTATATGCTTGATCTTAGCCAGTACTCCGGGGCGCGGCTGAAGAGGAATCTCAGGGTCTTGGATTTTGTTCGGGACCACCTTGTTCTAAAGACGACCCGTGGGGGGCAAGACATTTCTCGCGTTGGAGACACCCCCCGAAAACTAGTTGAGTTGTTAAGAAGAGGTCCGGCTTTTGAGCTATCCCATCTCGCAAATATCGTGAACGGGGGCTGACAATCCTCAGGCGAAGCCCGAACTGCCCTTGGTTTGGGGATTACGGCTTTCGTGAAGGAGAAGGACGTAGCGATTAGCGTCTCCGTCAAGTGGATCATCTCCCGGATGGTCCTGCGAACACTTAGGCCCGGGGTTCGGGGTGAGCACCGAAGCCCGGGCCGTGCTGTTCCCGATCGGGTTGCGAACTGGAGAGGGGAATCCGGGTGTCCGGCTTGCTGCCGGAGCCTACCGGTGAGCAGCTGACTCACCCTCGCGTGTCGGGCGCCAGCCT
Organism: uncultured Acidobacteriota bacterium; assembly: GCA_963818115.1. GTDB lineage: Bacteria > Acidobacteriota > Terriglobia > Terriglobales > Acidobacteriaceae > Sulfotelmatobacter. Next base: position 221,995 of record CAWFQZ010000022.1, read on the forward strand.
TTGACCGGCGCGGTTCGCATTCTGGGAACAGCGATCCTGCTAACGAAGTACCGAACTACTTCTTCTGCGCGTCGCGAATGTACGACACGATCATCTTCACTTGATCCGGAGTTACGCCCTTGTTGGCGAAGGCGTGCATCGCCTTCTTGTCCTTGCCGCCATTGGCGATCATGTCGGTGAGGTCGGCGTCGGACTCTTTCTTGGACTCGTCAGAAATCAGGCTGGGAGCTTTCGCGGCCGGCTTTCCGGCTAGATCCGCACCATGACAGGCGGCGCATTTCGTTTTGTACAGGGCAGCGCCGTCATCGGCGGCCCACGAAAGGTTCGGCAAAATCAGGAACAGAGCTACCGCGATCGCGACGATCAACAGCACCAGCTTCGTCATCTTCATGATTGCAATTCCTTTCAAACCTTATGTCTTTGGCCGCCTGCCTGGACACATCCGAACACAGCTGACGAGCCCCAAAGACGGAATGAGAACTTCCTAATCGTCAGGAAGTTTCGCTGGAAGTGGGCAAGCTGGTCAGTGATTACGATCACTTCTCGTCGTGATCGTGATTCGGCGGCAAGTTAGTGAAAGTGGGAGAGATCGCGTCAAAAGACTCGCGATCCGCGTGATATGCCGCACTGTAGCGAATTTCAACAGGTTCCAGATCCCAACCGACGACACAAAGTCCTTGAAAACATGGATATTGCTACGGGTTCGCCGCTGGCCCGTCTGGCAACGGGCGTGCACTTCTCTGATTGCATCTTGTGCTTGAGGAATTCATTTTGGAACCAACACTCATGGTGATCGGACTGAACAAGCGGACAGCGCCGCTGGCCATGAGGGAGCGTTTCTGGATTAGCGAGAACCGCCGCTACGAAGTATTGCAACAACTAAGGCGAGCCGAGGGCATAGAAGAGGTTGTCGTGCTCTCGACGTGCTGCCGGACTGAATTTTTAGTATGGGCGAGCGAGCCGACCCTGGCCGCGAATTCTCTGCTGAAGTTTCTGGGATCGGACCATGGATTGAAGCTGAGCGAATGGCAGCACTTCTATCGCCTGCTGGATGAATCTGCGCTGACCCACATCTTCCGCGTGATTTCCGGACTTGATTCGCTCGTTCTGGGCGAGCCGCAGATCGTGCCGCAAGTGCAGTTGGCATGGGAACAGGCGCGCACAGTCGGCGCAGCAGGGCGATTTCTAAGCCTGACGATCGACGCGGCGCTGAACGTCGCGGAAAAAGTACGAAGCGACACGGCTTTAGGCGACACGACAGTTTCCGTTCCAGCGGCTGCGTTTCAACTTGCTCGGGAAATTTTTGGAAGCCTGGATCGCCGCAGGGTGTTGTTGCTTGGCGCTGGAGAGACCAGCGAGCTTTCTGCGCGGCTCATGATGGCCAACGGAGTCGGACCTGTGGTGGTGATCGATCATTCGGCCGCCAAAGCACGCGAAGTTGCGGAGAAACTCGGCGGCACAGCAGCGACGCTGGCCGATCGCTGGAAGTGCATGCTCCGCGCGGATGTAGTGATCAGCGCGACCGGGTGTCCACATGTGATCCTGACGCGGGAAGAGGCGGAGCGGATCACGGCCGAGAGAAACCGGGTGGCGCTGGTCGTCATCGATCTTGGAATGCCGCGGGATGTCGATCCAGAAGTCCGGAGAGTGGATGGGATCCTGCTCTATGACATCGAGGGGCTGGAACGCTCGGTTAAGAGCGAGGCTCCGGAACGCACGGGTGTTGTAGCCGAGGCGGAAAAGATTGTAGCAGCGGAAGCACAAGCCTTCCGCGGCAAATTAGAGGCGGAGACCGTGGTCCCGACGATCGTGGCACTGCGGCAACGCCTTGAAGAAATTAGCCGGCAAGAACTGGAGTCCTTTATCGAAGAGCGCGGACCTTTCACGCGGGAGCAGGATCAATCGCTGCATGCAATCACAGCACAGGTTATACAAAAGATTGCCAGCTCCCTGGCTCGCGAACTCAAGGAACTTCCGGAGAAGGCGGAACAAGAGCAAATGACCGCTGTGGTCGCGCGATTGTTCCACCTGGAATCGCCGAAACGGGCGCTTGCCGGCACCAGATCGGAGAGAGAAGACAATGAGCGAACAAAACAAAGAGCAGTCGCCAACTATTAACCGCGCATCGCAGGGAGCGACCGGCACGCAAGCTTATTTGCTGGCAGCATTCTGCCTGGCGCTGGGCGTGGCATTGGGATATTTATTCCGCGGATCGGCGTCGCCAGCCGCACAGTCGGCCGCGGCGGCAACTGTGCAGCAAGATAACGGATCGCAGAAGCAGGGCGCGGAAGCGCAAGCGGCCGTGGCGCAGGCTGCGGCTCCATATCTCGAGGCGGTCAAACAGAATCCCAACGATTACGACTCGCTGGTGAAACTCGGCAACGTTTTCTATGACGGACAGCAGTTTCAGGAGTCGATTGGATATTACGAGCGCGCGCTGGCGATTCATCCAGAGAACGCCGACGTTCGCACTGACATGGGAACGGCGTACTGGTATGCGGGTAACGCCGACAAGGCTGTGGCGGCGATGGAGATGTCGTTGAAATACAGGCCAGGGCATCCGCAAACATTGTTTAACCTGGGCTGGGTACGGTGGCAAGGCAAGGGGGATCCCAAGGGAGCGATCGAAGCGTGGCAACAATTGCTGAAAGCGAATCCGGATTATCCGCAGAAGCAACAGGTCGAGCAGTACATTGCCAAGGCGAAAGAGCACGCGGCGCGAGGATAGTCGGGCTGAGTTTGGCGCTTTATTCATAAAACTTCATCGAGCGCCAAAGGGCTTCCAGCCAACGGAGGCCCTTTTTCTTTGATAGATACCATGATGGGCGAAGCTGTGGCTGTCTTTGCAATTCTGCACATATCTAGAGCATCTTTTCACTGAGCCGAGCTCACTGAACTCAAGACAGTGGAAAAGTGCTGAGTTAGCTGGCGGAGTTTTCTGACGGGATCGATTCGGAGGGAGCTTCGTCGTCGCCGGCGGCTACTAATTCGAACTTCTTCAGCTTGTAGCGCAACGCGTCGCGGCTGATATCAAGCAGGCGCGCCGCGTGCGTCTGATTGCCGTTTGCCTGGCGCATTGCGAGTTCTACCATGGCGCGCTCTACTTCCTCGAGCGACGTGCCTTCTTCTGGAATATAGAGCCGCGGAATCACCCGCCCGTTTGCCAGTTGCTTGCCTCCTCCTCCGTCGGAAGAAGCGCTGCTGTGCTCGAACGCCGTTAGTCCGCTGCGGGCAGCTTCGCCGACGGCAAACGGCATATAGGCCGGGCGCAGCACGGATTCTTCTTCGAGAATCATGGCGCGCTCGATTGAATTCTTAAGCTCGCGAACATTGCCCGGCCAGCTATGCGCGAGCAGCAGACGGCGCGTCTCGGGACTGATTCCTTTAATCGATTTCTTGAACTTCCGGTTGTACCAATCGATAAAGAATTCGACGAGCGGAAGAATATCTTCGGAGCGTTCGCGCAACGGAGGAATGAAGATGGCAATGATCGCAAGGCGGTAATAAAGGTCCTGGCGGAAGTGACCTTCGCGGACTGCCTTTTCCAAATCCCGATTGGAGGCGGCGATGACGCGGACGTCGACCTGCATGTCGCGTACGCCGCCGACGCGCCGGATGACCTGGTCCTCGAGCACACGCAGCAGTTTGGCTTGTAACAACGGAGAAAGCTCTCCAATTTCGTCGAGGAAGAGCGTGCCGCCGTTGGCTGTTTCGAAAAGACCCTTCTTCATCTGCTTGGCGTCGGTGAAGGCGCCTCGTTCGTGGCCGAAGAGTTCGGCCTCCATCAGCGTTTCGGGGATGGCCGAGCAGTTGATGGCGACGAATGGCCCGTGCTCGCGTGAGCTCTCGTAGTGAATCGTCTTGGCGATCAGGTCTTTGCCAGTCCCGCTCTCGCCCTGTATCAGAATCGTGGTGGCTTCGCTGGCGGCGACCTTCTGTACAAAGCTCATCAGCTCTGTGGTCTTCGGCGAGACGGCGACCACTTCGTGATAACCGGTGGTGCGGCGGACCTCGCCACGCAGCGACTTGACCTCGGTGCGCAGGCGCGTCGCCTCCAGCGCATTCTGGATGGTGACGCGAAGTTCTTCGAAATCCAGAGGCTTGCCGATGAAGTCGTAGGCGCCCAGCTTAAGCGCGGTCTTCACGTCATCAAGCTGCGGATCGGCCGTGATCATGATGACCGGCGGCGCGTCGGGAGCTTTCTTAATCTGCTCGAGAACCTGGATACCGCTCAGGTCAGGCATACGGACGTCGAGCAGAACCAGGTCGGGAGATTCTTGCTGGGCGAGGCGCAGGCCGGGTTCGCCCGAAGGCGCCTCGACGACGTGATATCCCCACTCTTCGCACTTTTGGCGCAGCGACCAGCGCACCAGGCGCTCGTCGTCCACGACCAGTATTTTTTCAGCAGGCATGCCGCGTTTAGCTTACTACGAAAGGGAAGGAGAGGGCACGCTGGCGGGCATCCGGACGCGACGGCGGTTTTGTTCGCTATGGGATGGTGATGATGACTTTCGCTCGGGCGTGTCCTTCTTCGACATAGGCAATGGCGGCCGCAGTTTCGCTGAACGGGTAGCGCCGGTCGATCGAGGGGTTGACCTTTCCGGCCTTAAACAAATCGCAGAGAGTGATCAGATCATCTTTCCGCATCTTCGCGATGAAGAAGGTGAATTTCTGTCGCAAGAACGGGGACCAGGCCCAAGCTTTGAAAATTCGCGATAGCGTTCCGGAGAGTGTTTTGGGGGCTCCGGCCATCACACACTTCCCGTTTGGAGTGAGAACTTGCCTCATGAATGACAACGTACGATTGCCCACGTTATCGAGAAGCAGGTCGTAACGCTGGCTGTCCTGAGTGAAGTCGTCGCGCGTGTAGTCGATGACCCGGTCGGCGCCGAGGGAGCGCAACAGATCAACGTTCTTCGTGCTGCAGACGCCGGTGACGTTCGCCCCCATGGATTTTGCTATTTGCACGGCAAAAGTTCCGATGCCTCCGGCGGCACCATTGATCAGGACCTTTTGCCCGGGCTGAAGGTGTCCTTTGTCGCGAAGTCCCTGCAAGGCAGTGAGTCCTGCGATCGGAATTGCGGCGGCCTGGTCGAACGTCAGGGCTTCGGGCTTCGGAACTAATTTCTTTTCGGCAGCGCACGCGTACTCGGCAAAAGCGCCTCTGCCTAAGCCGAATACAGCATCTCCGAGATTGAACTGTGTCACTGATTTCCCGATGGCTACGACTTCACCCGCGACGTCCACACCGGGACGGGCGTTTTTCATACGCCAGTCCAGCGGATTGACCGAAGCAGCGCGAACCCGCAGGACGACCTCGTTGTCCTTGGGAATGGGCTGTTCGAGGTCCTTGAACTCGAGAACCTTGCCCGATTTTGTCTTGCTGTAGACGGCGGCTTTCATCTGCGCTGAGATATTAGTCGCAATCGGGACGCGCGGATAGGATGAAGATCACACTATAGTAGCGACCTTTGTCATTTGCCGCGCATTACTCCTACGATCGGATCCCGAGCAGCACGCCAAGATAGGCGCGCACCTGAGCAAGCAGCGCAGGGTCGGCTTTTGAATGGAACTTAGCTTTGCGGACAGTCCAGTCCAGGCTCTTGAGGTGGTCCACAAGAACTGCGCCCTCAACCTTATCGACAGCCACGGCCAGAGCGAAGGGATACGGTTTACGTCGGCTTGTAAGTGGGCAAACCACAACCAAGCCGCCTGCCCGGTTGTAGTTCTCATCGGTCACAACGAGTGCGGGACGCCTCTTTGCCTGTTCGCGTCCGGCCTGCGGATCGAAGTCGAGCCAGATGAGGTCCCCCGCCCGCGGAACATACCGGCTTACCAATCAATCTTCTCCTTGCCTTGTGCAGGACCGGTCTCGACTTCGTCATAGCGATTCTCAGGAGTGATTTGCGCCACCAGCTTTCGCAGTGACGGTACCCGAGGCTGGCGACGGCGCAGTTGAATCTGACCGGGACCTGCCTCGATCATGATCGGATCTCCCTCACCCACACCCGCTTCCTCGGCGACCGGCTTTGGGATGCGAACTGCGAGACTGTTTCCCCACTTGACGATTTGGGTCGTAGCCACGTTGGGCCCCTTGTTATGGAATCTACATAGTATACACGATGTATATACAAAAGAGATACGCGTGTAGAATCTACCGCAGCGGCTAAAGCCTTCCTGACGCCTTGCATAGCGGCATCGCTGAAGCGATGCGCTGATACGAATCTCTAATGGTTGAAGTGTCGAAGGCCGAGATCGTGTTTGTATCCCTACGCTTCGCTCGGCTGGGCAGCCGTGCGCTCCAGCGGCAAAACCACCGCAAACGTCGTGCCTTTGCCGACCGTGCTGGTGACATCGATGCGACCCTGATGATCTTCGACGATGCGGCGTGCCAAAGACAATCCCAGTCCGGTGCCGTCGCCTTTTGTGGTGAAGAATGGGCGGAAGATATTTGGAAGAAGTTCGGGCGAGATGCCGCGGCCATTATCCGCGACCTCAATCACCGCGGAGTTTTGTTGCCGCTCGACGGTAACTGCGATCTTTCCCTTCTGATCGATGGCCTGCAACGCGTTGAGCAGCAGATTCAGCATGACTTGGTGAATCTGATCGCTATCGTGCTCGACTTCTGGTAGTGACGGGTCTTTGTGGAGTGTAACTTCCACGGCTTTTGCCAGGCCTTGCTGGCGGCCGAGCATGACCGCGTGCTCGACCGTCGTATTCAAATCACTCTTGCGAACCTTCGGCGGATGGGGGCGCGCCGTCTGCAGCAAGTCGGTCACAATACGATTGATGCGCGCGATCTCCTGGCGTACGTCTTTCACGACTGCGCGCGCGGGACTGGTTGTGGGCAGGTCGCGTCCGATGATTTCGATGACGCCGGCAATACCCGCGAGAGGGTTGCGGATTTCGTGGGCGAGGCCGGTGGCCATCTCGCCCAGCGTCGCCATATGTTCTGCGCGCGACATCTGCGTGCGATGCAGGCGTTCGATCTCGACGCGGCTCTCGCGCATCTGCGAAACCATTTGATTGAAGTTGCGCCCAAGATCGCCGATTTCATCGTTGCGGTGCGCAAAGCTGACGGAAACGTTCAGGTCGCCACTGCCGAGTTGCGCGATCTTCTGCTGCAGTTCGACCATCGGCCGCTGCACGGTATAGGTGAGGACGACTAGCAGCGCACCGCAGATTGCGACCGCGCCCACGCCTGCAACGAGCAGGACAAGATGACGTTCGGGGTCGCGCCAGGAAAGCGTCGCCAGCAGAAAGAGCAACATGCCGCCGAGCAGCACGCAAGCGATGGGCAGAAGTGCCTTGATTTCCCAGTTGAGTCGAAACCATGGAAGCTCGGGATCCTGATTCTGAATCGCTTCCGATTCCGCGCGGACAGGAGAGAGTCGGCTGTCTTCCGTACTGCTCGAGCCGGTACTGAACGAACTCTTCCGTCCTGGCTGAATAGCGTCGGCTTCGGGCAATTCGGGTTCGGGAACTGGGCTCGTCATTTTATGGGCAATCTCAGGCATATGCATGTAATCCCGGAAGCAGGTACGTCACTCCGAAGAAAGTGAACATTACGACGGCGAATCCAAGGATCGCGAAATAAGCGGCACGCCGTCCACGCCAGCCGCGAGTGATACGCATGTGGAGATAGCCTGCATAGACGAGCCAAGTAATCGCCGCCCACGTCTCTTTGGGATCCCAATTCCAATAGGAGCCCCAGGCCCGGTTAGCCCAGTAGGCGCCAGCGGCGATCATCAGGGTGAGTAAAGGAAAAGCAATACAAATCGTTTTGTAGGTGATACGGTCGAGCGCGTCGGCGTCGGGGAGCAAGCGCTCGAGGTCCTCACGACGCCACAGCATTAACAGGTACAGCAAGTTGGCAAAGATGCCGCCAACGAGCGCTGCGAGAATGAATGGGCTGGCGGCTAACGTCGTCGCATAAAGGCCCTCGGCGTCGAGCGAAGGATATTGTCCATTGCGCGCGCGCAATACGAAGAAGATCAGAGCCAAAGCCTGAAGCAAAATGCTGACAAAGATCGCGCGGTTCGCAGTCGGAAGCAGCGAGTCGTTTTTTTGAACGCGACCGATGATGTAGAGCACCAATGGCGCGGCCACCGCGATGAAGACCAGAAGCATCAACCAGCCGAGATCAGGAATGGTGACAAACAATCGAACTCCGCGGGAAATGAAAGCCTCGGTCTTATTCTCTGTGTCCCAGGCGACGACATTGAGTCCGCCCCAACGTTCGAATCGGGTGAGGATCGCGCCGTAAATGCCAACGGTGAAGATGCTGGTGGCGGCCAGGAAAGTTTCGGTCTTCATCTTGTCCTGGATCAGGAACATCATGGCCAGCGCGAAGCTGAGAGCGCAAGCGGCATAGGCAAGCATGGCGAGCGTCACGTGTACATGCAGCCAAGTCGATTGCAGGGCCGGTACGAGCGGGCGAACCTCACTAGGCAGAAGTTCCATCAGGACAACGCCTACGATCGCGACTGGCATCGTCACCGTTCCGATGACTTTGACTCCGTATCGTTTCTCGGCGATCAGGGTGAGAGAGGCGAGCGTCCACACAAAGCTCAGCAGCATTTCGTAAATGCTGGCGAAGGGGGGATGGCCGGCCTCATACCAGCGATGTGCCACCGCGCCGGTATTGGCGATGAGGCCGGCCCATGTCGCCAAAGAAGCGAACTTGATATACGAATCAGTGCCGGTGATTCCGAAGCCGAGATACAACGCGCCCGCGCCCGCGTAAAACACCAGTGCGGCATACAGGAGGTTGGCTTCGCTGAGAATGCTTCCGGTCTTTACTACGTTCAGAAAAGCGATGAACAGCAGAAATGCGATGCTGAGTCCTACCATGACGACCAGAGTCGTTCCAGTCGCGGGATGCTGTTCCACTCTTGCTCGCGCCATACGTGCTTCCTTTCCTTTCGTAACCGGAACTACCGTCCGGCTATTGATGCGCTCGGGATTGAGTCGGCGATCTTTTCCGCAACCGCAGTTTTCGGTTTCAATTCGTCCTGAATTTGTTCGACCAGCCTCTTAAACTTAATTTCAAAAGCGTCACGATTGCGATTCGCAGTGCCGCCGATCCAGAGAACGAGGCGTCCGCTGGCGTCGTGGGCAGGAACCACCCAGAAGCGAACGTGAATCACGTAGAAGACGAAGGTGAGGCCAATCGCCATCAGCACAACTCCAGACCATACGGCCCACTGGCCCGGCTCGTGCGACACCTGAAGCCCGGTATAGAACCCGGTTTTCAAATCTTTCGGATCAAAGCTGTAGGGAGAGTTCGCATTCTCGGTGATGCCAGGAATTGCCGGCAGCCACACGTTGAGGCTGGCATTCTTGCTCTTTGACGTCACGATCATGTGAACCGCGGGATTCACAACGTCGTTGCTACGGGCGTAGACCTGTCCATCTTGAAACACATAGTCGGGAATGAATTCGACCAACTGAACATCAGTGTCGGCGTCGAGCGCGACGGTTTGTTTCATCGCCAGTGAAATCTCTTGCGGCGCGCCACCCTTCGTCGGAGTCGCGTCGAGAACCAAATGATCGAGTTTTCCGGTGCGTCCGTATGTTGCTTGGTAAAAACGAACTCCGTGATACACCAGTGGATCGTTGACCGCGATTTCTTTGCGGGAAATCTCTCGTCCGTCCTGAACCACGGCGAGTTTTGACCACCAGCGCTTCGGAGTTCCATCGGTGTAAGTTTCTTCGCCGGTGCCGTCGCAACGAATCGAGAAGGGCAAGGTGCGCGCAGCGCCCTTCATCACTTCCACTTGATTACTGGAACTGCCGGGCGTCAGCGTGACGAAGCCGCGCCAGCCATAGAGAGCGTCGACGATGCCTCCGAGAAAAATCAACAGCAGGCTGGCATGAACGATGTAGACCGCCATCTCAGAGATGCGGCTGCGCTCGGAGAATAGGGAGAAACTGTCGGTGCGGACGATACGCTCGGCCTTGAATCCCATATGGCGAAGAGCCCGTTCGGCGGCTCCTAGTCCTTGTTCCTCATCCGCGATTGCGATCTGGGCTTGCGTGGGGAGAACTCTGCGGAATCCGTCGTCGGGACTTTTGTAAGGACGGGCGAAGAATCGCCATGCGTTCGGAAAGCGCTCTACCGACGCTGCGATGATGCTCAGGCTGACCATAATCATCAGGGCGACGAACCAACGCGTGTGGAAGACATCAGTCAGGCCGGTGAAATCGAGGAATCGCAGCATTGACGGTGAATAGGCGCGCTGCATGTCGTCCGGGTCAGTCATTGGACGTTGCAGAATCACCGTGCCAGCAGCTGAAAAGATGACAACCAGAATGATTAGGACGACTCCGGTTTTGATCGAGCTGAGTGTCTGCCAGGTTTTGCGGGTCGCGGTGCGAAGTGACAGGGCCATTGCTTTCCTCGTACTCGCACGATAGGAATGCACGTTCCGCGCCAACTTCGAGAAATCACGTCAACCGCTTTGCTTTCAATGTACTGCGCCACTCGGACTCCTTTATTCTCCGTTTGCCGTTGAGCCATAACACTCATATTCAAATCGAAGCGTTGCGATTTCACCCACTACTACCGAGCCGTGATTCCAACCACAAAACGCTCGTGAGCCTGCGTTATTTCCACCAGTCCGAGTGAGGGAGAAAGCCCAAATTCGCCTCGGGGTTGATCTGTGGAAAACCGCAACCCTACTTGCCACCGCGCCGAACCCCTTCTGTTGCAGTTGCTTACAGTTTTCAACACGAGCCATTCAGTTTTTCCTAAATAAGGACACGGTCGTGCAAATGACTAAGTGTCATGGTCCGAAGACTCCAAAAATGCGTCGCGGCCGGGAAGCCAGCCCTCCCCAAATTGTTTTTCCTGGTCGCGTACGTTTTGGCGGTTGCGATTCTTCCAGCGGCGGCCAAGACGCATCCGGTTCCGCTCGACAAAAATGTCGACTCGGCGAAGTGCTTGGAGTGCCACGAGGACAAGAGCAAAGGAAAGGCAGTTCACTCGGCGATCGCGACTGGTTGCTTGAGCTGCCACGAAGTTCGCGTTAATAAAGATGTCACTCGCATTAAGCTGACCACAACCGTTCCTTACAAGCTCTGCCTGACTTGTCACGCAGACAAGGATGCGGCCCAGATCAAGGGCACGATCCACAAGCCCGCTGTGCGCGATTGCCTGACCTGCCACGATCCGCATACCTCCGACAACAAGTTCCAACTGTTGAAGCCGATGTCGGGCGACAAGAAAGACAATCTCTGCCTCACCTGCCACAACCAGGGCGTGGATGTTCCAGAGAAGGGAAGCCGTCACGCCGCGCTCGACATGGGCTGCGACACCTGCCATGTCACGCACAAGACGGGCGCCGAGTTGACCCTCGACAACCGTTTTCATCTGACCAAGGCGGTTCCGGCGCTTTGCCTCGACTGTCATGACGTAAAGGACGCCGGGCTGCAGAAGGCGCATCAGAATCAACCCTTCGGCACGGCGAATTGTTTGACCTGTCACGACGCGCATTCGTCAGCAGCGCCTAAGCTGATGGCGAAATTCCTTCATCCGCCGTTCGCGGAGAAGTCCTGCGACACGTGCCACTCGCCGGCCAAAGATGGAAAAGTTGTCCTGACACAACCGACGGCGAAAGAACTTTGCGTTACTTGCCACGCCGATAAGGCCGAGCAGATCGAAAAAGCGAAAGTGCAGCATCCGGGCGCGGCGGGAGATTGCACCGACTGCCACAATCCGCACGCCGGAAACTCGCCAGGATTCGTGCAGCCCGATCCAGTCAGCGCCTGCCTGACCTGCCACAGCGATCAGGCGGAACAAGGCAAGAAGCCCCATCTGCATCAGCCGGCATTCCAGCAAGGATGCGCGACTTGTCATGAGCCGCATGGGGGAGAGAATCAGCATCTACTGCGCAGCGCCAGCGTGAATACGCTCTGCCTCGAGTGCCACGGCCCGGATCGCAGCCCCAACAAGCTTGAGGCGCAGCACCTGGTCACGATCCTCGATGGCAAGATCCGGCTGCCGGAAGACTACTTCACGGCGCGCAACGTTCCGATTCTGCCGCTGGAGTACGGTGCGGGACATCCGACCGAGCGTCACCCGATCTCTGACGTCACCGACATCAAGACCAAGACGATAACTCCGATGAACTGCCTGACCTGCCACCAGCCGCACTCGGGGGCCGAGAACGGAATGCTGGTCAAGGATCAGGCTCCCAATATGGACTTCTGCCGCAAGTGCCACAGCAATCCTCTGGATCTGAACCAGATGAACACGGCCAATAAATTCCTGGGCGGAGGAAAACAGTGACCTTCGAAATTCGCAAATCGACTCGCGCTCGCCAGATCTGGGTAGTAGGCCTGCTGGCTCTCGCTATCGCAGCGCCGGCATTCGCGCAGAAAAAGAAAGCGCCTCCGGCCAGCGATCAGCCGAAGCTGGGCGATCAGCGCCAGACCGCTTACTTCGACCTGAACAAGATCGTGTGGCCGAATCCTCCGGCAATCGCGCGGATCAAGTTCGTCGATCTTTTCACCGGACAGAAAATCGATCCCAACCAATTCTCGAAGAAGAACGAGAAGCAAAAACAAAAATGGATGGACCGTCTTGCCGGAGCGCGGCAGACCAGCGATATCGAAGTAAAAGAGCTGCCCTTCCAGCTGATTCGCCCCTACGGCGTTGCCGTCGATTCCAAAGGACAAATTTATGCGGCCGACCAGGGTGTCGGAGCGATCTTCATTTTCAATCCTGAAAACAAAGCGGTTGAACTGATCGGCAACGGCAAGCAGGCGCACTTTGGCATGATCAGTGGGATCGCGATCGACGACAACGATCGCCTGTACGTCACTGACGTAAAGCTGCACCGCGTCGACGTTTTCGCTCCCACCACGCATGTGTTAGAGACGGCGTTCGGAGGTGATGTGCTGGCCGATCCGGCGAGCATCGCGATCGATTACGAGAACCGCTTCATTTATGTGGTCGACACGCAGAGCGATGTTGTCGACGTGTTCGATGCCGACAGCTTCAAGTTCCTGCGCAAGATTGGCACGACGGGCAAGAAGCACACGCTCACGGCTCCGGGACAATTCTCGCTGCCGGAAGGCGTCGCGGTCGATGGCGACAGCAACGTCTATGTGACCGACACTTTCAACAACCGCGTCGAGATTTTCGATGCCGACGGAAACTTCGTTAGCACTTTTGGCAAGAACGGCGACGGCCCCGGACATTTCGAGCGGCCCAAGGGAATTGCAATTGACTGCGACGGGCATATCTGGGTCGCCGACGCCGCGCAAGATCGCGTCAAGGTTTTCGATAAAGAAGGACGCCTGCTGATTTACTTCGGTGAGCACGGCGAATATCCCGGCCGGTTCATGGGCGTCTTTGGCATCACCATCGACAAGAACAACCGGGTGATCACGACGGAAGTTTATCCCGGACGCGTTCAGGTGTTTCGTTACATCAGCGACGCGGAAGCGGAAACCGAGAAGAAGCGGCGCGAGGACGAGGCTGAGCAAAAGCGTGCCGGGACTTCGGCTAAGACTCCGGCGCCTGCAGCGGCTACGAACGCGGCCTTGAAGCCGGTGACGGACACGCCTGCGGCGAAGTGACGCACGGCCGGGCCAGCACCCACGACGCTTCCTGCTGAGTCGCGGTTGCGATGATGCAACGCCTCGCACGCAACGGCTGCCATTGTTCTTCGTTCTTCCCGCTCTTGATTGCACCCACGCCGGCTCACTACCCTGCCTTCCCCTGCCGAGTCGCCATTTCAACTCCGCAATTCTGATTTTGTCTTCCACGTACGAACCGCTCTAAGTGTGTGATTCAAATCACAAAACCGATTCCCCACGATGCGCGATTTCACCAACGGCAGTGCGGGATAAAGCCCATTTCGGGTGGCATTAAGCCTCTGTGGAAAATCGCTTCAGCTCGACAGTGGGACTGAAATCGCTTTGTTGCAAACACTTACATCGCCTCGACGGATGGGTACGAGTTTCCCGTTACTAAGGAGAGGCTCGTGCAAGAAGTAAGGTTGCAATGGTCCAAGTTTCCACAACTCGCAGGTCTTCAATCTCGAAGATAAATTCCCAGCGAGCTCTCTACGGAACAGTGCAGGGCACCGCGTTTGTGTCCTCCGAACTCACCCTGGGCTCTGCCATCGCAGAGCCATACCAAGTTTTTGGCGGATCCATGGCCGCTGAAAAACCAGGGTCGGGCGCAAGTCCGGCTCTGGGTACCGCATCATTCGTAAATGTGTTGCAGCACAATTCTAAGGAGGTTTCGAAACTCATGAAGAAAGCAATGTTTTCTCTGTTAGCGGTCTTCGCTCTGGCAGCTATGGCGACAGCCCAGCTGAACGGCGTTCCGACGGCACCCAGCGGGACGGCCGACATCCTCGGCGCTCACCTCGGCTACGGCCGCGGTTGCGTCATGTGCCACGCTCCGCACAGCGGCGCGGGTGGCAACAACGTCGCGACCAAGGACAACACGAGCGGCGACTTTGCTCTGTGGGGGCAGGATCTTACCCCTCTATACGGCCAGACCTTGACCTTCGGCGATGCCGGAGCTTATCCGGTCACTCTGCCAGCACAGGGCACCATCACCAGCGCGCATGACGCCAACACCGTCATCCTCTTCTGCTTGAGCTGCCATGACGGCAACCTGGCAAAAGTCGGAATGATGAAGGGCAAGACCGTTGAAACCCTGCCCATCGTCGGCGGCAACGCTCCTACCCTGCTTGGCAACGACGGAACTGCGGCCGGCAACTACAACAACGATCACCCGGTCGGCGCAGCGGCGATTGTTACCTGCGGCGGTACTTACAACTGGGACTGCACCGGCGGCAATACCACGAAGATCAGTATGAACGGCCCGAACTCCACGATCTTCGCGACTCAGAACTATGACATCGGCGCAATCAACAACCTCTCGACCTTTGGTACGGTCGTGACGGCTGTGACTTGCACCACCTGCCACAACCAACACAGTCAGAACATCTATACGTCCACAAACAAAAAGTACTACCAGACGATGTTCTTCCTGCGTGGGTACTATCAACCCTCGACCGGTGGTAACAACGCGGCGCAATTCTGCCGTCAGTGCCATGGTGGCGAGGCTAACGAAATGAACGGACAGACAGCTGTTCCGACCACCTAGCCAGCCCGTTTGTTGAATCCACGGGGGAGGGATTCCCCTCCCCCTGTTCTTGGAGAAAGATCATGGAACGCGCTCTCTCAATCTCGATCCTGCTTCTGGCAGCCTCCACCCTGGCACCAGCGCAGCTGGTAAGTTCGCACGCCTCCGCTGCTAGTTCGTTTAGCACTAGTGTTGCCCCGCAGCCCCAGGGCAAGCCGGTCGCGCGGGTGAATGGATCAGTGCTGACGGATCGAGACCTGTTACGCGAAGAGTACGCAATATTCCCTTACGCTCGGCAGCATAACGGAATGATTCCCGCTGCTATGGAGTCCGATATCCGCGCCGGCGCGATGAAGATGATTGAGTTCGAGGAGTTGGTCTACCAGGAAGCGCTGCGCCGCAAACTGACGATTGCTCCGGAGCGCCTGCAACGCGCCGAGGCAGACCTGCGGAAGCAGTACGCCACATCAAAGGAGTTTCAGGAATTAATCGACACCGAATTCAAAGGGTCAAGAAAGCTATTGCGAGTCAAGATCGAACGCTCATTGCTCATTGAGCAGATGCTAAAGACAGAGATCAACGGCCGGGCCTATGTTTCTCCGGCGCAGGTGCGCGCTTACTACGACAAGAATCCGCAGCAGTTCAGTGTTCCGGAGTCTTACGCGATCCAGACGATCTCAGTGATTCCTCCCGATAATGCGAATGCCCAGCAAGTGAGGGAAGCAAGCAAGAAGGCGGATGACGATCTTCGCCAGGCGAAGCTGACCAAGAACTACGAAGACTTTGGCATGCTGGCCGAAAAGATCTCTGAAGACGATTTCCGCGTGATGATGGGAGACCACCGTGCCGTCGATCAGACGAAGTTGCCACCCCAGGTTCTGCAAGTGCTTCAGAAAATGCAGCCGGGACAAGTCAGCGATCTCATCGAGCTGGAAAACCATGCGTACACGATTGTCCGGCTGAATGCACACATTCCAGCAGGTGAGCAGAAATTCGATTCGGTCAAGGATTCTCTACGCGGTTCATTGAAAAAACAGAAGACCGAAGCGCTGCGCCGCTCGCTCGATACGCGACTCCGCAAAAACGCAAAGGTCGAAGAGCTCTAGTCATGTCAGCCGTCAACAAATACGTGATCTTAGCAGCAAGTCTTGTGACCCTCGCACTTCCGGTTTCGGCGCATGCCCAGCTTCAACTCGGGAACGAAGTCAGCATGAAGGCGAACGGGAATGTGGCGTTTGGCTACACAGCGGACTATTCGAACTTGACGGGTTCGGATCACACGCTGAGCCCAAGTGGAAACGGCGATCTGAGCGGATATTATTATGCGCCGGGATTTCTCTCCTTCGACGTGCAGCCTTTTTACAATGAGTCACGCAACAACTCCAGCTATCAGTCCATCTTTCAGTCGAGCGGAGTGAGTGGCAGCGCGGCCCTATTTTCCGGCAGCCATTTTCCGGGGACAGTTAGCTATAGCAAAATCTACAACAGCGAGGGAAACCTATCTGTTCCGGGAGTGGGAAACCTGACGACGAAAGGGAATAGCGGCAATCTAGCTGTAGGCTGGGGGATCCAGGTTCCTGATTATCCGAAAGTTTCTTTTCAGTTTCTCGATGGTGACAACAGTAGCTCGGTCTTCGGAACTGATTCCCCAAGCCAGTTTCATTCGCGGAATTTTGGTACTCAAGTCAACGACACCGTAGCTGGCTTTAACATGAACGGCGGTTACCAATATTCGAACACGCACGCCGTCATTCCTGAATTCCTTGCAGGGGAGGGGCCGACGACTTCTAATAGCTCCGGCAATTCGTTCAACGTTGGAGCCGGCCATCCATTGCCGCTGCGGGGATCGGCTTCCATCTCATTCAATCGCTCCGCATTCAACTCAGAAGACAACAGCAGTGGCGACAGCTTTAATGGAACCATTGACACTACGACTGCCGGGGTCGGTTTCGAGCCAATTCGCAATCTTGAAATCGGCGGAAATGCCCAATACACAAACAACCTAACTGGCATGCTCTATCAGTCTTACATCAGCTCCGGAGTTGTATTGCCCAGCTCATTGCTCAATTATGCGACGAACTCGCTGGACTATAACGGCCATACTGACTATGTGCTGCAGTCTTTGCACCTGACCTTAACTGGCAACGCCGACCACCGGGAACAGACGATCTTGGGCGCTACCTTGTCGGCGAACACATTCAACGAAATGGTCACCTATGGGAATGAGCTGTTTGGCGGATACATTAACGCTACTACGGGCGTAACGCAGAACACAGTGAACGTCAATACGGGTTCAAGTTCCCTTGGATTGTTTGACAATGTTTCGTATCAGCGAAACGTCAAACAATGGAACGTAACGACCTCGTTCAGCTACACTCGCAACACGCAAACTGTGCTCATCGGCTACACGACATCCGGATACGGATATTCGGGAGGCATCGGGCGCAAGATCAATGCCTACACCTACTGGAGCTTCAACGCAGCGGGAGCAAAGTCGACCTTCAATAACATCGCTGGATCGGGGAATAACAATCAAAGCTTTTCCACCTCACTCACGTTGCGGCACTTTGGTTTTAGTGGGAGCTACGGTAAGGCCGACGGAAACTCGATTTTGACGGCTACCGGTTTGGTGCCAGTGTCGTCAACGCCGATCCCGACGCCATTCCCTGCGGTTTTCTTCAACGGCAAATCATATTCTTTTGGTGCGTCGGCAACATTGAGGCGAGGTCTGGTGTTTTCCGGCACTTATTCAAAAGCGCGAAGCGAAACTTCTTCCGACTCTGTGAATTCTTCGAACTCGAACGCGCAATTGACGACGATGCTACAGTACAAAGTCCGGCAGTTGTGGATTCAGGGCGGATACCTGAAATTACAGCAGGGCTTCAGCATAACGGGCCAACCCTACGCTTCGTACTCATCGTTCTACATGGGGATCACGCGGTGGTTCAATTTCTTCTAAGATCGCGCGGCATCGGCTTGAGATTCAGTTTGATCTTTGCGCTGATGCTCAGCCTGGGGCCCGTGTGCGTCGCGGCCAGCAAGGACACCAAGGCGCAGCCGGTCACCGTGCCCGAACTCGAACTGGAAGGCGGGCGCAAGCTCACATTCGAGCGCACTTTCTGGTCGGAGCCCGATGTGCGCCTCAAGCGCGGTTTCTGGAACAAGCTGGTCGACATCGTGGCGGGCGCTCCCGACTTCCATGCGCTGGTCAGTCCGTACGCGGTGGCTGAGGATTCTCACGGACGGATCATCGTGACCGATCCCGGCGCGGCCGGAATTCACATCTTCGACTTCGAAAAACAGAAGTACAAATTCATCACGCGCGATCGCGATGTGGACGGCCTGGTCACGCCGCAATGCGTCACGGTCGACGCCGACGACAATATTTATGTGACCGACTCGGACTCGGGCAAGATATTTGTCTTCGAGCCCAGCGGAAAATTCCGTCGCATCGTCGGCAGCCTGAAGGGTGGCGAAGGCTACTTCAAGCGGCCCACGGGGATTGCGGTTGACTCGGCGGCGCAACGAATCTACGTCACTGACACCTTGCGCAATCAGGTGTTTGTTCTCGACATGCAGGGAAGCGTCCTGCAGACGATTGGAAAAACTGGTAACGGCAATGGCGAATTCAATTATCCGACGGAGCTGCGGCTGTCCGGCAACAACTTGATTGTGGTCGATGCAATGAACTTCCGTGTGCAGGTGCTCGACCGCTCCGGAAGTTTCCGCTACGCCATTGGTCGCATCGGAGAGGATCGCGGACTGTTCTTCCGGCCGAAGGGAATTGGCATCGACTCCGAAGGCCACCTCTACGTGGTGGAAGCGATCCGCGGCATGGTGCAGGTTTTCGACGATGCCGGAAATCTTCTTTATTACTTCGGACAAAAGGGAACCGGCTTCGGCGAATTTCAGCTGCCGACAGGACTTTGGATCGACAGTCACGATCGCGTGATGGTCGTGGATTCTTATAACCGGCGCGTGCAAGTCTTCCACTATTTTGGTTTAGATAAGTCTGCCGCAGGAGGCCAACATTGAAATCGAGGCTGATAGCGGCGGTGCTCGTCTTGCTCTTCAGCGCGGGGATCGCTTTCGCACAGATCAACGCCGACGTATTGGGCTCGCACAACATGGCGCCGGCGAGCGGATCTCCCATCACCGGCAATCTCGGCAGCTCCTGCCTGTACTGCCACGCGCCGCACTCAGGCATCGAAGGAACCCCGGGAGTCAGCGGAACTCCTCTCTGGAGCCAGAAACTTTCAAGCGTGCAGTCGTACCAGGTGTACTCGAGTACGACGATGGTGAATAAAACGACGTCATCGCCGCCACTGGGCTCGAACAGCACGCTTTGCTTGAGCTGCCACGACGGTACCGTGGCCCTCGGCACGACGACGCCCTACGGCCAGGTGGCGATGTCGGGCACCTTGGCAGGTACGCCTGCGGATCTCGGGACGAATTTGCAGACGACGCACCCGTTCAGCTTCATCACTCCGTTGCAGCCTTCGTCTGATCTGTGGCCGTCGCTGAGTGCGAATCCCCCGACCACGCAAGACGCGACCGGAGTCGTCACGCTGATCAAGGGAAATGTGGAATGCGGAAGTTGTCACAATCCGCACGTGCAGAACATCGACTCGAGCTCCGACTTTCTGGTGATCGACAACTCGCAGAGCGCGCTGTGTCTCGCTTGTCATAACACGATTCCGACCGGCAGCGGCATGGGACTTGGTTCAGCACCGGCGGCTACCGGTGCAACCACTACGCTCAACGCGAGAAATCCGCTAGCTAATTGGACGGCAAGCATTCACGCCACGTCGACCAACCGCGTGACGTCGCAGCCATCGCTGGTCGTGGGAGACATTCGCCGGTCGAACCGTTCGGCGACGCTTGGGCCGTACACCTCGATGCGGAAGAACGGCTGCCTGTCGTGCCACGAGTCGCACAACTCCTCGAAGGGGCTACTGCGTGGCGCAGACGACCAGGCTTGCCTCATCTGCCACAACGGCGGTTCCAACGTCACTCCACCGGCACCGAATATTTACGCGGAAATTTCTCTGCCCAAGGTTAGTCACACGCCGTCGAATCCGGTGGGAAACAATGCCCATTCGGCGCACGAGAGCGATCTGCTGAATCACAACCGGCACGCGAATTGTGTGGATTGCCATAACGCACATGCAACTAAGCGAGTAGAGCTGGCCTTCGCTGCGCCACCTCTGATTCGCGCATCACAATCTGGCGTGGTCGGAATCAGCGGTACTGACGGACGCAGCGTTGTTTATCCGGCGACTAATCAGTATGAAAATTGTTTGCGCTGCCACGGGGCGAGTACCGGGAAAACCACTCCCACGCAATTTGGATACTTGCCAAACCGTTTGGCGTCGGGCGGCGATCCGCTGAATATCCTTCTACAGTTCGGAACGACTTCAGCGTCGAGCCATCCCGTGATGCACGATCGCAGCAGCCCGTTCCCGCAGCCCAGCCTGCGCGCCAACATGCTCGATCTCGATGGTACGCGGCAAGGACGCGCGATGGGCGCGCGTATCCTCTGCACCGATTGTCACAACAGCGACGACAACCGCGAGTTCGGCGGAACGGGACCAAATGGTCCGCATGGATCGAAATATTCCCATATTCTCGAGCGTCGCTATGACATGAGCGAGGCACCTGCGCCAGGACAGCCGATCACGAATTTGAATTATCCGCCGAATCTCACCACGACCGGGAATTATGCGCTCTGCGCCAAGTGTCACGACCTTGCCAGCATCATGACCAACAGCAGTTTCAAGGAGCATGCGCGCCATATCAATGACGGCTTCTCCTGCTCGGTCTGCCATAGCGCTCACGGCGGAGGCGCGCAAGTGGCCGCGGTTTCTACCGAGCGGCTCGTGAACTTCGATATCAACGTGGTCGCTCCGGATGGCAAGAGTCCCATCACCTACCGTCGGACGACCAGTTCGTGCAGTCTGACTTGCCATGGACACGCTCACAACGCCACGGGCCTTACCGGAGCGCCGTTGCGAACTCGCTTCTGACGAGTCGCGGCTCCGCCTCACTTTCCGGAAGAGAGATGGCGTTGCGTTGATTGTGTCCAATGTTGTGGGCGTTGGTATCTTCACAACGCCGTGCGTCGTTGTTGCGCTGGTTCCACACGCTGCCGGAATCCTCTCGCTGTGGATGGTGGGCGGACTTCTCGCACTCGCCGGCGCAAGTTGCTATGCTCGGCTGGCTCGCCGATGGCCTTCGGCTGGTGGCGAGTACATCTATCTTTCGAAGACCTACGGCCCGGCTGCCGGATTCTTATCCGGCTGGACCTCACTTGTCGCTGGATTTTCGGGTAGCGTTGCCGTGAATGCCGTCGCCCTCGTCTTGCTCGCAGGGCATTATTTTCCCAGCCTGGCTGCGAATCAACTCTTGGTTGCTACAAATACACTCGGTTTCAGAGTCGCGTTGACTTCGCGTTCCATTGCAGCCGCGTTGGTGATTGTATTTTTTGCGTTGTTACATATGCGGAGCATGAATGGGGGCAAACGTGTCCAGAATCTGCTCGCAGTTCTGCTGGTCGGAATGATCGCTGCCCTTGTCGCTGCCGGATTTACGTCGAAGCACGGTTCGTGGTCGCACTTCCAGGCATCCCCGGTGCACTTTGGGAAGATGAACTGGCTGTTGGCACTCGTTCCAGTAATGTTTGCCTACAGCGGATGGAATGCCGCGGTATATGTCTCCGAGGAAATCCATGCGAGCCGCAAATCGATGCGGCCGATACTTCTCGGCGGAACTACCGCAGTGGTTGTACTCTATTTCGCGCTTAATTCGCTTTATCTGTATGCAATGACTCCTGCGCAGATACTGGCCTCATCCAACGTTGCCGAAACCGCGGCCCGTGTGCTTTTGGGGATGAAAGCGGACTTCATTACCCCGGTGATGATCGTTGCTCTGCTGGGAGCTGTGAGCGCATTGACGATTGCCGGTCCGCGCATCTACTTTGCGATGGCTCGCGACGGCGTATTCATTCCGGCATTTGGCAAAGTCAACGTAAGATACCAGACGCCCGCCCTTGCCATAGCCCTGCAAGCTGCGTGGAGCATTGCACTCGTGCTGGTGGGTGGATTCGAACAAATCCTGATGTACACGGGTTTCGCGGTGGTCCTTTCTTCGGGCGCGGCAGTTGCGGGACTCTTCTTCGCCCACGGAGATGAAGATGCGGGCGCGAGACGTTGGACTCGGCTTGTGATTCCCGCGATCTTTGTGATCGCCTGTGCCGCGATGGTCATCGACGCGGTGTTGGATGCACCGAAGATTGCGCTGGTCGGAATGCTGCTGATCGCCACCGGACTTCCCGCTTACGCGTTGTGCCGAAGGAAGGTATCTCGCGAAAAAATCCTCTCCCTTGTCTACAAATTCCAGCCAGAAGAGGTGTCCGGCGATTAGGTAGCAGCGCGATTACTGCTTGCGGTAGCAGTACATGGTATCGGTGCGCTCCGGGTCGCGCGCGACTACGAGCGTGGTATCGAGTGCATGCGTTAGCTCGGATGGAACCGCATCCGGGAACTTGTCGTTCGACAGGAGAAATCCGCCGGGCTTCAGCATGGATGCGATATTGGCCCGCGCCAGCGACTGCTCGAACGCATCGTAATAAACAAAAATATTCGTGCCGATGATGAGATCGAACCCTTGTGGCGACGGCAGCGGAGCCCGCTGATAGACAATGTTCATATCCACCGGCGTGAGATGCTTCACCACGTCCGCCCGAATCCGGACTGCTCGGGTTTGCGTCTCGGCGGCTGCGCTCGGCACCTGGATCGGAGAAACCGCCTGCCCGATCTGATCCCCTAAACGGTTCCAATAGTCGACAAAGCTATTGCGATACTCGTCAGTCTGACGAGCCGCCGTATTCCACGGCAACTGGATGGTGTAAGCGCGCCCCGCCAGCGCATTTTTCCGCGCGTGCGAGACGTGAAAGTTAACCTCAGAGCTAATATCAAACGTATAAACCTGCACGGTATCTGCCTGCGCCAGACCAAGCCGTAGCAGCGAATCGACGACAGCAAAAGGCTGTATGGTTTGCGGCGGGTAGAAGTCATTGCCCTTTTCTTTATTGGCGAAATCCAACCCGGGACCCACGATCGCGATCTTCACTACGCTGCTCGCCTTGAGCAGTCCGTTTTCCTTCATGCGCCGGAAATGCTGATCAAGCAGGAAGTCGGGCCATAGATTCGTGTCGAGGGAGATGCCGCGATCCTTGAAGAGTTGCGCCCGTGTGTTTTCGTCTGCCGGAGCACGGTAACGCAGGATGTCATCCCGCATGCGGGCCAGGTTGGCGAGCAGGTATTTCTTTAGCTTCGCCCGTTCCTCAGGGGTTTTGAAAGCGAAGCCCTCCTTTTGGAGAAAATCGTGCATTCGCGCCAAGCCTTCGCTCGAATTCGTCGTCCAACTGCCGGGCGCGGCGAGCGTGCGAATCAAATCGTTGGCCCGATGATCAGCGAACGAATCAACCAAAGAACTTTTTCCGTAGCGGATCAGATATTCGTCGTCGATCCGGAACTCTTTCGTGAACGTAACTCCAAATCGCAGCAAGTTGGTCAGCGTATCTTCCTCGCCGCGGTTCAGGCGATCGCGGACGCTGTGATCAGCTTTTCGCACCCACGCCGACCATTTGCCTGCGTCAAGTGCAGCGGCGGGCTTCAGCTCTAGAGGAAGCGTGTCGGAATACGCTGCCAAGGAAGGCTTTGCGGCTTCAAACGAAATGAATTCTGCGTTCGGCAATGCGGATTGGGGCGATGCCACCACCAGTGCGAGGCAAGTGCTGGCCATGAGCACCACAGGCCGAACAACTGTCTTTCGGGTCATAAGGAGTTCTACCGGCAAGCCGGCTGCCAAAACGCACTGTGAGTAGACGAGCCAGAAGTTTGAGGGATGCGGCATGTGCGGTCACAAAGCCCGCGCTGGCAATGCTTTTCCTGCCATAGACCCGACTGTCGCCCAAAGCCCGATTCCACGGTTCATCTCCGTCTGTTTCCCACTGCGCTTTTTCCCGCACCTAAGGTGTGTTTTGGCGCGAAATTGTCACTGGGACCGCCGGATCAACGCCCTTATTGCGCCCGATTCATGTACTTGGCCGCCCATCAGTCTGGTATCTCGCGTGCGTTTAGTTCTCTGGTATAGAGCTCTTCTGCTATGGCAAACGACACGCAGGAATTGGCAAACGGCAAAGCTGGGTGGCAGCCCTGGCAGATGTACGCTATGGCCGCGGCCTGCCTAATGATCGGAGTATTGGTTGGATATCTCGCGCGCGGATCGGCGCCCGCACGCGCCGTTCCAGAGGCGCAGCCGGCAGTTGCGGCTACTATGCCGGCGCCCGCGCCGCAACAACCGCAGCAAATGCCGTCGCTCGAAGACATGAAGCGGATGGCCGACAAACAAGTCGAGCCGCTGCTAGCGAAGTTGCAAACCGATCCCAAGAACGCCGACCTGCTCAATCAGGTGGCAAACGTCTATCGCATGACCCACCAGTTCAAGACGGCTGCCTCGTACTACCAGCAGTCGCTCGATGCCAATCCCAAAAATGTAGGCGTGCGCACTGATCTCGCCTCGTGTCTTTACTATCAGGGAGATGTCGACGGAGCCATCACGCAGTTGGAAAAATCGCTGACCTACGATCCCAAACATGCGGGAACGCTGTTCAATCTCGGAATGATTCGCTGGAAGGGCAAAGGCGATGCATCCGGCGCCATTGCCGCCTGGCAGAAACTGCTGAAACTGAATCCGGGTTACGAGAACAAACCAGCGCTCGAAAAACTGATCGCCGACGCCAAGACTCACCCAGGAAAACCACTGCCTCAAAGCGAATAAAGATTGTCGTAAAAAGCAAGGCGAGTCCGCGCTCTACTCGCGGGTTCGCATGGCGATGCTGCCGTCGCTCAGGCGCGGTGTGGAACTCAATTCGTCCGCAATGTGTTTCTGCACCAGATCCCACTCCGTCCGCAAAACCATTTCTTTAATACTGAACTTGCTCTCGCGGCGAGCGTCGTCGACCCGCACGTCCATTTCATTATTGTGAAAACGGAAATCGACGACATCGGCCAGTGGAACCAGTTGATCCGACGACCTTCCCACGATTACGAAAACTACCTTTTCTGATACCAGCGTGTACTCCGGGCAAACCTCGGGTCCCGCCTGCGCGGCCTGTCCGCCAAACGAAACCATAAATCCATGGCGCACGGGCAGGCAATCTCCCATTCTCATCCGCACGACCGTTCCATGCTGGTAGATTCCAGCCCAGGCATTGGAAACGCTGCAACACGCCAGCGCCAGCCACAACACACGCTTCAAGAATTTGCAGTCATTGATTTTCTTCATAGAAATATCCTCTTCGGCAATGGAATCGCAGGTTCAGATTGTGTTTGGGAAGAAGGCGAAGTGAGTGAAATCCCGCCGTGCGGTTGGGAAGGGAATAGGTAACGACATACGATGCGCGCAGATCCTCAAGAATCGACTCGAGGACATCGACGGTGTCGTCACGCGGGATGATCGATCGTCCTCCCGTTGCCTCGGCCATTTGTTGTAATAAAGAATTCGGGCCCTCGCTTGGCTGGGATGAATTGAGATCGACGGTGTAGAGCAGCGTGCCCGCGGCGATAAGTTTTATCAGCGCCTCTTGCGCGGTAGTCATGCTGATGTTGTCATTGCCGTCCGAGAATAAAATCAGCACCTGGCGCATGCCCGACGTCCGGCGATGGGACATGAATCTAGCTGTGAACGTCAACGCGTCAAACAGCGGCGTCATTCCTCCGGGGTGCAGAGACAGTAATCTTTCTTGTTTCGCCGGACTGCCGCAATCCCCGGCGCACACCACTTGCGATTGCAACCCAGCGAACGTCACTACCGAAACATTTTCTTCCGGGATGCTGGACGAGCTCTCAGACACCAGGCGCAGCACATCGCGGACAGTCTGCTGAAAATGTGGTACCACCGAGTCGCTCGCATCGACGAGGACGACGACATCGAGCGTCGTTTCGCTCGTTCGTGTGAGGCTGCGAAAGTTGCGAATTACTGTCCCAGTATCAACGATCGCGAAATCGTCCACGCCTACATGTTCGATCAGATGGTTGTTTTCATCCGTCGTATAGAAGGCGATGCGAACTTCCGAAGTGCCGGTCCGAAAAGTTGTCGGTGGAGCGTCGCTCGTATCGCTGGCGTAGAAAACACAAGGGAAAATGGCCAGTATCACCGCCAACGACCAGCCTTGCCGATGAGACAGCATTCCCATTACTGGGAACTTCGACAAGGCGGACAAAGACTATAGCGTGCGAAGGTATATCGGGATTACGAGGGTAATGAAGATGAATTCCAATTATGATCCGCGCGGCCGCTTACGTGATGCTAACTTCTGTGTACGTGCCGTACACCTGCCGCAGCGCTTCGCAGATTTCGCCCACGGTCGCATACGCTCGTACTGCATCCACGATGTAGGGCATGGTGTTCGCCGGGGACACGTTGCCGTTCGTTCCCGCTTTCGGTTCCTGCGCGGCGGCTTTCTTCAACGCGTCGAGCGTGCGCGTTACTTCGTCGTTCGAACGCCGCGCCCGCAGTGTCTTCAATTTTGCGGATTGTTGCCGGGCCACGCTCTCATCGATGTAAAGGATGTGAGGCGACTCCTCTTCAATGGCAAATTCGTTTACACCGACAATAACTTTTTCTTTGGCCTCGACTGCGCGCTGATACTGGTAGGAAGATTCCGCGATCTCTTTTTGAGGATATCCACGCTCGATCGCCTTCACCATGCCGCCCATCGCGTCCATCTTTCCGAAGTAATCGAACGCGCCATTCTCCATTTGCAGCGTTAAGTTCTCGAGGAAATATGACCCGCCCAGCGGATCCACCGTCTGTGTTACGCCCGACTCGTAGGCGATGATCTGCTGCGTGCGCAGCGCGATGCGCGCCGCTTCTTCGGTTGGAAGAGCCAATGCTTCATCGTACGAATCCGTATGCAGCGATTGCGTACCGCCGAGCACCGCGGCCAGTGCCTGCAGCGCGACACGCGCGATGTTATTCATCGGTTGCTGCGCCGGGAGCGAAACGCCTGCGGTCTGGGTGTGAAAGCGCATCAACCAGGTGCGCTGGTTCTTCGCGCCGAAGCGATCTTTCATCACGCGATACCAGATCTTCCGAGCGGCGCGATATTTCGCGATCTCCTCGAAGAAATCGTTGTGCGCGTTGAAGAAGAAACTTAACCGCGGACCGAACTCGTCGACATCAAGTCCGCGCCGCCGCGCCCACTCCACGTACTCCACGCCGTCATAGAGTGTGAACGCAAGTTCCTGCAACGCTGTCGATCCGGCCTCGCGAATGTGGTATCCGCTGATCGAAATCGTGTTGAAGCGCGGAGTAAATATCGATCCGAACTCGAAGGTGTCGATGACCAGCCGCATCGATGGCGCCGGAGGATAGATGTATTCCTTCTGCGCGATGTACTCCTTGAGGATGTCGTTCTGGATCGTGCCAGAAATCTTCTTCCAATCCGCGCCCTGCTTTTCGGCAACCACCAGGTACATTGCCCACAGTACCGATGCCGGCGAATTGATGGTCATCGATACGGTTGTTTTCTCCAGATCGATGTCGTTGAAAAGAATTTCCATGTCTTCCAGAGAATCGATCGCGACACCGCACTTGCCGACCTCGCCTTCGCTGGCCGGATGGTCGGAGTCGTATCCCATCAACGTAGGTAGATCGAAAGCGACCGACAGCCCGCTGCCGCCGTGCTCGAGTAGATACTTGTAGCGCTGGTTAGTTTCCTCGGGAGACGCAAAACCCGAGAACTGGCGCATGGTATACAGCTTGCCGCGATATCCGGTGGCGTGAATACCGCGCGTGAAGGGCGGTTGGCCGGGGTAGCCAAGATAGTGTTCTTCGCTCCAGTCGGTGGGCAGGTCAGCATCCGTATAAAGCCGCCGGATCGGCACGCCGGAAATCGTGGTGAAGCGCGCGTGGCCATGCTCGTCGAGATTGACGCCGCTTGCCTTGCCGATCGGGCGTTCGGGGGACTTCTCGATCGTCGGCCCTAGCGTTTTCTCCGCCCAATCTTTTTCGGTTTTCGAAGGATTTCGATTTTCAAAGACATCAGCGATCGGACTTTCGGCGACCTGCCGCGGCGTGGATTGCGAAGACGGCTTCTTTTCCATAGGTGGTAGGACCAACCCCAGTTCTCTGTTTCGATGATAGGGAAGCCAGCGCGCCGGAGCAAGGTGCAGGCGCGGGTTCAGAACGACCGGTCGGTCAGTAGAGCGTTAGGTTGTTTGCTCGCGAACGCGTTATTCGCCAGGCTCCGGTTATGCGGTGACCATCCTCGCAGACCAGCTTTTGACGAATGTTCCGAAGCGGTCGAGAGCCTTAGAGAAATTGTCTCCAGCGGCGGCGAAGCCCAAGCGGAAATGTGATGGCGCATCGAAGCAATCGCCGGGAGCCAGCAGGATTCCGTGCTCGGTGGCGGCCTGGCAGAATGGACGAGCGTGTTCTCCGCTCATCAGCCACGGGAACGCAGTCATGCCGCCTTGCGGCGGAATCCATCCGAGCACATCGCGATGGTCCGCCATGAAACGCTCGAGCAACCTCAGGTTTCGAGTGGCGGCTTCCTGAGTCTTGCCGAGCACGGCGTCGCGTTTGCGGATTGCGACCTCCGAAAGAATTTCTCCCGTCGTAGAGTTGCAGATCGAGAAGTAGGCGCGCGCGGTCCAGTACTGCTGGCGACGTTTAGCGTCGTGCTCAATCATCCATCCTGTGCGCACGCCGGCTATCGAAAATGCCTTCGAGAGGTCGGAGATCACAGTGGCGTGCGACAGGCGCGCCGCCGACTTCCTTTGCTTTGCGTGATAAATCGGGTGGTAGACCTCGTCACAGACCAGCTGGATTCCGCGAGCGGCGGTGAACGCATGCAGCGCTTCCATTTCTTCGTCGCTGATAGTCGCGCCCGTGGGGTTGTGCGGGCTGTTGATGAGGATGAGTTTGGTTTTCGAGTCGGCGAGCCGCATCATCTCTTCGATATCCAGCCGAAACCCGTTCTCGCGGCGCACGCAATAGAAGCGGGTTTCGAGGCCGAGAGATTCCGGGAGGGCGGAGAATGTGGTGAATCCAGGCTGCGGGATGATGACGTTCGCGCCCGGCTCGGCGGCCAGCCACATCAGAGCCACGAGCGCCTCGGAGGCGCCGGTCACGATTTGCACGGCTTCGGCGGGAACGCCTTGCATTTCCGCAATTGCCTCACGCAGACTGTCCGATCCCGATGGATGGCCATAGACAAGATCGTGGTTCAGGAAACGGTGGCGCGTTTCATCATCTGAGAGAGCGAGGACGTCGTTCACGGTCCAGGCCGGTCCTGTGCTCGCAGCGAGGTTGAATTCTATATCGTGTTCGTACTGATCGAGCCAGGCATCGAGCAGGAAGGGCTTCAGTTGCATGCGAGCACCTCGACGGAGAATTTTGTTGCTGTTGTTGATTCTGCGAGCTGACGCGCGGATGATTTTTAGTTTATGAGTGTGCCGCGGATCCCTCACGACGCTGCTCAGAGCGCGCAAGATGCAATCACTGCTGCTTGCGAGATAGTTCCCATGCCTTGGAGTATTTCCACGAAACATAGACAGCGTGATAAATGTGCAGGAGGAAGCCTTCGCGTCCATCGAGAAATCCAAGGCGGAAAAAATAGTTATAGAGAAACGTAAACAGCGGGCGCAGAATGATATTGATGAAACTGAATCGTACAGGGCCCTTTGCGACGACCATCTCCGCGCCGAGGGAAGAGTACCGGTTCATGTGCTCGATGTAGTCGGAAAGAGTTGGGTAGGAATGATGCAGCAAGGCATTAGTGAGCGCACCCTCCGGTCCCACCAACTGGACATCCTCGTGAACGGCGCGACTCTCGAATCGGCCCGCACCGCGGCGAAACAGGCGCAGTTTGGGGTCAGGCCAGAAGCCACCATGTTTGATCCACCGTTTTAGAAAAAAGTTCTTGCGGTTCACCAAATAGCCAAAGGCGAATCGGGTCAAAGGGATACCCGACTCGCGTTGGAGCTGAAAGATCGCTTGCAGGCGGTCGGTTGCGCCGTCAGGTATGCCTTGACCATTTTCGCGCAGGCGTTGGTCCGCAAGCGCGGTGCCGATCTCTTCCGTCAGTTCGCGACTGACCTCCTCGTCCGCATCCAGGCTAAAAATCCAATCGCCAGCTGCTTTATCGATCGCCGAATTCTTCTGTGCCGAGAAGCCTTTCCATTCCTCAATGAATACTTTCGCGCCCAACGATTTCGCGATCTCGACCGTGCGGTCCATCGAGACCGAGTCGACGACGATGATCTCGCCTTTGCCGTTGGCCACCAGTGACTGCACGCTGGCGAGCGTGCGGCCGATGTTGGCCTCCTCGTTGAAAGTAATAATGACGACGGAGAGCATCATGGAAGTTCCAGAGTGTACAGAACTCGGAATTGTCTCATGACAGGAATGAAGAAGTACGAAGCGGATCGCCGACGCTCGCTTGCGAAGTTAGGTGTGTGCTGGGACGGCTCGCGGCTCACTGCTCGAAACTCGAGTTGGGCCTACCGCTTCCAATATCAAGAACACAATCAGAATCACAAGCGCCGGCTCGATTGGATGGCGATAGCGTGCGTGCGGGAAGACGAAGTAATACACCGTTGGATACGTCAGCACCAGCCCGGCGAAAAGCCACGCTGCGGGCCGTTTCTGGCGGATCGCTCGCCCAAGTCCCCACAGCGCCAGTATCGAAGTGGTAAGGAATGCCGACGAGCGAAAGTCGACCGGCGACAGGCTGCTGGTCGGTCGTGGCACGCCGTTCCAGTAATAGAAGAAGCGTTTCAGGCTGATCACGGCGAAGCGACCAGGATGAGATGCGATCCAATGAAAGGCCTGGCGCTTGCAAGATTCCGCGTACGCGAGCTCGCCCATGCTCTGAAACTTTTCGAGCTCAAGCTTGTTGAGATTTGGCTGCAAGTACGCCATCAGCATGCCGTCGGCATAAGGAGCGTTTCCCAAGCGAACCTGCAATCCAAAATCGTCGCGCAGGAAGACGAAGCGTCCAAACACCTCATAGTTGCGAACGACCCACGGAGACAGCACGGCAAAGAAAATGACTGACGAAAGCACTATGCCTGCCAGAGAAGGCAAGGCTCGCTGGAATCGCTGCCGCCAGATCCACAACCCGCAAAAGGGAAGGAAGGCTAGCATCGTCGGATTGGCGAGCGCACCGATACCAAAAAGTATTCCGAAGAGAATCCAAGTGCGAAAATCTTCCTTCGGCAGGGGCGCAGCCTTGACGAATGCGTCCGGGGCTACATGAGCTAGTTTCAGCGCCACAAGAAAGGCGCAGGCGAGCAGGAGAGGAGTAAACGTCGTGTCCCAAATCCAGTGGATCGACCAATACCAGACATAGGGATTCAGTCCCCATGCGTAGGTTGACCAAATCGCAATGCGCTCACTGAACGTTCTGTGTGCAATGAAAAAAATTGGGATGCAAGTCAGCGTCGCCAGCAGGCTGTTGATGCTGAGTAGAACCCATGCCGACGCCTGCGAGTAGATACCGAAAACCCTGAACACTCCGGCCATAAGGTAGGGATAAAGCGGCGGTTCCCATGCCGTTGGACCGGTATTGCCTTCGTACGGGCTGCTGAATCCGTGGCCTTGCGCGATGGAGCGAGCGACGCGTCCCATCTCCCAGCCGAATTCGAAATTGTCATCGCCCGGGCGCCTTCGGTACTGATGCAGAGCTCCGATGGCCGCGACCTGCAGCGCGAACGAGAGAGGCAAGAGCCACAAGAGGAACTTCGGAAGCGCAGGTCGCGCGGATCGTGCCATCGGAGCGTAGTGTATCAGGTAAGCCCTGTCTCTTCTGTGAATTACGGGGAATCCATGGGAGTTTTCCACGGTGTTCCTTCAGGAACATTTCCATGCACAAAAATGTACGTACAAAATAAAACGTACACGACAGTTGAGTCACCTCCGATGCGGTCAGCCTACATCTGGCCTCCCTGCGGATTTTGCGCAGGCGGAGCCGTTGTGGGAGTCGGCGCTGGCGTCGGGGTGGGCGGAGCAGCATCCTGGAGTGGCTCCACAAACGGAACGTTCGGCAAATGGGTCACCTGACCGCGGGTAGCGTCGCCAATATCGATGCCGGCGTGATCAAGCAGTAATCCGGTTGCCCGATCCAGTTCGATCCTCGATTTCTCATATGCCGCTTTGGCCGAAACCAGATTCGACTCGCCCGTTGTCAATGTGGCCGCATCCTGCAGGATTGTGACTTGCGTAGTCAGTCCCACTTTCAATTTCTGCTGATCAGCATCCAGCGTCTGGCGGGCAAGGTCGACCGCGGATTGTGCTGCCTGCACCGCGACCCGGTTTTGTTTTACATCAAACTGCGCATTGCGGACCTCGATTCGCACCTGGTTTTCCAACTGATGCTGGCGCACCTGGGCTTGCCGATATTCCAGTTCGGCGCGCACTTGATTCGACTGGGCCAGCCGGTTGCGCAGCGGAATGGTCAACGAAAGTCCGACCCCTTTGTCAGGGGCGGTGGAATTCACAAGCTGGCTCAAAGTGCCGCCATAGCCAACCGAGGTTGACGAGCGGAATGGCGGTGGAGCTCTGTTCTGATCGAAGCAAAACGCGCTGGTGGTGTTGGCGCAATTCGGAACCGAGGGATTGATGTCTCCTCCGACTCCAGAGCCGCCGTAGTAGGCATACGCCTGAAGGGTGGGCAACAATGCGTTACGCACGGCCTTGTTGTTGATGTCGCGGGAGTTGAGATCGATGCGCGATTCGACCAGTTCGGCGCGGTGTTGCAACGCGTCGTTGATCATGTCCTGGATGGGAATCGTCGTCTCTTGCTGAGGAACCTGCATCCTGGAAGTCGGGATCACATCCGCTTCCGCAAGCACCGGATCTTCGATGCTCCGGCTCAGCGCATTCTTCATCAGCAACTGCTGCAACTGGAGATTATTCTGGGCGACGATCAGATTCTGCTGGTCCGTGGCCAGCGTGCTCTGCGCGCTGACGACTTGAATCGGCGGTACGGTGCCGACTTGCGCCTGGTGTTTCGTATCATCCAACGCCTTCTGTGCGTAGGTCAGAGATTCCTGCTGCACGCGTACGTTCTCGAAGGCGTAGACCAGATCCCAATACATATTCTCAACCTGATCGACGGTCGTAATGATCTGCAGGCGGAAAGCCACGTCGGAGATTTCACGGTTGTTCTTGGCGATCCGGATGAAGCGGGTGTTCGGCAAAAATCCGAAACCCTGCAGCAGATTTTGCGTGAAGCGGAATTGGAAGGTCGATCCCAGCTGCGGTGTAAGCAAGCTGGTCGGATTATTCGTGGTCAGGTGCGTGTTGTTGAACGCACCGGTGAGAGCGCCACCCCAATCGAATCCCTGGGTGTATCCAAAATTCGAGGTGTATGTATTTTGGGCGACGATCGGAACCGGGCTGAAGACGCTCACCGACTCGGTATCGTTCTTATCGAGTTGGAAGGCACCAGTGAGTTGAGGATCGAAGCTGGTGATAGGCGACCCAATGCCAAGCGTGGAACTCACCAAACCGTTGGTGCCGCTTCCCGCGCCGCCCGCCGCGACCGTAGTACCGCCCGTACCAGAACCGACTGTTCCGCCAAGTCCCCCCACGCCGCCACCGGGAGTGTTTTGCACGACTCCGGTATTGACGCCGAGGATGCTGGCTCCGGATTTTGCGCGCAGCAGATCGGCCGCAGCGATGTTCAGGTTGTACCGGGCAATGTCGAGATCGAGATTATTCTCCAGCGTGAGAGCGATAGCGTCATCGATCGAGAGATAGATTTTGCCGTCGTGCATCAGGGAATCGATCCGAGGAGAGTTCCCAAGATTCGGTTGAGCCAGTTGCTGCGGTTCGTAGGGGTGCAGCACATTCGGAAACGCCGCGCGGGGTACCGAATAGTCTTTCAGATTGACCGCATCAGGTTGCGCTGGTTGCGGGGCCGAAGGCGCTGCCGCCTGCGAAGTGGCCGCGGGCGCGGTCGTTTGCGCCGTTAGGATTGCCGGAAGCATCCCGACCAGAATCGCGGACGCGAGCCGTAGCGGCGTGCACCGGTCCACACAAATCAATCGCCGTAAGAACATGAGCTTTCTCCTTGAATAATGAAGACGACACAGACGATGCGGCGAAATCCCTCGCCGCGAGTGCCAACTCTTGGATGCGAAGCACTCGAATCTGTCACTTCATCTTATCGGGAGAAGTTTCGCGGAAAGGGCCTGCGATTGTAAAGAATTGTGAGCAAACAGACAGAAAAACGCCGCTGCCTATGAAGACAGCGGCGCGAAAGCCTTTCAGTTGGCTTATTGTGGCTGTGCCGCAGGCTGCGTCGACGGTAGTTCTTTGCGAGGTGCGACATAAGGAACATTGGGCATCCGCGTAACCTTCCCCTGAGCGGCATCATCAATGCTGATGCCGTTGTGGTCCAGGAGCGTGCCCACTGCGCGTTCCAGTTCGACTCTGGATTTTTCATACGCGGCCATCGCCGACATCAGGGTAGATTCCGCCGTAGCCAAAGCGCTGCGAGTCTGAAGGACTGCGGTCGTGGTCGACGTGCCGAACTGATACTTCTTCTGCTCGGCATCGAGCGACTGGTTCGCATATTCCATTGCCGCCTTTGCGGAAGCTACGCTGGCCTGATTCTGCTCCACCGCGAACTGGGCTTGGCGGACTTCGATACTTACGCGATTCTCGGTCTGTTGCAGTGCCATCTGCGCCTGACGGTATTCCAGTTCGCCACGGACTTGCACTGCTTCAGCCGCCCGGTTTCGGAGCGGAATATTCAGCTGCAAGCCAACACCTTTGTCGGGAGCGGTTGAGTTTACGAGTTGATTGAGAGTCGAGCTATAGCTGGTTCCCGGAGTCAGCGGAAACTGACTCAGAGCCGCATTGGGATTAGCGGAAGCGCAGAATTGCTGATCTGGAACCTGGCAAATGTTAGCCGGGTTTTGCGAACCGCCCAATCCTGAGCCGCCGTAGTATGCAAAGGCATCGAGGGTGGGCAGCAGGCCGCTTCGCAGAGCCTTGTTGCTGATTTGCTGGCTGTTCAGCTGGATGCGGGATTCCACCAACTCTGCTCGATGACGCAGCGCATCGTTAACCAGCTCTTCCGTCGGCTGAATCTGCTCGTTTTCGGGGACCTCCATCGTAGAAGTCGGAATCACGTCTGCCCCGGCCAGCGCAGGATCATGCAGGGTGCGGCTCAACGCATTCTTCATGATGAGTTTTTGCAATTGAAGGTTCGTCTTGGCGACCGTAAGAGCCTGCTGGTCGGCCGAAACTGTGCTCTGCGCGCGGACCGCTTCAATCGGCGCCAGACTTCCGATTTCCACCTGCTTCTTCGTGTCCGACAGCGTCTTCTCCGAAAAAGTCAGGGACTCTTCCTTTACCCGTTGGTTTTCGTAGGCATATACCAGATCCCAATACATGTTCTCGATCTGGTCGACAGTCGTGATGATCTGCAACCGGAACGCTACATCGGAGAGTTCCCGGTTATTTTTCGCGATACGGATGAAGCGATTGTTCGCTGCAAATCCGAAACCCTGCAGCAAATGTTGCGTCAGCTTGAACTGGAAACCCGAATTGAGAGCTGGACTCACGGTCTGGAAAGCGCTGTTGCTTGTCGTACGTGTGTTGTTGAAGCCAACGGAAAGATTTGTGCCCCATTGGAATCCCTGGGTGTAAGCAAAATTCGCCGTGGTGGTTCCTTGGTAGGTTCCAGCGAACGGGCTCGTTGGGATGAAATCCGCGTGATCGCTCTGGAATGTGCCGGTAATGACTGGATCGAAGCTGGTGATGAGTGGACCGAAAAGTCCGCCAGCGGTCGAACCGACCAAACCGCCCGCGCCTGCGCCTGCTCCGCCCGCGCCAAGCGTAGTGCCGCCGGTGCCGGAACCAACCTGAGTTCCGATTCCGCCTACGCCACCGCCGGGGGTATTTTGCACGATGCCTAGGGGAACACCAAGGATCTGAGCGCCGGCTTTCGCCCGCAACTCATCAGTATCAGCGATATTCAAGTTGTAGCGCGCGATGGCGATATCGAGATTGTTCTCGAGCGCCAGCGCGATGGCATCGTTGAGCGATAGGTAGAGCTTGCCATCGTGCATCAACTGGTCGATGCGCGCCGTGTTCGATAGATTGGGCTCGGCCACGTGTCGCGGAGTGTAAGGTCCAATCGGGTTCGGAAAATGCGAAACCGGCTTGGAATAATTCATAACCGGCAAGGGGCGAGCTTCCGGGGTGTTCTGCGGCGTGGGCGCCGCGGGAGCTTCCTGCGCCCAACTCGTCAGCGTCAACGCTGCACTTACGGTCGCGACGGCGGCCAGCCGAATAGTGGAGGCGAAACGGGCAAATGGCATCTACTCATCTCCGATCGTTGAACCGATTATTAAGACCTGCAACGAATATTTGGGTTTTGCCTGAGACTGCTCTGCAATCCGAGTCTTACTCAGGCATTGGTACGCAAAGGAGCGGCGAAAGGTTCCTGAAAAGCTGGGACGAACGTGGCCTTTTCACTTCTCCGGTGCCGTCCGATTGTCTGGACGCCGACGATTCCGGGCGTGGCTCGACCTGAACCTGCGCGATCGAATCCAAGTTTCCACGGAAACCGACTAGTATATCTGACTGGAAACACAATTCCTTGCCTCGTACTCATTGACGAAGAGTTGAGCCCGAAAAAACTTTGGATGATGCGAACCGCCTGTGGGACTCGAAAGATCGCATGCGAAATCTCAAACTGATCCTCTCCTATGACGGGGCAGAATTCTCCGGATGGCAGGTGCAGCCCGACGCGAGCACCGTGCAGGGCACACTTGCCTCTGCCATTGGACGCATTACCGGCGAAAAGGTATTGCCGCAGGGGTCCGGCCGAACCGACGCGGGAGTGCATGCGCTCGCGCAGGTCGTGACATTTGTCACGGAGTCTTCCGTCCCCACGGAAAATTTCCTCAAGGCACTGAACGACATATTGCCGGCTGCGGTACGGGTGCTGCAGGTTGCCGAGATGCCT
The DNA here is from genome assembly GCA_963818115.1 of uncultured Acidobacteriota bacterium. GTDB lineage: Bacteria > Acidobacteriota > Terriglobia > Terriglobales > Acidobacteriaceae > Sulfotelmatobacter. The sequence continues at coordinate 259,164 of CAWFQZ010000022.1, forward strand.
GCCGAGTTCCATGCGCGCCATTCCGCCCGCGGCAAGACCTATCGGTATCGAATGTATCGCAGTTCGATCTGCCCGCCATTTCTCGCGCGCTATGTGTGGCACTACCCTTATCCGCTCGATGAGGAGGCGATGGGTCGGGCTGCAGCCCTGGTCATGGGAGAAAAGGATTTCACTTCGTTTGCCGCGGTCGATCCCGAACGCGGCCGCGAGGGCGAGCTGACCTCGAATGTGCGGACGATTTTTTCCTCTTCGTGGGAGCGTTCTGCTGACGAATTGATTTACACGGTGCGGGGCTCGGGGTTTCTTCATCACATGGTCCGCAACCTGGTTGGAACCTTCATCCTTGTGGGCCGGGGCACTTTGCAGACCGAGGATGTAACGGGCATCATTGATGCCCGTAGCCGCTCGGCAGCGGGAGCAACCGCTCCGGCGAGTGGCCTCTATCTGGTCGAAGTCGAATATTGAATGTCCACGCATTTGGAAGTTGCACGCAGAATCGCGTCAGTGAATCCGGCGACGGGTGAAATTCTGCGCGAACTCGACTGTCCCGGCGAAGCGGATGTGCAGGCGGCCGTCGCACGGGCGCGCGCAGCGCAGTCCGCTTGGGCGGAGTTGGGATTGCGGCGCCGCATCGCGATCGTGAATGAATTCCAAGAAAAGCTGCTGGAGAAGAAATCCGAGATCGCTACTGCCATCACGCGAGAGGCAGGTAAGCCACTGGCAGAGTCGTTGGTGACGGAAGTCTTGGTCGTGCTCGATGCTGCGCGATTTCTCATCGACAACGCTTGGAATTTGCTGCGTGACGAGCCCGTGCCTCACGGCAACCTTGTCACGAAACTCAAACGCGGATGTCTGGTGCGCGAACCGCACGGCGTGATCGGCATCATCTCGCCGTGGAACTATCCGTTTTCCATCCCCGCTACGGAGACTCTAGCTGCTCTGGTCGCGGGTAACGCGGTTGTGCTGAAACCGTCGGAGTTGACGCCTCTGGTTGCGCTGGAACTGGCTGCATTGCTGCATGCGGCGGGAGTGCCGAAGGACGTGTTTCAAGTTGTGATCGGGGAAGGTCCGGCGGGCGCGGCACTTCTGGATTCATCGATCGACAAACTCGTTTTCACCGGCAGCGTCGCTACTGGAAAGCGAATCGCCGCCGCTGCTGCGGAGCGTTTGCTTCCGGTCGTGCTCGAGTTGGGCGGGAAGGATCCGATGCTCGTGCTCGACGATGCCGATGTCGACGTTGCTTCCAGCGCGGCAGTCTGGGGAGCGTTTGTCAACGCGGGGCAGGCCTGCTTATCAGTCGAGCGCTGCTACGTTCACCGCAGTTTGTACGAAGCGTTTAGCCAGGCATGCGCGGAAAAAGCGAAACGGCTGCGTGTAGGCAATGGCATGGATGTCTCTACTGACGTTGGCCCGATGATTCGGGAGCGGCAAGCGCGGATCGTCGAATCGCACATCGAGGATGCGAAGGCACGCGGGGCGCGGGTTCTCGCCGGAGGCACGCGGCTTCCAGAGTTGGGAGCGAATTTCTTTGCTCCGACCGTTCTAGCCGACGGCACGCACGGTATGCGCATCATGCGCGAAGAAACATTTGGTCCGGTGCTGCCAATCATGGCTTTTGCGGACGATGATGAAGCCGTTCGTATGGCCAATGATTCTGAATACGGCCTCGCTGCCAGCGTCTGGACGCGCGATTCGACGCGCGGCGAGAGGTTGGCGCGCCGCATCCATGCCGGCACCGTCATGGTCAACGATGTGGTTTCCTGCTTCGGCATCAGCGAAGCTCCGCATGGCGGGGTCAAAGCCAGTGGCGTCGGCCGTACGCACGGACGCTTCGGGCTCGACGAAATGGTCCGCGTGAAATATCTCGACGTCGACCGCATGCCCGGCATGAAAAAAGTCTGGTGGTACGGCTACAGCGAAAGTTTTCGCCGCCAGATGGACGGATTTCTTGATATGCAATTCGCACGCGCGCTCGGCACACGTCTGCGTGGAGCGCTACGATCCGCAGGTGTGATCGGACGGAAGCAACTGTGAGCCGGTTGTCGTGCTAAGAATTACTCGTTGAAGCGATCCCCGTGGCTTCTGGGATGCGAAATTACGAGCAGCCGCACTGGGCTCGAGGAAGGGTTTCGAATCTGGTGACGCTCCCCGGGCATGATGCGAATCCCGCTTCCGGCGGCCACCAGCGTGGTCTCGCCTTCTACCTCCATTAGGACCTCTCCGCTTAGGATGTAGAAAAACTGCTGCGCCTTTTCGTGATGATGCCGAATCTCAGCCGCGCCCGCGGGCATGACCTCTTCGATCACGCTCAGTTGCTCGTCGTTCACCATGTACCAGGCGTCGCAGTCGGTGCCCCAGCGATAGTGCTCGGCGTTTTCGCGGCTCACGACACTGCGCTGCGCCGAGTTCGGTTGCGAAGATCGGGATCTTGCGGCTGAAGGTTTCGCGGTTCTCGCCATGTTGTCTCTCCGTTATGAGCCAGCGCGGTTGCGATAGAGCGACGAGTCTACCTGCCGCACCATCGCTTCCGGGATTAAGGGAATCTCCAGGAATTCAGTTAGTTTCTTGCTGATTTCTGCAGGCTGGTTCAGCACATCATGGTACGGAACGCGCAGAGCTTTCACATATGGCTTGGTATCAAGCCATGCATACACTTCCTTTAAGTGCTTCTCGAAGGCGCCAGCGATGATCGCTGGATTCGCGCCTTCTTTAAAAGTGCCTCGCCGCCGCATCATCTGATCCTGCGACGCAAGCACCTCGGGCAGAGGCCGCTGCATAAAAATGACGCGGTATTCGTGCCCCGCCGGCAGCGAAAGCAACAGGCGCGAGATTACCTTAACGACTTTGCCCTCGCCTTCCGCGATCAATCCCGGTTCGCCCGGCAGTTGCTTGATGCGCTCCCATTCGAGATACCCGCGCGGATTGTCGGTGTCTGCTTTGCGCTCGCCGTCGGAGAGGGCCGATATTCCTCCTGCGACAAGCATCTGCATCATCAACGATGTCCCCGAACGGGGCAGTCCTGAAACAATTGTGATCATCAATTCTTTCCCGGCGTTGCGCGCCCGTTTAAATGTACTGGATGCTACAGATTAGCAGAGGCGAGAGCGCTGTTGTTTCGGTTACAATGACGGCGTAAGGCCGAATCCGGCGGCTGTTGCCGCTCGAACGAGGGTACTTCTTTTGGCCACTGGCGAAGTCACCACTTCCGGCACTCAGACGGTTCCGCAGCTTCCCAACCATAAAGTGAAAGTAAAAAAGGCCGGGCAGCGCGCCTGCAACGAAAAGGATGCCAAGGGAAAATTCTGCGGCGGCCATTTAAAGTTATGGTTCTACATGACTGATGTGGTCGAGCGCGAGTGCGGCGACGTGGAAAAAGCCTGGGGACCAAAGGCCGAAGTCTATCGCTGCGAAAACTGCAAAGCCCTGTACTTACCCACACCCGGCGAGACGAAGACCAATGTCGCTGGACAGGGGATGATTTCAGTATTTGGGCTGACGTTGCCGCCGAAGGAAAAATAGCTGCTAGCTCCTAGCTTCTAGCCAGGCACGAATGTGGAGAAAGTTGGATCTGGGGATCCGAAAGAATTCTTCTTATAGTTGCAAAATCTCTAGCGTGTTTCCGCTCAGACTTGCTACAAGCTAGTAGCTAAAAGCTGCTTTTGCATGAACACCTCCGACCTCATCTACGACTGGAATAAGAATCACCCGCCTGGACTGAAGCCGCCCGGTCCGGTGCTGATGAATGACGAGAGCCTGCGCGACGGTCTGCAATCGCCCAGCGTCCGCGATCCCTCGATCCCGGAGAAGATCGAAATCCTTCATCTGATGGAAGCGCTCGGGATCAACGCTCTCGATCTCGGACTGCCCGGCGCCGGTCCTCGCGCGGTTGAGGCAGTGACCGCGCTCGCTCGTGAAATTGTCGCGCATAAGATGAAGATTCAGGCCAACTGCGCGGCCCGCACGCACGAGAACGACATTCGCCCGATCGCCGAAATCGTGCAGAAGACCGGGCTGCCCATCGAGGCCGCAACCTTCATAGGATCGAGCCCCATTCGCCGCTTCACGGAAGGCTGGACCGACGATTTCCTTCTTCAAACCACCGAAAAGGCCATCAAATATGCCGTCTCACTCGGGCTCGAGGTCATGTACGTTACAGAGGACACGAGTCGCTGCGATCCCGAAACCGTGAAGCGCTTGTATGCGACTGCGATCAGTTGCGGAGCGCGCGCTATCTGCATCTGCGACACCGCCGGTCACGCGACGCCTATGGGAGCGTTGGCTCTTGTTCGCTTCGTGATCGAAGAAGTCGTCAAGCCCTCGGGAGAAAAAGTTCGCGTCGATTGGCACGGTCACAGCGATCGCGGCCTGGCGATTGCCAATTCAATGGCCGCGATTATCGCCGGTGCGAACTGCATTCACGGATGCGCGATCGGACTCGGCGAGCGCGTCGGCAACACACAGATCGACCAGATGCTGGTCAACCTCAAGCTCATGGGCATCGCGCCCTGGGATCATCAGGATCTCACCAAGCTCAAGCAATATTGCCAGGCAGTTTCGCGTGCGACCGGCGTGCCGATTCCGGCAAATTATCCGGTGGTCGGCGACGATGCCTTCCGCACTGCAACCGGCGTTCACGCTGCCGCCATCATCAAGGCCTACCACAAGCAGGATATCGTGCTCGCCAACACGGTTTATTCCGGCGTGCCCTCGCATGTATTCGGTATGGACCAGATCATCGACGTCGGCCCTATGAGCGGCAAATCAAATGTGCTGTTCTGGCTCGAGCGCCACGGCATTCCCGCCGCGGAGGAGGTTGTCGACCGCATCTACCTGCGTGCCAAGCAGAGCGATCACACGCTCAGCGAAGCCGAAATCCTCGAGTGCGTCCCGGCCTCGCTTAATAAGAAATAGCCGTATGCCTGCCCCCTTGCGACACGCGATTCTGGGTGCTGGCGGCGTGGGCGGCCTCATGGGCGCGTGCCTTGCGCGCAATGGCGCCGCCGTCACCATGGTCGTGAGGCCTGAATCTCTTGCCCAATATCCACGGCAGTTAAAACTCGAGAGCGCGTTCGGAAACTTCGAAGTGCCAGTCGAGCGTGGCGCTGAAGTTCCTCCCTGTGACGTTCTATGGCTCACGGTGAAGGCTACGCAACTCGACGCCGCGCTTGCATCGGTGGCGAATCCAGCGGCGGTCGGCGCGATCGTGCCGCTGCTCAACGGTATAGATCACGTCGCTTTGCTGCGGCAAAAATATGGTGCCGAAAAAGTCATTCCGGCCACGATCGCGGTTGAGACCGAACGCGTCTCGCCAGGACACTTCATTCATCGCTCTCCATTCGCGTTGTTGAATGTTTCCTCCGCGGGAAAAAACTTGCTCGGTCCGACAGTTGATCAACTTGGGAAGCTGGGATTCGGATGCCGCTTCGTCGATGACGAGCCGACTCTTCTTTGGGGCAAGCTCGTCTTTCTCGCGCCCTTCGCCTTGACGACCACCGCTGGTGACAAGACGACCGGTGAAGTCCTGGCCGACCCTGAGTGGAGACAACTGGGGCTTGCGTGCATCCGCGAAGCGTGCGCGGTCGGTGCTGCCGAAGGCGCGGACGTCAATGCCGACAAGGTGATTGCCGGCGTGATGAAGATGCCCGGCAATATGCGCAGCTCCATGCAGAAGGACGTCGAACGCGGCAATCCGCCCGAACTCGACGCCATTGCCGGACCGATTCTGCGTGGGGGCGAGCGCCATGGGATTGCGGTCCCCGCCACACAAGAGCTGGCCGCTGCCGTAGCACGCAAAAGTCACAGTTCCGTTCGCGTATAAAATACAGCCGTGGCGCATATCTTCCGTAACGCCGCGGGCCCCGCTTCGCTATCCCCAATCCTTGCAAATGGTTGTAAACTAACGCATAACTTCTCATGAGCCCGAATCCTCCTCGCACGGACTCGTCCGATCTTGTGCCTTCCTCCAAGCAGGAAATGGTGCAGGACATTCAGCATGAAGTGGCTCGCTTGGCCGCGTCGCCCGAAGTACGATCGGCCTTCAACTGGTTTCGCACGCAAGAGCCGCAACTGCTTCACTGGCAAATGGAGATGGCTCGCATACCCGCCCCTCCATTTGGGGAGTCGGCGCGCGCTGCGTGGCTGGCTGAGCGTTTTCGTGAGGCGGGTCTCGACGACGTCCGGATCGACGACGTCGGCAATGTTTTCGGTATCCATCCCGGATTTGGCCGTCGTCACGTAGCTCTCAGCGCGCACATCGACACTGTCTTTCCGGCCAACACGCCACTGAATATTCGCCAGCAGGGAAGCCGCATCTACGGCCCGGGCGTTTCCGACAATGGAGCAGGCGTGGTAGCAATGCTGGCGATCGCCACGCTCCTCAGCAAGGTTCGAATCCGTCACGCGCTGCCGTTTGTTTTTATCGGAAACGTCGGAGAAGAGGGCGAGGGCGATTTGCGCGGCATGCGCCACATTTTTTCCACGCCGCGATGGAAGGATTCCATCGCTTACAGCCTGGTCCTTGATGGCGCTGGCGCCGACACGATTGTCGCCGAGGCTCTGGGCAGCCGCCGCTTCGAGGTTATCGTGCGCGGCCCCGGTGGTCATTCCTGGAGCGATTTCGGAGCGCCCAATCCCATCGTGATTCTCGCCAAGGCGATCGAGACGTTCACCGCGACCACGGTTCCGGCCTCCCCGAAAACCACCTTCAACATCGGAGTCATTCGCGGCGGCACTTCGGTCAACTCGATTCCTGAATCCGCCAGCATGAAAGTGGACATTCGATCGACTTCGATGGCTGAGATGGAGCGCCTCGAGCAATCGATGCGCCTTGCCCTGAACCGCGCCGTTGAAGATGAGACGATGACCGCGGAGATGCGTTCACCGGCTCAGAAGCGACCTTCGGGCGTGAGCTGCGAGATCGTTGTCATCGGAAACCGTCCAGCCGGCGAGCTGCAGCCGGGCGCGCGAATGCTGCCTGTGTTGCGGGCGGTCGATGCGCAACTTGCCAATTCGGCGCAGGTGCAGCGAGCGTCCACGGACGCGAATATTCCGCTCTCGCTCGGCCTCGAAGCGGTTGCCATCGGCGGCGGTGGCTCGGGCGGCGGAGCTCATACCTTGCAGGAATGGTTCGATTCCAACGGTCGGGAACTGGGTCTCAAACGAATTTTGCTGACGATGCTGGCACTCGCGGGGGTGGGGGAATGAGTCGAATGGGGAAAACAACTCTGGGTCGAACGAGTCTGGCATACGCAATTCTGATCTGCATTTTGTCCGCATGGAGTCTGGCGCAGAACACTGCGCCAGCGGATGCCAAGCCGAAGGCCGATCTCCTTTTCGTCCACGCGAATGTCTACACGGGCGTACCCGCGAACACGCCGTTCAGTTCCATCCTGCGAGAAGAAGCGATTGCAGTGAAGGGCGATCGCATTCTTGCCGTCGGCAAGACTCTCGACCTCGAAAAGCTGAAAGGTCCCCAGACCCAAGTCATCGATCTGGGCGGACATTTCGTCATGCCTGGATTCAACGACGCTCACCTTCATCTCGACGACGCCGGAACTACCAAACTCAGCGTCGATCTCACAGGGGTGAAGTCGCTCGACGAATTCCGCAACCGGATTGAGAAAAAAGTTGAAGAAGCGAAAGCGGGCGAATGGATTCTCGGCTCCGGCTGGGATGAAACCCTCTGGCCCGTCAAAGTGACGCCCACGCGCTGGGATCTCGATGAAGTTTCGAGCGGACACCCGGTTTTCCTGGTCCGCATAGACGGCCACATCGCCGTAGCCAACACGCGAGCGCTGCAATTGGGCAGCATTACGCTCGCCAGCCGCGATATGCAGGGTGGACATATCGACCGCAACGAGAATGGCGAACCTACCGGCATCCTGCGGGAAACGGCGCAGGCCGCGGTTATGGCCGTCATCCCCAAGCGCACTCACGATCAACGCCGACAAGGCCTTGAAATCGCTCTGGCGGATCTCGCCGAGCATGGCGTTACATCTGCGCAGGATTATTCGCCGAACTGGGAGAATTTTCAGATTTACGAAGACCTCGAAAAAGAAGGCAAGCTTACCGCTCGCATCTCGGAATGGCTTCCGTTCGACGAGTCGGTTGATGATCTGAACCGCAAGCGCGCATCGCATCCGCAGGCTGATCTCATGCTGCACACGGGAATGCTCAAGGGATTCATGGACGGCTCTCTGGGCTCGCATACCGCGGCCATGATTGAGCCGTATTCTGACGATCCGAAGAATTCGGGTTTACCTCGCTACGAAGCGGCCAAGCTGAATGACATGACGAAAGAGCGCGTGCTTGCGGGATTTCAAGTTGGCTTCCACGCCATCGGCGACAAAGGGGTGCAGATGGCCCTCGACGCCTTCGCCGAGTCCGAGAAAGCCGCGCGCGAGGCCCATGTCAAAGCCGCCGATGGCGGCGACGACTACCGCCTGCGCGTTGAACACGCCCAAGTCACGAATCTCACCGAGATCGCCCAGTTCAAGCAGTTGAAGGTCATTGCCTCCATGCAGCCCAGTCACGTACTCACCGACATGCGTTGGGCGCAGGATCGCCTCGGCCCCAAGCGCGCAGCGACCTCCTACGCATGGCTGTCGTTTCTGAATAAGGGAGTCGGACTGGCTTTCGGCACCGACTATCCTGTCGAGCCCGTAACGCCCTTTCGTGGACTCTACGCGGCGATTACGCGCAAGAGCGAAAACGGCAAGCAGGAATATTTTCCAGCGGAACGCCTCACTATCGATCAGGCCATCACCGCGTACACTGCGGGTTCTGCCTTCGCCGAGTTTGAGGAGAAAGAAAAGGGCAAGCTTGTTCCCGGCATGCTTGCTGATTTCATCGTCCTCGACCGCGACGTAACTGCAGTTTCGCCCGAGAAGATCCTGGGCACGAAGGTCTTACGAACAGTTTTAGGCGGAAAGACAGTTTACGAACCAAAGTGATTTCGCCCCGGTTCGATCAAACGATTTGCCACATTTAGGCGTCTAACCAGCAGCCAATGCCTCTCGTCTCATAGAAAAGGGGAACACCCGCGCACCTTCGGCCTCGTTGCGTAAATGGGTATACTAATAGGGGCTTACAAGTTCTGGAGGGAAGTAGACATATGGGCGCAATGTGGATGCGCATGAAGACCCATCGTTGGGTCTACACGCTGAGTATCTTGGCAACTCTCTCGGTCGGCATTCTGATCGGCACGGTCATCTCCTACGGGGTCAAGGGTAAGGAGGGGCAGAAAAGCGACGTAACACCGCTGACCATGCCCTCGCCGCAGCAGATGTCGAACACCTTTTCTACGATCGCGAAACAGTTGGAGCCAAGCGTAGTCAATATCAATACTGAATCGACCATCAAGAACGTCCACAAACGTCGCGGCGGGAACGGACAGGACGACGACGAAGACGGCGGTGGCGGCATGGACGATTTTTTCAACCACTTCTTTGGTGCGCCCGGTCAAGGCCCGGGACAAGTCCCGGGACAGGGTGGCGCTGGAGACGGTTCCATTCGCGAGCGCTCTCTCGGTTCCGGCGTGATCGTCGATCCCAAGGGCTACATCGTCACCAACCGGCACGTCGTCGAGAAGGCCGACCGCATTCGCGTTCGCTTTGAAGACGATCCCCCAGGCGTGCAGCACGATGCCAAAGTGATCGGCACCGATCAGGAAACCGATCTGGCTGTGATCAAGGTTGAAGTCGAACATGCGTTGCCCTCGGCGAAAATGGGCAACTCCGACGGCATGCAGGTTGGCGACTGGGTACTCGCGATCGGCAGCCCGTTCGGCCAAGCTGGCACCGTCACTGCCGGAATCGTCTCCGCTAAGGGCCGCGATATTGTTCCCGGCCGCCAGTTCCAGACCTTCATTCAGACCGACGCTGCGATCAATCCCGGCAACTCCGGTGGACCGCTCGTCAACATGAACGGCGAAGTCATCGGCATCAACACGGCCATTCTGAGCGAGACAAATGCCTATGCCGGCATCGGATTCGCCCTTCCATCTAAGACGGTCGTCGAAGTTTATAACCAGCTGACTGGGCCCGAGCACAAAGTTTCTCGCGGCTCCATCGGCATCATGTTCGATCAGGTAGAGAATCCCGCCATCGCCCGCGTTTACGGCACGGGCAGCGGCGTGACGATCTCCAGCGTCGTGGCTGGCAGCCCGGCAGATCAGTCGGGCCTGAAAGTCGGCGACACCATCACCACCGTCGACGGCCACAAAGTCGTCAAGGGCGGAGATCTCGTCGACTACATCGCCTCGCGTAAGCCTGGGACGAAGGTTCAGCTCGGCTTCATTCGCAATGGCAAGACGCAGGAAGCCGCCGTCACCACGGCAGACCGCGCCAAGCTCTTCGCGGCTCGCCTGGGTGATGACCAGAACAGTGAAGACGACAACGCTCCCAAGCAGAGCAAGTTCGGACTCACCGTTCGCAAGGTGACCCCCGAAATGGCCGACCGGCTCGATATGGAAGCCGGCAAGGGAGTCATTGTGCAGGATGTAAAGCCAGGTTCGTTCGCCGAAGACGTCAACGTGGCGCGCGGCGACATCATTCTGCAAATCAATAAGCAGCCGGTGAACAGCGAAGACGACTTCAGCCGCATCGAGTCGGGCTTGAAGAGCGGGCAAGACGTGGTCTTCCTGGTCCGGCAGCGCGGATCGTCCCGTCAGGACGGAACCATCTTCCTGGCCGGAACACTTCCGTAACGCAAATCCGCCCAACAGGGCTGGCACTACGCTCGAAGATCGAAGATGATAAAGAGATCGAAGAGCGTGGTGCCGGCTTTGTTGGACTTTTTGTTTTCAAATTGGGCGTCGCTAGATCGAAAGTGGGGAGAAAGCGGCGAGGTGGATTCGATATTGTCCGTTCGATGGGAAAATCGTAGAAGGGAAGTAAGCGCGACTTGTGCGCTACTGCTCATTTGTGCGTTAGCTATCCCTGCGAGCGCTACCCAGACTTCCGCCGACAACAGCGCGAAGCCCACAACCTCGAAGACTACTCCGAAACACAAGACGAGTTCCTCGACTTCGTCCACAAAGTCTTCTTCCAAAACCCACACCGCATCGTCGAAGAGTTCTTCGCGTCACAAGAAGAAGTCGGCGAAAGTTCGCGGCCAGCAGAAGATCGATTCTGAGCGCGCGCAGGCCATTCAGGAAGCGTTGATTCGCCAACATTATTTGACCGGAGAAGCCACAGGAAGCTGGAATGATGCCAGTGAAGCCGCAATGCGCCGCTTCCAGGCCGACAACGGATGGCAAAGCAAGACGGTTCCCGATTCCCGCGCCCTAATCAAACTCGGCCTTGGGCCGAGCAAAGATCACCTGCTCAATCCGGAAAGCGCGATGACCACAGTCCCGGACGCTCCGAAATCCGAATCGCTCCCGCCGACGTCCAACAGCCCCGCCACGGTAGCCGACCCGCCAGCCGTATCCACCCCGGCAACAACAAGCACGTCCAGCCCGCAATAAGAGCTGGATGTCCTGCAGGAAGTACATCCGCCATCAGGGAATAGCACCGCCAGAAGCGCAGCTTCGAGGAAGACCCGTGCATTTGTGGACAAGAGTGGAGTGAGGTATGACTCGGAAGAGATATTTGCGGCTTCGTGGCTATTGAGGAACCACCATTGTCTGCGCGCAGCTCACGGCTCACTACTCACTACTACCCATTCCCCTTCCGATAACTCGTGCCAGCCACAGGCTTCGGGAAATAGGGCAGCGGTTCATCTTGAATAATCGCCCGCGGGTTTGTCTCCACGAGCGCTTCAGCGATCTCTTCTCCACAGATTTCCGCCGCCGCGTCGCGCGCTGTCGACAAAATCGGCACACGCTTTTCCATCTCGTGCGCGTCGGTCGCAAGCACATGCACAGCCTGGCGTTCGAGGAGCCACAGCGCCGCGCGCCGCGTACGATCGCCCCAGAATCCCGTTAATGCCGATCCTGTCACTTGCACCACGCAGCCCTGCTCCGCCCACTCCACTACCCGCTGCAGGCTCTCCCGCAAGATCGGATTGCGCTCCGGATGCGTGATCACTGGTGTGATCCCGTGATCTCCGAGCTTGTGGAACGAGTCTGTCGTCTGTTCTGGCACGCTGTAGTTGCTGAACTCGACCAACTGGTATCGCGTTTCGTTGATCACATAACGCTTCGGATGCGCCAGAGAATCCTGTATGTTCTCGTACGACAGGTGAAAGTCGCAGCCCAAGCCGATTTGAAGCTCGTCTCCGACCAACTCCTGCAAGCGCGCCACCACGCCCTTCAAATGTTCGCGATCATATTGGTACCGCTCGTTGGCATGGGGCGTTGCCACCATGTGTGTGATGCCGTCGGCCGCGGCCGCGCGGCACATGGCTACGCTGACGTCCCAGGACTTGGGACCGTCGTCCACTTCCGGAAGAATGTGCGAATGAATATCGACCACGATAGTTGGAACACCGCTCCCGACGCGGTGTTGCTACTTTGATTTAAGCAGATTCATAACCATTCGGAAAGGGTACAACGCGAGGATGAAAGGTGAAACCACCGTAGAAGCGCGGCCGTTCGAGGGCCGCATCATGTCACCTTAATTCAAGACGGCCTTTAGCCCCTGTGCCTCACCCGTTCCCGTACCGCTCCCGAATAAACTCCGCAATGCCTGCATACGCCTTGGTCAGCGTCGCTTCATCCGGCAAGAATACAATGCGGAAATGCTGCGTTCCCGGCTTCTGTCCGAAACCCGATCCATGCACTACCATTACGTGCTTTTGTCGAATGAGTTCCTTCACGAAGACTTCATCGCTCTCCGGAATATCGATCCGCGGATACGCATAGAACGCTCCGCGCGGCGCCACGCAACTCACCCGAGGGGTCGCCTCGCACCATTTTTGCGTGAGATCCCGCCGCGAACGTAACTTCTGTTGCACTTCCGCGAGGTGATCCTGCGGCCCTTCGAGCGCGGGCTTGATTGCGTACTGCTCCGGATGATTTGCACACAGCCGTGCCCGCAGCAGCCGGTGCACGCCCTCGGTATACGTCTTCACGGCCGCCGCATCGCCCGAAACTATGCCCCAGCCAATGCGCCATCCCGGTACCAGATAGTTTTTCGACATCCCGCCAAAGGTCACGCAAGGCACATCCGGCGCAACCGCCGCGAAGGCCAGATGCGGCGTGCCATCGAGAATCAGCTTGTCGTATATCTCGTCCGAGAAAACAATCAGATTGTGTCGCCGCGCCAGTTCGGCCACTTTCTCGAGCATGGGCCGCGTGCACAGCGATCCGGTCGGATTATTTGGATTGATCAGCACGATGCCACGTGTCCGCGGCGTGAGTTTGCGCTCGATGTCCGCCAATTCCGGTTGCCACGCATCTTCTTCATTCAGATCGTACGCATTCAGCCGGATTCCCAGCTTGCACAGCACCGCCGAATACAGTGGATAATCCGGGCTCGGCGTTAAAAAATCCTCGCCCGCGTTTACCAGAGCCGACAGGCACAGATCCACTGTCTCGCTCACGCCTGAAGTCACGAATACATCCCGCACAGTCGTGATGCCCTTGCGCGAAGCCTCGCCGCGGATCGCCTCGATCGCTTCCGGAATTCCCGGCGACGGCGCGTATCCGTTCTTCCCATCGCGCATGGCTTTCGCCACCGCGTCAATAATGTGCGCCGGTGTCTGGAAATCGAAGTTCAGCGGGTCGCCGACGTTCAGCGGAAGCACCTTGTGCCCCTGCTGGATCACTTCGTCCGCAACGCACGCCAGATCGCGGATGGCGTAACGGACGTTTTCCAGTCGGGAAGCAGAAGAAATCTCGCGAGCTCGACTCATGGTTGTCATCGGAAAGCCTCACCGCGACGCCAGAACTGCGCCGGGGCTAAAAAGAAATTCTATATGGGATGGATCAAACGCACGCAGAAATCTGCCAGAGGCAGTTCTCCGGCAGCGAGGCAGAATGAGATGAGCCCTAGGGATTGTTTGGATTGAAGTTGAAGATGACTTCTTCCACGGTCTGTGCCGGCCCGGGTGCATATTTCCATCGCATCACGGCCTTCGCGGCGTACTGGCAGAGCATGGGATTGCCGCCTCTGATCTGGACATTCGCCACATTCCCATTCGGTAGCACGGTGGCATCCAGGCGAACCTGCCCTTCAAAACGTCCGGTCTTCAATACTGTCGGATATTCCGGTTCGACCATTACAACGGCCTTGCGCCGGGACTTCAGAGCGCCCTGCGCATGAACGGAAATGCCGGATAGGCAGCAAAGCACCGCTATCGCCGCCAGGGAGAGAAAAAGACGAATGCCCACGAGACTACGGTGTCTGCTATGAGGACGCACGTTCACAGGGTGACCCCAAATGGAGTATCAAGGCCCGGGGAGGCCTCGTTTCAGCAATGTAGACGTTGGTAATCCCCAAACAAGATTACCGACGTACCGAAGCGAAAGCCTTCCCCTGTGCGCCTCTGTGTACCCGGTGGTGAAAGGTTTAAAAGCCCTAGTCCTCGCGATCGATCTGGGCCTTCTGCAGCTTGTCGGAATAGTCGACGTATACCGACTTCCACTCGGTATAGAAATCGATCGCGCCGATTCCACCTTCTCGGTGGCCATTCCCCGTTGCCTTTGTACCGCCGAATGGCAAGTGCACCTCGGCTCCAATCGTTGGCGCGTTGATGTAGGTGATCCCGGCATACAGATCGCGGATCGCTGAGAATGCTTTATTCACATCTTTCGTATACAGCGCCGACGACAGACCGTACTCAATGCCATTGGCAATCTCGATCGCGTCCTCGAGGTCGTCGCACGGAATGATCGATACCACCGGCCCAAAAATCTCTTCCTGCGCGATCCGCATCTTCGCATCGACATCAGTGAATACCGTCGGCTCCATGAACCAGCCGTGCTGGTAGTCGCCTTTGTCGAGCCGGTTGCCGCCGCACACCAGCTTTGCGCCTTCGTTCTTGCCGATCTCGACATACTTCAGGTCGGTCTCCAGTTGCTTCTCGTTGATGGCCGGACCCATCTGGACGGTCTCGTCGAGTCCGTTGCCAACCTTCAGCTTCTTCGCGCGATCCACCAGCCGATCCACGAATTCACGATAGATCCCTTTCTGCACGATCATGCGGCTGGTCGCGGTGCAGCGCTGGCCCGTCGTGCCAAACGCGCCCCACAAACCCCCTTCAATCGCCAGATCCAGATTCGCGTCGTCGAGCACAATCATCGGATTTTTCCCGCCCAGCTCCAGCGAGCAGTGCTTAAAGCTTTGGGCCGCGATACCGCCTACAATGCGCCCGACCGCCGACGACCCGGTCAGGGAAATTGCGCGTACGTCCGGGTGCTCGGCCAGAGGCGTTCCGACTTCCGGGCCGTATCCCGTCACAATGTTGATCACGCCCTTGGGCAATCCCGCGTCATACAGCGCGCGCACCAAGTTGAAGGTCGAAAGCGGCGTATCCTGCGCGGGTTTGATTACGCACGTATTTCCACAGACGATCGCCGGCAGCAGCTTCCACGAGGAAATCGCCATCGGGAAATTCCATGGAGTGATCATGCCGCACACGCCGATCGGTTGCCGCACCGCCATCGCAAACTTGTTCGGCATCTCCGACGGCACCGTCGGGCCAAACAGCCTGCGTCCCTCGCCTGCGTTGTAATAAGCGGCGTCGATCGCTTCCTGCACGTCTCCGCGTGTCTCCGCGAGGACCTTGCCCATCTCGCGCGTCATGTCGCGGGCATAATCTTCTTTGCGCTCGATCAAAATCTCTGCCGCTCGGAATACGACCTCCGCTCGCCGCGGTGCGGGAACCAGTCGCCACTTGGCAAATGCGCGCTTGGCCGCTTCAACCGCGGCGTTTACATCCGCTTTCGCGGACTTCTGAAAAATTCCAACTAGATCGCGCGTGTCGGCAGGATTGCGATTTTCGAACGTCTCCCCCGTCGAGGACTCTACCCACTCGCCGTCGATGAAATTCTTGAAGACTTTTGTCTTTGCGTCGCTAAGAGTGGCTGGTGTCGCCAAAGTATCGGTTGCCATGATGTCTCCTTACTGAAAAGAAATCCATGAATGCCCAAACCTTTTGATGCTACAACCTGCGGGGAAGGAGCGGCAAGGCGTGGGCCTCACTTCGTGTGACTTCGTGCCCTTCGCGGTTAAAAGCTGTGGCGGACGGAAGGTGGATGGGAGAGGCGAGGGCCTACCGCCAGTGTTTTAGCTGCGGCCACAAATCCTGCAGCGTCCCAAACTTCGGCTTCCGGCAGATGTTCACCGAGATCTGCGTTTCCATCGCCCACCGGTTGTCCGCCGACAATCCTACGAAATCGACGTCCTCGAAAAGCTCCTGCAGCCGCTCTTTTCGGTCCCCCAAGACGATCATGCACTTGCCGGAATATCCTCGCGGGCCCCACAAGAAATACGTCCGATCCCCGCTGAGCGCTCCCGGCAATCCATGCGCGCGCCCGAAGAAATCGACGGCTCCGGCCTGCCCGTAATCTTGCGCAAAGATTGCGCAATCCGCGCGCTCCTGCTCCGGAATTCGATTCCACGCCACTTCTGCCTCGTCCGCGATTTCCTTCCAACCAAACTGGTCGGCATACCACTGCGGCAAGACCGCACCAGCGTGCGAATATTCGCTTACCGGCAGCTTAAACGGCAGCGTCTTGGTGTAAGCGATGAAGTGCTCGGGCGAAAGTACAGGCACCGTGACTGGCAACAGATGCAGGCCGCTGACCGTCAGACTGATCGCCGTTACCCGCTTCACCCATTGGAGTCGCGGTCTCCCCGTCTCCGGGCGATCCAGCCAATGCTCAAGCGCCACCGCACCCGCAGCGACCAGCACTGGATAAATCGGCGCGAGATAATAATTCTTTCCGTGCAGCACGGAGAACGTTGCGTACGCCACTAAATAGCTCCAACCTAACACGCGATAGGGCCGCAGCTTCTCCCAGAAGAGCAGCGCTAACACTCCGCCCAGCCATAATGGAGCGACCAGCGGATTCGTCACCAGCACCTGCTGCAAGAAGAAGTCCACTGGCCCCAGCACCACATCGCGCCCCTCCGCGCGAATGTTGTGCATCAACTGCACAAACGGCCAGTCGTAGTGGACATTCCACAAAATATTAGGCAGGAAAATTGCTAACGCGGCCAGGCCGCCGATCCATATCCATTTATTCAAGAAGACTCGCCGCTGCTCCGTCAGCAACAGCCCGACGACAATGCCGAAGCCAAACACCACGATGGAATATTTTTCCTCCATCCCGATTCCTGCGATTACCCCAAACCACAGCCAGTACCGAGGATTTTCGCGCTTGATGGCAAGAATCAGGAAGTAGGCCAATCCCATCCACAGGTTCGGTTCAAGACAGTTTGTTCCCAGCAGCGACCCATTCGAAAGATATTGCGGGACGACCACTGCGCAGAGTGCGCTCAAGAAAATCGCATAGCGACGTCCGCCAAGTTCTCGCGCCAGCACAGCCGCCTGTACAACCAGGATCGACGACGCCACCGCGGGAATAAACCGTATGCTGCGCAGCGAATCCCCCAGCACAGCCCGGCACACATGAATGAGAAATGGAATCAGTGGCGGCTGATCGACATAACCCCATTGCAAATGGTCGCCGCACGACATGTAATCGAACTCGTCGCGAAAATAGCCGTATCGGTTATTGAAGTAGATATGAAAGGCAAGCTTGGCCAGTGCAATAGCCCAGATCATAGTCGTGATGCTGGGAAATCGCGACGGCTGGCCACGGTCGGGAGCGGCGATCGCGGGTAAACCGGTGCTCATAGGGACATCAAGGATAGCCGACCGAGAGGGAACTCGCCAGAAACGAGGACTGGTAAGCCTGCGAGGTTCAGTTCACCTGGGTCGCGTGGCCGCTGGCCTTCGCCTTGGTTAAGTAGAAATAAAAGGTTGCGCCCTTATCGATTTCACTCACGGCCCAGACTTCACCACCGTGTCGGCGCACGATGCGATGCACGGTCGCCAGTCCAATTCCGTTGCCCGGAAAATCCTCCGGCGAATGCATCCTTTGGAATGGCTGGAATAGCCGTTCGGCCGATTTCGAATCAAATCCCACGCCATCATCCTTCACGAAATAAATCAGGTTGCCGTTATTCTTCTCCATCCCAAATTCAATCCGGCCCGCATCTCGCCGCGAAGTATACTTCCACGCATTGCGGATCAGATTATCCAGCAGCACCCGCAACAGCCGCGCATCCCCTTCCGCCGTACCCACATCAGCGATGACAAATTCTACTTTTCGATTCGGCGCGCTCTCGCGCAATTCAATTGTGATGCTGCGTGCGATTCCACTGAGATCCACAGCCTCGCGCTGCATCGTGCCACTCGTCACCCGCGACAGGTTCAACAGATCATCGATCAGCTGCATCATCCGCTTTCCCGAGCTTCGGATGTGTTCCACCAACTCTCTCCCTTTGTCATCGAGTTTGCTCGCGTAGTCCTTGCCGAGCACGTAGGCGAAGCCGTTCACTGCGTCCACGGGACCTCGCAGGTCGTGCGATACAGAGTACGAAAACGCCTCCAGTTCCCGGTTCGCAACCTGCAGGTCCTGCGTGCGATCCGCTACGCGCTGCTCCAATTCGTCATGGGCCTTTTGCAATTGGTTGTCCCGTGCCTGAATCTGGGCGAGCATTTCGTTGAATGCGCTTACCAATACAGCAACCTCGTCTTTCTCTTTGCTCGGAGCTGCCCTCACCGAATAGTTTTTTTCCTGCGACACTGTGCGCGCTAATTGCGCCAAGGAGATCACCGGAGTCACGACCGACTCCTTGAATAAGTAGGAAACGAACAACGCAACCAGCAGGCTCACGGCGAAAACTACCAGAGCGATCGCGGCATACCGCCTTAATCGGCGGTCGATCTCATGCAGGTCCGATCGCATATAGACAAATCCAATTCCCTGTCCCTGGAAGACGATCGGTTGGACGAGAATCAGGCGATGATCGCGGAACCAATAAGCGTTATGCGTCGTATCCGCCATCAACGGCAGATGGATTGGCTGCCACGTTCCTCTGCTCTCATACTGGGCGAACTCTTTTCGATCGGAGCGAAAAATTCCTGCGGCTTCGATGTTCGGAGAACTCTTTAGCGCTGACAGCGTCGCCTCAGCCGACTGCGGATCGTTGAACACGAGCGCCGATACGCTGTTCGAGGCGATAATCTGCGCCTGTGCCGAGAGCGCATGCACCAGGCTCTCCCGGAACGTTAGCTGGTCATAGGCGAAGAATGTGGCTACCGCCAGTACCAGCGCGGCTCCGCTCACCAGCATGTTCATCCACGTGATTTTTCCCGAGATCGACTGCGCCGGAAATCTCATTTACCGACCTCCGGTGCCGAACTCGTTCCGACTACCTTCACCGCGACCTTGAGCAACTCGGAACTCACCGTCAATCCCGCCTGATTTACCGCCGCCAGATTTACTTCGAACCGGATTCGCCCCTCCTGGCTTACTAGTTCGATCATTCCCCCATGCGCTGCAAATCCCGGAATGTCGCTTACCGTCAGAATCCCCGTTCGTTTAATCGTCGATAGAATAATTTTGACGCGGCTCTCCTCCGGAGCGCTGATAAAGAGAATTCTGCAATTGGATGCATCCTGGACGCTGGCGATATTCCTGGCAACAATAGTTTTTCCGTCGATCGATTCGCTCTGCACCGTTTCCCGAAGGGCGGCCTCGAATGAATTCTTGCCCAAGATGCAGATGTCAAATGTCTCGGGCTTCGCTCCGGCCGGCCACCGGACAAATTTTCCGAAGTTGTAGAGATAAGCGGCCTTGACTTGGGATTCCGTTGGCCGCTCCGTCGAGTCAGCGCCGTAGACAGGTAGCGCTGCACAGAACAACGCGAAAAGGACTACGGCCCATCCGATGTTCCATCGGACCGATGGCATCCTGCGCTGAAGTCTGGCGACAGTTGGCATGCACTAAATGGAATGCGTTCGCACTACTTCTGCCACGTGATCTGCCCGTACGCGCTCCGCTTGATTCCGACTAATGGCCCTGGATCTCCGCCGTACTCCGGGTGGTGCGGCTGCAGAAGATTCTGTCCGACCGCCGACAACCGGATGTGCTCGCTCAGCTTCCATCCCGCCGATATGTCTCCCGTCGAATAAGCCCGCACGCCTTGTCCTGGCAGAGCACTCACATAGCGGTACATCAGATCGAGCGTCACGCCGTGAGGAATATCGAATCCCGATTGGAAGCTGACCTGGTGCTGCGGGCTTGAACCCATGATCCCCGGCGCAGTCCCCACATCCTGAGAGTTCGGTGCCTTCCTGATGTGCATTTCCAGAAACGAATACGAACCGCGCAGCCGCCAGTAGTCGGTCACCTGCCACTCCGGCGCAATCTCTCCGCCCTCGGTTGTCCCTCGTAAGCCGTTACCAAACTCCGCGGGCAACAAATAATGCGGAGGAGCCGGACTTGTTTCGAGAGACAACGCTCCGGTGATATCTTCACTGAATAGATCGCTGTAATGGTTGTAGTAGGCCGCTACATCAACAAAGAGCCGCTTGCGCAATAATTGCCGGTATCCCAGTTCCGTTCCGTTCATTTCTTCGGAACGGAAATTCCGGTTTGCATTGAACCGCGCAAACTCGGGCAATCCATTCGGAGCGATCCCGAGAAATCCCGACAGAAAGAAATCTCGCTCGGCGTCCGCCGGAGTGCGCACCGCATGCGTGAAAGCGGCCCAAAATGTTTGCTTGTCCCCCGGCGTGTACATCAGTCGCGCGCTTGGCTGCAATTGCAACGGGCTGAAGTTAGTCTCCAGGAACTTGGTTCCGAGAGAAAGAGAAAGTTTCTGATCGACGATCGAAATCTCATCCTGCAGGAACGCAGACAGCAGCCGGTCCGATCTCTGCGCCGGCTCGAACGTCAGTCCGGAGACCACCTGAAGATTGTGCCCGCGGCTTAAGCGCGCGCCTAGCCCCCATGATAGTTCGTTCCGCGACCCAACCCGTAATCGATCCATAAAATCGATATCGAACGTGTCGCGAAGGTCCGCGAAATTTGGTTCATATCGATTCGTCCGATCGTAGTAAATCTGAACCTGGACGTCATTGCCTTCTCCCATCACCCGCTTCCACCGGCCAAGGATATTGCCTCCCGAAAGCACTGCCGGCCGATCGATCACCTGCGAATATGGCGGTGTATAGCTCGTCGCTACAACGCTCTCGCCGGCTCTTGTGTCATACAGATCACCTTGTAGCGTGAAGCCGTCCTGCCCGCTCTCCGCCCAGTCCATGCGGAATCCGCCCTGCACCGAATGCCAACCGTCAAAATTGCGACCGTCGGGATGAAACTCCGGCGATCGATTAAATCCCTTGGCGTATCCGCGGTAGCTGAGATTTCCGCTCTTTCCGCCCTGACGCATCGTCAGCGTCCCTTGCTCCACATCTCCACCTCGAGCGGTGACGAGCGTTCCTTGTGTCTCGGAAGAAGTTTTCGTGATGACATTGATGACACCATCCACCGCGTTCGGCCCCCAGATCGTTCCGCCTGGGCCGCGGATCACTTCGATCCGGTCGATGTCTTCCATCACGGTGTCTTGTACTTCCCAATACGTGCCGGCAAGCAGTGTGGTATAGACCGTGCGACCGTCGATCACCACGAGCACTGACCGGCAAAGCCGGCTGTCAAAGCCGCGGATGCCCACCGACCATTTGTCGCTGTCGATGCGCTCGACTTCCACGCCCGGAGCCATCCGCAGCGCCTCCGGAATGCTGGTCGCACCTGAACGCACAATCGCGTCGTGCGTTATCACGTAAATCGCGGCTGAGGTTTTCCAGATGGCTTCCGGTTCTTTGGAGGCGGTGGTGACCTGCAGATTTCCCAGTTGCTCCAGCGACATTTGTTTCAGAGAACTAGTCTGATCCTGATCACTGAACGATAGAGCGCCACACTGCTGCTTCGCGCCATAGAGCAGGATCATGGCAAGAAGAAACAGTACGCGGCACTTCACATCTGCAAACTGATGTGCGCGAATCATTTTTGAAGGAACTCGTACTGGATTGCTCGCTTCGTCTGTCTCAATGTGACGCCGTTGGACTCGAAGCCTTTCGCTCAATCAAGTTCTCTAGCTCTCGAACCAAGGCTTCGACGTCTCGTTTCTGCAGCCACGAGTCGACCACGCCTATAGTTTCTCCGGGGAGGGAAGCGAATCCGGAGAGCACGATAATTGGCACTTCGGGCCGAAGGCGTTTCATTTCGCGCGCGACCGACAACCCGGTCAACCCGGGCATAAAGTAGTCGAGAACCACGGCATCCACCGCTTGAGTACGGAACGTTTCGAGCGCTTGTGTGCCGTTGCGGGCTACCAACACCTTGAACCCGGCCGATTCGAAGACCATCTTTCGTGCCGCGAGTTCGTTGGTTTCATCGTCGGCGCAAAGCACGGTCCGTTTGAACTGCGCTTCCGTGCGCTCTTTCGTGCCCGCCGCCAGTACCTGTGCAATAGCGGATAGCAACACCTCAACGTCCTGGCCTTTTTGTACGTAGGCATCCACGCTTCGCAGCATGTGAGGAGGAAGTCTCACCGCCGAGACGGCAATGACTGGTATCTGGGGCAGGGAGGCTTTCACATGTTCGACGACTTCGTCACCATTCATTCCCGGCATCATGTAGTCGAGAACAACAAGGTCGATGCTGGCTTTAGAAGAAATAACATCCAGGCCAGCCCGGCCGCCTTGGGCGGTAACCACGTCATATCCTGCGCTTCGCAGCACTCGCTGGCGCATTTCTAGAGTTTCGCGGTCGTCGTCAATGCAAAGTATGGTCGCCAAATCGGCCAGTTCCGTTTGTGTTGCAGCGCGAAGCGCTTTATTGTCCCGGGGAAGGTCGAGCGGGGCCATACCGGATTTACCCTATAACTGGGTAGTAACGCGGAGAGGATTACGGAGAGTTCGAATTGCGCGGGCAGGCAACCTGCCCGCTCAATCCAAGAAAATTAGCTCTGCCGCTACTGCGGCTGAGTCTTGTCTTCGACTTTTTGGGCCCCTTCTTTTGTCTTCTGAGCGGTCTTGTGTGTCGCCTTCTTCGTATCCTTTTTCACCGCATGCCCAGTCTTTTTGGCTGTAGTTTTCGTAGCGTGCCCGGTGTCTTTTGCAGCGTTTTTGGCTTCGTGCCCAGCATCCTTCATATCCTGCTTGGCGCTGGTGTCTTGCGCGACGACACCGGTACTTACTCCAGCCATTCCTGCCAGTAATCCTAAAGCCACAACACCTTTGCGAAAGTTCATTCAGCTTTCTCCTTTAACAGCAGATTTCGTTCCCCAAGTCACCCGAGCGGAATCTAGGCCGCCTTATCGCAAATCTGTTCCAGTCGAAAAGCTTTCGCCGCGCGATCGCACGCGATTGCCAATATCCTGAACCTTGCCCGTGATCGAACTGCGCAAGTCCGACCCGCTCGAAGGCGCCAGCAGCAGGCCGGCTCCGACGCCAACTCCAACTCCGGCGGCAAAGCTGATCACATTGCGCAGCACGTTGTTCTCGCTGGGCGCAACCACTTCGCGCGCATTCTCCGCCATTTCAGCGGCGCGATCTGACACTCTATCTACTCGGTCCGCAGTTTCGTCCATGATGTAAATCGCTGTCTTCAAAATTGACTTTAAAAGTTTGTTTAATTTCATCGTCGTAAGTCCTTTCGACCCGGAGAAATCCCCGGATGCCTCACAAGAGATTGACATTGATCCGCCTGAGTAAGGGTAAAGGCGTCCCGAACGGCTGTCTTTAGGGAAAACCGTGTACTTAGAGGAAAGCATCGATGTACGGCTCAGCCGTGGCGGCATTCATTAGCGAGCACGCAATGGCGGGCTGAGGGAAGAAGACAACCCGAGTCCGCAAGTGGGCTACTGGTGGCGTCGCGCCAAGATTTACGGAACAATGGCTCCTTCGGCCGGCGTCCCGCGCGCCGAGTCCGGGCTGACCCAAACCGTCAACGCCGCGGGCTCTGCCGCAAATTGGTTTCGATCATTCCAGATGGCGAATGCCTCTGGCTTTAACTCAAACGTCACGTGTTTTTTCTCACCGGGTGCCAACGTCACCGTCTGAAATCCTTTGAGCGCCCGAACCGGCTCGGTCACACTCGTCCCACGTAGCCGGATATACACCTGCACCACTTCATCGCCGCTTCTCGCGCCGGTATTCGTCACGTCGGTCTCCGCGATCATCGCCGGGGCGCCCTTCAGATTCTTGTTCAGCGCCGCTGCACTCAACTGTTTTGTGCTGATCGTCGTGGGGCCGTACGAAAAACTGGTATACGACCCGCCATACCCGAAAGGAAACTGCGGCGAATTCTGCTCGTCGATATACCGCGACACATACCTGCTGACCACATCGTTCGGAGGCCGCGTCAAATCCACATCTCCCGCCGGACGCCCCGTGCTCAGCGAGTTGTAATAAAGAGGTTCCTGTCCCACCGACCGAGGCCAACTCACCACCAGTTTTCCGCTCGGATTCACATCTCCAAACAGCGTCCGCACCAGCGCCAATCCGCCGCGCGTTCCCGGAAACCACGCCTCCAATACCGCTGGCACGTGCGCAAACGCCCACGGCAATGTCAGCGGACGCCCGCTGAACAAAATGAGCACCACCGGTTTTCCCGTCCCCGCGACGGCTTCCAGCAACTCTTCCTGTCGGCCCGGAAGTCCAAGATGCGCCCGCGAAGCTGCTTCTCCGCTCATGTCCTGCGTCTCGCCTAACGCCATGATCACGACATCTGCCTTTTGCGCACCGGCCACTGCGGCAGCGATGTCTTCGTTCGTTCCGTCCAGAATGCCGCTGCCCTTGAAGCGCGACACGTGATCCTGTCCAATGCGCTGTGCCAGCGCCGTCGCCAATCCAACTCGTGGCCCGGATCCTGCAGGCGCTCCATTCGGATAGGTCGAATCATCCCCGAGCGGTCCAATAACAGCGATATTCTGCGTAATCCCCGCCAGCGGCAGCAGCGGCTTTCCATCGGTACCACTCGCATTCTTCAGCAGGACGAATGATCTCTCCGCAGCCATTTGCGATGCATCCAGACTCTCCGGGTGATACAGAGCTTTCGGCGCCGCCGCCTCATCCACGTATGGGTGCTCGAACAGTCCCAATGCAATTTTCACCCGGAGTACGTGCCGGACCGCTTCATCCAACTCCGCCGCCTTCGCCTGCCCCGACTTTAGAATGTTCTGCAGGTTGTCGTGATACAGGCTGCTCACCATGTCCATATCCACGCCCGCGAGAAACGCCTTGCGCGCCGCAGTCGCTCCGTCGTTCGCAATTCCATGCGGAATCAACTCCCCAATGGAGTTCCAATCGCTGACCACAAGTCCGCGAAACCCCCACTCCTTCCGCAACACTTCCTTCAGCGTGAACGCATTTGCTGTCGAAGGTGTTCCATTCAACGAATTGAACGCGCTCATGAACGTCGCAACTCCCGCTTCCTCTGCTGCGTGAAACGGCGGCAGATAAAACTGCCGCAACGTGTGCTCCGAAATCTCTGTCGTGTTGTAATCACGCCCCGCTTCCGCCGCGCCGTATCCGACATAATGTTTCGCGCAGGCCGCAATGCTGTCCGGTGCATCCAGTCGAGTGCCTTGATACCCGCGCACATATGCCGCGGCCATCACCGATCCGAGAAACGGATCTTCGCCTGCTCCTTCCGCCATTCGTCCCCAGCGCGCATCCCGTGCGATATCGACCATGGGAGAAAAGGTCCAGCGAATACCGTCTGCCGCCGCTTCCATTGCAGCCACGCGCGAGGCTTTCTCCACAATCGCAGGATCCCAAGTCGAAGCCAGTCCGAGCGGGATCGGGAACTCCGTCTTGAATCCGTGAAGCACATCGAGCCCAAACAGGATCGGAATATGCAGGCGCGTTTTGTCCATCGCGATGTGTTGATATTGGTTGATTAGGTGCGGTTCATTCACATTCAAGAACGATCCGACTTGCTCATGCGCGATCATCTCTTCATAGTCGCTGCGTCCCGTCCCCGGTCCCGTCGGCTGTCCCGCGGAATACTGCACCAACTGCCCGATCTTTTCCTCGGTTGTCATCTGCCGCAGTATCAAATCGACGCGCTTATCCAGAGCCGCGTCGTTCTGTCCCCACTCCGTCATCTGTGAAGACTGTGCAAAGCCGATCGCGGAGAGAACGAGCAGAATGGCGGCGACCGCAGACATGTGGATCGGGAGTTCACGCCGCCCCACTCCCGGCCGACTTTGACATAGGGACGAACGGTGAAAAGGCAAGAGACAAGAATTTGACAATTGCATTGCAGAACCTCCGTGCGGTTCAAGCACATATTGCTAAAACGCATTAGTACGGCATTCGCTGAATATGAAAAATGCTTTCTCCGCGAATGTCAATAAGGGCTGCTGTGGCCAGCGTCCGCTCGTCTTGCGGCTCGAATCTCTTTATGCGAGACTTCGCACCGTGACCGCGAAGAAGAAATCAAAGCCCTCCGGTTCAAAACCGCTGAGCTTGAAGGAGCTCGCGGAGCATCTCGCCCTCTCGCCCGCCACCGTCTCCCTGGTGATCAATCGCTCTCCCGTCGCGGACTCCATTCCCCAACAAACGAAGGATCGCGTCTTCGCCGCCGCCCGCAAATTTAAATATCGTCCCAATTTCTTTGCTCGCTCGCTTCGTGCCCGGCATAGCTTCACCGTCGGGGTCATCGTCCCCGAAGTTAGTGACGGCTACTCCGCTTCCGTCATGAGCGGCATCGAGGATTTTCTCCTGCAAGAGGGATACTTTTATTTCGTCGTCAGCCACCGCCACCGCGACGATCTGATCGATGAATATCCGCGCCTCTTCGTTGAGCGCTCCATCGACGGCCTCATCGCCGTCGATACGCCCTGGAAGCTTTCGCTCTCCGTACCAGTCGTTACCGTCTCAGGCCACAACAAAGTCCGCGGCGTGACCAACATCGTTCTTAACCACGTCCGCGCTGCCGAAGTTGCCCTTCAGCATCTCGCCGACCTCGGCCACCGCCGCATCGCCTTCATCAAAGGACAGGGATTTAGTTCCGACACCGCCATTCGCTGGTCCAACATCGAGAAAGCGGCGCGGCGTCTCCGCCTTCCGATTGTTCGCTCGCTGGTCTCTCAGCTCGAAGGAGACTCACCTTCCCCGGAACTCGGATACGAAGCGGCGCGCAAGCTGCTCGCCTCGCACAAGCATTTCACCGCGCTCTTTGCCTTCAACGATATCTCCGCGATGGGTGCGATTCGCGCATTGCGCGAGGCCGAACTGCGTGTCCCGGAGGACGTCTCCGTCGTTGGCTTCGACGATATCCAAAGTGCCGCTTACCAGAATCCAGCGCTCACCACCGTCCGCCAACCTCTGCGCGAAATGGGACGCATCGCCGCCGAAACCCTACTTCGCCGAATTCACCGAGCTGGTGCCAATCAAAACGCCGAAATCGTGGTCGAGCCAAAACTGATCCTCCGTGAAACCACAGCTCGAGTGTCACAGGAAAGAAAATAACTTCGGCCGTAATCTGCCGAGGCATTGTCATCCTGAGCGAAGCCGCATTTCAGGCGAAGCGAAGGATCTCAGTCTGATCAACCCCAACCCTTCATCACTGCCGCGATTTTCCCCGCTACACCAGATACAATAACCATTTGCGCTCGTAGTCCCGCTAGCAGAAAGGCTCTCATGACGACGACTCACCAGCCCCGTCCGCAAGCCGCCACGGAAATTCCAGCCGTTCCCCTCACCACTGAGGGATACAGCGTCCTTCATCAGATGATGCGTCTTCGCTGGCCCGCGTGGCGCGCTCTTCCCACATCCGAAAAGGCCGCCATCGCACAGGAAGCTTCCGACGCCCTCGCCGCCATGGAAAAGCATTCTCCCGGACAGACCGCGCTCTTCTCCCTGATCGGACACAAGGGCGACCTCATGCTGATTCACTTCCGAGACACCTTCGCGGACCTGAACCAGGCTGAGCTTCAACTCGCGAATCTGCGTCTCAGCGACTATCTTGAGCCCACGACTTCTTATCTCTCGATCATCGAACTCGGCCTCTACGATTCCACGCTGAAGATTTACAAAGAGCTCACTGATCAGGGAATCGTGCCGCACTCCGATCAGTGGAAGGCCGAGATCGAGTGCAAGCTCAACCGCCATCGCGAAGCGATGAAGCCGCGCCTCTATCCCGAAATTCCGCAGAACCGCTATGCCTGCTTCTATCCCATGGATCGCCGCCGTGGCGAAGACAAGAACTGGTACAAGCTTCCGATTGAGGAGCGTGCCCGCCAGATGAACGATCACGGCCTCGTCGGCCGACGCTACGCTGGAGAAGTAAGGCAAATTATCAGCGGCTCCATCGGATTCGACGACTGGGAGTGGGGCGTCGACCTGTTCGCCGACGAGCCCCTCGTCTTCAAAAAGCTGATTTACGAAATGCGCTTCGACGAAGTCAGCGCCGTCTACGCCCTCTTCGGTACGTTCTACGTAGGCGTGCGAGTCCCGGCAGCGCAACTAGGAAAATTGCTGGCCGGAGAGCTTCCGAAATAACAAGTTTCGAAGGTTTCAAAGTTCCATCGCCATTGGAAGCTCGCCTCGACACGATGAACCCTTGAAACCTTGAAACTCTGAAACTTTGAAACCCGGAGAAATTCATGTCCACGCTAGGCCTGATCGAATACAAAGATGCATCCCCGGAAGTCCGCGCCGTTTACGACGACATCATGGCGACCCGCAAGACCGATTGGATTAACAATTTTTGGAAAGCCATCGCTCACGATCCCGCGACCCTCAAGCGCACATGGGAAGACATTAAGCAGATCATGGCTCCAGGTGCTCTCGACCCGCTCACCAAAGAACTGATCTACGTCGCGGTTAGCGTCACCAACCAGTGTCACTACTGCATCGCCTCTCACACGGTATCGGCGCAAAAGAAAGGCATGACCGACGCCATGTTCAAAGAGCTGATGTCGGTGGTAGGCATGGCCAACGAGACCAACAAAATGGTCACCGGTTACCAGGTCGAAATCGACCCCCAATTCAAGAAGTAATAAAGAGAGAAAAGGAAGAGCCGGCACAACCGTGGAAGAGCGGCCCTTTAACGGGCGCGTAAGGGCGCGCAAGATTCGAAAGGATTTTAACCTTATAGCTTGCCTAAGGCCCTGGAGATGAATCCGCAACAACACCAAAAACCTAACCTACCCTAATCTTTTCCGCCCACCACTTTTACCCCACTTCCACTCACCCTGCTTCATATCGACTTTCCGGCCGCGAAACCGAACGCCCTCGGCTTCGAGTCGCAACCGCTGCTCGATCGCCGAATCGCCAGTCAACTTGATCGCGCCGCCAGCGCCCAGCACGCGCTGCCACGGCAATCCAAATCCCCGACGCAGTACTTGAGCCACCATCCGCGCTGCTCCCGGAAATCCGGCCGCTCGTGCCACTCCTCCGTAAGTCGAAACTTTTCCGCGAGGAATCGCCCGCACGGCCTGCTCGATTTTCAACCGCATTATGCCAGCCTTGTCAGGAACATCCTGACCAGCCCGCATTCCAGGTTTCTTTCCCTTCATGACTGTATTGTGGTCCAGAAAAACTGGCAGATTCAAAACAAGAAGGGTGCCCCATCTTTGCCGCGTTCTAGGCGGCAAAGGTGGGGTGCTCGAAAGCTAGTAGCTCACAGCTCGAAGCTAGCAGCTACCTACGCTGCTTTTCGAAACGCTTCCAGCGCCTCGTATTCTGAGGAGTAGACTTCAAACACGGTTAGCAGTTTGGTGACTTGGAGCAGGTCGCCCACGCGCTTGGTCAGATTCGCCAGCTTAATCATTGCGCCGGCATTGTGCGCCGTCGTGTGCAGTGCGACCAGCGTTCCGAGCCCACCCGAATCGATGTAGTTTACGTCGCCGAGATTGAGCACAATGCGCTTCATTCCGTTGCTGAGCGCGGTCTTCACTTCTTCCCGCAGCAGTGCCGACTCTTCGCCGAATACGATCCGCCCGCTGCACTCGATTGCCAGAATCCCGTCCACTGTCCGCTTCGTTAGCTTCAATTGCATGGAATCTCTCCTTGGCGGCCCGCCACAACGTCCTCGCCGCAGCCGCACGCATACCGATTTGGTCGCACCAGCCTATCGCGTGCGCCGGACCTTAGCAACTCTGCATTTCTTTGCGTACTCTGTGCCCCCTGTGGTGATGGTTTTCGCGTCTCAGCCCGATCCCATCCCGTATAATCTTCTCTTCGCCTCATGTCTTATACCGTCCTGGCCCGCAAATACCGTCCGCAGAAGTTCTCCGAGGTCATCGGACAAGAGCACGTCACCCGTACCCTCCAGAACGCCATCGAGCAGGGACGCACCGCCCATGGCTACATCTTCAGCGGACACCGCGGCATCGGCAAAACCACCGTCGCCCGCATCCTGGCCGCCGCCCTTAACTGCCGGTCCAAGGATCATCCCGTCCCTGAGCCTTGCGGCGTCTGCGAATCCTGCACCGAGATTCGCGCTGGAAACTCCGTCGATGTCATCGAGATCGACGCTGCTACCAACCGTGGCATCGACGAAATTCGCGAACTCCGCGAGGCCGCGCGCTACCGTCCGGCCCGCGACCGCTTCAAGATATACATCCTCGACGAAGCTCACCAGATCACCGACGCCGCTTTCAACGCATTATTAAAGACGCTCGAGGAGCCGCCCGACCACATCGTTTTCATGCTTGCCACCACGCAGCCTGAGGACATTCCTCAAACCATCCGTTCCCGCTGCCAGCATTTCAGTTTTCGTGCGGTCAAGTTCGATGACATCGTTGCCCAGCTCCGCGACCTCGTTACCCGCGAAAAAATCGAGGCCGATGACGACGCTCTCGCCCTCCTCGCCGAAGCCGGCGACGGATCCATGCGCGACGCGCTCTCAATCCTCGATCAGGCCATCGCTTCCTCAACAGCCCGCCTTACCGCCGATTCGGTTCGCAATCTCGTTGGAGCCGCGCCCGCGCACATTCTCGAGCAAGTGATGCAGGCCGTTTCCGAGAGCCGCAGCGAAGAAATCCTTCGCCAGGTCGATCATCTAATTAGCGAGGGCCACAGTCCCACCCACTTCGCTCGCCAGATGGTTCGGTTCTTGCGCAATGCCACCGTCGCCAAAATTGCGGGAAAAGATTCTGCGCTTTTGCAGATCTCCAGTGAAGAACGCGAGCGCGTTGCCCGCATCGCCGAACTTTTCGGCGAAGAAGATCTCACGCGCCATCTCCAAATCATGCTTCGTACTCACGGCGAGCTTGGATATAAGCAGGAACAGCGCTTCCATCTCGAGCTCGGCCTGCTCAAGATGGCGCATGCCCAAAAGCTGCTGCCCATCGAGCAATTGCTTAGCGACGTAGCAGCGGCGCCGACAACCGCAAGCACGCAAAGGCCGCCCGCAAGACCCGCAATCGTTAGCAATTCATCGGGCGCTGCGCCTCGCCACGAACAATCTCCGCCGGCTCGACCAAATTATGTAAGCCCGTTTGCTGCCGACTCGGCCCGCAAGGGCACGCCTCGTCAGGAAGATTCTTCGTCGTCCACTCCTCCTCCGGGCCCGCGCATCGTAGCGCACTCGAGCCAGCCGGAGCCGATCATCATGGGTTCCGCAGCGCCAGCAACGCAGCTTGAAACTCAACCGGAGCACCCACGCTCGGCCAGCCTCAGAGACGTCCCGCCTTACATCCCTGAACTGGCAGGGCCGGAGCCCGCTCGCGAGACGCTGCCTTCTGTTCAGGAGACCGCAGTTGCCGTCGCCGAGCCGCCCACTGAGCCGAAGAACGAAAATGAAGCTCCGTTGGAAAAACTTCAAACTGCCGTCCTCCAGGCACTCACCGACAGCAACCAGCGCATCCTTGTTTCCATGCTTTCAGCCGGCGAATGGAGCGTGCAGGGCAACGAACTTGTCATCAAGATTACCGAGTCGCAAACCGTGATCGACATGTCGATGAGCAACGACGCGCGCCGCATCGCGATCGCTGCTGCTAGCGGCGTGCTCGGCCGCGCCATCAAACTCAAGTTGGTTCCAGGCTCGACGGTGACTCCGCAGGACAAACGCAACGCCCCGCGTCTCGCTCCCGGCCCCGGTGGACGCGGCCGCGCAGAGCAAGACCCGGTCGTCCGCCGCATGCAAGAAAAATTCAACGCCGAAATCCGCACCGTAATTGACTACCGCGAGAAGCGATGAAGAAAGGTTTCAAAGCTGTTTCTTTGTAACCTTGAAACCTTGAAACTTTGAAACCTGAAACTCTGAAACAAGAAACTCGAAGCTGCAAGCAGAGGTTCTATGGGTGGATTCAACCTGCAAGACCTGATGTCGAAAGCCAAAGCGCAGTACGAGTCCCTGCAGAAAAAAATGCAGGAGACCGTCGTCGAAGCCTCGTCCGGCGGCGGCACAGTCACCGCCAAAATGGACGGCCGCAAGCAACTTCTCAGCCTGCGCATTGATCCCGAGGCAGTCAAATCCGGCGACGTCGAGATGCTCCAGGACCTCGTTCTCGCCGCCATCAACGAAGCCGCCCGCAAAATCGACGCCCAGATGCAATCCACGGTTGGAGGCATGCTAGGCGGCCTGAATATCCCCGGACTATAGCCGAGATGGATCGGCAGTCGATCCGCCAGAAACAAACGCACACTCGATGAAACTCAGCCGCGCAAGTCTCGTCCTCGTCGCTCTCGCTAGTCTCACTCACCGTCCACGCCCAATCCACCGCTCCGAAAGAGGCTTCCATGACGATCCATGCCGCCGGACCATTCGACGTAAAGGTTACTCCCGAAGAAGACAAATCCGCCGAACCACTCCTCGGCCGCATGTCCCTCGACAAGCACTATCACGGAGATCTCGAGGCCACCGGAAAGGGCACCATGCTCACCGCGGGCACGGCGGTCAAAGGTTCTGGCGCTTACGTCGCCATTGAACAGGTCTCAGGCGCGCTCAAAGGGCTCACCGGAACTTTTGTCCTTCAGCACTCCGGCACCATGGAGCAGGGCGTCGGCCATCTCACCATCACGGTCGTCCCCGACTCCGGTACCGGCCAGCTCAAAGGACTCTCCGGAAAAATGACCATCAACATCGCTGAAGGCAAGCACTCCTACGACTTCGAATACAGCCTGCCCAATGCGAATTGAGCAAATGAAGAATTGGGTGATTGCGTAATTTAAAGGCGCACAATCCGCCAGCAGTTACAATGTGGTTAGCGGTTTTCAATTATCAAATTACCCGATTACCAAATTACCCAATTACTCAATTCCGCATGAATCGCTTTGCTGAACCCATGTCGCGCCTGATCGATGAGCTGAAAAAGCTCCCCGGAGTCGGCGCTAAAAGCGCGCAGCGTCTCGCCTTCCATATCCTCCGCTCGAGCGACGACGATGCCGAAGCGCTCGCCGCCGCCGTCCGCGACGTCAAGGCCAACCTCCGTCTCTGTTCTGTCTGCAACAACATCACCGACGTCGACCCGTGCGTCTACTGCACCAGCGCCACTCGCAACCAGCGCCTGGTTTGCGTCGTCGAAGAACCGACCAATATCGCC
Organism: uncultured Acidobacteriota bacterium; assembly: GCA_963818115.1. Classification (GTDB taxonomy): domain Bacteria; phylum Acidobacteriota; class Terriglobia; order Terriglobales; family Acidobacteriaceae; genus Sulfotelmatobacter. The sequence goes on from CAWFQZ010000022.1 coordinate 292,634, forward strand.
GCTATCGAAAAGACGAAGCACTTCAACGGAGTCTTCCATGTTCTCCACGGTGCCATTTCTCCGCTCCACGGCATCGGACCCGAGCAGCTCCGCATCTCCAACCTGATTTCCCGCGTCGACTCCGGCAACGTCGACGAAGTCATTGTCGCCACCAATCCCACCGTCGAAGGCGAAGCCACCGCCACCTACCTGTCGCAGCAACTCAAGCGCGCCGGAGTGAAAGTCACCCGCATCGCCATGGGAATCCCCGTCGGCAGCGACATCGAATACACCGACGAGATCACCATGCTCAAGGCCATGGAAGGCCGCCGCGACATGTAAGCGCGGATCTGAGAGAGAAAATAGAAGATAAGGATTCTCAAGGGAAGCGGAGTTCTCCGCAGAGGTGTTGCGAGCAGCTCTAGGTCTTAACCCCATGCACAACTTCCTGTGCAATCTTGTGCAAGAGTTTGCCGAGAGCACACAATCTCCGGCCATGTCGACCGGAGCATCGGCTTTTGATCGACCTATCGCAAGACATCCAAAATCAACCATTTCCGTAGAATTAAGGAAGGTCTCGCATGATCTCCCGACCGGTGGCGTCTAACTTGCATCAGCGTTCTCCGACGCGCCGCCAATTATCCGGCTGGCCAGCTGGGGAGCTTGCGCCAGTCGCGTCGGGACGGATGTAACCGCATCCCTCCCCTCGAGGAAAAGCCGGGCCAACCAGCCCGGTTTTCTTTTGCTTCCAGTTTTCCTCCGTGTCACCGCGTGAACCCTGTGGTGAAAGATTTTGGCGGTCGTTGTTGAAGAAGCCGATGATGAATTTCACGAGGGATCAAAGCGGGCGCAGAAAGAAAGGTTTGAGAAGGGAATCGCAGATCGGAAGCCCGTGGAAGAGCGGCCCTTCAGGGCCGCGTAAAGACGTAAAAGATAAAGGGGCTTTGGCCGGGCGGTGAACTAGCAAGGTACTTCCGGTTCCAGAAATCCGTTCAACTCTTCGTCCGCCGCGCTCAATCCCTCGGGCAGCGTTCCGCGGTTGTACTCCGCCATCCGGTTCTTCCACTTCAAAAAGTCCGTGATGCTCTGCGGCTCTATTCTCACTTCCACCCGCCGCAGGCTCGCCAGCAAGAGATTCATCTCGTACCGGAATCCCGCCGCCGTCCTCAGATTTTTCTCCGACGCCCTCACCATCTCAACGCGCCCGCGCCGCAGCTCCAGCAATCCCCATCCCACTGGAAGCTCTTCAACCTGCGCTAATCCCGGCGGAGTCAGATAGAACCGCTCGCTCCCCACGCCCTTTTCCGGCTTCTGTCGAAACGGTTTCACCCGGTCCGCCAAAAAATCGGCGCGCGTCACTTTGCATTCCACCAGCACCGAGTGACACGCCTTCTTCCATCCAATCGCGTCCGGCATCTCGCCGCTGACGCACGCCTGCTCCGACAACACCACTCCGCAGCGATACCCCCGCAGCCACCGCACCGCCCGTTCCACCAGTTGCGCATGAGTCATAGACGAATATTTTCCGTGGGCAGATGCCAGTTTCCAAAAATCATTGCTCTTTGTACGCCCGAGAAGCCGGGGAGGAAAGTATCTGGACAGTTTCCGCTTCTACCCTGACGCCTTCGCGCCTCCCGCAGGACGCCGCGCCACTACCGCTGCCCTCACCGCCACGGGCCTTCGCAGCACCGTCTCCAACAAATATCTCTCCGCAGCCACCGCCTGTGCCGTAGGCGTTCCATCCAAATATCCCTCAGCCCCAATGACCAGCGCCTCATTTTTTCCCAAAGGCGTCGGCTTCTTAAGAAATCCATTGCTGCGCCGTTTCGCCAAGTCCGCATTTTCAATCTTCACGCACCGGACGTGCCCATCATGCGTCGAATCCAATGCATTCGCCAGCCGCAAAACCGCCGCCAGACGAATAACGCTCTTCTGTTCCTCGGCCAGCAAATCGCGTAGCGCCTTGTGACTTCGGGTCGGCAGCGCTCCGCAATGAAATCGGGCCACCAGCGCCGCCCGCGTGATGGTCTCCATCTTCCATCCGAGGGGCGTCCCATGTTTTTTGATCAGCTCCAGCGACTCCTTATGATGTCCTTTCTCCCCCTTCGCCTTTCCGACGTCGTGCAACAGAGCCGCGGCGTACAGGCTCGCGCGAGTATCCGACTCGCCGTCCGAAGGCAAAGTATTCGCCGGCCTTGTCCCAAATAATCCTCCCGCAACCAGCCCGTCATAAAGCTCCAGCGCCAGCCGTGCCACCCGCTCCGAGTGCGCGAAGTCCGGATCCAGCGCCTTCGCCCAAAGCTTGATCCGCCGCGTCGCAATCTCTTGAATCTGCTTGCCCTTCGGCAATCCTGCGCGCCACACATTCCACAGAGAATCGGGGCCCACGGTCCGGCTGCGATACTCATCCACGCGCTTCGTTCGTTCCTCCACGATCCGCTCATGCCAGACTTTTCGCGATGCCTCATCCGGAAACACATGGCACGACATCGCAGTCGCCCACAGCACATCGAGATCATGCACCTCGCCGAGCAAGTCCTGCATGTGCTTCAGGTCGTCGCTCCAAAGCTTGTGCTCTTCCGGAAGAAAATTTTCGACGATGTACCGGAATCGCTTGATCCCGATCCGCAGCGTGTGCAGCGCCACCTGCGAGCGGTTGCGCATCGCGGTCGTGTGCAACTCGCGCGCCGCCGCCCATCGCTCCAGCGCCAGGTGCTTGAACACCACGCTTCCCGGCCGGATTCGCGCCGCCCGCAGCGGCAGCGTTCGGCTCCACTGCTTCCATTGTTTGCGGTCAAATTCTTCGAGCGCCGCGCGAGCTTCCTGTTTGTGCTGTGCCTCGCGCTCTTTCAAGATATGGACGAGCAAATGCGCCGCGTGATCATGCACCGGATGTTCAGCTTCAGGCACAGTTATTTCTTCGACGGCGCCTGCGGGTGCATCCGCAACCGCGTCGCCCGCCGCAACCTCCAAACTCGCCGCCGCCACCGGACCCAGTTCCAGCTTCTCGATCCACTCCATCATGATCTGCACATCGCGCAGCACCCCGAGCATTTGGAACAGCGCCTTGCCGGCCTTCTTCATGGATTTCCAATCCTTCTCCGGATCCATGGCCATCATGCCGTCCGCCATCGAACGGCAGCGCCGCAGCGACACTCGCAAATCGTGCACCGGATCGGCGCTGAAGTCGGCGGCGACGTTGTCGCACTCCTCCAGCACCCGCAACATCCAATAGCGCAACCCCGTCGGTTTGGCAGCAGTTTTCAAGGACGACTCGAATCTTGATCGCAGCAAATCATTCTACTGAAGATACTAAAGGATGCCGGGTGCCCATTTCTCGCGCGTTTAGTGCGCGAGAAGTGGGGATTTTGATTGTCGTCAGCGCGTCTTCCGCTCCCACCCGTCGATCGGTATATCATTCTTCTCCGGAGGAACCATGCGCTCATCCTTTATACGTCTCTCGATTCCGGCTGCACTCATCTTCGCCGCCAGCCTCGCACTCTCGCAGGCTGCTGAGGCTCCGCAGACCTTCAAACTAATTCCCAGCCTCGACAAAGAGATCATGGATCCCTCCACCGACCCCTGCGTGGATTTCTACCGCTACGCCTGCGGCAACTGGAGCAAGCTTCATCCCATTCCGAGCGACTCGCCCTACTCCGACCAGTTCTACAATGTTGATCAATTCAACCGCCAGGTTCTCCACGCCATTCTGGAAAAGGCCGCCGCGCCAAGTACCGCGCGCGATGCCAATACGCAAAAAATCGGAGACTACTACGCCAGCTGCATGGACGAAGCCGCCCTTCAGAAAAAAGCGATGGCGCCGCTCCAGCCCGAGCTCGATCGCATCAACGCACTTTCCAGCAAAGATCAGCTTCCTGAACTGCTGGCGCACTTTCAGCTCATCAATGTGAACGCCTTTCTTGGGTTCGGTTCACAACAGGATTTCAAAGACGCCACGCAGCAAATCGCCGCCGTCGCTCAAGGTGGCCTCGGATTGCCCGAGAAAGACTATTACCTGCGCAGCGGAGACAAAGACGAAGAGATCCGCAAGCAATACGTCCAGCATGTCACGAACATGCTCAAGCTTCTCGGCTCAAGCGAGACACAGGCGGCCTCCGACGCGCAAGCCATCATGAAGCTCGAAACTGCGCTTGCGAAAGTTTCTCTCGACGTGACCTCGCAGCGCGATCCTCACAACATCTATCACATGATGCCGAACAGCGGCCTGCAGGCGCTCACTCCCGCTCTTAACTGGGATCATTTCTATAGCGCTACCAGATCGCCGCAGTTCAAAGAACTCAACGTCGCCGAGCCGGATTTCTTCAAAGGTCTCAACCAGGTCATCGCCGACACTGATCTCGCGACGATCAAGGTCTATCTTCGCTGGCAACTCGTTCATTCGCTCCCCAGCGTCATTCTGCCGAAGGCTCTCGACGACGAGCGCTTTGATTTCGATGGACGCAAGCTCGTTGGCATTCCTGAGCAGGAGCCGCGTTGGAAGCGCTGCGTGGCCGCTACCGATAGCGCGCTTGGCGAAGCTCTCGGCAAAGCTTACGTCGATCAGCAATTTCCCGCGTCAAGCAAAGAGCAGTCGATGCAGATGATTCACGACATCGAGTCCGCTCTCGGCCGCGACATTGACAGCCTCGACTGGATGAGTCCCGAAACCAAGAAGCTTGCGCAGGAAAAACTTCATCTCATCGCCAACAAGGTCGGATATCCGAGTCACTGGCGCGATTATTCAAGACTCAACGTCGAGCGTGGTGACGCTCTCGGCAACAACCTTCGCGCCGCCGAATTCGAAGCTCACCGCCAGCTCGCCAAGATCGGACAGCCCGTCGATCGCGATGAGTGGGGCATGTCTCCGCCGACCGTCAACGCCTATTACAACCCCAGCATGAATGACATCAACTTTCCCGCTGGAGTCCTTCAGTCTCCGTTCTTCGATCCCCCGTCCGCGCCGGCTCTGAACTATGGCCACATCGGGCTCTTCATGGGCCACGAAATCACCCACGGCTTC
>CAWFQZ010000023.1:0-13855 GCA_963818115.1 uncultured Acidobacteriota bacterium
GCTCCTGGAGCGCATGCGTCGCGGCGTCGATGACCAGATCGCACAAAAGGGCGGGATCGCTCAGGCAATCTATTCACGCGCGAAAGCGGCGTGGGCTCGCAAGGTTGCGAATCCCGGCTCTGGAGGGTCCCTGTGGCTATGGCTGGCCAATTCTCTGGTCTTCCCAACGATCCGAAAGAAGATGGTCGGCGGAAATCTTAAGGCTCTGATCTGCGGATCGGCCCCACTCACGCCTGAGACCCAGGATTATTTCAAGATGCTTGGCATCCCAGTCCTGCAGGTCTATGGTCTCACCGAGACGACCGGCATCCTGACCATGGACGATCCCCGCAATCCCGTGCCTGGCCGCGTCGGCCCTGCAATTCCAGGGATCGAAATGAAGGTCGGCGACAACGACGAAATCGTGATTCGCGGCCCCAATGTTTTTCCCGGATATTGGAATCGTCCTCAGCAAACCGCCGAAGTGCTGCGCGATGGGTGGTTCCACACCGGCGATCAAGGCGAAATCGACGGCTCTGGCACTTGGCGCATCGTCGGCCGCATCAAGAATCTGATCGTCCTTGGCTCTGGTCACAAGATCGCGCCGGAAGCCATTGAGGACGAAATTGCCCGCCACTTGCCGTCTGCGCAGCAGGTCGTGATCGTGGGCAACGGCCGTGGTTATCTTTCCGCCATCGTCACTGGCAGTGCGACCCGCGATCAAGCGCAGGCCGCGATTGACGCCGCGAATTCGCATTTCCCGCACTACAAGCAAGTTCGCGCATTTTGCCTTCGGCCCGAGCCTTTTTCCATCGACAATGGGATGCTAACGGCAAACGGCAAACTAAAGCGCGACCTCATTTCGTCGCGCATGAGAACCGAGATCGACGGCATGTATCAAGTCAAGCAGGCGGTATAGTTCGGAATAGGCGAAAAGGGGTTCATCCGGAGTGACGCAGCACAAAGGTCAGGCGCTATCGTGGGAGAAAAAGCAGGGAGTCATCGAACTCTCGCTCCACCGCGCACCCTGCAACGAACTTGGATCGCTCTCGCTCACTGAATTGGAGCAGTTTTCCAGCGCTCTCGATCAACTTGAAAAAGATGCGCATGCCCTCATTATTCATAGTGAGATGAGCTCGGGGTTTTGCGCGGGAGCCGATCTCCGGGAACTCTACCAGCGCTCGCAGTCAATGGACATGGCACAGGCTGTTCACGGTGTGCGCGATTTTCTGGAGCGCATCCACCGCGTGCTGAATCGAATCGACGCTTCCCCTTTGACGACGATCGCGGCCGTGAGCGGCGTCACCTTCGGCGGAGGTTTTGAGCTGGCCCTTGTCTGCGACTTGATCATCGCTGACAAGATGGCGCGCTTCGCTTTTCCGGAGCTTCGATTGGGACTGATCCCCGGATTCGGCGGAATCCCGCGCCTGAAGCGCGATCTGGGCAATGCCATCGTCCGCGACCTGCTACTTACCGGACGCAGTTTCAACGCGACCAAGGCCCAGCAGATCGGCCTGGTGAGCCAAGTCGTTTCGGAGGGCGGATCCCTGCGCGCCGCTCGTGCCACTGCCGCGCAAATCGGAAAGTTTGATCGCCATACTGCGGCAACTGCCAAGCAATTCATCAAGCCAATTCCCCACGAAGGATTACTTCGCGAAATTGAGATATTCTGCGACCTCTTTCAGCGGCCCGCCGTGCAAGCGGGACTCAAGAAATTCGTAGAAAGCACCGACGCGCAGCCCTATTTGCCGTAATCGAATCTGAATTAGAATGGCTACTTATGGAAACAGCTGAAAAGACTTTGGACGAGATATTGACGCTCGCTGCGGCTCATTTTAAGGTGCCGCGCGAAAAGCTCTCTCCCGACGACGATTTCTTCAAAGCGCTCGGCATCGACAGCCTTCAAACGCTCGACTTGCTGACGAAATTGGAAAATCACTTCCACGTCGAACTGCCGGACTACGAATTACAGGGCGTCACTGACTTCCGCACGCTTGCGGGCAAGATTCAGGCCCGCTTGTAGCTCAATTCCCAGTGCTAGTGTCAGCGATGCCGTTCGTCGATCCCGAAGTCGACTCTCAGCTTCGGCAGGTAATGAATTGATAACTAAGCTTTTCTCCGTGTCTCCGCGCCTCTGTGGTGAAATAAAGCGTTAATGCTTGATCTCCGACAATACACGTGTCTCGGCGCCGCTCTGCGCGACGCCCTTGATCGCTTTTCCTCCGAAATCTGTTTGATCGAGGCCGAGCGTGATCGCGAAAAGCTTCGTCTCACCTATTCCGATTTCAAAGAGATCGCACTACCGCTCGCCCGCGCCCTCGAAGACGCCGACTTCGATCCTAACGATCGCGCCGCGATCATTATGACCAATCAGTCGAAATGGTTGATCTCGGCCTATGCGATCTTCTATTGCGGTGGCGTTCTTGTGCCCCTCGACTACAAACTCAGCGCGACCGAGCACCTTCAGTTGCTCGCCCATTCCAAGTCTAAGGTTCTGATCGTCGAATATCATCTGTGGCGCGCGATCATGCAGGCACCCGATTTCCAGGCGATTGGCACCAAGATTGTCCTGGTGACGGAGGCTCCGCTAGGCGCCGACTTGGCTGGTGCCTTCCGCTGGGAAGACTTCAAGCGCAAAGGCGCACCCGATTTTGTTATGCGCCAGAAAGACGATGTGGCATGCATCGTCTACTCCTCAGGCACCGGAGGCCGTCCAAAGGGCTGCGTCCTCACCCACGAAAACTATCTGGAACAGTGCCGATCACTAACGGCGTGGTATCCGTTTTGGCCGGGTGTCCGCTATCTCAGCATCCTGCCCACAAATCACGCGATCGACTTCATGGTCGGCTTTATTGGACCATTCGTTTGCGGCGCGTGCGTCGTTCATCTCCGGACCCTGCGCCCGGAATTCGTTCGTGATGCCTTTGTCCGTTATCGGATCACCTACGTCGCGCTGGTTCCGATGATCGTCAAGAATCTCGAGCGCGGCTTGCGTGCGAAGTTCGATGAGCTTCCTTCTTGGAAGCGCGCAATGCTCAACGCCATGATCGCAACGAACCGGATCCTCACGCGTCGGCGCCCGAACGTGAAGCTCAGCCGGATCCTGCTCTCGAATATTCATCGCGGGCTTGGAGGGGAGCTACTCGCTCTCATCACCGGTGGAGCTTTTATGGAGCCGTCGACAATGCAGTTCTTCTACGATCTCGGCATTCCGGTGGTGAATGGTTATGGTCTCACTGAAGCCGGAACGGCTCTGACCCTCAACGATCTCAAACCCTTCCGAGCGGATACGGTAGGGAAGCCGCTTCCCGGAGTCGAGCTTCGCATCTTGAGTCCAGACGCGGATGGCGTCGGCGAAGTCGCGGTCCGCAGCAAGACCGTCATGTCGCACTACCTCGACGATCCCGAACTGACGCTCGAAACCATCGTCGATGGCTGGCTGCTCACGGGCGATCTCGGGCGCTTCGAGCGTCACGGACATTTGCAGCTGTTCGGGCGCAAGAAGAACATGATCGTCACTGAGGGCGGGAAAAATATCTACCCCGAGGACATCGAAACCACATTTGATGGTTTGGCCGTCAAGGAATACTCGGTCTTCGCCGCGAACTATATCTGGCCGAAAAAAGAGCTCGGTCGCGAGGGGCTGGTCATCATCTTGCGCCTTGAGCAAAATCAGACGTTCGACAGTACATTGCTCGAAGAACTATTGTCGCGCAACCGACGTCTGCCCGACTTCAAGCGCGTGAGCGGATACCTCGTTTGGGAGAAGGATTTCCCGCGTACCGCCTCCATGAAAATTAAGCGGCAGCTACTGGCCGAAGAGATCGCGAAATCGGTGGAGCGCTCGGCAGTCGTTGGACTATGAAGTAGCACCGCCGTCTGGCTGTTGCCGCGCGGGTATCTTGTTCGTACCTCATTCGTCTGAAATTGGATCGAAGCTTGGGGAAAGACTATCTCGCAATCGTGAATCCGGCGGCCGGAGGCGGGCGGCGCGGCACTCTGCTCACTCCAGCCCTCGAACGCCTGCGTGCCGGAGGCCTCCAGATCGAAGTCGCATCGACCGCAGCTCCGGGGCAGGCCACTGAATTGGCTCGAGCCGCCTACGCGCGGGGTATACGCAACTTTATCGCGGTGGGTGGCGATGGTACTTCGTACGAAATTGTGAATGGTCTTTTCCCGGAGGCGGTTGGCGGCGATCGTCCGACGTTGGGATTTCTTCCACTCGGCACCGGAAATTCTTTTCTGCGCGATTTCAGCGACGAAGGCGTCGACTATGCGATCGAGTCCTTACTCGCCGGTCGTTCCCGGCCTTGTGATGTCATGCGCCTCCGGCATCGTGGTGGCGTCATTCACTTCATAAATCTGCTGAGTATGGGCTTTTCCGCAGACGTTGCCACCCTTCGTGAGCGTCGATTTAGTAATTGGGGTGAACTCGGATATCTCACGTCAATCTTTCTAACTCTCGCGCGCTTCAACCGTCGTCCATTCCCCATTCGAGTTGAAAACGATTCCGCCTTCGACCAGCGCAACTGTCTCTTCGTTACTTTCAACAACAGCAAGTTCACCGGCGGCACCATGATGATCGCTCCTCAGGCGGAGATCGGTGACGGACTCGTGGAGTACGTTCGTTGGGGACCCATCGGCCGGCTAGGGTTGATCCGCAATCTCCCGGGGCTCTATGATGGGACGCACATCGAGCATCCGCTGGCCGAACGCAAGGCTGCGCGCCGTATCGAATTCAACCTCGACAATCCCGTCGACGTCATGGTCGACGGAGAAGTCCTGACTCTTCATTGCGAGGAACTCGATGTCCTCCCTGGGGCTCTAAACGTTGTTGCCTGATCGCGTGATATAAGGATGAGCATGTCTGACGATCGCCGAAAACGGCAAGAAGATCGCGTCGCCGCTTCGACAGGGAAGAAGAAAAGCTTCGTCATGTATGGCGTCGTGCTGATCCTCCTAGCTGGCGCATACTTCGGTGGGCGCTACTATCGCGATCACAAATACGACGCATTCGCTAAGTGCCTCGCCTCGAAACAAGCCAAAATGTACGGTCTTTACTGGTGTCCGCACTGTGCCGATCAAAAGCGAATGTTCGGTGACGCATTCCACTATGTACCCTATGTCGAGTGTGCCATCCGGGGCCAAAAAGAGATGGCGGCTGAGTGCAAAGTTGCCGGAGTGAAGCTATTTCCCAGCTGGCAGTTCGGAATGGATCCGCCGCACGAGGGAGTGCTTTCGCTGCAAACTCTGAGCGACAAGACAGGATGCGCATTACCGTGACCGACGCGTCACGAATTAACCGAATATTATTTGTCTTAGTCGCAGTGCTTTCGCTTGCGGGTGCAGCCGTCTCCGCCGTATCGCTGGAACGCCATTATGCAAAGTCCGCAACCGAATTCTGCGACTTCAACGAGAAATTCAGCTGCGACATCGTCAATCGCAGCGAATATTCAATTGTTGCGGGAGTACCCGTCGCGGCGATCGGAGTGGCTGGGTACGCGGCGTTGTTCTTTCTGTCGACCTTCCGGAGGCGGCAATCGGAGACTCCAAACCGACTGCTGGGCGCGGCTTTGGCGGGATTGGCCTTCGCACTCTATCTGACCTACATCGAAGCGTACAAACTGATGACGTGGTGCATCTTGTGCCTTATTTCGCTCGCCCTGATCTCGCTGATCAACGTTTTCACCATCCTCATAAAGTGGAAAGACGCGAAAGCATAAAATCTGCCGCCGTTATATTCTGAGAATGCACGTTTCCTGATGGAAGAAATCCAGCAAATAGAGAGTGAGGGCACACGGGCGTCCGGTCGCGTGATCCGGGTCGAGTCCGCAACTGGCGATCTCCGCCTGCACGAGTTTTACAGTCGGACGTTTCACAATACCCGTTTCCTTCGAGTGTGGCTGCCACCAGGCTACGACGCTCGCGAGAATGCTGGGCGCCGTTACCCCATCCTGTATTTGAACGATGGCCAGAATTTGTTCGAGCCCTCCACTTCTTTCACAGGCGTCGACTGGCAAGTCGACGAAAGGGGAGATCGCCTGATCCGCGAAGGCGTGATCCCTCCGATGATCTTCGTCGGCATCGACAACGCTGCCAGGGCTCGGATGCGCGAATATATGCCGCATCGCTCCCTTCAGCCCGTTATCGTGCGAGTGCAGGGGACTCGTTATCCCAAGTTCCTCATAAATGACGTGATGCCCTTCATGGCTCGAAACTACCGCATTGCCACTGGTCCTGAAAACACCGGGCTGGGCGGATCTTCTCTCGGGGCCCTCATTTCGCTCTACACAGCAGTCGTGTCGCCGGGAGTGATTGGACACTTGCTGCTCGAAAGTCCTTCGCTTTGGGCGTCCAACCGGCAGATGATCAAGGACAGCCGCACAGTAAGACGCTGGCCCGATCGAATCTTCATAGCAACCGGCACTGCCGAAGCCGGCCGCACTGATCGCGATCAGAGTCAGGTTGACGATGTTCGGGAATTGGCAGCAATTTTTCGTCGAGCTGGCTTGGACGACAAGCGCTTGCGGTTGGTCATCGACGAAGGCGCGACCCATCATGAATCGCACTGGGCGCGCCGCTTTCCTGAAGCTTTGTCGTTTCTCTACGGCAATTCGCGCTAGCTTTTCAAATCTTTATCTCGCTAGATCGTTGCTGTTGGGCTCGCAACCGTTCCCATCTCCCTCTGCATTCGCCAAATCATCAAGATCACCGCTGACATGACCACGACCGATAATTGAACGTGCGTCCATCGAGTGATGGGCCCAAGCAAGGGAAGAACGTACACGAGATAAAGGAGAGTCCCAATTCCACAGACTGTTTGCCTGCCGCTCTGACCAATCAGCCAGTCCGCCAACAGAAGAATTGCCGGAGCCAGAATCACGAGATCGTAAACGGTGAGATGGGGAGATACCAGCACCGTAGCCAGCAGCAAAGCGGCGAATCGCAGGGGCAGAGGCAGAGGCACTCCGGGTCTGCGCTTCCACAGAGCAATCGTGGCGACAAGGATAAAGAGTGCGCTAGCCACGTACAGCGCGAGAGATAAGCCTTCCCAGGGCACGAGCATCGACCAGAACGTTCGCAAACAATGTGTCTGATACTGTCTTGGTTCGAGCTCTGGCAAGACCGAACTAAGATTCCACATTGTTTCCATCCACTTCCTGAGCGGATCGATTCCGTAATATCCGACTGCCGCCATTAATTGCGCCGCAGCCGAAATCACAGCTCCCCCCACGATCTTCCATGCTCCGATAGCGATGAAGACGATCGCTGCTGCTAGCCCCAACTGTGGCTTGAAAATCAGGCAGCCCAGCGCGAGTCCAGCAAGAAATTCACGCCGATCCCGTAGCAGAAAGAACAATAGCGTAAAGCAGGCGAGCGCGACGGCGGAGGTCTGTCCCCACGCGATCAGATTGAAGAAGCCGGGGAATGCCACCGCCAACAGCAGAACTGCTCCGCCGTAATCCCGCAGATGTGGACACGTACGCCAGACCACGTAGCAACAAGTTCCATAGAGAAGGGCGCTAAACGCCCACCACAATGCGAGAGCCGATCGATAAGAAAGATGAGCCAAGGGTGCAAATGCAATCGACACCTCCGGCGGATAAAGAGGCAGATATCGAATTCCCGCGGCTTCGGGCACGCGTTCTGCGGCGACTGAAGCTTGCGCGTCCATGCTGTACAAGGCCTGACCGTCATGAGCGATGGCGAGAGAACCAATCGTGTATAGATGCAGGAAGTCTGTTCCCTTGAAGTTGCCGTTCCGGTCCCGCAGGCCGGGAGTCGCAAGCGTCCAAATGTAAAGCGACCATACTGCCAGGGCGAGAAGCAGCCCGTGTGTGCGCAACCGCTTCAGCGTCAGCCAACCGCGTCTCTCCATGCTCATTTTGCCGCTTCATAATATCGGAGCAGCGCCAACTTTCACGACAATAAGCGACGGACAAAGTTCAGGCAGGATCTTCGTGGCGGAAATACATGAGCACCGGCACCACAAACGGGAACAGAAGCGCAAGCACCGCAGGTAAGAGCGGTAAGCGATTGAACGAATCCAGTCGAGCCGTATGCACCGACAACACCATAGACACCACAAAGGGCCAGGCCAGGAGCATCGTGAACCCAATTCGCCCTGCTCGGGGCAATCGTTCCCAGCCTCGAATCAGCATCAGCACAGGCAGCAAGAGCAATACCTGGTTGTACGGCGTCAACAATGGCAGAACCAGCCCAGTCGCCATGAGAACAAGTGCAAGCAGCTGAACAAATTCGTCAGAGTCTGCTGCGACTTTCCTTTTTCTCCAGGAATACGCAGCCACGCCAACGACGATGAACACGGACACCATCCCTCCCGCCCAATCTCCGAAGACAAGCCTGAGCGGAGACGTAGTGGGGAAGTATCTGCGGTAAGCGTCAAGCCCTTCGAGGAAATATCGCGGCCATCCCGGAAGCAAGACCTCACCCGCTCCAACCAACACCCCGAGTGCCGCGCAAAACCCAGCGGCAAGTGGCCATCGTTTCCTCCAATCGCCAATACTCCACAGCAGGAACCACGCCACGCAGAGTACGACCATCTGTGGTTTGATCGTCGCAACCGCAAACAGCGCTCCGCCGATAAAGTACTGCTTCCGCGTGACACACCAGCACGCGAGCGCCATCAAGAAGGCGACGAGCAGCCCAAACTGTCGGAGTCGCAATCCCTGGTCAATCTGCGGGCTGCTCAACACGAGCAGAATCACGCTCACCAGAACGAGCGCCGGCGGTTGCCAGTGCAAGATTCCGATCCAAAGCCAGATGCCAATCGCGGTCAGCGCCCCAAAGACCCACGGAGTCCAAATCTGTAGCACCGAGAAATCCGCATGCACCGTGGGCGCTAGTAGCAGCACGACATATACCGGGTAGACAAATCGCTGCTCATCGATGATCTCCGACGCTGGCTTGTCATAACTCTGTTCGATGGGATGTCCATAAAATCCCATCTGAATCTCGCTGCTCACTTCTTTTCCGTAAGGATTGCGTTTGTTTAGAAGAAGTTCGCGCGTTCCCACCCAGCGCGGATATAGGTCTCCCATCTGAGCTTTGAGCTGGCCTCGCTGCACATTCACGTAGTATTCCCACGGCAGAAGCACGCGATGCATATAGGACCAACTGACCGTGCTTGCGGCAACAGCCAGCAGAAACCACAGCCAGGGCTTCATGTTCCGAATCGCCAGTTCCAGCTCCCCTACAATCAGCTATAAACGAAAAAAGGCCTCCACCGCCCGACGGCGACGGAGGCCCTTTCCCATCCGTTACTTAACTGCTGCTTCCTTCACACCCGTCTCTTCGAACAAACCGCTTGCGATCTCAATCATCTCATCGTCTACGACACGGTTCTTCGAGATCGCTTCCTTCAAAGTGATGGAGACAATCTTGTTCGAGCGCAGGGCTGCCATGCAGCCGAATTCTGCGCGATGAACCATGTCAATCGCGCCCAGACCATATCGAGTTGCCAGCACGCGATCGAAGGCGGTGGGCGAACCGCCGCGCTGGATGTGCCCCAGCACCACGGCGCGCGTTTCGAACCCTGTGCGCTGTTCGATCTCGCGAGCGAGAATGTTAGCGATGCCTCCGAGCTTGGCGTGACCAAATTCGTCTTTGCCCATGTCCTGCACAACCGGAGCACCTGCGCCGGTGCGGAACTTCGCGCCTTCGGCGACGACAACGATCGAGAAGTAGCGTCCGCGCTCATGCCGTTGGCGAATCGATTCGGCGACCTTGTCCACATCGAACGGCCGTTCTGGAATCAGAATCGCGTCCGCGCCGCCGGCAATGCCGCTGTACAACGCAATCCATCCCGCATCCCGTCCCATAACCTCAACCACCATCACGCGGTTGTGCGCTTCGGCAGTCGTATGAACCCGGTCAATCGCTTCGCAAACGATGTTGCAGGCCGTATCGAAGCCGAACGTGTAATCCGTGCCTCCCAGATCGTTGTCGATTGTCTTGGGCACGCCAACCACCTTCACGCCCTTCTCATGCAGCTTCTGCGCGACAGACAACGTGTCGTCACCGCCGATCGCCACCAATGCATCGAGCTTGTGAGCCGCAAAAGTGCTGATGCAGCGGTCGAATCCATCCGGGCGCTTCGACGGATTCGTGCGCGACGTACGCAAAATCGTTCCGCCACGGGGCAGAATTCCGCTCACCGCGTCCAGATCCAGTTCCATGCTCTGGTTTTCAATCAGGCCGCGCCAGCCCTCCATGAAGCCTACGAATTCGTCGTGATAATGAAAAATTCCCTTACGGACGACAGCGCGGATGACCGCATTCAATCCAGGACAATCGCCCCCGCCGGTTAATATGCCAATTCTCATCGCAATGTTCCTCTTTCGTATGAGTTCAGGATGAATCCTCGGAATGCACCCCGGCTCCTGGGGCGTGACGAAATGGCCCGAAAACACTGGGGTAGCAATCGTTCGGAACACATAGAGTACCACTAAACGAATGGCCTCCGAAACCGAAGAATCAGCCAAGAAAATCGATTCGGCGATCCCTTTCGTGTGCCGCACAATTGGCATTGCGCTTCCGTGTCAAATTTTGCACAATGCTCGACACGGATGAACAAAAGTTTGCGGGCTCTTGTCTGGGGACTAGTTGCTCTGATTGGTTCCGCTGCGGTCGGGATGGTCGCCATTCATCGCGGGGAACCCATCAACGCACTTTGGTTGGTCGTCGCCGCAACCTGCTGCTACGCTCTCGGGTATCGCTTCTACAGCAAATTCATCGCGGCCAAAATCCTGGCTATTGACTCCCTTCGTGCCACTCCCGCCGAGCGTCTCGAAAACGGCCGAGATTTTCTCGTCACTAACAAATGGGTTGTCTTCGGACATCACTTCGCCGCCATCGCTGGGCCCGGCCCCCTCGTAGGCCCCGTTCTCGCCGCGCAGTTCGGATATCTACCGGGAACTCTCTGGGTGCTCGCTGGCGCCGTTTTTGCGGGGTGCGTCCAGGACTTCGTAATCCTGCTCTTCTCGGTGCGCCGCGACGGCAAGTCGCTCACCGAAATGGCCAAAGAAGAAACTGGGCCCCTTGGCGGATTTGTCGCTTATGGTGCAGTCATCGCGATCCTTATCATCCTGCTCGCCGTGGTCGCATTGGTCGTCGTGAATGCCCTGAAAGACAGCCCATGGGGAACATTCACGATCGCCATGACGATACCGATCGCGTTATTGATGGGGATCTACCTGCGGCGCATTCGCCCCGGCAAAGTGCTGGAAGCATCCGTCTTCGGCTTCATCCTCGTTTTGCTGGCTATCTGGGGAGGTCAGTGGGCTTCCCAGAATCCTGCGGTAGCTCACGTCTTTACCTTGACGGCAACCACGCTCGCCGTTCTGATCCTCATTTACGCGTTCGCAGCCTCCGCGCTTCCCGTTTGGCTGCTTCTTGCCCCACGCGACTACCTCAGCACTTTCGTGAAACTCGGGACAATCGGGTTACTCGCGATTGGCATCCTCGTCCTTCATCCGGCGCTCCACATGCCCGCCCTCACCCGCTTCACCGACGGCTCAGGGCCGGTCTTTGCAGGAAAGATATTTCCGTTCGCCTTCATCACCATCGCTTGTGGTGCCATCAGCGGTTTTCATTCATTAATCTCCAGCGGAACGACGCCCAAACTCATCGCCCGTGAGACTGAAATTCGCATGGTGGGCTACGGAGCCATGATGGCCGAGTCCGCCGTCGCCGTCATGGCTATCATCGCCGCGTGTGTTCTTCAGCCAGGTGTTTACTTCGCGATCAATAGCCCGGCCGGCGTCGTTGGACAAACTGCCGCGGCCGCAACGGCCACCATCTCGAACTGGGGATTCCCCGTCACCGCCGCCGACATGCAGGCACTCGCTCATGCCGTCGGTGAACAGACCCTATTTAACCGCACCGGAGGCGCTCCCGCCTTCGCTCTCGGCATGGCGCACATCTTTTCGCAAAGCCTTGGTGGTGCCACTGTCATGGCCATGTGGTATCACTTTGCCGTCATGTTCGAGGCTCTTTTTATCCTGACGATCCTTGATGCCGGCACGCGTGTTGCCCGCTTCATGATTCAGGATGCCCTCGGCCACATCTACAAGCCGCTCGGCCGTACCAGTTGGTATCCCTCGATCCTCGCCACCAGCGCATTGATCGTTGCTGCCTGGGGAGTCTTTCTCTGGCAAGGTGTCAAAGACCCGCTCGGCGGAATCAACTCCCTGTGGCCGCTGTTCGGCATCGCGAATCAGTTGCTCGCAATTGTCGCTCTCTGTGTGGCGACCACGATCATCGTCAAACTACATCGTGCGAAGTATGCGGCCGTCAGTTTGGTCCCGCTGCTCTGGCTAGTCGCGGTCACTTTCACCGCCTCATGGCATAAAATTTTCGATCCAGATCCGCGAATCGGTTTCCTCGCCCAAGCGCACGCACTCGCGGCAGCGCCCGCAACCAAAGCTACGCCGCATCTTATCTTCAACAACCGCCTGGACGCCGCCGTTACCGCGGTCCTCGTGCTGATGGTGGCCCTCGTCCTCATCGAATCCGCGCGGCAATGGATCGGCATTCTCAGCGGCAGCAGGGAAGCGCGAGTGAAGGAAACACCATTCGTGATGACGCGCCTGTCAGAGGAGAGAGTATGAACCGCGTAGCAAACGCCTGGCGGATATTGTTGGCGACTCTGCGCGAAATCTTTGACGAATCCGCCTACGCACGTTTCCTGCAGCGTACCCAGATGGCGCCATCGCGAGCCGCCTACGCCGCTTTTCTTCGCGAACGCGAACATTCGCAAGCTCGCCGCCCCCGCTGCTGCTAGAGCACCGACGCCCACGGACCGGAAACTCGAAGCGACCGGAACAGAGTTAGAAGCGCGGCTATTCCGGGAAAGAAGGGCAGAGTTCTACGTTTGCTCTTTTTTGGCGCGATAGACGTGAAGAGAACCGTAGAAGAGCAGCCCTTCAAGGGCCGCGTGAAGTCGTCCAAGTTCAAAAGGCTTCTGCCCCGGTGCTTTCCGCGATACACTTCATGCAGATGCGAGTCATGGGCATCGATTGCGGCGGAGAATACACCGGCTATGGCGTGGTCGAAATCCATTCCACCGGAAAACTCTCCTGCCTGACCTGCGGTGCCATCAAACTCTCCCCGCGTGAACCTCTTGCCCGTCGCCTGTCGCGCATCTACATGCACTTGGGAGCTATCATCTCCGAGCATCAGCCTGATGAAGTCGCCATCGAAGACGTGTTCTACGCCCTCAACGTGAAGTCTGCTCTCAAACTCGGGCAGGTTCGCGGCGTAGCTATGCTGGCCGCTGCTTCTGCCGGCCTCGAAGTCGCTGAATACTCTCCCCTTACTATCAAGTCCTCTGTCGTTGGCTACGGACGCGCCGAAAAGCAGCAGGTGCAGCACATGGTCGTCCGCCTGCTAGAACTTTCCGCTCCTCCCGAAACCACGGACGCTTCCGACGCCTTGGCCATTGCCATATGCCATCTCCATACCCTGGCGACTCTCAATCGCCAACGGGCTGTCGCACGATAGCCTCCCAAGTCGCTTCATCTTTGGCATAATTCTCTTAGCAGCCGTGAGCGAGGCAAGTACGAAAACGAATCCGAAGCCAGTCGCCAGACACGGAGCAGTTTGCACCGCAATGCGGCGGTTCATTCCAGCATTGATCGTCGTTGGCTACCTGGCTATCCCAACTCTTCCAGCTGCTGCCGCTGACTCGGCCACCATCAATTTCTCTCTCGACTTTCCCAATTCCAGTCCCGAGCACTATTCCATTTCTGTCGAGTCTGATGGACGCGCACACTACGAGTCTTCCGGAAAGATCACTGCCGATTCCGACGAGCGGGACACCTATCAAATCGACTTTAATTTTTCCGACATGACG
>CAWFQZ010000024.1:0-119757 GCA_963818115.1 uncultured Acidobacteriota bacterium
GGAATTGCTGCAGGAACTCGATGCTCTCTCCAAAGTTGATAACCAACCGATGTTGCGATCCCTGCTCGGCAAAATGAAGGACATGTTCCAATAATCGTGCGCGTTCGATCGCTATTCACGACTCGGCACTCCGTACTCGCATGACCCGCCGCCGATGGATCGCCGATGAAGTCTCCGCAAATCAAGCTGCCCTCACCGGCGCTCACGCCGATCACCTGATTCGCGTCTTGCGCGTACGCGCAGGGCAGGAATTTGATATCGTCGCGGGCTCCGCTGTACGCCGCGGCCGGGTCATAAGAGTGACCGAAGGCCGGGTCGAATTCGAACTCGGTGAGGAGCTTCCTGCGCTGTCCGCAGCCAACATCGTTCTGTTACTCGCAATTTTAAAGTTCGACAGGATGGAATGGGCGATCGAGAAGTGTACGGAATTGGGTGTCAAGAAGATCGTCCCCGTGATTGCCCGCCGCACGGACGCGCACCTTGCCGCAGCATCGGCGAAGCGCACGGATCGCTGGCGCCGGATCGCACTGCAATCTTCAGAGCAATCGCGGCGCTCCTCTCCGCCCGAAATCGCCGAGGTGATCAAGTTGCGCGAATCCTTGAGGCTGCCCGGCGACGTGCGGATCGTCTTATCCGAGTCCGAACAGCAGACGCAGCTTCGCGACCTCGTTGGAAATGTTCAGTCCGGCGAGATTCTTCTCGCCGTCGGTCCCGAAGGAGGTTGGGCTGAAGATGAGTTGAAAATGTTCCAACAGCAAGGTTGGACCTCCGCCAGCCTCGGCCCGACCATTCTGCGCGCTGAAACCGCCGCCATCGCGGCTACTGCGATCGCCATCTCAGAACTCGGCGAGTAGTTGCGGCTTGACCGGTCAGCGCGAGAAAATTGCCGCATGAAACCCGGTAATATCTATTTTGAAATCCAGGCCGACGACCCCAGCCGCGCCATCAATTTCTATTCCAAAACATTTGGCTGGAAGTTCAACGAGGTGAAGGGCCTCCCTGTCGCCTACTGGACGATCGAAACTGGAGGTTCGCGCGGCGGTCTGTTGCAACGTCCCGCGAAGACGCCTCCCCCGCAGAGCGGCACAAACGCATTCGTCTGTTCGCTGAAAGTGGAGAACTTCGACGCCACCGCGAAGACCATCGGTCAGGTAGGCGGAATCGTCGCGCTACCCAAATTCGCCGTCCCCGCAACTTGCTGGCAGGGATATTTCGTCGATCCTGAGGGAAATACATTTGGGATCTTCGAAGTCGACGAAAACGCCGGAAAGTAGCCCGCGGCAGAAACCCAGAGACGGAAGTCTAGGTTTTCCGGTTTCCGCACAGTCTTCCTCATCCCTGGCAAGTGATATTCTGGCCGCAATGCCGGTCTCGAAGTCCACCTTTCGTCCTGCACCGTTTATCCCCGACGATCGCCAGCGCGAGGCCATCGCGCACGTCGATGGTCCCATGCTCGTCGTAGCCGGAGCCGGCACCGGCAAAACCTCTGTCCTCACGCATCGCATCGAGCGCCTGGTCGCGGAAGGCCATGCTCATCCTGATGAGATTCTGGCGCTCACCTACACCATCAACGCCGCTGACGAAATGCGCGAGCGCGTGCGTAAGTTACTGGGCGGCAGAGCCGTCCAAGCGGTGACTTTTCACGATTACTGCCTCAAGTTGCTGCAGCGCGTCCACAGAGATTTCGGAGTTCTTGATGAAAAGGATCTCTGGATCTACCTGCGCCGCCGGATTCGCGACCTGCATCTTGAGCACTACATCCGTGCGGCCAACATCGGCCAGTTCTTAAATGATCTGCTGGAGTTTGTGAGCCGCTGTCACGACGAGTTGGTGACCCCGGAGCGATACGCTCAATACGTGGAAAGGCTGGAGCGCGGTGAGGTACCCATGCCGCGCGTGGCGAAATCGAAGAATGCTCTCGATGACGCCGAGATTCTCGGCCGTTGCCGCGAGATCTCTCGCGTGTTCACGACCATGGAGCGTTGGCTGCAGGAAGAAAATCTGGGCACCTTCAGCCACATGATCACGCGAGCGCACGACCTGCTTACCAGCGATGACAGCGTGCTGACTGAAGCCCGTCGCGGCGCGCGCTTTATCCTGGCGGACGAATTTCAGGATGCCAACTTCGCCCAGATCAAGATTCTGGCGCGCCTTGCCGGGCCGGGCGGAAACCTGTTCGCAGTCGGTGATCCCGATCAGTCGATCTATCGTTTTCGTGGGGCATCGAGCGAGGCCTTCGAGCTGTTTCACCGCAACTTTCCAGCAGCAAAGCTGGTAGTGCTCGACAAGAATCGCCGTTCGACGACACCGATTCTCCGAACCGCGTTTGCTCTCATCGATCAGAATCCGCCAGTCTTTGCGAAGCATGCGGACGGCGCGCTCGCGTATCGGCGCGCTCCGCTTCAATCGGCCCGCGAAGAGGAGGCACAGAGGACAGGTGAACATCTGCCGAGCCCGCTGGTCTCGGCGATCGTTCTTACGACGAAGGATTCCGAGGGGCCCGATCTGGTCAGCTACTTACGCGGCGCCCAGAAGAAGGCGAAATGCAAGTGGTCCGATTTCGGCATCCTCTATCGCTCGCACTACCAGCGAGACGAAGTCGTCCAGGAGCTGGCAGAAGCCGATATTCCATTCGTCATTGAGAGCATGGACGTCTCTGACACGCCCGAAGCTCGCGACCTTTTCGCTTGCCTGAACGCGGTGATTTCAACCGGAGACGATGTCAGCCTGTTCCGTATAGCTGCGCTGTCTTGTTTCCACGTTGATCCGGAACAGTTGCGTCAGACGATGCGCTCTATTGCCCGGGACAATCGGGAAGGCCAGGTTGTCCCGCTCCATTCCGCTCTCGACCGGGTTGCGGGTGGCTCAGAAGTCGCAGCCGCCCTGCAACGTGCGCGCGAAGAGATTCGCCGGCGTGGAGCGAAGGCTCGAGCAGCTCTCGGCATCATCGTGCGGCAATTTGCCTTGGATCCTTCGTCGCCGATCTTGCAAGCCGCCTTGAGCTTCGTCGAAGCGTGGGAACTGAAAAAGGTCAATAAGACCACCGATCTCGAAGAGTTGGTCGAGTATCTCGCGCTCTTCCGTGAGGCGGGTGGGGTCATCCCGCTGCCCGCGAATGAGTCCGAGAACGCCGTTCGACTCATGACCGTCCACGGTGCGAAGGGCCTGGAGTTTCCGCATGTTTTCATCTTGCGCGCGAACTCGGGCGCGTTCCCTTGCTACTACAGGGAGACGTTGGTCGCATTCCCGCGTGAGTTACGCGATCAAGACTCGTTGACCGAGGCCGACGACAAGACACTGCACAATCAAGAAGAGCGCCGGCTGTTCTATGTTGCCATGACCCGCGCTCGCGACACCTTGCGGATCTATGCCCGCGAGGGTACAGGCAAACTCGATAAGACACCTGCTGGCTACATCCGCGAGCTGATGGCGAACCGTACGGTTGCGCCCTGGTTCCGTGCGGTTCCGGCTGGCGGCGCTCAGGCAACGCTCGACATGGCCGCTGCCGCCTCGCCGCTATATTCGGACGAATCACAAACGAACCTATGGTTCGAACTGCCGGTGCTCGAAGGATTGCATCGGCGGCTGAGTGCGTCTGCGGTCGATACCTATGAGCGCTGCGGACTGCGCTTCAAGTTAGAGCGCGACTGGCGTATTCCCGCCAAACCTGCCGCCGCCATGCAATACGGAGCTGCGATCCATCGCGTCCTGAAAACCTACTTTGATTCTGTCCGTCTGGGACGTCCGAAATCCGACGACGAACTGGTCGATCTCTTCCGAAAAGATCTTCTTGACGCAAAAATTCAGGAAACGTACCAGCATGAACTGTACGAACGGCAGGGAATCACCCAGTTGCGGGAATTCCTGGTATCGGTCCGCTCAATTCCGACGTCGCAGGTCCTGCATACCGAGGAATCGTTCGAGATTCGCGTGGGAGAAACTACGGTGGTAGGGCGGATCGATCGTATCGATAGCCGTCCGGACGGAACCGTGGCCATCATCGACTACAAGACCGGCAAGGCTCGCGACCAGGAAGATGCGGATGAGAGTCTGCAGTTGTCTCTTTACGCCATCGCTGCCAAAGAGAAATGGGGATACGAGGTTGGCGCTTTGATCTTTCACAATCTGGAAGAGAATGTTCCGGTGATTACCGTGCGAACCAATGCTGAGCTACTCGCAGCCAGGCAGCGCGTTGAGGAAGCAGCAAAAGGAATCGCGGATGGGGTCTTCGACGCGAAGCCGGGAATCCACTGCAATTTCTGCGCGTACCGCAGCCTGTGTCCGGAAAAAGAGAAGCGCATTCCACGGCGGCCAAAAGCGGCCACCGCCCAGTCAAATCAAAACTAATCTGTCATTCTGAGCAAAGCGAAGAACCCCATACCCGCGGACAGTGTCTGATCCTCGAATGGGAATTTCTAACCGCGAGCTCGGTCCACATCGCCGCGGAAATCGCGAGGCAAGTGTCCATCCCAAAAAACTTAGGGGACGCATTGAGCGTCCCCTTTTTGACTTCGTACTGAACTTGCTTAGTGCTTCTTTTTCTTCTTTGCCTTTTTCTTGGTTGCCATTGTTCCTATTCTCCCTTCCATTCTTCATGGAAAATGTGCAGTGGTGTTTTACTGCAACTAGTTGATGTATAGAGTTATTGAAAAATGAAGTCAAGAAAAAAATGACGATCGATTGGCGCAAGTCGTGACACCAAAGTCACGATGAAAGAATTCTTGTGGCGATTGTCAACCAAATTTTTGCACGCAGCGCGCAATCTCTCCTCGAAAGTTCATCCCGCTCGCATGTCTGTCGTCTGCAATTTGAAAAATCACAATTCACGTTCGCTTCGTCGAGACCGGAGAGAGGCTTGTCGCAACAGTTGGCGGCGCGAAACAATTCTTTCTCGCCAGCATCTATAATGATGTGAGCGAAATCTTCGCGGGAGCTTGATTCATGGCCTCTTTTGACGATGTTGTCATCATCTCCGGCTGCCGCACACCGGTGGGAAAATTTCAGGGAAGTCTCTCGGACTTTACCGCGCCGCAGCTTGGCGCCATCGCTGTGCGCGAAGCCGTGAGGCGTGCCGGCATCGATTCCGCCCTCGTGGACGAGTGCATCATGGGTAACGTCGTCTCGGCGGGTCTTGGTCAAAATCCTGCGCGCCAGGCTGCAATCTATGGCGGTCTTGCTCCATCGACAGGTGCCATGACAATAAACAAAGTTTGCGGCTCTGGATTGAAATCCGTTGCTCTCGCAGCACAAGCGGTGCAGACCGGAAACAGTTCAATCGTCGTCGCCGGCGGGATGGAGTCGATGACCAACGCTCCGTATCTTCTTCCGCAAGCGCGAAAGGGATACCGTCTCGGCAATGCGCAGATCGTCGACTCCATGGTTCACGACGGACTCTGGGATATCTACAACGACTACCACATGGGAATCACGGGCGAGAACGTCGCCGAGAAATACGGCATTACTCGCGAGGAGCAGGACGAGTTCGCTGTGAACTCGCATCGCAAGGCGGTCTCCGCGATCAAGGAGTGCCGTTTCAAATCGCAGATCGTTCCGGTTGAGATTCCAGCAAAGAAGAAAGGCGCTGCGCCAACGATCTTCGACAAAGACGAGAGCCCGCGCGAGGACACGACGATCGAAGTCTTGCGTTCTCTTAAGCCGGCTTTCAAGAAAGACGGCACTGTAACCGCCGGCAATGCTCCGGGAGTGAATGATGGAGCAGCTGCGTTGGTGGTGACCAGCGCTTCGCGTGCGAAAGAACTTGGCGCGAAACCCATGGTTCGGATCGTCGCGCAGGCTACCAGCGGCGTCGAGCCCAAGTGGGTCATGATGGCCCCCGTCGGTGCCGTTCGTACCATTTGGGAAAAGACTGGCTGGAAGAACGAAGACGTCGATCTTTACGAACTCAACGAGGCATTCTCGGTGCAGGCGCTGGGGGTGATGAGGGAGTTGGGCTTGAATCCCGACAAGGTCAACGTGAACGGCGGCGCGGTGGCAATCGGACATCCGATTGGTGCCAGCGGGGCGCGCGTGCTCGTGACGCTGATCTACGAAATGATCCGCCGCGATGTAAAGCGTGGAATCGCAGCACTCTGTCTCGGTGGGGGGAACGCAGTAGCAATGGCGGTGGAACGATAAGAGAAAATCTGGCGATGGCCGCCTCGGCCGTCCGGGCCAGGGCAAAAGCCTGGCGTTAATAAAACATCAACTCTGCGCCGATACCGGCAGCGTCACCGTAAACACCGCGCCGCCATCAGGAGAATTTGCGGCTTCAACACTGCCGCGGTGTTCCTTCATTACTGACTTGCAAATGCTCAGGCCTAAGCCTGTCCCGCGACCCGGCCGTTTCGTCGTATAGAAAGGGTCGAAAATGCTGGAGAGATTTTCTTTCGCGATCCCCGGGCCGTCGTCGTGGAAGCTGACCCAAACAGAATTGTCGCCTTTGCCGAGGCGAATCCGCAATGTGCCCTTATCTCGCGCCTCGCGAATGGCCTGCTCCGCATTCACGATCAGGTTCAGGAACACCTGCATCAATTGGTGAGGATCACCCAGGGCATAGGGCACTCCGGCCTCTTTCAGGAAGTCCACCGTGATGTTGTTCTTGCGCAGCGAATAAGCGTGCAGGTTCAGGGTTCGCTCGACTACTTCCACTAAATTGATCCTGCTCTTCCCCGGAGCCGGGGGCCGCGCAAAGTAGGTTAGGTTTTGTACGATCTCAGCCGCGCGCCGCGCCTGCTGCTGCAGCATGGCCAGCTGTTTGCGCGAAGTTTCGTTGGTCTCGGTGTCCTGCAGCAGTTCACTGACGCCCAGAATGCTTGTCAGCGGATTATTCAATTCATGGGCGACACCGCCGATCATTGCCCCCATCGCCGCCAGACGCTCGCTCTGAACAACCTGTTGTTCCAGCTTTCTTTCGATCGTGATGTCCCGTACGGAAATAATGACGCCTGTGATCTTGCCTTCCGCGTCGACTAGCTGGCTACCCGATGCGCGCATGGTTCGCCAGTTGCCGTCCCGATGCCGTGCTCCGAATTCTGCCGATGCCAAGGCTTCCTGCCCCGAAACTACCCCGTGATAAAGCGATGCCAGCTCCGGCGAATGATCTTCCAAATCCGTGATCTTCTTCCCCAACATATCTTTGGGTTCGTATCCCAACAGGTCGTGCGCGCGCGAGCTCACGAACGTGTACCGTTCTTCGAGGTCGACCACCAGGATGAGATCAGGAAAACTCTCCAGCAAGCGGCGGCGAAACTCCTCCTGCTGCTCCAGTTGTCGCTCCATGCTCCGCTTGTCTGTAATGTCGACCAGTGTTCCTTGGTATCGGATGATGTTTCCCGACGTGTCCCACACCGCGCGCGACGAATCGAGGAAGACGGCTGCCTTTCCGTCCTTCCGCCTCAGTCGGATCTCGCGTGTCCGCAACCCTCCACGATCGTCGACGGCCCTCCCCAGCACCGGCTTCCCAGGATCGAAGTTCAAAGCGGCCGGCTCGACCGCGAGCAGTTCGCCCTTCTCGTCGTATCCCAGCATGCCGACTAATGCCGGGTTCGCATCGAGCAAGTGGCCATCGGGGGTGCTGAAGTACACGCCTTCCTGCAACGTTTCGAACAGTTCGGTAAAGCGGAGCTCTTTTTCGCGCTGCTCGGTGACATCCCGGCCCAGCACGCTCGCGCCCACGACCTCGCCGCCCTTGATGATCCCATTGATGACGCAGTCGAAATAAAGCGGACGAGAGCTGTTCTTCAGGCGCAGCCGTGCGGTGCCTGCCCACCGTTTCTTATCTAAAAAGCGCCCCAAACTTCTCTCGGCTTCTTCGCGCGTCGGTTCCTCGACAAATTCGTAGATTTTGCGGCCCACTAAATCTGAGTATGTGAGACCCGTCAGCTCGGTCACGCGCTTGTTGACAGTGCGCAAAGTTCCATCGAGCGCGACGGCGCAGGCCGGGTCGTCAAAGGAATCGATCAACTCCTTGAAGTTGCGCTGCGAGCGCATGATGACCTGGCTGAGCTGATCGAGCTGTTCTTCCGAAGGCGCAGCGCCTACGTGCTCCTGCAGTCCCCGCAGCACGCCTTTCAGTTCGCTGACCTCGCGGCGCCGTCCATAGGCGTAGACCGCAAACAGGATTGACAGGACGAGCACTCCGATTGGAATCGCGCGCAGTTGGAAGGGAATATTTTCGAGGCGTTCCCACAGCAGGCCTGCTAACGCGACCGCGAGCAGGATCATGAACATCAGCGCCCATCGCCATAGTTGCGATTCCTCTCGGTCGAGACTCCCCTGGGGGACGCGCGGGGGCTGATTGGGGTCCTGAGTCATAAGGCTTATCGATACTGGGCGAAAGCCATCCTAATTGGTTACATTCCGCTGAAACAACCAGATTATTAACTTCCTGGTACATAGGGAACAACGGACAGCACCAAAAGAGGAAGCAACGCCTGCGAGAGCGCGGGCCATGTTCATTTGCGAAGGCGAATGCCGTACCTGTTTTCCACAGTCCAATGGTGACATCCGTCACAGCCTTCATGGACATGAATCCGTAAGGTGAGTATCTGGCTGATCAGGACTTCGTGTATCCAGGCGTTTCTCGACTTCGTTGCGGGAAGCGCGTAGGCCCAGCGGTTACGATGCTCTATAAGACTCTCAGCGCCGCCGTTTATGGCATCGATGCCAACATTATTCAGGTGGAAGTTGATTGCTCCGGGATCAAGTGCGATCAGGATCACTTCCACACCGTCGGCCTTCCCGATGCGGCGGTGCGCGAAAGCCGCGACCGCGTTCGCGCCGCGCTCAAGAACTGCGGCTACGACATCCCGCCCACCCACATCACCATCAATCTCGCACCGGCCGACATAAAGAAAGAAGGATCTGGATTCGACCTGCCCATGGCGCTCGGCATTGTCGGCGCCTACGGAGGCCTCACAAAGAAGGAAGTGCCGGATTGCCTTTTCGTCGGAGAACTCTCGCTCGACGGCGGCGTTCGCGGTGTTCGCGGGGCGCTGCCCATCGCCATCGAGGCGCGTGGACGAAAGATTTCCCGCATGGTCGTCCCTGAAGCCAACGCAAAAGAAGCGGCCATGGTCGGCGGAGTCGATGTCTACCCCGTGCGTTCGCTGCTCGACGTGATTCAGTTCGTAAATTCGGGCAACGGTATCGCTCCGATCAAAGCCGATGGTGATTCTCTGTTGCGCGAGTCCCAGCAGTTCTTCGTCGACTTCAAAGACGTCCGCGGACAGCAGACCGCCAAGCGCGCCATCGAGATCGCGTGTGCCGGAGGCCACAACATCCTGATGATCGGGCCCCCGGGCTCTGGCAAGACCATGCTGGCCAAGCGGATGCCCACGATCCTGCCGCCTTTCACCTTCGAAGAAGCGCTCGAGACGACCAAAATTCACAGCGTGGCCGGTGTTCTGGACCAAGGCACAGGACTAGTCGGGACGCGCCCCTATCGCTCCCCTCATCACACCATCTCCGACGCAGGATTGATCGGGGGAGGAGTCATCCCTCGTCCGGGAGAAGTTTCGCTCGCTCACAATGGCCTGCTTTTTCTGGATGAATTGCCGGAATTTCCCCGCAATGTCCTCGAAGTCTTGCGTCAGCCGCTGGAAGACGGCACGGTGAGCATCGCTCGCGCTTCCATGTCGCTAACTTTCCCCGCGCGCTTCATGCTGGCCGCTGCGATGAATCCCTGTCCCTGCGGCTTTCACAATGACCGCACCCGGGACTGCCAGTGCACGACTCCAATGATCCAGCGCTATATCTCGAAAATCTCCGGTCCGCTGATGGACCGCATCGATATTCATATCGACGTCCCGGCGGTGAATTACAAAGAAATGCGCTCGACGAATGAACCCGAGAGTTCGGCCAAGATCCGCGGACGCGTTATGCAAGCTCGCCAAAAACAACTGGCGCGTTTTGCGTCTTCGCGTGAAAAGATTTATTGCAACGCCCAGATGTCGTCGAGCCACATCCGCGCCTTCTGCGAACTGTCCGCTGACTGCGAACGCCTCCTCGAGCGCGCCATGACTCAGCAGGGTCTTAGCGCCCGCGCCCACGACCGCATCCTGAAAGTAGCCCGTACCATCGCGGACCTCGAAGACACTCCAAACCTCGACCCCAAGCACATCGCCGAAGCGATCCAATACCGCAGCCTCGATCGCACGTACTGGGCGTAAGCATCCGGGGGCCCCACCCTTCTCGCGCGTCACACTAATGCATTGTCGACCAGATCAGAATCCCTTCGCTTTCAGCATCGTATCCAGATCGTCCGGGTGGATCGCTCGCGTCATCGCTTCCTCGCGGCTGAGTTCCTGCTGGAAGACCAGCTGCGCCAGCGATTCTTCCATGGTGAACGATCCCTGCTTTCGCGTAATCGTGATTTCCTGATGGAGATGCTGCAGCGCATTCTTTCGGATATGCTGCCGCGCCCCATATCCGACGATCAGCAATTCAGCAGCTGGCACACGTCCTCCGTTGCGCCGTGGAAGTAACGTTTGAGTCAGCATCGCCGCCAGCGCCATCGCCATTTCTGCCCGGACGGAGTGTTGCCGCTCCTGTGGGAACGAATCCGCTATGCGGGAAACGGTCGAAGCCGCATCTGTCGTGTGCAGCGTCGTAAATACAAGATGGCCGGTTTCTGCCGCGGACAAAGCAATGCGCGCAGTCTCCGGATCGCGCATCTCGCCGACGACGATTACATCCGGCGCCTGCCGCAGCGCCGCCCGCAATGCGGTAGGGAAGTCCGGGGCATCGATTCCGATTTCCACCTGCTCGATCAGGCTGCGATCATGCACGTGCTCGTACTCGATGGGATCTTCGATCGTCACGATATGCCGTGCGTCGTTGCGATTAATTTCATTTACCAGCGCAGCGAGCGTTGTGCTTTTTCCTGAACCGGTTGCTCCTCCGATAATCACCAGGCCTCGCCTCAACTTCGCGAGCGCTCCCACGCCAACGGGCAAACGCAGGTCTTCAATCCTTGGGATCGCCGAAGGTAACGCTCGTACCGTGGCTGCTGCGCGTCCGCGTTCGCGGTGCAAGTTGATGCGAAATCGCCCCACGCCTTCCACTCGATACGAAGAATCCGCAATGCCGCTGAGGCGATATTCTTCGCGCGCGTGCGCCGCCATCGCCGGCACAACCGCCGCCTCGATCTCTTCGCCGCTAAGCGCGCGCTCTCCGATCGCCTCCAGCGCCCCCTCGATGCGAATTGCCGGTGGCGCCAGCGGTACCAGTAAAAGGTCGCTGCCCCGGCGCGACACCAATTGCTCTAGCCATTCTCGAAGGTGGGTTGAAGCATCGGTTCGGTTTTCCGAATGAATCAGTTGAACGCGGGATGGGTTGACTTCAGCTGTCATGGTTTTTTTAGATGCATGTGCAGGGCTGAATGCCGCTCGTTCCCCGCAGGTCCGTGCCCGTCAGGGCCGATAAAAACAAGGCGGACAAAAACTGAAAAAGGACATATCCGTGAAGCTCCGTGTGAATCCGTGGCAGACATTCTTATCGGAACGCGAAACTCTTGACCTCTTGCATCCGGCAAGGTAGCCTCCCGAAGTTACTCTTCCGAGTCTTCATAGGAGGCATCTATGCCGCCACTCTCCGCTCTCTGGCTGCCGATCCTTTTGTCAGCGGTCATCGTCTTCGTTGCCAGCTCCATCATGCACATGGCGCTGCCCTACCATCGGAGCGACTACAAGAAGCTGCCGGATGAAGACAAGGTTCTCCCGGCCCTTCGCGCAGCCGGACTGCAACGCGGGTTATACGTATTCCCCTTTTGCACGCATAAGGAAATGAAAACGCCAGAAGCCATAGAGAAATACCAGCAAGGACCGGTCGGTATGATGACTGTTTTCCCCAGCGGCCCGCCCTTCATCCCGAAGTTTCTCGGTCTGTGGTTCGGGTACTGCCTGGTGATTTCTTTTTTCGTCGCCTATCTCACGGCGCACACGGTACCGGCTGGCACGGATTATCTAGCGGTGTTTCGCGTCGTCGGAACGGCGGCGTTTCTCACCTACGGTCTGGGACCGCTAGCCAACGCCATCTGGAAGGGAATGCCGTGGGGCTTTGTCACCTTGGAAGCGATCGACGGATTGGTGTACGCGCTGCTGACCGCAGGCACCTTCGGCTGGCTCTGGCCCCATTAAGCAAAGTTTCAGAGTGAAAAGGTCTCAAAGTTTCAAGGTGCGCTCACTCGGGGAAACCCTGAGACTGTGAAACCGTGCAAACTTTGAAACTCGAAACTCGAAACTCGCTCTTATTGCTCTTCCCTCGGCAGCATGTTCCCGCCACGCAGATACCGGCTATGCCAGCTCAGCGACTCCGTCAGCAGATGAGGGGTGTGTTTTCCATAGGACAGTTGCTCCGCCCGCGATAGATAGTCCTTGAGCAGCGGCTTATATTCCGGACTTGCACACTTCTCGATCACAAGCTTCGCCCGTTCTTTTGGTGAAAGTCCTCTCAGGTCGGCCAAACCCTGCTCGGTCACCAGCACCTGCACATCGTGCTCGGTATGATCGACATGCGAAACCATCGGCACAATCGTCGAGATCGTACCTTTCTTCGCGCAAGACGGCGCCATAAAGATCGACAGGTATCCGTTCCTCGCGAAGTCTCCCGAGCCACCGATCCCGTTCTGTATTCGCGATCCCATCACGTGCGTCGAGTTCACGTTGCCGTAGATGTCGGCCTCGATCATTCCGTTCATCGCAATCACGCCCAGCCGCCGGATGATCCCCGGATTGTTCGATATCTCCTGCGGACGCAGCACGATTCTCTCGCGATACGACGCCATGTCCGCGTTCACTTCGTTGAGCATGTCGGGGCTCAGCGAAAACGCTGTCGCCGATGCCGACGTCAGCTTGCCCGACTTCAGCAGTCGGATCATTCCATCTTGGATCACTTCCGTATACGAAGTCAGCCCCTCAAACGGTCCTTCCTCCAGCCCGAACAGCACTGCATTCGCGATGTTGCCTACGCCCGACTGCAGTGGCAGCAGGTTCGCCGGCATCCGCCCTTTCTTCACTTCCCAGCTCAGAAACTCAAGGATGTGCCCGGCAATCTTCTTCGACGCCTCGTCCGGAGCCTTGAACGCGCTATTCCGGTCCGGCGAATCGGTCAGCACGATCCCAATGATCTTTTCCGCAGGAATGTTGAGATACGGCGATCCAATTCGCTCTCCCGGTCGCACCAGCGGGATCGGCTTGCGGTTCGGAGGCGGTTCCAGCCCGTAATAAATATCGTGCATTCCCTCGAGAGCCATTGGCTGCCATGAGTTCACTTCGAGGATCACGCGGTCGGCGCAGTCAATCCATGTCTTGTTGTTGCCGATCGAAGAGCTCGGCACGACTCGGCCGTCCTCCAAGATCGCCGTAACCTCAATCAGCGCCACATCGAGCTTGCCAAGAAATCCATACTCCACGAACTGCGCCACATGGCTCAGATGGATATCCATGTAATCCATCTCGCCCGCGTTGATCCGCTTGCGCGTTTCGGGATCCGACTGGTAGGGAAGCCGCAGATGAATTCCGCCTGCCATCGCCAGCGCCCCGTCCAACTCAGGCCCGGTTGAAGCGCCCGTGAACACGCTGACCTGGAATTTCTCTCCGCGGAAGTGCGCATCCGCGATGCGATGCGCCAGTTGCAACGGCACCGCCTTGGGATATCCCGAACCCGTAAATCCGCTCATTCCAATCTGATCGCCCGACTGAATCAGTCCCGCCGCAGTCTCGGCGCTCATGATCTTTCGCTCTAGTTTAGGGTTCAAAATGCGCGTGGTCGTCGTCGGAGAGGCAATACTCATGGCGAATTCCTCAAATCTATAAAGTGATTCGCCTTAACGGTATCGCTTGGGATGAGGGATGATCTGTGATTTCAATCACAACGGAATGTGGCGTCCGCACTAAGAGGGTTACCGGGGACGGCCCGAGAACACGGAAATCTGACAGCCCGTTCCCAGTTTGCGTAGGAGCTATCCGTTGGGACCCCCACACCGCTGCCGCACTGTACCATTGTGCAAGGGCCATTGTGCAACGGTGAGGCGCGTTCCACCGGAAAAAGCATTCCGTGTGCTTCTAGTCTCGATGAGAGGGGGTCAAGAAGGTGACTTCCACCGGATAAGACGGCGCAACTGTGATTTCTCCCCCGCGGGTTCCGATCCCTTTAGCGGCTTGGGGGCGCAGTGTCTGATGGTGCTTTGCTCCGGTGATTCGAAACTCAAGCCATGCCAACGACTCACGTGAAGCTATAGGGTCGACACTTAAGTCGGGCAGTTGCATCTTGAAAGTGCCGTCAGGAGAAACTGGAGCCGTAGCAATCTCGGGCATCTCCGGCGCATCAGAAGAGCCGAAGCTTTGCTTCCAGTCGTAAAACCAAAACAATGTCTCTAGTGACACGTAAGCAACTGAGATTCGCTCGCCTTCCCCGACTTTAACGCCCAGCACTCGCCCCTGAAATCGGACCGTCTTGAGAGGATCGCAGGTGAATTGCAGTTCGAGATCGGACTTGTCAACCGGAACGTCGAAATGTTTCATCTGACACCCAGACGCCCACACCAATGCCTTGAGTCGATCAGCCCTTGCCGGAATCTCAGGAAATGAATAGTCAGACTGGAGTGAGACCCGGTTGAACAGTTCCCAGTCGTCGTTCGCCGGATCATGAAAACCATATTCTATGGATGCTCTTTCCGCGTAGCCCTGAGGGAAAACAATCCTTATCTTCGGAACTTTAGTGGCTTGGCCCGAGATTCCTCCAATCATCAGCAAAGCGATCACAAAATGCCAAATCATGATAAGGATCATACTCCGGGGTCTAGCACCGCTCGGCGATCTTCAACTGATGCAACAGGCGTTAGCGCTCATTGACCCGCGGTGATGCAACGATTCCCGCTTCACCGCCCCGCATCAAACTCATCCTTATACCCCTGCCATCTCTGTCGAACCCCGATCATGATCGCCTGGTACCCCGGATCCGCCCGCAGACTTTCAAAATTCTTGTCCCGTTCAAACCACGGATAGTTCACGTCTCCGAGTTCCACCGTTCGCTTGAGCCAGAGCAGGGCATTCGGTTTGTCTCCTAGCAGAGCGTGGATGCCCGCGAGCCAGTAGGCAGCGTCGCCGTCGATGACCTCATTCGGGCGATAGTTGAAGAGCCGCGGATCAATCTTCTGGCGCTGGCCGCGCGCAGCATAGACGAACGCCGCCAGCATGCGTGCGGAGTTATCGCTTGAATCGCCTTCCAACTCGACAGCCCGGCTCAGATTCGATTCCGCTTCATCCAGCTTTCCCTGGTAATAGAGAATGCAGCCGAAGTACGCTAGGGCCTTAAACTGGTTCGGATTCTTTGTGACGACATCCCGCATTTCCGCTTCCGCTTCGTCGGTTTTCCCTCCATAGAGAAGCATTCGCGCATGCATCCAACGTGGCTGCAGGAGCGTCGGATTGAGTTGCAAGAGTCGCCCGTATGCCTGTTCCGCGAGTTCGTTCAGGCCTGCGTAGTAATACGAATATCCCATCATTTGCCAGGCATTCTCGTTGTTTGGAGCCAGAGCCACCGCCTGTCGCGTGATGCGAATCGCCTCCTGTTCGCGGCCCTCCTCGCTATAAATCCCTCCCAGGGCGACCATCCCCTCTACGGACTGAGGATTGATCCGCAGCGCATTCTTCGCCGCCTCCTCGCCCCGTTTTACGTTCGCACCAGCTTCCACGAAAAAGTTCGCGCTCTGCAGGGAATACATCTGCGCCAGCAACGCGTACGCATCCGCAAAATTCGGGTCCAGTGACACCGCGTGCAAGAGCAGTCGCTTCCCTTTCTCGAGGCTGTCGACCCCCGAGTAGACGAAATATTCGTTCAAGTAAAAGCGCGCCTGCAGATAGTCGTTGTACGCGCCTACACTCGTCGTTACCGGTTGCTGGATCGCCTTTTGCTCTGTGGGGGAGATCTGGATCTGTAATCCTTCGACCACCTTCGTGGCCATCTCATCTTCAAAGGTGAGGATGTCGGCGCTTTTCAGGTCGTAGCGTTGGGACCATTTCGTCGTCCCGGTGTGTCCATCAATTAATTGAACGGTTACACGGATCACATTCGAAGAACGCTGGTACGTTCCCTCCAGCACGCTCTGCACGCCCAAAGCTTTTGCCGCTTCTACCGGATCCGGCGCTTCCTTCGCATACTTCAACACGGATGTGGTCGGTCGGACCGCTAAGTTTTGCAACGACGTGAGCCGGCTGATGATGGCGTCCGTAATCCCAATGCCCCAACTGTCGGCGTTTGCAGCGGTGATATCCCGGAAGGGAAGTACTGCGATGGTCTCGGTCGCCGGCTTCAACTCCGCAGCGCTGCTCCGCGATTTGTGGGCCCCACTGTCGTAAGCCCGATATCCGAGCAGCGCGAGAACTCCGACGATGACGGCTCCCGCGCCCAGCAACCAGCCGGTGCGCTTCGTCCGTCCCACAGCTGATGCCGCGCGCGCTCCGGACGACGCCAAAACCCTCTGTGACTCGCTATCCCGCTTTACCCGCTTGAGATCGGCTTTCAGCTCGGTAGCCGACTGGTAGCGAACTTCTCGATCTTTTTCCAGCGATTTCGAGATGATGTCTTCCATCTTCGCGCTGACGTCGGGATTCAGCCGCACCGGCGCTACAGGCGTTCCGTGCAGGATGGAGTCGAAGATGACTCCTGAAGTGTCGCCGCGAAACGGCAGAGTGCCCGTCGCCATTTCGTACATCACCACTCCGAACGAGAACAAATCCGTGCGCCGGTCGAGTTCCTGCCCCTTCACTTGCTCCGGAGACATATACGCGACCGTGCCCAGAGTGCTTCCCGGACTGGTCAGATGTTCCTCAGCCACAGTCAGGGTTGGCGCAGATGCCACCGCTTCAAGTTTCTCCGGCGTCATCTTGGCCAAACCAAAGTCTAGAACCTTCGCGTTACCACGCTTGGTCACGAAGACATTGGCCGGCTTGATGTCCCGGTGAACGATCCCTTGCGCGTGCGCGGCGTCGAGCGCGTCGGCCACCTCAATGCCGATGTCCAGCACCCGGTCCAGTTCCAACGCGCGATTCCCGATTAGGTGCTTCAGCGTCACGCCGTCGAGAAACTCCATGACGATGAACGGGCGCCCGTTCTCTTCGTCAATCTCGTGTACCGTGCAAATATTCGGATGGTTTAATGCCGACGCGGCCTTTGCCTCGCGCTGAAAGCGGCTGAGAGCTTGTGGATCCTTCACCACGTCTTCAGGAAGGAACTTGATCGCGACGAAGCGATCCAGCTTGATGTCTTCTGCCTTATAGACGACGCCCATCCCGCCCCCGCCGAGCTTCTCGACGATGCGGTAGTGCGAAATGGTTTGGCCGATGAATTGAGGCGAGCCGCTCACTGAGCCGAATACTAGGTGGTTCACGATTTCTGGTCAACCAGCCCGAGCCGTTGGTAGTGGGCATTTTGCCTATTAACAACCCCACACTGCATTGGCATCATCCCGAACGGAGCCGCTTTTCAGGCGAAGGGAGGGAGCTTGCGAAGACTGCGGCACGCTTTGTTGGAGAGACCTCCTTCGTGAACCTTCGTGCCCTTTGTGGTTCAGGTTTTTGATGGACACGGCGGAACACTTAACCGCGAAGCCCTGTCCTGTCATAATCACGCCATGTTCCCGTCGGCGCTGCAGGACTTGCGATTTGCCCTCCGCTATTTTCGCCGCAGCCCTGCGTTCACTCTCACGGTCATCCTGACTTTGGCGCTCGGAATCGGCGCGACGACCTCCATCTTCAGCCTGGTTGATGGCATCCTCTTGAGCCCGCTTCCGTTCCCGCACGGAGATCGCCTGGTCGCGATCGGCACCCTTAACTTCCCGCCTGGAATTTCTTCCATCGATCCTGCGGCAGGAGACTATGCCTTAAGCTCCTATCCCAACTTCTTTGACTGGAAGCAGCAAAACCATACCTTCGAATCTCTCGCCTCATATAACTCGATTAGCCGCCTCTTCAGCAAAGCGAACGGGGAAGGGGCGCGTGTCATTACCGGCGCTCGTACTTCCGCCAATCTGCTTTCGACGCTTGGGGTCGCTCCCGCCCTGGGCCGGGGATTTACACCGGATGAGGAACTGCCTGGGCACCGGGTCGTGATTCTTAGCCACGAACTCTGGGTCTCAGACTTCGCCTCGTCGACCAACGTCCTTGGTCAGGTCGTGAAGATCAGCGACGAACCTTACACCGTCATCGGTGTCATGCCTTCCGGCTTTCACTATGCTATCGACGAGCCCGCACTCTTCTGGTCAACCTTCTCAATTGACGCTGAAGGTGCCGACCCAGCGACGGTCAGACGGGAAGATGAACGCGTCGAGGTCGTTGGCCGGCTCAAAAACGGCGTCTCGATGTCCCAAGGTCTCGCGGATCTCAATACCATCCAACGCAATCTCTCTCAGCACTTTCACGAGGACCGCAACAAAGAGGCTGTGGCACTCTCGCCATTGCTCGATCCCGCGGTATCTGATTCACGTCCAGTGCTCTCTCTTCTCCTGGCATCTGTTGGACTGGTGTTGCTAATCGGCTGCGCGAATGTGGCCGGATTGCTTCTCGCCCGTGCGACCTCAAGACGTTCTGAGATCGCCTTGCGCACAGCGCTGGGTGCGGGTCGTCCTCGAGTTGTACGCCAGTTGCTGATCGAAGCCTTGTTGCTGGCCCTCGCTGGAGGAACTGCTGGTGTCCTCGCTTCGATCGTGCTCTTGCGCGCTGGAGTCCACTACATCCCCAGCAACGTACCGAGGCTGTACAACATCGCAATGAATGGCCGCGTTCTTGTTTTCGCTGTTGTCATTTCTGCCGCGACAGCTCTTGTTTTCGGATTGCTTCCGGCGTGGCAGACATCGCGTTCAGATCCGGCCCATGCCTTGCGCGAATTCGGAACGTCCATGACCTCGGGCCGCGGAAAGAATCGGCTCCATCACGCGCTCGTTGTGACGGAGATCGCTCTCGGTTTTAGCCTCCTGGTCGGATCAGGGCTGCTCATCAAGAGTACTGTGAACGTTCTTCATCTCGATCCCGGTTTCGACACCGACCGAACTGTGCTCTTCGACATTGCCCTAACTAACAAACGGTATCCGGTCCCCGGCAAGGCAATCTTCTACGACAAGCTTCTTCCGGAATTGGCAGCGCTTCCCGGTGTCGAAAGAGTTGGTAGCGCTCATCCCGTAGCCGGTCGTGGGACATGGGCCGAGTGGACGAACTTCCAGATCACGGGCCATATTCACTCCCCAGAAGAACTGCCTCAAGCAGAAGCCGTCGCCGTCACGCCTGGATATTTCGAAACCCTCAGCATCCCGCTCCTTCGCGGACGGACTATCACCGAGCACGATAACGATCAAAAATCCGCTCCTGTCGCCGTCATCAATCGAAGTCTTGCCGAGAATTATTTCCCGAACGAAGATCCCATCGGAAAATACCTGACCCCGATGTTCGAGCACACCACCGAACCGATTCTTGCCCGGCAAATCGTTGGGCTCGTCGGCAATACCCGAGGCGGGGATCCGTCGAACCCCTACCAGCCGCAGTTTTTCCTGCCCTACGCCCAAGATCCGTCTCACCAGCGCCCGATTATCGTCATGAAAGTCGCTGGTGATCCAAATAGCTACGAAAACGCCGTTCGTGCCATTGCCGCCCGTTTCGACAAAGATTCTCCGCTGTTCGGCTACCGAACTTTCGCCGATGGCCTCAAAGACCAAGCCATCCAACCGCGCTTCGAAGCATTTGTGGTCTGCGCTTTCGCAGCAATTGCCCTGCTGCTTTCCGCTCTCGGCCTCTATGCCGTGCTCTCCTACATCGTCGCGGAACGATCTCGCGAACTCGGCCTGCGGATGGCGCTGGGAGCATCGCGCTTTGGCATCTTGAAGATGGTGGTGAGCCGTGCCCTGCTCCTGTCGTGTTTCGGCATCCTAGGCGGCATTCTCACTTCAATCTTCGCAACACGACTCGTGACCAGCAGCCTGTTCCGAGTCGCCCCGCTTGATCGGTCCGTATTTCTGGTCGTGGCTTCGACACTACTGTTGGTTTCGATGATCGCCGCCACCGTGCCCGCACTTCGCGCGGCCAACATCGATCCGATGCGCTCATTGCGAGAGCAGTAGCCGGAACAAAGAGTGTGATTCGTGCAACTTGCCTTCGTAATACTTCGTGACCTTCGTGGTTTACGCTTTTGGGGCTAGTTGCGCTGCAAGACGTTCCGACGCCGGCGGCGCCGCATAAACCGGATGATCATCACCACCAAAGCGATGAGCAGTATCCCCACTCCGGCAGCCATGACGATCAGGATCCGAATCGAATTCATCAGCAAGAAGCCGCCGGTGACCGTGTAGAAGCCATTGAATTTCCTGATCATGTCCGGCAATGCCAGCACATCGCCCTTCGACAGTTCCAGCGCGTGTTCGTGCGGATGATATTGCGACTCCCACGGAAACATCTTGCCCTCCGCGTCCATCTCAACATGCCCGCCCAGAACATGACTAACTTGCCGGTCTTTCAGAAATGCGGCTGCGCGCTCCGCGCTGGCAAGATCCGCAGAAGTATCCTCGATCAGCAACCGCGCTGGCATCAGAAAATCGCCTGAAAAGAATAGTCCGGTGTCGCGGTCGTAGAACGACA
This sequence comes from uncultured Acidobacteriota bacterium, assembly GCA_963818115.1. GTDB lineage: Bacteria > Acidobacteriota > Terriglobia > Terriglobales > Acidobacteriaceae > Sulfotelmatobacter. The sequence continues at coordinate 20,622 of CAWFQZ010000024.1, forward strand.
CTTCCGTTTCGTTGTGGCCTGGCGTTGGGATCGCGTCGACAACCCGCCCTCCCAGGTCGATCTGAGCCAAGCCGTTCGGCCAGTCGGTGAACGGATAAAAGCGGCGTACGCTGTCGATATCAAATCCCACAACCTGAACATTCGGCAGGCCGGCAAACTGCCCGTCTCCCAAACGATGGTCATAGTGCCGGTGCGTATGCACGACGAGCAGCGGCAGCTTCGCAGCACCATCCCCAGGCAGTAAATCCAGTACAGTCTTTGCCAGCGGCATCTGTTTCGGATCCGCAATGTCGCCGGTGTCGATCAGCAGCGCTTTCGCTGATCCAACCAGCAGGTATATGAACGGCGCCTCGAATGTCGCGCAAAGATTCTCTCTGAGGATGAACGTCCGCCCGTTATACGGATGTACCTGCAGGCGCGGTTGCGTGCTCTTGCTGCAATCCGCCGCGCCCTCATCCCAGTGAACGTTCATCGAACCGGGCGTGATATCAGCGTGCGCCCCAGCCGGAATCAGGGCACAGAGCATGGTCAGGAACACTACCGCCGAAAGGGCGAAACTCGTTCTGGAGGTTGTGATTGAAATGTTGTGATAGCTCTCGATATTCATACTTTGTCCTTTTTGCCTGCTGCTAGCATCGAATCCAAACTACCCAGCCACATACCGACCGCATCATCCACGCGTTTTCTATCGCCGGTATTGCAGTAATCCAGCATGAATCCTCGCAGTCCTGCCAAGACGACCGTAGCGAACGCCCGAGCTTGCCGCCGCGTGTGCCCTTCGCGGACCAAGGGCTCCGCCACTAGAGTCAGCCAGTCTTCGACCGTTGCCCGCAAGAAGTCTTTGAATTGTTTCGGACGTCGCAATGCCATTCCGTAAGCCTCAAAGAACAGTCGGAATATCGGTTCGGAATCTGGAGCGCTCATGCGTTTCCAGACAATCTGGCATGCTTCTGCAAAGGTCGCGGCATCGATCTGGCCGAAGCTGGCGAGTTGCTGACGTCGAACCTCCGCCAGAATTTCGACAACTATCTTTTCCTTCGACCCGAAGTAGTAGAGCAGTACCCGCGGACTCGATCCCACAGCCTTCGCCAGCGGACGCAGCGAAAGGTCCGCAAGGCCGTGCTTCATCAGGAATCGAACAATCGCCTCTCGCAATTCCTCCGGACGCTTCTCGTTTACGGGCCGACTCATCCGCAGATCGTACAATAAATGAAACGATTGTTTCAATAATGAAGCAAAATCCGGAATCGGATATACCCGAAAGGGAACCACGCAGGGACCCAATCACCCAGACCGGTGGGATAACCGTGGAAGAGCGGCCCTTCAAGGGCCGCGTAAGATGACGAATGATGGAATGGGCTTTAGCCCCGGGCTGTAGCCGCCACCGCGATGTGGCCGCCGTCGTTTTGAAATTCAACCATGCAAAGCCTGGCTACCCTCGCCCCCGAAACTGAATAATCCTCCGCCGGTCCCGTTTCGACGGACGGCCCTGCGGCAAAATTTCGAACTCCCTCGTAGCCCTCCGTTCAGCCGCGACCTTCAACCGCATCTCTTTGCTCGACTCAGTTTCGCTGTAGAGTGCTTGCGCCACCGGTGCCGGGCCTCTCTCATCACTCAGGCCCAGCACCTCGATCTCAAATTCTCCCCCGTCATTCGATATCTTCAGCATGTCGCCAATTCGCACCTCTCGAGCAGCCTTGGCCACCTGCCCATTCGACACGATCCGTCCCAAGTCGCACGCCTTCTTCGAAAGCGTCCGCGTTTTGAAGAATCTGGCCGCCCACAGCCAGGCATCGATCCGTATACCGTTCATTCCGCTACCCCCCCAGCATCGTTGTCCCAATGCCGTCGTCCGAATTAGGATCGTTGCGGCCCACAATCCAGGCGACGATTATAAGCACCGGGATTTCCTTCGAAAACTGTTTCGCTGTGCGGCCAACCCGCCGGAATCGCCGGCCGCGACCCCATCATCCGCATGGGATTCTTCCCCTAACTCCTTTTCTGCGAGCATCTTGTACCAAAATGGTTAGGACTGCGGATCATATTTCATCCCCTTTACAAATAAATGCTTGACCTCCCGGCCCCTAGCAGCTAGATTTACGTGTTCCAAGGGACATCCGGAAGCTTTCGGGCCGAAATCGATGTACCTGCCTTGAAAAGCTAAGCCTAGAAAATCGAGCATCTTCGGGGTCCGGTCCCGCATCTATTCAACAAGAGTGAGTTTTACGCTAACTCCTTTACAACCTACTCGGAATCAGTGACTTAGGTCGAGCTCTGGGGTTTCCAGTCACCCTCCCGTGGCGGAAAGAAGAAGGCGGAAGGCCACAATCATAAAGTGAGGAGAACTACGACACATGCGCTCTGATCGTGTCTTTGATGCTTTACAGACTTTACGGAATCGTTATATGCTGTGTCAGCTTGCCTCCAAGGCCACGCGCAAGTTCCACCGGCCCAGCACCAGAATCCAGGAAACGATGAATGGCGTGTTGGACCGCATCGCTGACTCGGAGCGGCAAGAAGTTTTGTCGGAACCAGAGAACGTAGCCGAAGCACAACGGCGGGCTGCTTAACCCAGCCCCGCCTTTCCTGCCCGGCAGTTGTACTTGCGTCTTTCCTGAGTCCCCTCCTTTTGAAAATCTCCCGCTGACACTACCGAATAAGCTCTAGTGCACGGGTTCAGGTGAATCATGACCATTGCTGAACTGAAAGAAAAGAACATCACCGAGCTGACCAAGATCGCAAGGACCTTGGATCTGCCCGGTGCCAGCGGTATGCGCAAACAGGATTTGATCTTCAAAATCCTGCAGGCGCAAAGCGAAAAAGAAGGTCACATTTTCGCTGAAGGCGTTCTCGAAATCCTGCCCGATGGCTACGGTTTCCTCCGCTCTCCCGATTACAACTACCTTCCGGGCCCCGACGACATTTACGTCTCCCCGTCCCAGATTCGCAAATTTGATCTTAAAACTGGTGACACAATCAGCGGCCAGGTACGCCCTCCGCACGAAGGCGAAAAATACTTCGCACTCGTCAAGATTGAGGCCGTCAACTTTGAGTCGCCGGACGAAGCCCGCAACAAGATTCTGTTCGACAACCTGACGCCGCTGTATCCGCAGGAACGCCTCAAACTCGAGACCACCCGCGAAAACGCCAGCGCCCGCGTCATGGATCTTCTTACGCCCCTCGGCAAAGGGCAGCGCGGCCTGATCGTTTCTCCGCCGCGCGCCGGCAAGACCATGCTGCTGCAGAACGTCGCCAACTCCATCACCACGAATCATCCGGAAGTTGTTTTGATGGTACTGCTGATTGACGAACGCCCGGAAGAAGTTACCGATATGCAGCGCTCGGTCAAAGGCGAAGTCATCTCTTCGACCTTTGACGAGCCTGCCGCTCGTCACGTCCAGGTCGCCGAAATGGTGATCGAAAAGGCGAAGCGTCTCGTCGAGCACAAGCGCGACGTTGTCATTCTTCTCGACTCCATTACTCGTCTCGCTCGTGCTTACAACACGATCGTTCCGCCCTCGGGCAAGGTGCTCTCCGGCGGTGTCGACTCCAACGCCTTGCAGCGCCCGAAGCGGTTCTTTGGATCTGCTCGTAACATCGAAGAAGGCGGCTCGCTGACAATCATTGCTACGGCGCTGATCGATACCGGATCCCGTATGGACGACGTCATCTTCGAAGAATTCAAAGGTACGGGTAACAGCGAAATTATCCTCGAGCGCAAACTTGTCGATAAGCGCGTATTCCCGGCCATCGATATTCAGCGCTCGGGCACGCGCAAAGAAGAGCTCCTGATTCCCAAGGAAGATCTCTCGCGCATCTGGGTGTTGCGGAAAGTTCTCAACCCACTTTCTCCCGTTGAAGCAATGGAATTGCTGATCGACAAGCTCAGTAAAACCCGCGGCAACAGTGAGTTCCTCGCCAACATGAGCGCGCTATAACCGATCAGAAGAGTAGAATTTCAAAAGGCCAGAGCCTCGTGCTCTGGCTTTTTTCCTCTGTGTTCCCCCCGTGTCCCCCCGTGTTGAAAGGGTTTTGGCCGCTTCTGGCACCATCCCAACTGCACGCATCTCGGTCGTCTCCGCCCGCAGCGATGTCATCCTGAGGAGGGCACAAGCCCTCCGAAGGACCGTACGAGGCGTATGCAGAGGTATGCCGTGGAAGGGACGACTCCAACTGCGTACATCTCGGTCGTCTCGGCCGCAGCGATCGATAATGCGGAAGTATAATTTTCTGGAGCAGTGCCCGTTAGACTCTCTGCGAGGTACCCGTGCGATCCCAACTTTACACACCGATTGTCTTCCTCATCTTTCTTTTCTCTCTCCTATGTTTCGCGCAGAAGACGCCAGTTCAAAATCCGGCCCCACAAATCGGCCACGACGTGAACCCGCCGATCATGGATGGTGACGACGCCCGCGCGCGCATCACTCACGACATGGAGAAGAAAGCAGCCAAGGAGCGGGTCGCTGCCTTGAGGACCGACACCGACAAACTGTTGAAACTCTCCGTCGAGCTGAAATCCTATGTGGACAAGTCGGACGAAAACGTCCTCTCTCTCGACGTGATCAAGAGAGCCGACGAGATTGAGAAACTCGCCAAGAGCGTCAAAGACAAGATGAAAGGCCCAAACTAAACCAAGAAAGGTTGTATGGCACAAAAGGGTTTCCCTGTGCCCCCTGTGGTGAGCGCCTTTCGCCAGCAACTTCCAACCATGCAAAGTGTTTGATTCCCTAGACCCGCAAGTTAGCGGATCGGAGGGAAACCATGAAACGCGCGATTACCGGAACTCTTTTGCTACTAGGAATGGGTGTTGCGCCGGCGCTTGCCTATGACGGCGGCCTGCACCGAGACATCCGTCACGATGAGCGCAAGATTGCTCGCGACCGCCACGAACTGCGCCGCGACCTCAGAAATGGCAACTACGCTGCCGCTCGCCACGAGCGCCGGGAAATCCGACGCGAATATCGCGATCTGAATCAGGATCGCCGCGAGCTCTACTGGGATCGCCACTAGTTTGAAGAACCGCGGGGGTGCAGCGGATTTCCTCTGTGCCCCCTGTGGTGAGTTCTTTGAAGTCAGTACCTCCGTAATCGTTCACGACGCCATTCCTACCTCCGGATTTTTGCTTTCCACCAAATCCTGTTGTATCCCCCTTCCATCCGCGCCATAATGCGCCCAACAGTTTCTCCCGCTGGGGACCGTTTGGGGATCGCACTAGGAGGCTGACATGTCCAAGGCCAGTTCGCTAATCGTTGTTCTATGCGCCGTGATGGGCGCCGCCAGTTTCACACCCGCACAACAGATCCACCTTCCTCCCTCGATCGCGCAAGGTCCGGGCATGGGAGACGTGCCCGTCACTACAGGCAGCGATGCGCAAAAGCAGCAGGCCATTGCAGCCAACGAAATGCGCCAGCAGGAGATTCGCCGCGACACCGAAAAGATGGCGGAACTCACGCAAGAACTGAAAGAGTATCTTCTGAAGTCTGACCAGACAGTCATGTCGCTCGACGCCATCAAGAAAGCCGAGCAGATCGAAAAACTCGCGCACAGCGTGAAATCAAAGATGAAGCAGTCCTTCTGACGGGATTGGTTGTGTGGGGGCAGTCGCCTCGGCTGTCCAGCAGTGAGAGTTAAGTCGAACTGCGCTCGATCCTTTCGGCTCCCAATCTCTTCGAAATAAAAACGCCATCCGTGTTTCACGGATGGCGTTCCAGTTTGACCCCTCTGCTTCTTCTACTCTGCGCCCTGCTTAATCCGCATCGAGTAGAACGACCGGTATACGAACGTGAACGACACCACGAAGAATGCTCCCGCCAGGACTCGAGTCATCATCGTGCCTTGATCGCTTGCCAGCTTCACCGCGAGTTCGACCGCCAGCAACCCAAACAGCGTCGTGAACTTGATGACGGGATTCAGCGCCACCGACGACGTGTCCTTAAACGGATCGCCGACCGTATCGCCAATTACTGTTGCATCGTGCAGCGGTGTGCCCTTCTGTTTCATCTCGACTTCGACAATCTTCTTGGCGTTGTCCCATGCCGCTCCAGCGTTCGCCATGAAGATCGCCTGATAGAGACCGAAGATCGCAATCGAGATGAGGTAGCCGACGAAGTAGAACGGATCGACGAAGGCGAATGCCAGCGTCCCGAAGAACACCGCAATGAAGATGTTCAGCATGCCTTTCTGCGCATACTTCGTGCAGATCGCCACCACCTTCTTGCTGTCGGCAACGGAAGCCTTCTCCACGCCTTCGAGTTTGATATTGGCTTTGATGAACTCGACAGCCCGATAAGCGCCCGTGGTCACGGCCTGCGTCGAAGCGCCCGTGAACCAGTAGATCATCGCTCCCCCGGTGATCAGTCCCAAGAAGAATGGCGCGTTCAACAGCGAGAGTTTGGCCACGCCCTCGGCATCGGTGAGTCCGTTGGTCAACGCCATGATGATCGAGAAAATCATCGTCGTGGCGCCCACCACAGCCGTGCCAATCAGAACCGGTTTCGCCGTAGCCTTGAACGTGTTGCCGGCCCCGTCATTAGCCTCGAGCAAGTGCTTCGCGCGCTCAAAGTTAACGGTGAGGTTGAAATCTTTCTTGATCTCCGCCTCGATGTTCGGCACTGCTTCGATCAGCGATAATTCATATACCGACTGCGCGTTATCCGTGACCGGACCGTATGAGTCGACCGCGATCGTCACCGGTCCCATCCCCAGGAATCCGAACGCCACCAGCCCGAATGCGAAGACCGCAGGTGCCAGCATTCCCGCAGCAACCGCCAGTCCCATCGTGCTCATGTAATAGGCGATCGCCATCAGCATCATCATCGCAAGTCCCAGGTAGTAGCCGGAGAAGTTGCCCGCCACGAATCCTGAAAGAATTCCCAGCGACGCTCCTCCCTCCTCCGCAGATCTGACGACTTCTTTCACGTGTCGCGACTCCGTCGAAGTGAACACCTTCACCAGTTCTGGAATCAACGCGCCCGCCAATGTTCCGCACGAAATAATCGTCGCCAGTTTCCACCACTGAGAAGTGTCACTCCCGAGTTGCGGAATGACGTAGTAGGAAATCGCGTAGGTCATGCCGATCGAGACAATCGAAGTCAGCCACACCAGCGACGTCAGTGGAGCTTCAAAGTTCATCTCGTCTGCCGAGCCATACTTCGCCTTGGCAATCGCACCGTTCAGGAAGTACGACAGCGCGCTCGACACCAGCATCATCACGCGCATCACGAAGATCCATACCAGCAATTGCACCTGCACGCTGGGGTCTTTCACGCCTAGAAGAATGAACGTAATCAGCGCCACGCCGGTCACGCCGTACGTTTCAAATCCGTCGGCTGAAGGGCCAACCGAGTCGCCAGCGTTGTCGCCCGTGCAATCAGCAATTACGCCCGGGTTGCGTGCGTCGTCTTCCTTGATCTTGAAGACGATCTTCATCAGGTCCGACCCGATGTCGGCAATCTTGGTGAAGATGCCGCCGGCAATACGCAGCGCCGCCGCTCCCAGCGATTCGCCAATCGCGAATCCGATGAAGCACGGTCCCGCATAATCTCCCGGCACAAACAGCAAAATGAACAGCATGATCAGCAGTTCCACCGAGATCAGCATCATGCCGATACTCATGCCGGCCTCAAGCGGAATCTGATACACCGGATAGGGCTTGCCGGGCAGGGAAGCGAACGCCGTCCGCGAATTCGCGAATGTGTTCACTCGGATCCCGAACCAAGCCACTCCATAGCTGCCTGCAATGCCCACCAGGCTGAACGCCAGGATGATCGGCAGCGTGAGGCCAACCGACTTTCCGGGCACCGGCGACAACCACCCAAAATAAGCCGCAATAATGACGGCGATGAATGCCCACAACAACAGAATGAATTTGCCTTGCGTGACGAGATAGGTCTTGCACGTTTCGTAAATCAGCTCCGAAATCTCCCGCATCGACCGATGTACGGGCAGATTCTTCAGCCGCATGAAAATTGCCATGCCAAACCCAAGCCCGAACAGGCAGAAGAGAATTCCGATCAGTAGCAGTTTGTGTCCATCGATTGCCCCATTGAAAAAGCTAACCTGGGAGAGATCAGGAAGCTTCAGTGAAGCCTCCCCACCCGCTTCGGCGGGTTGTGCGAAAGCCGCGGCAGCGCCGACGGTAAGCAGCGCAGCTACAGCCGAAATTTTCATCGCCATGCGGCGGCTAAAGAACGCAGCAGTGGCAAGCCATGTACGCATAAAAATCCTCCGAATTAGAACGCTTTTAGGGATTACAAACGTGTTTAGGTACTGTCATTCCGGAAAACAGGGTGCCTCATCTCTCGCCGCGTTCGCGGGATACGAGGCTTTTCCGAACACGCTTCCACCGCAAGACCTAAGGAGTGTTGGAGCTTGGCCGCGTCGGATCTTGCGCAAGGGCGACCTCCGCTGCATGCCGTCAAAAAGGGGACTAGAGAAATAAGTCTCTAGCTCCGGCATCCTTGTGCAAAACGGGCATTTATAACACGTCGGGTGAGGCGGGTCAAACCCTCAGAAGGGGGATACGCGACTCCCGTCCCATATCGGGCGAATAATCGTTATTTCTAGCACTTACGGCCCCACTAAGCCGGCGAGCCGACAAGATGGACTGGGTTTGAGCCTCGAAAATTGCGCCAACTCGAACACGAAAGTAGAGGCCTCACGATCACAGGTCTGCGGCCCGGCGCGGCGGAAGCAACCGCGGATCTGCGGCCCGGCGCGACGCGGAAGCGACCGCGGGTCTGCGGCTCGGCGGTACGGGCCGCACAATCAGGAAACACGGCCGGGCACCACCGTGGAAGAGCGGCCCTTATAGGGCCGCGTAAACGTCCCCAAGGATAGACGGGCTTTAGCCCCCGTCCTAGTGACTCACCGACGCGTTGTACATTGCGTCCATCAAATCCTGCGAATGCCCGTCGTAATCGGCGTCGAGCGACCACATAAAAGTTCCGCCCAGATTGCGTACCCAATCCGAATACCACACGCGGTAATACGTCGAGGTCGCATCGTCGTAAGTGATGTATCCGTCGCTCCCATCATCTTTAAGCATGTATGGCACGAGCGCGAAGGGATCGCGCACCGTATGCCATCCGCGCTTATTGATCAGTTGCTTATAGTTCGTTCCGTAATTTCCTGTCGTCACTGCGTTATCGCAATCGCCATCCGGCGTCCACGCCGTATTCGGACACAGACCGTATTCTTTGTTGATGTTCAAGTACTGATAGCCATAAAAAGGCGTGCCCATGTTGAGTTGTTTGGCCGGCATCGCCATCAGAAAAAGGTTGATCGCGTTGAACGCGCTCCCGCCCGGCTGGCATTCCCACGGTGCGGGATCATGATTGTCCCAGAAGATGGGCGAATTCAGCTGCCCATATTGCGTCCACGGACCCGCGCAGTCGTACATCATGATGTTGATGTAATCGGTCGAGTGTGTCAGTTGCTGCAGATCGTATCCATATCCTCCCCACGGCGCTGCGTCCACTGACAGCACATAATCCGGATTCGACGCCCTGAATTTGGCCATCAACTCACCCAGGAAAAATCGGTCTCCACTCGTCTCCGGATACTCCCAGTCGATATCCAGCCCGTCGTATCCATATTGCTTCTCGAATGCCGCCACGTTGTCGACCAGTGTCTGTTTCAATCCGCTGGCTTCGAGTCCAGGGAAGTCGCCTCCCAACAGCAACAACACTTTCACTCCGGCTGCGTGCGCCATGTCGTTCAATTCCGGCTCCAGGAATCCATCCGGCACCGACAGCGCTCCGCTGGCGTCGAACGACACTCCCGCATGATTAATGTGGGTCAGTTCGTGATACGGAATCTGCGCCGCCCCATAAGCCGGCACCTGATACTTGCTCCAGTATCCGTAATCCCCTACCACCCGTTTGGTGAGATGGTTCGGCAACGCTTGCGCGCCCGCGCTCAACGCAAAGGCAGCCACGATCAAAGTCAGAGTAAGAAGGGAAGCGAGGCGAGTACAGAGAAGGGAACGAGAGCCCATGGGAGACCTCCAGGAAAAAGAAGACCGAAGACTGGAATAGCCCGCCGCACGCGGCATCCAGCCAAAACGCGAGGATTCTATCACGAAAAAAGCGCCTGGCGACAAAACGAATCAGGGAGTGACGGGTGCCCCACTTCTGGCCGGTTTTGCCAGAAGTGGGGATTTCCCAACAAGGAGCAGAGCCCCGGCGCAAAGCGGTGCCCCATTTCTCCCCGGTTTTGGGAGAAGTGAGGCTTTTGACTTCGCCAGAACACAGAACAGAGAACTGAGAACAGAGAACTGAGTACTGCTACTCCATCGTCCCACTCATCCCCAAGTTCTTCGCCACAAATGCCCACTCATCCGCCGTCTCCTCAATGACCTTCGAGATCGGCTTGCCCGCCCCGTGTCCAGCCTTCGTCTGAACTCGGATCAACACCGGTGCTGGTCCCGCCTGATCTGCCTGCATCGTGGCCGCGAACTTGAAGCTGTGTCCCGGTACTACGCGGTCGTCATGATCTGCCGTCGCGATCAGCGTTGGTGGATACTTCGTCCCGGGCTTCAGGTTGTGCAGCGGCGAATACGCGTATAGATACTTGAAATCCTCTGCGTTGTCGGACGATCCATAATCTGACGTCCACGCCCATCCAATCGTGAATTTTTGGAACCTCAGCATATCCATTACGCCCACATGCGGAAGCGTTGCTCCAAACAAATCCGGACGCTGCGTCACGCACGCCCCAATCAGCAAGCCGCCGTTGCTCCCGCCGCGAATTGCGAGCTTCGGTGTCGACGTGTACTTGTTCGAGATCAGCCACTCTGCCGCCGCGATGAAGTCGTCAAATACATTCTGCTTCTTGTCTTTCATTCCCGCCTGATGCCACTCTTCGCCATATTCACCGCCTCCACGCAGGTTCGGCTGCGCGTAGATGCCACCCATTTCCAGCCAGACAATCGTTGGCACCGAGAACGCCGGCGTCAGCGAGATGTCGAAGCCTCCATACGCATACAGCAGCGTCGGATTCTGACCATCCAACTTCAGCCCCTTTTTGTAAGTCAGGAACATCGGCACGCGCGTGCCGTCTTTGCTGTTGTAGAACACTTGCTTGGTTTCATATTTCGAGGCGTCGAAGTCCACCTTCGGCTGCCGGAATACCGTACTCTTGTCGGCTGCGGGATCGAACCGGTAAATCGTCGTCGGCGAGATGAAGCTGGTGAACGCGTAAAACGTCTCTTTCTCTTTTCTCTTTCCTCCGAATCCCGTCGCCGTGCCGATGCCTGGCAGATCCACGTTCTTGAGGAACCTGCCATGCAAGTCGTGAATCTGCACCTCGGTGCGCGCATCCTTCAAATAGCTCATCAGGAACACGTTGTCGACAGCGCTGGTTGCTTCGAGCTTGTCTTTCGTCTCCGCCACCAGGATTCGCCAGTTGTCCTTATCCGGCCGCGCGAGATCAATCGCAATCAGACGTCCCCGCGGCGCGCCGTTGTCCGTCTGAATCCAGAACACCGGCCCATTGTTGTCAATAAATGCATACTGCGCGTCGAAGTCGTCGAGCAATTTCACCACCGGCGAATCCGGCTTCGTCAGATCCTTGTAATACAGACGATTCTTGGGGGCTGTCCCCTGCCATACCGTGATGATCAGATAATGACCGTCATCGGTAACCGAGCCGCCGAAGCCCATTTCTTTATTGTCGGGGCGCTCGTAAATGAGCTTGTCTTCTGCCTGCGCGGTTCCAATCTTGTGGTAGTAGAGCTTCTGAAAATAATTCGCGTCGCGTAACGCGGTTCCCTTTGGTTCGTCGTACCGACTGTAGAAAAACCCCTTGCCGTCCTTGGTCCACGACGCGCCGGAGAACTTGACCCACTTGATGAGGTCCGGCAGATCCTTTCCGGTGTCGACGTCGCGCACATGCCACTCTTGCCAGTCCGAGCCTGACGCGGCCGTTCCGTATGCCATCAGCTTGCCGTCGTCCGTGATCGCTCTGCCCGACAGCGCCACCGTGCCATCCGACGAGAGCGTATTCGGATCGAGTAATAGCCGCGGTTCGGCGCTTAGCGATTCCGCCACCAGCAGCACGTTCTGATTCTGCAAGCCATTGTTGTGCTCAAAGAAATATCTCCCGCTCTCCTTTTCAGGAACTGTGAAGCGTTCGTAGTTCCAAAGCTTCGTCATCCGCTCGCGTATCGCTCCTCGATACGGAATCTGATCGAGATAGCTGAATGTCAGCTTGTTCTCCGCCTCGATCCATGCCTTCGTATCTTCCGAGTCGGTGTCTTCGAGCCACCTGTAAGGATCGGACACCTTCACTCCGTGGTAGTCGTCGACCTGGTCCACAGTCTTCGCCTTGGGATAGTCGAGTGGGGCGCTATTTGTCTGAGAAATAACAAAGCCGGCGCCAAGCAGAATCACAGCTAAACAGAAGAAGGCCGGACGAACGATATTCATCGAAACTCCTTCACGCAAGTTTGCATTCGGATCCACAAGAGCTTGTACCACCCGTGGCCGGGGCGAAACAAGTTTATCTCGTGCATCCAAAACAAGGGTGCCCCATCCTCGTCTCCGCGGTTTTGCGGAGACAGGGTGGGGACTTTGACTTAGAGGTTGAGGGGATACCTAAAGGGTAAGCTTATTTCGCGTCCGCTGGTTTCTGGTCCGTCCGATATTCCACCTTGTTGTGCTTGTGCTTGCACGATTCGGTCAGCTCCGGATCGCAATGAGCATAGAAAATATGTGTCCCGATCCCGACCCCCAGCGCCGTTCCAACAAACATGTCCGACGACCAGTGATCGTGGCCTAAAAATCTTCCGGCTGTCACTAACGTAGCAGCGGAGTAAATCAGCGCTTGCTCCCACGGCTTGTGATACTCGTGCAAAGCGACCGTCGCCATCGCCCACGCGAACATCGCGTGTCCGCCGGGGAACGACGTATTCATTGCATGATGCCGCAAGAAATCTCCATGCCCATTGCCTTCTCCCGGGCGCTGCCGTCCCGCAATGAATTGCATCGGCGTGTAAATCAGAAACGTATTAATCAGAGTTTCCAGTTCCAACTCTCCCGTTTCTTTTGCATGAGGATCGTCGCTCTTGATTCCGCGAAGCCAGTCCACTGCGACGGCGGCACCTAATCCCGCGATCGCGACGTCGGATGTATCGCCCCAAACCGTGTTATGCCCAGTGGGCAGATGGCTCTCGATGTGGCGGTCGGCGATCAACAGCCCTGCGGTGCCGCCGAGAACCAACGCATCCCACTTGAAGTTTGATGGCTTGAATGGCGCCAGATACAGCTCCTTCTGGTCCTCGAGCCCGCGCCTTACCATTCGCGAAACGAATCCGTGATGCTCCGAGTCCTGCGCCGCAGTTCCAGCGCTGGCATCCTCGTCAAACGTTCCCGCGGGAAACGCATCAACGTTAAAACCTGTCTCCGCCATCACCGCAGTCGAGTCGTTAGGCGTTAAAGGTTGGAAAGGGCCGCTCTGGCCGAACGCGGACAGCGAAAACAACGTGCCCATGCATGTGAACAGCACAATTCTGCAGATTCCTATCTTGCGGTCGTACAAGTTTTTGTCTCCCGAGCCCCAGGACGCAGCTGTACAACCACTTGGATGCAATCACTCCCAAAACGTCCACTAGAGAAAATAGTTGGCACCTCACCTTGTCTTTCCGAACGCTTGCTGAAGGCGGCGGGAACCTTCAGGCGGTTCCAGCGTCAAGAAAACTTGACGCGCTGGGCATCGGGCGGGAGCGCCGCGCCCGTAAAGACTTTTGAAACGGAGATTAAGCTCGATGGGTGAGAGTTCGTCGATTCAGCATCCGGCGCCAGCGGGAGCGTCACTGCCTCGCGCAACAACATTAGCCGCTCGCTGCTGTGTGCGTCATGGCACTGTATGCAGGATCCTTTCACGGGCGGCGTGTGATCGCGAAATGCCGCTGACTTTTCGTGGCGTGCAAAGCAGATCTGACTCTTGGGCATCACCAGGCTTAGTGTCGTCATGTCGCCCTTCGTCGTCGCCACATGGCAAACCGTGCAGGGAGTCGTCATCGCCGAGTGTACGGACTTCCCGGTGATCTTCTTCTCGTGACATGACGAGCACTCGACATCTTTGTCTAAACTCCCCGGGGCGCTCGATGGTTCCAGCCTGCAAAGTTCCCAGCAAAAGGAGGCCGGCGAAAAATGTCTGAATTGCGCGATGTTGGACCATCCTTAACACCGCGCAATTCTAGACATTCACCTCCGCCGAATCTCTACTAGGAATCAGTCAGCCGGATTCGTACTCCCTGCATCGTCGACCCGCAGCAGTATCCCGCTTCCCGATCTTACGTTCACGTCTCCTTTTGTAGAACGGATCCGGATTTCTCCCACGGGGTCCTTTCGCCCGGAATGCACGATCTTCAGGTCTGGAAATCCATAGAGCCCGCAGGCGTCGGATGAAAAGACCCACGATGCCTGATCGCGGTTTGAGTTGCTTCCTTCGCTTCGGCACCCCGACTCCGCGACGGACGAAACTCGGACGAGCACTCCGTTTGCCACTGACTTGCCTACCACTTCTGAGCCGTGCGTAACTGGGCCTCCGCCGTGATAGCTGGTCTCCCCGCCAATCTGCTCCGTCGTCCAGAAGTACTCGGGTGATCCTCGGTCAGGCCCAGTCGCCGGGATCTGAGCCTCCTCCACATTCATCATGTTCGCCATCGCGCGCAGGTTTGTCGCGATTGGAGTGCGCTTTTTCCCCTCTGTCAAAGTGTCGAACCGGAATGCGACTTCCGCCCGTGAAGTCGACGTGGCGGGCTTGACACTCACCACTTTTCCATCAGCCTTCGCTCCCGCGTGTATCTTCGAACCGTTCTCCAGCGGAACATCTTGCATCACGCGCCCTTTGATCGCCTCGCCCGGCCGTAACTTGTCCGATCGTAGGGACGAATTGAGTTGCACCGGAAGAATGGTTCCCGTAGGAATACTCTCTTGCCCCAGGCACGTGGCCCCGAGCAAAAGAACGCTCATCAAACTAAACGTCTTCATAACACCACCTCACTGCTAATCCATGCAGCGCCTCTGCCGCAAAATCTTTAGTGGGATCCTCCGAATGTGTAGCCTATCGATGCGCCATATCGAAACACCGCATCCGAGCTGAATTCCGTATTATTCGGCACAATGTAAATTCTCAACTCCGGCCGGACAAACAGACTGTGCCAGACATAGGCGCGAATTCCTCCACCGAAATCCACCAGAAAGTGATTGCTACTGAGGTAGTTCGTGCAGTTTCCGTAATAATCGCAACTGTAGTTTCCCTCATAGAAACGGATGCTTTCTGCTCCGATCCCTGCCAGAGCTTCCGCTCCCACTCGTTTGCTGAAGCGCTTGGCATATATCGCATTGAAGTCGTAGAACAAGGGTCGATACGGAATTTCTCCCGCATATAATCCCTGGCTCGCTCTCCAATTGACCTCGGCTTGCACGCCCAAATTTCCGTGGAAGAGTACATCCCCGTTAATTCCGATGATCGCGCCGCCGCGCTCGCTCGGCGTGTAGGGCCCGATACCCGGATAATTATTGCTCGGTGCCGACACAAGCGAGCCGCCGCTGAATGCTACTTCCACCTGCTGCGCCCGGGCGGAAACTCCCGCGTAGCAAATCCAAAACATACTCACCATCGCCATCAGTCGTTTCAAGTTATCCTCCCGTTAATCATTGTCGTATTCTGAATTCTCAGCCTCACGCCTTACCCCGCTCTCCTCGACAATGGCGTTGACGCCGTCGGTAAGTCCTGTTCCGATCCCCGCTCAATCATTTCCTGGCATTTCAGGCAATACTGTGTCCAGGGCAGCGCCTGCAGCCGGCGAACGGCAATTTGATGGCCGCAGCCCAGGCAGGTTCCGAATGAGCCTTCATCAATCCGCTCGATTGCTCCTTCAATCCTTCGCAGAAGTCCTCTGCGTTGGCTGCCTTGCTCGAACAAACTCTCTTTCGAAAGATTGATCACGCTCCTGTCGGCACTGTCTTGAGGAACGTTCAAATCCAGGGTTCGCGTCTCTTGTTCGAGACGCGAGAGGAACTGCTGCACTTCTTCTCGTTGCATTTCAAGTTTTTCTCGAAGCTCCGTGAATTCCTTCTTGCTCATTTGGTTTTCCTTTTCTTGCTGCCAGGCCAGTTCCTGTCGTGCGCGTTCTCCGCGATTGGCGAAGGGCGCAGAAGGATCTCGCGCAGCGCCCATTCGATATGGTCTACGTTTTCCGAAATCTTCTGAACGCATTGCTTGTTCTCAATGGATTCCACAGTCGCCGATATCTCCGTCAATGCTGTCCTCACATGTTGATTCATCTCGGAGATCACTTGCAGTCTCAGCAGTGTCGCCGCCCGGTGCCGCTGCACCGCCTTCATCAGCATTGCCGTGAGTAACGCAACGCTCGCTGCCGATACGCCTTCCGCCAGCAGTCGCTCCCACCTCCGCCCGAGGTCAGGCAGCAGCAGAAAATGCATGAACTCGGTGACCAGCAATGCCGTGAATCCCACTCCCGCTGCCACGAACTCAACCCGAGTTCCTGCCCGAGTGAATCTGCGCTGCGTGTTCCTCGGATGCGGTGTCTCGGCAAGCATTGCCATCGCCGTCTTCACCTTCTCTGGCTGTGGTCGCGAGGCGGATTCATAGTGCACAGCAAGCACATGACATCTGCGCTTCTCGCGAAGTGTGCGAATGCGCGTAACCTTGCTCCGGTTACGCGGAGCGATGTGAGGAAGGTCTAGCTGATGGGAGGAGGTCGAGTGTACTGCGCGCCATCTATTGAGTGGGGAACGATCAGGGTGGTCGCGAGGTTCGCTCCGTCGTACTCGTTCGACGGTGGAATGCCGGCGAAGACTGCGATCGGAATACTCCACTGCGATCCCGCAGTGTCAAACCGTGGCCGTTGATCGTGGGTGGAGTGGACGCTTACTACAGATTGCGCCGTAGCGGCGCTGCCAAACTCGGTGGGGACGCTTCGAGCGACCAGCAGTCCGGAAACTGCTGCAGCAACAACAAGCGTTTGCACCCATACGATTTTCCAAATGCCGCTCTTCCGGCACGCCAAAATCGAGTTGTGCAACCCTCGCCCTTGCATGGACCGCGATCTTCTTTCTCGATGATACTCCGGTTGATATTTTTTCGCTGGCGCGACCGGTCCGCGTCAATTCAGATGCCGTAGAACGATTTCCATTTGCCTGCTTCGACGCGTCTTTTAAAGGCACCCCACGCTTGTGCCATGACTTTCGCCGATCGGGCCATTACCGCTGTGATGTATCAAACCGTAAGATTCGCGCCTACTCTGACAATGCAGTTGTTCTTTGGGCTAGGCGTCACCAGACAAGAGTCGTGGGCCAGACGTTCCGGCGCGGGGATGGTTCCCAAGCCAGCGATCAAAATCGTGAGCAAATGAAAGGAAGCATCATGTCAGTTCTATTGGGCAAACTTTGGAGAGATGAAGAGGGCCAGGACATCGCCGAGTACGCCGTGATGTTGGCCGTGATTCTCGTCATCGTCGTAGGCACCGTTCGCCTGGTCGGCTCCAACGCGAACAACGTCTTCTCGAACGTGGCCAGTTCCATCCAGTAGTTTCGCGGCATCTTGACGATGCCGCCTGCTCCCACTCTTCGCGCGGCGACGCGAAGGGTGGAGGGCCTTTCCCGCCGCGGTACCGTTCCTTTCTCAAGCATTCCTCGACTCTCATACGTGGGGCGATCGACACTTCCAGTGCTATAACTGACCCTTATGTCGGATAATCCCGTTCCCGCGAAGAATGACCTGCCGACCATGATCGCCGTTTCGGCGTTGGCTTGCATCCTGCAGGACGTTCTGCACGAGGGCCTCGGTCACGGCGTAACCGCGTGGCTCAGCGGAGCTCATCAGATCACCATGAGCACCGTCGCCCTCCAGAGCGACATCGAGACGCGCTGGATATCGGCAAACGGCACGCTGGTGAATCTCCTCGCTGCGGCAATTTTCTGGATACTCCTGCTCCGGCCGCAACGCTACCGCCCCGTCACCCTTTATTTTCTTGTGTTGTGCCTCGCCGGAAATCTGTTCACAGCTACCGGATATTTTTTCTTCTCCGGAGTCGCCAACTTCGGAGACTGGGCTGCCGTTATCTCCGGATTGCATCCGCACTGGACCTGGCGCCTGGGCCTCATCGTGCTGGGAGTCACTTCGTATTACGCGTCGATGCTTCTGGTCGCGTCGAAGCTTCGGCCATTCAAAGAACGCGATACCCACTCCCGAATGCTTCGCTCGGTCTGCTGGACGCCCTATTTCACCGACGGCTTCCTCGCTGCCGTCGCCGGGTTGTTGAACCCGGCAGGCTTGTTCTACGTAATCGTTTCCGCGTTGCCGTCCACGCTGGGAGCGAACGCGGGCCTTCTTAGTTTGCCAAGCCTGATGTGGCAACCAAATAAAGAAGAACCTCTCGAGATCCCGCGCCGTATTGGATGGATCGTAAGCGGAGCCATCGCCAGCCTGTTGTTCATCTTCGTTCTGGGACGTGGCATAAGTTGGACGCGTTGACGATAACTTCGTCCGAGCCGCGGCAAAACAGCAAGGCTCACTGTCGCGATTTTCGACCGCCAGGAGTGCCAACTCAAATCCCGGCACCGTGAAAGTTTTAGAACAAGGCAAAAATCTGGAAAGGGGTGGGCCCCAGCTTTTGCAATAGCGCAAAGGACAGGTACCCACCCAATCTGCCGGCGGTTAATCGAAGCTCTTCTTTAACGTCGCTACCGAGATGTGCGGCCATCCCAGATTCACGTAGACCGAAGGATTCGAGTTCAGTAGATGGAAGATTGGAAAGTTCAGCACAACCATCTGCGCATACTGCAACTGCATGAAGCTATGCCCAGTTTTCTTGTTCGAAACTTTCTCGATCCAGAATGTCGCGTACACCACAGCGGTCTGAGCATTTTCCTCGAGCTGAGTCTTTCCGTTTACGACAGGACTCTCTCCAGCGAGGAATTGAATGTTTTCGATTCCGCCCCCAAATTGAGGAACCGTCACCTGCACCGTCGGCCCCGCCGCCCCCGAGTTCGCATTCTTCAAGAAAGTTACGGGAGAGACCGTCGAGATATTCAATGCCGTGCCCTCAAACGAATAGCCCGCGTCAATATGGTTCTGTACTTCTCTCTGTAGCAGCAGAATGGGATCGTTGATCACGTCCTGCATCGCGACGCCATTGATATTTGCCGGCAACGGCGGTTCCGGTGGAGTTGTGTCGAATGGCGTTCGCGTGTTCAAGGTGAACGGTGGATTAAATGGCCCGGCTGCGATCGGTCCCACCGGCACGGTAAGGTCGTACTGCGGAAAAGGCGTCGCTGGAACGGTCGGTGCTGTCAGTTTCTCCGACGATCCAGCCGCATTGAACGCGATTCCTGGTGCGGTCGGCGGCACTCCAAACGGAGTGCTGTTGAACGACGGAAACAGCGAGAAGTTGTATTGGCTCCCGGGCACCGTGAGTACCGGATTCCCATTGAACGGTGCCGCAATCCCTTCCGCCAGCAGTGAATTTCCGTGCGGAATCGTTCCCATGCGCGCCACCAGTTGTTGCGGATTGGGCGTACTCTCCGAGGGAAACGTTGTCGCCGGTTGCGTGATCCAGATTCCCGGCTCGATATGGAGTGCTCCATCTTTCGCTGCATCTGAGATCTGTTGCAGATAAGTCAGTCCGAACAATTCGATATCGTCCTGTCCAAAACCGCGATTCGGAATCGCCGATCCGATCGGATCAAACTTTAACGTCTCTCGAGTTTGGTTCAGCTGCAGGTAGAGATCTGTTTTGTCATGAAAATCGGGTCGCGCGATCAAATTAAATCCTTGACCCTTCCAGGTGCCTGCCAACTCGGCCAGCAATCCTAGTTGATCGAGCACGGTGCGGTTGTCGGGTGCGATACGAACTGACGGAACTCTATTTCCAACCAACGGTGTCATACTTTTCCTCCATATCGTGAATCGAATGATTTGTTCCGGGGCTTCCCGATCGACCTGTTCGCGAGCTTCGGCCTCAGCGCGAAATCTGCGTCGTCATAGAGATCCACCTGCGGACGGATGTATGCACACCACCGCGTAAGTTGGATTTCGCAATCCGAGTTAGTTCAGGTCAAAAGGGAGAAGAGCGGGCCCCGTGCCCGCGGAGGAAGTTGAGCTGCACTCTACATGCCCGGACAAAATGCGCTTAAAAAATGGGAAGTCGTTTCATTTTCCGGACAGAACGAGACGAACGCCCCAAAACGCGCCTTCGAACGAACCCTTTATCGTGCGCCCTATCTTGTCGTTAGCTGGAAAATGTAAGGGAATCCACGTTGTGTACTTCTGTGCAGAAAATTTCTTTGAAAGCGTGAAACGCTTTCGGTTTTCGTAATAACGCGTCGCGCGCGATCGGCTGCGTCGCTTCCCCGGATGTTCACTTGCCTCAATGTTCGATTACGACACAAGGTGATTCGAATACGCCCGACGGACCTCGATACAAACATTTCGTCCCGGCACGATGCCGGGGGTGCCCCACCCTTATCTCGACCGGTATTTGGGCGAGATAGGGCAGGGATTTTGACTTACCCATCTGAGAGAGGCATAGGCACGACGCTGCCAATCCATCGTCGTTTGAAACGCGCTAACCAAGGCGCAATCGCATGATGGCCCCTTCTCTGCGCTTCATCTCCCGCTCAGCACCTCCCACGCCTCCCGCCAATGTTCCCATTCCCGAGGTCCGCGTCGCGCCCGTTTTTTCCGCCCCAACGTCTGGAGGCTCTCGATTCCCGGATAAAGCCGCAAGCTTTTCGCTCTGCCCACCTTCTCTATCGGGATCAAGTACCAAGCGTCCACCGGCTGCACATGCGCCGCAATCACATCGATATCTTTCTTCGTATATCTTTTCTTCCCGCCCTTCCGCGTCGAATGTACCGGCTGCACTTCATACCCGCGCCGGTACAACCTGCCCGTCCCCTTCACCTGCACGCGAAAAACTCGCCGCGCATTCTGCGACCACACCACAAAGTCGTACCGCTCGCTGTCTCCCCACGGCAACGCCACATGCAATCCCATCATCTCCGCCTTCAGCAAAAACGCCGCCTGCGAAATTTCTCCCGCCCGCTTTGGATTCCCCCGCAACCGCTCCCACCACTTCTCGTGCGGATCCACCGCCGCGAACAACCAGGGGACGCGATCCCCGTTCTCCGTATCCCCTACCTCTTCTCGAGGGTGATGAGCATCGTCGCTGATACTTTGAGACTCTGAAACGTTGCAACTTTCTTCCACCACCCACTTCCACCCATGCTCTGTTTTCCGAATGACTAACTCCACTGACTCTCCTCCCCATCCGCGCCCGCCACACGCAGAATTCATCCCAACCTGATTTTCAGGATAGATATTCAAGAATAGGAACGCCAGCCCCAGTCCGCAGTGACGCCAGTTACGACACAGAGTGATTCGAATTACGATCGACGAAAATGGCTGTTCCCCCGCGATGTTCGGCGGGTCACAACCACGGACCTCGACACCTGGGTTTTTTGTCCCTGAGTGGCGATTCACGGTGCCGGCACACCGCCGGTAGCCGGAACGGGAATTGAGCCCCACTTTTAGGCATGGAAACCGTTTCACTGGCCAATATGAGTTTATTGTCATGATTTAGAGCCACAAATAACAACGCACGTATATGTACATTGTGTAAATACACATCATGCGATACACTTGGACTGAAAGTAAGAATCGCCTCAATGTCAGGCTGCATGGCATCGCGTTTGAAGACGCAATTCGCGTTTTCGAGGCACCAACGGTAGAAAGAGTCGATGATCGGTTCGACTACGGAGAGAGACGCATTTACGCGATCGGGGTGGTCAATGGATTGGAGATCACGGTTATCTATACGGACAGGGAGGATGACGAGCGACGCATCATCTCTGCATGGCGCTCAGAGCCGCACGAGCGCCGACGCTACTGGCAGAGCACGGAAGGATTCATCGAATGAAGTCTAAGTCTAATAGATCACGCAAAGAGCGAGTAACTCCGAAACGCGGCCCGGCCACGGACTGGGCGCGCCTGCGCCGAGCGAACGGCACCTCGATTCGCAAGGGCTTGGCCGCCGATCCCGATGCCCGCCCCACCGACGCTCAATTCTGGAAGACTGCCGAAGTCGTAATGCCGGCGCGGAAACAGATCGTCACAATGCGCCTGGATGCTGACCTGCTCCGCTGGTTCCGTCGCGAACGCGGATACCAAACCCGCATCAACGCCATTCTCCGCGCTTACATGCAAGGCCACGAGTCGGCCTAGTGGCGTGGAGGCTGACTATTTGTGACGATGGAATAGGCAAGCTGCCCATCCGTCGCGATGTTCCACAGGGGCGCGATGCTGGCATGCATCGTAGTTTCGAAAGGGCGCACGCCGGGTGCCCCATCCTTTCGCGTCTTGTGCGAAAGGGTGGGCATTCCTAATGTAGGCTTACGATTTTGATTCTTTCTACCCCAAATCCTTATCTCACCTTCCGGCCATTTTTTCTCGCAACTTCTTCTCGTCCTCGTCGGTCCAATACCCGCAATCCAAACGAACGAACACCGACGTATACGGAATGGTCAGAGTCGTTTTCAACACGAGAATGTGAAACGTCCTTCCAGCTTCGTCCAGCTTCGAGATGATCTGCTCATGTGGCAACGATTGCGCGTCGGTTTTTCCCAGAAGGGAAGTCAGCGCCTCGCGATAGGCGGTCACTCCCTTCGCTTCGCCTTCGGGCACAAACTTGAGTTCTGCATCCGTAAAAATGACGGGACGAACATGCTTCGCTTTGCCAACCTGATCGAGAACAGCTCTCACCACGTCCAGTTGATCGGCGTTAGTCTCGACCGTCTCGATACCGGCGCTCGTCTGTAACGGATACGCAGAATCGACAACTGCAATCCAGTTGCGGTGCCCGAGCAGAGGCAGTTCTTCGCTCACCCGCGCGCGCCAGTCCATTGCCGGAAACTTTGCAGATTGTGCCGTCGCGGAGAACGGCAGAAGGAACGACATCGAAGTGAAGATGAGAATTCTTCCGACCGCAGAAATCACAAGATCTCCTTGACAAGTACTCAGTACCTAGTACTCAGTTACAAAATGCCAGCGTCTGCGTCAGGATACTGAGTACTGAGTACTGAGAACTGAGTACTGAGTACTGAGAACTAAGTAGTGAGGAACCGCCCGTAGTCATGCTTCCACTTTCACTGCCCCAATCAATCCGTTCAGCAATCGCCCGATCTCAGCGGTTTGAAGCACAAGGATATCAGCGTCTCCATTTGACAGATAGCTAAGGTCCTTGGCAATGATGACCTGCGTTTCCACCTCGGCCAGAGAGCCTCGTGCCAGGGTCAGAAAACGATAAAACTCGCGTCGCGAAAATCGTGCCTGGCCCTCGGCAATATTGCTGGGAACGGACACCGCCGCACCTCGCAACTGACTCGTGAGCCCGTAGAGTTCGTCCCGTGGAAAGTCCCTGGTGGCTCGATAAATCTCTGTAACCAGGACCATTCCTTTCCGCTATGCAACCAGATCCCGATACGATCCAGCCATCTTCCACCTCCGAGACCATAATCCACGAGATGGAGGGTCGAGTCGATGACCAGAGAAAGAAAAGTCCCTGCAAGTCCCAAATCAGGAAAGAGTGGGAATGTCTTGGTTCAGCCTGAAATGGAGAAGCGATGTTCTCCGTTAGTGTAGATTCCGCCCCTGCGGGGCGGGGATTTTCAAGGCATGGGGGTCTATCGTCCGATGACCTCTTCTTTTCAGCGTGCAACGCGGGAGAAGAACCTCCCGCGCTGCTGAGCATCGGCTCGATGAGCCCTCCGGGCTATCCCTCAGCATGGTTGCGTCCCCGCAGTGCCCGCTTCCGTTTCGCCCGGCAAGATCATTGTAGCTCCGCAAACGACCTGCCGTTTCTCAACATCCGGTTGTCCCGTGATTCCGCCAAAACCCAGACCGGGCCAGACCCGAATTGAGAGTGTAATGGCGCGTTAACAGCGGTTATGATATGTGCTGGATGAAGAGGGTGAACTCTAAATTCGTCCTATACGCGCTGGCTTTCGGCGCAATCACCGTCCAGAGTTGGGCAGTTGCCAACGATGCTGCGTGGAACAACCTCAAACACGTCACTCACTCAGGCTCCTACTATTTGATCTCCAGAACGGGGCAGTTCACGGGGAAAATCACCAACGTCACCGACGCCTCAATCGTGATCACGGAAGGCTACCGGAAAGGTGCTCCTATCGAAATACCGCGCGTGGACGTTATTCAGATCAGTGATGGAGCGGCAGGTTTGTTGTACAGCG
This sequence comes from uncultured Acidobacteriota bacterium, assembly GCA_963818115.1. Lineage (GTDB taxonomy): Bacteria > Acidobacteriota > Terriglobia > Terriglobales > Acidobacteriaceae > Sulfotelmatobacter. The sequence continues at coordinate 44,903 of CAWFQZ010000024.1, forward strand.
GCCGGAACAGTTGGTCGGAGGTAATCTCACTCGCTGGGATGAAAATGCAAGGATTCGACGTGGGGAAGGGTAGCTTCCGGGTCGTCACAGGTGCAGGAAAGCAGTACTTGACCAAGACGTTGAAGGTGACGAACTCGGACGTGACGGCGGAGCCCAAGCGCGGGCACGAAGTGACTGTTCCCAAGGCTGAGGTTTCACGTGTGGATTACATCCGTGCAGCCCCTTGGCCTGAGGGTGTGGAATGGGGCTATCAGGAGTTTGGACCGTTGAACGTCTTCAATCCGGGTTACTGGCCACACATGCTGCACTTCAACGGTAAGATTACCGTCCCAGTTTATGACGCCTCTGCTCCAGAGAACGACGTGCCCTGCAAGTTCTGCATGCCGTGAACCCATCCGACAGTCGGCGCAATATCGCCTCACTACCACGGAATGGGCGGGGCACGTGGCGAGTTGTCGGCAAACCCGAAAACTCTCTACTTCAACGGCTGTCCGACGTCGCAGCGTTTGGTCGCTTGGTCTTCACGCGGCTTGCTGGCGGCGACTCCGGCGTTGCTCTCTGGCGGCTTCCAGCTTGCGGTCGCGCTCGGCGTGTATCTCCGCCTGTCGCCCCGTGAGCATGTCGTTCGGCGTCACATAACCGATGGCGCTGTGCAGCCGGACATGGTTGTAGCGGTCCACATATTGTTGGATGAGGCATTTTGCATCTTCCAGTGACAGAGGCGTCCCCGGTCGGATGCATTCGCTTTTCAGCGACTTGTGCCAGCGCTCCAGCTTCCCATTCGACTGCGGATAGCTAGGCGAGGTTCGGACGTGCGTCATACCCGAGATGCGAATGAACTCCTTGAAATCGCGGGCAATGAACTGCGGGCCATTGTCCGAGATGATTCGTGGCTTCGCTTCCGGGTACTTTTCCTTGGCGCGTTCGAGAATTACTTCGACATCCGCTTCCCACATCGACTCGCGCAAATCCCAATGCACGAGGAAACGGCTGAACCCATCCAGAACGCTGCACAGGTAATAGAAGGTGCCGCACAGGTTGATGTAGGAAACGTCGATATGCCAGTGCTGGTGCGGTTGCAGCGGCTGCTCGAAACCTTTTCCCTTGCGCGATGGCTTGCTCTTCCATCGGGATAATAGTCCAGCTTGCTTCAACACTCGCCAAACACTCGCCGGACTAACCGCCACGATGTCGGCATCCAGCATCATGAACGTTAGTCGCCGATAGCCTTCCAGCGGGTTCTTCAGATGGAACCCGATGATTGCTTCTTTCTCCCACGGCTCCAACCAGAAATCACGGGGAACCCAACCGTTGTGCTCGTTGACGCACCCGTATCGCTGCCGCCAGTCATAGAACTTGCTGGCGGTCACGCCCAACCACGGAATGAACCGTCCGACGCCGATCTCGGCCTTCTCCGACCAGCGTCGGACGAAATCCACGACTAGATCCCGTACATCGTGCGGCACCCAGACGCCGGTTAGAGTTCCCCAAGACTTTTTTTTAGCGCGATGTGCTCCGCCATCAGCTCAGCCAGGACCTCGTCCTTGATCTGCACCTTCTTCTCCAAGAACTCGATCCGTTTCTGCTTCTCCTCCACTTGGCGGTGGGGACGCTCCTGGGACTGAAAAGCGGCGGCTCCGTTCTCGAACAGTTCCTTCTGCCAGCGGTAGAACACGGTTGGCCGCAGGCCCAGTTCTTCACACAGCTCCGAGACCGGCACTTTGTCCACTAGATGCCGCCTCAGGATGGCTACTTTTTCTTCTGGGGTGAAATGCTTCCGTTCCTTCCTCACACGTTCGCTCCGTTATCTTAACGGACGAACGCTTTCTCCATTTCCAGCTGAGGCAGGACAGGAATAGCAGCACCCAGCTCCCATGTAACGCTGAGAGTTCTCACCGAGTACCGAGTACTGGGTACTGGGTACTGAGTACTACTTCCCCACCTGCCAAATCAAAAACGAATACACGTCGGTGAACTCTTCGATCTGCTTCGTCACAGGCTTCCCAGCCCCGTGTCCGGCCTTGCTTTCGATTCTCAGCAGTATCGGACGCGTCTTGCTCGACCCGTTTCTCGCTTCGGCCTGCATCAGCGCGGCCATCTTCTTGGCGTGCATGGGATCGACGCGCGTGTCGGTGTCCGCCGTCATAAATAAGATCGCGGGATACTCCGCGCCCGCCTTCACGTGATGATAGGGCGAGTACGCGTAGAGCCACTTGAACTGTTCGGGATTTTCCGAGCTGCCGTACTCAGGGATCCAAAGCTTGGCAATCTGAAAATCCTGATAGTGCAGCATGTCGAGCAGCGGCACTTGGCAGACCACGGCGCGAAAGAGGTCGGGCCGCTGCGTGATCATCGCGCCCATCAGCAGCCCACCGTTGGAGCCGCCCTGGATCGCGAGATGATGTTTGTCCGTATATTTTTCGGAGATCAGGTGCTCGGCCGCAGCGATCATGTCGTCGAAAACATTTTGCTTTTTGTCGAGCATGCCGGCACGGTGCCAGTCTTCTCCAAACTCCGCGCCACCGCGCAGGTTGGCGACCGCAAAGATGCCGCCATGCTCCATCCATAAATAAGCGGTTCGACTGAAGCTCGGCGTGAGGCTGACGTTGAAGCCTCCGTAAGCCGTAAGGAGCGTGGGATTTCTGCCGTTTTTCGGCAGACCTTTTTTGTGCACGATGAACATCGGAACGCGCGTGCCGTCTTTCGACTTGAACCATTCCTGCGCGACTTCATACGCCGAGGGATCGATCGAAGGTGCGTCGACCTTCGTCCAGAGAACAGGCTGCATGTCGTTAGAAACACTTTCGAGGGTGCCCCATCCTAAACTCGCGTTGTTTGGGAGTTTAGGGTGGGGATTTTGACTTTCTTTAACCCCGATCTCTTGGAAGGAAGCGGTTTGAGCCGTGCCGTCACGGCCCGACAATGATGCGGGCTTTGGCCCCTGAGGCGCGCCCCTAAGATCGATCCGATAAATGCTCGGTGGCACCGTGAACGACTGAAATCCGAAGAACGCCTCATCATGATTCCATTTTCCCCCCGTGCCAAACACCGTGCCGATCGCGGGAAGCGAAACATCGCTGAGCTTCTTACCCTCGAGATCGAAAATCTTGAGTTGCGAGCTGGCGTTCTGTTCGTACTGTGCGAAGAGCTTGCCTCCGAAGACTGCCGCACCCTGTAGAACGGCGTCCGATTGCGGGATGATTTCCTTCCACGCCTCGCGCTCGAAGTTTCCGGCGTCGGTGACGAAGACGCGATAGCGCGGCGCATCTTCATTGGTCGTGATGTACACCTTGCCGTCGTACACGTCGGCGTTGTAAAGAAAATCCTTGCCGGTAGTGAGGCGGCTGGAAGGCTTGTCGGACTTGAGGTCCTGCAGGTAAAGCTCGGACTTGGTCCATCCCTGCGAGACGTTGATCAGAAGCCAGCGCCCATCGTTGGAGAGCGAGATGCTAGGCCAGTCCTCGGGATCGCGGCCCTCGCCGAAGATGGGATCGTCGGTATCGACGGGGCTCCCAAGCAGATGAAAGAAGACGTGCCGGTTGTACACTTCCTGCCCCGCAGGTACGTCCCCCTTGTTCGGATAGCGCGTGTAATAGAAACCGGAATTGTCGTGCAGCCACGCGATCGATGCCGCGCGCGTGCGCTCGATGGTGTCGGGAAGAATCGTGCCGGTCTTGGTTTCGATGACATGCAGCGTCGACATCTCCGAACCACTCTGGGAAGTTCCGTACGCGACATACTTGCCATTGTCCGAAGGCTGAAACCAGTCGAGAGCGATAGTGCCGTCGGTAGCGAGTTGATTGGCATCGACAAGAACTCGGTCAGCGCCTTCGAGGCCGTCGCGTACGTACAGCACGGGCTGGTTCTGCATGCCCTCGCGCTTGGTATAGAAATAATGACGTCCGGCAATTGCCGGCGGAGTGATGTTGCCGATCGACAGCAGTTCGGTAAGGCGTTTGTGAATCGCATCGCGTCCGGGAAGTGGATCGAGCAGCGCCCGTGTGTAAGCCATCTCGTCGGCAACCCACTTCTGCGTCGCCGGAGAATCCGATTTCTCGAGCCAGCGATAGCTGTCGATGACTCTGGTTCCGTGAAACGTATCGGCGACGGGTTTGGGCTCGGCGATGGGAGGCCCATCGGGTAATTGCGATTCAGCAGACTTCGAATCACCCGCAAAAACTGCTGCGGCGATGAATAATAAAGAAGAAGAAATCAGAAGACCCAGCAGCAATCGCCCTCCCGCCATAACCACCTCAAACGAAATTCCAGCCTACCAGAATCCGCGGCGGGGAACTGTTTTCAGCGAGCATCGAAGATGCTATGATGATGAGGATAATCAGGCGACCCATCAGCGTTCGCCGTTACACTCCTCAGTAGCTCAATGGCAGAGCATTCGGCTGTTAACCGAAGGGTTGTAGGTTCGAATCCTACCTGAGGAGCCATTCTTTTCATCCATTACTGCACCGCGGCACTTTTCACTTCCACCGACTTTGAGAGACTCCGGTGGAATTTTCGTTCTTCCTGGAACGTGAGCCGATTTCTTGCAGAGCTTCGCTTTCAATGCGGCTCTACCGCTTTTGCGATCCCACTTGCCGTCGCGGCGGACCGGTCCGTGATGCCCGCGACGACGGGTAGGGAATTGATCGAGAAGACACGTTGGGCGAGCCGCCAGCAGCAGGGCCAAGCTAAGGCTGGGAGCCGTACGCACAGCTTTTTAGCATGACCAGCATCACAGACAAGTAGTTCATAGTTGCGGTAAAAGCCAATCTGACCCCTTCCAACGAGCGCCACTTCCAATCGCATCGAAGTGTTACCCGTTTGCAGGGGGTGCGTCGGTCACACTGAATATCGCGGTGACGATGGATGACCCGACCGATATGCTGACCCCTGAGATCTCCGGCTCGTCGGTGTGCAGCGATCAACTGTGCGGTACGTTTGGGTCGGTTGAGGGTACACCAGGAGGCGGAACATACACGGTGCAGTACTCTCCGCCGAGCTCGGTAACGGCGTCGACCATGCAGACAATTAACGTCACATCAAGCCTTTCCAATTCCACCATGGGAACGGCATTTCTGACGATTAACCCATAAGAGCTGAGTGGCCCAATACTATGATGGGCCCGCTTTACTGATCGGAGCCATTCCCGGTTTGGCCCGTTCGAAAGCCCCGGGGGAGCGAAAGCATCGCCTCATAGATGATCGCTAAACCATGCTGTGGGAGTTCAATTTCAGCTTCAGTGACAGCACGATAAATGTCGTCATCAGGCATTGACACTTTCCAACCCGGGGCAAATCTGGTTTCCTGATGGTAGATGTGTGGTGGGGCGATGTTATGACAGTAAAGTACAATGCGTGAATGATTGAGAGCGCCCAAGGCTTACGTCTGCGCGATATGGCTTACAGCCGTGCCAATGGTCACTGCGAATGCGCCGCCAGATATTGTGCGCATGATGGGCGATGCTCGGGGCCACTACTTGGCGAATGGGACATTCTGCGCCTCGACGCAGCGCAACCGCTGATACTGAACAACGTGGTGGCAATCTGTGAGGGATGCTCCCGTCATGCTCGCGGCTCTGCGGTTGGGCCTCTCCCCGGATTCTGATCCGCCCTGGTTTATCTCGGCGATCTACACACACCGATTCGATCAATGATCGTAATTAGGATGTTTCTCCAACCATTATGCAGGACGTGTCCGGGTGAGAAGCAGCGCGAGTGGCTTCGACTCACTAGCTTAGTGAACCAACTCTTCGTCCCGCCGCCACAGCGACAAACCATCCGCTCCGAAGGCAAGCATTCCCAGCGAAGGATGACTATGTCGATTGACCGTTTGTTGGGCTGGATTATCAGCCGACGCTGCTCCCGCCAAGCCGGCTCCGAGACTCTTGTTGGCGACGGTCTCGTATCCGTATTCCGTGATCGTTCCGGACATGTAGGAGCTGCAATCCGGCACACAGGAAGGGGATGGTGTACTCACCGTGATTCGCAACCACCCGAAATGCGTTTTGCCGTTGATCTTGAATTTCACACCCAGAAAACGATTCGGATGATTCCCTCCCCATTTGCCGTACAGATCTAGTTTCGAGAGTTGACCTGATCTATCGTACTGTCGGTAGGAAACTTCGATAGCATCTTTGCCGCCTGAAAAGTGGTCCGAGGCTCCGATCTTTGCTCCGCGAAGCAGTGGTGAGGCATACGGACCGTGAGCGCCTCCAGCAGATCCGACTACACCTCCTCCGTTCAGAGCGGTCACGTTCAAGTGTTGAGAGTTGCCAGAGTATGAATAGAACGAGAGGAGCGAGACCTTCACATCATTGATCCCGTCGCCATTCAGGTCAACTGAAACAGAGCAGGGGAAGAACTCGGAACAGTTTGGAATTGGAATGTTCTTGTTCGTGATGACGACCGTTGCCTCAGCGGCCTGCGAGAGAGCCAACATGCTTACGCTGGCCCCAGCCACTGCGAGGGAATAGAGATTCAATCGATGGTCAATCGCCTCAGAAAGGTTTGTATTGACAGGACGGGTGGGCAGGAGTTGGGCCATAAGTGCCTCCGTTGTCAAGAAGTTTATCTTCCCCGCGCCGCCTGTCAACAAGAAATTATCTGCATAGTGGCCATTCTGTTGCTTCGTAGAAGAAGAACCTTTTGGGGTGGTTAATGAGCGTAGTGGCGATATTACGACAGTTGAGAATTGCTTGACCTTGACTAACGTCGTAGCAGGGTTCGTAGGACTAAGCCAATCCTACCCATTCAATGGCGCTGCTGAGAACCAACCAGACATTGAAGGCCCAGATTAGCGCGGGAGAAAAGGAGCAATACTTCTAAATCGAACCCACCGCTCCGCGAACGTACGGGGATAGTTGCTGAGTCTTGCGAGAGGTAACGATCCCAGCCACAGTGCAAGGATCTCCCATGAGGCACCAGCAACCACGAAAATTGCCGCCCATTTCCTCATGCGTCCTCACCGCTTTAGACGCCGGAAGAGAGTGTAACGGGACGATGAGTGTAATCGGGACTTCTCAACGGTCGAATCGGAAGTCTACAATTTTGTTTTGAATCGGTGCACAAAGTTGTATCCGATCCATCCCAGTCCAAAGTACATAAGAGTGTTGATTGGGGCGGCACCCAGAAGCTCTAGACATGAACGTTTCCGCTGACCGCGACGGCTCCAATGAGTCCCGGGAAAAAGTGAGCACGCCGTCATCTGCAGTGCGGCGAAGAACGTATTCCCAGATAGGATGGCGTTGCTTGGGTCACACAAGGTTCCTGCGCCTGATGTGCCAGCCAACACCGATGCGAAGGCTATCTTTGATTCCTTGAGGTTGTCATGCGAAGCTGAAAAACGCACACAATTCTTCTCATCCCATCTGGCTACAACAGTTGACTGACACGCGCCCGCTCCCAAGTTATCGGCGTGCCCAAGGCACAAGAGATAAAAAGGAGACCGGCAATGAAGAAGTCAGCACCGCTGCGACGAAGCAGAGCAGGAATATTTCACAGCCACAGCGACGGACCATCGGGTTGGATCCGGGAGATCGCAACAGCTGGGATTGCATGCTGAATGAAGCGGGGACAACTTATAAACAATGCCGAGTTTGCGTGACCCACCGAACTGCGTCGTGCCGTACAGGTTGCCTGCAGTATCCATGACGAGCCACCCCTGAGGCGTCTGGCCGTCACCGGCGCTCGCATTGAAGTTGTGAAGCATCGTTTCGTTCCAACCGGAGCTGCTCGGCGAGAGTTCGTACACAGTGCCGTTCAGGTAGGTGCCTCCGCGAGGGGCACACGTGTCTGCGATAGCTCAGTTTGAATATTACGATGTTCCCTGTATTCGCAGCCGGGTCGCAGAGCGCAACAATAAGACGCGCGATTGTTGAGCCTATGGATAACGAGGCATTACTGCATTTTGCAGACGTTCGATGTTCCAAGTGCGGAGCCGAGATCGGAGAACCCTGCCGTCTGCCGTCGGGTGGAATTCGTTACGCCCCTCACAAAGATCGGCAGGATGAAGCCGAGGCCAGGTTGGAAGACGCGAAACAAGAAGCAAGGACTGCCGCTATGGCGTGGCTCATGAGCGTCCCCAGATATTCCTGACTACGTCGGGACTTAATCTTGCGCCCAGCAAGGGAATCGACTTGAATGGCTGCGTTGTTTTTTGAGCCGCGTTGTTCGCGTTCCTTTCCTTCAGCTTCACCAACTTCCCCTTCACTAAGGTGTGATTCCTCATGGGCGACCTCAGCGGAAGTCCTGCGGTTACCGCGAATCCGCGATCCCATCGGCTCAGCGATTTCCAGGGGTAAGCAATTTATTGTGTTGATTCTTGCCAACCAAGTGGTCATGATGGCTCTCCAATGCGAGAGCTGTTGGGCCATGGACCGGGGCGGCGGCTGGGCGTATGCGTGTTAAGCGGATTACTTTCGCGCTCTCATTCTTGCTCGGAGCCAGTCTTTCGTTGAGTTGCGGAAATGATCCGCGTTCAGCGACGTCGAGCGGCGAGGTCTTGTACGTCATCGACAACGGTTCTGCTGCCACCTACTCGATCGATCCCCGCTCTCTTGCAGCAACTCCGGTAGAACAAGAAACTACCTTGGTACCGTCGTCCGCGTTCCTGTTCCAGTTCGCCCCGGCACCCGACGATGCTTTCCTGTATGGGGTATGGACTGACGCACAAAATCAGCAGCATCTGTCGGTTTTCGAAACTGACTTATCAGGCGTGCCTCAAATTCCCGCAATCCAGGAACTGAAGGCGAATTCTCTATCTCAATTCAACATGCATCCCAGCGGACGATTCGCCTACATGCTGGAAGTGACGACTTCCAACAACCTCTACTGGTCCGACATTCGTTTGTTCAATGTGAAGTCCGGCGGAGGCACCTTGGAAGAGAACCCGCAGGTCCAAGGCAGCTATGGACCTGCATCTTCTTTGCCAGCTTTTTTGTATGGCTTCAGCCCAGACGGCAGCAAGCTCTACGACACATCATTGCTTCTGACAGACTCGCTGTACCGCCAGCGGTCCATCAATCGAACAACAGGAGCCCTCGGGAACGACGCCCAGCTATTGAGCGTTAGCAATGAGGCGGAAGTTGTCATAGGGAGCGTGATTGTTGATCAGTACCAGAGCGATACAGACACGACCCAAAATTATCTCGATATCTTTCCTAACATCCCCAATACAACACAGCCGATTATTCATTGCACGATCACCATGCTTAGTTCTTGCGCCACCGCAACGAATGTTCAACTAGACCCATCCGGTCACTACTTGTTCCTCACAGACCCTACGACACAGGCTGTTCACGTGGCAGCCCTTAATCTCTCTGAGAAAACAATTCATGACACTGGAAGTTCGATACCTATGACCTCCCAAACTCCCGGTTTTGCTTTCAGCCCAGACGGAAACATCGTCTACGCGATGTTAGCGAGTGACCGCGCCTTGCACTTCTATCACTTCGACTCTTCCTCGGGTTCTGTCAACGAAGCTGGCACGCCTATCCCTCTCGCGCCGGGCAGCGGAATATGCCCTGCGCTGCGGCAATTGAATTAGGGACCTTGAAGCTGAAACATTCCGGCCTGCTCCGCTCAGCGAAATTGCGCGCCGTACTACGAGAAGCAAAAATGCCATCGATTCGCCACAGCTGAAATGCCACGCCCGCGTCTGCAGTAGCTCAGTTCGAATATTACTATCTTCCCCGTATTTCCAATCCGCTGGCACAACGCGACAATGATCCGCACGATTCTTGAACCTATGGGCAACGAGTTTTTACCTCGTCCGATTGCAGAAGTTCAATGTTCCAACTCCGGAGCGGGGATCGGAAAACCTTGCCAGCTGCCATCCGGCGGTCTGCGCTACACACCCGATAAGGATCACAAGCTCGCCGCAGAGGTTCGCTTGAAAAGCGCCAGACAGAAAGACGACTGCGTTGCGGTAGCGTGGCTTACCCACAGCCCGAGAATTCCGGCGCACCAACAGCTCTTGCCATTTTTTCACGGAGAATACTTTATGCAACGCCAGAACCTGATGGGAATGTTGCGGCTAGTCGCGGTACTGGCTGCTACTCTTTGGCTGTCCCAGTGCGCTCAAGCGGCTGCAAAATACACGACCCTTCGCACTTTCAACCCGAACTCTGGTGGCGGAATTCCTTACGGCGGTTTGCTGGCAGATCAGGACGGCAATTTGTATGGTGCGAACTCGTCCGGAGGAACCGGTAACTGGGGGACGATTTTTGAACTGACGCCGAACGGGCAACAAGGTTGGAATTATTCCGTTCTCTACCAGTGCGGAACAACCTTGGACTGCGCCGTTCCGATGGGCTCCTTGGCGATGGACCAAGCGGGAAATCTCTATGGCGTAACTTATTTCGGCAATGTATTCGAACTAACGCATAGCGGGTCTGATGGATGGACGGCAACTGTTCTTCATGCATTTGCGGGAGGCCTTGACGGGAATGCTCCCAGTCCCGTGATTCTCGATGCGGCCGGGAATTTGTACGGTGCAAATGCTACTGGCGGTGTCGATAACCTCGGATACGTCTTCGAACTTTCCATCTCGGGAGGCCGATGGTCCGTAACCCATCTGCATGATTTCACCGGACGCGACGGTGCGGAGACGACGAATACCGCGGGTGGTCAAGTTGGCGCCCTCATTCAGGATGCGTCGGGCATTCTGTACGGCATTACTGGCCTTGGAGGTACCAGTACCAAGTGCAAGGGTGGCTGTGGCGTCCTTTTTGAGCTAAAGAATGAATCGGGAAAATGGAGCGAAACGGTCCTTCATAACTTTAGCGGGAGTGACGGTTCGAATCCCGATGCGGCCCTATTGCGGGACGCGGCTGGGAATCTTTACGGCACAGCGACCGCGGGCGGAACAAAGGGACTCGGCGTGGTTTTTGAGTTGTCACAAGCCACGGGAACGTGGAAGGCAAGCGTACTTCATAGCTTCACCGGGCTCGCGCTCGATGGTGCTTATCCGAATTCCGCATTGGTAAAGGACGCGGCCGGCAACCTGTATGGCGCCACTTTTGCAGGTGGACAAGGTTTTCAGACGTGCCAGGTTCTTACTGATGTTGGTTGTGGCGTCGTCTTCGAGCTTTCACCCACTGGAACACAATGGAAAATGTCGATTCTCCATGCTTTTACTGGCGGTGTCGATGGCGCTTTCCCGGGTGGAGTAGTTCTCGATGCTGAAGGAAACCTGTATGGCGGCGCGGAATCAGGCGGACAAATGTTCGACGGATTGGTGTACAAGATCGCTTCCGCTGCTCAGTAGGGCCCACTGTTTTTTAAAGCTGCCCGTAGCCGTGGAGCCTTAGGTATTCGGGAGGACGGATTACCGGAGAGTGGGGGCGGCAGCAGATGCCGTAGTTTTGAAAGACGTGAAAGCCCTCCCAGCCACCGGTAGCGCCTTCGTACTCGGCCTACTTCGATTCCGTGATGATTGCGTTCGCAGCGTTGCCGGCCACGACCCAGCTTGCCGACCCGGCCACGACGGCTTCATCCTCAAACCAGAGGAAACCAAAGTCGTCGATGCACTCCGGAAAATCCGGCTTGATGATGATGTATCCGGGAATCACGGCGCCCGGTATGTAAGCATTGTCGGCGCGATTGTTGCTGTACGTCATGGTCTTGGAGACCGTGCCGACTCCAGCTACGTACGAAGTGCTGGATACCGGATGCATGCCGAGAATGTAGTTGACGGCGCGAAGTGTGTACTCGGGGCCTACGAGATCCGGAAACGTCTTGTGCAGGAAATACATTCGGATGGCCATGTCCACCACGGCACCCGATCCGCCCCAGGTACCGAGGCTCGGGGGCACGCCGAACGGGGTCTCGTCCAGGCGCTTGTCCAAACCTGCCATGTATGTTTTCACTGCTTCGCGCATTTGATCTTTCGCACTCGGATCCAGATACGGCAACACCCGCACTGCTTTCCAACCATTGAAGTCCATCTGCTCAGGAGTGATCATCTGAGGGAACAACTCCTGCAGGCGGGACCTGTAGGGCTCGCGCCCATTTGTGGCGATGGTCAGTTCCAGAGCCGCGGACCAGTCCATGCCGACGAAGGATCGGCTCCGGCCGGTGCCAGCGGGCGGAACTGCCGGAGCGGCTGGCGCGCCAGAGTTTGTTGGGGTACCCGGACTGCTCTTTGGCTTACGACCTTGCGCGCCAGAGACCATACCCTGGGACGCAGCGAGCACACCACCTGCGGTAGCCTCTCGGTCTGGCCCGGCGCTCGTCGGATAGAGCGTTGGATTTGCCGTCGTGTCCTTCCATGCTTTGATTGCGGTCTCCAGGCAGTCTTTCGCTAATGCGTCATCCCAGCCTTTCAGCGTATCAGCCGCCGCAGCGAGCGCGGCGATGGCGTTCCACTGGAAATACGAATTGTTCGTAGTGAAGATCCAGCGATCGTCCGGCTTGCCCGAGTAATCGCCCTTCGTCTCGTTCAGGCCGAGCTTCGGGTCGTAAATGCGGCCGTCAGTTTTCGACGCTCCGTCGCCCACCTGTGTGTACTGGCGCAGATCTGGCTCGTGAGTGCCACGGATGGCGTGGCCGATGTTGTGGAACTGCGCCAGGATGAGAAGTGCACCGTGCTTTACTTGCTGCACCGTATCCGGCACGCCATCGGGACGATGCATCTCAACCTCACGGGCGGTTTCATCCACCGTGAGCTCGTCGTACTTTAGGTTGAATTGGCGATATGCCAGCGCGAGGCTCTGAATCACGCTCAGTTGCGCAGGCTCCTCAAGGTCGAAGTCACCGGCGTCGTACCAGCCACCCACGTTCATCCCAGGGATGTGATCGCCGCCTTTGTATTTCCCGTCAGCCGCAGTCGACTGATTCCAGCCGTCGAATTGCTCCCCGACCACTGGCGCCATACGGCCGTCATCGAGGTGCGACGCGCCATGCCACATGCGGTAGCCTTCGCGAACGGAAACGTGATCCATCTGCGCCGCGATGTGATGGTCGAGGCTGTCCTGCCAGATGTTGGTGTAAGCGTCCTTTGAGATGGGGAACGGTGCCGTACGCTGGTCTGCATACTCGACAACATAGAGGCCGGGGTCGTTGACTGGGGTGAAGTCGAATTTGGAATAGACGTAGCGCAGCCATGGTATTGAAGACGTAATCGGTCCCTCGAATACCTGCTTGTAGGATCCGTCTTCCATCAGGCGCAGCACTCTCGCCGTTTTCGGAGCGTTGTATTTCGGGTCGAGCTCGACCACCGCAACCTTTGAGAAGCCCGGCGCATAACCGACCTGGCTGTGCGCGATCACCGGCGGCCGCGTCCAGTTCGGAATTACGTCCGGTCTGATGTGCCACACGACAGCGCCGGTGGTCTTTCCTGCAGGGATCAGCGAACGCAACACGAACCAGCCATTCGGTGCGCGGTCACGTCCATCGAACAGCATGAGGTTGGAAGTGTCCGATACCACATTCACGCGGGCCAGCGCGTCGTCCACTCCTAGGGTAATGCTCTTGCCTTCGGCGAACGGCAACGGCTGCGTGTACCCCTTGGCCTTATCCCAGTCCTCCAGGTAGTAAGCCTTTTTCGGTTCATCCGGCAGGGGCAAAACCTTGGTCATCGGATCGTTCGGCGTACGCGGGAAGATACCGGCTTTGGTTCCGTCCACCAGATAGGCTTTGCCCATGTAGATCGAGGGCAGGAACTCGAGGTTGAAGCCTGCCCTCCCGGCCAATTTCTGCGGTAGCGGCTTGTCGAGATTGATGCTGACCCTCACGCCGCCGGGCTCCGCTGCCACTTCCAGTGTGTAACTGAAGTCGAACGTCGGGAAAGCGAGGTCGGCGGTGAGCCGGTTGTTCGCCTTGTCGGCATGGCGATCTTTGAGAGTTGCCACCAGGTCCCACTGCTCGGGCGTTGGCATCAGGCGTACGTCGCCGTTGGTGGCGATGCGCTGCCCGTGGAGAATCATCTCCATGGCCGTGTTCTTTTGGTCCACAAAAACCGGATGGTACGTACTGTCGTAAAGAAAAACGCTGAAACCTTGAGTATCGAGGTAATTCTTGTCGGTCACCTTCATGGCAAAATCGGCGCCAGATAGGCCTTGGGCCGACATCAGGGTCAAGAGAAGACAAACTATGAATCGCGTGAACATAAATTGGTATGAATGCTGCTCCTTTGCCACAACATGATATGACATGCCCACCGTCGGGGCGCCATGTGATTTTCCTCGGAATACAGATATCAAGGGCACTCGGGCTGCGCAAACCGGGCCACGCTGACTTGAAGACGGGCGCTGATCCAGTGCTCAAAAGATACGAACGTATTGCTCAAGGTCTGGTACGTGGGATTCTGTGGCAGAGATCAGAATTTGTTCCGCGCGGACTGAATCCACTCGTCACGTATCCTCGCATTCTGGGGCACGAGTAACCGGTAAAGGCATCGATGTCGACAAATTGAAATTCGAGTGAAACTGGCTTTGGCGACGGGCCCAAAATTACGTTGGGCGATCAGTTCACAGGGGCGCGGACCACGACATTTTCTATCTTCATCGACATTAGAAACCCGTCGGAGTTTGGATTGCGTGGTGGTCGCTTCTAATAAGCCGGATGGATTGAACGGGTTTCTTCAACCGTAAGGCGAGAGGAATCGCAATATCCATATCCCGTCAGACAGGCTGAGTAATTGCGCTTGTGCTCGGCATCAGCTAAGCCTTTGGTTTCCGAGACAGTCAGTTTTGTATAGTCACAAGTTTCGCGACCGTCGGTACATGCCGCGAGATTTCGCTGGTGCTCTGAGTATGCTGTCTTTTTCGCCTGGATTGGGCTGAGTTTGGAGTGGTCGCACTCGTCCCAACCATTTGCACAATTCTGGGCGTTGCGTTGGTTTTCTGCCGCGGTTGTGTCCTTAGTTTGCGCGGGACTTAGTTGGGCGTGATCGCATCGCCCCGACCCGTTTTCACAATCAGAAGCATTGAGTTGGCGAGTTGCGACGCTTACTTGCTCGGTTTCCGCTGGCGTCAATCTGGAACGATCGCAGGCTCCGGTTCCATCTTTGCAAGCTGCAAGATTGCGCTGTTTGTCCGCTGTACTCATCGCGCGATCCTCAGAAGGAGTGAGTTTGGAGCGATCACACGACAGCATTCCATCGTTGCAGTCGGTCACATTCCTCTGGTGATCGGCGATTGCCAATGCGATTTTTTCTGGTTCGGAGAGCTTTGAGCGATCACAGGAATCGTATCCGTTCCTGCAGTTCGCAACGTTGCGCGAATGAGCAGCGACGGCGACATCCGCCGACTGCGCGGCAGTCAACTTGGAGTGGTCACAGGTTTGACGGCCAGACTTGCAGGCGTCCAAATTATCGGCCAGATCCGGCGACTGGGCCAACACAACGACCGGCACGAGACAGAGACTAGCGGTGGCCACTACTTTCCAAATAAATTCTCGAAGATGAGTCTTCATCATTGTCTTCCTCCTAACAGATTCATTCCGTCATCGTGTTTGTTGGAAATGGCCGGAACCGATGTGCGGTTCCGGCCATCCGACAGCTCGTCGTCGCCGAGCTCTTAATTACTTCGTGTCCTGTTTGGCTTCCGCAACTTTGGCTTGCTGCCCAGCTTCAGAGACAGCTTTCATGAACGCATCTGCACTATGCGGAGTCGCTGCCTTTCCCGAAAGGATGTTGCGGAACATCATGTGCTTGCCATAGATGGCGCGAGTGGAGTCATTGTCTTGCTCGACCACCGCACCTTCCAACGTCAAACCTGCGAACACGCCCTTGGAGCGCGAATAGGTCAGCATTTCGGTATTCATTTTCCAGTCTGTACCAGCGGATGCATGACGTCCTACTGGGCCGGCTGCGACGGAACCTTCACCGGTGAGTTCGAACTTGCTCGAAAGAAGATGCTGAAAGCCTTGATCATTCATGACCAGCATGACCAGGTCCACACCTTCGACGCCGATCTGCAGGCCCCAACTCCCGCCGCCGATGGAGACGAATGCAGGTGCGCTCCAGCCATCAGCCGTGCGGCATGTAGCCACACCGCGCCCGTGCTTGGCGCCAAACACAAAGCCACCTTTAATAAGGTCTGGCACGACCAGGATGCACTTGGCATTGCTCAGTACTTCCTCGGGAATACCTTTGTCCGGGGTAGACATGATCGCGTGCAGAACATCGACGGACTTTTGCAGACGGTCCACGGTGTCTTCGCGTCCCGAACCTGCGAATGCGAATGTGCCGACCATGCCGACGACGCTCATCAACAACACTGACATTGTTTTCTTCATGAAAGTTTTCCTTTAGGAGCTACCAGAACTAAGAGGAGAGAGCTTTCAGATAGCTGACTTAGTTCAGAGGACCTGAAAGAGAGAGAACGAGTGCTCATCTCTGGAATGATGATCGCTTAGGCTGATAGCGATTGCTGGTCTGAATTGCTCACTTGACGGTAGTGAGGCCGAATCGAAATTTCGCAAATGCGAGCAATCTTGCACAGAATCGGCCGAGACAATAAGGGAGGATGGGAATCGTACGCTAGCGTTAAATCCAGTTATGGCCTCCAGTTCGCATTCGTTTCTTGCCCAGATTCGTAGGCTGGGCGCCTTCCTTACCGCGTCGCTGCGGAAATCCCTCAAAATGGAGCCCCACGATGGCGATTTCGCGTCACAGCGTATGTGTCCGTTTTGTGGACTCATCACTCCGCGGCACGAGTCATGCTGTTTGGAATGTGGCAGAGCGTTCAAGCCAGCCTAGACGACGAAGGGCGCTGCTAAGCCGAGACCTTAATGCCTGCTCGGATTGGATGGCTGGATGAAATAACGGTTCATGCAGAGACAAAATCGGCACGGTATCTCGGTCGCATCGCTCTTGCTTTCCTCGAGCAGGTTCATCGGAAAAGCCCGCAGGCACTCCCTACAAGTCAGCACGACGTAAGGCATTCCATGTGAATCATTCCCATTCCGCGAGACCCAGATGGGAGCGGACATCCGGGAATGGTCGGCGCGTCGTTCCGCAGCGGCGCCAATCAGCTTACGAATGGCCGTAAGAAGAGTTTTGGGTGATCCTCCTTTGGCGACGAATTCGTCCGCGATTACGCCAAGGGGAACTTCGCTACCTGAGTACGCTCCGCTCATTGCAACGGTTAAGACTTGAGGAAAACGACGACGAATCACAGATAGCAGTTCAAACCCCGACATCTCGGGCATATCAAGGTCGGAAACGACAACGTCGGGTAACGACTTCCGCAACTTCGAGAGCGCGCTGAAGCCGTTGTGGGCAACTACGACGTCGTGTCCTGCTGCGGTCAGCGACATCGCAACACTCTCCCGCACACTCGAGTCATCGTCGACCACGAGAATCCGACAAGTCGAGGGAGGCGGCATCGCAGCTTCCACAGGTGTTAGACTCCGCACCCCTCGCTCCTCCAGTTGGGGTCTTAATTGCAGCATCGAATGGAGGGTTGCAAGCAGGAAGTGAGGCCCATTGGATTTCGTCACGAGTGCATCTACGGATTTCAGAGCGCCACGAGGTAAATCCAAGCTGTCGGCGACCATAACGATGGGAAGTTGCGGTCTGATCTGCTTAATCTCATCTGCAACGATGGCGCCGTTCAAGAGACCCAGGTGGTACTCAAGAACTACGGCATCGACGGACTTCGACATCAGGAGCCGCAAACCTTCGCTTCCGTTTCGTGCCGGAATAATTCCGTATCCCTTTTCTTGCAGGAGGGACAATTGATTCGGATCGCGATGTATGCACAAGACTGTATTGGTCGCCATGTAACAGGTATAAGTGAAAATGGATTGCGGGTCTGTTCAAGATTGCTCACGATGGAGAGAGGCCTGGAAGTGAGCAAATGTGACCGGACAGTAAACCAGTCGGCAGCTAGGATTTCATCAGAGCGATTTCCTCAAAGCAGGATCCAAATGAAAAAGCAATATCTCCATCTCTCGGTCTATCGCTGTGACAAGTGTCAGGGGCCAGTCGTAGCTGGCTCGGTTGCTACCCGGGAAAACGAAATATCAAGAGAGACTGATAAACGAGAGGTCGGCGCAATTTGCCTCTCGTGTGGTAACCGACAAAGTCCTGCGCCGGACAGAGTGCCGGTGCGTCATGTATTGCCAATGGACTGGCCACCTGCAGGTGGAACTCGCGCCAGCCAGTTAGTTGTGGCTTTCGCGGCTGCGTTAAATCGCCCAGAACTACATTAACGGAAACTCAGGCGGGGCTTCGCCGGATCAAGGCGCGATCACTGCAGCATATGCGGCCCGAAACGAACAAGCTGGGACAGCAGAAGAACCGAAGCGGCGGCCCGCGCGCAAGCGTAAGACTTCAGAGGATCACGAATGACCGAAAACCCGAGTACCACTTTAGCTGGGACTGTAGAAAAGATCATTCAGCCTATTGTCCCGAATGAACCTGAAAGAGCGCAGATTGCCGTTCATGGCGCTGACCATCTATACAAGGAACTCCGCATTGAAAACAGGCTCACCGATGGCGATGGCAATGAGATCCACTTGAAGCCGGGGGCAAAAGTGGCGGTCACAGTTGAAGCCGTTGCAGGGAATGACCACGAAGACCGGTCACAAACATTGAGGACGGGACTCTAATCCTCAGGGCATCCTGCGTTTCGGGGTGCCCTTTTTCGTTGTCGGCTCTAGTCGTGAAGAACTACATTGAGCAGAGAGCTGTGAACTTGCAGTGCGCCTTCAGAACCGCCAGCGTAATGAATGAATCCCAGTTTCCTGAAGCGGTTCATAAAGAAGCTGACGCGTGAACGTGTCGTCCCGACCATCTCAGCCAATGTTTCCTGGCTGATCTTTGGGACGACGGTTTCAGGGATGCCTTCTTTACCGAAGTGCGCAAGCAGTAGGAGGACGCGAGCGAGGCGCTTTTCGCTGGAGTTGAACAATTGGTCGACGAGATCCTCTTCGTACCGGATATTCCGAGCCAACAAATAGGCAACGAACATTTCTGAGAGCGCGGGTTCGCGATGAAGGGCTTCCATCATCGTCTTTTTCTCGACCCGCAGAATCTCGCAATCCGTCATGGCCGCGGCGGAGCCCATTCTTAACAACTGGCCTGCCAGCGAGCCTTCTCCGAAGAAGTTCCCCTGGGCGACGATGGCGATCGTCGCTTCCTTGCCGATTTTGGATACAACCGAGAGCCGGACTCTGCCTTTTTGCACATAGAAGATAGCGTCGGCGTCGTCCCCCTGCGCGAATATTGCTTGTTTCTTCGGAATTGCAAGGATCTTCCGGCCCTCGCCAATGGTTGCGAGAAAGGTGGTGGGATTGAACCCGCCGTTTTTCTTGGCTGCTACGGAAGGAGGCATCTGGTGTGAGTATAGTCCCCGGAGGATAGAAACCCATGAAATTGCAGTAAATGGCTCAGAAGCAGGTTTCGTCGCCTCTGTGGTCACTTTTGAACAGTTTCTTTTCGGCGCAAGGTCCATGCTTGATGCAGATCTACAGACAGACCAAACTATGCCAAGCAAAATTCATGTAGGCACGATTCTGATGAAAGAGTGGGCAGGAATGCCGGAGCGCCTTGGTCTTGAAAGTGAACCCTGCTCTGGGGACTGGAGCTCAATCAAAGCTCTGGATGGCTTTGCACTTGACCGCAAGGTTCACGCCGCGGGATGGAATTTCTTTTTCATGGCGACCGAGGTCAAGGTGATGTTTTTTGGGACTCTTGGTGCAGTGAAGATACAGAGCGCCTTGAAACGAATTCTAGCCAAGGTGAAGCCGCAAAATTTCAATAGCCTGGAGGTGACGGCAATCGTTCCACGACGTTTCTTAGGCGTGCCCTACGTAACCGTTTCCGCGCACTCGCGGCACATGCAACAGAGCTGCAATCTTGACAGCCACGAGAACCGGCGGACATCTCAGAGCAACGCTGCCTGGGCAAGAGGGTGAGGCTGGCAGAATCGCAAAAGGAGGGATTTGTGAATTCTGACGTAAACCCAAATCTGGAGCGAGCTCTAGAATCCGCCGTTGTGATCTGCTGGAAGGACTTGATGCAAGGGGTACAAGCTGGCTTGATCCACATTGAATACGGCTTACTCTCTAGCGGCTCACTCGATTACGTGAAGATATGGTCGTCGATTACGCGAGGCCACTGGCTCCTGGCGTGCGAGTATTGGGGGGCGATGAACACGTTTCACGAAACGGGTGTCCGATTCGACAATGGCTACGAGTCCGAACAATTGGCGTACATTCTGGAATCGGTGATGCAACATCAAACCTCGTTTGTGCTCCCGGAAAATCTGGGACGTCAGGGATTACTGCAGATTTCAACCCCTACCATAGAGGAACGCGCGGACGCCGCGAAGGTGATCGATGACGCGCTCCGCCATCTTTCTCTGCCGCTCTCCAGGCCTGCCGCCGCGTAAGAAACTCATCCATAAATCAAATTTCCTTCGACGCTAAGCGGCGGTCACGATGCGGTTCGGTGCGGGGCAATCCTGTACTGAGTTCGCATTTTTCGCCTCGCTTCGCACCGCATGTCGGGCAACTGATCTTGAGCGCTTGCTCCACTTTGAGTTTCTTGGCTTTCATGGCTACACCTTGCACGGCTGCTCGCGAATAAGATGGTCAATTTTGACCATCGCGCAATCCCACGCAGGCGCATGATCATAAAGAGAGTTGCAGGGGCCGTAGCTCTAGTTCAGGCATCTCCGAAGGCTGGTTCCCAGCTTCGGGACGCGTTAGTAAGGAGCAACAATGTTTAAGCAGGCGGCAGACGACGCAGATAAACCCCTCAAACCGCTATTGCCCAAAACACCGTACGAGCCCTACTCCGAGAAGCCCGCGCTGTCTGAGGCCCCTTACAAGCCATACGCCGAAAAGCCTGAGAGCGGATCTCCCTACGAGCCCTACAAAGACATATAGTCGCGGAGTCGCTGTCATTGCACTTATCCTTGCGAATGAATAGGAAAATCATGAACAACATCAAGTTTGTTGTAAAAGTAAATCATCGTGGAACCCGTGCTCCCGGTTACGTCCAGAGCATTGCCCGGATGCCCTTCCAAATAACGAGCAATCTGAAGCTCGCACTCATTATGGGTAAGTTTGCAGCGGAAGACGCGGCGAAGGCCATCCAGAATTCTCAGCGCACTCCGGAGCTGGTGCCGATACGGGTGCATGGCTAGCGACATAGGTGGAGCTGCGCCTTCCACACGGTTGATCAACCAACATTTGGCGATCTCAGTGCGCGACTGATCAATTTTGATCAGTACTCAAGTCCACTGCCGTTGAATACTAGCAACAGAAGAAATCCACCGGTGGATGCAATACAGACCAGGAACAAAGCACCCGAGGCCAGTCATCAGGTCTTATAGGCGAGCGCTCGCTTGCCATGATCGGGAGAGCGACCTTTTCGTCGCGGTTTCCCAAACAACTCTAAAGAGGGACGATGTCTCTACCAAGCACAGTGCACTCAAAGGTTTTGCTCCAAGTTGTGGGGCCGCGTCCGGTGATTCGCGAAGAACCTGTACCGAATAGGCCGCGACCGCCATCGAAGGTATCTCTGCCTAGTCGAATCGCAGTGATTGGCAACTACCTTCCACGGCATTGTGGAATCGCCACGTTCACGACAGATCTATGCAGCGCCATTTCCGCGGAATACGGCACGGCACGACTGCTAGCCCTTCCGGTCAACGACACCGAAGAAGGGTACGACTATCCTGCGCGAGTACGATGGTCCCTCGCCCAAGACGACCTCACGTCGTATCAGCAAGCTGCTGAATTTCTGAACTTCAACAACATCGACATGGTGTGCCTGCAGCACGAGTACGGAATCTTCGGCGGTCCGGCCGGCAGCCACATTTTGCAACTGCTACGCGGCCTGAAGATGCCGGTGGTGACGACGCTGCACACGGTTCTGCGCGAGCCAGACCCCGATCAACTGATGGTGATGGAGGAAATCGCGGCGCTCTCCGATCGTCTTATCGTCATGAGCCAATTGTCGTCGCAATTCCTGCAGGAAATCTTCAAAGTGCCGGGCAACAAGATCGACATCGTTCCGCATGGAGTTCCAGACCTGCCATTTCTGGATCCCAATTTCTACAAAGACCGATTTGCTGTGGAAGGGAAAGCGGTTTTACTGACGTTTGGCCTGCTTTCACCGAACAAGGGAATCGAAAACGTAATTCAAGCGATGCCCCAGATTCTCGCCAAACACAAGAACGTTGCTTACGTGGTCGCGGGCGCTACTCATCCCCATATCCTGCGCCGTGAAGGCGAAAAGTATCGGTCTAGTTTGCAGGCGTTGGCAAAAGAAATCGGAGTGGAATCGCAAGTGATTTTCCACGACCGCTTCGTCAGCCCGGAGGAAATGGTCGAGTTTATCGGCGCTGCAGATATTTACATCACGCCCTACCGTCACGAAGCCCAGGTTGTTTCGGGAACGCTCGCCTATGCCTTAGGCGCCGGCAAAGCGATCATCTCGACTCCATACTGGCACGCGATCGAGTTGCTGGACGATCGCAGAGGAGCGCTTGTTCCGTTCCAGAATCCCGAAGCAATCGCACTAAAGACAATCGAACTCCTTGATACGCCCGCGACTCGTCATGCCATGCGCAAACGTGCCTATCTATTTGGGCGAGAGATGGTGTGGAAACAAGTAGCGCAAGGCTATATGGAAAGTTTTGCGCGGGCTCGCAGCGATCGCAGTGAGATTCCAAGAGTTCAGTTCGCAGCGCGAATGGTTTCCAAGTCGTTGGGTCAGTTGCCGGAGTTGAACTTAAACCACCTGAATCGTATGACCGACGACACCGGGATGTTGCAGCACTCGATCTTCACGATCCCGAATCGCCGCGAAGGATACACGACTGACGACAACGCGCGCGCTCTCATTCTTGCCGTGGTGCTGGGCCAAATGGAACACAATCAGAGGGGACAAGTAAGTTCATCTACGGAAACGTCGGCCTTGCGCTATGCAGCATTTCTAGAGCACGCCTTCAATCCCTCGAAGGGGAGATTCAAGAATTTCCTTCGCTACGATCGACGTTGGAACGAACCGGTTGGTTCCGAAGACTCCCACGGGCGGGCATTATGGGCTCTGGGATCCGTTCTAGGCAGGTCCGACGATCAGGGACTGAGAGGCGCTGCGGGCCGCTTGTTCGAGTTTTCGCTTCCCGCGGTGTTGGAATTTCACAGTCCAAGGGCGTGGGCGTATACGCTGCTCGGTGTTCAGGAATATCTCACTTCGTATCCGGGAGATCGCGACGCACAGAAGATACGATCCTCTCTCAGTCGACGGCTCGTCGACATGTATGACTGTATCCGGCGGTCGGATTGGAAATGGTTCGAGAATGTTCTGGCTTACGGAAACGCGAGATTGCCCCAAGCTCTCCTGCTCGTCGGCGCAGCAACCTCGGATGACCACATGGTTTCCCGCGGCTTGGAATCTTTAGATTGGTTGCTTGAAATGCAGCGCTGCGAAACGAATGGCCATTTTGTGCCCATCGGGTCGCAGGGATTTTGTCATCAGGGCGGTGAAAAAGCTCGTTTTGATCAGCAACCGCTTGAGGCTGCCGGCGCGGTTTCCTCTTGTTTGCAGGCGTATCGGGTGACAAATGACGATCGCTGGCGCAACGAAGCGTGGTCGGCGTTTAACTGGTTTCTCGGAGACAACGACCTGCAACTACCTCTCTATGACTCCATCACTGGCGGTTGCAGGGATGGCCTGCATCCCGAACGCGCCAACGAAAACCAGGGAGCAGAATCAACACTATCGTTCTTGATGGCGCTCCTCGAAATGCAATCTCTGCAAGACACAGAACAAAAGGAAACCATTTCATGACCGTACCTGTAGAAAATCCAGCAAGCGTTCTGGGGACTCGATTCGAACCATTGCTCCATCGCCATTCGGCAAACCCGATCCTCACGAGTAAAGATTGGCCGTATCCGATCAACAGCGTCTTCAATGCGGGCGCGACGCTGCTCGCGGATGGCACCACGCTGCTGCTCTGCCGAGTTGAAGATCGACGCGGCTTGTCGCATCTGTGCGCCGCCCGTTCGCGTAACGGCGTTGACGGATGGCAAATCGATCCTGAGCCGACATTGATGCCAGACCCGAAGAATCATCCAGAGGAAATCTGGGGCATCGAAGATCCTCGCATCACGTTCGTCCCGGAGTTACAGCAATATGTGATCACTTACACGTCGTACTCGCGGGGCGGTCCCGGAGTGTCCTTGGCTCTGACAAAAGATTTCCGCGCGTTCGAGCGATACGGCGTCATTATGCCACCCGATGATAAAGACTCCGCGCTGCTGCCGAGGAGAATCGACGGATGCTGGGCCCTGATACATCGCCCCATGACAACACTGGGGTCTCACATGTGGATTTCATACTCTCCAGACCTGCGTTATTGGGGCCGGCACAGGCTCATGCTTGAAGCTCGCCGCGGCGCCTGGTGGGACGCAAACAAGATCGGGCTTTCGCCGCCTCCCATCGAGACGTCTCGAGGATGGCTTGTTTTCTATCACGGAGTGCGGCATACGCCATCGGGCTGTCTTTATCGATTAGGCTTGGCTCTTTTCGAGCTTGAGAATCCGGCAAAGTGCCTACTGCGCGGAGACTCATGGATTTTTGGTCCCGAGGCTGAGTACGAGCGACACGGCGATGTGGATGACGTTGTGTTTCCTTGCGGGTATACGATGGACGCCGACGGCGATACGCTGAACATCTATTACGGAGCTGCGGATTGTGCGATTGCCCTGGCACGAGCGAGTGTCCGCTCTCTGCTTGAATGGCTAGATGCGAATGGAAGTTGCGAGCGACGACAACGCGCACAGGATTTATGAAGCCTTTCTTGGGATTGTTCCAGTTCCTTTTTGGCTGCAGGCATCGTCACATGAGTCGGGTCTTCACGATTAAACATCGCACGTACAAGGTGTGTTTCGATTGTGGCCAAGAATTCGATTTGCCTGAGACGGAGGCGCCCATTCGGCCCGATCGCTCCGAACGCACTCGCGGGGGAGCAAATTATCATCGTGCAGCCTGAAAAGTGCGCGCTTCCATGCTCGATTGTGGGTCTCAATGTCGATTGACCCGATGTGAGCTATCTTGCTCAGACGCGCGACTCCAGACCTGTCATTCTTGCTTTACTGAGTGTGAGTATGAGCCGCGACATCTGATTCGCTGCTCTCATTCTTAAGCCGAGTCGAGGCCAGTCAGCATTCTTCATCCGTGCATGCCGCCAAACCTTGCGGCGGAACACGATTCGACCCTAAAAGTTCAAATCGAAATGAAGACTACGACCCTGCAGATCAGGGCATTAGTCCGCGCAGCTCAAGCTCGCGAAAAGGAAGGTCAAGGATCATGCCTTTAATTCAACTTCTAGAAGTTCTCATTGTGGTGGGCGTCCTGCTCTGGCTGGTAAATCGGTTCATTCCCATGCAGTCATCGATCAAGTCAATCTTGAACGGCGTGGTGGTCATCGCCGTCGTGCTGTGGCTGCTGAACGTGTTCGGGCTCTTCCACTCGCTATCCCGGATTCATGTCGGAACGTTGCTGGTCTGGTAGTGAGGTCAGCAAGCCCGGCGAACGTTTACACGAGTCTTTCAATCAAAAACGGGGCGATCTGCCTCAAGGAGTCATCTTGAAATCAAAGCTCTTCTTAGTAGTAGGAATTACCCTCAGTTTGAGCGCGTTTGCTCAAACGAATTCCCAAAGTCTAGCCGTCGAACCCATGGGTACGACGCCCACCTTCCGTGTCACCGTGATCAGCCGCAGCGTGCAGGCCATCAACTATCAACATCGCAGCGGAAGCTCGAAGCTGGATTTCTCTGGAACCAGCCTGATGCCGTCAGCGAATGGTGTGGCCCAGATCAACAGCAAGCGCGGATCCATCGCAATCGAAGCTGAGTTCGGCGACTTGCAGAAACCGACGACATTCGGCAATGAATATCTGACCTATGTGTTATGGGCTATTTCACCCGAAGGGCGCGCAGTGAATTTGGGAGAAGTCCTGATTGGCGGAAATCATCGCAGCAAGCTGAATGTGACTACGGATCTACAGGCGTTCGCGCTGATCGTCACCGCCGAGCCATACTATGCGGTTCGCCAGCCGAGCAATGTGGTCGTGCTAGAGAATGTGATTCGTGAAGATACGAAGGGAACCAGCGAAGCGGTCAATGCAAAGTACGAACTGATGGAGCGCGGGGGATATATCCCCACCGGCTATAAGTTCGATCCAGTCGTTCTTAACGCGAAGCTCCCACTGGAATTCTTCGAAGCGCGAAATGCGTTGCGTATCGCTCAATCCGAGGGAGCCGAACAGTACGCACCGGACAGCTATCAGCACGCCGTCAAACTGATGGATAGTGCGGACGCTGAAGCTATCAATAAGCACATCGACAAAAAGCCACTCATCGCTACGTCACGCGAGGCAGTGCAGACGGCAGAAGATGCCCGCGAGATCGCGGTCAAGAAAATGGACGATGTGCGTTTGGCCAATGAACGTCAGGATTCAGCCGACAAGCAGGCAAGACTGCAAGGGCGAGCTGACGAAGCACTACTTCGCAAACAGCAAGCTGAGGCTGATACGGCAAAAGCTCAAGCTGCGAGAGATCAAGCCGAATCTGACACGATAAATGCTCAAGCTGCTAACAACCGGGCCCAGTCGGATGCGGCTAATGCACGCAATGACGCGGCGGACGCACAAGCAGCAACAGCGAAGGCCCAGTCTGATATGGCTGCCAATCAGGCTTCCTCCGCCACCGCACTCTTGGCAGCGCAGGCGGACGCGGATCAGTCTCGTGCCGCTGCACAGCAGGCGAATTTGAACGCACAACAGGCAGAAACCGATAAAGCGGCCATGCGCGCGAAATTGTCGGAGCAACTGAACTCGATTCTTCAAACTCGCGATACGGCACGCGGATTGATCGTGAGCATGTCCGATGTGTTGTTCGACACCGGTAAATACACGTTGAAGCCCGGAGCACGCGAGAAACTGGCGAAGGTTGCCGGCATTCTGCTGGCGTATCCAGGCCTAAACATTGAGGTCGGCGGCTATACCGACAACGTGGGTGGCGATTCAATGAACCAAACCCTTTCAGAAAATCGCGCCGGTTCGGTTCGTGATTACTTGGTTCAGCAGGGCGTGGCGACAAACGCAGTTTCGGCCAGAGGTTTCGGTAACACTTTGCCCGTAACTTCCAACGACACTTCCGCCGGACGTCAACAGAACCGGAGAGTCGAACTTCTCGTATCCGGCGATGCTATTGGCAGTCCAATCAATGCGACCACAGGAAGCTTGCGATAGTTGTCACGTACAGACCGATTCAATAGATGGAGGCACACTTTATGAAACTCGTTGGAGCTATCAGTACAGCAGTTCTCACCTTGACCCTCGGAGTTGGCATTCCGGCATACGCACAGCAGGAACAACACGAACAGCAGGAAGAGAATAAAGACAAGCCCGCCCAGGAAAAAGAAAAGAAGGCGCAACCCGAGAGATCTGCAAAGCCGGAGGAAAAGAACGCACGGCAAGAAGAGAACAAGAACGCTAAACCAGAAGAGAACAATGCGCGGCAAGATAAAAACAACGAGGAAGAGAAAACCGCGCAGGAGCAGCATGGCCAGGAACCCAGGCCTGCAAAACAGGATCAACATGCCAGCGGTACCGGCAATGGCCGCATTCCTGAGGATCGCTATCGAGCGCATTTTGGAGAGCAGCACCGGTTTCGCGTCACTCAGTCCGACTACAGCAATCGTAGATTCCAGTACGGCGGCTACTGGTTCGGGTTCCAGGGGGAATGGCCAAGCAATTGGCTTTACACACAGGACGTTTATGTCATCGAAATTGACGGCGTGTACTACCTGTGTAACGCGAACTATCCGGGCGTAAATATTATGCTCAGCGTCACACTGTAGGTTTTTCATCCATCTTAACTGGGGCGCGGGGCCATTTGAGGCCCGCGCTTTCTGTCGCAGATCATCAGTGATTGGGGAAACATGGCAGACAAATTTTGGACTGTGAGGGACCTAGTGGACGCTTTGAGGCGCTTCCCGCTCGACGCCAAGGTTTACTACGAGATGGGGCCAAACGGACCCGGAGCGATCAGTAAAGCGCAATATGTGAAACCGTGGGGTGAGTCCGAGGAGATGGCAGTCTTATTGGATCGATAGCTTCCAAGATCCGAAGGCCTGAGCACAGAATTGCTATGAGCCACTGAGAAACGCGCAGGGCAAAGGATGGCATATTTACCCGGCAAACATGCCATCCGGTGCTGTCTAAGTTGTTGTGTTTAGTCGTCATATAGGATTCACGTCTTACCTGCGGGGTGATCTCTTGCCGCCCGGTTTCCGTCCCTCGGACCGCGCGGAGGACGAGGATAGGGAACTACCGGTGATTTCAAAAATCTCATAACTCTCAGTAATTTTCCCCGCTTGAATCGTGCGCGCAATTTTGTTAGAAGAAGTCTATAGGATTTTTCAACACCCCTTCGTCTACTGCTCTTCTGCTTGGGGAACAAAACTGAGGCAACCGCCTCCCGAGCCGTCCGTCTCTAAGAGCGGACGTTCCATCGGCGTCTGTGGCTGGCTCCTCGACGAGATGCCCGGACGTAAGACTTGGCTCTCAACCAAGTGTTCCTGGAGTTCGGATGTTGCTGGTCGGCAGATCTGAAGTTTTCTGTAGAACTGCTTCTTGCTGCGCCGAGAGCGACTCGAGTACCTTGCTTCTCGATCGGTTCCAGACCCCACCCGCATTAGCCAGCTCCAAAACCCAGATCAGACAAACAGTTCCGCGCCGGAGGAAGAAATGGCGACACAACTCGTTCACATTGAGAATGACTCGGAAATCAAAGAGCGGCTTGCGGCAGAGCGCGCACGCCTGAGGAAGATTGCAGGACTTGATCAGCCCGCGCACTTTCATCGTCCTGTTGAACGCGCTTTCACAGCCGAAGAGCGCAGCCGGGTCACGATTCTT
Organism: uncultured Acidobacteriota bacterium; assembly: GCA_963818115.1. GTDB lineage: Bacteria > Acidobacteriota > Terriglobia > Terriglobales > Acidobacteriaceae > Sulfotelmatobacter. The sequence goes on from CAWFQZ010000024.1 coordinate 73,788, forward strand.
TTCGGCGGTTTCACCTGGAAGCACGAAGATCTGATTCGGTCCGTGTTTCAGGGCTGCGGATATCGCTGCGAGAAGCTGCCGGTACCTGACGTTCCTGCATTTCAGACCGGCGGGGTTCGGCAACAACGGGCAGTGCAACCCTACGTATTTCACCGTCGGCAACCTGGTTCAGTATCTCCAGTTTCTCGAAAAAGAAGGATTGTCGCGGCAGCAAATTCTCGACAATTACGTTTTCTTTACCGCGGGCTCATGCGGTCCGTGCCGCTTCGGTATGTACGAGGCGGAATATCGCTTCGCCTTGAAGAATGCGGGGTTCGACGGCTTCCGTGTGCTGTTATTCAAAGATAGCGACGGCATCAAGGCCGCTTCCGGCGAGCCCGGATTGAAGTTCACCATCGACTTCGGCTTTGGGATGCTCAACGCGATGCATCTCGGCGATGTGATCAACGATTTGATTTACCAGATCCGGCCGTATGAGGCACAGAAGGGTCAAACGGATCGGGTATTTCGCGAGATGGTCGACGGGCTGTGTGAAGACCTGAAGAATCGAAAGTCATTTGAGATTGAAGAAAGCGCACCGGATTGGGCGAACCCAAAGTTCAAGAGCAACAAAATCCTTCGCAACACGTTCAACGTCTTCGGTAAATGGCACGAACATATGTGGGGCAATGATTATTTGAACGCCCTGCATAACGCGCGGGAAAAGATGAACGCGATCGAGGTCGATCGTACGCGGGTGAAGCCGTTAGTGAAGATTACGGGAGAGTTCTGGGCTCAACTCACCGAGGGAGACGGCAACTTTCACATGTTTGATTTCCTGGAGCGCGAGGGCGCACAAGTGCTCGTCGAACCGATTGCCACCTGGGTCGCGTACCTGATGTATCAGGCGAAGGCTCATGCCAAGGCAAAGTGGCCGGTCAACCGTCCGCATCGTAATCCGGAGTGGTACGAGCTGAAGAAGCAGTTCGCCAACTACATCGGACTTCGGAAAAAGCTGTGGGGGATCGGGGCTGGTGAGCGCATGTGGAATTTCTTCTATCACCGAACGATCAAGAATATGGGTGGTATCACGCATCATCTCGCTCCACAAACGGAACTGGCAGAGCTGGCGGACCCGTTCTACAACCAGTACGCACGCGGCGGCGAAGGACACCTTGAGGTCGGCAAGAACGTGTACTACACCGTCCACAAGATGTGCCACATGGTGCTCGCGCTGAAGCCCTTCGGCTGCATGCCATCGTCGCAGTCGGACGGCGTCCAGTCGGCTGTCATCAATAAGTTCAAGGACATGATATTTCTTCCGATCGAAACTTCCGGTGAGGGTGAGGTCAATGCTCATAGCCGCGTACAGATGGCGCTCGGAGAGGCCAAGGTCAAGGCAAAAGGGGAATTCGAAGAGTGCCTGAAATCCACCGGCAAAAGCATGGAGGAAATTCGCGAATACATCGACGAACATCCCGAACTAAAGCGGCCGTTTTATCAAGTGCCTCACACTGAAGGAGTGGCGGGAACCGCGGCGCAATTCGTCCTGCACGTGAGCAAGCGGATCGATAGCGATACACATTTCTGGAAACGGTCGAGAGTAAGGATAGATACCGTACTGGCGATGTCGGGCGATTAAACTCAATGGCCGCCGAGATCCCGGAGCCGCGCAGAACCGATTCTTGTGTCGTTCTGTGCGAACTCCGCGATTTCGGCGGTAGAAGTTTTTGTTGTTCTGGAAGAGAGAGGATGTAATGCACGATCATAAAGGGCCGCAGTTGATCCAGATCGCCGGTGTCCACGGCGCAGCTTCGTCGATCCAGCGAAACCAGCATGCACAAAAGCCTCATGACCATAACACTCAGTTCTTAGTGGGTCTCGATGTGGGATCGACTACAGTCAAGGCTGTCGTCCTGGACGCTGCAACGGATCAGGTCTTATGGCAGGACTACCAACGCCACGAAACGAAGCAGCCTGAGAAGACATTGGAGTTTCTAAAGCGCATGGAGGCCGAGGTTGGGATCAATCGCCATAACACGCGAATGTTTCTGACGGGATCGGGCGGCACCGGTATAGCCGAGCAGATCGGCGCGAAGTTTGTGCAGGAAGTTACGGCGGTCTCTCTTGCTGTAGAAAAGCTTCACCCGGAAGTTTACTCGGTGATCGAACTTGGCGGGCAGGATGCCAAGATTATCGTCTTCAAAGATGACGACGAGACTGGTCGCAAGAAAAAAATTCCCTCGATGAACGACAAGTGCGCCGGGGGTACAGGGGCAGTGATCGACAAGATCAACGCCAAGCTGAAAATTCCAACGGATCTACTCGCACAACAGAAGTACCACGGCATCAAACTGCACAAAGTGGCGGGCAAATGCGGGGTATTTGCTGAAACTGACATCAACAGCCTTCAGAAAGTGGGAACTCCACCGGACGAGCTGATGGCTTCTCTGTTTGAAGCGATCGTTTTGCAGAATCTTAGTGTGCTGACGCGGGGGCACACCCTACGGCCGCATGTACTGCTGCTCGGAGGACCAAACAGCTTCATTCGCGGGATGCGAGAGGCTTGGCAGGCAAATATTCCCCGCATGTGGCAAGAGCGGAAAGTGGCTGTTCCCGATGGTGCGAAGCCTGAAGACTTAATCAAGGTTCCGCAGAATGCGCAGTATTTCGCCGCACTGGGCGCAGTCGAATTCGGCCGCAGCGAGGAAGATTGCATCGGATGCTATTGCGGATACGAGAAGCTGATCCACTACATCGAATTCGGCCGGCAAGAGGAAAAAGCGAAATCGGGCGGCAAGGGATTGGTGGAGCGTCCGGAGGACTTGGGCGTTTTCAAGGATGCCTACCGGCGAAAGAAATTCACGCCGGCAGTGTTTCAGAGCGGCACGACAGTCGGCGGATTCATCGGGATCGACGGCGGGTCGACTTCGACCAAAGCCGTCTTGCTGGATGACAACGGCAACATTCTCTGCAAGTCGTACCAACTGTCGAATGGCAACCCGATTCAGGACACGATCGAGATGTTCGAGAACTTGCGCGGTCAGGTTGAAGCGCAGCGCGCCAAGTTGGAAGTTCTCGGCGTCGCGACGACTGGTTACGCTAAGGACATTTTGAAAGACGTCCTCAATGCCGATGTCGCTCTGGTTGAGACGGTGGCGCACACTGAATCCGCGCTGAAGTTCTACGAAGATCCACATGTGATTGTTGATGTGGGCGGGCAGGATATCAAAATCATCATCCTGCACAACGGCCGCGTAAAAGACTTCAAGCTGAACACGCAATGCTCGGCTGGAAACGGATATTTTCTCCAATCGACGGCCGAAGGGTTTGGTCTGAGCGTGAATCAATACGCGGACCTCGCCTTCTCGGCGCAGGCTATGCCTGTTTTCGGGTATGGATGCGCAGTTTTCATGCAGTCGGATATTGTTAATTTTCAGCGCCAGGGCTGGAGGGCGGAGGAGATTCTTGCCGGCCTAGCTGCAGTCCTGCCCAAGAATGTTTTCCTTTATGTCGCGAGCATTCCGAATCTCGCGGCGTTGGGATCGCGTTTTGTACTGCAGGGTGGGACTCAGAATAATCTAGCCGTAGTGAAAGCCGAAGTTGACTTCATCCGAAACAGCTTTCGGGCGACCGGCAAGCAACCGGAGATTATCGTTCACGAGCACTGCGGCGAATCGGGAGCAATTGGTGCAGCACAGGAGTCTCTGCGACTGTGGCGGAACGGTCAAACCACGACATTTGTTGGGCTCGATGCCGTGCGGAAAATTGAGTATCGAACGACGCGCAACGAGGACACGCGCTGTCATTTCTGCAAGAACGATTGCTTGCGAACTTTCATCGATATTCGAACGCAGCCGAAGAACGATCTCAGCTTTGTTCCTATTCAAAAAGTCACGAAGGTTCCGTTGATGCATGGCGAGCAGCGGCTGATTATCGCGACTTGCGAAAAGGGCACGGTGGAAGATGTCAACGATATGAAAGAAATCAAGGCCGGACTCGACACGATCCGTGCGGCGCATCCGAATTTTGTCGACTTCGCCTCGAAAGAAGTGTTCCGACCAACGAACGCAAAGAGCGTAGAGGATCCGCTTCCGACACGCGGATGGGCCGGATGGAGCAAGGGATCGAAAGAGCGACGCGCACTGATGGAGAACCGCAAGAAGCTGCGCATTGGAATCCCGCGGGTGCTGAATATCTACACATACGCTCCGCTGTTCAATGCTTACTTTGAGAGCCTCGGGATACAGCCGGAAAACATCATTTACTCGGACTATACGAGTTCCGAACTGTACAGGGCAGGGGCGAGCCGTGGTGCCATCGATCCGTGCTTCCCCGCCAAGATTGGTATTTCGCATGTTTACAACCTCATTCAGGAGAAACACCGCAAGAAACCGCTGGATGCGATTTTCTTCCCAATGTACGACGTGCTGCACTCGCCGCTGGTGAAGATCGTCGGCGCAAACGCATGTCCCACCGTGACGGCGACTCCGGAGACGGTTAAAGCGGCGTTCACGAAAGAAAACGACGTTTTTGCCGAGAACAATCTGAAGTACATCGATCCGGTGCTGAACTTTGCGGACCGAAAGCTATTCGCGCATCAGATGTTGACAGCGTGGCAGACGACTCTGGGCCTTTCGCTGGAAGAAAACGACCGGGCCGTGGAATCTGGATTCGCGGCTTTGAGTGAGTATGAGTCAGGTATTCGCCACAGAGCTCGGAAGGTGCTTGACCAACTCGAGCAAGAAGATCGCATCGGTATCGTTATGCTGGGACGGCCTTATCATCACGATCCTGGACTCAACCACGAGATTCTGGAGGAGTTCCAGAAGCTCGGTTATCCAATTTTTTCGCAGAATACTTTGCCTCTCGACGACGATCTTCTCGAACGACTGTTCGGCGAAGAAGTGCGAGCCGGGGTCGTCACGAGTCCGCTCGATATTACGGATGCATGGAAGAATTCTTATTCGTGCAGTACCAACCACAAAGTTTGGGCGGCGAAGTTTACAGCACGCCATCCGAACCTGGTGGCACTTGAAATCTCAAGCTTCAAATGCGGCCATGATGCTCCGATTTATGGAGTCATCGAAGGCATTATCGAGCAGTCGGGGACGCCTTATTTCTGCTTCAAGGACCTCGATGAGAACAAACCTTCTGGCTCGATCCGGATTCGAGTCGAGACGATCGACTATTTCCTTCGTCGCTACCGAGAGGAAGTCATTCGCAAGAGGAAAGCGTCTGCTGACATCGAAACGCAATTGGCGGCTCTGGAAGCCCAACTGCGAGGCGAAAAGTTCAATATCGCAGAGGAATCCTTGCGCGACAAGAATTGGGAACCCGAAGCGCAAGGAATGGCCGCTGACTAACTTTAATCGATTGGCCTTCGCGGACGATTGCTTCGGGGCTCCAGCAACGTTGTAGCGCTTCTTGCGGATGCCAAACTGATCGCAATGATCGCTGGCTGCCGCCAGTCGAAATCCCCGTGAATCCGCCATAGGCTGCGTCAGTTTCTCACGCTGACGCGCCTGACCCTCACTGTGAACGCCACTTCAGGTAACATTTTGCGGGTGAGCTTGCGCATGGTCGGTGTTTTGTCGCTGGCGCTGCGCACTCAGGAGTTCTTGTGAAACTTCGCGTTGAGTTTCTGGCTCTGATTGTCCTCTTCGCTGTTCATTCGTTGGCTCAGGATACGAATTTCCCACCAAGCGACCAGCAGATTCCTGCGCCGGCTTGTGCTGGCGTGGCGGTGAAGGATTTGTGGTTTCCCGGGTCAAAAGTTTGCGGGGCGGGGGAGCACGAAGCGTGGCTTATGGATATCCGTCATTGGCGCGACGAACGGAGGATTCGCGTTGGCTATGACGGGTCGCGTTACGACCGTCCGGAATTCAAGTGGACGCAATCGAGTTTCATTCAGCCGCAGATGATGGTGCAGGACCGGTATTTTTACGATCCGGTGGCGGGGAAATATACAGTCGATCGATACCTCGATGATCTCGAGAAGAGGTATGGAGGAATCGATGCGGTGCTGATCTGGCCGACGTATCCAAACATGGGAATTGACAACCGGAACCAACACGATCTGATTCGTAGTATGCCAGGGGGAGTAGCGGGAGTGCGCCAGATGATTGCTGACTTTCACCGGCGCGGCGTGCGGGTGCTGTTTCCGATGATGATGTGGGATCAGGGGACGCGGGCTCCAGAGCGGTCGTGGCCGGAAGAAATTGCGTCGCTGATTGCGGAGATTGGCGCGGACGGAATCAACGGAGATACGCAGGACGGCGTGCCGCTTGCCTTCTCGTTGGCGGCGGATAAAGCCGGTCATCCGCTAGTGTTTCAGCCGGAGGACGGGCCTTCGGACGAAGCGCTGGCGTGGAATCTGATGACGTGGGGGCAGTATCAGTTTCCGTTTACGCCGTTGGTCGACAAGTACAAGTGGCTGGAACCGCGGCATATGGTGAACATCTCGGACCGTTGGAATCGGGACAAGACCAGCGATCTGCAGTTTGCATTCTTCAACGGCGAGGGCTGGGAGAGCTGGGAAAACATCTGGGGAATATGGAATGGGATTACGCCGCGTGACGCAGAAGAGACCAGGAGGGTCGCAACGATCGAGCGCGCGATGGCGCGATTTCTGGTGAGCAAAGATTGGGAGCCGATGGCGCCGGTGTTGAGATATGGCGTCTATGCGAGCCGGTGGCCACTGGGGAACGAGACGCTATGGACGATCGTGAATCGGAATGAATATGACGTTGAGGGCGATCAGATCGAAGTCGATTCCGCGGCGGGGATCCGTTATTACGATCTGTACCACGGCGTGGAGTTGAAGCCGGAGGCGCGGAGTTCGGGGCGGGCTATCCTTCGTTTTTCGGTAGAGGCCAGTGGATATGGTGCGCTACTCGCGACGCCGAGCGCTCCAGATGCGGGACTCAATGCTCTGATGATGAAGATGAAGGCGATGACGGGTGCGCCACTGGCGAGCTATTCGCATGAGTGGAAATTTCTGCCGCAGCAGATTGTGCCGATTGTGGCGACGAAGGGCGCGAGCAAATCTCCGGAAGGGATGGTGAAGATTCCCGAGGGAGACTTTGATTTTGAGGTGAATGGGATTGAGATTGAAGGATTGAATGAGGTTGGTTTGGATGTGCAGTATCCGTGGGAAGATTCGCCGCGGCGATTTCATTCGCATACGCTGCACGTTCATTCGTTTTACATCGACAAGTATCCGGTGACGAATGCGGAGTTCAAGAAGTTTGTGGATGAAGCGCGCTATCACCCGAAAGACGGTTTGAATTTTCTGCGGGACTGGAAGGATGGGACGTATCCGCAAGGGTGGGAGAACCGGCCCGTGACGTGGGTTTCGCTCGAAGACGCCCGAGCTTATTCGGCATGGGCAGGGAAGCGGTTGCCGCATGAGTGGGAGTGGCAGTATGCGGCGCAGGGGACGGATCGGCGAATGTATCCGTGGGGCAATGAGTGGGACGTCAGTGCTGCGCCGGTACCGGATAAATCACGGACCTTGCGCGGGCCGGATGCGGTGGACGCGCATCCGAAGGGAGCGAGTCCGTTTGGCGTGATGGATCTGGTGGGAAATGTTTGGCAGTGGACCGAGGAATTTATGGACGAGCACACCCGAGCAGGGATTGTGCGTGGGGGAAATTATTATCAGCCGCAGGGATCGATCTGGTATTTTCCGGAGGCTTACAAACTGAACGAGCACGGGAAATTGCTGCTGATGGCTCCTAGTATGGATCGGTCAGCCACCGTGGGGTTTCGGTGCGTGGTGGATTCGGAATAAGCCTTTCACCACGCGGGCACAGAGTTGCACAGGGTGCACCATTTCCAAAGTTTACTTACTTGGCAGAGTGGGCGGCGCTGGCTTCAGGTCTTCAGCTGATTTTTGGAGCGCGTCTACAGTGCTCAATGGAAGATGGTAGAGCGTGGATTCGTTGTCGCGCTTGGCTAGGTAGGCGTCGCCCGATTTCGCAATTGAGACTTTTTCTACCTGCTTGCCATCCGCGGATGTGACTGCGACTTCAATCGTGGGATTGGCGAATCCCGAATCAGCAAACTTGTCGGCTGAGAGATCGCGGAGGTTTGAGATGAGCGAAGCGGCACCGTCGACGTCCATCTTCTTTCCGTTCGACCACCAATCGTGGCCGTTTCTGGTTAGTTCGTAGGTTTTCGAACCCGCGTGGATCTCGATCTTGTTAGGATCTGCGAAACCAAAATCGAATACTTTCTTATTGCGGAGATCGTCGAGACTCTTGTCGAACGACTGCGCAAGTTCGGTATTGATTTTGTAAATGCCCTCGACCGCTGTCGATTTAGCGTAATAAAGGTCTTTGCTCTTGCGAATCTGAAGTTCCTGAGCGCCTGACGGATCGGTCACTCTCGCGGTGACGACGGGCGACGCCGAGGCGAAAGCTGCGGGAGTCTCTGTATTGTCGCCGGCGCCGGAGAGATTCATTCGCGCGTCGGTGAGTTTGCTGAGGAGTTCTCCGACTTGCGTGCTATCGGCGCGAAGCGGCTTGGGTTGCAGGATCTGCCATTCTTCTTTGTTGCGGCCGAATTCGATGGTCTGACCTTTGTGAATCAGTTCGAACCGGCTTACCTGATCGGCGTTGACGGGTAGCAAGCGCTTGTCCCGGAGATCGTTGAGATTCTTGGCAATCGCATTCTTCAGATAACTGGCAATGGTGAAGACACGAGGGTCGCCGGCGCGCGTGGCATAGACGGAGCTTCCGGTGGGAGAGTCGTCACCCAGGAATAGCTTTTGAGGCTTATTGTCTTTAGTAGTGATATCGACCTCTACGACCGGAGGATCGAGGCCATATTGCTTGAGGTCCGAAGGCTTGTCGTCGATCACTCGCTCGGAGTTGAGCGTCGCGAGAGAGGAAAGAGTGCTGGAAACATTGCTCTGGTCGGCGTTGAATGGCTTGGGCTCGGCAATCTGCCATGATCCGGAGCTGCTCTTGGCGAGGACGATGGGCTCGGCATTTTGCTTTTTGAGTTCAACTCTGGTGATGGTGGATTCGTCAAGCTTGAGGATCGCGGGAGAAGCGTCGGAAGCTTTGGCCGATTCGTTTGTGGGCTTGTGATGTTCCGACCAGTAGAGAGTGCCGACCAGAGCGAGAAGAACGACCGAAGCAAGAATCAGGCTGCGAAGTTTCATGGATTTCTAAGCGAACTCTAAAATCAAAACCCCCACCTGTCGCAAAATGCGCGACAAAGGTGGGGCACTTTCGGATTTATCGTCGTTTTAACCAGACGAAGACGCCGGCGATCACCACGATCATGGGCAGCAGGAACTGGCTCGTGGCGCGGACCCAGCTCAATTGCGCGCGGGTCATGGTGATGCGACGGTCGTCTTGCTGCTTGGGGCGGATGGAGATCAAGTCTTCATCCGACGAGAGCCAGTTGATGGTATTCAAAGCAAGGTCGCTGTTGCCATTGAAATTGATAAAGCCATTCACTGCCCAAGAGGAACTTCCGACGACGACGAAGCGTCCCTGGGAGTTTTCTTTGCCCGTGCTGTAATTGGCAGCGGCGGCGATGGTGAGCGGTCCTTTCTTATTTTTCGGATCATTCACGCTGACGGCTGCCGATTCCAGGTTGGGAGTGGCCAAACTGCTGGCTGACGTTTCGATGAGCTTCTCCACGCTACTCTTATCGGTGCCGCGAATCTCCAGCGAGCGGGATAAAGGAAAACCTGTCGCAGTTCCTTTCATGCCTTCGACGATAGGTTGAGCGCCGTAATTTGTGACGAGCGCAACTTCGTGCCCGAGACCAACGACTTGACCGAGGGGATTCATGTCGATAATCAGATCTTTATCGAGAGAAACTCCCCAACTGTCGAGAAGACTGGTGAGAGCGTCATTGGCGGCGATGTCGGAGTGGCCTATTTTCAGCGGGGGATCGAGCATGAAGAGGGCGCGGCCACCGTTCTCGACATATTTCTTGATTGCATCGACCTCGGGTTGCTCATAATTACGAGTTGGACCGCCGATGACGAGCGTGGTGCAGGTGTTGGGGACTTCGGCGGTTTGCAACAGGTCGATGGTCTGGCTCTGGTAATCGTCTTTAGCGAGAAGGTCCTTGAAGTCGGAGAAGCCGTCGCGACTGCTGTTATCGAGTTGATGCTCGCCGCTGCCGGAGACGAAGCACACGGTGCGAGTCGTGTTTTTCAAGTCGCGGATGAAAGATCCGGTGATGCCTTCCTCCGTCATACTCTTAGCTTCATCTTTCTTGGAGCCGATCTGCACGACGGCGGTGCCGAAGTTGCGGATGCCGGCTTCCCGTGCAGCTTGGGGATTCTTGTCTGGATCGACGTACTGGACATGCACCTTGCGCGAGAGATTCGCATACTGATCGAGCAGATCTTTGCCGTCACTGAAGTGCGTGCTCTGGTTGAAGTAGGTGATCGTAGCGTCCAGCGTGAGTCCCTTTACGATCTTGGCTGTCTGCTCGGACAGGCTGTAACGCTTGTTCGAAGTGGCGTCGTAGGACTTGTTGTAACGATCGGCAAGGACGTTGGCGACGACGAAAACCGCGATGACGATGAGAATGTAGGTCAACGCGTAGGTCGCGTATTTGGTTTGCCTCGCCTTGAGCCATTGACTGGCCATCTAAGACCTCCAGCGGAGAGATTCCATGGAACGCGCGGTGAAGAAGAGTCCCAGGAAGATCAAGGTGATGTAGAAAATGGCGTCTTTCGAATCGAGTACGCCCCGGCCAAAGGATTCGAAGTGAGTAATGACCGACATGTAGGCGAGCGCGTGCGCCCATGTCGCGCTTTCCGATCCCTGCACCCAACCGACGATCCAGAGAAGAAGGCAGACGCCGAAAGTGGCAGCTCCGGCGATGATCTGATTCTTGGTGAGCGTCGAGATGAAAGTGCCGATTGCAAGCAACGCCCCAGCCTGCAGTAGTAGGCCCAGATAGCCGATGAGAAGTGGCTTCCAGTCGGGATTGCCATACTTAAAGAGGAAGCCAAAGTTGAGTGCTGTGAAGAGAAGAAGGCAGGCATAGAGCATGACGGCGGCCAGCCATTTTCCAAGAATGATCTCGAGATCACGGATGGGAGACGTCACCAGCAACTCGATCGTGCCGCTGCGCTTTTCTTCAGCGAAGAGTCGCATGGTGATGAGCGGGATGAAGAAGAGTCCAATGACCGCCACGTTGGAGAGCAGGGGCCGAATGATCTGCTCATTGATGTTCATCGGGAAGGATTGGCCGCGCATCTGCATCTCGATGCCTTCGACGACGAAGAACTGAAGGGCAGTCCAGAAAAAGAATCCGCAAATCAGACCGAACATCGTGAGGAGAATGTAGGCGACGGGAGAGGCGAAATAGCTGCTTAATTCCTTGCGGCAGATGATCCAGACATTCCTCATTGTTGGGCCTCCGTTGCCACGGGTTCTTCTTGCTGAGGCTGTGGGCTTCCGGTGAGCTGGAGGAAGACTTCTTCGAGGCTCATCGCGGAGGGGCGAAGTTCGTTGAGATCCCAGCCGCACTCAACGACCGTACGGGCGAGATCGCCGCGAACGAGCTGTCCTTTTTGCGTTTCAACTTCGAACATCACGCGGTTCTCGACCTGCTGGCGGCAGTGGACGCGGCTGACGCCTGGAATGTGCTCGAGTTTGTGCTGGACGATGGAGGGTTCGAGATTACCGCTTCGACCGGCGACTTCGAGAATGACGGATTCGGCGCCGCGCGCTCGAGCCTGAAGATTGCGGACGGAGTCGGTGGCGACGAGCTTTCCTTTATTGATGATGACCACTTGCTCGCAGGTCTGTTCAACCTCGGGAAGGATGTGAGTGCTGAGAATGATGGTGTGCTCCCCGGCGAGATCTTTTATGAGATCGCGCGTCTCATTGATCTGCTTGGGGTCGAGGCCGGCGGTGGGCTCGTCGAGAATCAGGACGTCGGGATTGTGAATGATTGCTTGCGCGAGGCCCACGCGTTGCCGGTATCCCTTGGACAGTTTGCCGAGCAGCTTGTTTTTCACATCGGCGACGGCACAGCGTTCAGAAACGTAATCGACACGCTTCTGCAGCTTGGAACCGGAAAGGCCTTTCAGCTTGCCGACAAACTTGAGGTACTCGGTGGTTTCCATCTCAGGGTAGATGGGCGGCGTCTCGGGAAGATAGCCGATGCGCTTTTTCACTTCGAGAGGCTGCTCGAGGACGTCGAAGCCGGCGACCTGCGCAGTCCCTGCCGAAGGAGGCATGAAGCAGGTCAGCATACGCATGGTCGTGGTCTTCCCGGCGCCGTTGGGGCCGAGAAATCCTACGATCTGTCCTTTCGCGACTTCGAACGAGATTTGATCGACAGCGGTGGTTCGTGCGTACCGTTTCGTTAGGTCTTTGACAGAAATCATAAGTTATTGTGCAACAGTGAGATAGACAACCGTTGTGGCCGAACCACGCCGGAAGAGCGTGGGGCGAAAAAATATCTTAAAAGGCACGCGGCCACGTGTCAATTTGCTAAAAGGTCTTCCGAAAAATCGAGTTTCGACTGCCTCGCGCGAGGCGGCTTGCCATAACTCTTAAGGAATTAAGATTCGAGGATGTTCGGTTTCGTTGTCCGAGCCGAGATGAGTCGGCGAGAAATTTCCGGAGGGGAGCCGATGGGTTTGAGGGGCGGGTACTTGTACCAGTAGACACGGACCAATATGGTCCTTTTCGTTTTTCTTTTAGCACGATGGATTGTTTCCCGGCGGATCATCTTGATTAACATGAACGATATGGCTAAGAGTCGTTCATCCATTTCCTTCCGAGTATGCGTTCTCGTCGGGGCGTGTTGCCTCCTTCTATCGCTAGTGGCTTGCGGAGGGTCGGGTTCATCGTCGAGCGGAGGGAGTGGGGGAAGTGGCGGCAGCGGCGGTGGGGGCGGGCAGCAAGTGACGGTGCCTGCGGCTCCTACTGGCTTGGCGGCGAGCGGTGGAAATCAGCAGGTTGGATTGACGTGGAACGCGAGCAGCGGTGCGGCCAGCTACAACGTCAAGCGCGGAACAACATCGGGAGGGCCATATACACAGGCGGCAAATCCGACCGCGACCAGCTATACGGATTCGGGCCTGACGAACGGAACGCCTTACTACTACGTGGTCTCGGCGGTGAATTCGGCGGGTGAGAGCGCGAACTCGAGTCAGGTTTCCGCGACTCCCTCCGGATCGGTGTCGGGCACAAGTATCCAGGCGACGATCAATGTGCTGGCGAACCGGCACACGATCAGTCCTTATGTTTACGGCGGATCGTATCCTGCAAACGCTTCGACGATTACCGACAGCGGCTTGAGTGTGGTGCGATGGGGCGGAAATGCGACGTCGACCTACAACTGGAAGCTTGGGACGAACAATGCCGACAACGACTGGTACTTTGAGGATTTCAACTACTCGGAAATCGGCGATAGCGACTCGGTGAAATACATCAACGACGTGAAGGCGGCTGGGAGCGTACCGCTGATGACGATGGTGATGCTGCCGTGGGTGGCGCAGAGCCAGGAAACATCGGCGCAGCAGAATAACAGTTCTACAAATTATCACTGGAGCTTTTCGGTGGCGAAATACGGGGCACAGTGCGCCACGGATCCCTATAACAATGATGCGGGAGACGGGCTCATGCCCGACTGCACCACTCAGGTGACTGCTGATCCGAATGACGCGTACTTCCCCTTGCTCGATCAGCCGGGAACAAGCGATCCGGCGAATAGCGTGTATCGGAACCAATGGGCAGCAGCGATGGCGGCGGCTTTTGGAAGCGGAACTTGTGCGATTCCATACTCATCGATCACTTCCTGTCATTTTTACGACATGGATAATGAGATCGACATTTGGGGCGGCACTCATTTCGATATCCACCCCAATCCGTCGGGATATGACGAACTGGCGAATACTTATCTTACGGAGGCGCGGAATCTGAAGGGCTGGGATCCGCAGGCGGTTCGACTGGGGCCGGTGAGTTGCTGCTGGTGGTTTTATTGGAACGGCGAGAATAGCAACGATAAGGGCACGCACGCGGGCATCGATTTCCTTCCGTGGTGGTTGAACCAAGTTTATTGGCAGGACCAGATTGCCGGATCACGATCGCTGGATATGTTTGATATCCATGCGTACCCGGATGGCCCAGATACTTCGAGCTACACGCAGGCGCAGAAGCAGGCGCTCGCAGTGAGCATTTATCGAGACTATTGGGACCCGACGTACGTGAGCCCTTCGGGAACGATCAACCAAGTCTGGACTACGCAGATTCAGCCCGACAAGACGATTCCATTCCGGATTCCGCGCATGCGGGCGATCGTGAATTCGATTTATCCGGGGACGCCACTGGCCATGACGGAATGGAGTGCAGCGTTTGCGGGCGAACAGGATTTCTCGACCGCTCTGGGAGATGCAGACGCGTACGGGTTGCTGGGCCGCGAACGGGCTTCGTTAGCATCGCGCTGGACCGCGCCCACGTCAACGAATCCGAATTACCAGGCACTGAAGCTGTTCACGAACTACGACGGAGCGCATCACGGATTCGGAACCACTTCGGTGTCGGCGACGCACAATGCTGATCCGGATTTGTTCAGCACTTACGCTGCACTGAATTCTGCAGGCAACGCGATGACGATTCTGGTGTTGAATAAGGATCCAGCGAATTCGGCGCAGGTGCAGTTTACGACCACTGGATTTACGCCGAGCAGCTATACGGCTTACACGCTTTCGCAGAGTTCGCCGACAGCAATTGTGGCGTCCGGGTCTAAGTCGTGGTCCGCGACCCAAACTTTTTCGCCGTACACCGCAACGTTGCTGGTGGTTAGTGGAACTCTGGCCAATACCCCGAGCACGGAGTGGGATCTGAACCCGGATACGATCATGGTTCCAGCAAACGGTACCGTGACTTTGAATCCGACCATCACGAAGGGAACGTCGAGTGTCACCTTGTCGTCGGCAGTCTTTGATAGCTACGAGGGGTCCAGTGCGTGCACGGGAGGAACGCTGACGCTTACGACTCCGACGATCACTACTTCGGCGAACGGCGAGATTACGGTGAACGCTGGGAGTACGCCGGGATTCTGCCACTTTACAGTAACTGGAAGCGACGGGGTGGTTACGCAGACGCAAGGTGGATGGATACTGATAGGAAATCCCGCTGCAACGTTGGCAAATACTAGTGGCAATTCACAGACGGGAACCCATGGAACCGTACTACCTCAAGCACTGACCGTCACTCTGAATGCAGGCCAGTCTGGTGGAAGTGCTTCGGGTGCAAGTATTCTGTTTTCTGCGAGCGCAGGGTCGCTTTCCAATGGGACGACCAGCGGTTCGAAAGTGATCGCCGTGACAAATGGCTCAGGAGTGGCATCGGTCACACTCACTCTGCCATCGACTGCTGATGTTGTTACTGTGACGGCCGAAGGGCCGTATGGTTTGGGGCATCCGCTGGCGGCCGCATTCACAGAGACATCGCAGTAGATTCTTGCAGGCATTTCTTCCTTGGTCGTGGCGTCCGGACCGCGTTACTTCCCCGGGCCCTGGGCTTGTTGCTTTGCGGTAATCTGATCGACGATCTGGCGCTCTTTGGCGCCGTCTTCGGGTCGGTGCAGGCGGTAGTAAAGGGCGGCGAGTTCGACGTGAGGTTCGAGCCAGTCGGGATCGTCCTTGGTTAATTGCTCAAGTTCATGCGCCGCATTCTCGTAATCTCCAGACGTGCTCTTGAGCATCGCCGATTCATAGCGGGCCATGGAGTCTTTGGGTTTGAGAGTGATGGCACGGTCAAGGTATCCCTTGGCTTCGCCGGTATCGCGGCGCTTGTAGAGAATGGCTCCAAGATAAAGGTTCGCTTGAAAGTCGTCGGGGTTCGTCTTAAGAGCCTCGCGGAAGGCCGGTTCCGCATCCTTAACATCGCCGGTTTTGTCACGAGCGATTCCCACCAATGTAGAAAGGCCAGGAAGAGCGGGGGCGAGACGAAGGGCCTCTTCGAGATCCTTTCGCGCTTGCTCGTATTCATTCAGGTCGAGGAGGGTTGCCCCTGCAAGCATGTAGGAATCAGGGCTGGGACCGGCTTGCGCCACTTTCTCAATGCGGGCGACACCGTCCCGGCGACGGCCGGTCCGGATCATCGCCGAACCAAGAACGTATTCAAAATCCATGTTTTGCAAATATTTATTTTCCAAGGGCTCGAGAAGGTTGAGAGCGGAATCGGCTTTTCCAAGATGAAGATCGGTATCGCCTAGAAGAACGATCGTGCGGACATCATTGGGTTGAGCGTCATGCAGGACCGTGAACTGCTCGCGAGCGTGCTCGAAGTCTCCCTTTTTGTAATAGGCAAGGGCAAGGTTCAGGAGAACCATGTTTTTGTTTTTCAGTGAAGGGAGAGCGGACCGATACATCTCAATGGCTTCGTCGTACTGTCCGGTGTGAACGAGGGAGGCGCCGAGATTCACTTTGGCTTCAACGTCGTTGGGGCGTAGTTCGAGCACTTTTCGGTAGTCGGTGATAGCTGCGGAATAATCGCCGTGCTGCTGAGCGTCAATCGCGCGCTTAAGAAGCGCGTCAGGATTGGCTTCCTGAGCGGCCAGAGTTGCTGAGAGCAGTGCGAGGAACAGGACCGCGATGCGCATACGAAACAAGGATAGCGCAGTGAAAGCCGTAATGGGCCGGGAATTCTGGCAATAAGCCGATCGCGGCATCGCAAAAGTTCACTCTGAAAAAAGTGTGAGGTCTTGGCTGCAGCGGAAGAATGGAGCACAATTATTAGTGGTGAATTGGCGGCAATCATTCGTGGAGTGAGGTGTATTGTGAAGATCCCCGGAGTGCCCGCGTTAGCGTTCTCTTCCTGCTTATTTCTCGCTTTAATTACGTCAACCATACAACCGATTGAGGCACAGACGCACAGTACGGCGGCGGCTCCGCCGGCACAGACTACGCGGCCGGACTCGATCCAGGACAGCGGATTCTATAACTACTGGGCAAACATGTCAGGACAAGGAAAAGCTGGGGGAGTTTTGCTGGGCAAGCTTGCGATGGAGGGCGAACCGTTGCCTTGGGAACCGTTGCTGGTCGCAGTCGACTGCAAAGGATCCGTTGTGAATCTGACGCAGACGGATCTGCAGGGGAGGTTTGTGATCCGTTTCGTGGATACGACCGGTGTGGAGAAGATTCCGCAGGACGCGCAGCGGCAGATGGAGACAAAGTATGAAGGCTGCGTGGTGCGAGGCGCGCTGACGGGTTTCCACTCCGCGGAGAAGCCGATCACGATAAAGAATCTGAGGGACGAGCCTGATCTGGGAACGATCACCCTGTCGCCGGAAAATCGTGGAGGGGGTATGGAAGTGAGCACGACGACGAATGCAGCTCCGGCGAAGGCCATGAAGGCGTTCGAAAAGGCGCGCGGCGAATGGCTAGAGAACAATGCGGCAGATTCCGAGCGCGATCTCAAGAAAGCCGTTGCGATCGATCCCACGTTTGCAGAAGCGTGGCTGCAACTTGGAAAGCTGGAGGAGACTTCGGATCCGAAGAGCGCGACGGATGCGTTTTCGAAGGCGCTGGCGGCTGACCCGAAATTCGTTCTCCCATATGAGCAGCTAGCCGTGATGGCAGTGCAGGAGCAGAAGTGGGACGAAGCTGTCGATCAGGCAGGAAAGGCGCTGGCGCTTGATCCGGCGGGAACTCCGCAGCTTTGGTATTACGATGCGCTGGCGAAATATCAATTAGGGAAGACCGATGAAGCACAGGCGAGCGCGCAGAAGGCGCTGGCAATCGATCCTCGGCACAGCGTGCCAAACGTGGAGCAATTGCTGGCGGTGATACTGGCGCGAAAGGCTGATTATGCGGGGGCATTGCAGCATCTGAAGAACTGCCTGACGTATATGCCGAGCGGTCCGAATGCGGATTTGCTGAAGCAACAGATTGCGCAGTTGGAGCAGAAGACTGGCGCTGTGGCGAAGTGAACAACAAAAAGGTCTTCACCACAGGGGGCTACGGGGTATCACAGAGAACGCTACTTTAGTGCGCAGGCTCGACCACTTTCAGAGTTTGATCAGCCGCGACATTTTGAAGTGATTGAGCTATGCCCGAGGGCCAGTGGATTTCGATGAGGTCGGCGCGGGTATCAGGGCCTAGGCCGAAGTGTACGGGGCCATAGCTTGATGAGGCGTAGCCGACGCTGGTCGTCATATGGTTGTATTGCTCTCCGCGTTTGGAGACGACTTTGATGCGCGCGCCGATGCCGTCACGATTGCTTTTTGTCCCTTGCAAAGCAATGTCGAGCCAGTGGCCCGCGTGAGGGCTCCGATTCATCCAGATCTCGGCGTCGGATCCCAGTGCGGAAACGACGATGTCGATGCGGCCGTCGCCATCGAGATCAGCGAACGCGCATCCGCGATGGCGAGCCGGCGGAACGGCGTTGAATCCCGCCTCCTCTGTGAGGGGTTGCCACTTTCCGCTCGCTCCCAGATTTCGGAAGACGGTGTTGTAGCGGTCAATAGGTTGGCCCGGCATGGATAATCCTTGGACGTGACCTCCGCTGATAAAGAAATCCTTCCACCCGTCATTGTCGAAGTCATATAGCGCAGCGCCGAAGCCAGTCATCGAAAGGCTTTCGTCATGCATGCCGCTCTCGGTGGTCACTTCTCGGAAGCTGCCTTTGCCTGTGTTCTGAAAGATGGGAAATGTTTGGTTATTGAGGGCGACGAAAACGATGTCGGGATAACCGTCGTTGTTGAAGTCGCGGAAGTCGAGGCCCATGCCTGAAATGAAGCCGCCGTCTTCCGTGAGAGCGACGCCTGTCTCGAAAGCGACCTCCTGGAATTTGTCACCCTTGTTGTGAAACAGCGAGTTGTAGGAGGCGTCGTTGGTCACGAATAGGTCCGAGCGGCCATCGAGGTCATAGTCTGCCATACCGACTCCCATGCCTTTGCCGACGTGGCTGCGGATGTCCCATTCCTTCGAAACGTCCTTAAAGGTTCCGTCGCCATTATTCAAGAAGAGCTGGTTCGGCTGCCCTTTATAAAACTTCGGATGGCAGTAGTCGCCCACGCCACGGAAGCCGCATAGAGGCTCGGGCGAATAGGCCCATTGCAGGTAATTCACGACGAAGAGGTCGAGTAGGCCGTCGTTGTTAACGTCGACCCATACGGCGGTAATGGCCCAGAAAGGCCCAAACTCAGGGTCGGGACGGTTTAGGGCGGCATCGAGGCCGGACTTGGCGGTGACGTCGGTAAAGGTTCCATTGCCGTTGTTGTGGTACAGAGCACTGTGATGAAGGCCGGCGACGAAGAGGTCGGGATGCCCGTCATTGTCATAGTCGGCCACGGCAACGCCCATGTCGTAGCCGGAGCCCGCGAGTCCGGCAGCGTCAGTGACGTCGGTGAAAACTCCATTACCGTCGTTGCGGAAGAGACGATTGCGGTATTTCGGAGAATCTTTCTTTAGGGTGGCGATGTCGGCACCGTTGGTGAAGAAGATGTCAGGACGTGCGTCACCGTTGTAATCGAAGACCGCTACTCCGCCGGGCATGGTTTCGGGTGCGTTACGGGCGGGACTTTCGGAGTTTTCGAGGCGAAAAGGAATTTTCTTTAGCTCAAAGGAAATAGGGGCCGTGGATGGGGCGGGAGAAGCGTGTAGCACCAGAGCCAAGGGAAGAAAGAATAGGGCAATCATGGAACGAACTGATGGGTGAAAAATAATCATGATCGTGGAGCGAAAAAATTGGGGTGGCCGAAGCCACCCCAGGGGATTGTAAACGCTAACCGTTCCTAGAAGAAGTACTTCACGCTGAACAGCAGGCTGCGATAGCCGGTTTTAAACTTCGGTGTGCCGGTCGTCGTCGCACTATTGCTGGGCGTGCCAGGAGCGGGCAGCGCAACATAGGGCACCATGCATCCGCCAGCGACCGAGGTAGTCCCGGGGTTGTTCGCCAGAGCGTAGGCGCACTCGTTGCCTGCGGATCCGGTGCCAGCACTGCTAATAAACTGCGAGCCAGTGTTGGTAAAAGAGAGGGTCTCGTCGGTATTGCCAGCGAGCCCGAACTGCGCGAGCGGGTGGTTCAACCAGTTAGTAGCCTGCATCCGAACCTGGATCTTCTGGCGTTCGGTGATCTGGAAGTTCTTGTACAGCGCCAGATCGCTGTCAAAGTAGGCAGGGCCCCTCATGTAAGGCCACTCATAAGGACCTTGCTGGCCGTAGGCCGGCATGCCAAAGCACTGCGGATTGAAGCGTTGTCCGGACTTGAGATTCTTGGAAGGATCGCAAATCAGAAGTGGCATCAACAGAAATCCGCTGTTGTCTGGCGACACGCCAAACCATGTTTGAGGGCTAACGTTTGTGGCCTCCAACCCGTTGGGTAATCTGATGGCTCGATCCTTCAGGTCGGGTAGTGCATTCGTAGGCATGGTTAAGCCGCCTGCGTAGGCAGCATTGCCGTTTCCGTTGAGGCCGGGTTGAAGAGCCGCACCGCTTTGATAAGTGGTGTAGGTCGACAGCTGCCAGCCGTTTATCGCGCCCTCGAGTGCCCGGTGTCCGTGAATGAACTTGGGCAAGTTCCACGAGGCTGAAACGTTGAGGATGTGAGTGTGATCGTAGGCTAAGGGACCGTAGTTATTCCGAATGCTGAAAGGATCGGTTACGGTTCCATTGCCGGCACCATTGTCCGTCTGTCCGTCACGAATGCCCAGTACCTTCCCAAATGTGTAGTTGGTCAGGAAGACAACAGGGCCTGATTGCTTCTGCCAAGACAACTGCAGCGAGTTATAGTTCGCGTAGCTTCCATGGTACAGGAGGTAAACGTCCTGATAGACGTTCAAAGGCCGCCAATCATTCGCATTGAATGTGAGCGCATAGTTCGGACCATATGGCCCGGTACACGCCAGCGGCTGATTGTTAAACGGAGTGCTGCTGGTGCAGGCCGGCGCATTTGGAGACATGAGCTTCCCGTAGTTGGCTCCGCCGCTGTTCGCACCCGTCGGATCCGGCAAGAAGAAACCACCTGGGAGCACGTTGTTTTGGTCCCCGACCTTCCCGTTGCCACCGTCGATCCATTCGTTCTGGCTCTTGTTGCCGACATAGGAGACCTCGAAGACTGACCTCCATGGCAACGCTTGAGAAATGGTGACGTTCCAGTCCGTGGTGAGAGGAGTTTTGTTGTCCCCAGGCAACAGGCCGTAGACCGTAGCACCATTCTGAGCTGCACCGTTTGGATTCGGCGTGAAACCCGCGGCCCCAGAATCGATCTGGTTATACCCGGAAGTCGTACCGGAGGTTTGGAAGGTGAATGCTCCTTCCGGCCCCGTCGCAGCGTCCGCTACCTGAGTGGATACCTGATAGTGGAAGACCGCGAAACCAGCGCGCAGAACCGTCTTTCCGGTTCCGAATATGTCGTAAGCCAGTCCTACGCGAGGTTCGTAATAGAACAGTGGGGAGGCCATGCCAGAGAGCGGCACGTTGGGTGTGTTCGCATGCCACTGCAAGCCGGTGTTGTACGGAGCCGAGGTTACAAGCCCGGTCGGTCCATAGACGTTTTGCTGATACGTCGCAGGATTCCAGACCTGGAAGCCTTGCGGCGTGCCATACCACTGGCCTACGTGATCAAAGCGCAAGCCGTAGTTCAGGGTGAGTTGGCGATTCGCTTTGAACGAGTCTTGCGCATAAAGCGACCATTGGTGGAACTTCAAGTCATTCGTTGGGAACGAACTAACCTGCTGGTAGTTGCCCGTACGCCCTAAGAGGAAGTCGGCCACGACGTTGCCCGAGCTATTTGGCCCCCATCCCAGGTTGTATGTTCCATTGTCGCCCGGCCCGAGGCCGCCAGCGGACTGGATGTTCTCGCTGGTATCCCAGTAGAAGCCAGCCTTGATGGTGTGCGAACCAATAACCTTGGTGTAGTTGTCGTAGATCGCAGGATCCTTCTTGGTTGCGCCGAAAGCGCCGCTTTGGAAGGAGCCATCAAAGGAGAATTCCTCGATGTTCGGGAAAGCGCCGCCCCATGGACCCTCAAAGTTGGGGATCTGGTCGGCGGTGTGACCAAAGAGTCCCTTTACGTTGAAGCCCAGAGCCGAACGGCTAACGGCTTTGGGGTTGGAGAGAGTGCTGGGGTTGATGTAACGGGCCAACGTGAACACGAATTCGTTCGTGGTCGTCGGGCTGAAGACGTGAGTGAAGTTTGCCATGACTTCCTGTGAAGTCGTAGCAGCAACGACGTTCGAGGGATAGGGCAGAGTCCAAGGTGGAGTCCACCACACGCCGACCGGGTGTTGGTCGTTTTCAATCTGGCGAGTGTAAGAAACGGACAGCTTGGTGTTATCGCTGATAGCGTAATCAACCTTGCCAGTCGCTTCCCAACGGTTCTGGGGAACAGTGCTGATGTATTGGTAGTTGTTCCAGCCGTTGCTCGACGAAGGAGTGATGTTCGACTTGGGCATCAAAGCAGCAATGCCGACGATGTTTGGATCATAGTCGCTAGTCGGCATCGTGCTGGTGCCGGTTGGCAGACCATACGGCTTTGAGTAGGCATACTGCCAAACCGACGAACTCGAGAGGCAACTAAAGAGAGTTGTGTTGCTTCCGCACCCCGATACGGGCGTGGTTCCGGGGATGCCGTTGATCGTGTTTTCGCTGAAGTCACCTGCCAATTGTTCCGCGGTTGGCACGTTGTAGTTGATCGGACTCGCAGCTGGGTGCTGGTCCATGTATTCATAGCCGCCCCAGAAGAAGACTTTCTGCTTGCCGCGGTTCAGGAACGGAATTGGACCGCCGACGTTGCCGCCGATGTAATAGTAATGTTCGTCAGAGTTGGGGATGCCCTGGCTGTGCGCGTAAGCGTCGTCAGAGTTCAGAGCACTGTTGCGGGCGTAGAGGTAGCCTTCGCCGTGGAACTGGTTCCCGCCGCTCTTGCTGAAGGCCTGAAAGATCACAGGCCCCTTAGCGTATTCCGCGCTGTAGGAAGACATCAGGACTTTGACTTCGGAAACCATGTCCTGGTTGATGTTGGCGATCTGTGTGCCAGCGTTGCCGGGATCGACCAGGTTCGCGCCGTCGAGCATGAAGGCCATGGCACCGTTGGGCTGTGTGCCGTTGGCAGAATAAGCTCCGACAGGACCGTTATTTGTGCCGACGATCTTGTCATTGAAGGCAGAGCCTTGGGACAGGCCATTGGTAAGGGCCATACCTGGCATAACCTTCAACAATTCGCCAGCATCACGGCCGACGATCGGAGTGTCCTGAATCAATTCCGTATTCAGGGTCGTGCTGACCTCAGCGTTATCGGGGATGACGGCGTCTGCTCCAGCCTTAATTTCGACTGTTTCGGAGACATTTCCGACTTCGAGCTTGATGTTGGAGAGGGTATGGTTATCGCCTTGAGAGAAGGTCAGGCCGCTCCGTTCCCACGTCTTGAAGCCGGGCGCCTCGATGGAAACTGTGTAGGAGCCAGGTTGAACAGCGGTCACCGAGAAGTAGCCGGAGCCGTTCGATACCGTGGTACGGATATCGCCCGAGGCGGCATTCTTCATCGTTACCTTGGCATTGGGCACCACAGCACCAGCCGAATCGGCGACGGTGCCGGTTAACGTTCCAGTGAGCTGCTGGGCAATACCAACCGAAACCAGCAGGATGAGTACCAGCAGGCATGTGAACATGCTGCCGATCGTTCGAACCCCTGCGTGAAGTTTAGACTTAATCATTGACCCTCCGCCTCCACAGCCTTGTGGCGCTGTATCTGGCTGCCTAAAACGGCCTGAATCTGTTATGTGGGTAATACAAACACACTACTTCTCGAACAGGTCCTTGTAATCCCTGTGAAGATCGACTGTCAAGAAGAAAAAACGTTTTTCCTCGAACAAATAACGTTTTTCCTTTCACTTCGGGATGACCGGCGGAAATAGGAGTACACTACGTAAGTTTTTGGGGTGCGACGGACGGTTTCGAGGTGGGTTATGTCGCGGATTCTCCTCTTTATTGCCGCTGGTTTTGGTTTTTTGGCCGCTTTTCCCCTCATTTCTCAGACAAACACAGGGCAAGCACCATCTCGTCCCGTGATTCACACGACCACACGGGAAGTTGTGCTGGATTTAGTGGTGCGGGATAAACACCGACATCCGGTCACGGATTTGCGACCGGAGGAGGTGGAAGTCTATGAAGACGGGGTGCGGCAGAACGTCCGGGTCTTTCAGGAGGTAGGCGGGAAAGAGCAACTGGCGACCGAACGCAGCGTCGCGGTGCAGCAGAGCACGACGGTGACGAATACGGAAGATCATCCAGCGGCATTAAATTCGATGCGGCAAGTCAATTTCGTATCCGTTGTCTTTGCCGATATTGCTCCGCTAAACCTTGAATTCGCGCGGCGCGCAGTGCAGGAGTTTTTGAAAAGTGACACCCTGCCGAATACCTACGTCACCATTTACAGATTAGACCAGCGTCTTGGAGTGATTCAGCCGTACACAAGCGACAAGGACTTGCTCGCCAAAGCTGTCGATCAAGCCGCCACCGGATTGCACTCGCAACTTGGGACGGGGCCGTCATCAGTGGTATCGAGCAGTGTAGTGGCAACGCTGCAGGCTCAAGCAGAAAACATTCTGGCTTCACCCACGACCGGCCTGGCGACCACGCAAGCAGTGCAGAACGAACTAAACAATCCGCTCGCGGCTATTTCAAAGGATCCATTGTTTTCTGCGAATGCCGCGTCCGAAGATGTTTCCGTGACGCTGGGAACCGCCATCCTGACGCAAGCCCTGTTGGCGAAAGGGCTCCGCTTCATGACGAATTTGTCTGACGGAATGAATTCCATGGATGCCCTCCGAGCGCTGGTGAACAGCCAGGAGAAACTGCCTGGACGGAAAATCGTTTTATATCTGGCCGATGGGCTGCAGCTTCCGATGAACCGGCATGAAGTCGTGAGCGACTTAATCAGTTATGCCAACCGCGTTGGAGTGTCTTTTTATACCGTGGACACGCGAGGGTTGAACGTTGACGATCCGATGGCGGACGCGCTCGCGGCGCAGAAACGAACAGGCGCGGAGAGCACATTGGTGGGCACGGATCCGCACACTCAGATTTTTGAGGACGATGATGTCCAATTGACGGCCGTGGCCAGCAAGCAGCTGGCGATGCGGGAACTGGCTGAGGCGACCGGCGGATTCGCCGTCACTAACACCAACGAAATCGCACTACCGATGCAGCGCATGATGGAAGACATCCGGACCCACTATGAGATGGCGTATTCACCGACATCTACGTTGTACGACGGACATTTTCGGAAAATTGAAGTGAAGGTCAGTCGACCAAAAGTCACGGTGCAGACGCGAAGAGGGTATTACGCAGTTCCAGACTTGAATGGAGAACCGCTACAGCCGTATGAATTGCTGGCCTTGAATGCAATGAATAAACAGCCGGCAGAGCAGGTATTTCCATACGAGTTTGCGGCGATGAAATTTCGGCCTGAGCAGCAGGCCGTAGAGTACGAAGTGACGTTCGAAGTGCCGCTGTCGGGCCTTAAGCCTGCCTCCAACCCAAAAACGGGGAATGCTCATTTTCAGGCTGGACTAGTTGCATTTATCCACGACAGTTCTGGCGAAGTTGTCGGAAAAGTTAGTCGGGAGCTGGCTCGCGACGTGCCAGCGTCGTCGCTATCAAACCTGGGCAACGACCGAATTCTGTATGCGCAGCCAGTACAACTCGCGCCCGGGCATTATTTGATTGATACGGCGGTGACGGACGAACCGAGCGGCAAGACTTCGGTCAAGAAAGTATCGTTGTTCGTCAATCCAGCTAAGGATCTTTCGCTGAGCTCTTTGCAATTGGTGCGACGTTTCGAGCCGCTGAAGGGCCCGCGGAATCCCTTCAGTCCGTTCGAGCTGGAGAATGGAAGGATTACTCCGACCCTCACGGATTCTGTGGCCGCGGGACCGGTGAGTTTGTACTTCGTCGTTTACCCCTCGAAGCCGGGGGATGCATCTGCAACGAATGTCACGTTAGAACTGTTGCGGGACGGCAAAGAAATCGCCCTCAAACCGCTGAACTTGGCGTCGCCGGATGTGGACGGCTCGATTCCGATGCTGGTTCAGCTTTCTCCCGATCCGGGGCAATGCGATGTTCTGGTGACGGCGAAGCAGGGGACTGCGGTGGCGCAGTCGAGTTTGTCGCTAAGGATCCAGTAGATTGAATTTTTCGTGACAACGTTCTCTGGGGTTCGCGCTAGAATCTCGTCCAGAAAACGGCTGATTCATCGGGGCTGTGTCACTGGGGCTGGTCATGGCTGCGGCAACTTTGCTGCGAAGTCGCTTCTTTATTACGAGCGCTCTGCTCGTTTGCGCGGCTGCGAGCCTTTCTGGACAGGAGATCGTACCTCCTATCATTTCGGGCAGCCCAGACGAGGCGAGGACCAAAACCAAGGATCTCGTCTTCAAGACCAGCGTCCGACGAGTGATCGTGGACGTCGTTGTCTCCGATTCCTTAGGCAGACCTGTTTCCGGACTCAAAGCTGAGGATTTTGGGGTTAAGGAAGACGGTAAGCTGCAGAAGGTTCGTTCCTTCGATGTTCATGATTTTGACACGGTCTCGGATTCGCTGCCCAAGTTACCAGCCCTACTTCCAGCGAACACATTTGTGAACGTTCCTGCCGGCCCGGAGCGAGGACCGCTATACGTACTATTGCTGGACCTCCTGAACATGGAAGTTTCGGATCAGCCGACGGCACGCAAACAACTGCTGGAGTTTATTCGCAACAAGCCCGAAGGTACTCGGTTTGCGATCTTTGTGTTGAGTGATCGTCTCTATCAGGTGCAGGGATTCACGGAGAATCGTAAGGAGTTGGCTGAGGCCGTGGATCCGAAGAGTGCGCATTCGCGGATTCCGAAGATCTTTCTTTACGCGGATAATTATCGTCCGTACATTTCGACTCCGGGAGTATTTGCGCAGATTGGAAGTTACCTGGCGGATTTGGCGGGTAGGAAAAATCTGATCTGGTTTTCAGGGTCGTTTCCCTCGGCGATTATGGCGAGTTCCGATCGCAACGTAGAGGCTCTCAGCGTTGACGATCAGATCAAAGAGGCAACTGACAGCCTAACCCGAGGGCGGGTCGCAGTATATCCGGTGGATGTTCGCGGAGTAGTCGCCACGAGCCCAATGGCGAACGGGTCTTCCCCAGCAGGGAACGGGTCGGGAATGGCCGCCGACGCGATGCTCAACGCGACGTATATGACCGAAGAGGAAATTGCCCGGTCAACGGGCGGGCGGGCGTTTCACAACACAAATGATCTGGCGAGTGCGCTTACGGCGGCGACCGAGACGGGTGGGCGCTACTACACGCTGACATATTCGCCAAGCAACCAGGATTACGACGGGAAGTTGCGGCACATTCAGATCGAGCTTTTGAAGAAAGGATACCGTCTCGAGTACCGTCGATCGTATTACGGGAATGCGGATCCGCGGAAAACGGAGGCTGCGAAGGAAAAAAACTCGGCAGCGGAATTAACCCCTCTGGGTTTGGATAAACCGTCCGATTCGTTATTCCCCAATATGCAGCACGGCGCCCCGATTGCGCACCAACTGTTGTTTCGGGCACACATTCACACGTTGTCAGCTGCGGCAAAAGCGACTCACGAGCAAATAGCGAAATTAGCGGACCGTCCGGATGCCGCTGCGGAACGCGCTAAAGCCATTGACGCAAAACACGCGCACCCATCGAAATTGCAAACCTACCAAATTGATTACACGATTGCCGCGCGATACCCACTCTTAGAGATTGCGGCAGCCGCATACGACGATGATGGGAAAATTTTGAATTCGGCGATTCAGAGGGTGATGGAAGAAAGAGAACGGGTTCCTGAAGTGCCGAAGGGCGGCGGAGCCATCTACCGCGTACAGCAGCAGTTTGATGTGCCGGTAAATGCAGCGACGGTGCGAGTTGCGGTGCGTGATGTTGCGACAGATAATGTGGGCGCGCTTGAGATCAAGTTGCCCCTTGCGCCCGATGGTACTGGGGCAAGTACCGCCGAACATCCTGCGGATCTCGGTTCTAAGTCCGAAGATCCTGGGAGGCCGTAACTGACCTGCGCGCGCGGCGTATTTGATGAGCTATATTTGTTGAAACTTTGTCCGATACCACTGAAACTGGGGAAATGTTCATCGACGGCCGCGGAGAGTCCTTCACTCTCGCTCTTGTAGCGGCTTGTTTACTCCTGTTTTGCTTAGCCAGGTCAGTATCGGCGCAAGCAAATCCCGCCAGCTTTTCTGATGTCGTTGCGCGAGCAACCGCTGCTCGCGACGTCAACGACATCCCTCAGGCAATCGAGCTCTATCGGCAGGCACTGAAACTGAATTCGCAGTGGGCCGACGGGTGGTGGTTCATTGGGTCGCTCGAATATGGAACGGGCGCGTACAGCGAAGCCGAAGGATCGCTCTCGCATTATCTGGAGCTGACTCCGAATGCCGCGCCGGCGTTGGCGATTCGAGGACTGTGCGAATTCGAAAGCGGAGAATATCCGAAGGCGCTCACGGACATTGAAAAGGCACTGGCGTTGGGTGCGGCGAACCAGTCCCGCAACGAGAAGATTCTGCGCTACCACGAGGCCTTGCTGCTTACGCGTACGGGAAGATTCGAAGATGCGCTGCGGAGCTATGCATTCTTCAGCAAGGAAGAGCCGAATCCGGAGTTGCTGGTCGCAGTTGGATTAGCGGGGTTACGGACCCCGTTGCTCCCGAAAGAACTGAAGACAGATCAACAGGATCTTTATGCGGCCGCGGGAAAAGCCGCGCTCGATTTAATGAAGCGCGATAAAGAGGCGGCGCGGCCGGAGTTTCAAAAGATCTTCGACCGAACTCCCGCAGTGCCGAACGCACATTATTTATATGGATATCTGTTGTATGCCTCGGATCCCGAAGAGGCGGAGGTAGAACTCAAGAAAGAATTGGAAATTAATCCCAAGAACGCGGCGGCAGAAGTCATGCTGGCGTGGATTCCGCTGATGAGGAATGACGGCAGCGATGCGTTGCCTTATGCGCAGAAAGCGGTGGGGGAAGATCCGTCGTTAGCCAGCGCACAATTAGTGTTGGGGCGGGCTCTCACAGAAACGGGCGACCCGAAGGACGGAATCGAGCACCTGGAGAAGACTGCGCAACTGCAGCCCGATAACCTCGAAGTGCATTTGGCGCTGGCCAAGGCGTACTCGAAGTCCGGTCGCAAAGAGGATGCGCGGCGCGAACGTTTACTGTGCCTTGAGATGACCAAGAATGATACGGCTCCGACCACACATCCTTAGCTCGCTGGCAGTTTTGGTGGTCGCGCTTGTGGCGATCACGGGTTCTTCCGGGGCTCCGTCTCCGAAGACCGAGACTGCGTGTGTTTCCTGCCACCGGGAGCGATCGGAGAGCCAGCCGCAGACGCCCATGGGGCGGGCGATGGCGCTGCCGGGTGCGAATCCGGTTTTGCGGGATGTCCCGAAGACGACCGTTCGCAAAGGTCCGTATACCTACACGGTGGAAACTCACGAGGGGCAGAGCACGTACAGCGTGACCGATGGAACACGCACAATCACGCTGCCGATTCCGTGGAATTTTGGAGCGGGCGCCCAGACCTGGATCCTGGAGCACAACGGCCACCGCTACGAGAGCGCAGTGAGCTATTATCCGTCGATTCCCGGGCTGGATTTTACAACTGGCGATGAAGATTTGAAGCCGCAGAATCTGGACGACGCGGTCGGACGGGAAATCTCGATCGCGGAGCAGAAAGTTTGTTTTGGCTGCCATACCAGCAATTCTCTTGTGAACGGAAAGTTGACGCTGGAGTCGCTGCGGCCAGGTGTGACATGTGAGCATTGTCATGCGGGAACGAGCGGTCATCTGAGCGACGCTCTGAACGGCGACTTCGAAGCGCTGCCTCCGGATCTGAGAAAGCTGTCGTCAGAAGACGTTTCAAACTTCTGCGGGCAATGTCACCGGACTTGGGAAACCGTGGTGCGCAATCATTGGCGAGGCGAACTGACAGTCCGTTTTCAGCCTTATCGATTGGCCAACAGCAAATGCTTCGACGGAACAGATCCGCGCATCAGCTGCATTGCGTGTCATGACCCGCATGTGGATGTTGTCCGGCAAGATTCTTCTTACGATGGAAAGTGTTTGGCATGCCACTCGGCAGGGACGGGTCCTGCGAGTGCGTCAATCAGCGACTTGATCCATCCGAGAACATGCCCGAAGGCGAAATCAGATTGCGTGAGTTGTCATATGCCGAAGGTGAAGCTGCCGAACGGACATCTAACGTTTACGGATCATCAGATTCGGATCGTCAAGGCCGGGGAGCCGTTTCCGAATTGAGCGGCGCGGATGATTTCTCAGGGTAAATCGCGATCAAGTGATTGCGCACTTTCGGATGCAGCAGCTTTCCGTTCGTCCGGGAAAAGAGCACCTGAGATTCCTGCACGGGCATGTGACAATCAATGCAATTGGCGGAAATCTTCTCGCCCAGTTTAGGAAATTCGCCACATTGCTTTGCTTGATGGCAGGTCAGGCAAGTAGAAGAGAATGCAGCTGCGTCACGCTGCGTGGTGTGCGGGTCATGGCACGTCGTACAAGTTAGAGTGGTCGTCGACTGAAAGCAGCGACTCTTGCGCAGGAGTTGCACCTGGTTTCCGTGAACATCAACGGCGTCCTCTGCACTGACGTAGGGAATGTCGATGTAGTCCCGAAGATCGTCTCCCGGCAGAAATGAAAGAGAAGGGGCAATGGGCGTGCCATTGCCGGAGTGGCAGAGTCCGCAGACGTCTGTTTGACGGTCGCGATCGAGCTTGGTGGGATTGACGATCGCTTCGGGTGTTCCAGCGGGAAGATGCGGAGTTTGACGATGCAGGGCGACATGCTTTTGTCCCGGACCGTGACACTTTTCGCAGATGATTCCCAATACCAGGCTGTTCTTCCGATAGCGGTTGACTGGTGGCGGCATCCATTCGAAGTAGCTCGCATGACACTCCAGGCAGCGAGGAATGATGTCTTTATCGAAGTGAGGAGACCCGTCGGGATAGCTTGGGCTGTTGACCCAACCGTCGGTCTCGGTCCAGTAGGTCACGGGTAGTTGAAAGAGGAGATCGCCTTTCCAGAAAAGATAGGTTTGTCCGCGGCGGCCGGAGCCAGTCACGATGTCGATTCGCTCGGTGCGGGAGATGGTTTTGCCCGGACCAGGCTCTTCGACTGCACTCTGGAAATATCCGGAGGCAGTCTTAGTCATTTCGAAGTGCAGGTATGGATTCGACGTGCGGAGAATATTGGAACCAGGAGAAAAACTGCCCTTCATCGTCTGTGAGCTCGGCCAACTTGAAGTGTGATGATGTGCCGTTGGCAAATAGGCCTCGGATTCTTTCTCGTGGCAGGAGCGGCACGCCTGATCTCCGGCATATTCGGTGCGCGAGGGCGGCTTCTTGGCGGCGGAAGGAACTTCGGCTTGAGAAGCCTGCGGACGGGCGGAATGCGGCACCAGACCGAAAAAGAGGAGCAGAAGAAAAAGCTGCAAGACTCGCGTGGAGGAATTGCTCTCGCCCCGAAACAACTCCTTATCCTTCCTGATGCCCCAAATTGCCCGAGATCGCTTGCAGGTCGCGCAGTTGCTCTATTATGCTCAAATGTCTGAGACGTGTCACTGTTGAGGCTCGCCGAGGCGATTACTGGCGCATTGATGCATTCTGGGCTTCTGAAGTCGAGTCTGATTCTCGCAGCCGTCCTGGCCGCGACCCCTTTGATTTTCGCCTGTACCGCTCCCAAAACACTGGAAGACAAAGTCCGCCTTCAGCCGGATGGCGACACGTACGCGGAGATTGGGAATTGGTTCGGCGACCGGAAACAGTATGACTGCGCGTTGGAAGCTTTTCAAAAGGGACTCAAGTTAGAGCCTGGGTCGGCCAAACTTTACTATCTCGTAGGTCTGACGCTTTATGCATCCGGGCATCCTGATCAAGCCGCTGAGCCACTTGGGAAATCGATCTACCTGATGCCCGATGTTCTCAAGCCGCACCTGCTGCTGGCATCGACGCTCGACGAGCTGCAACGGCATCAGGAAGCGCTTTCGGAGTGGGAAGCTGCTTTGCGGATCGATCGTCACTCCGTTGAGGCGTTTGATGGGATGAGCAAGTCGCTTATGGCGCAAGGCGATTTTGTATCCGCGATCGAATTGCTAACGAATGCTGCTCACAGCGAAACTTTGACGCTCGATCTCGCGGTAGCGTACGGACGGGCGAGGATGCTGGACCGGGCGGAGGAAGTATTGACGGAGGCTTTGAAGCGAAACCCTTCTTCTTTACCGCTGACGCAGGCGCTGGTTACGGTGTACGTTAACGAAGTTCACTACGAGAATGCGGTGAATCTTTCCGCGAAGTCCGCACGTCTTCATCCTGCGAATGTTGACGCACAGCGGCTGTATCTGCGAGTTCTAGTGTTGAATGGAGATTTCGCGACGGCGCGTCCAATTGCGCGGAGATTGCTGGCCGCACACCCCAAAGATTTCGACTTTTTATATCTGAACGGGATTCTGGAAAACGAGGGTGGGGAATTTGCGCAGGCCCGAAAGCATCTGGAGGCAGCAATCGCGATCGATCCCGCCTACTACAACGCCCATTACAACCTCGGGCTGGTGCTGGTGGAGCTGAAGGATTTTCCCGCAGCGAAAGAGCATCTGGAAAAAGCGATTGAACTTGGGGCGGCGGAACCGCAGGTTCATTTCAAGCTGGCGACTGTATTGAGGACGCTGGGAGAAAACGATCAGGCGAAAGAGCAGCTGAAGTTATACCAAGAGGGAACTCAGGCCAAGAACAACCGAACTTTGGCTGCATCGAAATCGGCGGAAGCAGCAAAGGAAATGGCGGCCGGAAATGCTGCCAAGGCTGTCTCTTTGTATCGAGAAGCATTTGAGGCGACGCCAAAGGACGCGGTGCTTGGTTACAAGCTGGCGCTGGCGCTGGACCGTACTGCTGACACTGCGAGCGAGAGGACCGTGCTGGAGCAAGTGGTTCAAATCGAGCCGGGCTTCGCGCTGGCGCAAAATCAATTGGGATATCTCGACTCAAAAGACGGAGATCCTGCGTCGGCGGAGGAGCACTTCCGACAGGCCGTGCATGCCGCGCCCGGTTACACGCAGGCTTGGATCAGCCTCGCAGCGACCCTGGGGATGGAATCGAAATTTCCAGAAGCGCAAGAGGCTTTGGAAAGCGCGCTAAAGATCGAGCCTGATAACACAGAAGCGCAGCAGCTCCGTAAGGATCTGACGACCGCACAACAGCAGCGCTGACTACGACGGCAAGCCCAGGATGACGGCGTGACGAAATTCCGAAGGACTGATTGGACGCGGCGCCGCTTTTTGCACACCGCACCGGTGATTCTGGCGCCGTTTTTACTTCCCAAAGAATTTCGCGCTGCAACCAAAGCTGCTAAGCGGACTCCATTCTCGCGCTTCGTCGACGTGGCCGAGCAGGCAGGCCTCACGAAGACGATGTTCTACGGGGATCCTGATCACAACACGTTCATCATTGAAGTGAATGGCGGCGGCTGTGCATTCTTTGATTACGACAATGATGGATGGATGGATGCATTCATTCTCGGCGGCCGACGGCTTGAGGGGATTCCTCCGGGCGAAAGCAATCGGCTTTATCACAACAACCGTGATGGCACATTCACCGATGTGACTGCCAAAGCCGGATTAACGGATGCAGGCTGGGCTTGCGGCGTCTGCGTAGGCGACTACAACAACGACGGGTTCGAGGATCTCTATCTCACTTACTACGGGCAGAACAAACTGTACCGGAATAACGGAGACGGCACGTTCACGGATGTCACGGAGAAAGCGGGGCTGAAGGATTCGAGGACTCGTTTCGGTTCGGGCTGCACGTTTGTGGACTACAACCGAGATGGTTTATTGGACCTGTTCGTTTCCAATTACGTAGAGATTGATATCGCGACGGCTCCCCGGCCGTCACTTCAAATTCCGAACTGCAACTTTGAAGGCGTGCCCACCAATTGCGGTCCGGGTGGCTTGCCGATGCCGTATCACTCCCTGTATCGAAACAACGGAGACGGAACGTTCACCGATGTGTCGAAGGAGTCGGGAGTGGCCGGTTTGCGAGGATCGTATGGATTCACGGCGGTTGCTTTTGACGCCGACGAAGATGGGTGGCAAGACATCTTTGTCGCGTGCGACGCGACGGCGAGTCTGCTCCTGATGAACAACCACGATGGGACGTTTCGCGAAGAGGGATTGTTGAGAGGACTCGCGCTCAGCACGGAAGGCCAGCCGATGGCAGGCATGGGTGTGGGGATTGGAGACTACGACCTTGACGGGCACATCGATCTGGTGAAGACGCATTTCGTGAATCAGCCAACGGGCCTCTATCACGGCAACGGAAAAGGCGAGTTCGAGGACGTCGCTTCCCATGCCGGGCTGGCTGCGGAGCGACGTTTCACGAGTTGGGGAACTGGATTGGTCGATCTTGACAATGACGGGTATCCCGATATTTTTATAGTGGCTGGAACGGTCGCTCCAGAACTTGAGCGCGTGTATGCGAAATATCCAGCAAAGAATCCGCGGATCATTTTCCGCAATCAGGGTGACGGAACGTTTGTCGAGTTGGGCGATGAGATGGGTCCCGCGATTTCCGCAAAGCACATCAGCCGCGGATGCGCTTTCGGTGATTTCGACAATGATGGCGATCTCGACATACTGATCATGAATCGCAACGAGCCGCCGAGCTTGCTCCGCAACGATGCTCCTGCGGGTAATCATTGGTTGAAGGTGCGGCTGGAGGGGACGAAGAGCAATCGGAGTGCGATCGGTTCGCGAGTGCTGGTGCGCTACCGAGGGAAAGTTCAGACGCAGTGCGTGACCAGCCAGTCCAGTTTTCTATCGGCGAACGATCCGCGGCTGCATTTTGGCTTGGGGGCCGCGACTGCGGCGGATATTGAAATCCATTGGCCGACCGGCGCAAGCGAAACCCATAATGCCGTCGCGGTCGATCAGTTGGTGACGATCCGCGAGGGGGCGGGCGTCGTGAAAGGGCGGCCGTTCCGGTAGGTATTCGTGCGCCTCCCGGTGCATGGGATACTATGCTCGCTTCCCGAATTCGCGGTTGTGTCGCGCCGAAGTGGAGCGTGCGATGAAACTCGATCGATCCCTGCTGATGAGCTTGCCGAAAGTATTGCTTCACGAGCATCTCGATGGAGTGCTGCGTCCGGAAACTGTCATTGAGCTGGCCAACAGTGTGGGCTATACGGATCTTCCAACTGCAGAGCCGGGAGCACTGGCGCACTGGTTTCATCAAGGCGCAAATCAGGGAAGTCTCGCGAAATATCTCGAAGGATTCAAACACACTATCGCTGTAACCCAGACGGAAGAAGCCCTGGAGCGCGTGGCCTACGAGCAGGCCGAGGATTTAAGCCGCGACGGCGTGGTGTACTACGAAACGCGATTCGCGCCGTTGTTTCATACGCAACGAGGCTTGACTCACCAGCAAGTCGTCTCCGCAGTACTCAAGGGGATGGCGCGCGGCCGGCAAGAGTTTGGCTTGCAGTCCGGATTAATCATTTGCGCAATGCGAAATATGAACGTGTCGCTTGAGATGGCGGAACTTGCAGTCGACTTCCGCGCGCGTGGAGTCGTGGGCTTTGATCTGGCAGGCGAGGAAGGTGGATATCCTCCGAAAAAGCACGTGGAGGCGTTTCACTATATCCAGAGAGAGAATTTCAACATCACGGTTCATGCGGGGGAAGGATTCGGGAAAGAGTCCATTTGGCAGGCGATTCAGTACTGCGGCGCGCACCGGATCGGACACGGCACACGGTTGATCGAAGACATCGCGCTTGCGGACGGAAAGGCGGTAAAGCTGGGCGATCTGGCGCAGTACGTTCTGGACAAACGAATTCCGCTCGAGATTTGTTTGATCAGCAACGTTCACACAGGAGCCACTCCGAGTCTCGAGCAGCATCCTTTCAAGATTCTTTATCAAGAAAAGTTTCGAGTCACTCTGAACACTGACAACCGGTTGATGAGCGACACGAGTATGACGAAGGAGTTTGAAGCGGCTGCGGCAACGTTTGGGTTGACGGTCGACGACTTCGAGAAGATTACGATTAATGCGATGAAGAGTGCATTCCTGCCTTATAACCAGCGCTGCGACGTGATTTATAAAACCATCAAGCCGGGATATGCGCGGATTCGAGAGGGGATCAAGAAATGAGGCGCGCCTCTGGATGCGTCTTTGTACTCGTCGCTTTCGCGGCAATGTTGGTAAGTCCCGCTATGGCTCAGGCTGGTAGCGCGGCTCAGCCAATCCCGGTGAAAGTTGTTGTGGTTACGATGTTCGAACGCGGGGAAGATACAGGCGACGTTCCCGGTGAATATCAATTGTGGGTGGAGCGAGAGCATCTGGATCAGATTTTTCCACTGCCCGCCGGTTTCCGCCATGCACGGATGAATAAGGATGGCGTGTTGGGTATGGTTACCGGAGTTGGGACAGCGAAGGCTGCCGCTTCGGTGATGGCGCTCGGGCTCGATCCGCGCTTCGATCTGACTAAGGCGTACTGGATCGTTGCGGGAATTGGCGGAGGCGATCCAGCGGATGTGTCTTTGGGTTCGGCGGTGTGGGCCGACTATGTAGTCGATGGTGATTTATCGTTTGAGATCGACGGAAGGCAGATTCCAGAGAATTGGCCGACCGGATATTTGCCGCTACGGAAGGGAACTCCATACGAACAGCCGATGACGGTCGACTACGGCGAGATGTACGCGCTCAATCCGGAATTGGTGACCTGGGCGCTGCACCTCACGGAGCATGTCATTTTGCCGGATTCCGATAAACTTCGGCAGTTTCGAGCGCGTTTTCCTGATTTTCCGAATGCCTTGAAGCCACCATTCGTGACTAAAGGTGCGACGCTTTCAGCCGGAACTTTCTGGCATGGATCGAAGCTTGATGAGTGGGCGAACGCGTGGACTCGTTACTATACGGGCGGAACAGGGAACTACATGGTCGCGGCGATGGAGGACACTGGAACGATGCAGGCGCTGACTTTTCTGAGCAAGGCGGGCCGCGTCGACTTGCAACGGGTGCTCGTCCTGCGGACGGTGAGTAATTATGATCGCGAGCCATCGGGAACGGCCGTCGCGGATAGTTTGAAGGAAATGGTCTCGGGCAATTACTCAGCCTATCTGCCCGCCCTCGAGGCAGCCCAGATAGTTGGCGACAAAGTTGTGCGCAACCTCGTCGAGCACTGGGCCGAGCGCCAGAACGCGCTTCCGCACGCTCCGTAAACTTCGGGCGCTGTGTCGTCAAAATGCCGAAACTTAGGCAGCTAGAGTTGCTAGCGTTTCTGCCAGCACGAGTGCTCCACGTGCGATGTCTTCCGGCGAAGAGTATTCATCGGGGCGGTGGCTGTAGCCGTTGCGACAGGGAATGAATAGCATCGCCGCGGGTGAGATTCGCGACATGAAGAGCGAATCATGATAGGCGCGGCTCGTCATGGTGAGGAAATCGAAGCCGTGCTTCCTGCAAGCTTCGATCAGAGCGGAAACGACTGCGGGACCTGATTCTGCGGGAGCGTCTGCATTCAGCAGTTCGGTGTGAATCTGAACCTGGCGTTTGGCTGAAGTTGCTTTGCAGGTTGCATCGAGCTTCCCAATGACTGCGTCGCGGCGTTGAAGGTCGGTATCGCGAATGTCGATGCTGAGGCGGACTCGGGCGGGGATGCTGTTGACGGCGCCGGGGAATACATCGCAGATACCGACCGTAGCTACGGTGTCGATCGCTCCGCTGTTTCGCGCGGCATCCTCAAGGGCAAGAATCAATTCCGAAGCGGCGCAGAGAGCGTCATTGCGATCGGGCATCAGCACTCCGCCCGCATGTCCGCCGGAGCCTTCGATCACCACGCGCAGACTTGCCGGAGCTGCGATTCTTTGCACCACACCAAGCGGCTTGTGTTCGCGTTCGAGGATCGGGCCCTGTTCTATGTGCAGCTCGACGAAGGCCTTGTAATAGTCCTTCGCCAGTTTTACTTCCTCCAGTTCGCCAGTGAGTCCGGCGCCACGGCGAACGGTTTCTACCGATGCGCCATCGTTGTCCGTCAACTTTCTTGCATCGTCTGCGGTAAGAGTTCCCGACAACAAACGGCTACCGATACATCCAATGCCAAAGCGGGTGGGTTCTTCGGAGGTGAAAATCAGAAGCTCGATCGAATGCCTGGGACGGAATTGTGAGCGCTGTAGCGAGCGAATTGCTTCGACTCCGCCTAATACTCCGACGACGCCGTCATATTTTCCTGCGTTCGGAATCGCATCAATGTGGGAGCCGGTTCCGACGGCGGGAGCGCGGGGATCCGAGCCAACCCAACGCGCGAACGTATTGCCGGCGGCGTCATCGCGCAGTACGAGTCCCGCATCCGAGCATTGTTTCTTGACCCAATCCCGTGCCTTGCGCTCAGTCGGAGTGAAGACGACACGGGTGACGGCGGGCGGTTCGGCGTCCGAGAAAGCGGCAAGCGCCTCAATTTCGGAGGTCAGACGGTCTTGATCGATTGCCAGTTTCATCGATCACCAGTCAGCGGATGCCGGTTCCAATCTTTGTAGATGAGATATTTCGCCGGCACTTTTCCGATGGCGCCAAACCATTGCGGGCACCACGGGCCCATCCAGATGAAGTCTCCGGCGGTCACTGGATACCATGAGTCGCCGAGCCGGTAGATTCCTCCACCTTCGAGCATGATCAAGCCGTGTTCCATCACGTGAATCTCGACCTGGCTGAGTGCGGCTCCGGGCTTGTAGACCATGGTGTTCACGGCGAAATCGAAGCTCATCTCGTCCGGCAACAGGCATTTCACTTGGAGATCGGGATCATCGTTGAGCGCGTGTGGAGCGATGCAGTCCTCGCTGGAGACAATGGCGCGTGGCGCTTCGACTCCTGCGATGGCCTTGTAGTGTTTTTCGATGACCGCAACGCGGCTCGCGGCGGCGGAGACCACTGTATGCTGAGATCCTTCGGGGATATAGGCATATCCGCGAGACTTAAGCTGCGTTTTCTTGCCTCCGAGCTCGAGATGGATTTCGCCATCCATGACATAGAGGAAGCGCTGGGCCGTGGTGGCGCCCAATTCTCCACCGAGTTCGAACTCTGCAGTGTATTGGGTGAACGCCGCGCCCAGAGCGGTTCCGACATGCACGACAGCCATACACTTCTTCATGCCTGGCAGAGGAGTCCGGACAAAAGCGTCTGGAGTCAACAGCAGGTGGTTGCGGTGATGCGAGCTTCGAGTTTGTCCGAGATCGTTGAGAGCGGGATTATGCACGGAGTGTCCTTGTCTGGAAGGTTGGGGCCGAGGCCAGTTGCTCCAGCAGATGCAGCCCGCACTCGATAGCCAGAGCTACATCATCAACAGAAACAGACTCGGCTGGATCGTGACTAATACCGTCGGGCGAGCGAAGAAAAATCATCGCCGACGGAATCTTTTCGGCCAGAATCATTGCATCGTGTCCAGCTCCACTGACCATGCGATGCGGCTGGCAACCTGTTTTGGCGATCGCAACTTCGATTTGAGTAACAAGAGACGGATCCATCGGCACGGCTGGTTGATTCATGAGTTGCTGTGGGCGTACCGACAAACCACGGCGCTGCGCAATCTCTTTGGCGTTGCGAACCATGTCTTCCACCGCCTGGCTTCGGACGAGGTTGTCGCGGTGGCGAACGTCGAGAGTCAGGCGCGTTTCGCTGGCGATCACGTTCGTCGCCCCCGGTTTCGTTTGCACGGAGCCAACCGTCGCGACCAATGCAGGAATCGCTTTGGCTGCGTTCTCGACAGTCGTAATCCACTCAGCAGCAGCCGTGACGGCGTCGAAACGGAGATCCATGGGTGTAGTACCCGCGTGATTCGCGCGTCCGACAAAAACAATTTCCAGTCGACTTTGACCGGCAATCGCTTCCACTGCGGCAAGAGGAAGGTGGAGGGTCTCGAGCACCGGTCCCTGCTCGATGTGAAATTCCAGGTAGCCCCGAACGTCGTCGTGTACACGCGCGGCGTCTAGTTCTGCGGGATTCAGGCCAAAGTCTTCGATCGCCTTGCGGACGGAGATTCCATTCGCGTCTGGCAGGTTCAGCATGGTGTCGTTGACCCGGCCGACTAAAGCGCGGCTGCCGATAAACGGAGTGCCAAAGCGAACGCCTTCTTCTTCGGAGAAGCCAACGATCTCGATGGCGTAGGGAAGACGGCGCCCATCGAGTGCTTCCAATAACGCGACGGCGAGCACCACGCCCAGAATTCCGTCGTAAGCTCCGGCATTGGGGACGGTGTCGAGATGCGATCCGATCAAGAGCCTCGGAGCGTCGCTTTCTCCCGCAGAATAGAGAGCGCGAAGATTCCCGGCCGCATCAATTCGGACACTTGCTCGGAGGGGCTGCAGCCATTCAGCAAAAGCGCGATGAACGTCTCGCATGGGCTGAGATAGAAACGTGCGGCGGGTACTTCCGGAATCTTCCGAGAACGCCGCGAGAGTCTTGCAGCGGGCGATCACCTGCTGCGCGAGATGTGCCGTTTCTAGTCTCACTTGCTTCGCTGTGTTTCTGCGCTAGGCCTCGCGGATGAGCTTTGCGGCTCCCCATCCTAGAATGACGAGGGCCATCAGAATAGGCCACGCGTAATGGTTCCCGTAAGTGGCTACCGGATAGTGATTGCTCAACATCAAAAAGACGACGGGTACAGCCAGAAACGTGTTGTGCTTGGAGCGGAGCTTGGCCTGCGCTCCAAGCGACATGTCAAATTTCGTCCCGGCTGCTGCTGCGGCGATCATTTTGCGCTGCGCGGGAAGAATCCGGGACCAGACGTTTGCGGTCATGATCGTGCCAAAGATTGCTCCGAGATGAATATAAGCCGCGCGGCCGCTGAACACATGCAGAAGTCCCCACGATGCCATGGCTATCATGATCAGAGCGAACAAAACGAACGCTGTTGGCGACTTTCCCAAGGGAGAGAGAACGGCCAGATCGTAGATCAGCCAACCCGCGATGAGCGCTCCGATGCCGATTGCAATCCCGGTACGTTTTGAGATGTCGGCAACGTCGGGATCGATGAGGCCGCTTCCGAGGTAATAGACGAGGACGAGAAGCACCATACCGCCCAACCAGGTCATGAGCGCTTCCCAGCGAAACCAGCGAACCTGGTCTGAGCTGATTCCGAGAGATTTCTTCTTCTTGACCGAATAGAATCCGCCGCTGTGTACCATCCAGACTTCGAGGGCGGCTCCATCCGCAGAGGCTTTCTTTTCCAGGCGCGTGAACTGGCCGTCGAGCCACGTGAAGTAGTAAGTTTGGCCGACCCACATGATTCCGGCAAACACATGGAACCAGCGGAAACCGAGATTTAGCCATTCTCGAATCGAAAAATCCACTTACGTCCCCCGGTATGTGGTGTATCCATTCGCACTCAACAATAACGGAATGTGAAAGTGGGACTCGCCGTCGCGCACCTGGAACGTAATTTCAACGACTGGATACAGCGAATCGATCTTAAGCGCTTCGAAATAACTACCCGTATCGAAGACCAGACGATAAACGCCCGCCGGCAAATCCTCCCCTGCCAGCAGTTGATTGCAGCGGCCGTCGGCGTCGGTGCGCGCCGAGCCCTGAGCACGCCAGTCTTTCGCTGGACCTTGTTTTTCAAGGCGCACCGGAACGCCGCTTGCCGGCCTGCCGCGGGAGAGATCGAGAATATGAGTCGAGATGCGTTTCATGCTGAGAGCCATTTCTGTAATCGGATGTTCGTGATCTTACGCTGTTCCTCGGCGGCGGCTTGAAGTTCCGTGGCGTCGTCATTCTGCAATCTGTGGTGGAGAATGTCGAGCATTTCGGAAGCTGACTTCCCAGTAGCGCACACAATGAATACCCGGTTGAACTTTTGTTCGTACTCGGAGTTCGCTTTGGCCAACGTAGAGAGAACGTCGGCGTTGGCGGCGGCTACATCCTTCTGTTCTTGTGTCGACCAACTGGCGGACAGCGATGATGCTGCTTGTGGTGCTTTTCGCTCACCAATCCGCGGATGCTTCGAGAAGGCCTCCATCCAATCTTGCGTTTGAAGATGATTCCATATCTCGTCGGAGCCCGCCAATAGTGTGGCCTCGTCGAGGATAGGCCTTCGAGCGGACATCGCACGCGCCCACGCGACCGAACCACAACAGGGCAGAATCTCTTGCGCGGCTTCGGGTGCTGGAAGTTGGTTCCAGCGCGCCAGCACTTCGCTCATGCGCTTGGTCCACCCGTAGCAAGCTTTTGCAGAAATTCCATGACGAGATTTCCAAGCACTGCCGAGCGGTAGGCGGCAGTGGAACGGATGTCGTCGATCGGACGGATTTCGCCCGCTGCCGCTTTCTTTGCATGTTGCATTAGAGCCGAGTCGATGGTGTTTCCTTTGACGACACCTTCCGTTTCTCTCAAACGCAGCGGAACGGGCGCGACGCTTCCGGCGGCGATCCGGACATCGTTGACCTTGCCGTTTGAGAGCTGGCCTAGCGCGGCGACGCAGACTTTTGAAATTGCCTGCCCATTCCGGGCGCCCACCTTGCGCGAATAGGAAACATATCCAGAAGTACGCCGGGGAAGGCAGATGGCGCGAATCAGTTCGTCGGGGGCCAGCAAAGTCTTCTTGTAACCCGTATGGAAATCGACGTAGGGTACTCGGCGCTCGCCGCGGACCGAAACCAGCATCAGCTCTGCTTCGTAGACGAGCAACGCAGGCAGGGAATCGGCGGCGGGGGACGCGTTGACGATGTTTCCTCCGAGCGTGCCGCGATTCTGGTTCGCGATGCCACCAGTCCAGCTTGCTGCCCTTGCCAACAGCGAGAACTCTTTCTTGACGACTTGGTGGTTGCGAATCTGCGAGTAGGTGCAGGTAGCGCCGATATTCAACTCGCTGTTGGCCACTTCGATCTGCCGCAGCTCTGGAAGGTTCCAGAGGCTGACCATTTTGCGTGCGGTCAGTTTGCCAGTTGCGTATTGCACCATCACATCGGTGCCGCCGGCGATGGGCAGCCAGGAGCCGGGTTGGTCGGCAAGCAACGACACGACCGCCGATAAGTTGCCCGGGGCCACCAGTTCGTAATCGTTAGGATCAGATCTCATCGGGCGCTCTCGCGAGTTGCTGCCTCTTGCACCGCTTCGAGAATCTGCGCGTAGCCCGTGCAACGACAAAGATTGCCCGAAAGCCCTTCCCGGACTTCTTCGAGTGTGGGTTGCGGGTTCTTGCTCAACAGATGGCAGGTCGCCATGATGAAGCCCGGCGTACAAATTCCGCACTGCGCACCTCCGCAATCCAAGAAGGCTTGCTGCAGCGGACGTAGTTGATCTTTCTGAGCGATGCCTTCAATCGTGATTAGGTTCGCGCCTTGGGCCTGCAGGACAGGCACAAGACAACTGTTCACGAGAGCACCGTCCATCAATACCGAACAGGAACCACATTCTCCTTCGCCGCAACCTTCCTTCGCACCTGTGAGTCCGAGGTGATTGCGTACGACGTCGAGCAGCCTTTCCATGGGATGGGCGCGGACGGTTCTCGCTTCTCCATTTACTGTGAAAGTTATTTCGCAGGGCGTTTGCGGAGCCGTCATCGGACTCCTTGCGGGGCGGGTGAAGTCTGGCTTTCTGCGCGCGAAGTCATGGCTTCGAAGATGTCTTCCGGCAGAAGCGGGATCGAGTCGAACGGAATTCCGAGCGCGTCCGCAACCGCGTTTATGATCGCGGGAGCGGGGCCGTCCATGGGCAATTCCCCGATGCCCTTCGCGCCATAGGCTCCGTGTACGTTTCCAAGTTCCTCGAAGTACACGCGAATGGGCGGCAGATCCGCAGAGGCCGGCATGATGTAGTTGGTCATCTGTCCATTGAGCATGCGACCGTTCTGCCAGATTACTTTTT
Source organism: uncultured Acidobacteriota bacterium (assembly GCA_963818115.1). Taxonomy (GTDB): domain Bacteria; phylum Acidobacteriota; class Terriglobia; order Terriglobales; family Acidobacteriaceae; genus Sulfotelmatobacter. Next base: position 117,654 of record CAWFQZ010000024.1, read on the forward strand.
CATAAAGCGCAAATCCGATACCTTGCGCGACACCGCCTGTGATCTGTCCACGGGCCAGGACGGGGTGCAGGACTCGGCCCACTTCCTGCAATGCGACAAAGTCATCGACCGTGACACCAAAGGTTGTCAGGTCCACCGTGACCTCGGCAATGTAAACCGCCCAGGCATATGCAGCATAGGCTTCGCCACGATATTTCTCGTCATCCCAGAAGATGTTGGGCGGTGCTTCGTAGCGCGCCCATGATTTCAGTTCAGCCCGTTCTGCAACGTATTTCGCGCATGCTTCCCGAAACTCTTCTTGTGTGTAGCCATCTCGCAGATATCCAGCAGTAATCAGAGTTTGCTGGATGCCGTGGGCTGCCGATTTCACCAATTTCCCGACGACCATGATCGTGCGGGAAGCAACGGTCGGCCCGCTGTTTGGAACCCTCTCGGTATCCGCCTGCGCGACTTCGACGTCGTCGTAAGGCACGCCCAAGGCCTCGGCCGCGATCTGCGAAAGAACGGTTTTTGTGCCTTGGCCGAATTCAGTACTCGAAACCAGCACGCGGACCCGGCCGTCAGCAAGGCCTTCCACACCGACTATCGATGCGAGATATCGTTCGCCCGAACCTGTGAATCCGGCCCCGTGCAAGAACGTCGCAATGCCGATTCCTTTCTTGCGAGTTGTGGATTCGTTTTCTGTGCGAAAGCGTTCTTTCTTTTCGCGGTAGTCCGCTAGAGCCAATCCGCGCTCCAGGAGTTGCTCGAGGTCAATCGACTCGTGGATTATTTGGTCCGTTGTGGTCGCCTGACCGGTCTTAAGAAAATTTCGTCGACGGATTTCGATCGGAGACATGCCGACAGTGGCCGCGATGCGATCCATGTGACGCTCTAGGGCGAACAAACTTTGTGGCGCGCCGAATCCGCGGAAGGCTCCGTGCGGGGGGGCGTTGGTAGCCACTGCTTTCGCGCGGATCCGCACATGCGGCCAGTAGTATGGTCCGCCGGCGTGAATCGTGGCACGGGATAACACTACCGATGAGAGCGTCGTGTAGGCTCCGCCGTCGACTGCGAAATCGATTTCGCCACCGAGGATCTTGCCGTTCCGATCTACGGCGGTGCGGTGGCGCGTCCGCGATGGGTGCCGCTTTGTGGTGGCGGTCATGTCTTCCATGCGGTCGTAGATAATCTTTACTGGCTTGCCCGATTTCATCGCGAGCAGGGCGGCATGGCCCGCGATCATCGAGGGATATTCTTCCTTGCCTCCGAAGGCCCCTCCGGTTTCCGTCTGCACGACTCGGACTTTGTTTTCCTGCAAGTGGAATAGCTTCATCAGCGCCTTGTGGACGTAGTACGGACATTGCAGCGATCCCCACAAGGTGATTCCGGTGGTCGGATCGAAGCTCGCGATGACTCCATTGTTCTCGATGTAAAGCTGTTCCTGGGCGCCGGTCGTATATTCACCTTCGACGATGTAATCGGCGTTAGACCAAACGGAGTCCACGTCGCCTTTTTCGATCAGATAATGCTTGAACACATTGTCCGTGCCCCAGATGATCTGCTTTTGCTGTTCGCTCTGTTCGAGAGTAAATAAAGCTGGCAGGGGATCGTATTCGATAGAAACAGCTTCGACTGCCTTGCGCAAGACGTGCCGATTGGGATGCGCAAGAAGAAGGATCGGTTCCTCCGGATGATTGACAACGTCGTCGGCGAGACATGGCTGATCGTCGGAAATCAAGGCGACCCAATTCTTTCCCGGGATATCTTTTGCTGAGGCGACGACGAATTCCTTCCATTCGACTTCGGGGCCGAATGTAATGTTCTTAATCCTGCCGCGCGGAATCGTGCTGCGTACGGTTGCGCCATAGATCATGCCGGGAAGAGTCATGTCATCGATGTATTGCGCGCGACCGGTGACTTTGTCGCGTCCTTCTTTGCGGGGCACGGACGCGCCGATGATGTTTTCAGTTTTCATCCAACTCCAGTTTCAACGCCGAACACTCATCTCAGGAGATGCCGGGGCGAACTCGCGACCCGAAGGTCGTCCTGGGAATTCTCCATCCTCAAAAACCAGTTTGCCGCGGACATAAGTTCTCTTCACAACGCCGCGTAGGGTTTCGCC
>CAWFQZ010000025.1:0-290327 GCA_963818115.1 uncultured Acidobacteriota bacterium
GGCTTATGAGGAGTGATCGCGATTGCTCGCGGTTGACGGGCAAACCGAAGTCAACTGCTGTTAACAGGCGTTTACACTCATTGAGCCAAGTACATCTGTGCATTCGTCCCCGGCGCAGAAGCCTGATGACCCCCTTAGATAGAGAGAACCAGAGAGGGAGCAGACACCCGCCACGAAGTGTACAATCCGCGCAGAGAAACGGTGGGGAGGGACGATGCCAACGATTGGGGAAGCACGCAAGATGCAGGATGAACAGGTGGAACGTCTGAGAAAGCTTCAGCGCGATAAGGCAGTCGCGCCAGCCGACCGGCGAGAGGCTATCCAGAAGGAAATCGACGCGGCGTCAAGAGATATCAGCGATCTCGATACCGTGATCCAAGGATTGATGAACGAGGCACGTTCGAAGCGCTAGGGTCCTTAGAACGCTTTGTATTTTCCGGGGCGTCTTTTGCGATCACGCGGCGATCCCGATGCGGCTCTGAGCGGGGTTCGCCTGTGACGAGTTTGCACCTTACTCCGCGAGGAGCGCCGCAAGTTGGGCAACGGACGGAAAACGGATTCTTTGGATCAGATCCCTTAAGCATGTCAGAACAAATCATGCCACAAAAGCGGCCCTAATGGTGTGTACGGTCCCGAGCAGACATTCTCCCTTCATAGTGTTTAGCCTTCTGAATCATGGCTAAATTCAAGCCTCCAAAAGACGTCACCCAACTGATCGACGAAATTGAAGCGATCCGAGAACAACTGCTAAGCATCCAACGCTCTCTTGAAACGATGGAGCACAAGAAACCCGCCGAACCGAGCGAGCAGTAGTCCGCGTTGGCCCGAAATAGCGGGTCAATCCTTCAATATTACGAAATACTACACGCGCATGCAATAGCACACAGGTAACGATAATCGAAGGTTTCCGACTACGTATTGACACGAAAGCGGACAATGCACTACCGTGTAATTTATGGCAAAAGATGACTCGGTCGTTATCAGCGTCCGTCTGCCTGAATCTCTTCTGGCGAGCATCGACGCCCGCGCCGACCAGGAACGCAGGCCACGAGGGAACCTCATTCGGCTGTTACTTGAGCAGGTCGTGGAAAGTTGGCAGGCCGAGCCAGTACGGAAAAAATGAGCTAATGGGTTCGGACGGGTACGAACCGGATTTGTAGTTCGGCTGGTGTATCCCAGAGCGGAATTTTAGATCACTAGGATTTCGTTTTTGCTTGGTGGCAGCGATTGTTTTCGGGCAGTAGTGGCAGTAGCGCTGTAAGAGCTGAGTCCTCCGAGAGAGGTAAAGGGCTTTTCCGCAGAGAACGGAGAAGCCCTTTTATTGGGCACTGCCCAAGAACTATGCCACACTGTCCATGGAATGGCAGAAGGCAAATTCATTGTCCTGCGATATGAAGGCAAGATTCCCGCAATGGCGGTTTGCGGAAATGCCAACAAAAGTTCTTTACGCCAGACACCTATTACGATGATGTGATTGGCGCGGAGCAATACTTGCTAAGCAAGTTCAATGCCATCAATGCAGTAAATCGCGCAATGAGCGGTTCGATTCATGGTTGAACAGGAGACACGGAACATAGTGATCTGAACCGAACTGTTGGCTCATTGGACCGAACTGGCTACTGATGAAAACACGTTGTTCGCGTTGCTTCCGACCAAGCGAATCGTGCCCACTACAATTACCAGAATCACAGCCAACATCACCGCGTACTCAGCGATGTCTTGGCCTTCCTCGCGTCGGCATAGGTTTCGAATGAAATCGGACATGTTCGCACTCCTTCAGAATCATGGATCCTATGTCCGGGACTACGCAGCTGACGAATAGGGCTTGCGTCCTTTGTCAGTTGTTCCTAGTTTCTTCGCCAAGAGCGCTAGTAGCCGTTCAACTTGCTTCTCTTCGGCTTTTCTCTCGTTAGTTCGCTCTTGAGCACTGGTTTCGTAGCGTGTGAATTTTGAATGCTGGGAGAGTGTCACGACCGTCCGTCCTTGCACTGTGCAGTTGCGGATGCACAGCGATGAGAGTTGTCTCGGGAGGCTGGAGTCTGTCACACGATTCGGCATTGTGCAACAGCAAACTCACGGTGTGGAAAACAATTAACACGCCACAATTCTCCAGAAAGAATGCCCCAGCCGAGGCCGGGGCGCGAAACAGGCGATAGGATTTCATGTTGGTTACCTCTCTGCGTCCCGACTTTCAAACAAGGCTACAATTCTGGTTGAGGTTGGAGCATGGCCGAGACACTGAAGGCCGGTGACACTGTTCAATTGAAGAGTGGTGGTCCAAAGATGATGATTGATGGTATCGGACCTCGCAGTTTAGAAGGCAAGCACGGCGCATGGTGCTCATGGTTCGAGGGCAAAAAGAGAAAAGCGGCCTGGGTTGAATTGGAAACGCTCATCAAAATTTAGGACTTGTTTTTCCACTCCCCGAGCGTAAACTTGGCCCCGTTCGAAACGAGAATTCATCGCAGTGCCTGGAGGCCCAACCCTCGTAAGTTGGGCCTTTTTATATTTCGCGGTTTGTGTGATTCAAATCACAGACAGCGGCACAATTGTCAGCGATCCTGCCCACGCTTTCTCCTGGATTGTGTAGCGACTCCGGTCAGCCTGAAGAGAAGGCCCCTAACCGGCTACGGGGCCTTTAAAGCTTTATGAACACCTATGGGCGGTACCTTCATTTTGAAAACCTCGACATGCAGGAGCCTGTAGTGTCTTCGCAGTGCAGTGAGTGCGCACGGCAATTCAACTCAACACCAAAGCCGGGAGAGCATATCGACGATCTGCTGATGAGGATCAGGGCTGAATATGATGCTCATGTCTGTGCTTGCAAACCTTCTGGTGAGTGCTAGACTTTTCCCACTTGGGGCAGGAGGGGGTAAAGCAATGTCAGAGCAAGACCCTGCCCCGAAACCTGCACGCCCTTGGCGCGAAATCAAAGCCGATATTGCCACAGAGAGAAACCCTGAGAAGGCAGTGCAACTTCTGATTGAGTTGGATCGCGCACTGCTCGAACAGCAAGGACCTCCCATCACAAAGAAAAGCTCGTAATCATCGATCCACCAAGACTGGGATTTCTCGGCATTCGGTATCGTCCGCACATAGGAGAATTCTTGGCCCGTACTTGACCGGGATTCACGCCAAATCTATTAACTTCATGGTTGAACTTCCACATCAATGAGTCCACAATCGTGCATGTCTTCCAAGACACACCGGACATGCCCCGCTTGCAAGCAAGTCCTCACAGTGCGTCCAACGGTCTGCCCATACTGCAAGACCGCTCTCAAACCATCACCTAAATCCAACCACCGGCCAAGCCAAGCCTCAGGACCATCTGCCCCCAGATCGGCTTAAACTCTCAACTTTGCAGTGGACTTCCATCGCACTGTTGCTCGGTTTGACAGGCTGCGGTTTGCTGTTGCTCAAAATCGGAGGGTGGTACTTCGAGCAGAGGAGCGGTAATGCTCAGTTCAGTGGGAGCCGCGGCCACTCTAATCGGATTCACACTTTTGATTGCCGCCTTGGCAATCATTTGGGTTGTTCGCATCCGCCACCTGCTGCATTACACTCTTTGACCGAAGGTCAAAACGTGAAATCGCCTTCCATGAGAAGGCCGGTCGGAGTCAAGTGGGTTCTTTTGTATTTTCGTTGGACATGCCTTTTCTTTGGCCGAGTCGCCGCTGACGCCATGCTTCCATCCGCACTCTCGAGGAGCGATTCGTTTCGCTCGGTGCACATTGGGCGTTCTCGTTTCAGCCGGTGCTGCGATCTGATTATCGCCCTGGGTTCTGCTCTTGGAGAGTCGAACCTGGGCCAGGCGATTAACGCAGTCACCGGAACTCGGCTTTAGACTTTTGCTTTTCCTTTCCCAGAGATTTTTTGTTTTTATGCTGCGATTGCCACCGACTTGTGATGGCTGTTGTACAGCGGTTCGTACGCTTCTCCGCTCACCCACAGGTGATGCAGCAACACGGCCAGCTTTCTGGCGGTCGCCACGATGGCTCGCTTCTTCCCGCTCTTTCCGCCGCGCTCGGCCAGCTTCAAACCCCAACGCCTGAGATCACAGTCCACCCCGAATGGTCCCAGAATGTGCTGCGCTCCTTGCACCAGTAGCGTGCGCAGATACGGGTCACCTTCCTTGCTGATGTGCATCTGCGGTTCGCTCTTCCCGGAGTTTCTCCGTCCCGGCTGCAGCCCCAGATAACAGCCCACGTCGCGGCTCTTGCGGAAACGATGCGGATCCTCCAAGGTCAGCATGTAAGTCAGAGCGATCAGCGTGCCTACTCCCTTGATCTGCTTCAGCAACGCCACCTGCGGATAGCTCTGCCCTGCCAGATTCTCGATGCGCTCGTTGTATTCCACAATGCGCTCGCTCACTGCCTCGATGGCGCTCAACAGCGGTTCCAAAGCGGCTTGCAGTTCCGGACTGAGCCCTTCTGCTTTTTCCGGATTCATGTTGCGCACGTTGCAGCCGCGCAACCGCTCGCCATAGCTCTTGACCAGTCCCCGGGCTGTATTCACCAGCGCGGTCCCGCGCTCGCACCAGTCCGGCGCGTGCCCGGATCATCGTCAGATCCGCCTGCGCTTTCGCGCTGCGATGTTTCACCGGACTCAGCAACTGCGGGTCAATCCTGGCCAGCCGCGCTAACGTCTGCGCGTCCATGCGATCGTCTTTCTTTCGGCTCTCCCCAATCAGCCGCACCTTGCGCGCATTGGCCACGATCACTTCATGCCCCAACCCGCTGAGCAAGCGACTGATCCAGGGTGAGTGCGTCCCGATTTCCAGTGCGATCCGACTGCGCGGCATTGCGCCAAAGACTTCGGATAACGCTTTCGCATTCGTGCGCACGCGCTGCTCCAGTTGTATCTGGCCGGATTCGTCCAGCACGCAGTACCAACTGTTGCGATCGCCCAGATCCAGTCCGATGGTCAATTTCTGTTGCGAAATATTCCTGCTCTGCGCTGCTGCTCTGGTGCTAACCTTCTTCATTGCCGGTCTCCTTTTTATCTGTGCTTCGAGCACGTCGATAACTTGGGAGCGTACACCGCATCCCGTCCGGAGACCGGCCTTCTCATCCCATCTGGTAACGCCAACGGTCGTGCCTCTAGGTAACCTTCTCTGTCCTCGAACGGCGATTACACTGGAACGGAAGCGAAGGTATTGAGGCAAAGACAGATGTCCATGTGGGCAAGGCTGGGGCTCCGAACCTTAGGAACGCTGAATGCTGCCGCTGTTCTGTTAGGTACTTCGTTTGTTGCGGAATCAATCTATCGCTTTCTGAAGGAGCAGATGCACCCATCAGATGCCCCCTACTTCCCGCTCGCGTTTGTCACTATGACTCTCATAGAGTTGTCATTCGCAAGCGTCCTATTCGTGACTGCTATTCCGTTTGTTCAGGCCAAATTATCCGTCGCGAATCTGTATTCGCTTACAGTCCATGCGCTGTTAGCGTATTTCGTGTCGGTAGGAATGCTCTGGCGGGCTCGCAGGCCAGTGGCTCTGAGCATTGCAGCAGCTACCGCAGTATCGAGCGCTACTACGGTTTTTACGTTCTTGTTCCTCGTGCCATTCTTATATCCACTTGCGTCAGTCGTCTTGGTACAACTTCTCAAACGACGCTACAGCAAGCGGGCGGCTTCAGCCATCGCATAGCCGTCCAACAGTAGGGCGTTAGCGGACAACTGTCGTAATATTGCGATTACACTCACTGACCTCGGTCCGTGCAACAGAGACAAATAAAAAGCCCAAACTCATCTCGCGAGTCCCGGCCTGTTTGAGTTCGATTGCTCGATTGTGCCTTTTTCTTAGCCGCTTTCACCTTAGCCCACCGAGCGCAGTCGATTTATCGCCGTCGGGTCCGACGATTAAAAACGGGCCGTAGGATCGACGTAGAAACTTTTGTCGTCTTCCGCAGCAACGTGCCCCCCCAACAGGACTTGAACCTCCTGACCATTCTTCGTATAGACAGGACCGGAGCTACGCGACGGCGGATCGGAAATTGCTCGAATATATGAAATAAGTGCCTGAATTTCTGGCTTGTTGAGATTATTTCCCCAAGCAGGCATCAATGCTGACTTGTTAAGAGCTGGTCCGCCGTGAGTGATGAGGGCAGTAAGATCGGTGTCACTTAGCTTGTCTAACGCATCGCCATCCGTAAATGCGTGCGGCTTCACATCGAGGTTGTCGTAGTTCGAGACTCGCTCGACCGAGGATTCAGGGTTGTGACAGCGCTCGCAATACTGATCGCTCAAACGATGCCCCAGGGTTTGCTGGTAGCCTAAGGCGATCTCATCAATCTTCAGCGCGACCGTCTTCTTAGATTTGTTGGTCGTTGAGGCGGTGATTTGGTATCGCCCTGCCATTCCCCCGAGAGACACATTCGTAGTCAACTGGCCACTTGAATCGGTAAGGCTGTTGACGGGATCGAAAATGACTTCAGCTGACGAGGAAAACTCTACTGGGGCCCCGGCTACCGCGGTCCCCTGCTCGTCGTTCACTTGTACAACGATAGGTTGTGGCAATAGAGCTCCGGTCTGTGCGACTTGTTTCCCGCCGCTGGATTCCACGATCGCCGCACCGAAAGCGATCGGCTTCAGCGTGCCGGCTGATTCACTCTTGCGTGAGCACGCCGTCGGGGCGAGTGCAAAGCTGCAAATGAGCACGAGCACCTTGCGGTTCATTTCTTTGCAACCTCCTGCTTGACGCCAGCTTTGAGTGAAATCAGGAAGGCGGTAAGCGAGCGAGCCTCCTCATCACTCATGGCGCGATTCGGCTCGATTGTCCCCGGTCGCAGGGCTTGTGGATTCTTCATCCATTGGTAAATCCACGCAGCAGTAAGTCGGGAACCGACGTGCGTCAGAGTTGGACCGATGTATCCCTTATCGGTCTTCGTGTCGACGATGTGACAACCCTGGCATGAGTATTTTCCATAGAAAAGCTGCTTGCCGAGTTCGATCTCGCCCTGCGAGTGGCCTCCCAGTGGCATCGAATCGCGGTCGACGGCCGGACTTTGATATACGGTCATGATGTAGTCGGTGAGTTCGTTGACCTCACCATCAGTCAAGTTGAAGCGCGGCATGCGTCGAATCAACGCAGGCCGCAACGTGCCGGGATTCTTCAGGAAATCAACGAGCCACTGGCGTTGCACGGAACTACCTTCCCAAGTGAGGTCGGGCGCCATGTCTCCGCCGTGTCCATTGATTCGATGACAGCTAAAGCAGGCGAGATCGGTCATCAGTTTGCCGGCATTGCCCGCCGGCTGATACTTCGATTCTGGCGGAGAAGCCACCGTCAGTGAGTGCGGCAACATATAGGAACGATCGTTCAATGAGAGCAGAGCCGTAGTGAGCGCATCAATTTGTGCCGCAGTGAAGGTGTATTGCGGCATTTTCAGTCCTGGCGAGAAGGCCCGCGGCTGCTTGATCTTTCCTGCGATGTAATCCGGCAAAGTGTGCTGCATGCCAGGTAAGAAAATGAGTTGTGTGACGGGCTTGCTGCCAATGCGACTGAGTTCGGGGGCGAAGTTCTCCGGCTTCCTGATTCCCGCAATTTCGTGACAGGATGCGCAGCCGTAATCAGAGACCAAGCGCCTTCCGTGGATGATCTGCTGCGGGGTTGCGGGCTCAAGATGAACATTGGCGAGCAGATCAGAGTCAGTCTTTCCGAGAAGAAATCCGGAGAGCGTTGCCAACTGCGAGTCACCAAACCGGTAATGAGGCATGGCGGTGTTCGGATCATACAAGCGTGGATCACGGAGCCATGCCTGCAGCCATTCTGGCTTCACCTTGCTGCCAACTCTGGTGAGTTCGGGCCCGACATTGCCGCCAACCACATTTCCGGCGGCATTCTGCACGGCGTGGCAGGAGGCACAAAAAGATTCCCCGTAGAGACTTGTGCCGGCCACCGGGTCGGCGGACGGCTTCGAGGAGAGGGCCGTAGTGTCTCCCGGCAAAGGAGTGCTGTTCGAAATCAGAAATACGGAAATGTCGCCAGCATCTGCGTCGCTCAGTTTGAAATTCGGCATCGTCGCTGTCGCGGCATAGGCTTGCGGATCTTTCAACCATGAGAAGATCCACTCGCGAGACGTCTTATCTGCGATGTGCGAGAGTGACGGGGGATCGTCAGTTGCCTTCATGATACTGCCGTCCGGCCACTTCACCGTGTGGCAATGCACGCAGCCTTCACGAGAAAGCAACTCGCGCCCCTGATTTAGTTGCGGAGTGCCCAGCAAAGGGCTGTGGTGACATTGTCCACATGCAGATTCTATGTATTTTGCCGGAAGAATCGGCTGTTCCCATGCCAGAGTGCTGCTGTGCGCTTCAGCAACAGTGGTTGCGGCCCCTTGTCCACGGTGACAAACCGTGCATCCAAACTGGTCGAGTTTATGTGGAATCAAGGGATGAGTGCGATAGGGCTGGAGAGAAACATCAGTTAGGCTGGGTTCTTTTAAACCGACGTGGCAACTCGTGCAGCGATCGACGACCCCGAGGTCGGGTAGCCAGATTTGCTGAATGCCTCCTTGGAAATGACGTTGCAGAGTATTCGCATCGCTGCGATTGCGAATCAGTCGCAGGTAGCCGCGCTGATAGTGGCGCCACTGGCTGAAGAAATTCTTGGCAGGAGCGACGGCCATCGAAGCCAGGAAAACAATGCTGACGACTCCGAACGCACGGACGCTGTCTCCAAACAATTTCTGCCAGAGCGACGCGAGGTTTTCTTTCATGATCGCCGCATCCTTATAAACCTTGCCATGGGCAATACCCAGACCACGGACAGACTGGAGCCCAGCCCGGTCCGCGGAAAAGAGTTCCGATGGCGGTAAGAACAATCAATTCAAATAGAAACCACGTCATAACCCAGTAAGAAAGAGGCCGCCCAGCCAGATAACGTTGGAATTTCGTCGGCGACAGCGAAGAATTCTGCGCGGCGAGAAGAATGAATCCGGCCGTTATTAATGTCGGAACCAGCGCGGCGTAGACTCTGAAAACCAGTAGGAACACGGACAAGACGCTCGCGACGACGTAGAAAATTCTCAGCCGTTTCTGGCAGTCTTTCAAGAACAGTCCGTCTGCTTCAATGTTGACTTTGAAATACGGAATGACGACCAAGGCCATCACGACCAGTCCGGGCACCAACACTCCTGCGACCACCGGGGGAAAATAGTGCAGCATCTCCTGCAAGCCAAGAAAATACCATGGAGCTTTCGCCGGATTTGGCGTGTGCGACGGATCGGCCAAACCTTCGAGAGGTGCGTTGAAAATCAGTGCGATCCAAACCAGCACAATGGCGAGCGACATAACCGCAATCGCCGCGCGGAAGAGCACTTCAGGAAAGGTCTGGACTTGATCTTCGGTCTCAGCCTTGACTTGCGCCGACGTACGGCGAGTAATGAAGACGATGCGTCGAGGCGACTTTTTTGCATTCGAATCGACGGCGGCCACGAAATCTTTGGAGTCAGCCATGACTATTTGCCCTCGCTTGTCGTCACGTTATCGTAGGCGGCATTGGCCCTCACGGTTGCAGGCTCGCTGTCGTGGGAATAAAGCCCGCCATCTTTACGGATCCGCCAGAAATGGATGGCAACAAAAAACATTGCGGTCAGCGGAAGAATCATGCAGTGGAGGACATAGAAGCGCAGCAGGGCATTAGCATTCACCGCGTTGCCGCCCAAAAGGAGGAAATGAATCTTTTCTCCCATGACAGGTACAGCCGATGCGATATTCGACCCGACTGTAATCGCCCAATAGGCCAACTGATCCCAGGGGAGCAGATACCCGGTATAGCTCAGCAGAAGAGTGATCAAAAGGAGAACGACGCCGATGACCCAGTTGAATTCGCGCGGAGCCCGATATGCTCCACGATAGAAAACTTTGAACATATGCGCGAAGACGAGAAACACCATGGCGTGCGCCGACCAGCGATGCAGGTTCCGGAGAAATAGTCCTGAAGAGACCACAAACTGCAAATCTTTCATGTCCGCATACGCCTGCGGAGCCGACGGATGGTAATAAAGCATCAGTGCGATGCCGGTCGCGATCAGAATCAGAAAGGTCCCGAGAGTCAGCGTCCCCAGGTACCAGGTCGCACTAAAACTGAGCATGCGCGTCCGCACCTTGGTTGAGAACAAATGCAAGAAGACATTCTGCTGAATCGCCAGCGCGCGCTTAAGCGTGCTCGAACCGCTGCCACTACGAAAGACCGAGCGCCAAAACCGGGTGCCACGTATGTCGTCGAAGTATTGATCTACAGTTTTCGCCATGCTGGTTTGTCCTAACTCACACTCTCACGAAAGAATCCCGTGCCAATGCCGGGACGTCGGTGGAACGATCGACCAGAAGATCGCCGTCATCGTTGAGCCAAATGCGTTTCCAAGGCAGAGGCTTAGGAGCCGGACCTTCGATCTTTTTTCCGCTTTGCTCAAATTTGCTGCCGTGGCAAGGACAGGCAATCACGTTGACTTCCGGCTTCCACGCGGTCAGACAGCCTAGATGTGTGCACACTGCGCTCAGCGAGAAATACCCTTCTTGCGAATGAATGATGTAAATCCCCGAATTCACGTCGAGCGTCACCGAGTCCAGCGGGTAGCGATCGGGCTTGCCCGCATTGACGACAGGAGACGGCTCGAATAGCACATTGGGTTCGAGATACTGATAGGCAAAGGCCGCGGTCCCCGCCGCCGCAACGCTTAACGATCCCAAGCCGAGTCTCGTAAAAAACTGGCGGCGGTTGAGATTGCTGCCGGGTTCGGTCTTCTTATCTTCAGCCATAATCCTCTCGCCTATTTCTGCAGTCCCGAGCCGATTGCAGCCACCGAAATCAGGCCCGTCGGCTCCGCTGGAAGCAAGTTGTACGATTCCATCGTGATGGTGCCTATAGGGCATCGCATTGCACACAGTCCGCAGCGAATGCAGCGAGTCTCATCCTTCAGCATGGCAGCGCCCGTAACGATTCCCAGTTCCTCGGCTGCGACTTCGTCGAGCTCCACTCCAAAACATTCCTGGTTTTCTCGGATGTGCTGCACAGTTTCGGGCTCAAACTGAATTCGGTCGAGCGATACCAGTTCCAGACACTTTTCCGGGCAAACATCCACGCAACCGCCGCAGAGGATGCACATGGTGCCGTCTTCCGGCACACCTTCGAAAATGGTGTTGACCCAGCAATGCAGGCAGCGCTGCGCCTCTGCCATCGCCGCTGGAGCGTCGTATCCGACCTCCACTTCAGTCACGCCGGTGCGTCGCTCGAGCGGAAGCATCGGGACGGGCTGACGATCGATGTCGAGATAATCGAGCGGCATTGCATGTCGTATCAGGAGTTCTACTTCGATGACCGGCTCAGGATGTTTCCCGCCGCGAAGGTATTCATCGATACCCACGGCCGCTCGTTTGCCATCTCCGACACTATCAATGATGAGGCGGGGGCCGAAGACACAATCGCCGCCCGCGAAGATCCCCGCCGATGACGTCATCAGCGACTGCGGATTCACTGCGATCAGTCCGCGCGGGGATAATTCGACCTTGTCCTCCGGTGTGAAGAAGTCCAGGCGTGGCGCTTGGCCGATGGCCATGATGATGGTGTCGCATGGAATCAGGCTTTCGCTGTTTTCGTAGAATGCCGGATTGAAGCGCTTGTCTTGATCAAAGACCCACTTGGTCTTGAGTGTTTCTAAAGCAACAACCTTCCCATCCTTGCCTACAATTCGCTTCGGACCCTGCCCCGGGAGCATCTTGATGCCTTCTTCTTCCGCTTCGATAACTTCTTCAAGCGCGGCGGGCATTTCTTCGCGCCGTTCCAGACAGACGAGATTCACCTCGCGGGCCCCCATGCGCAAAGCCGAAAGCGAGATATCGACCATCTCCTTCGTGGCAACGGCAGACACGTTCTCGTCGGAAGGCTCCAGATCCTCTACGCCACCCGCATGCTGCTTAACGACTTCGCGTGCTGCGGAGCGCGCCACATCCATGGCAACGTTGCCGCCGCCAATCACGATTACCTTCTTGCCGATGGTGAATTTGTAACCAAGATTCACGTTCAGCAAAAAGTCGATTCCTTTATGAACCCCATCGAGATCAACACCGGGGATGCTGAGATCACGACTGCGATGTGCTCCGACGGCCACCAGCACGGCATCAAAGCCTTGACGCCGGAGATCCGAGATCGAGAAATCTCGTCCGGCGGCGTGATTCAACTTGAGAGTGATATCACCGGTCTCGAGGATTTCCCGCACTTGCGCCTCCACCACATCGCGCGGCAAGCGATATTCCGGAATTCCCAGGTAGAGCATTCCGCCGGCAACCGGAGCAGCTTCGAAAATGGTGACCGCATAACCCATTAATGCGAGGTCATGCGCAGCCGAAAGGCCGACCGGGCCTCCGCCAACGATCGCAACCTTGTATGGAAGTTTTTCTTGCGCGCGACCTTCGTTGACATTGATGGGGTGCCTCGATTCCGGCCCGTATTGCTCGGTCAGAAAACGCTTCAGTGCACGGATCGAAATTGGACGGTCAATTTCACCGCGACGACACGCCGTTTCGCATGGATGCGCGCAAACGCGCCCGCAGATGCTGGCTAGTGGATTCGGGTCGCGCGCCAGTCGGTAGGCGTCCTCAAATCTTCCCTCCGCAATCAGGCCAACATAACGTCCGGCATTAGTGTGGGCCGGACAAGCCATCATGCAGGGAAAGTTCGTGTGTAGCCAATCCCCATCGACCTTCTTATTCTTGAATCGCTTCAACATGCGGCACGCTTGAAATCTCGAATCGTCGGGTTACAAGTCAACTCTTTCGTGAACTCGCGAAAGAAAAGAGCGGGGAGCGAACCCGCCGCTCCCCGGGTGCAGCACACTCCTACTTGCTCAGGGTGAAATCTGCTTTGCCGCCGCCCGCAACGGTCACCGGCTTGGACTGGTTCTTCGCCCCTTCATGCCATGCGGTAACGTTGTAACTGCCGTCGGGCACATCTTTAATTTTGTAGTTGCCGCTGTCGTCAGTTTCGGCGAAGTAAGGAGTGGGGCTCACGATAATGTAGCCGGCCATATCCGGATGAACGTTGCACAAAACCGGCACGATGCCCGGCTTATCGAACGTAAAGGAACGCTTCTCGCCCTTCGGCCACGTGCCAAGATTGTGCCCGGCTTTTTTGTCACTTCCGATCGCAGTCCAGAAAACGTTGTGTTGCACGGTGTCGCTATTCAGAAAATCGACCACCGTTCCTTGTTGCACGATCATGATGTGGGGCGCGAAGACCAGCCCTTTCTGATCCATCACGGGATGTTCTTTAGGAGCGGGAAACGTTTTGCCGGCAATGGCCTCGACATAAACCACGGAGTGCCCCTTCATCCCAGTTACTTTGCCTTCAATGTCCCCCGCCAATGCGGCGCTGCACAGCGTTGCTGTCAGGATCCCGAGTACGAATATCTTGCTTGTCATAGAAAGTTCTCCTTCGCGTTGTTGAGAAGTCTGTAGGTGCTTCAGAAAATGATCTTCGCGTCCAAATAAACCGTGTTGTTCGCGCTGGCGTTCCGCCCTGATCCGTCATAGTTGGTCGTGCCGCCGTTGAACCGTGTGTAGCCCGTGTATTGCGCTCCGAGTTGCAGATTTTGCCAGGGCCAGAAAGAAAGATTCGCGATGTATCCGGCTCCTCGCGGATCTCCGTTGGCGCTACCGCTCACCGAAGCCGGCGCATACAGGGCTGGATTCACCGTGCCTCCGGTATCGAATACTCCGAATGTTCCCGTGTATCGGTTTCCGATGTGGTATTCGGCGTTTGCCATCAGCGTGTTCAGATGATTTGAGCCGAAGCCGCTAGCCAGGAGATTGGAGTTTTCGTGGATGAAGGTCCCTCGGAACGAGAGCACATCGGTCCGGAACACCGTTCGATCGATCTGCGTGTCAAATGCGAAGTCAGTGAACTCATCCTGTGGCCCCGGTCCACTGAATGCGGTGTTTCTCACATGGATGCCGTAAGTTCCGACCTCATATTGCGTCTTGCCGGTCAATTCCTGAAATGCGAGACGCCAGTAGGGTGCAACTCCGCGAATGTTGTTCGTTGAGCCATCTGCTGCAGTCGGCTGAGGGCTGCCCACATGCTGCGAGCGATAAATCGCCGCGTCCAGGTAAATATGGTTGTCCCACATGGCATAAGCGCCGAGTCCTGCGACGTCCTGCGCCAAGCCACCGTTGATAATGGGAGACGCCCCTGGCGTCGGGGCAAAGTCGCTGACCATCCACGGGAATCCCCACGCTGGCGTGCTGTTCCACAAATCCTCTACCGTCGGGTTGTTATTCAGATCGAGGCCATAAACCAGTTCCTTACCGCCCAGCTTTTTCTTATTCGCATAGCGGATGTCCGTGTTATCGCTCGTGAAATGATCGTCCTGCGTGTCATATGTGACCTGGACAAAACTGCCAACATTGCTGGTCCATGCACCGGAGAGGAACAGAGAAACATCTTGCGGAAACTCAAAATTGCCGTTCTGCGTCGTCGGGATCGGAGACTTGGTTGAGGTATACGACGTCTCAAACATCACGGAAAGGGGTAGCGAAGACAAGATGTCCAGAGCCGCACGCTTCTTCCCACCATCGGCTTTGATGGTTTTTGTATCGTCACCCCGATCGACATAACCAAGCAGTTTGAATCTTCGTCCGGCCGGATTGAGTTCCGGAGGCGCGTAGTGGCAGCCACTGCATGGCAAGCCAGTCTGTCGCGCATAACTTGGAACCGCTTCTACCTTAGGCGGATTCAGTGCCGCGAAGAACAACAGCGCCGAAATAGGCAAAACGAGAAGGAAAAAGACCGTCACTTTTTTCATATATGGATCTCCAAAGCAATCTCCGGCAGCGCGCTTCCGCGCCATGTCCGGATCTTTCGCATTTGTCGGCGGTCCAACCGTGAGGTTGCATCGCCTTCTAGTCATGTTCTGGAGAGGCTCATTGGCCTCTAATGATGTTGCAGGATGGGGCTCATACTACCGGGCATAGTCGGCCCTGCGCCGGATGTCGGATCACATCCAAATGTGATTTCAATCACATTCTCGGCTGTCAGGAAGATGGCTTGGGCGAACGGCAATCAGAACGTATGCTTCGTCGTTACTCCGATGCTGCGTGGGAACGAATGGATGAGAATGATACGAAGAGAACTCTACGGTATCTGCGGGAAAACCGTTGGATCCTGCTGCTAGAAGCTGCGCTTGATGACATGTCGGGACTCGCGTATGAGGACCTGGCAAGAAGGGGTGCTGTCGCTCAAGGAGCAACTCCCGACAGCTCTCCCAAGCCATCGCAGCCGAGCTCCCAAACTCCCCAAGAGGCGCTCAAGCCACTGATGTTGAAGTACCGATCCTGAGTTAAGAGAGCAATCTTAGGTGCGCTGACGAAAAACCCTTCGGCTAGCGATGCTGAAATCTGCCGTTTGCTTGATTCCGATGGGGGGGAGGACCTCCCTCCGGATGGAAGACGCGAAAGGACGAGCGCTCATTCTTTGGTGCTTATGCGAATTCAAAGACCAAGCGAAGGGTGGAAATCGCAATCAGCAAAATACGTCGCGACTTACGCCAAATAGGGCTTTTGCCGTAAAGCGTACTTCGGGTAGCCGAACCAGCGATCTTTCGGCCCGACTCTCCACTCTCCATTTACTCTCCAAAACCCTCTGCCCGGCCTCCGGGAACCCCTCTGATTATGCGGGCCCGAGTCAGGCAGCCTACAAATGCTTACCGATCATACAACGCAGCGCTCATTCAATTGATGACTTTGGCATAAAAAGGAAAGTGAACGGACTCTAAGGACAGGCAGTTTGTGCGACTCTGCCTGACGAAAGAGTGCCTCACATTGTCACAGGAGTGAGCGATGACTGTTTCTACTTTGGTGGGCCGAGAATCGGAGAGGCCCGAAAGATATGTTGATGCCGACGAAGCGGCGGGTTTTCTAAAGACAAATCGACTGAAAGTGATTCGAATGGCCCGCGCAGGATTTCTGCCAGCGCATCCGTTAGGTCACGAACGCAGGCGTCAGTGGCGCTTCAAGCTCTCGGAACTGGACAATCACATGCAGTCCCGGTTAAATGATGCTCACCCGCCCGTGCGCCATACAAAAGGAGAATGAATATGGCGCAACGGTACAAAAACGGGCATCTCAGAATCGCGAAGCGGAAGCGCGGCCCCAATGTTTGGGAGTTTCTTTGGCGAGAGCCGGGATCGGATGGAGTCCGACGACAGAGAACGCTGACCATTGGAGACGTGCACAAGATTCCAACGCGCCGGGAAGCCATGAATCAACTGCATACCCTGAAATTCAACATTAACGAGAAGATTGATTCTTCGCCAGTATTGACATTTCAGGCTCTCTCTGACCATTACTGCCGGACGGAACTTCTGGCGGAAAACAAAACACCCAAAACCCGAAAGACCTATTTGATCTATTTAAGAAACTGGATCCTGCCCAAATGGGGTGCTCTGCACCTGCACCTGATTAAGCCGATTGCGGTGGAGCAATGGCTTCGATCCTTGGAAAATCTGAGCGATGGAAGCAGGGCGAAGATCAGGAACATCATGTCAGCTTTGTTCTCTCACGCAATCCGATTTGAGATAGCCGACAAGAACCCTATCAGGGCGGTTCGTCAGTCTGCAAAGCGGAACAGTGTGCCGGTGATCCTGGATGCTTCCGAATTGCAACGGCTATTCGAGGAGTTGGGTGTCCGGGAAAGGGCAATGATCACGATCGAGGCTCTCACCGGAGTACGCAGAAGTGAGCTCATGGGACTGAGGTGGAAGGATGTAGATTTCATCTCAGGTAGCATCGGGATCACGAGATCAGTTGTGGACCAAGCAATTGGCAAGTGCAAAACAGAGGCGTCTCAGAAACCTGTCGTCATCGATGACAATATCGTTCACGCGCTACTAGCGTGGCGACAGGAAAGCACGTACACGAAACCGGATGACTGGATATGGGCCTCTCCTCACAAAAAGGGCAAGCAACCGCTCTGGCTCTCGACCATCATGCGGTATTACATTCAGCCGGCTGCTAGGCGCGCAGGGATTCAGAAGGCGATCGGCTGGCACACCTTTCGACACACGTTCTCCAGCCTTATCAAGTCACTGGGCGTGGATGTGAAGGTTGTTCAGGAGTTGGTGCGGCATGCATCTTTCGGCACAACCATGAACGTTTACACTCAGGCCCTTGAAGGCTCGAAACGTCGAGCGCAAGAGCAACTCGCAGCCGTCATCATGCGCACGGGACAGTAGGTCACGCATGAATGTTGGGGAACGTTGTGGGGAAATTCGCTCGGATGCTGGTAAGCTCCAGGTTTTATGGCGTCCCCGACGGGATTTGAACCCGTGTTACCGCCGTGAAAGGGCGATGTCCTAGGCCAGGCTAGACGACGGGGACGATGTGAGGCAGGAAGATCCTCGAACTCTTTGGCGAACCACTTATGCTAACAGCCGTGTGGGGCACTGTCAAAGCTGATCGCGGATTGCATCACTGTCCTTGCCGTTTTAATTTCTGATATCTCCCTGTTCGATCCTCCAGTCTTTTCCCCTCGAAATCAAAGTGTTTGTCACCCTTCAAAAAGAGTGCCGAAATCCCCCTTAGCTACAGAAAACAATGTATTTACCAAACGAGTCATTTTCCAAAAAATAGATGTGCTTCTCGTACTTTCTAATTGTCTTGGGCAGTCGCACACGAGCGCTTCATGCAGGACCGTTTAAGAAAGGATTCGAAAACTCGCAAAACACATGCTTGATCAACAAGCGGCTCCGACAATCACTCGGTGTAGTTCCGGCTGTGCAGGCTTGGACGACGTTCTCAGCGGCGGCCTGCCGCGGTAGTTAGCCAGCGGAGAGCGATCGTTGTCTTGCCGCAGCCGGCCGGTCCGATCAGCAACGTGCTGGTGCCGCGATCAAGTCCGCCTCCAGCGAGGGCATCGAGTTCCCTAATGCCGCTGTGAGCAGCGCTCTTGTCTTCCTGAGGGCCATCGTATTCAGCAGCTACGAGGCGAGGGAAGACGACGACGCCACCACTGCGAATAATGTAGTCGTGATAGCCTTCGCGGAATGCGCATCCGCGCAATTTTGTGACTTCAATACGGCGCATGGTTTTTCCATATTCGCGCGGAACTCGGCTCATCGAAATTACGCCGTGAACAATACTGTGCAATTCAAGGTCGGCATACCGACTGCTGCGGTCATCGAGCAACATCACGGTGCAGTTTTCCGGCGCGTACTCCTTCAGAGAAAGAACCTGGCGGCGGTAACGGAGAGGGTCTTTGGCGAGCATGCGGACTTCGGAGAGCGCATCGATGACCAGCCGGGCGGGCCGCCGACGATCGACTTCCGCCATAATCGTCTGTACACGATCGTTGAGCTCTACCTCCGCAGGATGAAATACCGTGTATTGCCCCTCGGGCTTAAGATCCTGCTCACTGGGCCGGACTTCGAAGACTGCAGAATCGTCGATGTCGAGGCCGTGAACTTTCGCTACGGTGATTAATTCATCCCGGGACTCGGAGAGGGTGACGTATAAAACTCGTTCGCCTTTCTTGAGTCCCTCGTTAACAAATTGCAGGGCCAATGTGGTCTTGCCGGTACCGGGTTCTCCTTCGACAAGATAAAAGTGACCGATAGGCAGAACGCGACGAGAGCGTGGTCGCATTCATTTTTGAGGAAACTGTTGGCACCCTGATGAACCGTGCCAAGGGCTTGGGGATGGACTTGGCTCCGTTGATCGATTCCGGCAGAGTTCGGATTGAACACCTGGATCCAGCTGAGGTGTCTCCCGGCGAATTCGTGAATTTGGTCCGGCGATCCGTCGAAAAAGATGGAGTTCGAGCAGTGCTCATCGACAGCTTGAATGGCTTCCTGCAGGCCATGCCCGGCGAACAGTATCTCGCGCTTCATCTTCACGAGCTGTTGACCTACTTAAACAATTGCGGAGTCGTGACGCTCATGGTGCTTGCGCAGATGGGGCTCGTGGGAAGCGCGATGCAGACGCCGATCGACGTGAGCTACCTCGCCGACAACATCCTGGTTCTCCGATATTTCGAGGCGCATGGGGAAGTGCGCCAAGCCATTTCTATGATGAAGAAACGAAGTGGCGGACACGAGCGGTCAATCCGTGAACTTCGTCTTGGACCAGAAACCATACGAGTGGGGGCTCCCCTATCCGATTTTCAAGGCATTCTCTCTGGGAGTCCGACTTCACTCGCTCCATTGATCGGGAAAGGCCCTTTGAATGACTGAGGTCAGCGCGACCGATCTGCCGGTCTTAGTCTTCGCTCCTTTTGGCAAAGACGGAGCCCTGATTGAAAGGGTTTTGCGCCAGTCGTCTGTGGCTATCCGATCATTCTCCGGACTTCAGGAATTCGGGGTGGCTCTCAACGAAGATGCTGCCGCTGCAATCATCACCGAAGAGGTTCTTCAGCAGGACGCCATTGGGGCTTTAGCGCAAAAGCTGTCGACCCAGCCCCGCTGGTCTGATTTTCCGATTCTCGTCCTCACTGGAAGCGGTATGAGCACGGCCTCTACCGAGTCTGCTGTGCGATCCCGCGCACCACTGGGCAACGTCACGCTGCTGGAACGCCCTTTGCGCCCGGTGACACTAATAAGCGCAGTCCGGAGTGCATTACTGGCACGGCGCCGACAATATGAAGTGCGCGACCACTTACGCGAGCGGGAGATTGCCGAGCTCGCTCTGCAGCGCGCCCACGACGCTCTCGAGTCCCTTGTGGAGCAGCGCACTGCGGCTCTGCGACGGCTTTCGGTAAAGCTGCTCCGAGTCCAGGACGAGGAGCGGCGTCGACTCGCGCGTGAGCTCCACGACAGCCTTGGCCAGGATCTAACAGCTGCCAAGATAAGCCTCGACATGCTGGCCCAAGAAACTAAATTGGATTGCTCGCACCTACGGGACGCTCGTACGCTTGTGGACCGTTCGATTTCCGACACTCGAACTCTCTCGCACTTATTGCATCCCCCCTTGCTGGACGAGGCGGGCTTTGCGTCGGCCGCAAAATGGTATGTCGAGGGTTTTGGCCGGCGCAGCGGGATCGCAACACTACTTTGTCTTCCGGATCATGTCCATCGGCTGCCGCGCCGCACGGAAACAGCCCTGTTTCGCATTATGCAAGAGGCTTTGACGAACGTTCACCGACACTCAGGAAGCCGTGCGGTGGAAGTCCGCGTCTTTGCAGAAGCCACCAGAGTTGTTCTGATCGTCAAGGATTTCGGGATGGGAGTTCCGCGCGAAGTTCTCGATCGATTTTGGAAGACTGGCAATGTGGGTGTAGGTTTGGCGGGAATTCAGGAACGACTAAAGGAACTGGGGGGCTTTCTCGAAATCGAATCCAACCTGGACGGCACCCAATTGAAGGCAACGATTCCGATTCCTCCTCCGGGCACTCCAGAACCCCTTGACGGGGATGGCTTCTTGGATACCGAGGAGTCCACTACGGCTCTGCCGGCAGACTGACAAGCAGATCGATGAGATCGCACTCGATTCAGTCGAACTTGCCCTATTACAATAGTTAAGACTTTGATTCGTCTCACTCTTATGCCAGATTCTCTTAATTTGAGCCTGTGGTTTCCAGACTTTAACGGTCCGGCGATGCTGCCTCACGCCTTGGCAGTGCTTCAGCAATTTCCTTTTTCGGAGATTCGTCCCGGCATCACATATGTCGCTGCGCAGCCCGTTTCATGGAGTGAACCCACCATCCTGGAACGTCGATTCTCCCCCGGCATCACACCAGAAGAATCCATGGTCATCGCCGCAGACCTGATTCATGATGACTTCGCATTCGTTCTTGAGGCTTACTGGGATCTATGGAGTCCCGACGATCAAGGTCAGTGGAAGCTGATACCTAGCCAGGTCAAGTTTATTCTTCAGGGAGAAGAGTTCGAGGACGGAACGAGCCAGGAAACTGGCCAGATCCAAATTGACTTTGGTCTCGATTCTCCATTTCTCCAGGAAAATGTTGAGCTCACAGAAGGAACGCAGAGCAAAGTCCGTGATAACGTCGCCAAACTGGTCGAGTTCACCATGAAGGCAGAGAAGAACACACGGGCAAGTGGACGGCTCCTGTGGTCAGAATCCGAAGAGAATCTCGCGCAGAAATTGATCGCGCGACTGCAAAAAGTGCAGTGACAATATAATCTCTCTCCCTTACGTCAACCGTTCAAGTTCTCCACAACGCATGCTGGTTTCAGTAACGCGCCTCCGAGTTCGCAGCCTCTGGTTTCTGCCGGCATTCTTATGGCAAACGTTCCGTTCTAATCGTCAGGTGGCGAATGCGGACGGTTTTCGCGGCGGTCGTTTGTTGGTGGATCGCCGTCGCACGTTTTGGACGCTCACCGCCTGGGACGATGAACGAACGATGAAGACGTTCCGCGGCTCTGGAGCTCATGCGCAGGTCATGCCTCGTCTGTTTCACTGGTGCGATGAGGCAGCCTATGCTCACTGGCCTGCACAGAGCAACAAGATTGCGGAATGGCCCGAAGCCTACGAGCATTTAGTCAAGGAGGGCCGCATGTCCCGGGTGGAACATCCGTCAGCGAATCATACGCAACGCAAGTTTGCTGAACCTCGCCTGCAGCCAATGATCGGCCAGGAGATCAAGCCGGCCTCGTCCAAGAAGAATGCGGCTTGAGTGATTTCTACAACCACGCAAGCCGCATGATTTATTTTTTCTAATCGTTTGAAGCGATTGAACCTACTTTGTTCTTCCGCTCTCTACTTTCAGAGTCTCAGTCGCAGCCGCTTGCGCCGCCGCCAACCGAGCCGTCAAGACACGGAACGGTGAGCACGAAACATAGTTGAGTCCTGTTCGATAGCAGAATTCCACCGATGACGGCTCGCCGCCATGCTCTCCGCAGATTCCGACTTTGAGGTTCGAACGCGTCTTGCGTCCACGTTCGGTCGCCATCTTGACCAATTGTCCAACGCCTTCCTGATCGAGCGCGGCGAACGGATCCTGCTTTAAGATGCCTTCGGCCAAATACGTCGGGAGCACCTTGTTGACGTCATCGCGCGAGAAGCCGAAGGTAGTCTGCGTCAGGTCGTTGGTACCAAACGAGAAGAATTCCGCCTCCTTGGCTATCTCATCAGCTACGAGTGCAGCCCTCGGCAACTCGATCATCGTCCCGACCATGTAGTCGACCTTCATTCCCTTCTCTTTAAAGACTTCGTCGGCAACACGGCGCACGATCGCGCCCTGGCTCGCCATTTCCTTCACCGTAGCTACTAGCGGAATCATCACTTCCGGAAACACTTTGATTCCCTTCTTCGAGCAATCTACTGCCGCCTCGAAGATGGCTCGCGCCTGCATTTCGGTGATTTCAGGATACGTAATGCCAAGGCGACAACCGCGATGTCCAAGCATCGGGTTGAACTCGTGCAACTGCTCGACGCGGGCAAGAAGAGCAGGCAGCGCCTTCTTCAGATCGCCGGCTCCCTTGACGTTGTAGTCCTTATATTTCGCGAGGAGCTCTTTTTTCTGCTTCGCGCTATACGACGACAGGAGAGCGATGTCGACCATCAACTCTTCCCGCCGTGGAAGGAACTCATGCAGCGGCGGATCCAGCGTGCGGATCGTCACCGGCAGGCCGTCCATCGCCTTGAAGACACCAGCGAAATCTTGGCGTTGCAGAGGCAGAAGCTTCTTTAGCGCCGCGCGGCGGCCTTTCTCATTGTCCGCGAGAATCATCTCGCGCATTGGGCCGATCTTTTTCTCGCCGAAGAACATATGCTCCGTACGGCAGAGCCCGATTCCCTCGGCTCCGAATGTCCGAGCCTGAATCGCGTCTCGCGGAATATCAGCATTCGCACGAACCTTCATCTTGCGATACGGATCAGCCCAGTTCATGAACTTCTGCAGCTCCGGATCATCGGGAGATGGATCGAGTGTGTTGAGCTTTCCTTTGATTACACGACCTGTGGTGCCGTCGAGCGAGATCCAATCGCCCTCTTTGAAGGTCTGCCCCTTCACCTTCATTTCGCGGGTCTTTTCGTTGACATCAATGTCCCCTGCTCCCGCAACACAGCATTTGCCCATTCCCCGCGTCACGACAGCGGCGTGGCTGGTCATGCCGCCGCGAGAAGTCAAAATGCCCTTCGCGACTTCCATGCCATGAATATCTTCCGGAGTCGTTTCGGCGCGAACCAAGATCACAGGCTTCTTCTCCGTCTCGTGTCCCGCCATCCTGACAGCTTCATCGGCGGTGAACACAATCTGTCCCACAGCTGCTCCGGGAGATGCCGGCAGTCCGGTCGCAAGAACTTCAACCTTTGTGCTCTTCTCATCCAGACGCGGAACGAGGAAGTCATAAAGTTGATTCGGATCAACCCGGAAGATCGCTTCCTCTTTAGTGATCAAACCTTCATCGACCATCTGAATCGCAATCCGAACTGCGGCCAGACCCGTGCGCTTGCCGTTGCGCGTTTGCAGCATGTACAGCTTGCCATCTTGTACGGTGAATTCGAAGTCCTGGACGTCCTTGTAGTGTTGTTCCAGCCGAGTGGTGATCTCGCGCAGCTGGTTGTACGCTTCCGGCAAAATCTCATGCAGTTTTAGAATTGGGACCGGGGTGCGAACGCCGGAGACTACATCTTCCCCCTGCGCGTTCATCAGGAATTCACCATAGAATTCTTTGGTGCCAATCGCGGGATTCCGCGTGAAGCCCACGCCCGATCCGCTCGTGTCGCCAAGGTTCCCGAACACCATGGCCTGGACGTTGACCGCGGTGCCCAGCATGTCGTCGATATTGTTCATGCGGCGATAGTGCTTGGCGCGATCATTTTGCCAGGAACGAAATACGGCATCTCGGGCGAGTACCAGTTGTTCTCTCGGATCCTGCGGGAAGTCGCGCTTGGCATGCTTCTTGACGACTTTCTTGTACTCCGACAATCACTTCCTGAAGGTCCTTCGCAGTAAGGTCGGTGTCGAGCTTGGTCTTGCGCTGCTTCTTCTTAGCATCGAATACTTCGTCAAACGCCGCCTTCTCGATATCGAGCACAACGTTGCCGAACATCTGGATGAGCCGTCGGTAAGAATCGGCGGCAAACCGAGGATTGTTACTGCGCTTGGCCAATGCTTCAACGCTCTTATCGTTCAGGCCAAGGTTGAGAATGGTGTCCATCATGCCTGGCATGGAAAATTTTGCGCCCGATCGCACGCTCACCAGCAAGGGATTCTCGCCCGTGCCTAGCTTCTGTCCCTGCAGTGCTTCCAGCTTGGCCAGGGCCTCGTCCATCTGCCGCTCGACTTCCTTCGACGTGGTCGCCGTCCGCATGTACTCGCGGCAGGCTTCTGTCTGGATTGTGAATCCCGGAGGCACCGGCAATCCGGCATTGGTCATTTCAGCCAACCCTGCGCCCTTGCCGCCCAGCACGTCTTTCATTTTTCCGTTGCCATCAGCCTTACCGCCGCCAAATGAGTAGACATACTTGGTTGCGGACGCTTTGTTCGTGGCTTTGGTTTCCTTCACTTCTGCTTCGGGGAGAGTGATCGTCGCCATATATATAAGTCCTTCTTCTATGAGATTTTACTCTTTACTACATGTGCTCGAGTCCATCCTGGACCAGTCACCACCTTTGCGAGTGAAATAACTCACTTTGAAGTGGCGATCATCGAGCCGTTCAAATGAAAAGCGTTGAGTAGGCGCGGAGGTCATTCCTAAAGCGTCTCCATCCCACTGTATTCGGCCGGAATCCCACCCTTCTGAATGGAACTCGCGCGCGCCGCCAGACGAATCCTGCACGAGCATGACAAAACCCTTTCGGCCTGAATCCCACCCCCACTGCGACTGCGCATGGTACTTGAAGGGGGGCTTGTCATCGTGCCGGGCAAAAAGCCATGTTCCATCCAGATCCACAGCGAAGTGTTCGTGTGCTTCAATCGCCTTGCCCGACACATCAAACTTACCAGAGCAATCCCAATCGCCCTCGAAGTACGAGAACGATTCGAGTAGCGTCTTCAATTGGACATTATCAGCGGGGCGAGGGGAGGTTGACGAACTGAACGCGGGCAACATGACCAGAGTGAACCCAGCCAGAAGTGCGGTGATTTTGCCTTGCACCCGCATGATTTAAACCGCGCTTTCTTTCCCTTCAATCACGATCTCTGAAAAATCTGCGATCGATGAAAACTCTTTGAGCAAGGTCCGAAGCAGCGCCAGCCGATTGGCTCGCATGCGTTCGTCCTCTACCATAACCATTACCTTGTCGAAGAATTTATCCACAGGATCCCGGGCGGTTGACAAGAGACGCAGTGCTTCGACGTATTCGCCCTTGTTCCGATGTCCTTCGACTCGCGGGCCCTGCTGCTCGAGATAAGCGATGAGCGCTTTTTCCTCGTCAGCTGAGCCGGCCAAGCTTTCAATCTTTTCGGAAGGAGTGATTCCCTTCTCCGATGCTTGCCTCAGGATGTTCCTTATCCGCTTGCAGGCTGCCCCGATGGCCACGAACTCTGGCATGTGCATGACGTGCTTGACAGCTTCGGCCCGCTGCACAGCATCAACGACATCATCTGCGTCGGCTCCTAGCACCGCTTCCACGACGTCATAGGAGTAGCCACGGACTTCGCGCAAATAAAACTCAAGCCGCTCGCGGAAGAATGTGCGCGTACTCTCCTCGAACTTTTCGGCGCTGACAAACTTCTTTTCCGCTTCGGATTTCTGGTAGCCGGTCCGGGCATCGCGCATCAACTCGTTCAGGCGTAAAGGCAGCTTTTTCTCGGCGATCACCTTGACAATCCCATTGGCTTGACGCCGCAGGGCGAACGGATCTTTCGATCCGCTCGGAATCAGGCCCAGCGAAAACATGCCGGCGATCGTGTCGGCCTTGTCGCCAATCGAAAGCACCGCGCCCTCCAGAGAACGCGGGACATCGTCTTCGGTCGATTCGGGCTTGTATTGATCGTAAATTGCGTCGGCGATAGACAATCGCGTCGGCTCGGGCAGCGAGGGATCAAGTTGCTGCACGCGTGCATACAATCCGCCAACAATGCCCTGAAGTTCGGTGAATTCCTTAACCAGTTCAGTCGTCAGATCGGTCTTTGCCAGGCAAGCTGCTTTATGGATGACACCAGGACGTACGACTGTGCCGCGTTGCTTCAGAACTTCACTAAGCCAACTGCACAGTCTCTGGACGCGATGGGTCTTATCGTAATAGCTCCCAAGATCTTTCTGGAACGTCACACTCCGCAGCGAATCCAGTCGCTCAAGCAACGACTTCTTCTGATCGGTTTCCCAGAAGAATCGAGCGTCATTGAATCGAGCACGTAACACCCGTTCGTTCCCGATCTTGACCAATCCCTTCAAATCACTGTCCGTGTTCAAAACCGCCAGAAAATGCGGCAGCAGCCGGCCGGAAGCGTCTTCCAGAGCAAAATATTTTTGATGATCCCGCATTACAGTGACAAGGACTTCTTCCGGTAACACCAGAAATTGCGGATCGAAGCCGCCGAGAATTGCGGATGGATATTCGGTGAGATTGACAACCGTATCAAGCAGCGGTTTATCTTCTCGCCAGCGAGCGCCAGGAATCGTCCGCGTCGCCGCATCCAGAGCCTTGCGAATCTGATGTTCGCGCTCCGAGCGGCCCAACACCTTCGCTGCACGCAGCGATTCAACGTAGGCCGAGCCTGCCCGGGGAATAGTTACTGCGGCGTCACGGAGAATCCTGTGTCCTCGCGAATGATTCCCCGCCTTAATGCCATCAAATTCCAACGGAATTGTTTCGCCATCAAGCATCGCGACCAGCCAGCGCACCGGACGCACAAACCGCTCGTTCGGTTTCCGCCAGTACATATTCTTCGGCCAATAGATCGTGGCGATTTCTTTCGGAAGAGCATCCGCCAAGATTTCAGCGGCTCTTCTACCCTTCTTCGTAACCTTCGCGGATACATATTCGCCTTTAGGAGTCGTGACTCGTTCCAGCTGAGAAACCTCTACACCAGATTTTTTGGCAAACGCTAGCGCAGCGGGAGTTGGCTGGCCTTCTTTATAGGCAACATTCACTGACGGCCCTGTCAACTGTTCTATGGAATCGTCTTGTGCCGCGACGATACCAGAAACCATCACTGCCAGGCGGCGCGGCGTATCCAGGGAAGTTACGTCTCCGCCAGCCAAACGTTCACGGGCGAGTAAGCCTGTCAAACGCTCGCGCAACTCGGTCGAAGCGTCGTCAATCATCCGCGCAGGAATCTCTTCGCATCCGATCTCTAGGAGAAAATCTGGCATGCCTTCAAACCATTCAGTATGTCAAATACCATAGCCAACAAATGTGATGCGCATCACAGTGCAGTTGCGCTTATCCCACGGGAGCAAGCTTTTCTTTTGCTCGATTCGATTTCTTCTCGAGAACGGGTTCGGTCCCGTCGGACTGTTCCGAAGGCTGTTCACTCTTCTGCTGATCGACCCAGGCTTTCGCTATCCCCACGGCCAAGGCGCGCACGCGAGCGATCACTCCTACGCGCTCGGTGACCGAAATCGCACCGCGCGCATCGAGAATATTGAACATGTGCGAGCACTTCAGGCAAAGGTCATACGCACCCAAGAGCGGGAATCGAGCCTTCTCGCGCGCAGATTCAGGAGAAGACTGATCTCCCATAAGATTTGCATACCGTTCCAGGAGTGCCTTGCATTCAGCTTCGCACAACTCGAAGTGCTTCCAGGCCTTGTCGACATCCGCCAACTCAAAGTTGTAAACCGAAAATTGCAACTCATCGGCGAGTCGCACATCTCCGTACTTCACTGTGTTGCCTGTATCCGGATCGCGCCCCCACACAATCTCGTAGATCGAATCCAACCCCTGCAAGAACTGCGCAATGCGTTCAAGTCCGTAGGTCAGTTCGGCAGAAATCGGAAACAGGTCTATACCGCCGCACTGCTGAAAATACGTGAACTGGGTGATCTCCTGACCGTCGAGCATGACCTGCCAGCCCACACCCCATGCGCTCAACGTCGGGGCTTCCCAGTTGTCCTCTTCAAACTTAATGTCGTGTTCACGCAGATCAATCCCGATAGCTCCGAGAGACTCAAGGTACAACTCCTGCACATTTTCGGGAGGAGGCTTCAGAATCACCTGCAACTGCATGTGCTTAAAAAGGCGATTAGGATTCTCGCCGTAGCGGCCGTCGGCGGGACGTCGCGACGGTTGAACATACGCGACCTTATAAGGCTTGGGCCCAAGTACACGCAGAAAGGTTTCTGGAGCCATCGTGCCCGCCCCGACTTCCACGTCGTATGGTTGTTGGAGTACACATCCGCGCTCGGCCCAAAAAGTCTGCAGGCGCAGAATGAGTTCCTGAAACGTAAGCGGATTGGGGTTGGCTGGGGTCACTGCTAATTTCTAGGTCGATGGTTAATCGTTGATTGTAACGGAAGGAGCCGCGAGTCGTCAGCTAGCCTTACGCCTGCGTGCATGAATAGTCTCGTCCACTTTCAATGCTCCGCCGGCCTCGCCGCCGTACAGCGTCTGCGTAAACGAATCCGAGGTGATGTCTCCGAAGACCTCTCTGAACGTATACTTCTTGCCGTGCAATTCGTACTCTTCCTCGAGTACCAGAGTTGAACCATCCCATTTCGCGGTGTTCTTAAAATCGATGCAGCCGCCAGGATTGGTGCTGTCGCACCAGATTGTATGGTATCCACCAGCTGCCTCTTCCCACCAGAACATGCCGAGGCCGGTCACATCGACGTCTCCCTGTTTGGAACGAAATTCTTCAACGACAGAGAATCTGCCCGGTCCAGGGCGCCAAATTATGGTGCCTGCACCAGCTTTGCCCTTTGGCGAGGATGCATCTGGCGGGAGTTCGTCAGTTATCGACCAAGTCCCTTCCATCGCAGTGAGAATCCGTTCGATCCCGGGATTCAGCTTCGTCGCTGGTTTTTGGTTGGACGAAGACGCCTGCCCAAGCAAGCTGCCGTTTCCAGGAAGAGCCCCGTGCACGGAGATGAGACCGAAACTGAGGCATGTAGTAATCACGAACGCCCTAACGAGCATGTGTCCTCCTGAATGAGTACCGACTAGAAATCGCTCTTCTCGAGCATTCCGGCTGTGACCAGTTTCTTTTCCAAATGACGCTGCAAGATCTGAATCAAAAATTTCCTCAGGTCGGCAGCTTGCGCCTTTGGCCAAGGGGCTGCGGCAAACGTGTCCACAGGGGCACGAAACATCAGCGCGGCCAGCGAGCGTGACTCGCTCGATATCTCCGAGGAAGCCAGCCGTTTGTCGTCTGCACACATCAAGCCATCGGCCAGTGCGTGAAAATAAGCACGGCTGCCATTCAATGTCCGCCCACAGACGACGCACTCCGTGAGTTCCGGCAGAAATCCGACCAACCGCGTAAGCCACAGTTCGAAATACGTGACGGGCATCCAGATATCCGGGCCCGTGAGAACGTTTAGCACCGAGAGTGTCAGCCGGAAGATCGCATCATTCGCCTCGCGGTCTGGCAGCAACTCGTCAAGCAGCTCGGCGATATGCCCCAGAGCCACCGCGCGTGCGTAGGTTACTTCCGCTGACATCGGGGATTCGAGCACTTCGCACGCATCGAGCCGCGCCAGTTCCTGCCGCTCCCGAACGTCATAGAATGCTTTCACATAGGTCAGAGGCTCCAGAGCACCTCCGAAACGGCGCTTCGACTTTTTGGCCGAACGCGCTACTCCTCGGACCTTGCCTTCGGCCCGAGTGAAGAGTGTCACCAGCAAATCCGCCTCCCGCAGCGGATAGCTTCGCAGCACGATCGCTTCTGACTCTCTAAGGGCCATGGAATTTCGCGAAGCTTGATTCTAGTGGATACTGGCCTTGAAGGCCGCCAGCGGGCCTCCAAGAGAGAGCACGTCGATTACTGGCAACCCGTCGATCGACCGGAAGGCATCTCACTCCGATATACTGGCAAAACTGTGAAGACGATCCTTTGCATTCTTCTCGTTGCATGCTTCGTCCCGGCTATGAGCCTTGCCGACGACGAGTCCTTCAGCCGCGTGAAAGTCCCGGACTCAAAAGGTAAAGCGGTCGAAGCAGTGCTAACCTTCAACGACGCTAAGAAGGCCGTTGAGATCCATCCAGTCAAGGGCAGCGCCCTCAAGATCCCTTACGACCAGATCGACAAATTCTCTTACGAGTACACGAAGAAACACCGGGTGAGCGAGGGGACGATCGCAACTGCTGCCATTGGAATTGGAGCTGTGGCGATGCTGACCAAGTCCAAGAGCCACTGGCTCGAAATCGACTACCACGAAGAAGACCTTCCCAAAACCTATGCCCTTCGCATGGACAAGCACAATTACATCCGCATTCTCGAGGCTGTGAAAAACCACACAGGAAAAGACGCGGAAGTTTTGGGCAACGCAGATAAGCGAAGAAGATAGCCCGGGAGAAGCGCCCGAGACAGAAAAGGCGCGCGTCTATATAGAGACGCACGCCCGGAATTCGCGCCGAGAACGAAACGAAAGTCGACAGCCGCTTATCGACCGTAGTACTTCGCGTTTCGCTCAGTGAAGGCATTCCATTTTTCCGGCAGGTCATCAAGCGCAAAAATCGCCGAAACCGGGCAAACCGGAACACAAGCTCCGCAGTCGATGCACTCAACCGGATCGATATAAAGCAACTCTTCGGTCGCGTAAGCGGGCTCGTCTTTCTTAGGATGAATGCAATCAACTGGACACGCGTCCACACATGCGGTGTCTTTCGTGCCAACACAAGGTTCAGCAATCACGTAGGCCATAAGGGTTTCAGTCTCCTGAGAGCTTTCGGTTATCTTACTACCACAGCGGACAGCCCGGTCAATCCACAGGACCGCACATTCTAGCAAGAATTCAGGCAGCCGGTATAGAGCTGAGCAGCCCCCAGCAACCAGCCCTCGTTTAGCCGTCTGTTCCCGAATCCAAACCCGGACAAGGTTTCGAAACTTAAGTAATGTGGCGCGTGAGACCAACGGATGTCATTAATGATGCACACGTGCGGTGTGGCTCTCTGGGAGGGCTCGGACCAATGAACAAGCTCAGTGTTGTCGTTTCCCTGATTACGGACGACAACGACTACCAACTCGAACAGGCGGCATCGGCGCAAGCTGCAGCTCTGAAACTCGGCGCGAGTGTCGAGATCGTCTATGCCGGCAACGATGCCGTACAGCAGACCCAACAGATTCTCAAATTCATCCAGGAACCTAGCAAGCGGCCTGACGCTATCCTGGTCGAACCGGTGGGAACCGGAATGCCTCAGATCGCTCGCGCAGCCGTGGGCGCCGGCATTGCCTGGGGCATCATGAATACCAACGTCGACTACATATCGCAGCTTCGCCAGCATGCTCTGGTTCCAGCCTTCACGGTTCTGTCTGACCATGAAGCAATAGGCAAGATACAGGGCCAACAGATGGGTGCTCTCTTGGGCGACAAAGGATGCGTTCTCTACATCGAAGGGCCCTCGGGCCGGGACGTAGCGAGGATTCGTACCAAGGGCATGCTCTTGACCAAGCCACCCGGCATCGAGATCAAGACCGTCAAAGGGGATTGGACTCAGAATAGCGGATACCACGCGATCAAATCGTGGCTCTCTCTGAGCACCTCGCGGCAACTTCACGTAAGCATGGTCGCGGGTCAGAATGACGACATGGCAATCGGAGCTCGTCGTGCTTTCGAAGAATTGGGAGACCTGCGTGATCGAGACTCCTGGCTGCGGCTTCCCTTCCTTGGATGCGATGGGGTCCCGCGCTCCGGCCAGGAATGGGTGCGTCAGGGACGGTTGGCCGCCACGGTCGTCTCCCCGCCCATTGCGGGCGAGGCACTGAACCTCCTGGCGTCGGCGCTGAAAGCCGGCTCCCAGCCCCTCGAGCGCACGATGGTGGCTCCAAGCTCCTTTCCGGCGGTGAAGGATCTTCAGAAGGCGCGTGCCGCCGCAGGATCGCAAACCTAGGAAATATCTGGAAAAGAACAAGGCCGGCAGCATTTCGCTGTCGGCCTTGTTCCGTTGCTTCAACTTAACTTACCGGCGTCCGCCGCCACCGTGGAATCCACCTCCACCATGGAATCCGCCACCTGCGTGGTAGCCCCCGCCACCGCCATGGACGCCAGCCGACCCGTGGAATCCTCCGCCAGCATACCCGCGGGCATATCCGCCCCGAGCGTATCCGCCATGACCGTAACCCCAGCCCGGCCGTGCATATCCACGACCCCAATAGCCTGGCCGCCCATACCAACCATGGCCCCAGCCGCCGTGATACCACGGTCCAGCGCCGATGAAGATACCATTCGCGAACCAGTTCGGCCCGTAGAAGCCATAAGGGGCGCAAGCATACGGATAATAGTCGTAGTATCCCCACTGGCAAACCGGGGGTCCGGCGACATATCCGGGCCCAACGTTGACACCGATTCCCACTCCCACTTGCGCCTGCGAATAAGCCAGCGGCACCATCAACACGGCCAGCAATGCAACATATTTCAAGTAACGCATATCACCCCCCTGACTGGTCCGGACTCAACCGGCCCTAAAACCATGCGACTTGGCTTCCGGCCTTAATTTCGTCTATCTGCCGTTTGGCATTGTCGCTACTTATTTGAACCGCAGAGAAGTGAAAAAGTTGCAGGAATCGGAGTGGCTGATTTCAGCCATCCCGCCCAAATTCAACCACTTACAAAGACAAGACTGGTTCACTCTAAGGCTTGTAAATCCAAGCCTCTGCGGTCGCCTGGTCGTTATTTGGATATCCGCCCGCCAAAAGCACGCTTCCATCCTTTAGTCTCGTTTCTGACAGGAAATGGCGGGCATCATTCATCTGTCCCGCTGCGACAAGGAACTTCCCCTGGGCTGGATCAAAGACCTCAACTTCTCTACTCCCGCCAGCAATTAACAAGCGTCCGGAAGCCAGCTCCACTGACTCATCGGGCAATTTGAAACGGCTTTCGTTCAGGGGAGAGGCCGATGCGAACCTCCCCGTCACAGGATCGTAAATCTCCGCACTGTTCAGATTGCCATTCCACCCTCGCGAATCCGAACCGCCAGCAATCAGGACCCTTCCGTCTGGCAGAAGTCCTGCAGTATGTTTGCAGCGCGCCACTCGCAAGCTCGCCGTCTGAGTAAAAGTATCGGTCATCGGATCGTACAATTCTGCATCCGCTTCCACGCGGTCCCCGTATCCCCCGGCAATCAAGACTCTCCCGTCCTTAAGCAGCGTCGCGGTATGGGAGATTCGCGCCTGGTGCATGGAGCCGGTCTTCTGAAACGACAACGTTTTAGCTCGGAAAATCTCAGCCGAGGCAAGGGACTCATTGTCCTCTTCCTCACCGCCAGCGATCAGCACATCCCCATTGTTCAGGAGCGTGGCACTTGGCCGACCTCGGCGGACGGTCATCTTTCCAATCACTGTAAACTTCCCTATCGCCGGGTCGTAGAGCTCTGCCGAATCTGTTCCTCCCATGCCGACCCAGCCTCCAGCTATCAGCACTTTCCCCGACGGCAGCAGTACGGCAATATGGCCTACTCGCCGCTCATTCATTTCGCCTGTCGGCTTGAATTTGCCTGTGGCCGGATCGTACAGTTCGGCTGACTTATAGAAATCTTGATTACGGCGCATCCCTCCAGCGATGAGAACTTGGCCATCAGGCAACAGTGTCGCAGTGTGTCCAGATCGCGGCTCCAGCATCGCCCCTGCCGGAGCAACGGATCCAACGCGTGTAGCCTTCGGGCTCGAAACGCGGAACGCTAACAATGCTGTTGCGAACGTGGTAGTAATGCAAGCGACCAGCAGCAGGCGGGAACGATTCATGGTGTCCTCCTGGGGAGTAGGACGCCACAGATCACGCTACGTAAGCATGAAATTTCTGACGGAAGCTACGCTCCGACCAACTCCTTCTTCTCGCTCGGCTCGTACTCGACGATATATCCAGCCACCGCGCTAGCAGCAACTGTGAACGGCGACGCAAGATACATTTGCCCGGGGCCGCTCCGTCCAGGAAAATTCCGGTTCTGCGCGCTGATCACCACCTGGTCGGGACGCGTCGAAACACCCGGACCCGCGTTGATGCAAGCTCCACAACTTGGCTCGATCACATGTGCGCCAGCCCTGCTGAAAACATCCAGATAACCGCGCCGAACACAATAATCTCTGGTCTCCTGCGAGCCAAACTGAATGTAGAACTTCACGGAATCTGCAACCCGTTTGCCCTGCTTTAGCGCATCTGCAAGAACGGCCGCGTACATGTCCATGTCTTCGTTTTTTCCAGCCGTGCAAGTTCCGCCATAGGCAATCTCGATTGGCACAGGGGTATTCAACTCACGAACATATTTACCGTTGCCCGGATCGCCCGGCGTAGCCACCATCGGCGTAATGTCGGCGGCATCGAGTTCGATCACATGCGCATACTGCGCTCCGGGGTCACTGTATAGTCCTTCGATCATCGCTTCGGCTTTCTGGCGATCGACACCGCGGCGATCAACCAGGAAATCGATCGCCTTCTTGTCGGGCGCAACGATGCCGGTAAACCCGCCAATCTCCGCCGCCATGTTGGTCATGGTCGCGCGTTCATCGACGCTGAGCTCTTCGATCGCCTCACCCGAGTATTCCATTACCTTGGCCAGCGCTTTGCCGCTACGCACATAGTCGAGGCTCAGAATTTTAAGGATGAAGTCCTTCGCAGTCACGTTCGGATGTCTTTTCCCACGAACCACGATCTTTACGGACTCGGGTACTTTCACACGCACATCTTTGGTGATCCATGAATTGAAAACGTCCGTAGTGCCAATGCCGAAGGCAACACAGCCGATCGCGCCGACGTGTGGCGTATGTGAATCCGAGCCGATATTTAACTGCCCGGGCAGCGCATAACTCTCCAGCACGATCGAATGACAAATCCCTTCCGAGCCTTTGCGATCGGTCAACTCGCCGTGCAGGCGAATCCCCTGCTTCTTCGCAAAGTCTTGCTGCTTCAACTTGAGCTGCGTGGCCAAATCAAGAAGCCCAAGTTTCTTCTTCTCCTCGGAGATCACCTCATCGAGAAACGTAAGATGGTCGCGGAAAAACAAAATCGTGGAAGGATCGTTCACTTTCGCATCCTTGCCGACATAATGTTCGAAGAAAATTGCGGCCATCGGGGTAACGTATTCGTGGCTGAAGCGCAGATCGGCGCGCGCAAATCCGGTGTCGCCTGGCTTCACGGACGACACTCCCACTTCACCTTTTTCGTTGAGCATGTGCCGCGCGAAGATTTTCTCTGCAACGGTCATCGCCCGCGGTCCGCCGGCCGCTTGAATCGGCGGCAGAAACACTTTCCCTTGCATGCGCGCGACATTGAACGGGAACAGCCCACCATACTCGATAACCTGCCTAGTGATCTCGTCCTCGCCGGTAGTGAACTCGCTGAGAGCGATCTCTTCCCCACTCCGGATGCGGTCGATCAACGAGAAATTCGTGGACGTCAGCAGCCCAAGGTTTTGGCAGTTCTGTTTGTAGATCCGCTCGATATTCTCCGCAATCACTACGCGAATCCCAGCGCACATCTCCGCATAAGGAGACTGCTCGCGACTTGATCCCTTCCCGCGCCTCTTTCCGCTGACGGCGCATACAAATCCGCCGCGCTTCACATCTCCGCGGCCAATCGGCGTGCCACTCCCACACTTCAAACCGAGATACGGAATCTCGCCTAGCGTCTCATCAAAATAAAAACAATAGTGCGCGGGAGTGATCTCATCCGTCGATATGTCATCTCGCAGCTTTGGATTGTTCGCGGGATTCTTCGTATCCCAGGGCAGGTCTTCACCCGCGAGCTGCCTTTTGATGAGGTCCGGATCCTCGGTAAGAAACAGAATGCGTCCCTGCAACCGGACTTTGTCGGGGCGCTTTTCGATCTTGCGTTCCAGAAGTGAGTTAATCACGGTTGACCTGAAGTGTTCTTAGAATCGGCCGCCGAGGCAGATCGGCGTCCCCACAAATTCATTGTACCGCCGCAAGCAATAGTGCAGCTGCTACCGCTTGTACGCGCGGGGGTCAGGCAAAGCGTCCAGGCCACGCCCCGCGAATATCTCTTGAAATTCATTCACCAAGGTGTCGTGGACAAGACCATTGGACGCAAGCGTCTCGCGGCTGTCGATTAGAAAGGCTGATCCATCGAAGCGGCTAACCTTGCCTCCGGCCTCTTCCACAATCAGTGCTCCGGCCGCAGTGTCCCACGGATTCAAGTTGAATTCCCAGAAACCGTCGAAACGCCCGGACGCCACGTTGCACAGGTCGAGCGCTGCCGACCCAGCTCGGCGCACACCGTGCGTTCGTAGAGTGATCTGGTGATAGAAATGGATATTCGGATTCTTGTGCCGCTTATGGCTGGGAAACCCTGTCGCGACCAGGCATTCTTTCAACTGCGCGGTCTTCGATACATGGATCGGCTTCCCATCTAGCTCGGCGCCTTTCCCATGCTCGGCAGTGAATAGCTCGTCGCGCGTTGGATCGTAAACTACTCCGGCCACTCGCTCACCAGAACCGCCATGCGGTCGGTGTTCCAACGCCATCGACACGCAGAAAACTGGATATCCATGCGCGAAATTCGTCGTTCCATCGAGAGGGTCCACATACCAGCGGTAGTCGCCGCCCTGGTCGCTCAGTCCTTGCTCTTCACCGAGCACGTCGTGCGACGGGAATGCTTTTGAGATGCGCTCGCGAATCAGTGTCTCCGAAGCGCGATCCGCAGCGGTCACCAGGTCAGCGTCACCTTTGTATTCAATTTTCAGTCCCTGATGAAAGTACTGCAGGAGCAATGCACCCGCCTCACGGGCGATGGTGGACATGGCGGGAAGGAAACTGTCATGAGTGGAATTCGTCACGGATCTCGATCTTTTAATCCAGGATTGGTCGAACCAGGTCGTTTGGTAGTCGGTGACAGCTGCATCGCAGGTTCGCCAGCAACGGCCTCCGGCCTTTACTTCTTTTTCTCGCCATCTTCGGCGATATACATGATCTCGTGCTTGAAGATGAAAAGATTTGGAGCGCCCTCGCGCGTGAGCCGCACCATATTCCGATCGTAGTACTCGACCCAACCGCGGACGACTTGGCCATCCATCAATTTGATCGACACCGGCTTCTGCTTTTCGCCCAGTCCCTTGAGAAACGAAGCTTCCTCGAACGTGTCCTCTGGCGGAGGCGTCCGGCCGCGCTTGGTGCCGGGATTTCCATGTTGACTCCGAAACGACATGCTCGCATTGTACACAAACCGTATATTCCAGAACGACCACAGGCGCGGAGAACAGTCCAGAATCAAGAGTACAATACCGCCAACTTTCTTTCCTCCGGCAGGAGGTTCACCGTGAAGAGTTTGGGATCACTGTTCGTTTTCTCGCTCCTTGTTTTCTGCTCCGCGCGGGCCGTTCCGCAAAACACCCACCACTTTCCAACGCCTCCAGGGTCCATGGACGATCAGACTCAACAATCACAATCTCCATCCTTGCCATCGAAACACATCGATTTGGTAGAGGCTCAGAGAGAAGCAGACGACCTGGCGCGGACCGCTCAGACGATTCCTTCCGATGTCGCAAGCGTCCGCAAAGGCATGCTCCCTAAAGATGTGATTGAGAAATTGAAGCAGATCGAAAAGCTCTCAAAGCGTTTGCGTTCTCAGCTCAATCCGTAAAAAAAACCAGCCCCTTTGGGGCTGGTGTCGGTGTGCTCAAGAGTACTTCAGTTAGAAAATAATCTTCAAGCTAAACTCGGTTTCACGAGGCGATCCGAGCGTATAAACGCCCGTTCCGACTCCGACTCGATTGACCAAATGCCCAGCGTAGTTGGTGCCGTTTATGCTGCCGGTGCCACCCGTCAGCAGGCCCGACATCATACTCGTGGGCAAATCGAAATTGGCAAAATTCGGAAGATTGTAGAAACCGACTGACGGTTTAATCGTCACCTTCTCGAAGAACGTATGGCTCCACGCGATGGTTGCGTCGAACGCCCGCAGCCAACCCAGGTCGACTTGACCGACCGGTGCCGCCGGCACTGTCGGAGCAACGGCACCCAGAGCCGCCAGATCAGTAGCATTCATCAAGTTCGCATTGATCAACACCTCTCCCGCGGGCGTTGGTTGTCCAGCAATTGTCGCGTTGTACTTTGAGATCGTTTGATTGATGTTGCTGGCGTTTATTCCCCGGTCAAAGTTCCCGACCTTCGTTCCCGGGATTGGGTCTTGCGTCGTTCCATCACCGGTGAAATCCGTGCGGAAGATTTCTCCGGCCCCGTTGCCGGTATTCGGCACGGTGAGGGTCGTCGAAAGCGGGCTGTAGAAGTGAGACATAATGCCTAACTGGAAGCCCGCAATCAGATCGAGGTAGCCGCCAAAGGAGATCTGGTGAGTGCGGTCCAACGTCGAGGGCCCGAAATAGTGATTGACGTTGGAGTTATCGAGAGCAGGAACAATGAAATCCTGATCTCCGCTCGAGGCGGTCACCGTGGCGTCAGCCGCAACGCCTCCGCCTGAGTTGTCGAAGCGTGATAGCGCATAGGAAATCTGGAAGTTCAAGGCATGCGCTCCCCGAAAGGGATTTTTTACATTTTCGATCAGCTTCGCTTGCAATCCGTTATAGAGAGAACGCCCGACTGGAGAAAGCATGCCGATCGGAGGAGCATTCGGGTTCTTTCCTGGGAATGCACAATTGTGACCAAGCGCCGCAAGGCAGCTTGCTCCGCCCATGTCTGAAGAAGAACCCAGGCCATACCCAGCATAATCAGCCATAGTGGCCGGCCGAGCAGGATTATTGATAGTGCCCCAAGTTCCGCTATCAGTTGTTCCTGTAGCCGGATCGAACGGACAATTGACGGAATAGGATTGAGCGACTGATGGGGCCCCGCAAGCGGCGAGCGTCTGAGCGATCGCGGCTTGCGCACCAACTACATTGAAGGTGCTGATATCGCCAGCATGATTCTGGTCAACCCCCAGCAGGAAGTGCGTTTGCACGTTGCGAATGTAATCCACGCTCAGCACCATGCCGGGCCGAAGCTCGCGCTGGATACCGATATTCATCACGATGGATCGGGGTGACCTATAGTTCGGGTTAAACATCGAATTGCCAGGAGCAAAGAAGCAATTCG
Source organism: uncultured Acidobacteriota bacterium (assembly GCA_963818115.1). Taxonomy (GTDB): domain Bacteria; phylum Acidobacteriota; class Terriglobia; order Terriglobales; family Acidobacteriaceae; genus Sulfotelmatobacter. The sequence continues at coordinate 39,038 of CAWFQZ010000025.1, forward strand.
TGCCTCCAGCACAATCCGTTAGGTATTGCCCGGCAAAAGCTGGGTTCGCCTGCTGCAAGTCCAGCGGCGAAGCCGCCTGATATTGCGCTTGAAGGGCTAGCAACGCGGGCAGGGCGTTTCCGATGAGTGGGTAGCTGCCGCCACTACCGCAAACGGCAGCAGATGGCGTGATTGTTCCCGATGAGGTTTGCAGCGGTGCTGGCTGTCCCGCGGATGAGCATGGCGAAGGAGTCTGGAGGAAAGCACCAGTTGGCTCGCGGAATGGTCCATCAAACAACACGTTGTTCCAGATCGCATTTTCCCAGAACAAGCCGATGCCGCCGCGAACCGACATTTTGCCGTTGCGGGACGGATCCCACGCGAAACCAACCTGCGGAGCAAAGTTCTTATTAGGTTGAGTCACAGGATTTCCCAATCCTGGGATCAACGAATTGAGCTGCGGAATCGCCGCGTACTGGCTATCGGTTCGGCCAGAGTCGCGCTCGTAACGCAAGCCGTACGTCAGAACAAAGTTCGGTCTGATTTTCCACGAGTCCCCCAGATACAACAGGATCCGGTTGTCGGGACCCAATCCGCCCGCCGGGAAACCAAGTGCTGCCTTAGTCGTCGAATAACCGAGTCCATTGCCGAGCACGTAGCCGCCGTCTGCCGGATAGTTCAACGGATTCGAAGCTCCTCCGGGGAAGGGCCCGGTCGCCGCTGCAGTGATGTCATCCTGAGTGACGGCCGATGTGATCGTCGGCCCATTCTTATAGAACGAAGCAAACCCGCCGCCTTGGAGATGATTGAAGGTAGCTCCGAATCGCACTATATGCGTGCCGAGAATCCGGCTGCCGTCATACTTGAGTTCGTGGTCGCTTTGCGGCGTGCTCTGAGGAGCCAGTAGATTCGGCCCGGCGACCAGTCCGGTGGCGCCCATAAAGATCTCTGCGCCGATGTTGTTGAACGGTAGCGCACTGTTGCCCGTCGTCGCATCCACAATCTGATTTTGGAACTTCAGATACGAAAAACGAATCGAGTGGGTGAATGGTCCTGTGTTGAAGTCCACACCCAAGACGTGATTCCGGGTGATGTCTTTGTTGTCATACACCGAATATCCCAGACCGAAGGTGGCTCCCAGCAAGTTCTTGAAATAAGAAAAGCGATAGAAGAGACGTGCGCTCTTGGTCAAGGAGTAGTCGAGGCGGCCTAGCAGATTGTCCTCGCGAAAGGGATCGCTGAAACTTCCGGAGTAGATGTTAAACGGAGCAGAAATCGGTACCGGCGTTTGCGTATCCTGTTTCGTTCGCTCTCCGTCAGCGAAGAAGAAGAGCTTGTCTCTTAGGATCGGTCCGCCCAAATCGCCGCCGTACTGGCTGCGTTGAAACGGCGGGGATGCTCCTCCCGGAAGTGCTGCCGCGCCGATTGAACTGTCGCGGAATTGACCAAATGCCTCGCCGTGAATCGAATTCGTTCCTGACTTGGTCGTTACGTTCACCGATCCAGAAGAAGTGAGTTCGGTCGACATGTCCAGACTTGCCTGACCGATGGAGAATTCCTGAATTCCGCTAGCTGGTATATCGGTCGTCGTGGTTCCGACGGTCTCATCAGAAACGTCGACGCCATCCACTTCAATTCTCGCCGTGCGCCCGAACCGTCCACCAAAGGAAATGGACGAGTATCCGGCTTTGGTCGGATCGAAATTCTGTCCATCCTGAATCTGTACGCCTGGCTCAAGCTGAGCCAAGTCGAGGAAATTCCGGCCATTGACCGGAAGGTTTTCGATCTGGGCAGACGTCAAAACGCCCTGCACAGTGGCTTGTTCGGTGTTAACCTGCACTTCACTCGCCTGCACGTCGACCACAGTGCTCTCTTGCCCAACCTCCAGCTTGATGTTGCCATTGGCAGTGCTATCCACTTTTACATCTAGGGATAGTTGCGCGGTCTTAAAACCCTTGGCCTCTACGCGCGCTTTGTAAACACCGGGGATCAAGCTTCCGACCGAGTAGCCCCCTTGGTCGTTCGTTTTCGCGGTCAGCGTCTGACCCGTGGGTCCGGTGATCGTAATATTCGCATTGGGGACGACAGCTCCCGAAGCGTCGGTCACGGTCCCCACAACGCTGCCGGTTGAAATCGAGGTTTGGCCAAATGCCATCGACGCCATGAGTACAAGAGTTGTCACCAAACTCATGGAGAGAGCAAAGCGGGTTGCAGTTCTGGGGGAATTGAGGTTCAACATCTTCTACCGTCCTTTCGGAATCTTTGTAGAACCTACAGGTCAGTTCTTTTGGGAAGCCTTGTGTTTTAGAACTCTGGTATCGCTTGCGATCTGCTTTAAGCGTCGGGTTCTAAGTGGTACACCTTGTTCTGAGTGGTCGGCGCGTCTAAACAATTTTTGAAGTGTACCCTTGCCAGGCCTCTAATTTGGTAGCTGTTTATGCAATTTTTCGGCCAGCCTTCGTTGGATCAATTCCTGAGTCCTGAAAAGCCTGTTAATTCAATATGTTTGCATTTGCGCGGTAAGAGCGGGGAAGGAATCTTCTTGCAGTTTCTAGCGCTCGCATTCCAAATACTGTATCTCCCTTCTGAGAAAGTGGAAAGCCTTTGAGATCATTGCGACTGGAAGCAAATTGTTTCCTGACGAAATGTCTCGCTTAGTCTGTTGTTGTCAACGCCAAAAACCTAGAATTCAGACTTGACCGAGTAGTATCCCGCCCGGTGCCGAACACGGTAGGCGGCGGACTCAGGCACGCCTGCGATCTTTACCTCAATTCGTCGAAACTCTGAGAACGAATTGTGTTGGGACGGATAGTACGCCAGCAAATATTGTGTGCGCAGTTCGTCGCTGATCTTTCGGAAGGCATCGTCAAGTTGGGCAGTTGAAGTCGCGTAGTAATACTTTCCACCTGTGTCCTCGGAGAGCTGAATTAAAGCGTGCTCCCCTCCAGTCTCTCGTCCGGCACTGCTCTCAATCGGAACGATAATGATCGAATAAACGATGGCTTCGGCCTCTTCGGCCGCGCGCGCCGCTTCTTTGTAGTCAACTCGGCTGATCGTGTCGCCGCCATCCGTGATCAGCACCATCACCTTGCGTCCTTTTCGGCGGTCGAGAGACCGTGACGCAACATAGATGGCATCGAAGAGTGCCGTGGCCGCGCCCACCCGTATATGTTCGATACTTTCGTCAATACGCTTAAGATCCGACGTAAAACCGTGCGTTGCCTCGTTGACAACCTCGCTGAAACCGTATACCGAAAGCGCATCAACAGGACGCAGGATGGCGTGCGCGAAACGCTTGGCCGAAGCCTGTTCGAGCGGCAAGTCGTGGCGCGTACTCAAACTCGTATCGATGGCCAGCGCGATCGAAAGCGGCAGCGCTGACTCTTTGTCGAAGACCGCAATCTTCTGTTCGTGGTCGTCCTCTTTCAGAACAAAGTTGTCCTTCGTGAGCCCCGCAACAGGAGATCCCTGCGCATCCGTCACAGTCACAAATACATTCACAAGGTTGACGTCGACCTTTAGCGTGGTCGACGGCTGTGACTGTGAATCTGGCTTGGCGGTCGGGGGAGGGGAGGAAGATTGTTGCCCCTGCATCCCGCCGACAAAAATAAGCAGGCTTACCAGAAACAAGCTGGCGGCGGGTTTTCTCATTGAGTAAACGAAGTATACCTTTAGGGCTTTTCGAGTTCGTTCATCGGGCTGCAGTCGGAATTGGCTTTTACCCGATTGGCTGGGTTATCCGCCAACATTATCTGCCTTCAAAAATGGAGGCCGATACCTTAGATGCCGCTTCTGACGGTGGGCTGCCTGCCCTCAGGAATTCGCCATGGGAATATCGGCCGGAAAGGGTTCCCCATCGGCCCAAACGGCGCCGTCCTCAAAATATTCCTTCTTCCAGATCGGCACCTTTCTCTTGAGAGTATCGATTAGCCATCGGCACGCGTCGAAGGCAGGACCGCGATGCGCCGAGGCGACCGCAATCAGAACGCTGATCTCGCCAATCGAAAGGCGTCCGAGTCGGTGGACGATCGCTACATCGCGAATTTGGAACTGCTGCAAAGCTTCTTTTGCCAGTGCCTCCATTTGGTTCAGCGCCATTTCTTCGTAGGCTTCGTAGTCCAGGTACAAAGTTTTCCGCCCTCGCGTGTGATTCCGGACCACTCCCTCAAACACCAGAGCCGCGCCGTCTTCTCCGCGTTTCAGATTATCGAGAACCTTTGGCGTTTCGATGGCCGCGCGGACAATCCGGGCATAACGTATCTGTTCCGTCGATGTTTGAGCTGCTCTCTGTGGCGCTTCTTCGGATCTGCCTCCGCTTACGGGCGGCAATAACGCCAACTCATCGTTTGCGCTTAGTTTCGTCTCTGGGCCGGAGTATTGCTGGTTCACTGCGCATGCCACGGATGACAAGAGTGCCTTCAACTGCGGAATCTGCGCTTCGTAGCGTTCAAGCACATCTCGCACGGACGATCCGTCCCGGAGCTCTACGTCCTCGGTCGACTTCCCCGCAATTTCCTTCAAGACCCCAAAGAAAAGCACCCGCACTCTCATGGCGCGTCCAGTGTACCGCGATATAAGGCGACAAGCCGTATTCCTAGCCATTCTTCGAGGTGCAACAAAAAAGGCCAGCCTCGTATGAGACTGGCCTTCGAAGTATCGATATAACTCAGGCTTGTGTCAGAACCTTGTCGTGAACTGGCTCCGGCTCCTTGATCGGGGTCGGATTGTAATCCTGCTTCGGATCCTTGGGAGGAGTCGTGAGGATCTTCGCCGCCGGCCCTTGGGCTACCGCAGGCAACGACACGGTCAGCGCTTCGTCAATCGTTTTCACATAGTGAACGGTGAGGTTCTCCAATTGTTCGGGCGAGAGATCCTCTTCCACGTTCATCCTATTTTCAGCAGGCAGGATCACGTCGCGAACACCTGCTCGTTTGGCCGCCAGCACTTTCTCCTTGATCCCCCCGACCGGAAGGACGTTCCCGCTCAGCGTAATCTCTCCCGTCATTGCCAGAAGCGGCGTGATGCGACGCTTGGTCAGCAACGAGACCAACGCCGTCGCCATGGTCACACCGGCCGAAGGACCGTCCTTCGGGATCGCTCCGGCAGGCACGTGGATGTGAAGGTCATGGTTGGCAAAGAAGTCCTCCGCCACGCCCAAGCGATCCGCATTCGACCGGACCCAGGTCAATGCAGCCTGCATCGACTCCTGCATCACCTGACCGATTTGTCCGGTCATGGTGAATCCGCCTTTGCCCTTCATCGCGTTGGCTTCAACAAAGAGCACATCGCCGCCGGACGGGGTCCATGCCAACCCTACCGCAACTCCCGGACGCTCGGTGCGTTCGGCAATTTCGCCTTCGCTCCGAATCTTGATGCCGCCCAGGAATTCCTGCACGATCTCCTTGGTGACGACAAGTTTCTCGGTTTTTCCTTCTGCCAATCTCCGCGCCTGCTTGCGGCAGATCGTCCCGAATGTCCGTTCCAGGCTGCGCACGCCCGCTTCCCGCGTATAGTGCCGGATAACATAGCGAACCGCCTCTTCCGGAAACTCAATCTGCTCCGCCGTGATCCCGTTCTCGTCAATCTGGCGCGGGATCAAATACTTGAAAGCAATGTGAACTTTCTCCTCTTCTGTATAGCCCTGCAGTTCGATGATCTCCATGCGATCGCGCAACGGCTCGGCAATTGGGTCGAGCATGTTAGCAGTCGTGATGAAGAGCACCTTTGACAGATCGAAGGTGACGTCTAAATAGTTGTCTCGGAATGTCGCGTTCTGCTCAGGATCCAGCGCTTCCAGCAATGCCGATGCCGGATCTCCGCGGAAATCCCGCCCCACCTTGTCGATTTCGTCGAGCATGAACACTGGATCTTTCGTCTCTGCGCGGCGAATGCCCTGGATGATTTGTCCCGGCAACGCACCGATGTACGTCCGCCGGTGTCCGCGAATTTCAGCCTCATCGTGGACGCCGCCCAGCGAAAGCCGCACAAATTTCCGGCCGAGTGCTCGAGCAATTGATTTTCCCAACGAAGTTTTGCCGACTCCTGGAGGCCCAACGAAGCACAGGATGGGCCCTTTCATATTCGGCTTCAAACGCCGAACCGAGAGATAGTCGAGAATGCGGTCCTTCACCTTCTCGAGATCGTAGTGATCGTGATCCAGGATCTCTTTCGCTTTTAGAATCTCGATCTCTTGACCCGATGTCTTCGCCCACGGAAGCACCGCAAGCCACTCGATATAATTCCGCGTCAGCGAGTAATCGGCAGCCATTGGCGACATGCGCGACAACCGGCCCAGTTCTTTCAGTGCTTCTTTCTTTACCTCATCGGGCATGCCGGCTTCTTCGATCTTCTTCTTGAGATCTTCAACGTCGCGCTGCCCTTCGTCCTGCTCACCCAGTTCCTTCTGGATGGCCTTCATCTGCTCGCGCAGGTAGTACTCACGCTGCGTCTGCTGTACGCGATCCTGCACTTCGCTCTGAATCTTGTTCCGAAGCTGCTGGACTTCAAGTTCCTTCGCCAGGTGCTGGTTGATCTTTTCCAGTCGGACGTGGATGTCGAGAGTCTCCAGGGTGTCCTGCTTGTCGGGCGTGGACAGGGACGGCAGAGACGACGCGATGAAATCCACCAGGCGTCCCGGCTCGTCAATGTTCATTGCGACGGTCGAAAGTTCGTCCGACAGGGTCGGAGAACCTGCAACGATCTGCTGGAACAGCGTCAAAACATTTCTTTGCAATGCCTCGATTTCAGAAGTCGCGGACGGCGCAACTCCCTCCGGCAGCACGTGATAGTGCGCGCTCATGAAGGGCGTAAGTTGCGTAAATTCGGCCAAACGAACCCGTTCCAGGCCTTCAGCAAACACAAACAGGCTCTGATTGGGCATTTTTACGACTTTGTGAACGACGGCCGAAGTCCCAACGGTGTATAAGTCGCTCGGTTGAGGGGCGTCGACCCGCGCCTCGCGCTGGGCTACTACGATGATGGTCTTGTCTTCGCCTAGAGAGTTGATCAGCTGCACCGAGCTTTCCCGCCCTACTGTTAGTGGCAGGACAGCGTGCGGAAACAGCACTGTGTCTCGTACCGGAAGCACCGGCAGAGCTTTTTGCTCGTTTGTTTCCTTATTCTTAGGAGTTCGCTCGACTGGCGTCTGCTGGCTCATTTTTCTCCTTGAGTGTAACTCGCTCAAGTTTAGATGATACTCATTGGGGAAAGGTTTCAGGCCGGCAAAACGTTTCCCGCAAGAACCCAATACTATTCCGATATCGCCGGAGTGGAATGGTGTCTAAGGTCCAGAGGCTAACGCGGCAGGTACCCCTGCGCAAGCACTAAATGCGACGCGAGGCATCGTGGCGCCCTAAGAATCAAGAACGCGAACAGTTTTTTCAGAATAGGAATTCGTGAACGGGTATCGACGAGCCAATCGCAGACGCGAGCGCTCTAGGTCGTGACAACGAGCACATTCCAGCGCTGTGGCCGAATCAGACTCCGAATCGACCACAGCAAGTCCCTTGTGACACCCGTTCGCATGATCTTCGGCGCGGCTAGGACTGGGAGCTCAAACTAGAAAACGTGCTTGGACGAGTCACCGCTGAATATCAATTCCTGCAGAACTCGTTCATTAGCGGCATTCACTTTATAAGCGGCTTCGTCCCGGACGGCCTTATGGGGCAGGCTCACGAGCGTGCATTTTACTCTGAACTGATCCTTTTGATGATCGCGCTGGAACACCATGACGTGCTCCTCTCCTTCCATCGTGTGCCGGACGACATAGTGTCCAGCCGGCAGAAGCGCGCTTCCAATGCGCACTGGCGCGTCGAACGTCACGCTACTCACGTCATGGATTCCCATTTTATTTTCTTTTGCTGCTGCAATCGAGATTAGAGCCAGTACGAACACAAAAATCCCCGTCACACGGAGAAATCGCATATACCCTCCCTAGATTGATTTCAGTGCCTGCGGATCGGATGACTGCGGCACAGCGAAGTCTAAGAGCACGACGGAATGGACTCTGTGTGCAGAGTCACAAGGCGGTGTGATGCAAGCTTGGCACTTCCCGTTTTGAGGTTACGCTGAAACGTAAACGCCCAACACTTTAACGAATTCAGCCACTTCGCCCAAATGCCGCAGCGCGTTTTGGGCTGGCTCGTCGTCCCCACGCAGGAAATCGACGTAGAAAACATATTCCCAGGGCCGCCCACGCATGGGGCGTGATTCAATTTTGCTCAGGCTGATGTCGCGTAGAGCAAAAACGCTAAGAGACTTGAAGAGCGCCCCGGGCACATTTCTGACTTTGAATGCAATTGAAGTCTTATTCGCCCCGCGTGGAATGAATCGCCGATAGTCCGTGCTTCCCTTCACGCGGCTTCGCGACTCGCTAAGCTTCCGAATCAGAAAAAAACGCGTGAAATTGCGTTTATCATCTTCAACACTCGCTTCAACGATATTTCCCGAATACTCGCGAGCCGCCTGCCGGCCCGCGATTCCCGCCGCATCCTGCAACTTGTTTTCGACAACGTGCTTCACGCTGCCCGCCGTGTCGTAAAACGGCACGGGCTGAATCTGCGGGTGACGCTGAAAGAAGTCGCGGCACTGATCGAGCGCCACTGGATGCGACAGCACTCGACGCAAGGACTTCAACCGCACACCCGGTGCGGCGATCACGTTGTGAACGATCCGCAGCAGATATTCGCCCTGGATAAACACGTTTCGCGACACGAGCAGATCGGCATGTTCAGCGACTGTTCCCGCCAGAGTGTTTTCGATCGGGATAACCGCTGCAGCCACCGATCCCCGTTCGACCCGGTCAAATACCTCGGCTGATCGCGCACACGACACTACCGTGCACCGAGGCACCATCCGTTCGGCAGCCTCGTGACTAAACGCCCCGCGTTCCCCTTGAATCGCAACTTTCATTTTTGTTCCTGACTGAGCTTCCCGAATAAGCAAGGTATCCGGACACGACGTAACAGCGCAATGACATTAGCGTTTCATGTCAGAGGCTTCCTCAGGACGAGGGCGTCGACACCGTTCGAATAGTAGCGGGGCCAGGTTCGAATCACGCTATATCCATGTCGTTTGTAAAACGATAGGGCTGTAATATTGTCGACGGCAGTCTCGAGACCCACGGCCCTGCTGCCCCCAGCCTTTAGACGTTCTTCAGCCGACCGGAGGAGTAACGAACCCACACCGGAGCGCCGCGCAGACGTAATTACGTCAATCGTGATGACGTGCCCGATCGCTCCTCCTTGGGTCACGATAAAACCATGAACTTTTCCGCCCTCCGTCCCCGTTGCCAACAACGTGAACGCTCCCCGATTACGCACATATGCGCGCAGCTCCGGCTTTGAATAGGCGATTCCGGGTGGAAAACATTCCTGGTCCATGCGCCAAATGAGATCAAAATCATCGGGTTGAAAATCTCGAATGACGAACGCCACCGCGCCATTGTAGCGGTCCGTTCGCCGTGTCCGCGAACGAGTCCCCCCGGCTCATCTCGCGCGCCCGTCGCCTTTTCCACAGACCGACTGGGTCCACCATTCGAAAAAATCGCTTTTGGAGGCGAATGCCTCTTGCCCGACCCGCAACCTCGGACGTACCATCAGCATCAGAGGTTCGGGGAAGACGTGGTGGGACGCCTTCTAATCATTGACGCGGTCGCTGCGGTTATCGCACTCGGCGCATGGTATTTCCTCTTCGCCGCCTACAATCGCCGCCGGGGTACTGAAGCCCTGCGCTGGGTGCAGTCCGCTTGTGCCGGCAAGGGTCGAGTCCTCGATTCCCACTGGCTTAACAGTTCCCGTCTTCATGCCCGGCTGCACTTCCCCTCTCGCAGCTTCGAAAACGCGCATGTAACCATGAAGTTCCGCCCGCGGCCGCTACCCGTCCACTGGCTTCTGAGCCGCTGGCACAACCAGAAAGAAACTCTGACCTTCGAAGCTGACCTTGGTGGTTCTCCCAACTTCCACCTCGAGGTGACGCGTCATCGCTGGTGCGCTCACAGCCGTAACATCACTGCCCGCAAGCGCGATCAGCGCGAGTGGGATGTCTATGAGCCCGGACCGGTCGTCCTCACTACCCGCACTCACTGGAAACAGGATTCCACCCCTGAACTCAATACTCTGATGACCGTTCGCCAGCAGGATGTCCTTCAGGTCCGCTTCCGCCCCGAATCTCCCCAGTTCTCGGCAACGATCGCATTGGATGCTCTGGACGACCCACGCACCGCAGCCGGGTTTCTCACCACGCTCCGCGAATTAGCAGCCGGCGCTTCCGCGCATCGACAGTAGTCGCGAACGCATGACTTCCCTTTTGTAACCCTCCTGTCCGCTCTCGATGGAATAAAGTAAACTGCACAATCATGCCAACGGGCCGACAAGGATCGATCCATCTTTTTCGCTTCGCAGGCGTCGACCTATTTCTGCATTGGTCCTGGTTCCTTGTCGCCGTTTACGAAATTCAAAGTCGCGCGGGCAGCTACTCATCGGTCACATGGAACGTCCTCGAATACTTGGCCCTGTTCCTGATTGTCATGCTTCACGAGTTCGGCCACGCTTTGGCGTGTCGGCAAGTTGGCGGCAGAGCAAACCAGATCGTTTTGTGGCCTCTCGGCGGAGTCGCTTATGTCGACCCGCCGCCGCGTCCCGGAGCTACGCTCTGGAGCATCGCCGCAGGGCCGCTAGTCAATGTCGCCCTGATGCCGATTTTCTATCTTCTCGTTTTGCAGGGCCGTTCCTTGGGATGGGCCTCGACATCACCCGACGCGTACCGATTGCTGTTCGCCGTCCGGAACATCAATTTCTGGCTTTTTGTCTTCAATATTCTTCCCGTCTATCCGTTGGATGGTGGACAGATTCTCCGATCTCTGCTCTGGTTCGTCATGGGACGAGCCCGCAGCCTGATGGTCGCCACTGTCCTTGGTCTGATCGGCGTAGCCGGTTTCATCATCCTGGCATTCATGAGCAAGGATGTTTGGCTAGGAGCCATCGCCGTTTTCATGCTCATGAATTGCTGGGGAGGCTTTAAGCACGCTCAGGCTCTGCTGCGCATAGCGAAGCTTCCGCGGCGCGAAGGTTTATCCTGCCCCACCTGCAAGACTGCGCCACCGGCCGGCAGCTATTGGAAGTGCGGAAATTGTGGCCAGCCCTTCGATACGTTTCAGACTGGAGCGGTTTGCCCCAACTGCCGCACTCAGTTCCCTGCGACACAGTGCCTCGATTGCGGTCGACAAGCTCCTTTGAGCGAATGGATGGCGCCGACTCTGGTCGCTCCCAGTCACTAATTTCCACAGCATGTGTACCTCTTCCCGAATAAATCCCTTTTATGCCTCGCATCAGCTTTTTCGATTGGCTGACCTTTGGCCCTCGCGCTATTCTTCCGTGTTCCAAAGTCAGCGCGTTGAAACCAGCCATTTCAACTTCCCTGTATCGTGGTGCGTGTTTGCCTAAATCATAGTTTCAACATCGAAGGAGACTGAACGATATCCATGCCTACTGAACTGCGCAATTTCCTGGCACTGACCTACGACGAACTCGAAGAACTCAATCTCAAAGCGAAGGACCAGCGCAGGAATCACACCGCACCTCACCACGTCCAGGAAGATCGCCTCAAATATCTGACCGATGAAAAGCGGATCAAGGCCGTCACCGTGCTATTCAGCGACCTCGAAGGCCGCTTGCACATGCTGGATTATGACAAGAAGTTCCTGTTGAAAAGCTTCGACAACCTGACCTTCGACGGCTCCTCGATTCGCGGCTTCACCGCGCAGCGGGAAAGTGATCTTCGCCTGGGAATCGATTGGGGAGCGTTCTATTGGGCGCCCGCAGATGTATTCGGGTCGGGCAAGGTGTTGGTCTTCGGTGAAGTCATCGACAAGGGAGGCACCTCTTACTCCGGTGACATTCGTGGCGTCCTCAAGGGATACGCCGACGAACTCCACAAAAAGAAGGGCTATACCCTCAACGCCGCCAATGAAATCGAGGGCTTCCTCTTCAAGGGGCCCGATGCCGAGCGTCATTATCACGAAACCGGTAAATTCGAATACGTCAACACCGGCGGTTACTATCACTCATTGCCCGGTGATCCTCTCCGCACCTTCATTGACACCACAGCCGAAGTGCAGCGCGCGATGGGCTTCCAGAACGAGAAGGATCATCCGGAAGTTGCACCCTCGCAGTTTGAGATTAACTACGGATATGGCGAGGTCGTCGCCGCCGCCGACCAAATTCAACTCTATAAACTTATCTGCCGCCAGGTCGCGACTCACATGGGCCTGACCGCATCATTCCTGCCGAAGCCGGTTGTCGGCGTCAACGGCAGCGGCATGCACACCAACGTTTCCATCAGCGAAGGCGGCAAGAACTTATTCTGGGACGCAAAAGGGGAAGAGAAGCTTAGCAAGATGGGCTGGTCGTTCGTCGACCGCATCTTGACCCACGGCAATGACATCTGCCTGCTGTTGAATCCAAGCGTGAACGCCTATCGCCGCCTCGATCCCCACTTCGAAGCTCCGAATCAAATCAAAGCTTCGGCGGTCGATCGCGGCTCGATGATCCGGATCCCAATCGGCAACGAAAAGAGCATGCGCGTTGAAGTTCGTTCAGTGGCTCCCGACGCGAATCCCTACATGGTCATGTTGGGAATCTTCAAGACCGGCCTCGACGGCGAAACTTCGAAGATCAAGAACCTTCGCCAAGCCGAACGTTACCTCCCCGACAACATCTACACCGCACTAGAGGACTTCAAGAAAGCTGCTTGGACGACCAAGTTGCTCGGTGAGGATGTCAAAGGCCGTTATGCCGACCTGAAGCAGGCCTCCGCTGACCGCTGCGCACGACTTCTAGGAACGTTTGTTAAGGCGCAGGAAGTCCAATTTCACCACGAAGTCTACAACCAATTCCTCTGGAATCAGTTCTAAGCTGCACGCAGTTCTGCCACTAGAAATGCCCTGGTTTCGGCCAGGGCATTCTTTCGCCCAGTGAAATAGGTCGGCGGTTATCAGTGCTCGAAGCGAATCCGGAAGACGCAGGCGTACTTGCCAGGAACGCTCTCCGGGAGATGGACCTTCAAACCATCCGGCGTCTGCTGGAATGAGAGCGATCCGCCGAAACCCAATAACTCGACCTCGCGCACTTTTTCATCGCCCACATCGCCTCTGCCAACTGAATGAATCATCACCTCGCGGTTCAAAGGTAGGGCTAGCTCAATCGCGTACAGCGCCCCATTTTTCGTCGTGAAGCGGAAGTCTTCGGGTGTGTAGGCTCGCGTGTCGGTATCGTGAAACGTTCCTTCCACAACTTTTGTCGGCCCTTCGCCATAAGTCCGCCATGGTCGCGTTCCGTAGATTCCTTCCCCGTTCACCTTGAGCCACGCTCCGACATCCCGCAGCACCTGCTGCACCTCTTCAGGAATCGTGCCATCCGACCGGGGCCCGATGTTCAGCAACAGATTACCGTTCTTGCTCACAATATCCGCGAGCTGATGCACGATAAACTCCGGGGACTTGAACGTGTCGTTCTCGATATAGCCCCACGACTTGTTGCTGACCGACGTGTCGGTCTGCCAGTATTGCTGCCGGATACCCGATAGCTGACCGCGCTCGATATCGAGAACCCCCGAACTCGGTTGCATGGCATAGTCTTTGTAATTGATCACGCCTGCTGCCTTTCCGTCCCCTTGCACGGTGTTGTAGTAAAAGGCAGAAAACCGCGTCAGATCTGGGCGAACGGAAGGTTGCCCGTCCCACCAGTCGAAGTACATGATATCGGGATGATACTTCTCAACAATCTCCGCCGCACGCGCCAGCCAATCGTGTGTCCATGCCTCTGAAACGAATGTGAAATCGTTGGAGAGCGGAGTTCCCGGCGGATTCGGCATCCAGTGATGCGCCGGTCCATAGAAGGCCGCATACTGCGGGTCGTTCACGTCGGAGGCAAACGTCCTTCCCTGATCGAAAAAGAAATTGTGCTCCACTCGATGCGACGATGCTCCCAGATGCAATCCCTCCGCCCTCACGGCTTTTGCGAGATCCCCGACCAGGTCACGATGTGGTCCCATCTTGGCCGCTGTCCAATCTGAAAGGCCGCTATCGTACATCGCAAAGCCGTCATGATGTTCGAACACTGGCACAACGTATTTCGCTCCTGCTTCCTTGAACAGCCGCGCCCACGCTGCCGGATCAAATTTCTCAGCCTTGAACTTCGGAATGAAATCCTTGTACCCGAACTTGTCCTGCGGCCCGTAAGTAGCAATGTGATGCTTATACTCGGCCGATCCGGGAGAATACATTTGACGGGGATACCACTCGCTGCCAAAAGCCGGAACCGAATACACCCCCCAGTGAATAAAGATTCCGAACTTCGCATCTTTGTACCATTCAGGCACTTCGTAATGCTGCAACGATTCCCAGGCAGGCCGGTAGGCGCCTTTGCCATTCACCTGATCTACGCGCTTCAGAATCTCATTTCGCGCCCCATCATACTTGGCGCTGGCTCTCTGCCATGCTTGATCAATCTCAACCGGGCTGAGCGAATTAGTGGGAGCACTCGATCCTCCGTCCTGAGCAGCGATGATTCTGGAACTTGAGGTGAGGAAGCACAGAGCTATCATCCAACTCAAAATAGCTGCAGAACAAAATCGGACACCTCGGCCAACAGATCGCATACGAGCCACCTTAAATGAGGTCTAATCTCGCGTTCATGATATACGCGAGCCATAAGCTCTGGATGCCTGCTACTCGGATCGTCTTGGACCAGATTGACTCTCTGGCGATCCATCCCTAAGATGACACTCCAGATTCAACAACTCACCTCGAGGCCACGAATGCCCTCTGGACGCTTCCGCACCACGTTCCGTGCGATTGCCACGGACGTTCATTTTTGGATCCCCTTCAGCGTCCTTATCGGAGGCCTTTTCCTCCTGGACAAGCTTCGTTGAACTCCACCTCCACCCTTCCTGAGTCTGCTCCGCCATCGCTGCACGCCACCCGACTCCGCAGCCTACAGGCGCTCGGTATCTTTTGCGGGTTCGCAGCCGGAGCTTGGCTCGGCGGTGCGGAAGCTCCCATTAAGCTCGTCAATCCCGACATCTCTCCGATCACCATTTCGCTGATCATGGTGTGTGGAGTCTTCCTCGCGCGCTGGAGTGTGCCTGCCTTCATTCGAGGCACTTCACACGTTCGCGCTGACCTGCGCCAGGCTCCGCATCTGGTCCTCTGGGCCGTGCTGGCCGGGTGCATGTGGGCTGTCGCTAACACGCTCACCATTTACGCGATTCGCAATGTCGGCCTCAGCATTGCGTTCCCTCTGTGGAATACCAACAGCCTGCTCGGAATTTTCTGGGGCGTCGTACTTTTCAAAGAGTTGCAATTCGCTGGATGGAAAAAATGGCTCGGAGTGTTAGGAGGAGCAGTCTGCATGTTCGCCGGAGCCACGCTTCTGGCTATCGCGTCGTCGCATCAGGCAGCCCCGGGCAAAGCAGCGCTCGGAATCGCAGCCGCTCTCGGAGCCGGCATTTTGTGGGGGACAATGTACATCCCTTACCGCAAAGCCTATCTCACCGGCATGAATCCACTTTCGTTCATCACTTTCTTTACCGTCGGCGAGCTGATCACCATGATTTCGCTCGCTGTGAGTTATCGCGGTGCAAGTCCACTCTGGCGCGAACTCGTAACCGCACGTGCCGTGCTTTTCTGGTTGATGCTGGGCGGATTCGTTTGGGTTTTGGGAGATTTATTCCAGCAGTACGCAACCAAGTATGTCGGCATCAGCCGTGGCATTCCGCTTTCAAATACGAACCAGCTGTGGGGACTCCTCTGGGGCATCCTCGTTTTTCACGAACTGCGAGGTGGAACTCGCACGATTTATACGCAAGTGATTTCTGGATCACTGCTCATGGCCGCGGGTGCAGTCGCAATCGCCCTGTCCGCGGCCTCGGAGCGCGAACATTCATCTTGGCGTTCTGCCGCCGACCGCGAAGGCCAACGCTACGGCATCGAAGACGAATATGTGCGCGCTGGAATGGAAGGTCGCCCTTTTGGCGCCTCTCAACGATCGCGAACGCTTCTGGATTGGATCCTCATCGTTGCAACGACCGGCCTTTTCGCCCTGTTAGCCTTCTCAGCACAACTGCCGCACATGGACATCAGCTTGAGTTGGGCGGTTGCACTCACCGCCGCGATGCTCGCTCTGTTAGCGGCAGGTAGCATCGCCCTATGGCGCACGACTCGCTTTCGATGACTATCTGCGGTTTGTTTCGTCTATCTCTTACCGTCCGAGGTGTGTCCCAGCTCGAACGTGGGTCCAAAGTCTTTGCGCGCGAATGCAGGAGAATCGATGAAACTCACTTTCGTCGCACCCTGTTTGGTCTTGGTCATGGCCGCGACTATTCCACTGGTAAGCCAAGTGAATCCCTACAAAGACGGAACTCCCGGTGTAACGGGATACCGCTCAGAAGTACTGGCGGAAGTCATAGTCCAGGAAGACAAGTTCTTGCGCCTTGCCGAGGCAATTCGCGCCGACAAGTACAACTGGCGGCCCTCAGCCGACGTCCGATCATTTGCAGAGGTCTTCCTCCACGTCAGTGCGGCCAACTACAACTTGTACAAGCTCGTCGGAACTCCGCCCCCGTCAGGCATCGATCTTAAGGGACTGGAGAAATCCACAAGCGATAAAGCCAAGGTCATCGCCACCCTTAAAGACTCTTTCGCCCACGCAAAGGCTGCGATCAAGGCCGTGCCCGACGCCGATCTCGACAAAAGCATGGATTGGTTCGGAGGAAAGAATACCGAGCGAGGTATTTTGCTGTTCATCGTCCGCCATGGCGCTGAGCATCTGGGTCAATCGATCGCTTACACCCGCGTTGTGGGTATCGTGCCTCCTTGGACGGCGGATGCGCAGAAACCCAAAACCAAAGAAACTTCCTCCAACGACTAGGCGCCGCCGCACATAATTCCGGGGGTGTGCTAGATTCGGAAGTTTGATGGACAGCGCACCCACCATCACCACGCAGGCTCTGACTCGCCGCTTCGGCGAACTTGTCGCCGTCGATAGCATTGATCTCCGAGTTGCTCCGGGGCAGTTTTTCGGCTTTCTCGGTCCGAACGGAGCCGGCAAATCCACGACCATCAAGATGCTCACCGGCCTGCTCGCTCCGACTTCAGGCCGCATCGAGATCTTGGGTCTTGATTTCGATAGGCACCCAGTCGAGGTAAAGCGGCAGATCGGAGTCGTTCCGGAAGGAATGGCTTTGTTCGGTCGCCTGACGGGCGCCGAGTTTCTCAGTTTTGCTGGACGCATGTACGGCCTCGATCGCGAGACCGCTGGCAAGCGCGCCGCCGAGTTGCTTGACTTCATGCAACTCGCTGATCAACCGAAGAAACTCGTCACCGACTATTCCCACGGCATGCAGAAAAAACTTGCCATGGCGGCCGCCGTAATTCACGGACCGAAGGTCTTATTCCTCGACGAGCCCTTCGAAGGCGTAGACGCCATTGCGGCCGGCACTCTCAAGTCCATGCTGCAGGGGATGATTGCCCGCGGCGCCACAATTTTCCTTACTTCACACGTTCTCGAAATCGTGGAGCGACTCTGCAGCCACGTCGCCATCATTCATCAGGGACGACTTGTCGCTCAAGGATCTCTCGAAGAATTGCGCGCAGGAGTCGAAGCGCAGACAACAGGAAACGTCGCTCATTCTTCGGGTGAGAAGCTTACTTTGGAAGAAATTTTCCTGCGTGTGGTGGGGGGATCGCGGCCTGCGGAACAAGAACTCTCTTGGCTCGGCTAGTGATTGCCGTCGATAGAATCGCGCTTCGCAGAGATGGTGGGCCGTCTCAGCAGGCGCCTCCGCCTTCGCTGAGCCCGAACATGCGTTAACGCCGATAGCAATCGACGTCGGTGCGTAATCGACATCGTCCGCAGCGAATACTCGAATCTTTGCCCACAATCACAGCAGACTTTGTAAGTATGGCGCTCAATGGTGAAGACTCGGCTCAATTTTGAATGATGACAGCCGAAGGCAAACTCCAGGGCGTTCGCTAACGGATGCGTAACGCTGTCCCACAGCGGAATACCTTCAGGCGCAGACATACTCCATCTACCTCCAGCTCTCAACTCTAGTTTTCCACTACAACGTAGGAACGCGTGTGAGTGGCGCAACGTTCTCACGTGACGGTGATCACTTCGCTACATTTCTACCGCCTCTATCGGCGAGTTTCCAAAAGGCCTTGAGCGCCATTCGGTAACTCCTTGGAAACACAGCTCTTCTCAACCCCCTCTCAGGATTCGCGAACGTGTGCAAGAATTGTAATCGCCCAAAATGAAACATCCAGACTCAATCCCTGGCCAAATTTCTGCGATTGCCCAACTTCGCTGGCATATGTTCATCAACGGCCTGCGCTCACGGCGCGGCAAGATGGAACTATTTTCCCGCGTCCTGATTACTGGAGGCTTTGCCGTCGGTGGCTTAGTGGGCTTTGCCGCCGCAGTCGGCTTCTCCTTCTTTTTCGTTTCTCAAAATAAATCCGAGTATCTCGCCATTCTGCTATGGCCGATTTTGTTCTTCTGGCAATTCTTTCCGGTCATGGCAACAGCCTTCACCAACAATCCTGATTCTTCGGAGCTGCTCCGCTTCCCTCTTACCTATCGCGCATACTTCTTGATCCGCCTCGCCTACGGGCTTTTCGATCCCGCCAGCGCACTCGGCACAGTCTTCGTTGTAGGAGTTCTTCTCGGGATTACGGTGGCGCGACCGTTGTTGTTTCCGTGGGCGCTGATCGTTCTGCTGACGTTCGCACTCTTCAACTTGTTGCTCATGCAGATGGTCTTCGCATGGCTCGAACGCTGGCTCGCTCAGCGCCGGACGCGTGAAATTTTCGGCGTCCTCTTCATCTTGACGATGCTGAGTTTCCAGTTGGTCGGTCCTGCGATGCAGCATTTGGGAAACGGACCGCACCCTCAATTTCGCCGTGCCTTTGAAGTCGGAACTCGCACGCAGGCCGCGTTGCCTCCCGGCTTGGCTGCCGACGCCATCGCGGAAGGCGCACATGGAAGTCGCGCCCGCGCAGTCCTACCCCTTTTCTTCCTCGTCCTCTTAACTCTCGCTGTAGCCTCGCTGTTACACCTGCGCATTCATGCTCAATACCGCGGAGAGAATCTCAGTGAGGCCGCAGCTCGACCTACAGTTAAGCAGGTGCAGGTTCCGCAGGTCGGATGGCGCTTGCCAGGATTCTCGCAGTCCGTCTCGGCCGTTTTCGAGAAAGAAATCCGCTATCTCGCCCGCAGCGGCCCCATGCTGCTCACCTTGATCATGCCGATTTTCATGCTGATCATCTTCCGGCTCGGGCCACTAAGTACGATGCGTCACTCGAACGCCTTCAGCCGCACCCCGGATATGGCTTTCCCCGGCGCCGCCGCCTATGCGCTGCTCGTGCTCACTAATTTGGTGTTTAACAGCTTTGGAGGTGACGGCGGCGGCATCCAGTTCTTCTACGCATCACCCGTCCGCTTTCGTCAGATCGTGCTCGGAAAGAATCTCACGCACGCCGGAATTCTGACTTTGAACGCCGTTTTCGCATGGATCGCCGTTACCTACCTCTACGGCGCTCCGCACCTCGCGGTGACGGTCGCAACCCTGACTGGACTGCTGTTCGCCGCGCCATTGAATTTCACGGCTGGAAACTTGCTGTCGATTTATTCTCCGAAGAAGCGCGACTTTGCTACCTTCGGTCGCCAGAACGTCTCTCAGACGACGGTTCTCGCCAGCTTCGGCACGCAAATCGCGATAGTCGGCCTCGGTGTCGGTGTCTTCGCCATCGCGCGACTCTACAACAATCTCTGGATCGCGACGCTCTTGTTCCTGATTCTTTCGGCCATCTCGATCCCGGTGTACCTTGTGGTGTTGCACCGCCTTGACGGAATCGCGTTGCAGCGTAGGGAAACGCTGCTAGCAGAGTTGTGCAGAGCTTAGTCTTAAAAAGATCTTGTCATCCGATCATAGGGAGGAACCTGCTTCCTCGTCCCTTTCGCGAATTCAAAATGTAACCGGAGATACAAACTCGCAACTCTAGCCCTCCGGCATCGCAAAGAACCGGTACCCCACCCCTCGCACCGTCACCAAATGTCTCGGATGTCCCGGATCATCCTCGATATATCGCCGCAGGCGCACCATAAAGTTGTCAATCGCCCGTGTGTCCGTGTCTTCGTGCAAACCCCATACTTCTTCCAGAATCTGTTTGCGTGAAACAATCTTTCCGTCGTTCTGCACCAAATGTCTTAGCAACTCCGACTCCATCAACGTCAGATGAATCGTGTTTCCCCGTGAACGCAGTTCCAGCGCCCCGAAGTCGATCGTTTTTCCCGCAAACGAGAAACGGTCGTAATCGCCCACGCTGCTTCCACTGCTTTTGGGTTCTGGATTATCGCTCCGAGGCTCACCGTGCATCCACGCACTGCGACGCAGCAAACCTTGGAGACGTGCCAGCAATATCGAGAGGTCAAACGGCTTCGCCAGATAGTCATCCGCCCCGGATGCAAAGCCCTTGAGCACATCCTCCGGACGTCCTCGCGCCGTCAACATCAGCACGGGCACATAATTCCTCGCCGCCCGTAATTCCGACACTACACTGAACCCGTCTTTCCCCGGCAGCATGATGTCGAGCACAATCACATCGAAATTCTCTTTGTTATCGAGAATCTTTTCCGTCGCGGCCTCTCCATCCCCAACAACTTCCGCGGCGTACCCCTCGGCTTCCAGATTGAAGCGCAATCCCTGAGCCAGGTGCGCTTCGTCTTCCACCACTAGCACACGGCTCATGCGTCCGCCTTCGGTGCGTTTACGCCAGGAGAATCCAATCTCGGCAACTCGATCACAACCGTCGTTCCTTTGCCTTCGCCATCACTCTCCGCGAACGCCTTTCCGCCATGTTTTTTCGCAATCGACTTGACGATGAACAAACCCAGTCCCGTTCCCTTTACGTGTGCCAGCGACCGATTCCCTAGCCGGTGAAAGCGCTTGAAAATTCTTTTCAGATCCTCCGCAGCGATTCCAACTCCCTGATCCTGCACGCTCAAAACGACGCGCTTGTCATCCGGTGTCTCCAGCTTTACTTGCACATCAATGCCGTCGACCGAATACTTGACCGCGTTGTCCAGAACGTTCGCCACCGCCGTCCGCAAATCCTCAGCGCTGCCTCGCACATAGGCTCCGTTGCCATTGTTCCCCTGCTCAAACCGCAGCGCTTCGGGCTGCAGATGATGCCGGGTTCGTATAGCGTCCACACACTCGCGCACCAATTGGGCAAAATCGACGTCCCCTTTATCTCGCCCGGCTTTCTTGTCGCCAGCCCGCCCCGCGCGCAATACCTGCTCCACGGTGTCAGTGAGCCGGTCCGCATCGCTCAGCATGATCTTGTAGAACTCTTGCTTTCGTACTTCGGGCAGTTCTCGCCGTTGAAGTGTTTCGACGTGCAGCCGAATAGAGGCAATCGGAGTCTTCAATTCATGGGTCACTGCGTTTATAAAACTGTCATGCTGCTCGCTACGTCGTAGTTCCCGCACCAGGAAAATCGTATTGACGACCATGCCCGCAATGATCAGGGCGAAAAACACGATCCCAAAAAACAACAGCACGCCTTCGCGCCAGTTCAGGATGATCCAGCCGACGTTGAGTGCAACAGTTAGCGCGACCAGACCGATCCCTAGACACAGAAAGAACGCGATCGTTCCTCGGCGGCTCGTAATTCGCATGGCTTCATGCTGATTTTAACGCTTCTTCGAACCTCTCTCCTGCGTTGGTTAGTGTCGCCGCTGGATCAGGTGTCGCTGCTTCGCTGTCGGTTCGCTTTCCGTTCTAAAATAGCTGATCCTCGACGGATGAATTGAATCGCGCAGTCAGGAGTGGAAGATGCCGGATTTTAAAAAAGAGCGGGGCGACGTCCCCGAAAATCTACTTCGTCCTCGGGACGCCGCGGTTCAACTTCAAATTAGCTACCCAACCATCAAGCAGTGGATCTATCACCGCAAGCTCCGAGCCGTGAAAACGCCCGGAGGCCACTACCGGATCCCGCAGTCCGAAATCGATCGATTGCTCTACCGCACGCGCGGCCACAATGAAGGCGAGCGCCGCGTCACCTACCAGCGCATCAGCGGCCGCAATCAACTCGTCGGCCGGATTGTCGACGTCCGTGTGAGCGGCCTGGTGGGCCAGGTCACCCTCTCCGTGGGAGGGCAATTGATCACTTCTTTGATCACATCCGGCGCCGTACGCGAAATGCAGTTAAAAAAAGGACAAACCGCCGCAGCCCTCATCAAGGCCACCGAAGTTATGATCATTCGCGTGTAGAAATGCTATTCCTTACCAGCCTTGGCCAACCCGTTCTTCGCATTTCCATTCGCCAAGCCGTTCCAGACCCGATCTTTCGCCCCAGTCTTATACATCTGAGTGAGAGCTCACGTTCGGTCTAAGCCTGCAAGGACTGCTGTTAGAGCGCGCTCAGATCTCGGCCTTTACATTGTGATGACAACTGGTTGAGCTTCTGTCGGTATATATCTCGGCGTACTACCAATTCACGATTTGAATGGGGAGATTAGGAAAATGATCGCGAAAATGAGCTCAATGATTGTGCTGGCGTTGCTTGGCATGGCTTTTGCACTGACGCCCAGTTCGGCTGCGGCGCAAAGCTACAGCGGCAATTATTCGTTGAAAGCTTCCCTGCCGCCGGGTTTCGGCGACACGGGCTGCCTCACGCTAGTCGACAATGGTACCGTCAATGGTGTGCACAGCGGCACGGCCACGATATCCGGGGACTTAGGCGGCCAGGGAAGCGGCAGTTTCGTAATCATCAACAGCCTGCTCGTGATCAATTTTGACGACGGCGGGGAGGGTGTGAGTTCCACGGGTGTGGTTATCGCTCACGCCACGAAAGGCACCCTCAGCTCTGGTTTCCTGGAGGACGTCTATGCTGGGTACGCTTTCCCATATGGGGCCCTGTCCTTCGGCCAGAAAGGCAGTTGCTGAAATCGCCAGCCAGTGCGCTGACCTGCATCTGGCATTGATCGTGTGCTGGAACTGAAGCTGGACCCAATAAAAAGCGGCCTGGGTCGCTTTCCCAAGCCGCTGATCTCCAAGAATTGCGGAGGTGCAGGTTTAGTCGCCCGCTACAACCGGCTCCGGCACAGCCGTGATCAATCGACCATTGGGCGCCGGAATCAGTCCCTGCTCGACGTCTGACAACTTAACCCGCTTAATGTCCCATGCGAGCCCGAGCGTCTTCAGGACCCAGATTCCGTACCAGTTCATATCCACTTCGTACCATCTGAAGCCGTGCTGCGCCGCCGTCGGATGGGCGTGGTGATTGTTGTGCCAGCCTTCGCCGAACGTCAACAACGCCACCCACCAGCTATTGGTCGAAAGATCGCGCGTAGCGAACCGGCGAGTCCCCCAGGAGTGCGTTGCTGAATTCACCAGCCACGTCGCGTGCAGCAAAAACACCGTGCGGAAGAAGGTTCCCCACAGCAGCCACGGTAATCCGCCAATCGCGTACAGGGCCACTCCGAGGACAATCTGCGGAACGTAGTGGTATTTCGTCAGCCAGACGTGAACTTTATCTTTGGCAAGATCGGGGACGTACCGAGCGAGCGTCGTCGAATCGTGATGCATCGACTTGCCCATGAGGATCCAGCCCATGTGGGCCCACCATTTGCCATCAATCGGCGAATGCGGGTCGCCGTCCTGATCTGAAAACTGATGATGGATGCGGTGCGTCGCTACCCAGAAAATCGGACCGCCTTCGAGCGCTAGAGTCGCGCACAGTGTTAGAAAGTACTCTACCCACTTCGGCGTCTTAAATCCACGATGCGTGAGCAGTCGGTGATACGCCATTCCAATGCCCAAGCTGCCTGCGACCCACCACAGAAAGATCGCTACGAAGAGCGCCTTCCAGGTGAAAAAGAAAAGAGCCGCTACTGCCCCCACGTGAAACAGAGCCATAAAAATGGCTGTAATCCAATTGACTTCGCCTTTTGATGCTTGCGTTCGTTCCAGATCTTGAAGTTCCATGATGAAGGAAGGTCCCCGTTCTTCGACGTTGAAGAATCTTCATTAAACGTATCAGCAGCGAGAACTGAGGGACTGTAATACTTGTGTAATAGCGGGTTTTCGCCCATTACGGCCGTAACGGATCATGCACTTACCCCTTATTTTTTTTACATCCTGGGCTCTGTTTTCTTTGAATCAGCGACAATCCTCCGGGAATCTGATCACGCAACAAAAGCGTCGTTCGAGGCCAATTTTATATGTCTGAGCCAGCACTCGAAATCGCCCCACTGCCCACCATTGACGAAATCAAGACCGCGCAACAGCTCGTCTATTCGGTCATGCCCGCGACTCCTCAGATTGTCTGGCCCCTGCTCTGCGAGCGGCTCGAGACCGAAGTATGGGTGAAACACGAGAACCACACTCCAATCGGCGCCTTCAAAGCACGCACCGCCATCGTCTATGCCGCCGAATTGTTTCGTGAATCGACCGAAATTACCGCCTTGGTCACTGCCACTCGCGGCAACCATGGTCAATCGGTGGCTCTCGCTGCTCGCCGCTTTGGTCTGCCCGCCAATATCGTGGTCCCGCGCGGAAATAGTCCCGAGAAAAACGCAGCCATGCGCGCACAGGGAGCCGAGCTCATCGAGTTCGGCGATGACTTCCAGGCTTCCAAAGAACACGCCCAGAGGCTCGCTCGCGAACACGGCTGGCACTTCGTGCCGTCGTACCATCCGAGCATCGTCAAGGGCGTCGCAACCTATTGGCTCGAATTCTTCTCGGCGGCACCCAACCTTGACGTCGTGTACGTACCCATCGGCCAGGGGTCCGGCGTTTGCTCTTGTGCCGCCGTTCGAAATGGTTTGCGTCTTGATACCAAGATCGTCGGAGTCGTCGCCGCTGGAGCTCCCGCTTACGCGCTGTCGTTCGAAGCGCGCCACAAGGTAGAAGCACCGGTGAGCACTGTGTTGGCTGACGGGATGGCTTGCCGCGTTCCCGACGAAGATTCACTTGCGGTGGTTCTGCAAAACGTGGATCACATCATTCAGGTCACCGAGGAGGAAATTCGCCAGGCAATGAAAATCCTCTTTATCGACACCCACAATGTCGCAGAAGGCGCTGGTGCCGCGGGATTGGCCGCAGCGCTGAAAGAGAAAAATCTGCTGAATGGGAAACGCGTGGGCCTTGTGATCAGCGGCGGCAATGTCGATCACGACGTGTTCGCTGATGTTCTAAAAGATTGAACACGGCCCCGAAGCAAATAGAGGCCGGAGGATCCTAGACTTTTCGCTGTTCCCTTCCGTTACGATTCGACGCCCTAAGCGGCTTTTCCCTTCACCTGTACTCCGGCCCACTTCTCGAGCAGAGTCAGGGTCGCAGCATAATCGAGATCCTTATGCCCATCTTCGGTCGCCATTTCGTAAATCTCTTCGACAGTCTCCAGCGCTGGTAGCTTCACTCGCGCTTCTTTCGCAGCCTCGAGCGTCAGCCGGATATCTTTATGCATCAGTCGCAGCGGGAAGTTCGGCGTGAAATCGCGTTGCAGAATAAACGGCCCCTTATAGTCCACGACTCCTGATCGCACCATTGTGGCCTCAATTAGCGAGAGCAGCTGCTGTGTGTCCACCCCAAGCTTGGTAGCGAGTGTCAGGGCCTCTGCGAATCCCTCGAAAATCAGGGCAATTTGCAGATTCATCGCCAGCTTTGTTGCTTGTCCTTTGCCGGTTTCGCCCATCCGGAAGATCTTCTTTCCCATAGCTGCAAACAAGGGCTTCAGCTTCTCCACTTTTTCTTCCGCACCGCCGACGATAAACACCAGCGTACCGTCACGCGCACCGATCTTCGATCCGGTCATGGGCGCGTCGACCCATGCAACGCC
Source organism: uncultured Acidobacteriota bacterium (assembly GCA_963818115.1). GTDB lineage: Bacteria > Acidobacteriota > Terriglobia > Terriglobales > Acidobacteriaceae > Sulfotelmatobacter. The sequence goes on from CAWFQZ010000025.1 coordinate 64,920, forward strand.
CTTCGCACCAACGCGCCCCGCAAACCGCGTCGTGGCCGAAGGAGAAATTGTGCTCGAGTCCGCAATAATCACGCCTTCGGCAAGCGACGACTCCGCTCCTTCTTTTCCAAAGATCACGTCCTCCACCGCATCCGTGTCCGACACGCACATCCAAATTACTTCCGCGCCCTGCGCTGCTGCGGCCGGAGTCGGCGCCACCCCCGCACCCTCCACCAGTTTTCCCGGAGTGCGGTTCCAAACCGTCACTTCGTGGCCGGCCTTCACCAGGTTCGTCGCCATAGCCTGGCCCATGATTCCCAATCCCAGAAATGCAACTCGCATGCGGAACTCTCCTTCGTTTCTTCGAAAACGGTGCGTGTGAGGAACTTTTCGGATTAAATATGACCGCTCGATCAAGGTCAAGCAGCGTCTTACATTTCGTTCAAATGCCGCTGCCACGGCTCACTGTGAAACTTTCTTCACATCGACAGTCCCAAAGCTATCAGATATAGTGCGCCAGACACATGCCTTCGCGGCCTCCACCGAGCGGGCTCGTGCTTCCGTCCCAAACCACCGACGCTTCATCATAAGGAAAGACCCAATGACGCTCTCGCTCCCCTGTTTCAACCGTAAAAGCAGTTTGCTTTCGCTCGCTCTGACTTTCGCTCTTTCACTCGGCTTGTTTATACCGGCCTCCGCCCAGACTTCACTTGTCAGAATCAGCGTCGACAATCTCACCAACAGCGATAGCGATCATAAAACCGAAGTGGAGCCCGATACCTTCGCCTGGGGCAACACCATCGTCAGCGCTTTCCACGTGGCGCGCCGACCCGGAACCATCGGATGGGGCAGCGGTGATATCGGCTACTCCACTTCTACCGACGGTGGAAAGACGTGGAAATACGGCGATCTCCCGGGTTTGACCGTGAACTACAAGAATGGAACCTACGGTGCCGCAGCTGATCCGTCCGTCGCTTACGATGCCAAGCATGGCGAGTGGTTGATTTCGACCTTGCCTCTCGCCGGTCTGAATTCCAGCGCGGGAACCATTGGAGACGTCGCCGTGAGTCGCGCAACTGATGGCCTGACGTGGGGCAACCCGATCATCATCGACAAGACTCATCTGGACGACAAGAACTGGACCGTTTGCGACAACACAGCCACCAGCCCTTACTACGGCAACTGCTACACCGAGTGGGATCAGGCCTATGGCACGGGCGATGTGTTGATGAGCGTATCGAGCGACGGAGGACAAACGTGGGGCCCGGGCCTCGCTTCATCCGATCACGCCGGTGGGCTTGGCGGTGAGCCTCTGGTGCAGCCGAACGGCACCGTCATTGTTCCCTTCCAAGGTGGCGGAATCGACGTCTTCTCGTCCACTAACGGTGGTGCAAGCTGGGGCAAAAGCCAATCGATCGCCACGATCCAGAGCCACTTCGTCGCCGCGGGTCTCCGCAATCCTAACTTGCCTTCGGCCGCGATTGACGGCGCGGGCACGGTCTACGTCGTTTGGTCCGACTGCCGCTTCCGATCCAAATGCGCTTCGAACGACATCGTGATGAGCACATCTTCCACCGGCACCACTTGGAGCGCAGTCACTCGCATTCCCATCGATCCCACGACCAGCAAAGTGGATCATTTCATTCCGGGGATCGGTGTCGATCCCACGACCTCCGGTGCGAACGCCCACCTCACGATTGTTTACTACTACTATTCGAACACTTCTTGCACGAGCGCTACGTGCCAACTTTTTGTCGGCTACACAACTTCAACCGACGGCGGCGCAACTTGGACCGCAGGTGCAAAGCTCTCAAGCGCAATGAAAGTGGGATGGCTTCCAGTCTCCGACAACGGACCGATGGTCGCCGACTATATTGGCGTCTCTTACGTCAACGGCAGTCCCTTCGGAGTCTTCGCTGTCGCTCAAGCATTGACGGGAACTACCTACAGCGAATCGATGTACACAACAAAAACTGCTCTGCCGCTCGACTACGACGCTCCGCGCTTTAGTTCTGTGAATGATCATCGGGTGCCGAATGCAAAATCCGATCACGAGATGAAGTTTTTCTACGACGATGAGGGCCACCGAGAGATCCCCAAAACGCGCTGGATCAAGTAAACATTTGCAGCCAAAATAGCCGGGAAAAGCCGCCAACCCTGTTCTGTTGGCGGCTTTCTTCTATATCGGGCCTGAGATTACTGCCGTACCTTTCCCTAAACTAAAAAGCAGCTCCCTGTCTGCACGATTCATCTAAGATGAATAGCTGGTAAAAATTCTCGCCGAATCGTAGATGTCACTCCGTTTCTTTCGGCGAAGAGGACTACCATTGAGAAAGTGCCTCTTAAGCTTTTTGGGCTCCGCAGCAGGATGATTAAACAGACGCTTCGCAATCCGGCCCTTCGTAAACGTGCTACCCAATTTGGACGGCTGGTGCGTCATTCTGCCGTCACTCCTCGCAGCGGTCAAACCCACAAACCTCGTCTAGCTATCAATGGCGAGCTCGGCGTCACGTTCATCGGTCACGCCAGCTTCTTCGTGCAGATCGGCGGCAAGACCGCCATGATCGATCCCAACTTCGCGCGGTGGTTATTTGTCTTAAAGCGCTTGCGCCGTCCCGGATTGCGCATTGTCGACTTGCCCGCGATCGATCTGGTGCTGGTTTCCCACGCCCACTTCGATCATTTGCATCGTCCTTCCCTGCGCGCGATCGTACAGAACAATCTGCGAACGCGAGGCATTGCGCCTTCCATCATCATTCCCGCGCACGTCTCCGATCTGGTTTCCGATCTTGGCTTCTCCGAGATCATTGAACTCGACTGGTGGAAGGCTTCACGCCACGGCAATCTGTCAGTAACGCATGTTCCGTCGCGGCATTGGGGTGCTCGCGTATTAAAGGACTCGCATCGAGGATACGGTGGATTCGTACTGAAGGCGGGCAAGCACTCCGTGTATCACGCCGGAGATACAGCCTATTTCGACGGCTTCCGCGAAATCGGACGCCGTCTCGCTCCCGAACTCGCCCTGCTTCCCATAGGTGCCTACAATCCCGAACAGTTTAGAAATGTTCACACCAATCCTGCGGACGCGACCCAAGCTTTCCTGGATCTGAAGTCCCGCTGGATGGTTCCCATGCATTACGGAACGTTCCGCCTCTCGCATGAACCGGTCGAAGAGCCACTCCAACTGCTCGATCAGGAAGCCATCGCTCACGGAATCAAAGACCGGGTGGTCGTATTGGAAGAAGGCGTCACTCGATTCTTCTAGCATTTTCTTCGTGGAACTTCGTGTCCTTCGTGGTACAGCCTTTGCTTTTGTTCGCTCATTTTTGCCGAGAATCTCCGTGACAATCGGATCGGTTCTCGTGGTGTAAACTGCCTAGCGAAATCCCAGCCCAGGAGGTCCTGCATGTCCGTAAAGCCCATTCCAGACGGTTATCACACACTCACCCCTTTCTTTACAGTGCGCGACGCAGCTCGCGCCATCGAGTTCTATAAGCAAGCGTTCGGGGCCGAGCAACGAGGCGTCATGAAAGCTCCCGACGGCAAAGTCATGCACGCCGAATTGAAAATCGGCGATTCCATTGTCATGCTGGCCGACGAGTTTCCAGAATTCGGTTCGCTCTCCCCAGAATCCGGTGGAAGCACGAGCATGGGATTGCATATCTACGTTACAAACGTCGACGAAGCTTTTGACCGCGCGGTAAAGGCCGGCGCGCAAGTTGAAATGCCCGTCTCCGATCAGTTCTGGGGCGATCGCTACGGAAGACTGAAAGATCCCTTCGGTCACAAGTGGTCGATTGCCACGCACACCAACGACTACACTATGGAAGAGATGAAGCACAACATGGACGAAGCGATGAGCAAGATGCAGAAGACCGCGTGATCGGTTCTCAGTTGCCATCGTGAGTGCTAGTTTGTCGTGAAGAACGGTTGGTTTGTCATCCTGAGCGAAGCGAAGGACCTGTGCAATTGATAGTGCATCGGTCCTTTGCGACGCGCCACTTTAATACGCCAGCAGGATTCTCAAATCGCGCAGGTTGTTTCCGGTGGGACCGATTGCGATCGCCTCGCCAAGCGCAGTAAACAATGGGTAAGCGTCGAAGCGCTCGAGCGCGGCGCGGATCTTCAAACCTTTCTGCCCCGCACGCTCCGCTGTGCTGCCATCGACAATCGCGCCTGCAGCAGGACTGTTTCCATCCACTCCATCGGTTCCCGCACTAAGGACAGTAATGTTCTCGTCCACAATCTTCTCTGCGCAGGCGAGAGCGAACTGCTGGTTTCGCCCGCCGACTCCCCCGTTGATGACCTTCACCGTCACTTCTCCACCAGAGATCAGGCAGACGGGAGAGAACTGCTTCCGCAGTTCGCGAACTCTATCGATCAGATACAGAGCGGCCTTTTCGTAGTCCCAATCGTCACAGGAGTTATCCACGTGCACGATGAATCCCGCGTGCTCCGCAGCATTACTGGCTTCTTCGATGGCGGTCTGATTCGAAAGCAAGGTCCACCATCGGGCGCGCTGAAATGCGGGATCGTCCGACTTCGGCGTCTCCTCCAAGGCGTGGCGCTCGAACAACTCGCGCGTCGATTGCGGAAACGGCTTCAGCAAGTCGTACTTCTCAGCAATCGCATAGCAATTTTCGACCGTTGTGGAATCAGTCATGGTCGGTCCCGAAGCGAGTGCGTCGGGAGTCTTGTCGGGGACGTCGGAGACGAGCAACGACAACTGCTGCGCGGGAAACGCTGCTTGCGCCAAACGTCCGCCTTTGACGGCAGAGAGGTGTTTGCGGACGGTGTTGATCTCGGCGATTGGCGCTCCGGAATGCACGAGTGCACGATAGGTCGCGATCAGATCGTCGAGGGAGATCTCGTCGTCAATCGGCTTCTCGACGATCGACGAACCTCCTCCGCTGATCAGGAAAATTACCAGCACCGAAGCGGACTGAGCCTCGAGCGCGCGCAGCATCGCGCTCGCAGCCTGGATGGATTCCTGATTCGGCGTCGGATGTCCTCCGCGGAAATACCGAAACCCGCGGACTTGAGAAGTAGGCTGCACCGAACTGGCGACGATACCTTCCAGCGATGATCCAGCCTGCTCGGCCAAGGCCTCGACCATCGTGTGTCCAGCTTTGCCCAACGAGATCGCACATACTCGCGAGTACGCTTGCAGGTCGTAAAGATCTTCGCAGACGCGCAAGATTCCGCGCTCGCAGTGAACATGCTTCGCGAAGCCTTTCGCGATCGAGGCACGATCGAGAGCTTGGCTAAAAATAGATCGAGCGGCTTCGCGCATTTGACGAAACTGCGATTCGCGGGCGGGATCGGGCATGCGGAAGTGATTATAAAGAGAGCAGCGAGCTATGAGCTATGAGCTAACAACTCGAATTGCTACGCTTCGTCGCGCTGAAGTCAAATCATTGGGCGAGAGTGTCTTTCACCCACGCTTCGATGGCCTCGCGCAGTTCGCGCAGTCTTCCTTCGAAGAAATGGTCAGCACCTTCGATTACGACTAGCTTCTTTGGTTGCGGGACAGAGGCGATCAACGCTTCAAGCTTTGCTCGCGGACCGAACTGATCGCGCGCGCCGCTGACGAACAGCTTAGGCTTCGTGCATTCGCGCAGGAAGTCAAATGTGTATACGCGCGGCTCTTCCGTGTCGGCGGCAACGGGAGCAACCGGAACGCCAACTCCGATAAGCGCACGAACGCGCTCGTCTGAGCTGGCGGCTCGCAATCCAACGGCCGCTCCGAAAGAGAATCCCGCGAAGATTAACGGAAGGTGAAACTCGTGATCGAGCCAGTCTAGCGAGGTGCGGACGTCGTCGACTTCGCCCGCGCCGTAATCATGTTCTCCCTGACTCAGTCCGGTTCCGCGAAAGTTGAAGCGCAGCACGGGAAAACCGAAGCTGTGCAGCGCCTTCATGGTGTGAAAGACAACCTTGTTGTGCAGAGTTCCGCCGAAGAGAGGATGGGGATGACACACAATTGCAGCGTGTGTCGGATTTTCTGCTCCGGCGTTGAGGATCGCTTCCAGGCGTCCAGCAGGGCCTTCGAGGAAGAACGACCGAATCGTGGCGTTCGGGGTCACGCATTCCAGATTACCGGAACTTCAGCGATTCGTGGGTGCGATCAGTGATCAGTGACGAGTGATTAGTGGCTAGGGTCAGTGATTGACGCTTCGATGCATCGGATCCAAAAGCTGGCTCTGCTATTCTCTCCTGCATGGATGCTGTCACATTCACGCGCCAGTTGGTCGATATCGAGTCGATTACGGGGAATGAAGCCGCGGTTGGAAACTATTTGTACGGTGAACTTTGCCGGCTTGGATATCAGACCCGAAAGATGCCTGTCGAGAGCGATCGCTTCAACGTGTATGCGGTTTCACCTGATCATGAGAATCCAACTGTAGTCTTCTCCACGCACATGGATACAGTTCCTCCGTTTATTACTTCGTCGGAAGATGCTGGGCGCATTTACGGACGCGGATCGTGCGATGCGAAGGGGATTATCGCGACACAAGTCGCTGCGGCGGAGCGATTGCGGCAACAAGGAATCTATGTTGGATTGCTGTTCGTCGTGGGAGAAGAGCGCGACAGTCTGGGCGCGAAGGTGGCGAACGAGCAGGCTCCTGCGAGTTGCCGATTTCTGGTGAACGGCGAACCGACCGAGAATCATATTGCGCTCGCATCAAAAGGAACGCTGCGAGCGGAAATAACGGCGAAGGGACGAATGGCGCATTCCGCGTATCCGGAACTGGGCGAGTCGGCGATCGACAAACTGATTCCGGCTCTGGTGCGATTACGGGAGATGCCTTTGCCTTCCGATCCGGAGATTGGGCCTTGCACTTTGAATATTGGATTGATTGAAGGTGGTCGCGCTCCGAATGTGATTCCCGATCACGCGCACGCGGACTTACTGTATCGGCTCATTGGTCCGTCTGCAGAATTGCGTAAACAGATTGTTGCGACTGCGGGTGATCAGGTTGAAGTGACTTTTCCGCTGGAGCTTCCCTTTCTGCGATTACGGACTGTCGATGGATTGCCGACAATGATCGCAAAGTTTACGACCGATATTCCGAAACTGACGAAGTGGGGCGAAGCTTTGCTGATCGGTCCGGGATCGATTCACGTCGCGCATACGGAGGGCGAGTTCATCGAGAAACGTCAGTTGCACGATGCGATCGATTTGTATTGCAAGATTGCACAGGGGCTAAAGCCCAGTTAAATTTTTCGCGCCTTATCGCGGCCTTTAAAAGGCCGCTCTTCCACGGAACTCTCTGCGTTGGAAAATTGCGCCTTGTCTTAAAAATCCGTTCCCAAAATGGGAATCCCCAGTTTATTGAGGTATGCCCCTCCCCCTCGGTCTTCTGGAATGTTCGGGTTAGGGGAAAATCGCGAATTAATCTATGGGCTGCAATCAGTTAGGGGCAAAATCTTGAGCCGTAAGCACTTACACGTTTCGCGATCTTGTCGAGGACTATTTGCGCCTCCCCGATGATGGGGCATGAGATCTGTGGAGGGCAAGGTCAGATGTCACACGCGGACATCCATTTCTGTGGAAAAGGCGCGACTGGCTACTTTGTCGAGAGCAAAAAGATGTCGAACTGGCCGCCGGGGCGGATGTAGACCATACGGGAGAGATCACGAGAGACATCGTAGGCATTACCGGCGTAGCGTTGAGAGAAGGAGAACGGCAACTTGAAGACGAGCTGCGGACTTCCTGTAACTTTGCCCGACGACCACGGAATACGGTAGAGAGTGACTTCCCCGCGTGCGGAAACCGTATAGAGTACGAATTTCCCATCATGACTGAAGCGTGGGAAAAATGTCGTGACTCCCGGAACTACGCTTGTACAGCTTTTGTCAGCGGTCGACAGCTCGTAGATGCCGGTCTTGTCGCCCGCGAGTTGGGTCATGAGGAGATAGCCGCCGTCGGGGGAAGTGTCCATCGCAAAACCGCACGCTTGGCCAAAAGGTTCAGCGGCTCCAGTATCGGGGGAAACCCTCCAGGTCGAAATCGTGTTATCTGAGGGTTTCAAATATCCACCCAGATACAAGTATTTTCCGTCTCCACTCCAAGTACCAGAATCTACTGCGCTCAGGGTTGTGGGTAACTGTTGGAGATGAGTCCCGTCGACGTTTATCAGAAAGCTGTCGTCGCCGCTGCGCTTACTTTTTTCGAAGTTCACTCGCGAGTTATCCGGGGACCAGTCTCCCGTATTGAGCGTGTCCGAAGAAGAAGCTAGCTTTAAGCGATTTCCGCCATCCACGTCGGAGACCCAGAGCTCGTTGTGGCCGGGTTCCGGCTGCGTGACATACGTGACTCGCTTGCCATCGCGGGAAAGGGTAGGTTGAATCGCCAGTTCCGAAACGATGTCGCTCGAGCTTTTCTTCGCGAAATCGTAGACGGACAGGTATCCCGACTGCTTTCCGTTCACGAAGAAGATTCGGTCGCCAGTGGAGTCCTTCATGGGAACCGAATCGGGACCAGCGCCGGAGGTCAGGCGGGTGAGCGTTTTGTCCGCCAAGCTGTATTGCCAAAGATTGATAATCCCGTTCAGGTCACGGTTCAGAAGAACATTCTTGCCGGGCTCTCCCCATGCAAACGAGTTCGGAGACCCGGAGATGGATCCGAGATCGGTGTGCTCGTGGGTGGCCAGGTTCAGGCGCTGAAGATCGAGGGTGCCGGTCGGAGTTTTGGAAGCACTTCCAACCAGAAGAATCTCGTTTCCTCCTGGGAAAATGAGATAAGCGTGGGGCACGAGGGGGAGATCATCGCGGGCGAGAACCGGCTTCGCGTTTGAGCCATCAGGGGACGATTGCATGAGCCTTCCCCTGCCAATATCGAAGTAGAAAAGGCTCTTCCCGTCTGGAGAAAGGCGTGCACCTCTACCCTCGATGAGGCGGGCGGGAGCGCCTCCTAGTGTGGGAAGAGCCCAAACCTCCGAAACGCCAAAGTCGCGCTCGTAGTAAATCTGGGTGCCATCTGCGGAGAAACCGTCGAGGGTCTTGCTGCCTTCGTCGTTGGTGAGTTGGAGCGGATCTCCGCCTGAAGTCAGCATCACGAACACCTGCTCGAATCCCTGAACGTAGGAAGTGAACGCGAGGGTGTGTCCGTCGGGAGAGAGGGCTGCGTCGCTGATGGGCTTATGCCAGTGGCTGACCGGCGTGATTGTGGTTGAGGTTGGTGAAGATTGCCGATTGGCGAGCAGGTGATAACCGCCGTACAGAGCCGCTGCGAGAATCAGGACTGCGACCGTACCAATCGCCAGCCATTTGCGATTGGCCGGAGCAGGAGGGGCGACCGCCACATCAGAAACGCGGACGGATCCCGATGCCTGCACGGGATTTGAACCTGAGGAGCGAAGCGGCAATGCGGAGTCGGAACCGATCGACGCCACGGGAATACCGAGTGACGAGTGATGGCGTCCGGACTCGGAGTCGCGCTTGAGGCGTTTCAGATCGCTGCGCATATCGGCGGCATGCTGATAGCGAAGATCGCGATCTTTCTCGAGTGCCTTCCCGATGATGCGTTCGAGCTCCGGCGGAAGTTCTGGATTCAGGCGGACCAGAGGAGTGCAGTCGCGGTTCAGAATGGCGTCGAAGATGACGCCGGTCGTGTCTCCGCGGAATGGAAGCGCTCCGGTGGCCATTTCGTAGAGGACGGCGCCAAATGAGAAGAGGTCAGTGCGGGCGTCGAGTTCTTTGCCGCGCACTTGCTCCGGTGACATGTAGGCGATGGTGCCGACGGCGCTGCCGGGGCTGGTCAGGTGCTCCTCATCCAAAGTGCGCGTGTCGCCATCACTGCCCGATCCGCTTCGTGCCATTGGAGTGAATTTCGCCAGGCCAAAATCGAGAACCTTGGCATGATCCTGAGCAGTGATAAAAATGTTGGCCGGCTTGATATCGCGATGAATGATGCCTTTGGCGTGGGCCGCGTCGAGGGCTTCGGCGATCTCGATGGCAAACTGCAGGAGCAGTCCGAGTTCGATCGGTCGACCGGAAATGCGATGCTTCAGCGTCGCGCCCTCGAGAAACTCCATGACGATGAAGTTCAGCGATTCATAGCGTCCGATCTCGTGGATGGTGCAGATGTTTGGATGATTCAGGGCAGAAGCAGCGCGGGCTTCGCGACGAAAACGCTCAAGAGCTTGCGGGTCGCGGGCAAGGTCATCCGGTAGAAACTTCAGAGCCACAAAGCGGCCTAGATCCGTATCTTCGGCTTTATAAACAACGCCCATCCCACCGCCTCCGAGTTTTTCGATGGTGCGGTAGTGAGAGATGGTCTGGCCGATCATGGTCTCGAAATCTTATGTGGGTGGTGAGGGCAAGTCAATCAAAGCGCGGGCGGGCGCTTGTGGCGTTCGAGGTTCGTGTGTGGATGTTGCTTTACTGAAGACTCCAGGTCATGTCGACTCGCACCGGGATTTCATTCTTCACGGGCATCGTGAGGAGCGAGGGAGGATCGATCTTGAAGTCGGAGAGCGTGGTTGGGACGGTTCCCACGATGTGTTTATCGTTTCCCTGCGTAGTGACTTCGAAAGAAACCTGCTGGTAGTGGGCGGTCTGACCGGCGAACTGGACTTCGAGATCTGCTTTGACGGTCGTAGAACCGGCCACCGATTCCGGCAGCTTGGTGCGGACGGTGACCATGGGGAACTCCGCGCCGCGAGTGACCTGGATCATGTGGAGGTCGCGATTGCTGTCACCGGAATCGAAAGTCTTAACTGGAACGGCAATGAGGAAATCGCATTGCCCGTCGTGGCAGATGCCCTTGCCGCGAGCTGCGTGGCTAACACCGTCGGTCTGGTGAAGCGGATGAGAGACGTGGTAGGTGAGAGTGCTTTCTTTCAGGATCCATAGGCGATCGGCGGCGAAGAGATTTGTGAGGGCGAGCAGGAGGAACAGAGGAAGGATTCTTTTAGTCATTAGGTTCTCGACGGTTTGGGTCCACGGCCCTCGAAGGGCCGCTCTTCCACGGTGGCGCAAGCTTATCGCAGATGTCCGGCAACTAAAACTTTACGGAAACCGAGAGCAGGGCTGCGCCAAAAGCACCCGCCGTAACGATCGCGACCGGGCCATGGGCAGAGGCGATGCCATGCACTTTCTCTCCGTTGTTTTTCTGCGAGAAAGCCATGGCTCCCAGAATCGGCGTCAGGATCATTCCGGGTCCGTGGATCCAAGCCATGGCTTCGTGAAACTTGATCGGCCCCTTCTTCTTGTCACCGGGAATTCTAGGGGCACGAATCGCGTAGTAAGCGGTGATTCCGTACAAGTCTCCGGTGAGTGCTCCCAACGCGACATGCAGATCACGAGACGCAGTGCCTTCGCTTTTGCCGCCCGCGTTCAGCGATGTGATCACGGTGGCGATTAGAGGAACGGTGGTGATCAATCCCATGCGCTGGTGAATCTTCAGCATGTGAGTGCGCTTGTCGAGGAGGGCTTGGCGCTTTGCATCGGCTTGCGATTCCGTTGGGGAGAAGCCCAGGTCTTCCAGAGATGGCTCGGTTTTGGTGCTCGAGGGCGCATTGGGGAGGGCTTGCTGCGTCAACGTCAGATTGGCACTTTGGTCCGTGGGAATTGTGACCTTGATAGAGCCAGAGAGGCTGTCCTGGCTAGCGGAGACTTCATAATTTCCCGGAGCGAGATTCGGGATGCTGTAGTGGCCAGAGGAATCGGTCTGCGCTTCAGTAGCGCCGCCGGTGGCGACGTTGCGAACAGAAATTTTGACATCGATAGCAGGCTTGCCTGAAGAATCTGTGACAGCACCAGAGAGAGTGGAGTTTGGTTGCTGCGCGCGCACCGAGTGTGCAATCAGTACAAAAATTAAAGCGACGACGACGCTACAAAGAGACTTCGCTGGGTGCGAGTTCATTGTGTGTTTCCTGGTAACAGTAGCGCAGATTTCGAGACCGCGATTGTATGTTGAAAGATGCAGCACACCAAAACGAAGATGTCTGCGTCTTATGTTGTCGAGAAAGGAGTCGATGACGAACAGATTTAGGAATGCTTATGGAAAAATTTCTTTACACAAAAACAGGGAGGCTCCTGTGAGCCTCCCCTCATTGAGACCCGTCCGACTAGAAGCTGAACTTCAGAGCAAGTTGCATGGTGCGCGCATTGCTGGCGAAGGTCGTCTTGGCGTTGTTGAAGCTGGCGGAGGTTGGGGTGAAGTAATTCAGTACCGCCCCGGTGTCGCCGATGGAGTTGACGTTGTTGATCGATCCAGTCACCCACTGCGGATGGTTGAACAGGTTGAACGCCTGGGCCATGACATCGACCCGCATGCGCTCGGTGACTGCAAGATGCTTCATGACTGTGATGTCCCAGTTATTGATTGGGGGCGTCTTGAGAGTGTTACGACTCGAGGTAGCGATCGTACCCATCTGGGCACTGATGTACTGAGCCGTTGGATCGACAGCCTGATAAGCCACGATGTTGCCAGCCTGTGGTCCAGTGGTGGCGACCAAGCCGAGAACGTCGCTTCCGGTGCCCTTGCGGCCCGCGGGGTTGAAGATCGCGCGGTCTCCAGCGGCGTCGTAGTTCAGATTCGCGTCATCGCCACTCTGGACCGTGCCCCACTGTCCGGATTCGTAGGTATAGACGGGAGCGATCTCGTAGTTCCCAAGAACGTTCTTCTTGAGCCAGTTCGAGTCTCCCTTGAACCATGGAGCGTCGTAAATGGTCGTGAGGGTGAGCCGATGCGTGTGATCGAGAATTGAGTTGGCGCGTTCGGCAGAGAGATTGCGGAAGTCCTGGGGACGGCGCGGGGAGATGTCCGTCGAGTGGAAGTCGGCGGTGCTGTTGTCGATGGTGTGGCTCCAGGTGTATGCCGCCTGGAACTGGAGGCCGTGCGAGAAGCGACGGTTCAACTGGGTCTGCAGACCGTGGTAAGTGGAGGCGCTCCATGGCTCATAGGCGGTGATCGCTGAGTAGAAGCCGGCATTGTAGTAAGCCGGATCGTAGCCGCCGCCCGGAGGAACACCGGTGTCGTTATAGCCGTAGGAGAGCGTACCGGGTGCGTCGCCGTATCCGCCATTGCTGAGGGCGAGCCCCTGGCAGACCGCCAAACCGTTCACCGTGACGATCTGAGTCGGATCGCACTGTGCCCAGGCGTTGGTCAGGCCATTCACCGTGGCTTGCGAAGGAGCCTGAATGTAGGTCGGAACTGCGGTCGCAGCGGTGACGCCGGGCACGAAGTTCAGGCGATTCTGCACGTTCAGGTCGATGCCGCGGCTACCGACGTAACGAACATCGAGCGTGTAGTTGGTTTTGAATACGCGCTGGACACCGAAGTTCCAGGATTCTGCGTAAGGATATTTCACCTGCGCGGGAAGGAAAGCAGAGGTGTTGGCTCGCGCCGTAGCGGGATCGAGAACGGAGATTCCGCTGAGGTTTTGCGGCGGTATGCCTCCGCTGGCGAGGAAGCCTCCAGCCGGGCAAGCGGCGCCTCCGGGGCAGTCGATGGTCGAGCCGATCTGCGGCGGGCGCGCGAGCGTGCCGATGTTGTCGTAAAGCACGTCGTAGCCGAGACCGAAGCCGCCACGGATAGAAGTATCTCCGCTCTTCCCGGGTGAGTACGCAAAACCGATGCGCGGCATGAAGTCTTTCTTCGGCGCTGCAGGAGAGGCAAAGGTGATCAGTCCGGGAACGTCGGCGACGCTGTTGAGGGATTGCTGGGTCCAGCCATAAGGGGTGCTGGAATACTCGTAACGCAATCCAAGGTTCACACTCAGGTTGGGACGGAGCTTCCAAATGTCGTTGACATACCAGAAGATGCCGGACTGGTTGCCGGAGTATCCTGCGCTGCCGAAGCTACGCTCAGCGATGTGATCTGGAGTTTCGTCGAGGGCGAAGCCCTGAAGAGTGGTCCAGTCGTAGTCGCCGCGCGCACGTTGGACAAATAATTGCGGCGAGATGTTCTTGCGGACTTCGATTCCAAACTTCAGAGTGTGATTCCCTTTCACCAAAGAAACATTGTCCACGGCTTGATAGTTGTTTTGGACGGCATATTGAGGGGCATTGGGGTCGGGGCCGACATCAAGATTGCCGAGTTCATCGATGGTGAGATTGGGGAAGGCATCAAGATTCTGAAATTTTCCCAACGAACCGCCCGGAACGCTATAGTTCTGCGCGGTGCGGGTGAAACCGACGCGGATTTCATTGGCGAGCGCGGAAGAAAACGTGTGGAACTCGCTCAGAGAAACTAGATGGTAGGGCTGCAAGAACGGAGTGTAGAAAGTGCCGAGTTGGGCTGCGTTGTCGAGCGTGACCAGCTTGTTGTAGATGTAGCGTCCGCGAATCTGATCTTTGTCACTCAAGTTGTAATCCATCGAGGTGACGAGGGCCCGAGTGTTGCTGTAATTCGGAGCGATGATCGGAAGAATGCCGGTTTGGATGGCAACGCCACTGACCAGAATTGAGTTGCAAGCACCGGTCGTATCGGCCGAGGGCGCTTGCGCGTACTTCTGCAGGCCTTGAACGTTGCTGGCGGAAACGCCGGGGACAGCGAGAAGGGTCGTGTAGCCAGCCGCAGTTGGGGCGCACACAACCGATCCGGACGAAGATGCTTCGCCGATCGGGTTGTACTCAAAGTTCACGAAGTAGAAGAGCTTGTTCTTAATGATTGCTCCGCCGACCTGTCCGCCGAATCGATTGTTGTCGTAGCGCGGAACCTTATAGATTCCCTGATTCGAGAGTGAGGTATCCAGCGCGTTCAGATTGCGATTCTGGAAGTATTCGTACACCCGCCCATGAATGGCGTTGCTTCCGCTGATGACAATAGTGTTGAACTGACCGCCGTTGGAGTGTCCAAACTCAGGGCTGAACTGATTCTGGAGAACTGAAAAGTTCTGGACGGCGTCGTTGGGAACGTAGATGAGCGGACCGGTGACGCCTTTGTCGTTGTTGTCGGTGCCTTCGATTTCGAAATTATTATCGCGAGGACGCTGGCCGCCGATGCTCGGGCCAGTACCGGCTCCGAGGCCGCCGCTGCTACCTACGCCCGCCTGCAGAAGCGAGAGGTTCAAGACACCTAGTCCGACGGAGGCGGTAGGAAGATCCTGAGTTTGCCGGGTCTCGTAGTTCGACTGAATCTGGGCGGTCGTCGTATCGAGAGTGGGAGGAACCCCCGAGACTTCGACGGTCTCCGTGGTCGCGCCGGGAGTCAGATTCAGGTTTCTAGTGGAGGTCTTGCTGACTTCGACATCGACTTGCTCGGTAATGGTCTTGAATCCAGGAGCTTTTGCGGTTATGCGATAGGTTCCGACGAGGAGATGGTCGAAGCGATATTCGCCAGTAGCGCCGGTTTTGGCGGACGCAACAATGTTCGTGGCGATATTCGTCGCCGTGATTTCGGCGCCCACTACGGCGGCGCCTTGAGAGTCGATCACGGTGCCGACGACATTTCCGTCGATGGCCTGACCGAACGCGACTGATGCACTGAGCCCGAGGATGCTAATCAGTGCCAGCACGAGTGCATAAATCCTAAGAGAGTTCCGCACGCCCTGGTTCATCTGGTTTCTCCTTTTGCCACCGTGAAACTTGAGAACTACAAAACGAATCGAGTACTCCTCCTGCAAGAGAATCGACTCACAGAACGACGTTTGAGGCATGCGAATCTTTCCGCATGCGACAGGTTGTTCGTTCTTGCTTTTGTCGGCGGCGGGACATGCCTACCACATCCTCACTTCGACACCGACACTTGCGATCAAAGATCCGGCGCGATCTTGGGGATCACGCCGGGGCCCTAACGAAGAGCGGCATCACGCACAGCCACCCTCTCGGCCTCAACTGACATGAGTGCAGTCAGCTAACCCGTCGCCAGCTGCGGCGGGCAACGCTGAGAATCCTCTCATTGTGATTTCGCAATTTCGGTGATTGAACGCACGCGAGGATGTGATCTGCACACCTCTTCGGAAGGAAGCAGTAGACTAAATAAATCATGACGACTGCTGCCCTGAACGCTCTCTCCCGCGCGTCTTCTGCTTACCTAAGATCCGCTATGCACCAGCCCATCCGATGGCACGAATGGGGCGAGGAGGCGTTTGCTGAAGCGCAACGCGAAAATAAGCCGATGCTACTGGATATCGGGGCGGTGTGGTGCCACTGGTGCCATGTAATGGATCGTGAGTCGTACGACGATCCGGCGATTGCGGCGATCGTGAATGAGCATTTTGTGGCAGTGAAAGTGGACCGGGACGAGCGGCCGGATATCGACAGCCGATACCAGGCGGCGGTACAGGCGGTGAGCGGGCAGGGCGGATGGCCGCTGACCGGATTTTTGACACCAGACGGAAAACCGTTTTACGGGGGAACCTATTTTCCACCGAGCGATGGATACGGTCGGCCGAGTTTCCGGAGGGTACTGCTGAGCATCGCTAATGCCTACAAAGAGAAGAACGGCGATGTGTTGGAGCAGGCGCAAATGGTGGAATCGGCGATCGCGCAGTCGGAGTCGTTTGCGGGTAAGAGCGGACGGATTACCGGCAACGTGATTACAGCGCTTCGGGAATCGGCATTCAAGATGTTTGATCCGCAGCATGGAGGCTTCGGACAAGCTCCGAAGTTTCCGCATCCGTCGGCGCTGGATTTGCTGATTGAGAGGTATGCGAGGTCAAAATCCCCACTTCTCGCGCAAGACAACGCGCGAGAAATGGGGCACCCAGCGAACGAAGGCGTCCGCCCCTACACAAACCGCGACGATGAAGACAGCGCACTTCGAAATCTGATTGTCACTACGCTCGAGCACATGGCCCATGGAGGGGTTTACGACCAGTTGGCGGGCGGATTTCATCGGTATTCGGTGGATGAGCGATGGGTCGTGCCACACTTCGAGAAGATGTGCTACGACAACTCCGAGCTACTCAAGAATTACGTACACGCCTATCAGGCAACGGGCGAAGAGTTCTTTGCAGAGGTGGCGCGCGACATCATCCGCTGGATGGATGAGTGGCTGAGCGATCGCGAGCACGGCGGATTCTATGCGTCCCAGGATGCCGACATCAACATGGACGATGACGGCGATTACTTTACCTGGACGCTGGACGAAGCCCGAGCAGTTTTGACCGAGACCGAGGCGCAAGCGGTGGCTCTGCGCTATGACATCAATGAAATTGGGGAGATGCATCACAATCCCGCAAAGAATGTTCTTTACGTTCGCGCTTCGATCGAAGACATCGCGAAACGGATGAATACTACGACGGGGAAAGTGGAAGAAATTCTGGCATCTGCGAAAAAGAAGATGTACGCGACAAGGCTGGAGCGGCCGACGCCGTACGTTGACAAGACGGTTTATGTGGGATGGAACAGTTTGTGTGTGTCGGCGTATCTGGACGCGGCGCGAGTACTGAAATTGGATGGCGCGAGACGGTTTGCGTTGCGAAGTCTTGACCGCATACTCAGCGAAGCATATCGAGTGGGTGCCAACAAAAGCGCGGATCAAAACACTATAGCCTCACTGCTGCACGTGGTTGCCTACTCGGATCCGAAAGCCGAGCATCGGGAAGTTTCGGGGATGCTCGAGGATTATGCGTTCACGGCGCTGGCCTGCCTCGACGCTTATGAGAGCACGGCTGATTTGAGCTACTTCAAGTTTGGGCGAGCGATAGCAGATGCGATGGTCGCGCGGTTCTTTGACACGACGTCGGGAGGATTCTTCGACAGCGAACCTGTATCCGACGTCAAGAAACTGGGGGTGCTGGGAACTCCACGCAAACCGTTGCAAGATTCGCCGACGCCTGCCGGAAACCCGATGGCCGCGATCGCATTGATTCGACTGCATCACTACACAGGGGACGCGAGCTATCGCGACAAAGCGGAAGAAACGCTAGAAACGTTCGCTCAAGTGGCGGAGCAGTTCGGAATCTTTGCGGCGACTTATGGGATCGCGATCGCGCATTGGCTGGAGAGCCCGCTGCAGGTGGTGGTGGTATCCGGCCAAGCTGATCCTGATGCAGCCGAGCAATTGCAGAGGGCTGCGATTGCGGCGTTTGCATTTGGTAAGACCGTATTGCGATTGGCAAGCAGCCAAGCAGTCGCCGCGAACCTTCCTCCGGCTTTGGCTGAGACTATTCCCAATCTTCCAGAGTTACGGGCTGGGAGATCATTCGCTGTGGTTTGTTCGGGATCGACCTGCCAGGCGCCGATTTTCGAGGCGGGGAGGCTGCGGGACGCGCTGTTGCAAAATTAATCAAAACTACGGGATTCACCCGAGTCAAAAAATGAGGGCTGGCGGGTTAGTATGAGTCCCGTCAGCCCGAAGATTGCAAGCCCTGGTTTTTTGGCCCAAGTTACAGTTACCACAAGTTACTTTAGTGACCTTGCAGTCACGGCCTGCTTAGCATCTACTGCGGTGGCAGGGTTGTTGAGCAGTTGGATGTTTTCGGTGGGCACAGAAACAGTGGGCCGCCGTCCTGGGCGGGAACCTGTTGGACGGCTGCTGCAATGAATGTGCCCACGATTCCTACCATCAGGATAGAGATCCTGATCGCACGTTTCATGGGTTCGTCTCCTATTGATTCCGCGTTAGGCTCTATCCGAAAAGATAGTCCA
The DNA here is from genome assembly GCA_963818115.1 of uncultured Acidobacteriota bacterium. Taxonomy (GTDB): domain Bacteria; phylum Acidobacteriota; class Terriglobia; order Terriglobales; family Acidobacteriaceae; genus Sulfotelmatobacter. Next base: position 83,448 of record CAWFQZ010000025.1, read on the forward strand.
GCGCGGAATGGCATTATAGGGCACGTGTCAATAGGTGTGTGCACGATTTTTCACTCACGAGTACCTCCCAGTTTCCTCCCGTTTAGAACCTCAATTCCAAGAAAAAGTAAACGTTTTCTCATCAAATAGTTAAGGGTAAGTCCGCGACCTTTAATTGAGGAATCGGGCGCCCTTAGGAGGGTTGTCCCAGGAAGGTTGGGAAGTTACAAATTCCGAACAGATGCGTTCGACTTGGTCCAATCTCCATGTTGGGTCGGTGAAAGCTGTTCGCGACAGAACTTGAAATCAGCGCTTGGTTGGGACGGCAGTAGGAGGTAAAGCAAAACCGGCTGAAGCCGAGGCTGCGGCTCCCTTTGCGGCACCGTTCGGATTATCCATGTGGTGCAAGGACGATTCCTGGTGGGTACGAGATAGAGCTCGATCGACCATCCCTTCGAACATCGGAATCAGGGAGTCGGCAGGAAGCGGGTGATGAATGTCGGACAGACTCTGCTCCCAGCGGTGGGTGTGGAGGAGCGAGATTGATCCATCGCGGGCGGGGCGCTTGACGGCGACATACCCGAGCCACAAGCCCAGGCTACAGTCGTAGGCCGCCATATTCGCAATACTCATCCATGGGCCGGTCAGGTGGTTTCCTACCCAAGAGCAGATCAGGATTAACTCGATGATGGCAAAGGATCCGAAGCCCAGAGCGATGCCAAAGCTGTACTGACGGCGGCTTACGCCGACGTAGTGGGCGAAGAAAAGCAGGAAGAGAATCATTCCGACCTGGATCATACGAACGCAGCGCTGGGAAGTCACGATGGCCTGCATCCACGGCGCCACCTGAGACGAGTTCGTGGAAACCGAGACCACGGCGGCGACCAGCAGCATCACCAGTCCAGCCCATTTGAAGAGCACCGTGCCCAGATCGCGAAGAGTGTGGAAGGCGCGGAAGACGTCGACAAAGACTTCGTGAATCACCAGGAATCCGAAGGTCACGCTGATCGCATTGAAGGCCCACGACAGATAGAAAGCGGCGGAATAGCTTTGCCAGTAGTAGGCTGGAAAGACCATCGCAAACGTCACGATTTGAGTCAGGATGTAGGCGAAGAAGAATTTGAATTGACGGAGGATTCCGCGCCGATACATAAAAATGCCGATGCCCATCTGGAGGATGGGATGGGCGATCCACAACGCGTAATAGAGATACTTAAGTTCCCCAGTCATACTGTTGCAGCGCTACGGCGACGGCCGATAAAGCGGTTCCGGATTTCAGCTTAAAGTCTGCCCCTGGTGGTGCCAACCTGTAGAGTCAAGGTAGTCGTTCGCTATCCAATGTTCAATGGACTGAAGTAATCCTTAGTAACGTTACCGGTATGCATCCCTCCCGGCAAGTTACCTTCGTGCTAAGGGTCGGGATGGCACTTGAAGGGCAACCGTCCAGTGGGCGAGGGAACCCGCCCCCGGCGAGGCATTCCTGCCTATAGTCGGCGCGCTCAGACCCTTAAAGGGTCTCCAAGCGTGCTCACCCAGCGCTCCGAGTTGCCCCGCCTAGACAACAGCGCCGTTTTAGGCGTCGGGCATGGAGTGAATGTAGGCGCGCATCATACGGACCTCGTCATCCTTCTCGCTCAGATCGTGAAGGAGGATGTCGCGGAGCGAAACCATGCCGACCAATTGGCCCTCATAACAAACGGGAAGGTGACGAAAACCATGCCGGCGCATCAGAGCCATGCAGTTTTCCAGGTCTTCCTGGGTGCTGATGGTTAGAGGGTCGTCTGTCATGACCTCGGCCATGCAGGTGCTGCGGGGATCGCGGCCCTCGGCGACAACGCGGCGCATAAGGTCGCGCTCGGAAAAGATTCCGACGAGTGTGCCATTGTGGAGGACAGGAACCGCGCCAATATTGCGCTCCACCATGGCACGGACTGTGACAAGAACGGTGTGGCCGAGTTCGGCCTGATAGGTATCCTGATCTTTGATCAGGTCGCAGATACGCATTTGACACCTCCCGGTACGGAAGATCCGAGCAGTTCCAAAAGCATCTACCGGGGCGCGAGTATATGCCCAAGTCAAGATGTAAAGAAAGGGAAAAAGGTTGAGAAGAGGAAGAATTCGCGGATAAAAGTAGAATTCCTGAACGTCAGATCAGGGAAACCCCAGGCTCTTTGGACTGCTGGGTTTCCGCGGCGAAGACGAAGTAAGAAGAATTCCAGAAAGCAACCGGAACGCTGCCGCGAGCTCGAGTAGTGACAACGATGTTGTATTCGTCAGAAGCACCGAGGTTCATTTCACGCAGTGAGTCTTCGCCAGTTGTGTTGCCGACCGTCTCCTTGGCCGGTTCGATGACGGCTAACGCGGCAAGACATTCGTGGATGTCGCGAGTGCGGGGATGCCCGGGGACGACAAACGAGACTTCCGCTTCCTGGTTGGAAAAGTGCCAAGCGAGCGACGCGGCGAGATTGATCGCGCGTTCGTAGGCTCGTTCCGAAATTGTTCCGTCAGCCGGATTGTCGAAGAAGATGCAGATTCGGCGCTCATCTTCGCGAGCGAATTCGCGGACTTTCAGCGAGCCCGATTTCGCGGTGGCCTTCCAATCGACGTGACGTGCGGAATCCTCGGGCATGTATTCGCGGATGCGATACAACTCGGAGCCGCGGCCTCGGATAAAACTTTCCCAATCGCCCCGAACGACGGGGAGGATGTCCATCACTTCTTGCGTGGGCTCGATGCGTGGGTAGACCAGCACTTCGCGGGGCAACGCCACGTGACGCGTCTTGGTAAAGAATGCGAACGGAAAACCGGTAGCGAGTCCGAAACTGTCTTCGCGATAACAACCGCGTTGATCGAATCGCAACTCGAGATCAGCGGAGGCTTCCGATTGGGGCGGCACAAAAGGAAAGTAGGCCATGCCCTGAAAGATTCCGGGAGGCGGCGGAAGCACGGTCACGCGACGCAAACGGCGATCGGGCAGGCGTAGCCACTGCTGCTCTGCAGGCCGGTTAAACGGAAAAGCGAAGGTCGTCGCTTCCCACTGCCATTGCTTGGAAACTTTTTTCTTTTTCTTGTGAGTGGAGACGACTCGCACCGAGAACGATGGAAGTCGACGGCGCGGGTTATTGAGGACTATGCGACCCATCACGGGGCGCCCTGCAAAAACGTGCTCGGGCAAGCGAACATCGAGTTCGAGATAGCGCAGCACGCAGGCGGAGACTATCCCCGATACAAGAATCGCTGCCAGCATGGCCGCGACGATGATATAGAGAAGATTGTTGCCAGTGTTAAGGGCGGCAATGCCGATTATGAGCGTGACAATAACGTAGACAATCCCGGCGCGGGTGACATCGTAATCGAACGACTCGCGCAAGCGCTCGACGGCGACTCGCCGAGCCAGGTATGGCACGGTGACCAGACCGACCAGCGTGGCCAGAACCAGAGATGTGGACGCCAGAATAAGCGTTGCCCAGAGATTGCCGGCGTCGCGGGATACGGTGGAGAACAATGCTGTGGCGAAGGCCAACCCCAATCCGACGAGGGCCAATAGGAATTTCACCCAGACTTCGGCGGTCGCAGACTGCAGCCACAGAGCCAGACGACCGGGAACGGAAGGGCTGGATTTCAACGGATTGGCGTACCCAGAACCCACTGCTGGCAGCCTAGCATCCGGCCGTTAGAACGGACAATCTGGTTTCGCTTGCGAGGAAAGCGTTCGTAACTTGGATTGGGAGAGAAAATCCTTCGCCGGAGATCACACAGAGACCCATAAGGACCCTTAAACCTCCCGCTTCTGGATCGGATTCCGTTGTGCTACCCTTTTTGCCTCTCAGGTATTAAGCCCCAGATTCCACTTTCCACACTTTGCAGAACCGAGGAGAACGACCATGCCAATCGGGAAACGCGCAGCAGCGGAATTTTTCGGGACATTTTGGTTGGTTTTTGGAGGATGCGGATCCGCGGTATTAGCGGCAGGGTTTCCGGCGCTGGGCATCGGATTCGCCGGAGTTGCGCTGGCATTTGGACTTACGGTGCTCACTATGGCGTATGCCATTGGACATATTTCCGGCTGCCATTTAAATCCTGCCGTTAGCCTGGGACTGGTCGTGGGGAAGCGCTTCCCTGCTGCAGAACTGCTCCCTTACGTCATCGCCCAGGTAGTGGGAGCGATAGCGGCCGCAGGGGTACTGTTCATCATCGCAAGCGGCGTTCCTAGTTTTGATGTGCACGCCGGATTCGCTTCGAATGGATACGGAGCTAATTCTCCAGGCGGATATTCCCTGCTTGCGGGGTTTGTGGCTGAAGTTGTACTAACAGCGTTTTTCCTGATCGTGATTATGGGATCGACGGACAAGCGTGCTCCGGCGGGATTTGCCCCCATCGCGATCGGGCTATGTCTAACAATCATTCACCTGGTTTGCATCCCGGTCACGAATACTTCGGTGAATCCGGCTCGTAGCACCGGACCAGCAATCTTCGCGGGAGGATGGGCGCTGCAGGAGTTGTGGATGTTCTGGGTAGCACCGCTAATCGGCGGTGCGTTGGGTGGCGGGATTTACAGCCTACTGTTCGGCGAGTGAGAAACCTGGTCAGTGATTTTCACGGATTGACGCGGATACGACGTTAAAACGCTTTGCGGTTGCCCGTGGAAATCCGCGTTCATTCGCCGCTTGCTTAATACTCAGACAATTCTTTCATTGCCAGGTAAAGATCATTCGGCTGCGGGAGAATCGCGTCTTCCAGGATCGGTTGATAGGCGACGAATACATCCTTCGCGGCGACTCGGCGGACCGGAGCGTCGAGCTTGTCGAAGAGCTGGTCGGCGATGCGGGCCGCGATTTCTGCGCCATATCCCCAACTCAGAGTGTCTTCATAAGCGACGAGCACGCGATTCGTCTTCGCGACGGAAGCAGCGATCGTATCCCAATCGAACGGGTTCAAGCTGCGCAGATCGATCAGTTCTACTTTCACGCCTTGCTCACGCTCAAGCTTCTGCGCGGCCTGCAGAGCGCGCGGCACGACAGCACCGTAGGTGACAACTGTAAGGTCTGTGCCCGGGTGAACGACCTTCGCTTTACCGAACGGAATCATATAGTCAGGGCCTGGGTAGGCGGAGCGTCCGTAAGACTCGCGATAGAGACGCTTATGCTCGAGGAACAGAACAGGGTCATCACAGCGGACAGCGGTGCGCAGTAAGCCCGCAGCATCGAGTGAGTTTGACGGAAACACTACACGCAGTCCGGGGATGTGCGTGAAGATGCTTTCGCCGCACTGCGAATGGTAGATGGCGCCACCAGTGAGGTACCCGCCGATGGCCACACGAATGACGACCGGGCACGAGAAACCGTTGTTCGATCGCCAGCGAATGACGCTGAGCTCGTCGCGAATCTGCATCATCGCGGGCCAGATGTAATCGAAGAATTGAATTTCGACGACGGGCTTGAGTCCGCGAGTCGCCATGCCCGTGGCGCGGCCGACAATGGCGGCTTCGGCCAATGGGGAGTTAAAGACACGGTCGTTGCCAAATTCGCACTGCAGGCCGAAGGTGAGTTTGAAAACTCCGCCCTTCCCCTTGACCAGCTTCTGTCGTAGATACTCTTCGCGGCTGCAGTCGGCGACATCTTCGCCGAAGATAACGATGCGTTCGTCGCGCTTCATTTCGTCGCGGAGAGTGGCCGTGATGAGGTCCGCCATGGTTTTGGCGGCGGGCTTTTTGCCGTCTTTGCCTTCCGGAAGTTCAGCAGCAGCCTGTGTGTCAAACGCTGACGACGTCGCGTCGATGTCGGGAGAATAGATGAAATTCATCACCGACTCAGGCGCGGGAGGAAGAGCTTCGAGCGCGCGATCGACCGCGATTTGAAGTTCGGCTTCGACTTCTTTTTCGAGCTGAGTGATTCCCTTGTCGTCGAGGATGCCTTCCCGCAGCAGGAACATCTGCGTGCGGGTTACAGGGTCGCGCTGGGCATCGCGTTCGCGCTCGGTATCGGGACGGTAGAGGCGCTCGTCGTCCGAAAGAGAGTGCGAGTACGGCCGAATCACGTGGGCATGAACGAATGCCGGGCCGTGGCCTTCGCGGCAATATTTCGCGGCGCGGGCGAAGGCAGCATAGCTTGCGACAGGGTCCGTGCCGTCGACTTCTTCAAAATGGAAATTCGGAAATCCGGAGACGAGGCGGGAAATACTTCCGCCGGCAGTCTGAACTTCTACGGGAACGGAAATCGCGTAACCGTTGTCTTCAACGCAGAAGATGACCGGTAATTTGCCGAGAGCAGCGGCGTTCAGAGCCTCCCAGAACTCACCTTCGCTCGAAGTGCCGTCGCCGAGAGAGACATAAGTTACCTCGTCCCCCTTGAAGCTGACGTTCTTGAACCGGCGGTAATCTGCTGCGCCGGACGGAATATTGGCGGCGTCTGGATGATGGGCGAAATAACGTCCACCTTCGGCGCAACCAACGGCCTGAAGGATTTGAGAGCCCGTAGGTGACGATTGCGTGACGATGTGAAGTGCGGGATAACTCCAGTGAGAAGGCATCTGGCGTCCGCCAGAACTGGGGTCGTCGGCTGCGCCCACGCCCTGCAGAAACATATTGTAGGGTTCGACGCCGAGCGCCAGACATAAGGCGCGATCACGATAATACGGATAGAACCAGTCGTATCCTGATTTCAAAGCCAGCCCGGCGGCAACTCCAATGGCCTCATGGCCGGCGCCCGACATCTGAAAGAAGATCTTTTGCTGGCGTTTGAGAAGGATCTCTCGATCATCGATGCGGCGGGAGGTGTACATCAGGCGGTACGCCTGAATCAGCTGTTCCCGGCTAAGTCCTTCGTAAAACTTGGGTTTCTTGTTGCTATTGGCCACCAAGGCCAGCTTAGGGTCGGTTTTTGTCGTGGCCATCCGGTCTGATCCCTTGCCTTTTAGATTCCCACTGGGCCTGCGGCGATTCCATCCCGACTGGCGTGGAACCTGTTGGATTGTAAATGGTAACGGCGGGTTGGAAAAGCCAGGAAGTTTTCCTTTTTAAGAGAAGCGGTCGGACCATGTGACCGCGCTTACTTAAAATCCGCAGACGGAGCTATATAACTGCAGATCGACCTGTTCAGCCGGTTGCCAGAGCCCCTTCTCCGAAGTAACGCCGTTGAAAATAGAGAGCTACGTGCACTAGGCCGATGAGCGCTGGGACTTCGACGAGAGGGCCGATAACGGCGGCAAAAGCCGCGCCCGAATTGATTCCAAAGACCGCCACGGCGACCGCGATGGCAAGCTCAAAGTTGTTGCTGGCCGCGGTAAAGGAAAGGGTCGCGGTCTTGGAGTAATCCGCCCCGAGTTTTCGGCCCATATAAAAAGAGACCAGGAACATGACCACGAAGTAAATTAGCAACGGAACTGCAATTCGAATGACGTCCAAGGGCAAACGGACGATGTAGCTGCCCTTAAGCGAGAACATCACCACGATCGTGAAAATGAGCGCGATCAAGGTAATGGGGCTAATCCTGGGGATGAAAGTCTTCTCGTACCACTGCTTTCCACGTGCGCGCACGAGCAGGAAGCGCGTGCTCATACCGGCGAGAAACGGGACTCCGAGATAAATGAAAACGCTTTGGGCGATGTCGCGAATCGAAACGTTCACCACGGAACCGTGGAGGCCGAGCAGTTCCGGGAGCTTCGTCACGAACACCCACGCATAGACCGAATAAAACAGGACCTGAAAGACGGAGTTAAAAGCCACTAATCCTGCGGCGTATTCCGTGTCGCCTCTCGCCAGTTCATTCCAAACAATCACCATAGCGATACAGCGCGCCAAGCCGATCATGATGAGCCCCGCCATGTACTCGGGGTAGCCGCGCAGGAAAACGACAGCCAGAATGAACATGAGAGCTGGTCCGATGATCCAGTTCTGAACCAGCGATAAAAGGAGCACTCTACGGTTGCGGAAGACTTCTCCCATGTCTTCGTACCGCACTTTGGCGAGAGGCGGGTACATCATCAGGATCAGGCCGATTGCAATCGGAATCGACCTGGTACCGGCGCTGAAGCGATTGAGAAAAGGGACGATACGGGGAAAAGCCCATCCCGCGACTACGCCAATCAGCATGGCACAAAAGATCCAAAGAGTGAGGAAGCGATCGAGACGGCTGAGACGAGAAGATACGCTGGCGGTCGCATTCATTGTTGGCGTCCGATGTCGTTGAGTTCCCGTTTAAGCGCGAAGGTATCCAATCTGGAAAGCGGAAGGCTGAGGAACAGGCCAATCCTTCGGTCGAGAAGGAAAAAAGCTTCGCGAAAGGCTCGCTCGACTTGTTCCGGAGTGCCGTTGACTGCGGCGGGATCTGGGATTCCCCAATGCGCAGTGATGGGCTGACCCGGCCATACCGGGCAGACTTCGCTAGCAGCGTTGTCACAGACGGTGAAGACAAAATCGAGGGGAGGAGCGCCGGGCCGCGCAAATTCCTCCCAACTTTTGCTGCGGAATCCATCCGCCGGGATGTGAGCGGACTCTAGTTGCTTGAGCGCACGGGGATGCACTTTGCCCGTTGGGTGACTGCCAGCGCTATAAGCGGTGAAGTTCGGCTTCCCTTTCAGATTCAGAATCGATTCTGCCATGATGGAGCGAGCAGAGTTGCCGGTGCAGAGGAATAGGACGTTATAGTGTGTCGGCATGGTTGTGCTTCTGCGTTCGCATTTACGGGCAGCAAGTCGAGCCGCAGCATGCTTCTTTGGCAGCGTTCGGCTTCACAGCGCGGATGAAGGCGCTCAGGAACTTTCCATCCACTTGAGGGGCGAGAACGTCGACGTCGATTCCCTGCCCGGAAAGGAATTCGCGCGCGTCTTCGGCGCGGTAAATCCGCGTGGGTTCGATCTCGATCTGTTCGAATCCGCTTCCGGCGAGCTTGTTGCGGTAGTCGTTTTCTTCCAACGCTCCGGCGATGCAGCCGACCCAGGCAAGGACGCTTTGGCGAATCTCCGGGAGGATTTCGCCGCGAGTGACGACATCGGAGACCGCGAAACGGCCTCCGGGTTTAAGCACGCGGAAAGCTTCGCGCAGAACTTTATCTTTGTCGGCGGAAAGGTTGATGACGCAGTTGGAGATGATGACGTCGACCGAATTGTCAGGAAGAGGAATATTTTCGATCTCTCCCTTAAGGAATTCAACGTTCTCGACGCCGGATTTGCGTTTGTTTTCGTTGGCGAGCGCGAGCATCTGGTCGGTCATGTCGAGACCGTAGGCCTTGCCGGTAGGGCCGACACGGCGAGCGGAAAGGAGGACGTCGATGCCACCACCAGAGCCGAGGTCGAGCACGGTTTCTCCTGGCTTCAGTTGCGCCAACGCCGTGGGATTGCCGCAGCCGAGCGAAGCCAAGAGCGCTTCTTCGGGGATTTGTCCGATCTGCCCCGCGTCATAAAGATTGGTGGTGATGGGATCGCAGCAACCGGTGGAAGCGGTCGCGCCACAGCAGGAACTCCCTCCGGAGGTCACGCGGAGAGCGGCTTCCCCATATTTTTGTTTTACGACTTCTTTGATGTCGGCGGTGTCAGTGCTCATGAATGAACTCCTATTTACAGATTTGAATGATGTTCTGGAGCTTGACGGCCTTGTTGCGCGTGCAGCACTCGGCATAGAGGAACTGCAAGAGTTCCTGCAGAGCGGTCGTGTTGGCGGTGTATCGAAGGAAGGTACTTTCACGCTGGACTTCAACCAAGCCTTCATTCTTCAGCTTGTCGAGATGGTGGGAGAGCGTGGAGTTGGGGATTTCGAGTTCACTTTGAATCTCGCCGACGACCAAGCCTTCAGGATGGGCGGTGAGCAACAACTGCATGATGCGGAGGCGCGGCTCGGTTCCCATGGCGGAAAACATGTCTGCGTATTTGGCGATGCGTTCGCTGGCCTTCGTTAGCGCGGGAGCTTTCGGGGAGGAGACGACCATATTTCGATACTACTAGAAATATAGGTACGTGGCAACAGCGCACCGGTCTTACTCGTTCTGTGCAGGTCCGGAGATCCTGATCCACACTGGAAAAAGGCAAGATGCTTTATTCTGAAGACTCATGATTCGTACGCGACGCGCCTTTGATCCCCACTCGATCAAGTTGGTGATTTTCGACCTCGACGGCACCCTCATCGATTCCCGCCTGGACCTTGTGCACTCGGTCAACGCGGCCCTACGCCATATTGGTCGGAACGAATTGCCGGATGACGTGATTGCCAGCTATGTCGGAGATGGGGCTCCAATCTTGATCCAGCGGGCGCTGGGCGGCGAAATCGTTGACGAGGCGATGGTGCGAAAGGGACTGGAGTTTTTTCTCTCTTATTACAGAGCGCACAAACTTGATCATACGACCGTCTATGCGGGAATCGAGGAAGCGCTGAGAGCCATTCAGGACGGGACAAACGGAATGCCCCGCAAGCTGGCGGTACTTTCGAACAAGCCGGTGATCCCGTCGCGGGCGCTTGTTGAGGCGTTGGGGTTAGGAAAGTTCTTCACGCAAGTGTATGGGGGAAACAGTTTCGCGACGAAAAAGCCCGATCCCGAGGGCGCGCGCAAATTGCTCGAGGAAAGCGGAGTCCGCCCGGAAGATGCTGCGATCGTGGGGGATTCTCATACTGACATAGAGACTGGGCGGAACGCAGGCTTATGGACGGTAGGCGTAACGTACGGCTTCGCGCCGCAGACGCTCGCAGACGCGTCTCCAGACGTGGTCGTCGATCATCCCGCGGAGTTGGCTTCCGCTTTCTCAAAGTAGATCGGTGGGGTTATTCTTCGAAGAGAGTCGGCTCACGCCTCGTGCGCCAAAAGTAACTTTCCTGCCCGTCTTCGCTGGAGTAAACCAATACTGGAGTAGCCTTAAGAGGAAAACAAGCTAAACGACGTCTCTCCCACGACACCCCACATGACTGCGCGAAACGGTCTTCGGATCATTCTGCTCGGTGCAGCCGTCCTATCCCACTGGGCCTCCGCACAGACACCCGAAACTTTGACTGTGTCTCCGGGCAAGGCCACCATGCTGGTTGGGGAAACACGCATCTTCCGGGCCGTGGGCAAAGACGGGCGCATCTGCCACAACGTCCGCTGGAGCATCTCTCCTGAGCACGCGGCCAGCATCACGGTGAATGGTGACGAAGTGACGGTTGGTGCTCGCGAACCTTCACCCAGCTTGCTACTCAGCGCCTACGCGGCAGGTGATTCCGCTGACGCCTCGATTGAGATCCGGCCTGCTGGCGATATGCCGGTCGGCACTGCGATATGGTCGGTTTCTCCAACTCCTGGCTGCAAGGCCACAAAGATGACGCAGGCGGTGCCAAGCGCCAACGGTCCTGATCTTTACGTGGAGGAAACCTGCCCGGAGGGAACGATGGTTCGCGCCCTCACTGCCGATGGCCGGGAGCTGTGGCGGAGGTTGCTCGGCGGCCCTGCTGCGGCATCCCCAAACGTGGCAGCTCCTATTAGCAAGGGTCCTTATATCGGATTCTTTCCTAATGGCCCAACCTCGAAGGCGCCGGGCAAGCCAGATGAGCCTACCGGTGAGCGCATCAACTCGCACGCCAGGTCGGTGTGCGATGCCATCACGGTGGGCATGTCACGAGATGATGTGTCGAAGGCAGTGAGCCAGCGCAATGCCGCACTGGACCCCAGGGAACGATCGACCGACACATGGCTGATCGAGGAAGAGGGCTTCCGCTGCACGATTTCATTTGACGCAACGACAGGCGCCGTGGTCAAAAAGAAGAAGACCATCGTCACCGACTAGTGAGGAACCCCACCCGTTGCCCGCCAATTCGAACGGAACCGCCGATTCTGGTTTCACATCTTCAGCTTTCACTCCCGCAGAACTTCGCAAGCTGCGCAGCATGAAGAATCCGTACGGAATACAGAAATTCCTGGACGATATGCCGTACCACCTGGAGGACACGGCATGGTCTCCGCGGAAAGTGCTGGCGGAGCGGTCGTCTCACTGTCTGGAAGGAGCGATCTTTGCGGCGGCGGCGTTGCGGGCGAATGGATATCCGCCACTGTTGCTCGATTTCGAGGCAGAGCACGATACCGACCACGTGATCGCAGTTTTTCGCGAAGACGGATGCTGGGGGGCGGTGGCGAAATCGAATTATACCGGCTGCCGGTGGCGCGAGCCGATCTATCGAACGCTGCGGGAGCTGGCATTGAGTTATTTCAATGCATATTTCAATTTGCGGCGTGAGCGAACCTTGCGCAGGTATTCGGTGCCGGTGAACTTGAAGCGCTTCGATTCGCAGAACTGGATGACGACCGAGAAGCCCGTGTGGTTCATCGTTTATCACTTATTCGATATCAAGCATCATTCGCTGATGACGAAGGCACAGGAGAAGCGGCTGCATCGCGTGGATGAACGGCTCTTTCGAGCGGAATGTTTGGGGAAGGCATACAAGGTTAGGGATTAGAAAGCAGAAGAAAGCAGATTCCTCCCTTCGGTCGGAATGACAATGTAAGTTTGAATTACGGTTGAATTAGGTTCCAGGCAGATCAACTTTACAGTTTCCGTCGCTTAAAGTTCCCCCTTAAGAATGCCGATTAGGGAGCAAGGACTTCATTGTGCTTGCTTTTGCTTGCCGTAGGACGCACTCTGAAGTGCCCCGTTCGGTTAGTCCTATTCCTGCATCGAAAGGGGACGGAATTGGAAGAGTGCAGTCGGTTCGGAACTGGCCAGGCTCGAGAATTTGTGGAAGCTCGCCGCCATCCCCGTTACAAGCTGGAAGTGGATGTACGGGTCTATCCCCGAAATGCTGCGGTGGTGCGCGGACATTCGGTCGACATCAGCGAGTCGGGAATTTCAGCGATGTTGCGCGTGGAAGTTCCCGTGGGCGAGGTGGTGAGATTGGAGTTCTCGCTCCCTCTGGGACCGGTCGAGGTTCACGCTCTGGTCCGGCAGAGGAATGCCTTTCGCTATGGACTTCAGTTCGTCGAGGAGGGCCCTGGACAGGGAGTCGTCGCGCGGACTTGCCGGGAACTCGCCATCGAACAGACTTTGCGGGATGATTCGGTTGTTTGAAAGTTTGCAAAACCCACTCACCACAGAGGGCACAGGGGTTCACAGAGGAAGCTGCAACACCTATTCGCTCCGATTTGTTTAAGATAGGCTGATGTGGGTCCGGGTTGGTGCATTGGTGCTTCTGGTTTTGCCTCTGCCCGCACGCGCGCAGCAGGATACTCCGGTTCCTCCGCCAGGCAATCCTTCTCCACAATCTTCGGCTTCAGATCACCCGGCGTCGATCGGCGAGCCTGCGATTGCTAAACCGGATTTAACTCCTAGCCCAGATGGCAAACTTGCCCAAGAGCAGATGCGGGAACTGACTCGCGTTGTGGCACAAAACTATCGCGACAACTACAACCGGGAGCGGGACTATACGTTCGTGCGGCGCGACGTCGAACACAACATCGACGGCAACGGCCAGCCCAAGTCGTCCGAAACTAAAACCTATGAAGTTCTTCAAGTGTATGGGGAGCAAATTTGGCGACTCATCCAAAAAGACGACAAGCCGCTCGACGCCAAAGAGTCGGCCAAAGAAGAGGAAAAGATCCAGAAGGTCATCGAAAAGCATAAGGACGAATCAGACGATGAACGCCGCAAGCGGGAAGAGAAACAGGCCAAAGCCCGTGACGAAGAGCGCAAGTTTGTAAGCGAAGTGGCCGACACCTACGACTTCACTTTGGTGGGGACCGAGTTGGTCGATGGGCGCGAGGCGTGGGTGATCGATGGCGAACCGCGTCCCGGCTTTGAGCCGCACGAAAAAGATGCGAAGTTTCTTTCGAAATTTCACGGGCGCATGTGGATTGACAAAGCGGATCTGCAATTGGCGAAGCTGCATGTCGAAGCGCTGGACACGGCATCGGTCGGATGGGTGCTGGCCCGGATACACAAAGGAACGCAGTTTACGTTTGAGCGCACCCGCATGACCGATGAGATTTGGCTGCCGCTGCATCTGAGCTACAAATTCGACGCGCGCGTCGCCCTGTTCAAGGGATATAACGTCGAGGGAGATTCGACATTCCGCGACTACAAGAAATTTAGCGCATCGTCGAAGATTGTTGGAATGGGTGAAGTGCCACAGGAGAAATGAGCAACGCGGTCAAAGCGGCCCGCGGCTTTGTTTAACTGGTACGCATTCAACGTCGTCGCGTTCATGCGCTTCGCGCTTTATAATGCGAGGTCCCGAGCGCTCGATCTTCTACCTCGTCGATTCGTTGCCCTCAGGAACTTCGTTTTCCAATCTCCGCGTGAGGTAAAGAAATGCCGACTCTCACCCGCCGTGATCTGATCCGCTCTGGGATTGCACTCTCCGCTTCCACGCTGGTACCGGGAGCAGTGCAGCGGGCGCACGCCTTGTTGGAGGGATATCCGGGACTGGGTACGGCCGAGGATTCGTCGGCGGTCGCGCCTCGGCAACGCTTGCTCTTCGACTTTGGCTGGAAGTTCTTTCAGGGAAACGGATCTAATCCGCTGCTTGATTTGAAATTTGGCATGGGTCAGGGAGATTTTGCGAAGTCGGGAGATTTTGCTTTCAGCACGGAGAAATTCGACGACTCGAAGTGGCGGGATTTGAATTTGCCGCACGACTGGGCGGTGGAATTGCCCTTTGTCCATGATGAGGAGCAGCAGTCCCACGGATATAAGCCGCTGGGCCGACGCTATCCGGAAACGAGCATTGGATGGTACCGCCGGACATTCGATATTCCCAAGGAAGACGAGGGCAGGCGTATCTCGATCGAGTTTGATGGCGCATTCCGTAGCGCGCTAATTTTCCTGAACGGATACTTCATTGGGCGCAATGACAACGGCTACGCGCCGTTCTGTTTCGATGTCAGTGACTTTCTGCGATACGGCGAGAAGAATTATCTCGTAGTGCGGATGGACGCGAGCTTTGGCGATGGATGGTTCTACGAAGGCGCGGGGATCTACCGGCATGTCTGGCTGACGAAGACGGATCCGCTGCATCTGGGGCGATGGGAAAGCTTCGTGCGCCGTCCAGTCACAGAAACGAGAGGCACGCCCGGCTCGCTGGACCTAGGGACCGTCGTCCAGAACGATGGGAAACAGTCGGAGACTTGCCGCGTCAAATGGCAGATTCTTGATACGAACGGAAAAGTTGTCGCCACAGCCGAATCGGCTACGCAATCGGTTGCATCCGACAGTTCGGTCACGGTTACCGCAGGCGCAAACATTCCCAATCCCAGTCACTGGTCGCCAGAAAATCCTTATCTCTACTCCACAGTGGTAAGCATCGAGAGCGCCGGAAAGGTCCGCGACGCTGAGCGAATCACCTTCGGCGTGCGCGACATCAAGTGGGACGCGGACAAGGGTTTTTTTCTCAATGGCAAGCCGGTCAAGATCAAAGGAACCTGCAACCATCAGGATCATGCTGGAGTGGGCGCGGCGCTTCCCGACCGGTTGCAATGGTACCGGCTGGCCGTTCTGAGGGAGATGGGCGGCAACGCGGTGCGGACTTCGCACAACATGCCGACTCCCGAGTGGGTCGAGGCCTGCGATCGCATGGGGATGATGATGATGTGCGAGACGCGCATGATGAGTTCGAATCCGGAGGGCATGGCGCAACTGGAAGTGATGATCAAGCGGTATCGAAATTCACCGTCGATCATCCTGTGGTCGATGGGCAATGAAGAGTGGATCATGATGCCGCAACCGCAGGGCGTGCGGGTGATTGATGACATGATCGCGAGTTCCCACAAACTGGATCCGACGCGGCTTTGCACTGCGGCCGTGAATGCTTCGTTCGAAACCCGTTTCCCCGATCAACTGGATGTGATGGGCTTTAACTACAACCTGAAAGTTCATGACGAGTGGCATCGGAAGCATCCGAAGACGCCGAGCGTAGGATCTGAAACGGCCAGCACGGTTTCGACGCGCGGCATTTATTCGACTGATAGATTGCGAAACTGGGTCAGCGCGTACGACTTGAACCACACAGACTGGTCCCAGCTAGCCGAAGAATGGTGGAAGTTTTACGCCGCGCGCGAATGGCTTTCGGGAGGATTCGCCTGGACCGGCTTCGACTATCGTGGCGAGCCAACACCGTACGGCTGGCCGTCGATCAATTCGCAGTTCGGCATTGTCGACATGTGCGGTTTTCCAAAAGACAATTTCTATTACTACAAGGCGTGGTGGGGATCGGAACCGGTGATGCACTTGTTTCCTCACTGGAACTGGGACCAGCGCGACGGTGAACCGATTTCGGTGTGGGTGCATTCGAACCTGGATTCGGTCGAACTATTTCTCAATGGCAAGAGTCAGGGATCTCAGAAAGTTGAGCCACTTACACATCTGGAATGGAAGGTGAAATACGAACCGGGTGTACTCGAAGCGCGAGGGACAAAAGACGGCAAAGTTGTCCTCACCGAGAAGAGGGAGACGACGGGCGGCCCGGTGGCAATCCGCATCACGGTGGATCGGAACGAGATCAATGCAGACGGCGAGGACGTTGTTGTGCTTATGGTCGAGGTGCTCGACAAAGAAGGGCGAGCGATTCCGACGGCTGCGAACAAGATTAGTTTTCGCGTGTCGGGCGAGGGCTCGTTGATCGGCGTCGGAAATGGCGATCCGAATTGCCAGGAGTCCGACAAGGAACCGGAGCGCAGCCTGTTCAATGGGTTAGCGCAAGTGATTGTGCAATCGACGAAAACGCCCGGAACGATAACTGTGGAAGCGTATTGCAAGCCCTACCCGCGGCCCGTCCTTCCGGCGGTGCGGGTAAGCATTACGACGAAGAAGGTCGAGTTACGCCCGTTCGTAGCGTAACGTTTTTGCTTTGACTTCCGAATTCGGCGGTTGTATCTGTTAAGGCGCGCCGCCATGTTGAAACGCATTCTGCTGTTTGTGTTGCTCTTTGCCGCCCTGCCGGCCTTGTGTCGGGATAGACCCGAGGAATGGACCGAAGTTCGCAGCGAACACTTCATCGTCAATACCAATTCCAACGAAAAGCAGGCGCGGAAGATCGCCGGGCAGTTCGAGCGCATGCGCTCGATGTTTCATGCCGAATTCCCAAAGATGCAAATCGATCCCCCATCACCGGTCATTGTGCTGGCGATTCGGGACGAGAAGGATTTTCGCGCGCTGGAACCCGAAGAATATCTCCGAAAAGGACAACTGAAGCTCGGCGGACTTTTTCTTCGCGCACCCGATAAGAACTACGTTCTAATGCGCATCGATGCCGAGGGCGATCATCCGTATGAGGTTGTGTATCACGAGTACACGCACCTGGTGTTGGCGAAAGATGCCGAGTGGATGCCGCTATGGCTGAACGAAGGATTGGCTCAGTTTTACGAAACGACGCTGATTCACGACAAGGAAGTTGACATCGGACAGGCTAGCCAACAGAACATCATGCTGTTGCGGCAACAATCCATTCTGCCGCTAGCCACGCTCTTCAAAGTGGATCAACAGTCCCCGTATTATCACGAAGAGAATAAGGGATCGATTTTTTATGCGGAATCATGGGCGTTGACGCACATGCTCATGATCAAGGATGGGCACGAGAAGGCACATCACCTCTCAGACTACATCCAGTTGCTGGCAAAGGGGACGGACCCGATCGGCGCAGCAATCACCAGTTTTGGGGATTTGCGGCAATTGGAGGGCGCGTTGCGTAAGTACGTACAGATGCAAGCGTTCTATTTTTCCAAGGAGCCTCTAATCACGGAAGTTGACGAATCGACGTTCAAAGCACGGTCCCTTACCGAGTCACAGTCCGAGGCTCTGCGTGCTGATTTCCTGGCGTACAACCGGAGAATTCCGGACGCTAATGCATTACTCGCTCTGGTGCTGAAAGACGATCCGAACAACGTTTCGGCCCACGAGACGATGGGATACTTAGCGTTTCGCGAGGGCCGCGTCGAAGCAGCGAAAAAATGGTACGGCGAGGCGGTACAACTGGATTCACAGAGCTACCTGGCACAGTATTATTTCGCCGCAATATCCATGAATGGGAAAATGGCACCAGGCGATGAGGCCCGGGTCGAGGCCAGCCTGCGCAGCGGAATCAAATTGAACCCGTCGTTCGCTCCCACTTACGACCGGTTAGCCGTATTTCTTACTACCCACCATGGCGATCTGCAGGAAGCACACATGATGGGTTTACAGGCAATCTCGCTAGAACCGGCGAACGTCGGCTATCGGATGAACGTGGCCAATGTGTTGCTGCAGATGCATCAGAGCAAGAACGCGGTTAACGTTCTGAGACTTGCAGAGAAACTGGCGAAGACTCCGGAAGAAGTTCAGCAGGTCGAAAACTTCCTGATGCATGCCCAGGAATATGACGCAGAACTGGATTCCGTCGCAAAACAGCAACAACAGAGAGCCGATGAGGCAACGGCGGACGGCGAACAACCTGAGTCGACCGCAGGAGTCGGCGACGGGACTGTGCCAACTCTAAAACATCGAGATACCTTTGTGGCGAAGGGACCACATCATTTTCTTGTGGGCGTTTTGAAAAGTGTCCATTGCAGCACGCCGCAGATCGAGTTAACGGTTGACTCGGGTGGAAAGACTCTCGCGATGCACACGGACAATTACTACAAGATCCAGTTTTCGGCGCTGAACTTCACTCCATCAGGCGATTTGAATCCGTGCAAGGACCTCGAAGGACGGCCGGCGAAGGTGGAATATGAGGAATCCGCCGACCAATCAGCCCCGGCGCGCGTACTCTACGTAGAGTTGCACAAATAAGTTTCCTTTCCTGATCGGTACAATAGCTCCCTGCCTGCAAATGTTTCGCAATCCCAATGCGGGCTGTACGGGAGACTCATGTCCAAATCGCGCAGGGAATTTTTGACCGTAACCTCGCTTGGAATGCTGGGAGCGGCGGCGGCCGCGTCGTTGATCCAGGCGCAAGACCAGACGGTTCTGCCTCCGGGCGCACCCACGGCGTTTGGCGCTGGCGCGCCAGTGGGGCCGGAGGTTTCGGTCACAACTTTCGCGGAAGCGGAAAAGCTGGTTCAGTTTCCTCTGACGGCGTCGGAACGGGGGATGGCGGCGGCGAGTTGGCGAAAAACCTTGGCAGGCGTTTACGAACGCCGCACGGGACCGTGGAAGCTGGCGCTTGAAGCGACTTTGGCTCCCGCGACTCGATGGAACCCGGCGCTGCCTGGAGTGAAAACGGGTGGCCAGCAGGATCGGTGTGTACGAAGCAGCAGTGAGAGTTCCTTTCCCGCTTTGGACGCGGACATCGCATTTGCACCCGTGACGCAGCTTTCGCGCTGGATTGAAAAACGGCAGCTGACCTCCGAACGCGTAACCCGCATTTATCTGGAACGGCTGGAGCGGTTCAATCCCAAGCTGCGATGCGCCATCACAATCACGCGCGACTTGGCGCTGAAGCAAGCCAAACAGGCGGATCAGGAAATCGCCAGCGGGAAATATCGCGGGTCGTTGCATGGAGTTCCATTCGGCGTGAAGGATTTGCTCGATACAGCCGGAATTCCGACCACGTATGGGGCAGAACCATTCCGCAACCGAATTCCGTCCGAAGATGCGGAAGTCGTGAAGAGATTGCAGGCCGCTGGAGCAGTGCTGGTTGCGAAACTGAGCCTCGGCGCACTGGCGCTGAACGACATCTGGTTTGGCGGGCAGACGATGAATCCGTGGCTGCCCGAAGAAGGATCGTCCGGATCGAGCGCCGGACCGGGCGCGGCGACTGCGGCGGGGCTCGTGGGATTCTCGATTGGAAGCGAAACCGGCGGAAGCATTGTGAGTCCGTCGATGCGTTGCGGCGTAACCGGTCTGCGTCCGACGTATGGACGCGTGCCGCGAACGGGCGCGATGACTTTGTGCTGGTCTCTCGACAAACTCGGGCCAATGACGCGCGGGGTGGAGGATGCGCTGCTCGTGTTACAGGCCATCTCAGGTCCGGACGCGCGCGATACAGCGAGCGTGCCAAGCCATCTGGATTTCGATGCCGGAGCCAGCGTTCGAGGGCTGCGCGTTGGGTTTTTTCCAGCTTGGATGAAAGAGCGCCCGGCGACTGAGGTGGATCGGGCGGCGCTCGAGACCGTGAAGAAAGCCGGAATGGTTCCGGTCGAAGTTTCGATCCCTGACTGGCCCTATGATTCGCTGAATCTGATTCTGTTTGCGGAAGGCGCGGCGGCGTTTGAGGAACTCACGCTGAGTGGCGGTCTGCGGGAATTGAAAGCGCAAGTTCCGGATGCATGGCCGAACATCTTCCGGCAGGCACGATTTTTGTCGGCGGTCGATTTTGTCCAAGCGGATCGTCTGCGGCGCAAGGTGGCTGAAGAAATGGCGCGAGTGTTTTCTGAAGTGGATTTGCTGCTGGTGCCCTCCTTGCGCGACGAGATGCTGGTCATCACGAATTTTACGGGACATCCATCGCTGACGCTGCGGGCGGGATTTGTCGAGGTACAGATGGCGCGCAGCGATTGGGCGCCGGACCCAGCGCACCCGCTGCCGACGTTCGCGACCCCGCGGAGAGTTCCACATGGGGTGACGCTGATCGGGCGATTATTCGACGAAGGGACTTTAGGGTCTGCAGGAATTGCGCTGGAACGGGCGTTCGGGGTTGCCGGCGAGCGGCCTGCGGGATTCTGACCTAAATTACCTTCGATCTTCAGACGGTTTGTAGGGGGCTAGCGTTATGAAGTGGTTCTTTTTCGCTAGTTTTATCGCGGCCATTTTGTGTGGAATCTGTTGGGTCGGCGTGATCGCTTTTGCCGTTTACACGACTCGTATTTGGAGCATGGGCTGGAGAGGCATCGCCCTCCTTCTTCCTCTCGGGTTCTTTATTTGGGGAGCACGAGAGATGTTTCGATCCTTTAAAGACCGCAAGTCCTCCTAATACTCTGGGCAGGTCATTGGCGCCTTCATGGCTCATTTATAATGGAGAGATTCTCTGTCGGCGAAATTTGGCTCTGTGGTGCTGCCGGCGGAAACCGAGCCGAGTTTCGCTCGGCCGGACGGACGAAGGCGTCCGTCCCCTACATGATTCTTCACAGCTCAGGCGCTGTCCCCAGAATACCTACAGAGGACAGGAACTGTCCTGAATCAAATGTAGGTTTAAGGGCATTGGCTCGAGGCTAATAGCTGAAGGCTTGGTTTTTTCATGGACTTCAAACTCGTTTCCAGTTACAAACCGCAGGGCGATCAGGCTTCCGCCATTCAGGCGTTGACTCGTGGTGTATTCGATCGCGATCAACATCAGGTCCTACTGGGCGTCACAGGATCGGGGAAGACGTTCACGATGGCGAAGGTGATCGAGGCTGCCAACCGTCCGGCGATCGTGATGGCGCATAACAAGACGCTGGCGGCGCAGTTGTATCACGAGTTCAAGAGCTTCTTCCCGCACAATGCGGTCGAATATTTCGTTTCTTACTATGACTATTACCAGCCTGAGGCTTACGTTCCGGCGGCTGATCTTTATATCGAAAAAGAGGCGACCATCAATGACGAACTCGACAAGCTGCGGCTGTCGGCGACGCGGTCGCTGTTCGAACGCCGCGATTCCCTGATCGTGGCTTCGGTGAGCTGCATTTACGGCTTGGGATCACCCGAGGCCTATTACGGGATGATGCTGTTCGTCGAGAAGGGCCAGAAAATCAAGCGTGAGGACATCACGCGCAAGCTGGTCGACATCCTCTACGAGCGCACGAATGGCGATTTTCGCCGAGGCACGTTTCGCGTGCGCGGCGACGTGATCGAGGTTTTCCCTACTTACGACGACATGGCGTATCGCATTGAGTTGTGGGGAGACCAGATAGAATCGCTATCGCAGATCGACCCACTTTTTGGCACCATCAAACAAAAGTACGCCCGCCTGCCAATTTACCCAAAGACGCATTATGTGATGAAGGATGAGACGCGGGCGTCGGCAGTCGATTCGATCAAGAAAGAGCTGGCCTGGTGGGAAGCCGAACTAGAGAAACAAGGAAGAGCGGTGGAGGCTCAACGCATTCATCAGCGGACGATGTTCGACCTGGAGATGATCAAAGCCATGGGATATTGCCATGGCATCGAGAATTATTCGCGGCATTTTACGGGACGGCTGCCCGGTGAGCCTCCGCCGACCCTGCTGGATTATTTCCCGCGCGATTTTCTGATGTTCATCGACGAATCGCATCAGACAGTGCCGCAGCTGCGTGGAATGTATGCTGGCGACCGCTCGCGCAAGGAAGTTTTGGTCGAGTATGGATTCCGCATGCCTTCGGCCTTGGACAACCGTCCGCTCACGTTTGAAGAATTCGAGCACCGGACGAATCAGTTGATTTATGTGTCCGCTACGCCCGGGCCTTATGAGCTGACGAAGTCCGCGGGCGTAGTGGTCGAGCAGATTATCCGGCCGACGGGATTGATTGATCCGCCAGTGGAGGTGCGTCCGGTGAAAGGGCAGATTGACGATCTGCTACATGAGATTCGCGCGCGAGTGGAGATCGGCGAGCGCGTGCTGGTGACGACCCTGACGAAACGGATGTCGGAAGACTTAGCCGAGTACTACGCAGAAGTTGGCGTGAAGTGTCGCTACATGCATTCCGAGATTGAGACGCTGGAAAGAGTGAAGATCCTGCGCGATCTTCGCAAGGGCGAGTTCGATGTGTTAATCGGCATTAACCTGCTGCGCGAAGGATTGGATTTGCCGGAAGTGTCGTTGGTGGCAATCCTCGATGCGGACAAGGAAGGTTTTTTGCGGTCGACGGGATCGCTGATTCAGACAATTGGACGCTGCGCGCGACATCTGAATGGCCGTGCGATTTTGTATGCTGATCGAATGACGGATTCTATGAAACGCGCGATGGATGAGACTTCGCGGCGAAGAGCGATCCAGACGGCTTATAACGAAGAAAACGGGATCACTCCGGAGTCGATTGTGCGTCCCTTGGATATGACGCTGGCGGCGATCGTCGCGGCAGATTATGCGGACCTGACGGCGAGCGAGTCTCAAGGCATGCCGGAGTTCAAGTCGCAAGAGGAAGTCGACGCTTATATCGCGAATCTGGAAAGCGATATGCGAGAAGCGGCGAAGAAGTTCGAGTTCGAGAAAGCGGCGAAGCTGAGAGATACGATCAAGGAATTACGAACGAAGGAATTCTTGTTCGCCTAAATGCGCTCAACACGGGGGGTACGGAGGCCCACAGGGGAAACCGTCCGCCTCGATTACCCTTACCGCCCGTAGGCGGCGCTGGCTGCCATCGGCTTGCGGTGGATCGTGTAGCCGTCGTAGGTTTCAGCGCGGAAGTTAAGGTTCGGGGCACAGAGCTTTTCGGTCTGGCTGAGGAAGAGATATCCGCCGGGCTCGAGGTAAAGGTGGAGACGCTCCATCAAGGCGACGCGCTGGGCGCGGGACAGGTGTGGCAGCACGTCCATGCAGAAGATGCAGTCGAAGCGGCCAATGTAAACCGGCTTCGTCAAGTTCATGGTGTTGAAAGTGACCAGGCTGCGGAGCCGCGGCTTGACCAGCAGGTAAGCCCCGCCGTTCGAACCGTTGCCAGATCCGCTGGTACTAGATGTGCCGTTGGTTGATGCGTTTGCCGATGGGTTTTGCAGTCCATCCTGAGAGCCTGACGAACTGTTCGAGCTTCCGATTTTTGAAAAACAGGCGCGAATAATAGCGGGAGGCAGTCCAGTCAACGCCGATTGCGGATAGAGACCGCGTTCGGCAGTTTTGATCGCCGAGGGCAGCAAGTCACTGCCAACGATATGAACGTTCCAGTCTCTGGTCGCGGCCGCTACCGGAACTGAATTTTCGGAAATGCCACCGTTGCGCAATGCGGCTCTGGAATCTTTGCTGCCGTTTCCATTGCTCGAGCCATTGCCGCTTCCGGTTGGCATCGTTTCACAAAGCGCCATCGCGATCGAGTAGGCCTCTTCGCCGCTGCCGCAACCAGCGCTCCAAATCCGCAACGTGCATGGACCATCGTCCGATTTACGGGAATAGATCTGCGGGACCACGTGACGAGCGAGAGCATTCATCGCTCCGGGGTGACGGAAGAAACCGGTGTTGGCATTGAGGACACCATCGAGAAAGGAAGCAAGCGCGGCGGGGTCAAGTTCGGACGAACGAAGTTGAGACAGCAAAGCCCCGGGAGTTTCCAGTTCCTGATTTTCCAAATAATCGGCGACGTGTGCAGCCAGAGCGCTGTTGGGACAATCGAGTAGCACCCCAGTCTGGCGCTCGACCAGCAGGCGCAGTTCAGAGAGTTCGTGCTCGAGAATGGTGACGCCTGCCATTAGTCTATGCATAGTGCTTCCTCAAACCTTGCGTGTAACTGGTCGATCCGATCAGCTGCATCCGGGGGAGGAAGAGTTTCTCGTTTCTCAGTTATCAAACGCCTGCGGCTGCGGCCGCGTACACCTTTCGCGAATCTTGTACGGCTTGTTGTGCGACTACATTCATTTCTTTGTCCAAAGACGAAAAGCGTTGCATGATCTCGTGAATGCGCAGCGTCATGTTGCGGATCGTCTCGATCTGCGCACGAGTCTGGGCCGAAAGGCTTCCAGGCTCGAGCAGCAATAAGTCGGAGTTCCCCAGGACCGAAGTCAGCGCATTATTCATGCTGTGGCGCATTTCGAGCATGTAGCGGCCGAGTGTAGCCTCGCGTTCGAGGGCGGCGCGGCATAGCTCGGCGGCGCGCGCCCGGGCTTCGGCGCGGGAGCGATGAACGGCTTCTGCTGCGGCCAGGACTAAAGTTTCGAGCCAATGCTCGCTCGCACGCAGGATCGAAACCCGAGGCCATCGATCACGCACGAGTTGCGCCGTGGCGCTGTCGTGACACACACAAAAAATAGGCTGGCCAGTGGAATGCAGCGGTTCGAGGACCACAGAAAGAAGATCACGACGCAATTGACCGACGATCGCCACATCGAAAATATCGACGACGAACCGGGGCCACAGCTCTCCGCTCAGCAGAGTGAACGTGGGAACGTTGCGTTCCATCTGCCAGCGGGCGGTGATCCGCCGCGAAAAATCTACGTCGTCGGAGATGATGAGTACGGTCGGCGTGTCCACGAGCGACTTCCCTTTCAAACTTTTTGTCAGACCCCGCGTCTCTTAGGGGTGACTTCCTCTAGTTAAACTCAATTGCCGATTACTTCTTCGCGTCGGAATCCGGATCCCACCCCGGCGCACTCGAGACTTCAAACTCGGGCGCTGCTGAAGGCGGCACCTGTTTCGCTAGTGGCTTCGCAGCAGGCTGCACCGTCTTGCCTGCAGATTGTCCAGCAGCCGCAGCTGATGCTTTGGCAGGTACCGGCTTCGCAGCAGGCTTTGCAGCCGCAGGAGCCACGGAAGATTTCGCCGCAGGAACTGGTTTGGCTTTTGCGTCGGACTCAGCCGCTTTGCCGCGGCCCAGGGCATGCTCGACGGAGGCTCGCAAGTCGACCAGCATGCGTAGCGGTGATCCCGAAGAGTATTCAGCCTGGAACATCACCTTCCACGACTGGCAGATCATACGGAGACGAATAATCGGCTCCTGCGCCGAGAACTGAGCGCGACGGCAATCGATCGTCTCAATGCCTTTGTCTTCAAGCTCGGTTAGTCCGTCAAGGATCAGATTGAGATCACCAAGCATCAGGCGGAAAAACGCTCTCCGCATCAAATATCCGAAACGCGTGAATGCAACCAGAGCAATCGGGAGGTAGAACAGCTCTCCGGCTAAACCTTTGGCCTTGCGGCCTTGTTCGAGGACGCCTCCATGCAGCAGTTCGTCCAGCGAACGACATTTGCGTGCAGATTCAAGAACGCGATCAAGAGCATTCAGCCAAACCGGAGGCTTCAGGTCAACCGGGCCAACGATCGACTCGAGAGCTTGAGCGACGTAGGCGAGATCGACTTCGGTATCGTTGACGCC
Organism: uncultured Acidobacteriota bacterium; assembly: GCA_963818115.1. Taxonomy (GTDB): domain Bacteria; phylum Acidobacteriota; class Terriglobia; order Terriglobales; family Acidobacteriaceae; genus Sulfotelmatobacter. The sequence continues at coordinate 109,256 of CAWFQZ010000025.1, forward strand.
AGTCGGTGCCAGTTGGCTGAAGTACTGCACGAGCAAGAAGTCGATCTTGTCCCGAATCACATCAGTCTTCGCGGGCCTGGCCAAGAAATGCTGCAACAGACTGACGAGGCCATCCTGATTCACCAGAGAGCTGGTCTGTAGAAACTGGCGTAGCTGATGGACCTGAACGAGGGTGTCCATCTGATCGAGCCACTGATTCGCCTGCTCGACCGCTTCTTTACCGGGAGTGTCGACGCCGGCTTCAAGATCGGGGCACGGCTTGACGTCGATTGCGAACTCGCGCGCGAGTTCGAAATAAATGGGATACAACCGGCGGGCAGAATTCCACTGGGTTGCTAGATCTTGCACAGGGGTGGAAGGAGTCATGGTTTCACGATCCAGTTGGGCACCTCGCCGCGAAAGCGAGCAGCCACGAGAGTCTTGCCGGGGTGATACTGCACCGCGACGACGGAAACTTCGACGTTGAGCGAACCGTCCGAGTTGCGTAGCTGCAGGATGTCGGCGAACTCGAGCGGGGTCTTGCAGGCAAACAGAACTTCGCGAGGAGTGCCGAATTCGATGACAGTACTTTCGGTGAAGTCGACAGGTTCGCCCGGTTCAAGGACACGAGCCAGTTGAACCGGCATGCGCATGGCGGTCGCGTCCGGGAAAAAGCGGGCGAGAGCAGCCACTGGGCTGGTGCTTTGCGAGTTGCGCGCCGTTGCTGTGGCTTGTTGCGCCAAGCGAATGAGAATCCTTTTACCTTGAGACTCAACAACCCGAGCGGTTCACTCATACAGCATTGCGCCGCTCGAAATGCGGTCGGGCTCCCCCTCTTCCTGGTTTGGAAGAGCTTTGGGGAGCCGGATATCCGCAGTTCGATGAGATGGGAGCAACGTGAGAACCATCTCCGGGAACGGAGGTACTAGTACCTACGTGAGAGTCTTTTCAGAGCTTTAGCAGCAATTTTGAGGGCGTTGCTCGATATTCGTATTGAATCCGCGTCTCAGCATGAGACGGTCGTCTCAGTGCGTCTCTCATGCAAAGAATTCATTGCGCGGATTTGCAGACCGCACTTCCTCGAGCTGATTATCGCGTTTTTCCCAACAAAGACGGCCTCTCGTGAAGTCTGCTCCTCTGTGATCCATCGAATTGGTATTTTGAATTTTTCGTACTTCCCTTCGTGTGGTAACCATCGCTCAACCGCGAATCCAGCCGAAGACGGTTGCGTTCGCGACAACTCCCTTGAAAGGTGGTTCTATGCGAACGGGGTCGAACGCCGCCGAAACGGCAAAGGCGCTTAAGAATGGCGATGGACTGCGCATTCTGGAGGATATGCCTCGCCTGATCTCGCAAGGTTACGAGTCGCTGACGGCGTCGGAAAAAGATCTGCTCAAGTGGGTGGGAGTGTTCTTTCGCAAGCCGACTCCTGGGCGATTCATGATGAGAGTGCGCATGCCGAACGGCTTCACGAACGCACGTCAATTGCGGGCTATCGCGGATGTATCGCGGCGGGTGGGAAACAGCGTGCTCGACATCACGACGCGTCAGCAAGTCCAGTTGCGTGGATTTCAACTGCCGAGCGTTCCCGAGATATGGGAGAAGCTGCGCGGGGTGGACCTGCATTCTCTCCAGACGGGAATGGACAATGTACGCAACATCAACGGTTGTCCGCTCGCAGGACTGACGATCAATGAGCTGTTCGATGCCTCTCTAGTCTTGCAGGAACTGGACCGGTTGTTAGTCGGCTCGGACGGCAATCCAGAATTTACCAATCTCCCGCGGAAGTTCAACGTTGTGATCACTGGTTGTTTGGAGAACTGTACTCATAGCGAATCGCAGGATTTGGCGCTGATTCCTGCAATGAGGCGGGATCGGGCAGGGTTTAACGTGATCGTCGGCGGCAAGATGGGATCAGGAGGGTTCAGGATCGCGTCGCCATTGGACGTTTTTGTTGAACCCTACGAGGCAGCGCACGTCGCTGCGGAGTTGATTCGCATTTTTCGTGATCAAGGCCCGCGGGAGGCACGCTCGAAGTGCCGCTTCGCTTTCCTGATCGAAGAATGGGGACTTGCGCGCTTGCGTGAAGAACTGGAGAGCAGGTTTGGACGGGAGTTGGCGCGGGCCGGCCGGGATGTTCGCGGGCGTCATGAGAACGATCACTTGGGAGTCTCTTGGCAAAAGCAACCTGGTTTCCGCTCGGTAGGACTGTGTGTTCCTGAAGGGCGCGTCTCCGCCGACCAGTTTGATGAACTGGCCCGACTCGCGGATCAGTACGGGGATGGGAGTGTACGCCTGACTACCGGACAAAATGCTGTCGTGCCGAATGTGCCGGTGGAGCGAGTTTCGGAACTGCTCGACGAAGATCTCCTGCAGGAACTCTCGACGGCACCTTCCGCATTCCGCAGAAGCTTGGTTGCGTGTACAGGAACGGATTATTGCAATCTCGCGCAGATCGATACCAAAGGACAGGCCGCGAAGTTGGCGAGTGCGCTTGAAAGGCAAGTGGGGACTCGCGGAGATCCTGTACGGATGCATTGGTCGGGATGTCCAGCGGGATGCGGTAATCACGAAGCGGCGGATATTGGCTTCCGCGGGTTCAAAACACGAATTGACGGCAACATGGTGGAAGCCGTTGCGATCTATATGGGAGGGCGAACTGGACCACATGCCACGGCCGCCCGGCAAGTGATTGAGGTCGCGCCGTGCGACGAAAATCTGCCACGATTGGTCGCGAAGATGGTCCGGGAACTGCGAGATTCGGGTGGATACTCCAATAGTGGTTCAGTCGACAGAGCAGTGCCGACAACGACGAACGCGGACCTAGCATTCTCACCTCCGGACCCTACAACGCCGGACGCAGCGGCGTAGGTACTCACGCCGGAGCGCTACCCAGAAGATGGGAAAAGTCTCGGCAGATTTTCCGATGCCGCTGAACCGCTTTGGTTTAGTCTGATGGCCAATGATCGAAAATCCAAAACAAACAGGATTCGGCAATCGCCGGGTTTTATCTCTAGAGAGCCGCCGCGCCCGCGAGATGGCTCAACTGATCGCGAACAACGGGGGTGAGCCGATTGTGGCTCCATCTACCCGCGAAGTTCAGGCGGAAGACAATGGCGACGCGCGCAAATTTATTGCGGCCTTGAAAGACGGCAAGATCGACATCGTGATTTTTCTGACTGGCGTCGGAGCGAGGGCGTTGGCGGCGGCATCGGAAGCTGTTTGTCCACGGGAAGAGTTGATCCTCGGCCTGAGGCGAATTACTGTGATTGCCAGAGGGCCAAAACCCGTATCTGTTTTGCGCGAATGGGGAGTGCCGATTGCGGCGATCGTTCCCGAGCCGAATACATGGCGTGAGCTTCTCGCAATGCTCGACGAGAAAAACGATATCCTCCCGCTACAAGGAAGATCGGTGGCAGTGCAGGAATATGGGGCCTCGAGTCCCGAACTCTTGCTGGGGTTAGAGGAACGCGGTGCACAGGTCATGCCGATTCGCGTTTATGAATGGAGCTTGCCCGAGGATATAGGCCCCCTGCGGCAAGCGGTTCATTCAATCTCCCGCGGAGAAATCGACATTTTGCTGGTCACCTCGGCGGTTCAAATACGGCACCTGCTACAAATTGCGGAAGAGATGAAAATGAAAGACAAGGTTGTTCAATCTTTGGGAACCGCTATTGTGGGTTCAATCGGTCCGGTCGCGTCAGCCGCCTTAAAGGAACTCGGAATCACAGTAGATATGGAGCCTAGCCACCCAAAGATGGGATTTCTGGTTAAGGAAATTGCGGAGCAGTGTGCCGCACTGGCGGAGCGCAAACGCCACCCGATCGCATAGATTTTCGTCTACTGAAAACCGATTGGTCCTGCATCCTCACTGCGGCGTTATTGCAGCGTGTGACTCGACGCGCCCGATGCGGTCGCGGCGCCGCTGATGTTGTAGCGCTTTAGCTTCCGGTACAACGTGGCGCGGCTGATGCCTAGCATGCGTCCCGCGAGAGTTTTATCGCCCTTCACCTGCTCGAAGACGCGCTGAATAGTGGCGCGTTCGATGTCTTCGAGATCCGTTGTCGACAAAGGTGCACGCGCGGATTCTCCAGTCATCATTTCTGCCGCTGCCAGATCCGGATCGAGGACTACAGACTTCCTCGCTGTTTCGATCGCGGGTGATCCTGGAGCTAAACCTCCCGAAGCGATCGAAGGAGGAAGATCGCCAATATCAATCACCTGTCCGTTACCGAGGGCCACAGCGCGTTCCACGCAGTTCTCCAGTTCGCGAACATTGCCAGGCCACTCGTATTGCATGAGGGCCTTCATAGCGGCGCTGGAGACGTGCATTTCGCCACCCGGAGCATAGCGCTCGAGGAACCAATGCACGAGCATGGGGATATCGCTGCGTCGCTCGCGCAGAGAAGGAACGTAGAGGGTGACCACATTAAGACGGAAATAAAGATCTTTGCGGAATGTCCCGTTCTTGTAAGCGGCTTCCAGGTCGCGGTTCGTGGCGGCGATGACGCGCACGTCGACCTTAATCTTCTGGTTGCTGCCCACTGGTCGTACTTCCTTCTCCTGAAGTACGCGTAGCAGTTTGGCCTGCAGTTCCAGCGGCAGCTCGCCGACTTCGTCGAGGAAGATTGTGCCGCCATCGGCCGCCTTGAACAGACCTTCCTTGGACTTCAAGGCTCCGGTAAAGGCTCCTTTTTCATAGCCGAAGAGTTCGCTTTCGATCAGCGTGGGGACCAGCGATCCGCAATCGACGGCGACGAAAGGACGGGCGGCGAAAGCTCCACGAAAATGCATGGCGCGGGCCACAAGTTCTTTACCAGTCCCACTTTCCCCATAGATAAGGACTGGGGTCCGGGTATCTTTTAGGCGCGCGACCATGCGCAAAACTTCCTGAATGCGTGCAGACGAGCCAATGATGCCGTGGACGGCAGTTTCGGAGTCGGTGCGCTGGCGAAGAAATTCGTTTTCCTCGACCAGGCGTACTTTCTCCGCCATGCGGCGAAGAAAAAGTCGAAGTTCCTCGAGTGGGGAAAACGGCTTCGTAATGTAGTCGTAGGCACCTAGTTTCATAGCCTGAACAGCGGTCTCAATCGAGCCGTGGCCGGTCATCAGGGCAACTTCGGTGCGAGGTAAAAGCTTCTTCACCTTCTCCAGGAATTCGAGGCCGGACATGTGCGGCATGACCATGTCGGAAAGGACCATGTGGACGGACTGCTCTTCGAGGAGAGCGAGCGCAGACTCGCCGCTCTCCGCTTCTAGACAGAAAAAGCCTAGAGCCTCGCCCACCGTTGAACAGAGCTTGCGAATGCTTTGCTCGTCATCGACGATGAGCAAACGGATACGGAGATCGTCTTTGCTGCCTGCGTTATTCACTCGGCCTTCCCAAAGGTTTTCGAAATCACATCAATAAACTGTTGAACACGAAAGGGCTTTTCCACACAGGGAGCACCGGTTTCGCGCAGTGTCGCTACGGTTTCTTCATTCGCAATGTCTCCCGTGATGAACACCAGGCGCGAAGCAAGGTCGGGACGGTGATTGGCGATCCAGTGCATGCACCTGCCCTCCATCCACTCCACCTGGGGTGCGCATGTCGGAAACTACTCCGAGAAACGATCCATTCTCCAGCAGGCGAAGGGCGTCAACGCCGGATTCGCAACACACCACGGGATATCCGCTACGCTCAAGGGCGGCTTGCACGTAAGCCATCACGGCCGGCTCATCTTCAATGAGCAGGACCGGCAAAGGCTGAGGTCGTAAGGCTGGTAGGCTCATGTTTGTTTCACTCCTGCGGCCACACCAAAGGAAGCGGTGTGGGGGATTGCGGGGAGACGGACGATGAAGGTGGCGCCCTGCCCCGCGATGTTGTTATGGCAAAGAATCTCTCCGCCGTGCTCCTTGACGATGCCATAGCAGATGCTGAGGCCAAGACCCGTACCCTTTCCGACTTCTTTTGTGGTGAAGAAGGGGTCGAAAATCTTATCGGGATGAGTAATCCCGTTCCCGTTATCGGAAAACGAGACTTCCACTGAGTCGCCCGCTTTGGTGGACATGATTTCGATGCGGGCCGGGCGACCAACCTCGTGCACCGCGTCATAAGCGTTATTGAGAATGTTGAGGAAGACCTGCTGCAGTTGGTGGGCATCGCCGATCACGTCGGGCAGTCCTTCATCGAGATGCTCGACGACGTCGACGCCGTGGCTATTGAAATCGTAGGAACGCAATTGGATCGTCCGCCGCAGGATTACGTTCAGCTGCAAAGCATTGCGCTGCGGGGGCATCTGACGAGCGAAGCTGAGGAGATTCTGGACAATCTGCTTTGTGCGCTGCGCCTCTTGGAGAATGACGCGAAGATCTTTGCGAGCACCTTCGGTGAGATCGGGATTCTCCATCAGCAGATCGGCGAAGCCGAGGATAGCCGTGAGTGGATTGTTAACTTCGTGCGCGACTCCCGAGACCAACTGTCCGACGGCGGCCATCTTCTCCGTATGAACCAATTTGTCGCGGAGCACGGCGGAATCAGTGATATCGGTCAAGACGACGACGATGCTGGTGACGATTCCTTGCTCATCGCGCATTGGGCTCAGATTGGCCGAAAATTTTCCTATCGCGCCACTACGTCTTGCGATCTCCAACTCCAGGTTATCGACCTGCTGGCTATTTAATGTGCTTTGGACGGCTTCGGACAGCTGCCGGACGAAACCAGGACCAGCTAATTCCAACAAAGGACGGCCAAGCAATTCTTTCTGATCAAAGCCTGCGTCGTACCAGCGGCGGTTGGCGTAGCTGATCAGGCCGGCAGTATCGGCGACCAAGATGAAACTCTGGGTATTGCTAAGGATCTTGGCGGAAAAGTCACGCTCGCGGTGCAATTCCGACTGATAGGTTCGCAACCCTGTAACGTCGAGCATCAAACCGCGAATTTGAATGACCCGGCCCTGGCTGTCGTACAGTCCGAAGGCATTGATCAGGACATGAATGGGAGATCCGTCTTTGCGCCGCAGAGTCGCTTCAAAATTACGCAAATGCCCCTGCTCCTCCATCGTGGTCGCATGGCGGTCGCGCTGTTCAGGGGTCAAATAAAGCTGCGTTGGAATGTCGATCTGTAAGAGTTCTTCACGGCTGGAGTAGCCGAGCATACGCACCATGGCATCGTTGACTTCGATGAAGCGTCCGGCAGGCGTACTGAAAAAAAGGCCCTCTTGCACGTTGTCGAAGAGTTCGCGGTACCGGCGCTCGGCCTCGCGGCGGTCCGAAATATCTTTGAGAACGTGAATGGTTTGCAGGCCCTCGCCGGAAGCACCGTGCACACGGGACGTTGAGACGAGATACGTCCGATCGAAGACCGGATGAGCGAACTCGTCGGAGTCATCGGACATGGAACGGCAGAAGGGACACGAATAAGAGGCCGTGTCGCTGGTCAGCGCCATCAGCGCACGCATGTTGACGCCGACGAGCTCGGCGGGTGAAACACCAATCATCGTAGCCAAGGAACGGTTCACGCGCAGAACCTTATCCGTTTGATCGTGGACTACGATGAAATCGGTGATGGCGTCGAAGATCTCCATCCAATGCCGATTCGCCTGCTCGATTTGAGTAAAGAGGCGCGCGTTTTGCAGGGCCATGGCGGCGTGGCCTGCCATGGTTTGAAGAAAGACGCGATCCTCCTGATTCAATGCGGAGGAGCGTCCCGAAAGACATAAGATTCCATCGACCTGGCCATTCGCACTCGACAACTTCACCAGAATGGCGTCGGTCCAACCCAATGCAGCAGCCGCGTCTTCGCCGAGAATATGAGCCGCGGCTCCGGCAATGATTCCTTCTGGGTGCTGCGGAAGAAATTCGGCAAGACCTCTGCTGAGCGCACGATCGATATCGCGATCCGGATGCGTCGCAGTATGAGATGTGGGAGACGGTGAATCCTGCACTGATGAATCACCGTTGAGCCAACTATGCGGAAGTTGATTCTCGGCGGTCGGAGAAACGACAAGTGACTGTTGCAGCTCAGAAGTGGCCTTCTCGTGATCATAGTTGGCGGTCAGTTGCCATCGTCCCTCATGCGGAACCACGAGCAGACCTGCGGACGAGCCGGTCAAGTCGGCGATCCGCCTTACGAACCGCCGGGAAAACTCTGGAAGCCTTAAAGCGCCGTCGATTTCACGAGCCAGTTCGACCAAAGCTTCGGCACGGCGGCGATGTTGCTCAGATAGATGTAGGTTGCTGGCTACTTCGAGCGCGACTGCGGCCTGGTTGGAGAGCGCGCGAGCGCGGCGAATATCTTCTTGGGTGATTCCCGTCCCGTCGGTCCGGTCGAGGACGCCGAACATTCCGAGAAGCCGGCCGGTGGTGCCTAGCAAAGGTACAGCTAGCAACTGCTGAACTTTATATTTCGAAACGACATCGAGGTTGGCTCCAGGAGTGCGGCTGGCTTCATCGGTCCAAAACACTTCCTTGGCACGCAAGGCGCGGGTGGCAATACCCTCGGGAAAAACATTCTCAATGCGGCGCGGCTCCCCTCTCTCGACGCCATACCGCACCATGAACTGATCGTCTTCAAGCAGTGCGATGAAGCAGCGCCCAAATCCTAGAAAATCGGCAGCGCGAATGACGAACGCTTGCAGAAAGCGTTCCAGGTCGCCACTGGAACTGAGCTCGGACGAGATCTCAAGGAGTTGATGCAGTTCGTGCGCCTGGGCATGAGAGGTAGCATGCAGTTCTGCATGAGCGACTGCGACCGCGCCAAACCCCGTGATGGCCGACACCAGCGCCCGCTCCTCCGAGGTGAAAACTCCATCGTGCCGGGGATAGATAAGGATGGCGCCTTGAGTTCGCGTGGTGCGAAACGGAGCCGCGATCAGCATGCCCGGAGAGACCAGATTTCCAAGCGAATGGACGTCTGCGCCTATGGAAAGAGTGATCGGCTCACCAGCCGCCACCGCACGCTGGGCAAGGTCCGCGGCAAAGCGCAGAGTCTGCCGGTCATGACGGGCTCGCGCCGACGTCGCTAGTTGCGGTGTCTCGGCGGATACGGCTTTTAGCTCGAACGGGCCTTCGCGGCGCAACAACACGCAGACCAGCCGAGTACGTAAAAGCAAGCGCAGCCGGTCGGCCAGCGCCTCGATCACAGCGGTTACATCGGGCGTTGAATGAAGAGCATGCGCGACATCTGCAAGGATTTCAGCTCGGCGGTGCTCTTCTTTAGAAGCTTCGGCGAGACGGGACGCTTCCAACAGAGTGCCTAGCTGGCCTGCCAAAATCGTAGCTTTGGCTGCTAAATCCTCATTGAAGAACTCGTCGTCGGTGTCATGCAGGAAGGTGACCGCACCAATCACTTCATTGAAGGCCATAAGCGGAGCTGCGAGCAAAGATCGGGCGTCGAACTCCATTGCGGCCGGAAATGTGTTGGATTCAACGTGATTAGCAAAGGTCGTCCGACGGTGGCGCACCGCATCCGCCGTGACGGCGCTCTGGTCAGGACGCAATCGCATCCCGATAAAACGCTCCATCAGTTTTCCGTCCGCTTGCTCTCCGACCAGTTCATCCCCTGCCTGGCAACGCCAGAAATAGACGCCAGACACCTGAAAGTATTCGCGGGTTGCTGTACAGAACAACTGAATCAGCGCGTGGGAATCGGACCGTCCAGAGGACCTGGCGGCAATGCGAAGCAAGAGCTTCTGGAAGCCCTCGTCGGACCCGCGAGCACTGCTATTGTCCGGGGAAACGATCGGACCGCTACCAGAAACACCGACTGCCGCACCGATACCAGAGGAATAGTTTTCGCGATTCACAAGTGCTTGAATCTATTTGGGAAAGTATCTGTCATCTCAATTTGAGTCAAGAGAAATGGGCGGGAGGGGGTGCCTTTGTGGGAAATCCCGCGATTTCTCTTGAGACTCGGTCTCACACTGAGAAAGACGGGCTCATTCTAGCTTAATGAGACAGCGTTAAGAGCGGCGAGCTCAGACTAGACCCGCGATGTCAGGAATAAGCTGCTTCATTTCATGGACATGGATGTCATTACTTTGGTTTTTTCAATAAGTATTGGGTGGCCCGGGTGTTGCACAGTTGGCTTTGCCAGATCTACGTACGGAGGAGGATTTGTGTCTCGAAGATTCGCCGCGGCCGTTTTGGTCGCGCTTACATTGGCAGTGACTTTGGGCCCCAGCCATGTAGGGGCGCAGGCAGCGCAAAGCGAAGAAATCATACGACGCGCGAAGAACAAGGTACAGCCGGCGTATCCGGAACTGGCACGCAAGATGAACATTTCCGGAACCGTAAAGATTGAGGTGGTCGTTTCGCCTAACGGCACAGTAAAGGAAGCGCGGATCGTGGGCGGACATCCGGTGCTAGCCAGCGCAGCGCTGGACGCAGCCAAGAAGTGGCGGTTTGATCCGGCGCCAGCAGAGAGTTCAGGAGTCATCGACTTCAAGTTTGAGCCGCGGTAGTGGCCTGGCCGCGGAGGAGACGGGCATGACAATCGGCAAGAAGCTATACGTGAATTTCGGCATCATCCTGACAACGGTGCTGATTCTGTTTCTGGTCAACTATTCGGCGGTACAGCGGGAGCACTCCGCGAAGGCGGCGGCGCAGGCCTCTTTGCAGCTGCAGGATACGACCAATACGGTGCGTTTCCAGATGATGCAGAACCGTCTCTATCTCAGCAACTACCTGCTGAGCGGCGACACGCGCGAAGTTGACCGGATGAACGAGGGCCTGCGAACTCTCAACGAGAAGCTGGAACAGGGCAAGAACCTCGCGAATTCCGATCAGGAGAAGAACGCCCTCTCCAAGGTGCAGCAGCTTGAACAGGCATGGGGAAAGGAATTTGCCCAACCCCTCATCGACAAGCGCAAGGATGTGGACTCGGGGAATGCGACCGTCGCCGAACTCCAAATCTACTACCTCCAGAAGGACGCTTCCTCCTGGGTGAAAAACTCAACGGACTCACTTGATGTGGCCGACGGCGAAAACCACAAGCTGGTGGATGAGCGCACCAAGTCAGATCAGACCGCGGCGAATTGGACGATCGCGATTTCGGCGATCAGCACTCTGCTGGCCCTTTCACTCGGAGTCGTGATCGCGTACCGCACCGCGAAATCAATCACCGAACCGCTGACGAACCTAATGAATGTGGCCCGCGGAATCGGCAATACGGGCGATCTCGAACACAACATCGATCTGAGCCGCGACGACGAAATCGGCGAACTGGCTCGCACCTTCCACAAGATGGTCACCTATCTCAAAGAGATGGCTGGAGTTTCCGAAGCCATTGCCGGCGGCGACCTGACTTTGGAAGTGAAACCTCGTTCTACGCACGACACCTTGGGCAACGCCTTCGCCAAGATGGTCGACGGTCTGGCCGGACTGGTCCGCAGTGTGCGAGACGCCTCGTCTCAAGTTGCGAGCGCCTCGAACCAGGTGGCAGGAGCATCTGACGATTCCGCAAAAATCGGATTGCAAGCCTCGTCCGCTATCGATGAAGTCACCAGCACCATGCACGAAATGAGCGTAAACGTGCAGAACATGGTGAAGAGCACGCAGGTACAGGCTTCGAGCGTGAGCGAAACTTCGGCCTCGATCGATCAGATGGTGGCATCGATTCAGCGCGTCGCCGACACGGCGAAGGTGCTGCTCGATATTTCCAACCGTTCGCGCGAAGAAGTGCACAACGGCATCGGCACGATGGAAAAAGCCACCGATGGCCTGAACCGAATCAATACGACCATCAATTCGTCGGGCGAAATCATTGGGGCTCTAGGACAGCGAGCGGACGATATCGGCAAGATCATCGAAGTCATCGACGACCTGGCCGAGCAGACGAACCTGCTGGCGCTAAACGCGGCGATCGAAGCAGCTCGCGCCGGAGAACACGGCCTGGGATTTGCGGTGGTCGCGGACGAAGTGCGCAAGCTGGCTGAGAAGTCGGCACAGTCCACTAAGGAAATTTCGGAACTGATCCAGAGCATCCAGAAGGAAGCCCGCAAGGCGGTTGACAACATGAACCGCTCAACCTCGATCGTCAATGAGGGTCTGGAACTTGGCGGAGAGCTGAATTCTGCGTTGCGCAAGATTTCCAACGTGGTCACCGAGGTTTACAAGTTCGCGCAAGAAATCGGTGCCGCGACCAACGAACAATCGCATGGCTCGTCTCAGATTGCGCGAGCAACCACGCGATTGAACGAAATTACCCACGAAATCAACTCAGCCGTCGAAGAACAGGCCTCCGGAGCCCAGGCAGTCGTCAAGGCAATGGAACGCATGCGGGAACTGGTGCAGCAATCGACCTCCAGTTCAACGGAACTGGCGGCATCGTCGGAGCAGATGTCGAAGATGTCGCGCAGCCTGCTTGAGTTCATCGACCGCTTCGCATTGGCAGAAGGAGCACGCGCACAAGGGAGTTCGGATGCCGGACGCAATGCGCGACGAGCTGCTGCGGGATCGCAGTTTTAAGGGTTATCCGGGGAGCTTGACGCTATGAGCCGTGAACTTCACATCGTCGGTTTTCAGGTGGGACGCGAGACGTACGGCGTTCCCATCACTTCCCTGCACGAGATCGTGCGGGTACCCGAAATTACCGCCGTCCCCGATGCGCCTGACTATCTGGAAGGCGTGATCAACCTGCGCGGCAAGATCGTTTCAGTGATGGATCTGCGTAAGCGTTTCGGGGAAAAGCAGACCAACTTGAAACGGCAAAACCGCATTCTGGTGGTTGAGCATGCGGGACGATTAGCAGGGCTGATTGTGGATTCGGCCTCCGAAGTCTTGAAGATCCCTGCCGATGCCGTCGAAGCGCCGCCAGCCGTGTTCCAGGAAGGCGGATTGAATTGCGTGACGGGGCTAGGAAAGGTTGCGGGACGCCTGGTGGTGCTGCTCGATATGAGCAAGCTGCTAGCTCCAGCAAGCCTGCAAGCCAAGAGTGAGACCGCGGAAAAGAAAGCAGCACCAAAGGCCGAGGCGCGGGGCGCAGCGGCTCGATAAGAAATCATTCCATCCGTTTTTGAAATGCGCATGAGACGGGAACGAGAGCGAGCATGAGCACATCCGGAGCGGCACCAGCTCCCATCCTTACGGACGCGGAACTGAAGTTGTTGCAGGCGCTGGTGTACCAAGAATGCGGCATGCACTTTGACGAGCGCCGCACGCATTTCCTTCAGGACCGCCTGTTGCGCCGGCTGAAAGAGTGCCGTGTGGACTCCTTCTACGCCTATTACCGGCTGCTGATCAGCCAAGAGGGCAAACAAGAACTGGCCAAGCTGCTGGAGAATCTGACGGTCAACGAAACCAGCTTCTTCCGGCACAAAGCGCAACTCGATTTGTTCCAGAAGACGGTTTTGGAAGAGTTGCTAAAGCACAAGAGTTCGCGACGGGAATACTCGATCCGGATATGGAGTGCCGGCTGCTCAACCGGTCAGGAAGCCTATACGCTCGCCATGCTGGTCACCGATGCGCTGGCCTATTACTACTTGCGGAATCCGCTTCCGATGGACTTGCCACTGCCGAAACCGTTGGTTCCTCCACCATGGAGGGTTGAGATTCTCGCAAGCGACATCAGTTACTCGGTGTTGCGGGCTGGTCAAGAAGGCACATACAGCGAGCACCAGATGTCGATGGTCGACTACGGTTACCGGCTACGCTACTTCGATAAAGTCGCCGACCGCTATGCCATCAAGAAGGCGTTGAAGGAGATGGTGCACTTCGATTTTCACAACCTGAAAACCGAATACCTTCCGCAGCGCAACGATGTGATCTTCTGCCGCAACGTGATGATGTATTTCGACGAGGCAGAGCAGAAACGACTGGTCGAAAAGTTTTATCGCTGCTTGAATCCTCATGGATACCTGTTTGTTGGCCATGCGGAAAGCCTTTTGGGGCTCACCAAGCAATTCCAGATGGTGCACAAGGACAGTGGGACCGCTTATCAGAGGCTTGAGGTGCGAGAGTGACGAATACTCCCGACGAACGCGGCGCGGAACTGCGAGAGCTCTTTTTCGAGACCTCGCAGGAACTGCTGCAGGCGCTGAATGAGGAAGCGCTGAAACTGGAGAAGACCCCGGGCGACGAGGAAATCGTGCGTGGCATCCGCCGCACGGTCCACACGTTGAAGGGGGATTCTGCAGCTTGCGGGCTACGGGAGTTGAGCGAACTGTCGCACCAGTTCGAAGATGCGCTGTCGCTCGAAGGAACAGCATCTCACGCGGCAGTGGCAGAGATCGCGTTCGCGGCGGCTGACGTCTTCACGGAGATGATCGCGGCCTACCGCAGCAACGGCAAGATGCCATCGACGAAAAGTCTGAGCCGGAAGATTCAGGACTTGACCGCCTCGCCGAAGGCCGCAAAAGCGCGCAAGACCAAGAAAGCAGGGGGCAAGGCGGCTGCCTCGAAGGCCCCCAGCAAGCCGGAGATCTGGACCGAGTACGAAAAGTTGTCGATGACGAAAGCACAGGCTGCGGGCCAGACCGTGTATCACGTTGTGGTCAAGATCGATCCGCACTGCGCGATGCCGATTGCTGGGCGTCAGTTGATTTATAACGCCTTGGGTAGCACAGGGGATGTGATCGCTGTGCGGCCGGACGCGAAGTCTCCGGCAGCCTCGAAGCACGTCGAATTTGTGCTGGCCAGCAAGCAAACTGTAGAGCAGATTTCGGCGAAGGGACGCATTCCCACAATTGCGGAAGAAGTCACAGTCGAACAGTTGCTCGCGCCAAGCGCTGCTCCGCAGAGCGAAGACAAGGTAATAGAAGAATCCTCCAACCTGGCAGAAGACGCGTCCCAGGATGCGGAGTCGAGTCCAGCGGAGGCTGCGACGGTCAACCCAGCGGCCGCCAGCGTAGCTACCGTGCAGGAAAATCTTTTGCGCGTGGACGCGGGCCGCATCGACAACGTTCTCAATCTCGTGGGCGAGCTAATTATCGGCAAGTCGATGCTGCAACAGGCTCTGATTGAGTTTTCAAAGCGCTATCCGAAGGAACTGCTGCGCGGCAAGTTCGCCGATGCCATGGCCTTCCAGGCGCGTGTACTCAATGACCTGCAGCGCTCGGTGATGAAAATCCGGATGGTGCCAGTCGATCAGCTGTTCCGGCGATTTCCGCGGATGGTGCGCGACGTTTCGCGGCAGTGCGGTCACGAAGTTGAACTCGCAGTCAGCGGGCAGGACACCGATCTCGATAAAGGAATTCTCGATGCGATCGCCGAACCGCTGACGCACCTCGTGCGGAATGCGATCAGCCATGGGATTGAATCGCCGGAAGAGCGCCAGAAGGCCGGCAAACCGGCACAAGGAACAGTACGGCTGAACGCGTACCACCACGGCAATCAGGTCATCGTGGAAGTGAGCGATGACGGCCGCGGCATCGACGCGCACAAGATTCGCGCAAAGGCTATTGAGTTGGGACTTACAACGCCTGAAGAGGCCTCGAGGATGACCGAAGCCGAGACTCTCGACTTCATCTTCCGCCCGGGCTTCAGTACGGCCGAGCAGGTCACAGAAGTTTCCGGACGCGGCGTTGGGATGGACGTTGTACAGAGCGTGCTGCACCGTCTCAAAGCGTCCGTCAGTTTGGAGACGCGGCTCGGCCAAGGCACAACGTTCCGGCTAAAGCTGCCGCTGACGCTGGCAATCATCAAGGCCCTGTTGTTCTGGGTGGAACAGCGGTTGTATGCGATCCCATTGAACGCCGTCCTTGAGATCGCACGGACGTTCGAAGCGGAAGTCCACCAAGTGGATAACTATGAGGTATTACAACTGCGAAACCAGGTGCTTCCGCTGCTGCGGTTGGGGCGGCCTGCAGTTGAGGGCGATCGAAAATCAAAATTGTTCGTGCTCGTCATTACTGTCGGAGAGAGGAAGTACGGATTGATCGTCGATGCGCTGGAAGGCGAAGAAGAACTGGTAATCAAGGCGTTGGACGACCAGACATTCTCGACCGATCTGGTATCGGGCGCCTCAATTCTTGGAGATGGGCGAGTGGTATTGATCCTGAATCTGCCTGCGGTTGTCGAACATGTGGCCCGCCTAAGGCCCACGGAGATGGGACAGGCGAACTCCGGGTTGCTATTGACCCAAACGGATCGCACACGGCTGGCCTTGACACCGGCGGTGGGAGGCCAGGCATGAGAGGCAATATCGTCCGCGTACTCGTGGTTGACGATTCAGCCCTGATGCGGAAGCTGATCCCGCAGATGCTGGCGCAGGATGAATCCATTGAAGTAGTGGGCACTGCGATGGATGGCTCGTTCTGTCTGAAGAAGATTGAAGAGCTGAAGCCCAACGTGGTCACGCTCGACCTGGAAATGCCGGGGATGAACGGAATTGACGCGCTGAAAGAGATCATGCGCCGGCAGCCGGTCCCGGTGATCGTTTTCAGCTCGCACAGCACCGAGGGTGCAAGCGTAACAATGAAGGCATTGGGGCTGGGAGCCTTCGACTTTGTCACGAAGCCCAAAGACGCTTCCGCTCATATGGCCGAGACCGCGCGCGAGTTAATCGCGAAGGTCAAAGCGGCGTCAGAGTGCAAACTCAAGCCGCGCATGCTGCCGGGGATTCCGCCCAAGCCGGAGAAGGTCGCTGCGGCGACGGGATCTCCAACGAGAATAGTTGGCATTGGCGTGTCGACCGGCGGTCCGCAGGCATTGGAATATGTGCTCTCGCAACTACCCGGAGACTTTCCGGGGGCTATTGCCGTGGTGCAGCACATGCCAGACGGATTCACGGACATGTTTGCGCGGCGGCTGGACGAAGTGTGTCCGTTGCGGGTGAAAGAAGCGCAATCGGGAGATCTTTTGGTGCCCGGACGCGTGCTGATCTGTCCCGGGAGCCGACACATGAAAGTGAAACGGCTTCCTCTTGGCGATATCGCTGTGCTCAGCGACGAACCGCGGGTAAACGGTCACCGTCCAAGCGTAGATGTTCTGCTACGGAGCGTAGCGGAAGAGTTCCGCGCGGGTGCGATCGGAGTGTTAATGACGGGCATGGGCGACGACGGTGCCGAAGGGCTGGGAGCCATCAAGAAAGAGGGTGGCATGACGATCGCGCAGAGTGAAGAATCCTGCGTGGTGTATGGCATGCCGAAAGCGGCGATTGAGCGAGGTTACGCCGTCCGCGTAGTCGGTCTGGATGTAATGGGAGCGACCTTGCAGGCGCTATGCGGAAGAAGTCATGGGTCTGATGGAGGACCCGCCGGACGCGCGGTACGAGCCGGAAACTAAAAGATTGGGACAGCGACCCCCGTGACCAGCGTGATCTGGCCGGGGCGAGCCAGCCATGATATGCAGTTGAAAGGGGAGGTCTGTATGGAGCAGTTCGCACCAGTGAAACGCAGCAAAGACGGCCAGCCAGTCCGCTATTTGATCGTGGACGACTCCGTGTTTGCCCGCAAGAATCTAGCCCGCATGATCGAAACGTTCGGCGGGCAGGTAGCGGCGGAAGCCGGGGACGGCTTGACCGCTATCAGCGAGTTCGACCGCACGCATCCTGACATTGTGCTCATGGACATCACCATGCCGCAGATGGAAGGAATCGAGGCTGCCGAACGAATCGTTCAACAGCATCCTGAAGCTCGCATCGTGATGGTTTCCTCCGTCGGATACCAGGAGAACATCGTGGCAGCGTTGCAGCGGGGCGCTCGACATTTCGTGCAGAAACCAGTGAAGCCGGAAGTGCTCTACGAAGTCATCAAGTACGTGCTGGGCGAAGATGGGGCGGTCACCAACGCAGCAGGAGCGGGAGCGTAAGTCCATGAAGATGGAACTGATCCAGCCTTTCATCAACGCGGCGGACGCTGTGTTGTCGCAAGGCCTGCAATGCACGACCAAGGTGGGCAACCTCACCATGGAAGAGGAAGCCTATCGCCGCAAGGGAGTCGCAGGCATGATTGCGCTCACTGGCGATATCGAAGGTCGGATTGTTCTCGATCTGGAACCGCAGACTGCAGTGAAGGTGGCCAGCCACTATGCCGGCGCCGAACTGCCCGAGTCCGATGCGTTGATCAAAGAAACCATCTTTGAGCTCGCGAATCAGGTCGTGGGCAACGCCATCTCGGCGCTCAATGACCAGGGCTTTCACTTCCGCGTCCATCCCCCGCACCTTCTTACTGCCGAGCAGGGTGACAAGACCAGCGAAGACACTGAAGCATTGATGATCTGCTTTGAGACCTCCCTGGGCAATGTCTTCATGAACGTCGCTTTGCGCTACAACAAGCGGCGGATGGCCGATCACGCGGCGGTGGGGGCATAAGCAAGAGCCAGGGACAGTTATTCGTGATGCTTACCTAGTAACCGTTTTTCCACGCGCGCGAACAATTGCGCCGACCCCGCACGCTTTTCTATTTGGCCAGACTTGGCTTCTCCAACTCAGCCGCTCTTCGATGGCCGCCGCGCCTGCCCTTCGCCGCGATGCCTCCTGTGTACAGGAAGAATTTCCGTGCTAGCCAGACCTTCCTACGCTGCCAACGATGTCGGTGGCGCCGCAGAGGTCGTCGCGGCCTTGCGGACTGCCAATGAGACCATCAGGCGAGTAACACCGCTGAAGATGAGGCTTACGCCCACCAACGTACCGATCGCCCAGGCGGAACTCGACGGCCAGTGCATGAAGATCATCAGGCCCAGAAGCAGGGTCACGACACCGTCGAGAAGAAACCACGTTGATCGCAAGGCTGAAGGAGCCCGGAAGAACTGGATGATGTCGAAGATTCCCTCGACCAGAAACAGCGACGCCAGCAACAAAGTGAGCGAGACCACGCCCAGCGCGGGACGCGCAATCACATACCCACCGAAGGCAACGTAAGCGAGGCCGACTAGAAGTCTCCAGATCACGCTGCCAGCTTCGCGCGAATGGAACGCAACAACGATGTGGACTACACCCGCCAAAATGATGAGCCAACCGATAAGCGCGTTGACGGCGACCGCGGCAAGCATCGGCGATGCCAACGCTAGCACGCCCAGACAAATGAGCGAAACGCCCCAGAGGATGGACAACGTGGAGACTCGCCGGACGAGGCCGGAAGAATTCTGCGCCATAAGCGCCTCCTCAACGGACCGGGCGAGTCTACCGCACCGGATTCGAGGATGCAATCCTGCCATTGCAGGAGATGATCGAAGTTGGAAGCTGTCGTTAGAGCGGGCAAATACTCAGGCCAGTAACGGCAGTTGCGGACCGCCTGCTACATCCCCAGAATCTTCCACCGGGTCTGCGAACCGTCTGAGTTCGGGATACTTTTGGATTAGTGTTGGCGGGGCCGATACTCGCGTCCCGGTCACCATTGCCTTTAACTCCAACGCGTTCACCCCTGCCTTACTTTCGAAGTGATTATTAGTAATGACATACGTGGTCTGCGCTCGCTCGGCCACGTTCTGGATTCGTTCCTTCCAATCCTCAAGTTCCTTTTCCCGGTACAGGTAGTTGTAGCGGTCGTCGCGGTTATCGAAATCGAACCACTGGTCATAGTTGCGACCGTGCAGACGCACGTAGCCGATGGACGCCGTAACGTGTTCGGTGGGCCCGAGCGATTTCCCGATGAGAGGTTGATCGATATTGCAGAAAGCGACATTTCTCTGAGCGAAATTCGTCAACGTTTCCGGATTGTTCCAGCTCGAGTCCCGTACTTCCACGACGCAGGGATACTCGATGAACTGGCGAACGAGGCGTTCGAGATATTCGCGATTAAGAGACGTGTTCTTAAACGACATTGGAAATTGGATCAGCAAAGCGCCTAACTTCCCTTCACCGGCCAGGGCGTCGAGTCCCTCTCGGGTCTTGATTTCATCTTCATCTGTGGGCCGAATGCTGGCAGCCGAAGTCGGCTCCGTAATCGACAACGGAGAGTGCGTAAAGGCGCGATACAGCTTCGCGGTAAATAAGAAATTCGGATTGACGGATGCGACTCTACGGCACCAGAGCTTCACGTGTTCTGGCTTAAGCGGCCCGTAAAAAGAAGTGTTGATTTCCGTGGTATCGAAGAAGCGGGCTAGATATTCCAGTGGGTGAATTTTCCGCTGACGCATTCCGAGTGGATAAAAAACACCATCCCAATCCTTGTACGACCAGCCGGCCGTCCCGACGCGAATCCGTGGCGAACGCGCTACAGGCGGACGAACTAGGGGCGTTGATTCCATCGAGAGAGCCGCAGATACTGGCCAGGAGAAGGCTATCACGCAGCATTACAGGGCGAAAAAATTAAGAGCGATGGTGGTCTATTGGGCAGGAGTGCTCTGCGCTGACAACGACTGATTGAGTTGCCGCGCCAGCAATTCTACTTTCTCATTGGAGAGCTGCATCTGCCCGTCGACTACGAACTTCAGGCCGCCCGATCCCGAATCCTGAAACCTGGCGGTCTGCAATGTCGCTGAATTTTGTACTGCGCCTGGCATTGTCGTCTTGAAATCGGTGCCGGTCTGAACGACAGCGAGAATCGCCTTCGCCACTTTGTCGCTTAAGTCTGTGCCGAGATCTCCGGAACGTAATTCTTCCCCCATCATGCCGGCGGCGTCGATCCGTTTGATGGTAGCTGCGATTTTCAAAGCGTTGGTTGCGTCAACGGAGGGGGTTAGTCGTAGTTCTACTGTTCCCTCTCCTTCGCCTAGTTCGGTGGCCATAGAACCGAAGGCGCGCGAGCACGACCACCGTTCAAAATGTAGTTTCAGAGTCAAGGCACTGGCAGGAGTTGCAGACCCCATCGACGCCTGCCGGACAGAAAGACGCTCTCCGCAAGCCTTTGCCTCATACAACTGTGAGTTCATGAGTTCCGTGATGGTTTGCTGCAGGTCAGACAAATCGAGAATCATCTCAAGACTGAACGCGCGCAGATCCCCCTGAGTTGTCGTTTGAGACAGCATCCCTGAAGTCCCGACGGAGATGGTTCGATCGGCGACGAGGGCGTTGTTCCGCACCTGCGGAAAATTAAAGCTCATGTCCTCGCCGCTGGCGAGTGCTATACCCATCTCGCGCCCCAAAGCAAGCTGGACATTCGCAAAGTCGGTTAGAGCCTTGGCTGCGGCAGTGGCGTGAGCCGAAATCTCGGGACTCGCGGACTCTCCCTGCACGGATTGGTCGAGTCGGTGAACTTCTTGCTCCAGATCAGAATCCGATCTTTCCAGTCGTTTCTGGGTATCTTTCAATCCCGATTTTTGCGCGGGCGAGAAGCTGTCCTGAAATCTCCTGGTCAAGTCGCGCGCGTTTTCGAGCGCCTGATCGAACGGTGCGACGCCATCGCGTGACGTCTTACCGATCGCAAAAGAGTTCAACTTGTCTTTGGCGGCGTTGGTCGCATTCACGAGCGACTGAAAGGCGGCGATCTGCTGGCTGGTAGCTTGAACCGCCAAAGCCTGGTGAAAATCCTTGAGCGTATCTTTCTCGTCGACGCCGTCAGGGCGGCCTGACGCCCCGGGGATACCACCCATACCGTGTCCGCCGTGATGCTGCGCGAGAGCCCGCCCCGGGTAGAGAAGCAGCGTTGAAGTCATCACCAGGAGCATCACACTGACCGGGTCAACTTTTAGCCGAAACATGACAAAAATCCCCTAACGCCCAGGATCGAAATACAACAATGACACAGAATTAGCTGTTCCAAACCACTAGATGAAGAGGAAAGCCGCTTGTAGCTTGTCTTACGTCGCAGGAAAACTCCACTCATTTTACAGTTCTTTGCAAATTTAAAATTCGGGTTTAATCGTTCTCGAAATAGAACTATGCGCGAGTTCGATGACTCGAACCGACAAAGACCGAAATCAACTACAGGTGCTAGGCTAGAAGCGCGGACTTTCCAGCGTAGACCAGCTTTCAATGGATTCAATTCTTAGCGGCGCGATCGGATTGTTGTTCGGCAGCCTTCTGGTATGGCTGGCGCTGCGCACTCGCTCGACCGCAGTCAGCACCCGTTTGTCTTTCACCGAGAAAGAGTTAGCGTCCACAAAGGCTGATCTCGCGCGTCTCTTACAAGAGCGCCAGGACCTGGTCGCGAGCCGGGCAAGACTCGAGTCCTCTCTTGACGCGGAACGGAAAGCCAGCGGAGAAAAAATCGATTTACTAACCAAAGCAGGAGACGACCTGCAAAACGCCTTCAAGGCGCTCGCAGCCGACGCGTTGAAGAGTAACAATTCTTCGTTTCTTCAGATCGCGCAAGAAACGCTCAAGCGTTTTCAAAGCGAGGCAAAAGGCGACCTCGAGGCCCGGCAAAAAGCCGTGGTCGATCTGGTCGCGCCGGTGCGGGACTCATTAAGCAAAGTCGACGCACAGATCCAGCAGATGGAAATTGCCCGTGGCCACGCTTATGGCGACCTCAAAGCTCAAGTGCAGTCGCTGATCACGACGCAGAAAGAGCTGCAATCGGAAACCGGCAATCTGGTGCGCGCATTGCGAACGCCGAACGTCCGTGGACGATGGGGAGAAATCCAACTTCGAAGGGTCGTCGAGATCGCCGGAATGCTGTCGTATTGCGACTTTGCCGAGCAGGAGACCATTCATGGCGAAAGCGGCCGTTTGCGCCCGGATCTGGTTGTGAAGCTTCCGGGCGGCAAAAGCGTTGTAGTAGACGCGAAGACTCCACTGCAGGCATTCCTCGAGGCCTTCGAAACCACCGACGAGGAGGCGAGGCGAACGTGCCTGGCCAATCATGCCCGCCAAGTTCGCGATCACATGAAGACTCTCAGCGGAAAGAACTACTGGGAGCAATTTGAGGCGACTCCGGAGTTTGTTGTGATGTTCCTTCCCGGCGAAACCTTCTTTAGCGCCGCGCTGGAGCAGGACCCTGGCCTAATCGAGCAAGGTGTATTGCAGCGGGTAATCCCTGCTTCACCGACAACGTTGATTGCGCTGCTGAAGGCGGTGGCCTACGGCTGGAACCAGGAAAAGCTGGCACGGAACGCACACGAGATTAGTACGCTAGGGAAGGAATTGCACGACCGCCTAAGAAAACTTGCCTCCCACATCACAGGAGTGGGAACGAACCTGGATCGAGCGGTCGAAGCCTATAACCAAGCTGTGGGGTCGCTTGAGAATCGCGTTTTGGTTTCGGCGCGCAAGTTCGCAGACCTTGGAGCGTCTGTGGCAGAAGATATCCCCGAACTCGAACCGATCGAAACTACCGCTCGCGCCCTATCGTTCGATTGGGACGACGAACCAACAGAGCCTCCCAAAGCGATCGTCGAGCAGGATGAACGCCGGAAACGGTAGCCACACCGGCTGCTCCAAGATTTAATACGCTCATTCCCACCTTGAATAACCTGAATCCATCAAACTAACCGAGGGATCGTAACCCTAACAATTCCAAGGGCTAGAGGATACTAAATCTCACAGAAACATACCGAAAGGCATAGTTTGCGTTCGAAAATGCATCTATAATCTCGGAAGTAGTTTTATCTACTGCACTTAGGGATTCGGAAACGGGGTTCGGGGTGGCAGCGAACTTGCTCATTAAGGATCAGCTCGACCTTAGTTCCACACCCCAGCCGCGTAAGGGCTTGGGGCAAGCGCCGAAGCCCATGAACCGGGAAAGCCAAGCTCGTTTTGTTGCAGTCCTGCTGTTCTTATTGACGGTGGCTGCGGTAGTCTTTGCCGGTTTCAACTTCGAAAAAGAGCGGGAATCGGCTGTTCCCGACGATGGCGTTTGGTGGATAGAACATGGCGGTAGCCTGGTTTCGTACCGCATCGACCCTTCGGGCCCTGGTGCCAAAGCCGGAATAAAGCCAGGCGATCAGCTGGTCTCCATAAACGGCCAAGAAATTAAGAGCACGCCCGGTCTTGTGCGCCAGCTTTACCAAACTGGCGTTTACTCGAAAGCCGCGTATTCACTGGTTCGAAACTCTGTCACTATCGACTCCAGCGTCATTCTCGTTCCGGCCGATCGCCCGCTCAATAACCCGCTGCGGCTGATTGCCCTGATCTATCTGGGCATCGGGCTCTACGTGCTGCTGCGCCGATGGACCGCGCCTGGGTCAACTCACTTCTACATCTTTTGCCTAGTTTCGTTTATCGCGTATTCGTTCAAATACACGGGCAAGCTCAACGACTTCGATTGGATCATTTACTGGAGCAACATCGTTGCCTGGGTATTGCAGCCCACGCTCTTCCTGCACTTCGTTTTGACCTTTCCCGAGAAAAGACAGTTCGTCCGCCGGCGACCCTGGCTACTTGCATTGGTGTACCTGCCCGGAGCGGCGATCCTAGCACGGCATATCGTCGCCTTCCGGCTCGCCCAACCCAGCGGACTCCTCATGTGGGATATGGATCGGCAGGAAATGGCGTACGGCGCACTGCTATTTATTTCCTCCGCCGCCGTCCTTTGGTACAGCTACCGCCGCGCCAGCACCACGATCCTTCGGCAACAATTGAAATGGGTCACGCGCGGCACGGTCTTGGCGATTGTTCCATACACCCTGATCTACGTAATTCCTTACCTGATGGGGGCACTGCCCGGAACATGGATGAAACTGTCCGTTCTGTTTCTCGGACTACTCCCTCTGACATTCGGCTATGCCATCTTCCGCTACCGGTTGATGGATGTCGACCTGATCTCGAAGCGCGTCGTGGTCTATACAGTCGCGGCGGCCGCCGTTGTAGGAATGTATTTTGCGCTGGTCGCGGGCGTGGCCGAACTGGTCCACATGCAGAAGCCGGGAACTGGTCCGCTTGGGCTGATTCTAGCGGTCGTCGTCACTGCACTGCTTTTCGATCCAGTTCGCAAGTGGATACAAGACCGCGTAGACCATCTTTTTTACCGCACCGTCTACGACTATCGCCGCACGCTGATCGAATTCGGTCGCGAGCTCAGTTCGGAAACGGACCTGAATGCTCTGCTCTCTTCAGTGGTGGATCGGCTCTCGCGCACGCTCGCAGTCGATCGTATCGCAATTTTCTTGCGTGCCGAAGAAGAGACGGAGCTGTTCGTTCTCTCCAAATCGGTCGGCATGAGTCCCTTGGGCAGGCTCGATCTGACATTTCTCAACGAGCCGCGTTCCGATGTTACCGGCCACATGTTCTTTGAAAATACGCACCAGGTACCGCGCGAAACGGCCGGATCGCAGGAAGCAATCGCCAAGTTGGATCTGAATTACTACATCCCCTGTCGCGCCCGGCAAAGGACGGTCGCGGTTGTGGGGTTGGGCAAGACGAACAAGGGCGACTATCTCTCCAGTGAAGACATCGAACTGCTCGAAACCTTGGGCGGTTATCTGGGAATCGCGATCCAGAACGGCAGGCTATATGCGTCATTACAGCAAAAAGCCGCTGAATACGAGCGTCTGAAAGATTTCAACGAGAACATCGTCGAGTCCATCAACGTTGGAGTGATGGCACTCGACATGGAAGATCGCATCGAGAGTTGGAATGCGCAGATGGAAGTGATGTACGCTCTGCCCCGATGGCAGGCTCTCACGCAATCTGTTCCAAGCGTCTTCCCCGCAGAATTCGTCGAGGAATTCCAGCGGGCGCGGCAAAATCCCGGCATCAACAACCTGTACAAGTTCCGCCTACAAACTCCAGCTGGAGAAACGCGAACCGTTAATGTCGCGATCGCACCACTGGTCACTCGTAAGTTCCAAGTGATCGGGCGGCTCGTGATCATGGACGACATCACGGAACGGGTCGATCTGGAGAGCCAGCTCTCGCAGGCGGATAAACTCACTTCGATCGGATTGCTGGCGGCGGGCGTTGCACATGAAGTAAATACGCCACTCGCCGTGATTTCTTCCTACACGCAGATGCTCGCCAAACAGTTGCAAGGTGATCCACAGAAATCTGGCCTGCTGGAGAAGATCACGCGGCAGACGTTCCGCGCGTCGGAGATTGTAAATAATCTGCTGAACTTCTCACGCACCAGCGGCACGGAGTTCGGCGACGTCGACATCAACAAAGTCATCAACGACACATTGGCGCTGCTCGAGCATCAATTCAAGACAGCCAAGATTCGCGTTCACGCGGAATTGACGACCGGGATTTCGGCAATCCAGGGAAATCCGGGCAGGCTGCAGCAAGTATTCCTCAACCTCTTTCTCAACGCCAAAGATGCAATGGTGGGTGGCGGTGAATTAAAGGTCGCGACCACAAACGGCGAGATGGTCAGTGTCCGAGTCTCTGACACGGGCTCCGGAATTGCGCCAGAGCATATTCAGCGCATCTACGATCCGTTCTTCACTACGAAAACGACACCCCAGGAGGGCCAAAAGCGTGGCACAGGACTCGGCCTCTCCGTCACCTACGGCATCATTCAAGAGCATGCCGGCAAGATTCGAGTGGAAAGCGATCCAGGGTCGGGGACGACGTTCGCGCTGGACTTTCCGCTGAGCAGGAAGGCAGTCCATGTCTGAAGCAGCAGTCATTTCGCGCGGCACGATCAACGTCAATCCAGCATCGGCAGGCTCGGTGCTCATCATCGACGACGAGGCCGCCATTCGTGAGTCTCTTCAGACCTTGCTGGAGATGGAAGGCTTTGAAGTAGAAACTGCGGTAACTGGGGAAGACGGCCTAACCCAAATTGCCGAACGTCCGTTTGATCTTGTACTGCTGGACCTGGCGCTTCCGGGACGCGACGGGATGGATATCCTGTCGGAAATTCGAACTCATGACGCGCGCCTGCCAGTCATCATGATCACTGCGTTCGGCACGGTCGAAAATGCCGTCCGCGCGATGCAGGTCGGGGCGACAAACTTCGTCCAGAAGCCATGGGATAACGAAAAACTTCTTGCCGATGTAAGAACTGCAGTCGGCTGGCGTCGGGCGGAAGAAGAAAACGTACAACTGAAGCGCGCGCTGAAGCAGCGCTACAACTTCGAAAACATCGTGGGCAAAAGCGAGCCCATGCTGAAGATTTTCGATCTCGTGGCCCAAGTGGCAAATAGCCGCTCCACCGTTCTTTTGCAGGGTGAAAGCGGTACCGGCAAGGAAGTGATTGCGAAAGCGGTGCACCTGAATTCGCCGCGCCGCGACAAACCCTTTGTGCCCGTGAATACGGGATCGATGCCGACCGATTTGCTGGAATCCACGCTCTTTGGCCACGTCAAAGGAGCATTCACCAGCGCCATCGCTTCGAAAAAAGGCTTGTTCGAAGTCGCGGACAAGGGCACGCTCTTCCTCGACGAAATTGCCACGATGGGCTTGGAGACGCAGGCGAAGATTCTGCGCGTGTTGCAGGACCGTCGCTTCATGCATCTGGGCGGGATTCAGGAAATTCAAGTCGATGTCCGCATCATCGCCGCTACGAATATCGATTTGCGGCAGATGGTACGCGAAGGCCGCTTCCGTGAAGATCTCTTTTATCGGCTAAATGTCATCACCGTCGAACTGCCTCCTCTGCGGCAGCGCAAAGAAGACATTCCTCTGCTCGTGGAATTTTTTTTGAAGAAATACGCGGAAGAGAATGGACGGCCTGCGCCACGCGTCACTCCTGAAGCTTTGCGCCCGCTCATGGCCTATTCCTGGCCGGGCAACGTGCGCGAACTGGAAAACGTGATCGAGCGCGCCGTCGTGCTCTCTTCTGGTCCTGAAATCACCATGGATCTACTTCCGGAATCGATGATGGGTCGGGGCTCTTCGCTTACGCTGCATGAACCGCCTTCGGACGCTTCGCTTTTCGAAATTGTCGAAGACGTTGAGCGACGGGTCATCACGGACATGCTCGAACGCTGCAACTGGAACCAGACGGAAGCGGCCGAGCGATTCCACGTCCCACTCTCCACTTTGAACCAGAAAATCCGGCGGTTGAATATCGAGATCAAGAAGAAGGGCCGCGGCTAGCGGTCCGCTCGCAATTCCCTCTTTCCGACATTGACTCACTCACCACCCACTCGCTGATAGCTCACTGCTTTCTCTGTTATATTTCGAACAAGGCCGGAACTGGGGAATTCGCAATGTTTCGGACTTCCGAATCGCATGGAATTAGCCTCGCCCACGGAATTCGTCAAGCAGAAAATCCAGGCGGTTCAGGAATACACTCTGCTGGCTGCACAATCGGTCGGCAATCTCGTCCGCAAACCACTCTATTTTGCCGATATGGTTCAGCAAGCGGACCTGATCGGTGTGGGTTCCCTGCCCATCGTTGTATTAACCGGTTTCTTCACCGGCGGCGTTCTCGCGCTGCAGACGGCAAACACACTGCAACGTTTTGGCTCAATCACCCTGATCGGTCAGCTCGTATCCACTTCAATGGTGCGTGAACTCGGCCCGGTGCTGACAGGACTGATGGTCGCGGGGCGAAACTCCTCCGGCATGGCCAGCGAATTGGGATCGATGGTCGTGACCGAGCAGATCGATGCCATGCGGGCGCTCGGCACCGATCCCATGAAGAAGCTGGTCACGCCAAGAGTGACAGCTACCGTATTTATGCTGTTTTTCCTGAGCATCATCTCGGATCTCGTAGGACTTGCGGGCGGATTGATGGTCGCCAAGCTTTTCCTCAGCCTCGATGCACGACAATACTGGAGCAATGCCTGGCAGGTTCTGGTTCTGCAAGATGTTTTCATGGGATTGCTGAAGCCGGCGATGTTCGGCTTCATCATCGCGACCGTCGGTTGCTACTACGGCATGACGGCTCGCGGCGGCACTCAGGGTGTGGGCCGCGCTACCACGCAAGCAGTTGTCGCTGCATCGGTATTGATCCTCGTCACCGATTTCTTTGTCACCAAGCTTTTGATCTCTATCTTGTCCTACAGGTAGTTGTATGGCTACGCCGACCGCCCCAATCGAACACGCAACCGGTTTTGTCCAGCCCTCTAGCGGCCCAGTGATCGTCTTTGAAGATGTTCATCTTGCGTTCGGTGATAACCATGTGTTGCGTGGGGTTTCATTTCATTTGCCGTTGGGCGAAACCAAGGCATTGTTTGGAGTTGCAGGATCCGGCAAGAGCACAATCTTGAAGCTTGCACTTGGACTTCTGCCGCCCGACTCCGGGCGTATAACCGTTCTAGGCAACGAGGTCACGCAACTCGGAGAGCAAGATCTGTTCCCCATGCGGGCGCACCTTGGCATGGTCTTTCAGGAGAGCGCGCTGTTTGACTCGCTTACCGTGCGCGAGAATGTCGCGTATCGCCTAACCGAGGAACATGGAATCTACGACGACGAGATCGATCGCAAAGTTCGCGAATCGCTTCGCTTCGTCGAACTCGAACACACGTTGGACCTTTTTCCTTCGGAGCTATCCGGGGGTATGCGGCGAAGAGTTGCGATCGCGCGTGCAATCATCACTCATCCGGAGTTGCTACTCTACGACTCGCCGACCGGAGGTCTCGATCCAGTTACGTCGAACACTATCGTTGAATTGATCATGAAGCAGCGCGACGTGTATCGGACCAGTTCCCTGCTGGTCACCCACCGTCTACAAGACGCGTTTACTCTGGCGACACACGAATTTGACAAGCAGACCAATCAAACTCGTGCGCTGCCGCGAGGACAATATTGTGATGTACCCATGAGCTTTCTGATTCTGCGGGATGGGAAAGTAATCTTCGACGGCGACATCCGGCAATTAGCGCACACCAAGGATGAATACATCCGCGAATATATTTCCTAGCACTCTGGTTCAGTTTGTGGCGGCGGGACAGCGGATACCTCGCTTCGCTCGGAATGACAATCTACATCGAGCAGCCCCTGAGCTCCTACGCTTCACCTCCCTGCCATCGTCTTTTCCACTTCTTCGGCTTTTGAGGGAACCGCCGCGCTCATCTTGATGAGCTTGCCATCGGCATCGACGACAAAGTCGTCTTCGATGCGAACCCCGATATTCTCCTCAGGAATATAGATTCCAGGTTCAATCGTGAAAGCCATCCCCGGACCTAGCGGCACTTTATAGTCACCGTCATCATGCACGTGCAAACCGATATAGTGGCCCAGACCGTGAATAAAGTATTGGTCGAGCGGTTGGCCATGAAGATCTTTCCCGTGCGATTTGATGTAGTCCTTGGCAGCTTTATTCAGCGAGTTCTCGGAATCTCCGACTAGCGTCGACTTCCCGGATTGAAAAGCGGCGATGGCAGCTTCCTGCGCTCCAAGTACGATGTCGTAAATCTCCTTCTGGCGCGCGGTGAAATGGCCACTCACCGGCAGCGTCCGCGTTATATCGGCCGCGTACATTGAATATTCGGCTGCAGCATCGATGACAACGACGTCGCCACTCTTCAAGGTGTTCGTATCTTCCGAATAATGCAGGACTGTCGAATTGTGTCCTGAACCCACGATCGGAGCATACGACGGGCGCTCGCATCCGCGGCGAACCCACTCGTATTGCATTAACGCAGAGATCTCATATTCCTTCACATTGGGCTTCACAGCTTTCATTGCGGCAATGTGCGCAGCGGACGAGGCATCGACGGCTTTGCGGATCAATGCAACTTCTCCTGGATCCTTGACCGTCCGCAACGACGTGAGCATGGGCTTCACGTCCTGGAAGAAAACCATGGCGTTACTGTGCTTTAGAAAGCCCACCAGATCTTCGCTGGCAGGCGTATTCCCTTGCGAGGCCAGTTCCGTATAGACGACGGGCCGGGTGTTCGCCAGTAGTTTGGCGACTTCTTCCGGTAGTTTGCCCATCTCTTCGACCCGATCGAAACCGGTCGTCTTGGGGGCGTCGGGATTATCCGCACCCATCTGAGGTCCCGTGAACTTTTCCAGC
This sequence comes from uncultured Acidobacteriota bacterium, assembly GCA_963818115.1. Taxonomy (GTDB): domain Bacteria; phylum Acidobacteriota; class Terriglobia; order Terriglobales; family Acidobacteriaceae; genus Sulfotelmatobacter. The sequence goes on from CAWFQZ010000025.1 coordinate 139,822, forward strand.
CGCAAATTGCGCGGCGGAAGAAACAATATCTCCGTGTAGGCCCGAGCTGGAGTATCGCCTTGGGCATCTGCTGCAGGCGCGATCAGAAGCCCTGCTCCCGGCACCGTCACGCCGGAAAGATAGTAGAAATTGTTTTCCTGGCGAAACTCGTACACCGAGTCCATCGCCTCGAGCGGCGCCAGCAACACGACCACGCCTCCGGCCTTCTTGCCAAGCGCTTCCCGGCGCAAGCGATAGTCGGCGCCAGGTTGTCGATCAAGACCGTAGCCGAGCGAGCATAGTAGTAGCAGGCAGGAAAACAAGAGCAGCTTCCGCATCAGACATTATCCTTTGATTGGTTTGAGAGAAAACTTCGTTTCTATTGGTTTACTTCGGTGCCGACAAGCTCTTGCCTGCCTGGATGAAGGAATCTACGTTGCTTTTGTCGATCAGTCCTGAGCCGGTGTCAATGAAGCTGGGAATCGGCGCGTACGCATCTTTCGACCAATCAGACATTAGCGAAGAAGGCTTGTGGTGATACAAATTGTCGAGCATTTGCATGCCGACAAATGCCATTGTGTAGGGCTTTTGTGCAATCGTTCCGACAATCACACCCTTCTTGATCCAATCGAGTGTTTCCTGGTCAGTGTCCATCGCCATAACAATCTTTCCGGTCACGTGATAGCTGTCGAGCACTCCCGCCACCTCTTTGCCTGATTGAGCTTCCAGACAAACGAATGCGTCGACTTTGTCACGCTCTTTTCCAACAATCTGGGTCGTTGTATCAAAGGCGATTCTGGGGTCGCCCTGAATATCGACGACGCGCGTGATCTTGATGTCGGGAGTGCGGCTCAAAGCTTCCTTATATCCGCGTAGGCGATCTTGCAAATTGGACTGGTCGGGCATCGTGAAAACGACGACGTTACCCTTGCCTTTGAGCTCTTGCGCAAGTCGTTGTCCGCCGGTAAATCCGGCCTGGTAATTATTGGTTCCGATGAAAAACAGGCGCTTGCTCGACGGGGCGTCGGAGTCGATGGTGATGACGGGAATTCCGGCCGCCACAGCCTTGTCGATGCTGTCCTTCAGCAGAGCCGGATCGGTCACAGCGAGCAGGATACCGGTCGCCTTTTTCTGTACCGCCTGATCCAACGCATCTCGCTCAGCTTTGGGGTCGTAGGTCTGAGGCCCCGTAAAATCGGATCGCACCTTAAATTGACCCGCCGCGTTAGTGAATCCGGCTCCAGCGGTCTTCCAATACGGAACCTGGAGGTTCGCAGAAACGAGAACATAAAATTCGTCGGAATCGTGAGAGCCACCGCAACTGAGAACCAGAGCAGACAGGGCGGCTAGAGTGACGCAGTGGAGAATTCTGCGCGAGGGCATCGCATCCTCCCTTTCACAAATTCGTGAGCGCCGGACTGCGCAACGAATCCATTCAAGAACTTTCAGCGACAGGATTGTAAACGACGGGTCAAGGGAAGGCCAGCGCTGCAAGGCTGGATAAAAGTTACCAACCGTTTGGATACTGGGACCGAATATCGGACAACCTTACAAAGGTACCGACGTCACCTGTCACCATGAAGCCCGCTAAGTGTTGTCCCGCAGGTTACGAGCTACACCTTGGATCATTGCGTGGCGCTATCTCCGGATGTACAGTACTTCGTTGCCATTGTGCTCTTCCGGATACCCCGGCGCATGGCCCGCAGCCATTGTTCTCGAAACATCATCTGCGATCTCTCCACTCCGAGGAATACGTCATGCCTCTCCGTCCACGTCTCTTCGCATATTTCGCTGCAATAATCATGTTGTTTACCGTTCCCACGCGGGCTCGCGCAAGCGTACATTTCCAATCCGTCTCACAAGAAGAGCTTAAGATGACCAATGAGCCGCAGGCTCCAGGAGCGCCGGCAATCATTCTTTATCGTGAGGTTAATCGCGACGATTACGGAATTTCCAATCGTGGCGGCATGCGACTCGTGGGCAACGAAATGGCCGCTCCCGCGAGCCGTTTCGAGGAGGATTACTACCGGATCAAAATCCTCACGGAGGCCGGGCGCAAATACGGAAATATTGAGATCCCCTTCGATACCAACGTTGGCACGGTGTCGAGCATTATGGCTCGCACCATACGGCCAGACGGTTCCATCGCAAACTTTAGCGGGCAGATTGTAGACAAGGCGCTGGTTAAGGGACGAGGTCTCGAGTGGCGAGCCAAAGCTTTTGCTCTACCGGATGTCCAAGTGGGCAGCATCGTCGAGTACTACTACACACTGAATTTCTACGAAGGATACTTTTACGGGTCACGCTGGATCCTGAACAGTGAACTCTTCACCAAGAGAGCGAAGTTTTCGCTAAAGCCCAATCACAATGACTACACGCCTGTAAACTTCCGTTGGCTCGAACATCTTCCCGTTGGCACTCCATCTGTGAAGCAGGATCCGGACAACAGCGTGCACCTGGAAGTTACGAATATCCCAGCATTCGAGCCGGAAGACTTTATGCCGCCTGAAAATCAATTGAAGGCGCGAGTGGAATTCATTTACAGCTATGAGTCCTTCGAATCCGACGCCTCTAAGTTCTGGAAGAAGTTTGGAAAGAAGCGGAACGACGAGTTGGAAGCATTTCTAGGCAAACGGGGATCACTGGATTCTGCCGTCGCCCAAATCATTTCTGCGGGTGATACTCCGGAAGCCAAGCTTCGAAAGATTTATGCGCGTGTGCAACAACTCCCCAACACAAGCTATCAGACACAATCGGCGGTGCTGGCGAAAAGACATGAACTTCGCAATACGGACGACGTCGGAGACCAGCCGAACAAAAAACGACAAGTAGAGAACGCTGAGGATGTCTGGAATAAGGGCTATGGCAACAGCAAACAACTTAACTGGCTATACCTGGCGCTGATTCGCACAGCGGGCATCGAGGGCGATGGCGTGCTGGTATCGGAGCGGCGAAATTATTTCTTTGCTCCACAAAGCATGCAGGATGGCGAACTCGATGCCACGGTGGTTCTTACTAAACTTGATGGCAAAGACCTGTTCATGGCCCCGGGGGCGGCGTTCACTCCTTTCGGAATGCTTCCATGGGATGAAACTGGAGTGCAGGGACTATGTCTTAACAAAGACGGCGGGACGTGGATTAAAACAAGCCTGCCGGAAAGCTCATCCTCACGCATCGAACGCAAGGCAGACCTTAGATTAGCCGCGGATGGCAGTCTCGACGGAAAGGTCGAACTCGCCTTCACCGGACTGGAAGCTCTCCGCCGGCGTGTCGATCAAAGGAATCATGACGGCGCATCGCGCAAGAAGTTTCTGGAGGACGAACTTGCCTACTCCATTCCTGTCGGAAGTGAAGTCACCCTCACCAACGAGCCCGATTGGAGCAGCTCCGAGTCTTCGCTTGTCGGAGTGTTCAACGTCAAGATTCCAGGTTGGGCCACTTCGGCTGGAAGCCGCATCCTGGTGCCAGTCGGAATTTTCGGAGCACCTGAAAAAAACATATTTGAATACAGCACGCGCACCTTTCCGATCTACTTCGAGTTCCCTTCGGAAAAATCGGACGATATAACAATCGGGCTTCCTTCCGGCGCACAGATCTCGACTTTGCCGAAGCCACAGAACCACGACCTGCATGCGGTCGGCTATGCTCTCTCAGTAGAGAACGCGAAGGGTGTACTGCACTTAAGCCGGAAACTGGATGTCAACGTTCTGGAGATTGATCCAAAATACTACACGGCGCTACGCAGTTTTTATCAGAGTGTTAGGACAGCGGACGAAGAGCAGGTTGTACTGACTGCCGGCGCTTCGACCGCGGGCAACTAGGGTATTTGCAGAGAGCTAGACGCCAACGGGAAAAGGCTTGGTGTGAGTGGTTCTTCTCTCCGACGCTCGTCCAAATCGGCCCTGGAGTAACGACATCAGGCCCGTATACCAGTATCCGAGCACGAAGAGCAGAAGAAATGGAACAGTAATATAGTTCTCGTTTTCCACGGCGTAATACACCGTGAGAGCGAAATAAGCTCCAATCAGCAACTCGACCCAAGGTATCCATCCCAACCGCTTGCGGTATTTCGTCGCGCCGACCTTATCCTGCTTTGAGACGACGCTATATTTGGGGGTGCGCGCAAACGCGCTCTGCTTGCCGATCAGCGCCTCGATCACCGCCTTTGTATTGGTGATGGTCAATCCGATTCCAAGCGCCATAAGAATCGGCAGATAGATCAAAGCACGGGGCCAGCTCCGCGGAAACAGTTCGCGCTGCGAAACTAAATAGAAGCTCGAGATGGAAAAAGTCGACGCCATAAACAGCGGCAAATCGATGTAGAGCATTTGAAACCAGCCCTGGTAAAAACGAATAATCATCGCCGGCAGTAGTAGTACCGAAAGCATGATCATCAGCGGATAGCTGATGTTAGCCGTCAAGTGATACCAGGCCTCCACTTTCGTATGGAATGGTGCATCGCTGCTCAAAACGCGCGGTAAGATTTTCTTGCCTGTCTGCATCAGCCCCTTAGCCCAGCGCGCCTGTTGCGTTTTGAAGGCAGTCATTTCGACAGGAAGTTCTGCCGGGCATTCGACATCTTGCAGGTAGATGAACTTCCATCCTTTAAGCTGCGCGCGATACGAGAGATCGGTATCTTCCGTTAAAGTGTCGTGCTGCCAGCCTCCGGCCTCTTCGATGGCCGCGCGCCTCCACATGCCTGCGGTGCCGTTAAAGTTGAAGAACAATCCGGTGCGAGCACGGCCGGAATGCTCCAGCACAAAGTGGCCGTCGAGCAAGATAGCCTCTACCTCGGTCAGGAAAGAGTAATGGCGGTTGATGTGGGTCCAGCGGGTCTGCACCATCCCAATCTTTGGATCAGTAAAGTGATGGATTGTCTGCAACAAGAAATCTTCGGGCGGAGTAAAATCCGCGTCAAAGATGGCGATAAATTCGCCCTTGGCCGAAAGCATTCCTTCCGCCAGGGCCCCCGCCTTGAAGCCGTGACGGTTCGTCCGGTGTAGATACCGGATGGGATTTCCCAGGGCCGCATAGCGCTCGACCAGTCCACGAGCGACCTCTACTGTTTCATCTGTCGAATCATCGAGCACCTGAATGTCGAGCTTCTCGCGGGGATAGTTCAGCTTGCAAACGGCCTCGAGCAAGCGCTCGACGACGTACTGTTCGTTGAAGATCGGCAACTGGACAGTCACTCGGGGCAGGTTTTCGAAATATGCGCCGGGTTCCCTGGTGTGGTTCTTGCGGTGCTTGTAATAGAGATACACGAGCACGTAACGGTGCATCCCGTAACCTGCCAGCAAGATTAAGACAATGAAATAGGGGACCAGCAGCGCCACATCGAACGCATTGGCGTGGTAAAGTCCGCGAAACGTAGTGTCGAGAAAATGCTGGCGGATGTAGTGCCCAATACCCTTGGGCGCGCCCAATGACGCCAATGTCGCGGATCGGATGAGGTCGGCAGTCAAACAATGAGTCCGGTAGAAACAATATCTTACCGGATTGGGCGACGTCCTTCCGTGAAACGATCGGTGCCAGCGGCTGGAACGTACTACCCCGCCCTTTGTTCCCAAGCCTAGGCGCCTGCTTTTACGCGGCTTTCTTCGTGAAACCAGGCTTGGAGGCCTCGACTGGTAAATTCGCCGGATGAAACCGCTTTACCGCAAAGGCCGTGAGAACGACAAACAGCGCTAGGATAAGCAGTTGCGCGATTGCGAACGGCGGCTCTTTCTGGGTGGGCGCCAACGCTTTGAGCGCAGCCACCTTTTCGAATGATTGAACGACGAACACAAAGACATTGAAATAGAGTGCAATCGAGGCCGTGACAACGTAGATCCACCGCCAAGGGCCAGTCATGTGAAGCCCGTATCGGGCGACAAGTGCGATTGCCAGCACGACGAGCGACAGGATGCCGATCACGATCCCCGGAGTGATGTGCGCGTTCGGAAATGCGAAGCCGGTAAGGCTGGTTGCGATTGTTGTAGCGAGAAAAAGGACAGTCCAGCGGTCAAGTCGTTTGGAGGTCAGGAATCCATACATCACCACAAGTCCCGATGCAATCCCCACAAGGCTGATCAGGACATGGATCAGAGTAAACATCGCAGTGGTCATCCCCAGAATCACGATGCACCCCCCTTAGTAGGTCGAGATTGTACTCTCTCGTATCACATATCCAGCATTTTGTTTTCAACTTCGGGAGTTCATTTTGATGACTGCGTTTGCTCCCAACGGCTCTCTAGGCTACAAATAGAACCATTCATGGAACCAAGGCCTTCGGCGCATGAGGACGTAGGTTCGGGCCTGTTTCGCACATGGATGCGAATTCCTTCCTCGCCCTACCTGATTGCCGGAGTCGCTCTGCTGGTGCGCGTGGCATGGATACTGATCGGGCATACTTACCGGTTCAAGACTTCCGACGCCAACTTCGGCTTCGGATGGGAAATGGGGCGAATTGGTGCGTCCCTGGCATCTGGACATGGCTTCGCCAATCCTTTTGATTCACAAACGGGACCGACAGCGTGGGAACCGCCGCTTTATCCATATCTGACGGCTGGCGTCTTTGGCGTCTTCGGAATCTATTCCAAGACCTCGGCGTTCATTTTGTTGGTTTTCAATAGCCTCTGCTCTGCTCTGACCTGTATTCCAATCTTGCTCATCGGACGGCGAATTTTCTCGATAAAGGTTGCGGTGTGGTCGGCCTGGGCTTGGGCTTTGCTTCCTAACGTGATGTTCTGGTGTACCCGCTGGATATGGGAGACCAGCCTCTCAGCGCTATTGCTGGCCACGATTTTCTGGATCGCGCTCACAATGGAAGACCGCGATGGCTGGACCTCGTGGTTTGCCTTCGGATTGTTATGGGGCGTAGCCGCGCTGAACAGCACTTCCCTGTTGTCGTTCCTGCCCGCCGCAGGATTATGGGTCTGGTACCGTCGCGCGAACCAGGGCAAGCCGTCCTTGGCCGGCGTCGTGCTGGCTTCGGTGGTCTTCTTTGCCTGCCTGGCGCCATGGCTTGTGAGGAACTACGAGACATTCGGTAGGTTCATCTTTATTCGTGACAATTTCGGCGCGGAGCTGCGGATGGGAAATGGCCCCGGTGCCGATGGCACATGGATGGAATACCTCCATCCCTCCCAGAACGTTTATGCCATGCGGCAATACGAATCGATGGGGGAATTGTCTTACATTGCGATGCGCAAGCGTGGGGCCGTGGACTACATCAAAGCCGACTACACCCGCTTTGCTCTTCTGTGCGTGAAGCGATTCGTCTACTTTTGGGCCGGGCCTCCGAAGGCAACCCAACCTCCATGGATGAACGAAGCGAAGAACTCGCTCTACCTGGCGTCATCGGTCCTGCTGTTCTGGGGTCTCGGACGTGCTTTGCGCTTACGCAGGCCGGGAGCTTGGCTCCTGTTTTGGCTGGTATTACTTTTCCCCGCGATATATTACGTAGTCTTTCCAGCTCCGCGCTACCGGCATACGATCGAGCCCGAGATGACCATCCTTTGCGTATTCTTATTGACGGAAACTAGAAAGAAAGAAGCCGTTGCGCCGACGGGTACGCTCTGATCACAGGATCAATGTCCCCTTCACGCAACAAGACAGGCCTAGCGTCCTCCAAAAAACAATCTTTGCCGTCTCACTAATTTCCGTCCGGCACGTCTAACCCGTTGAAAGGAAGAGAGCCATGAATCGCAATCGCCAACATACCACTTGGTTGGGAGCAGCTTTGGGGACGGTTTGCGCATTGTTTGTCCTCTGCTTGGGAGCGCACGCGTCCGATCATCGAGCGGCGCTCACTGAGGAGTTCCATCAGACATACGCGATCACAGCCGACGGCCGGGTTGAACTCGACAACATCAACGGCGCTGTTCACATTTCCAGCTGGGACCGCAATGAAGTCAAGGTCGACGCCGTGAAGTACGCCGATACTAAAGAGCGGCTTGACGAAGCGAAGATCGAGATCGATTCCGGCAAAGACTATCTCTCGATCCGGACGAAATATCCGAGTCACGATAACACTTGGAACTGGGGATCGCACAACAACCCGGCAGGCGTGGAATATACGCTTACGGTGCCGCGTGGGGTAAGGCTCGACGAGATCAAGCTGATCAACGGATCACTCGATATTTCCGGCGTGACCGGGGAGGTTCGCGCCTCGTGCATCAATGGTCGGCTGGAAGCTCACGACCTTGCGGGTCGAGCCGAGCTCTCAACGATCAACGGAAGGTTGGAAGCGAAGTTCGACCAGCTTGCGGGCCAGTCGGTCGAATTGAATTCAGTAAACGGCTCGGTCGATCTCACTATCCCATCCGATTCGAATGCCGAAGTCGAAGCCAGCACGGTCTCCGGCGGGATCAATAACGATTTCGGATTGCACGTAAACAATCATCGTTTCGTCGGACATGATCTGCGCGGCGAACTCGGCAACGGTGGAACTCACATCAAGCTGTCGAACGTAAACGGAAGAGTTGAAATTCACCACGCGCAGGATGGCCATGCCATGAGTCCCGTGAAAGATCGCGGGGAACGCGACAAGGATGGCGATGACGACAGCGAGCTCTAAGCTCCGATAGATCAGGCCTTAATAGATCGTGTATCCCGGAGCTGGCGTGCGGAGATCGGGCTTTGATGCGGTCAGCAGCAGCGCGCCTTCGCGCTTAAACGCCCGCAGATCCTCCAGGCTATGGAACGATTTCGTCTTGTAGTCGTCAGGTGTAGGTGTGTCGTCGGGGATTCGTTGCGCCTCGACGTTTTCGAACGCGTGCTTCCGGAGCAATTCGATGTACTCGGCTGCAGACCGCACATGAACCGGAACTTTGAGCTTGTCGACCCATTGCAGCGAGTACACGTTGTCTTTATAAAGATTGATCAAGATGAACAGTCTGCCACGCGGCGCCATCACCCGAAATAGCTCCATCAACGCTCGGTCCTGATCGGCGTAGTAGTAAAACGATTCGACGGACAAAACCTTGTCGAAGAAGTTTTCTTCCCACGGAATCTGCTGCGCCGAGCCCCACACGTAGAGGATATTTTCGAAGTCTTTCGAGGCCTCTCGCGCCTGGCGAACCATTTCATCGGAAACGTCAAGACCTACAACCTGGCCGAATCCCTCAGGCCCATCGCCCACCAAACGCGCCAGCAGGCGTGTGGCCCAGCCCGAGCCGCATCCCAGATCGAGCACACGCTCGCCGGGTCGCAGATTCATGAGCCGGATTGTCTTCTCAGTGATGTCGAGATGATGACGTTCCATCTTCTCGCCCTCACCGGCGGCGGCCCACTGGTTGAACTCATGCTGCAATTTTTCGTCTGGCGTCTGCGGTTTCTCAGGCATGGCTCTGAACATTGTAGCGCCAACTACTTCGACGCAGTCGTCCTAGAGCTGTGCCCCCCGCTGCAAACCTGAGCTGTGGGACTTAAGCACCATCCATGTGCTACAGTTCTGTTCCTCATGGCCACAGGCCCGCTGAATGAGCCTCCGCAACCTGTCCCGGGACCTCTCTACTGTCCGAATTGTGCTCAAGAAGTAAGTGATCCCCTGACCTGTGGAGACTGTCTGGCTGTCATCTGCCGGCGATGCGGCACTCCGCTGGAATCCCCTGACGAGTTGGGAATCGGATAATGGAACCCGTCCCAATCGCGCTCGCCGTCGCACCTTCACCTGCCGCGTTAACGGAGAAATCTCGGCCCACCCTGGTGCGCGGACTTGGACTTCTCGATTCCGTATTGCTGTTGATCAGCGGCATCATCGGATCATCGATCTTCCTCACTGCGAAAGACATTGCGGGTCCGCTTCCGCAGCCCACATTGTTTCTGCTTGTGTGGGTGTTGGGAGCGCTCATTTCGCTCTGCGCCTGTTTCGCCTTCGCTGAACTGGGATCGATGTTCCCCGATTCGGGCGGGCAGTACATCTATCTACGCGAAGCCTATGGAGATTTGGTAGCGTTTCTTTACGGCTGGATGCTGTTCGCGGTGGCTAACGGCGGATCGATCGCGGCCCTCTCCGTTGCCTCCGCCGCGTACTTGGGACAGGTTGTTCCCTTCGTCTCACAGGACCATATTGTGATTTCCCTCGCCGGAGTCGTCCTGACGCGCGCAACCGTGCTGGGACTGGTACTGATCGCAATTCTGACAGCGGTGAACGTCGTTGGTCTGCGATGGGGCGCGCTGCTACAAAATCTTTCCACTTGGACCAAGTTCGCCGCGATGGCCGCGTTCGTCGGACTTGGCTTCATCGTTGGCAAAGGAAATTGGTCTAACTTTCAGGCTCATGGGACCTCGTTGACTCTTGGCTTGGGGCCAGGCGCTTTGATATCGGCGATGGGCGTTGGAATGATCGCAGTCTTCTGGGCCTACGACGGATGGGTTTACATCACCTGGGTAGCAGGCGAAGTGAAAGAGCCGCGACGCAACGTGCCGCTGGCAATGGTTCTGGGAGTTCTCGCGGTGGCTGTGATCTATATCGCGATGAATCTGACTTACCTGTATGCCCTGCCTATCAAAGAGATCGCGAACCACGAAACCATCGCTCACGCCGCGGCCTCAGCGCTGTTCTCGCCGCGGGCTGCAGTTTGGCTCTCACTGATGATTGCGGTCTCCTGCTTCAGCGCCGCCGCGACCTGCACGCTTTCCGGTGCGCGCGTCTACCTCGCAATGGCACAGGATGGCGTCTTCTTCAAACGGATGGCAGTCATCCATCCGAAATGGCGGACTCCGGCGTTCAGCCTAATGGGACAGGGCGTCTGGGCCGCCGCTCTCACGCTGAGCGGCCGCTACGACCAGCTCTACACATACGTCATTTATGGCATGGTGCTCTCGTACACGCTAACGGTGATTGCGCTTTTCTGGCTGAGATGGAAGCGTCCTGACATTCCGCGGCCGTACCGCTGCACCGGGTATCCATGGCTTCCCGCGATTTACGTCTTGATCGGTACGGCCTGGACCTTGAACACCATCATCAATCGTCCCACCGAAGCATTCTGGGGAACGGCCATCGTCCTGATCGGCATTCCTGGCTACTTGTACTGGAAACACAGCAACCGCAAGACTGCGGCAAACTAGATCGATCTCTACAACGGGCGGGAGCCGAGTATTTTCATCTTGCTCGCGGATCGATGCAGTGTTATTCCTCTGTTTCTTGCTTCCGAGACCACTCCCTTGGCCGATTCCAATCCGCGGCGAACAGCAGACAATACCGGCTTCCTTTCGCCCGGCGTTTCCATTGCTGAAGCGGAAGATCCCAATCGTCCCCGCCAGGTGATGGGATTCCGTGATCTGCTGCTGTTTTACGTCATCACGGGAATCAGTCTGCGGTGGATCGCCACCGCCGCCGCTGCTGGACCCAGTTCGATTGTCGTCTGGATCGGAGCTTGGTTCTGTTTCTACACCCCGCTGGCACTCTCCGTTCTGGAGCTTTCGTCGCGCTATCCTAACGAAGGCGGCCTATACGTGTGGAGCAAGCGCGCGTTCGGAGATTTCTCCGGTTTCCTCTCGGCCTGGACGTACTGGACCAGCAACCTGCCGTACTTCCCTGCCGTGCTCTACTTTGCGGCCAGCAACATTCTGTTCATGCGGCAAGCCGCATGGCAACATCTCTCCGGCAACGCGACTTTCTATATTGTTTTTTCGCTGCTCACTCTGAGCGCGGCCACTCTGATGAATATTGTCGGACTGGATGTCGGCAAGTGGCTGCACAACGTCGGAGCGCTGGCGATGTGGATTCCCGTGGGCATCGTCATCGTGTTGGGATTCGTTGCATGGCATCGCTGCGGATCGGCGACTTCCTTCACCGTTCACTCGATGATGCCGAGCACTCATCTCAACGACCTGATCTTCTGGTCGGTTCTAACCTTCGCGTTCGGCGGATGCGAAACCGCATCCTTCATGGGGGAGGAAATCAAGAATCCCCGGCGCACAATCCCTTTGGCGCTGCTCACCGCAGGTGTGACGGTTACGATCTGCTACATCCTCGGCACGGTCTGCGTGCTGCTCGCTCTGCCTTCGACAGAAGTAAACAGCCTGCAAGGATTGGTGCAAGCCGTCTCGAAGACTGCGTCGCGCATGGGATTTCCCGGAGTGTTGCCACTGGCAGCGTTTTTGATTGCCCTCAGCAACATCGGTGCCGCCGGCGCTTATCTCGCAGCCGTGGCTCGGCTGCCCTTTGTTGCCGGACTCGACCGCTTTTTACCTCCGGTCTTTGGAGCCCTGCACCCAAGATGGAAAACACCATGGGTAGCGCTCCTTACGCAGTTTGTGCTTGGAGTGGTGTTTATTTTTCTGGGGCAGGCCGGGACCAGTGTGAAAGGAGCTTACGACGTGCTCGTCAGCATGGGTGTGATTACCTACTTCATCCCCTATCTTTACCTGTTCGCTGCGATGATCAAGTTGCAAGGCGAACCGGCTGGGCCGGATGTCATTCGCGTACCGGGAGGCGCTGTGATGGCAAAACTTGTGGCGACGTTGGGATTCCTGACAACGCTCGCAACCATCGGCCTGTCGCTGGTCCCTCAGCCGGATGAGCCGAACAAGCCACTCGCAGTTTTCAAAATCGTGGGCGGATGCGGGGCGCTGGTGCTGATTGGAGTGTGGCTCTACGTCGCGGGCAAGCGCCGAGCAACTCGGACATTACAGTCTCTCTAGGCCTAAACCGGCGTCGCAGTCTTCCTTGGCGGATTGAAGAACGGTAGCATTGCGACCCTCACATTCGTTTTCAGACGAATCGCTTCGATCGTGACCTCCATCTGCAGCGACGTGCCAGGCTTCGAATGCCCGGTTTCGATGCTCGCCAGCGCGATCATCTTCTTCAGCGTCGGAGACCAACTCGTTGTAGTGGCTTTTCCGACTTGCCTGTCTCCCGAATAGACTGGAACGGCGACACGCGATGCTTGCGACGGAGCAGCCGGAGTCAGACCATAGCGCTCATAAAGTTGCTCGACATCCGTCCAGTCGACTTCAAGACCGACAAACTGCCGCGGCACTCCATCCTTCGCATCTTTTTCCAGCGCTCTCTTGCCGATGAAGTTTTCCTTTTCGAGATGCACCATCTTGGCAAATCCCAGCTCGTAAGGCGAAAATTTCTGCGACGAGATGAGCGCCTTTTTCGAACTCGTGTAGTCGACTTCAATGAGCAAAAGACCTGCTTCCACCCGGGCGACATCCAGCGCCAGCATGCCAGCGGCGTGCAAGTCGAACTGCTTGCCTTTGTCCGCGAGCGCATCCCATACTTTCACCGCGTCACTCCAGGGCATCCAGATTTCGTAACCCAAGTCTCCCGTGTATCCGGTACGGGAAATGTCAACCGGAACTCCCGCAATCTTCCCGCGGGTCACTCGGAAATATTTCAAGTTCGCTATATCCGCATCGGCGACTGTCTTCAGCAACTTTGCCGACGTCGGTCCCTGCAGCGCGAGCGCAGCTACCTTTTCCGAAATGTCCTCGATCTGAACATCCATGTTCAGGCCGTTCTGCCGGAACCAACGCAGGCTCGGGTCGGCAGCCGTCCACCGATAAACGTTCTCGTCCAACCGGGAAATGGTTCCGTCATCGATAACTTTGCCTTCTTCATCGCACCAGCAGCAGTAAATCACCTGCCCGACTTTCACTTTATTGATGTCCCGGGTGATGATGCGATTGACTAGGCGCGTCGCGTCTTTGCCGGTGATCAGATATTTGTAGAGCGGCGAGATATCGATGAGCGCGGCCGCGTTTCGAATCGCGTTGTACTCATGCTCATGATGCACTTCGTAGACACTGACAGTGTAGTAACCAGACCATTCGCGATAGCTTAGGCTTTGGCAAAGCGGGAAAGTTCTTTCGTGAAATGCGGTTCCGATGGGCAAGGTGAATTCCTCAACTGCAACTCAAATGACTGAACCCGGATTATATGCATGCGTGCATGGGCGCGGCAACCGTGAGGGCTGCTGACTCTGAGTCACGGCTTCACGCAAATGTGCAGACAAAATGCGCTCTTCCCGATAGAATATCGATTCGACTACCGGTCACTTATGCGCTGCGTCCTTCCATCTCTGTGCAGTATCCTCCGAAGCTGGACCGTTCTTCCCAGCGGGCTCTGATTCCTGCCGCACGTTCCTCTCCCAGAGTATTATTGCGTTTCCTAACACCCGGACTTCAAAGCACAGAGCTAGGAGCGAACAGCGAATGGCTGGTTCTAATACATACGATGTCATCGTAATCGGCGGTGGCCACAACGGGCTGGTGAATTCCGCCTACCTGGCGCGCGCGGGAAAGAAAGTGCTCGTGCTCGAACGCCGGCACGTTCTTGGTGGCGCGGCCTGCACCGAAGAGATTGTCCCCGGATTCAAGTTCTCGGTGTGCTCTTACGTCGTCTCTTTGTTACGGCCTGAGATCATTCGCGACCTCGACCTTCCCCGGCACGGACTCGAGATTCTTCCTCTTGATGGAACGTTTACTCCGATGCCCAACGGCGATCACTTGTGGCGAGTGAACGACCACGGCAAAACGCATCGGGAGATCGCGCGCCATTCGCGGGTTGACGCCGAAGCCTACGACGAATTTGGCAAGGCGATGCAGGCCATGTGCCGCTTCGTGAAGCCGATTCTCAGCATGGTGCCGCCGGATCCGACGACGCTCAATCCACGCGAACTGATGAAGCTGCTTTTCATCGGACGGCGTTTCCAGGGTATGTCGAGCTACGACAAGTACAACCAGGTCCAGCTCATGACCATGAGCGCCATCGATTTCTTGGACCAGTGGTTTGAGACTGACGTCCTGAAGGCCACGATGTCGGCGTCGGGAATTATCGGTACGTTTCTCGGCGTCCGCTCGCCGGGGACCGCCTACGTTCTACTCCATCACTACATGGGCGAGATCGATGGCGCGTTTCGAGCCTGGGGATTCGCACGCGGAGGTACCGGCGCCATCTCGAACGCGATTGCCGACGCGGCTCGGGAAGCTGGGGTCGAAATTCGCACAAAGTCAGGAATCTCGCAGATTATCGTAAAGGACGGCAAGGCAAAGGGCGTGGTGCTCGCGAACGGAGATGAGGTCTACGCCAATGTAGTTTCGTCCAGCGTCGATCCCCGGCTCACATTCACTCGCTTCATCGAGTCCCAACATCTTCCTGGAGATTTTCTCGAAGAAGTCAATCGGTACAAATTCCGCGGATCGTCCGGCAAAGTAAATATGGCGCTCGATGCCTTGCCAGATTTCAAATGCATGCCGGGACCCGGCGCTCATCTGCGTGGAGCAATTTCGATCTCGCCGTCGGTCGAGTATATGGAACGCGCCTACGACGACGCGAAGTATGGACACTTCTCAAAGCGTCCGTACATCGATATGGTCATCCCGTCATTGACCGATCCGTCGGTGGCACCGCCGGGCAAGCACGTGATGTCATGCTTCGTTCAGTACGCTCCGTACAAGCTTGCGCCCGGGTTGAACTGGGACGATCAGAAAGAAGCATTCGGCGATACCGTGGTCAATACGATTTCGGAATATGCTCCGAACTTAAAAGACATCATCATTCAGAAACAGGTGGTCACCCCTCTCGACCTTGAACGCGAGTGGGGACTAAGCGAAGGCAACATCTTCCAAGGCGAACTTTCGCTGGAGCAACTCTTCTTCCTGCGCCCGGTGCCGGGGTGGGCACAGTATCGCACTCCGATTAAGAATCTCTACATGTGCGGCTCGGCGACGCACCCCGGGGGCGGAATCATGGGTGCTAACGGCCGGCTCGCGGCGCTGGAAATTCTGAAAGATATCAAGGGAGCGGCGTAGCCATGGTGGCGCAGACAGCAACAAGCCAGCGGGATATCGTCATTATCGGCGGAGGCCATAACGGGCTGATCACCGCATTTTATTTGGCCAAGGCAGGATTTAAGCCGCTCGTCCTCGAACGCAGCGCGCAGGTTGGCGGAGCCGCAGTCACTGACGAATTTCATCCGGGCTTCCGATGCTCGACGCTAGCCCACACAGTGGGTCCGATTCGACCGGATGTCGTTCGCGACATGCAACTCGAAAAGCACGGGCTGATGATGATCACGCCCGAAGTCTGCGTAACGGCGCTTTCGCCCGACGGCCGCGCGCTCAGCCTCTATCAGGATGGCAACAAGTCCGCGCAGGAGATTACGGCTTTCTCTCAGAAAGACGGGCCCAAGTATCTGGAGTTCGAGCAGTCTCTGGGCAAGATCAGCAAGGTAATCGGTGAAGCCCTAGCCACAACACCGCCCAATATCGACGATCCTAGCCGCGGCGATCTCTGGAGCATGCTGAAGACGGGCCGCGCCATTCGCAAACTCGGCCGAAAAGATATGTTCCGGCTGTTGCGTTGGGGACCGATGGCAGTCGCTGACCTTGCATCGGAATACTTCGAAACGGAATTGTTGCGCGCAGTGATTGCAACTCGCGGAGTTTTCGGCACATTCCTCGGTCCGTGGTCCGCGGGCAGCGCACTAATTCTTCTAATTCGCGCCGCTGGAGACCCTCATCCCGCTGGTTCAGCCTCTCTTGCAGTGGGTGGGATCGGGGCCGTCACGCAGGCGATGGCATCATCTGCCAAAGCGGCAGGCGTTGAGATTCGCACGAATTCTGAAGTGATCGAAATTCGGGTACAAAACGGCGCAGCGACAGGAGTCATTCTCTCGAGCGGAGAAGAAATTCACGCCAAGGCTGTAATCTCAAATGCCGATCCGAAACGCACACTACTCAAGCTGACCGACCCCATCCATCTTTCTCCGGACTTCGTGCAGAAGCTGCAGCATTACCGCGGCAATGGAACCGTCGCCAAAGTAAATCTTGCGCTCTCAGCGTTGCCGAAGTTTACTGCGCTGAAAAATGGCGATTCGGCGGCACTTCGGGGTCGCATCCATATCGGCAACGAAATCGATTATTTGGAGCGAGCTTTCGACGAATCAAAGTACGGCGAATTCTCGAAGCAGCCCTATCTTGAAGCCACGATTCCGTCGCTGACTGATCCAACCCTGGCCCCCGAGGGTCAGCATGTGATGTCCATTTACATGCAGTATGCCCCCTACAAGTTGAAGGGAGATTGGGAGCAGCAACGCAAGGCGTTGGGACAGACTGTAGTTCAGACAATGGCGCAATACGCCCCAAACCTGCCGGAGTTGATATTGACGCATCAGATCATCACCCCTCGCGATCTCGAAGAAGTTTATGGATTAACCGGCGGGCAGATTTTCCATGGCGACCTAGCTCTGGATCAGTTCTTCACCATGCGGCCCTTGCTGGACTGGGCGCGATATAAAACGCCGATCGATAATCTATATCTTTGCGGAAGCGGCACACATCCCGGCACAGGACTAACGGGTGGATCCGGAGCCAACGCCGCACGCGAAATTTTGAAGCAGCTCAAGAAATAGGAGAATCGCGTCGGAAGACGCTTCTCGCAACGTCTTTCTTGCCAAGAGCATTGAAGTCGAGAATGAAGAACTCCGCCATCCTCCTAATCTCGTGCCCTGACCGCAAGGGCGAAGTCGCGACCATTGCCGACTTCATCTACCGGCACGGCGGCAACATCTTGCACGCGGACGAGCACGGAGATCAGGAATCCGGTCTCTTCCTGATGCGTGTCGAATTCGATCCGAAAGAGTTCGATATCGATCTGGCTAATTTTGGGAGGCACTTCTCGCCCATCGCCGAAGCCTACGCGATGAAGTGGAGGCTGGCGCAGTCCTCCCAACGCCAGCGCATGATCATACTGGTTTCGAAGTATGACCACTGCCTCGTCGATCTGCTCTATCGCCACCAGAGTGGCGAGCTCGCCTGCGAAATCCCACTCATCATTTCCAATCATCCCGACAATCAGGCAATCGCTGACTTTTACAAAATTCCCTACGCTGTTGTTCCGGTCTCGAAAGACGACAAGAACGCGGCTGAGACTCGAATCCACGCGCTGATCGCAGAACACAAGCCGGACTTCATGGTGTTGGCGCGATACATGCAGATTTTGTCAAACGACTTCGTAAATCGCTATCCGCAACGCATTATCAACATCCACCACTCCTTCCTGCCGGCTTTTATTGGAGCTCGCCCTTATCATCAGGCATTCGAACGTGGCGTGAAGTTAATCGGAGCGACGAGTCACTACGTCACCGAAGTGCTCGACGACGGCCCGATCATCGAGCAGGACGTGGTTCGCGTTTCGCATCGCGATACGGTGGACGACCTCATCCGCAAGGGCCGCGATCTCGAGAAAGTAGTTCTCTCCCGTGCTGTCCGCTGGCACGTCGAAAACCGCGTCCTGCTCTACGGCAACAAGACTGTCGTTTTCTAAGAGACACCCCGCAATTCCAGCCCCGGCTGGACATGTACTTCCGGTAGAGGCTCCCCTTTTTGCCTGCAAATGTTCACACCGGTGGTAACTTGCACCGTTAGTAACCTTTCGGCTTTACTTGAACATTAGTAAAGTTTTAGAGCGAAGTTGGCTATTGGGGGAAATTCTTGGGCGAGGATCTTCGGTTTGAATTAGCCATTCTGGCGACTGTCCAGGGCTTATACCAAAAGCTCCTGAAGGACACGCTCGGAGGCGATGTGCCCATTCCGAGCGGTCTCGACGAGGACGCGCTTCGCCATTCCGACCGAGAGCTTCCCAATACGCTTTCGCGCATGTATCGCTGGCTGCATTTGCTTGACATGGCGATAACGCCGGCAATGCTACGGCAGGCGCTTACTCCTGATACCGATTCTGAAGTGGCTGAGGCTCTGCTACGTTACTTTGTGCGCCGCCGGGAACCGAGCGACATTAACCGCGACAAGACCGATCTGATTGCCACGTTCCTCTACCGCCACCCCCGAGTTCCCGGACAGTGGGAACAGAGTGGATACGGGCTCGATGGCGCGTTGCCGCTTTCGCCTTTTGAAATTGCGCTTATCGAAATTCTGGCCGACACCGATGTGCCGTCCTTACCCGAAGAGCATGTGCAGCTGTTACGGCGTTTCGATCCCTTTATTGAGGAAGTATCCCGCTTCCGCGATTTCAATGCCCTGATCGATTCGGGAATGATCGGCCGCGTGCGTGAATTGAAGCAGTGGCTCGATTCCTCTTTCTACCATCCAGGCGTTCTGGCCACCGTTTCTGCCTACAACGCCGCGTTTGGAAAGAAATTTGATGAGTTATTCGCCAAGGCGCTCGGCGAAATCAAGTCATTTGGCCAGGCTCTGGAAGAAATGGGCGGCACAATTCTCACGACCGTCGACGGCGTGGAGGTTACGGTCGAGCACGTAGCTGCGATTCAAGAGAAGCAACTGCTGCAGGCCGATTACAGCACAACGCTGGAGAAATTTCGCCGGGTTTCAAAGCTGAAGAAAGAATTGGACCGGCGACCGCCGATCCGTCGTTCGCTGTTGGCGCCTGCCTCGCAAACGTCTCGACCTGCAGGCGGCGCGGCTGCTGCTCCAAAGGCTGCGAAAGCCGCTGCCGGCGCGGCAAAAAGCCCCGCTCCGATCCCTGTGTTTCAGCCGCCGGCCATCACGCCCCAACAACTTTCCGCGGAGGAAGGCAAGCTTCGAAGAGTCGAAGAATCGATTCGCGTATTCGTTCGCGTCGCTGACCCGAAGTATCGCCAAGTAGTGCCGATGCGTTTCTTCAACTTGACTTTGACTGCGCCTGAAGCTGACGCCTACGGAGCGGCGTTTCTCGAAGAAAAGAGTCTTCGCGCCGAAGTGGCTCGCACGCTCATCCGCATGGTGTCGATCTCAGCCCGCATCAGTACTGAACTCGAAGAACTGAAACGCAGCCAGAAGATGTCATCTGTATGGAAGCTGCATGCCGACTCTGTCGTCGTTCTTCTCGATATGGCCAGCACGTCGGCAGAAGAGGCCGGAAGCATTGCGAAAACGGCCGAACAGAGCGGTTCGGGAGTCGCAGGACGATCCATTCACGAGTCCGCCCAAAAACTGCGCAACCAGGCTGATATCGCTGTCAAGACGCTCGCCAACGTAAGCTAGTTTGCATCCTGAATCACCCCTGAGCAAAACTTAGCAACACAGCAAAAGACGGACGATTTCTCGTCCGTCTTCGTCTGCTCGCGACTCGCGACTAGTTGATATCGAACTGTTCCTGATGCACCGCCGGATCGCTCTTCACAATGATGGTGCGCTTCGTCAGTTCTTCCATCTCATTTAACAAGCGTCCGTTGTTCGATTTCAATTCCTTGGCCACATCCGGATGCACGCGCAGCATGACATCTTCATGCTCCAGGTGCTTGGCAATCTTCCGCATCTCGACGTAGATCTCGTTGCAGATCGTGTTCACCGATTTCACGTAGCCCGTGGATTGACAGTAAGGACACGGCGCACCGATCGTCCGTTCGAGCGATTGCTTGACGCGCTTGCGGGTGATAGCTACCAATCCGAAATCATTGAACTGCAGCGTTTTCGAAGGAGCCCGATCGTGCCGGAGCTCTTCTTCCAAAGCCTGCATGACGCGCTGGCGGTTGCGGCGCTCATCCATATCAATAAAGTCGATGATGATGATGCCGCCGAGATCGCGCAACCGGATCTGCCGCACGATTTCCTTGATTGCATCCACGTTCGTTTTTACGATCGTGTCCTCTAGTCGCGCGGTCTTGCCAACGTATTTGCCGGTATTGATATCGATCGCCACCAGCGCTTCCGTCTGGTTGATCACGATGTAGCCGCCGCTCTTCAGCCAAACCTTCGACTTCAGTGCCTTATTCATCTCTTCAGCAAGGCCGAACTGCTCGAAGAGAGGCGTTTCCTTGGTGTAGAGCTTGACGCGCTTCACCATCCCCGGCTGGAAGCGGTTAAAGAAGCGCAAAATCCGCTCATACTCGGGTTCCGTGTCGACCCAAATTACATTGAAATCCGAGGTGACCTGGTCGCGCAAAACGCGCTCAACGACGTTGAGATCGTGATAGATCAGCGCCGGCGGCTTCGAGGCTTCAGCACGGTTCTTGATGTCCTGCCACAAGCCTTTCAGGAATCGAATATCGGCGCGCAGTTCTTCTTCGGTCGCGCTCTGCGCAGCGGTGCGGACGATGAAACCTCCGTGGCCGTTCTCGCGCTCGCTGAGGATGATCCTTTTCAGGCGCTGGCGTTCTTCCTCGGATGAAATCTTCCGCGACACACCCGTGTGATTCACCGTCGGCATATAAACCAGGAATCGTCCCGGCAGCGCGATGTGGCTCGTGATGCGTGCGCCCTTCTTGCCAATGGGCTCCTTCGCAATCTGAACCAGAATCTCCTGACCCTCCTTGAGGAGGTCAGAGATCAGTGGAACGGGGGCCGACTCGCGACGACGGAAGCGGCTGCGCCCACCACCGCGGCGTCCGCGATCTCCTCCCCCGCGTCTTTCGTAGCCCGGACGCTCGTAGCCAGGGCGAGGGCGCTGCGTCCGCTGTGTATAGCCTGCGGTCGCGGCGGGAGCTCGAACTTCCGCGCGGGCATCGACTGTGCCATTTCCGCGAGCTTCCGCGTCCAGCATGGCTTCAGCCTGTGCTTGCGCCTCTTCCAGTTCCAATTCTTCGCTGTCTTCCTCTTCCGCAGGCGCCCCCTCCGCAGGATGCGCCTCCCCAGACTCTGCGATTGAAGCCATATGGATTTCAGACACGGTCTCCCGGGCGTCGCCGTTCAAATGCACCGGCTGACCGGCCGCCTGAGTCTCCTCTTCGAACTCTTCATCCCCTTCATCAGAAGAAGTCTGGTAATGAATCGTGTCGGCTTCTTCCTCTTCGATCGTCTCTTCTTCTATCGTGCCAGGAGCCGCAAATACCGGCGTTTCTTGTTCGCGGTAGGAGTGTTCCGGCTGCTCGCCGCGTTCGGCAGCAGACGCTACCGGTTCAGCATCTTCCTCGGACTCGTAACTGACTTCTTCCACGACAGGAGTTAGTGTTTCGGACGTCCAAGCCGCAACGGGGGCGCGTTCCTCTTCGGGACGGCGGAACTCCCGTTCCCAACTGGTTGTGGTCGATGCCGATTCCGCTGGTTCTTCCGCTGCAAGAGCGACGTCATCATGCTGCTCGTGGAGGGGTTCAGCGACTGCCTCTTCCGCCGCGAAGATCGGTTCATCCTCGGGGAAAGTCGCGGCCAAGGGTGCGGGCAACGCTTCGGCCACATTCGGCGTAGCGGCAGCCGTCGCCTGCGAAGGCTGAGTCTCTTGTACGGGTGCCTGCTGCGAGAAACGCTGGTATTTCGAAATCGATTCTCCGGGTAGCAGAATTGGCTGGTAGCCAGGAGGCGGACCGGAAGGAGTACGAACCGAAGATGCTTCGGCTGGACGCGATGGCCGAGACTCTTGCGGACGGTCCGCATTCCGCTCGGGAGCTCGGTCGGCACCACGATCTGATCCACGATCGCGGCCGTCTCGGCGGCCTCCTCTGCGGCGCCGTCGTCCGCGCCAATTCCCACGGTCGCGGCCCTGGGAATCACCGCTGGCCGGCTCAGAACCCTCCGCAGAGACCGCCGGCTCACCTTCGCTCAGCGCATCCGCCTCAAACGTTCCTTCGTCTTGCACAGGCGCCAGTTCGCTTTCCACGCCAGATGTCTGGCCCGATTCGGCAGCATTACCGCCCTCGGCGCGCGCCGGCTGCTGACGCATATCCTGCACCCCGCGGTTGGCCGGAACCACGTCCGTCAAATCGTCGTCGTGCTCTTCCAGTTCCATGAAATCGGAGACGTAGAGGAAGGCGTCGCGCTCAAGGCCGATGTCAACGAAAGCCGACTGCATGCCGGGCAGCACGCGGGTTACGCGGCCTTTGTAGATGGATCCAGCTAAGGTGTACTCGTTCTCGCGCTCAAGATAGACTTCCGCGAGCAGATCGTCTTCCACCAGGCCCACTTTGGTTTCGTGGGGCGTGGAAGAGACAAATAACTCTTTGTTCATCGAACACTCCGGTCTCGCCCAAGCTATTTGTCAGGCGAGAGTCACCGGGGTGGAGTCAGGAAAAGTGCGGGAGGATCGAGCTGAAAAAGATAGTCGCGAGGCTGCCCCGTAGGGGACGGCTTGGGCTTGGGAGTCGTGTCCCCAGCCTGTTCCGTTGCATAAGTTTAGGAATCTTCTGCACGTATCGCTTTAACTTTCGCCGGGGTTTGTGACCGCACTCTCAGACCCATTTGGGTCGGGGGGCCGTTCCCTGCCCGGCTGACTGCTCAGCTTTAATCCTGCCCGGCCTTCGACTGCTCGCTGACCGGTGAAATGCCCCCTTAACGCGAGGGCGATCGATATTTTTGGGGCTGCTCGTTCAAGAGCAGCGACTGCTTCCTGCCGTCTTCCCCGGTTCCTGAATTCCGGCCTTCGCCCAACTCAAAGCAGTCAGTTTACGAAGCGGCGCATACGAACATTCATAACCATCCCCAGCGCCAGGAACATGAACAACACGGAAGACCCACCATAACTCATCAACGGCAGGGGTATTCCAGTGACCGGCATAAAGCCAACCACCATGCCGACATTGACCAGGATATGGAAGCTAAGCACAGCCACCACACCCATGACTACGAACGTGCCAGCGCGGTCGGGCGCTGTTTGCGCGTTCTGCGTCAAACGCATCAGCACAATGAAGTATAGCAGCAGAACCCCAAGCGCGCCTACGAAACCATGCTCTTCCGAAAACGCAGCGAAAATGAAATCCGTCTGCGGCACTGGGAGAAAATTGCCGTGTGTTTGCGAGCCTTTACCGCCCCAAAGCCCTCCCGACCCTACGGCAATCTTGGATTGCTCAACTTGATACCCAGACCCCTGCGGGTCGAGTTCCGGATCCACAAAACTGGTTAAGCGTTGTTTCTGGTACGTCTTCAACACATGAACCTTGGGGACAAAGAAAACGGCGCCAACTCCAACCAACGCGAGCAAACCGACGGCCAGCCCTTGCCTCCATTGCAACCCGCCCAGGAAGATTCCCATGGCCGCGATAGGCAGGTAAGTCAGTGCTGTGCCCAGGTCAGGCTGCTTAAGTACCATCAACATCGGGATGCCAACGATCGCCCCGGCCTTCATGAAATCCGGCCAGGTCAGCTCACGCTGGCGCATGTCGGCGAAGTATTTAGCGACCGCCAAAATCAAAATCAGTTTCACCCACTCGGACGGCTGAAAGTGATTGCCTCCCGGCATTTTGATCCACCGCTTTGCTCCCAGATACTTCTGACCGAAGATCATCACCGCCATCAGCGAAGCAACGGAGGCGATGTAAAACCAGTGAATCTGCTCCAGCAGCGCCTGATAGTTCACCAAGCTGACGAGGAACATCGCCCCAACGCCAGCGGCCACCCAATAGACCTGCTTGATATGCGCCCCGGCGAACTTGGTGTGCATGGTGGCGCTATGGATCTCCATGACACCCATGCCGCAAATCAACAGCACGAATCCCAGCAGGATCCAGTCGAAATCTCGATATGAAACGTAACGTGCCATCAGTCTTAGTGAATCGACATTCCCGGCGCTGCCGTAGCCAGGGGCAGCGGCTTTTTCGAAAGATCCAGCACAAACCGCCCGCCCTGCAACGCCTCTTTATCCCCGTCCGCATCGGGCTCGGTCCACAGCCCGCCGATATCCACCGTTCCATCGTTCTTCGGTTTCTCTACCATCTTTTGCGGAGTGCGGTGCTGCTTCTCCACGTAGGCCTTGATCACCTGAGTGGCAAGACGCGCCGCCAACCGTCCGTGCTCGCCGCCCTGAAAAAGCACGCAGACCACGATGTCTGGGTTGCGCCGGGGTGTGAATCCGACGAACCATCCGTTTTGTGCTAGATCTTCAGCGTTTTTGAACTTTGCGCGCGTCGCGAGAGACACAACCTGCGCCGATCCCGTCTTTCCCGCGATATCGATTCCCGGAACGTGCGCCGAGGGAGCGGTGCCCTCAGGCAGGAGCACTCGGGACATGGCATCGGTAATGAAGTTCCAGCCGTTCTGATCGATAGGAACGCTCTTCACTTCAGTGAATTTCGCGGCCTCGACATACCCCGGAGGCACGTCGGTTGGATTGATGACGTGTGGCACCACCATGCGCCCACCCATGGAAATCGCGCTGATCGCGCGCAGCAACTGCACCGGTGTGATCGCCACCGCTCCCTGGCCGATTCCGACCGAGATCGTTTCTCCCGCAAACCATTTCTGCTTGAAGTTCCTGATCTTCCATTCTTCCGACGGCATCACGCCGCTCACTTCGTTCGGAAGATCGATTCCAGTTTTCTGTCCAAGACCCAATTCCGTCGCGTACTTCGCGATGCGGTCGATACCCAACTTCTCCGCGAGCGTATAGAAGAAAACATCACAGGATTGGTAGATGGCCTTCTCCAAATCGACAGGACCGTGCCCACCTTTCACCCAGCAACCAAATCTTCGCCCGTAGAATTCAGCCGAACCCGAGCAGTTCACGTGAAGCGTCTGGGCAATGCCCTCTTGCCAACCCGCAACCGACATGATGATCTTGAACGTCGATCCGGGAGCCAACTGCGCTTGAATCGCTTTATTTAGGAGAGGCTTATCAGGATCGGTGACCAGCTTGTTCCATTCATCCCGAGATACGCGCACCGCAAAATCGTTGGGATCAAACGTTGGCCCGCTCGCCATCGCTAGAATCTCGCCGGTATGGGGATCCATCGCGACGATCGCTCCGTTCTTCCCCTGCAGTTGCTCTTCGGCAGCAATCTGCAAATCGACATCAACGGTGAGCTTGAGTGGCTTTCCCGGGATCGCCTCGGTCTCGCCGAGACGTCCTACTTCGCGCCCGTGGCTATCAACCAGTGCCTGACGGGACCCGTTCTGCCCCATCAGCAGCGTGTTGTACTGGCGTTCGACTCCGGATATCCCAACAACATCACCTGGGTTATACAGCTCAAACTGCGGCTGGTTGAGCATGTCCTCGGTAACTTCGCCCACATACCCGACCAGATGCGCCATGAATCCGTTTCGCGGATAGAGGCGCCGGTGCGCCATGATCGTGTCGAGTTCCGGCAACTCATTGCGATGAGCTTCGATGAACTGCAACTCGTCCGGCGTGATGTCCTCTTTTAAAAAAATCGGCTGGTATTGCGGCATCGACGCGAAGTGGCGAATGCGTGCACGCACCTCATCCGGATCGAGATGCAAGCCCTGAGCGATCAGGTCGGCGTCGCCAGCAAGATCGCGGCTCGAATCGCGCAGAAGAAGCGCAGAGAATGAAGGATAGTTGTCGACGATCGTGCGCCCTTCGCGATCTAGAATTTTTCCGCGAGGCGCAAGAACCGGCACGTTCCGGATTCGATTTTTTTCCGCGGCGAGAGAATAGAAATCGCTCTGCATCACTTGCAATCGCCACAGTCCATAGGCGAGAACAAGAAAAATGCCGAGTATGATGTACTGCGCCGCCGTCAGGCGGCCGGAAGATACTTTTTCGTCGCGGCCGAACATCTGTTAAATCCTTGATCGTTTTTCGCTGGCCTTTGGCCAGTCCGTTACTTCATTGTAAGCTGGATCGAATTCACGCCATCATGCGGCAGGTAACTGAAGTCATCAGTTCTCGCCAAGATCCGCTCCGCCTCCAACGACGAAAGACCATCGACCAAACGACCGCGCTCACGTCCTCTGCTTGAACTTGTCGAGCATGAAATACAGCAAAACTCCAATGAACGCATTGACCAATCCTGCCAGAATTCCGTGGACCCAGTTCCAGCTCTGGGTCATGCTGACCAGTCCGCGAGCCACCGTGAAATAAACCGCGGAGTGCACCAGATAAAACCCCAACGTCACCAGGAAACGGGCCCCGGCATTTTCCACGTCGAGCTTCACTCCCAACGAAGAAGCTCCATAACCCACAACAGTCTTAGCGATCCCATAAATACCGATGGGGTTATGTCCGAGCATGTCCTGCGCCAGGCCAATAATCGCCCCAGTAAACAATCCGGCGACGGGACTTCGGCGCGCCATGGCAAAAAAGATGGTCACCAGCAGCGGCAGGTCCACGTACCGGGCAAACCAAGGGAAGCGCAGCGGCAAGAAAGCTTGCACGAACAGCGCCAGCAACGGTACGCCAACCGTTACAGGAATGCTGAAGCGGTAGACCTCGACCTGTTCCCCGGAAGTGTAAGTAATCTGCACGCTAGTGGGGGCTGCTGTCGTCGGCAGCCGGCTGCCTGGGCTGGGTTGCGGAAGGATTACTCGGCTTCGGCTGCGCGGTCGACGGTTTGGCCGGCACAACAGATGGCTTCGTGGTCACGCTCGCCGGCGGCGAATTCTGCTTCGGCGTTGCAGAAGTCTCGTCCCCCGTTTTTCGGGGTGCACTTGCGGTGGCTGCGCTGGTACCACTCGTCGCGTTCTTCTCCGCTTGTGTCGATGTAGTTGCAGGTGGAGTCCTCACCGGAGGCAAAGAAGTGCTAACCGCGGGCTTGGCAGTGCCTTCCGGTTTGATTCCGACCGAAGCCGCATCCGCAGTTGGCCGGTCTGGAACCGAAGGTAGACGCTGTGCCAAAATGTCTGCCGCCCGGACCCGAACTTTGTCGTCCGCAGTAGCCTGCTTCTCCTGCTTCTCGATTACTACAAGCACCTCTTCGAGTTTGCTGAGATCGGCGGTCGGCTTGATCTTGATATTGAGAAATAGATCCTTGCCCTTCATTACCTTGGCAACTGTGCCCACGGGCAGGCCTTTCGGGAAGATCTGATCTCCGCCGCTGGTCAAGACCTTTGCGCCGACTGGGACATCCTCGTCGCTCATCACATCGTTCATCACGACTTCACCGTTCGCAGTCCCACCCAACCAGCCATCCAGCCGAGAGTCCGCCATGATCACTCCCACGCCGCTGGTCTGATCGTTGATCAGCAGCACTTGCGCCGCGGAGGAATACACCAGTGCAACCTTCCCTACGACGCCGTCCGGGGTGATGACCGCCATGTCCCGCTTGATACCAGAGTTTTCGCCCTTGTCGATATAGATGATCCGTGAAAAATCACTGCCACTCGACCCGATGACCTGCGCGGCAACCGTCTTGGCGACAAACTGTTCTTTAAACGCCAGCAGATTCTGCAATCGCCTAGCTTGAGCAGCGTCTTCGCTCAGACGCACTTGCTCGAGCCGCATCTGTTCAATCTGTGCCTTGAGATCGCGGTTCTCCGCCCGGACTCCGCGGAGATAAAAATAGTTGTGCCAGATGTTTCGCGTACCGGTTTGCATCCAGACCAATCCGCGCTCAAAGGGAGTGATCGACCCTACCGCCCATATTCTGATCAGCCGCGTATCCTGCGCCTCGTTGCCCATGCGCTTCACCTGCATGGCCAGGCCGAGAACCTGTAGAAACAACACTCCTACCAGGATGATCAGATTGCGGTATCGGCCGAGGACGGATTCCATAACACCAGTGGTGAGTGGGCAGTGATCAGGTGTTCAGTGGGTTTTAACCAGCCACTATCCACTTGCCACTGACCACTGTCTTGTTACTCGATCGAGATTTTTCTCAACAGCTTGAAGTCCGAGAGCATCTTGCCCGTACCGAGCACCACGCTGCAGAGCGGATCGTCGGCGATCGAAACCGGCAAGCCGGTTTCTTCGCGGATACGTTTGTCGAGATTCTTCAGGAGCGCCCCACCACCAGTCAGCACAATGCCGCGGTCGCTGATGTCGGCGGAAAGCTCGGGCGGCGTCCGCTCGAGCGCAACGCGAATCGCATTCATGATCGTCGAAACGCACTCGCTCAGCGCTTCGCGGATTTCACCGTCGTCGACAGTAATCGTCTTCGGCACGCCTTCAATCAAGTTACGTCCCTTGATTTCCATTGTCATCGGCTTATCGAGTTGGTGCGCCGATCCGATTTCCATCTTGATCTGCTCGGCCGTGCGTTCGCCGATCAGCAGGTTGTATTTCCGCTTCAGATAATTCATGACCGCTTCGTCCATCTGATTGCCGGCCATGCGTACCGAACGCGAATAAACGATGCCGCTCAAAGAAATCACTGCGATATCGGTAGTGCCGCCGCCAATGTCGACGACCATATTTCCGCTCGGTTCGGTGATGGGTAGTCCGGCACCAATCGCCGCCACCATCGCCTGTTCGACGAGATGCACTTCGCTCGCCTTGGCGCGATAGGCGGAATCCATGACCGCGCGCTTTTCCACCTGCGTGATCTCAGAAGGCACACCGATGACGATCCGCGGATGCACCAGCATCTTGCGGTTATGTGCCTTCTGAATGAAGTAATTCAGCATCTTCTCGGTCACTTTGAAGTCGGCAATCACGCCGTCCTTCATGGGCTTGATGGCGACGATGTTGCCGGGCGTGCGGCCCAGCATCTCTTTCGCCTCTTTGCCCACCGCTTCTACCTCGCCCGTATTCTTGTTGATGGCGACAATGGAGGGCTCGTTGACTACGATGCCTTTGCCACGCGCGTACACGAGCGTGTTGGCGGTCCCGAGATCGATGGCCAGATCGCTGGAGAAAATGCTGAACAGCGAACGGAGGTTGTGGTTGCGCGTCGCGGCTGAATGGAATCCGTTAGTTGACATGACGAAATAGTCCGTCTTTCTACAATGCTGCCGTCCGGGAATTCCCGGTTTGGGCTCTATTTTTAGGGGTGGCTGTCCTTATTCTACGGGATACCAACCAACCCTGCTTGAATCAAAAGTTCTTCCAGAGGTGCGAACGACACTTCGCGCTACTGGATCAGTATTTTTTTCTGCTGCGTGTTCACTCCACCTTGGGCGGTCTGTGCCGTTACTGTAATCACGGCTTCTCCGGTCGGCAAAGGCGGCGTAAAGTAATGGAAACCGCCATCGGACGCCACCATCGGAACCTCGCTGCCGTTTACCATCACCCGGGCGCCGTTCTGGGTCTTCCCTGTCACTTCAATCACATGTCCGTGCTGGATGAATGGGTCCAGTTCCAGTTCGATCGCTTCCGTGTCCTTACCCTTGGGGATGATCGTGAAGCGGTTCTTTTCGCTCTCAACCGATTCCTTCCCGGTTGCATCGTAGGACTGCACCATCCAGTAGTAGGCACCTTCGCCGAGGTTCGTCACTGTTACAGCTGCTGTATTAACCTTTTTGTCAACCAGTGTAGAGGAAAAATAAGGATTCCGGGAGAGACGCAGCCGGTAACCAACTGCATTCGCCATCGGCGTCCAGGAAAACTCCACATCCTTCATCGCTTCGCCCGACGAAAATAGCGGAGCCATATTCGCGGGAGCAATCGGAGTTGGCGGTCCAATTTCCTTGGCCTTCTCCATATGCGACTGCTGTCCTACGAAGCTGACTTTTTCCCAGTTGGCGAGTTTCACGGTTTCACCATTGCGCGTGACCTCGCCGGTACCTTTCTTCATCAAAATCTCGTGCTGGTCGCCAGTCGGATCGTTGTGCACCTGCGCGGCCGATTCGGGTGACAACGATGCCGTCGCTCCAGCCACAATTACTTGCGATTTCGATCCCTGACTGTACGTCGCCGTTGAAAGATCCACAGTTCCTGTACTCACTGCCACTGCTACATTCGTCTGTTGCTGGTCGTTCGCCGAGTTCTCTTCGATCACAATCAGAGAATCCTGCTTTACCGTATAACTTGTGCCGTCATTAAAGACGACCTTCGCCATGCCTTCCGATCCCGTCTGGACTACATCGCCCTTTTCGAGCGGGATGTTGTAATCGGCCGTAACCCAGCTGTTGCCGGTGCCCTTCTTCACCCGGACCGTTCCGTCGAGCGCGGTGAAGTGCGCTTGCTGCGCGGTCACCACTCCCGAGCCCGTTGCCGGAGCCATGCCCGCTACGCGTTCCAGCAACTTGCCCGCGACATCGTCCGCTTTCTTGATGCCGGTTTCCGTAAACTGCGGAAACGCCATCCGCATCGCGATAAAAAACACCGCCACGACTGCCAGAATCAGCAGCGCCATACTGCGGTACGTGACGGTCGTCCACGCAACGTGGATTCCCGGTTTGCGATTGGCCGATGACACTTTTCCCGAAAGCCTTACGAACTCAATGAATGTGCAGTAAAAGAAAACGGTAGCATAAGAAAAACGGTGGGATGAACAGGTAATGCCCTTGGAAGGTTACCTTGGTTTGAGGCTCATATCGTCGTGAGTCCTGCTGAGGAAAGTGGGCATCGGAGCGACGCCTCTATTTGAGGCGCGCCCCGATCGGAACATCTTCGAGAAAGCTGGCCAGCACTGGTTTTCCGCCTTCCAGGGACGCAGCGACGATCATTCCGTTTGACTCCAAGCCCCGAAGCTTCCGCGGAGCCAAGTTGGCGACAATGACGACCTTCCGGCCGATCAGAGTTTCCGGCGCATAGGCTTCAGCAATTCCCGCCAGCACCTGCCGCACTTCGGTGCCTATGTCGATCTCGAGCCGCAACAGCTTGTCGGCCTTCGGAACCCGTTCGGCAACGTTTACGATTCCCACTCGCAATTCGATCTTGGAGAAATCGTCGATCGTAATTTTCCCACCATCTGCTGAGGGAGCAGTCGCTGCCGCCGGAGGCTGTGCCGCTGCCACCCGCTTCTCGACTGCTGCCGGAGCCGGCCCCTTTGTCTCTTCCGTCGCCGGCTTTTGCTGATCTTCCATTTTCTGCATCCTTTCGATTGCACTCTTGTCCGCGCGAGGAAACACCGGGCTCACTTCTCCAAGCTTCGTGCCCAGCGGCAACTGTCCCCAGGCAAGGTCCGCTAAAGCGAGTTTCTTAATGTCGCCCAACCCCATCTGCGTCCAAATTTTCGCCGTCGAATCGGGCATTACTGGATGCGCCAGTGCTGTTGCGATCCGCAAAGCCTCGGCCGACGTGTAAAGGACGGTCGCCAGGCGAGCTCGGCTTTCGTCGTCACTTTTTTCGCCCAGCGCCCACGGCTCATTCTCGACAATATAACGATCCACCGTAGCGACCAGCCCCCAGGCCGTTTCTAGCGCACGCGAAAACTGGAACTGGTCGAATAACACACCAAACTCTCGAATCACTTTTCGTGCCGTCTCAGCCACGATGTCGTCTGCCGCAGTCTTTGCAGCTGCGTGCGACGGATACGGCACTTCTCCTTTGAAGTACCGGTTAATCATGGTTAACGTCCGGCTGGCAAGGTTCCCGAGACCGTTCGCGAGGTCAGAGTTGTAACGCTGCACCAGCGCGTCGAACGAAAACGATCCATCCTGCCCAAACACGACTTCGCGCAGCAGAAAATATCGAAGTGCGTCCGCGCCCAGGACATCGAGAATTGTCTCCGTCCGCACGATGTTGCCGCGCGACTTCGACATCTTGCTCTCTTCAAATAGCAGCCACCCGTGCGCAACGATTGTTTTCGGAAGCTCTAGGCCCGCCGCTAGCAGGAACGCTGGCCAGTACACACAGTGAAAGCGCACGATCTCTTTCCCGATCATGTGCACATCAGCCGGCCAGTATTTCTTAAATGCCGCCTGTGCGCCCGCATGCGACGATCCATAGCCAATGGCCGTGAGGTAATTCGCCAGCGCGTCAAGCCATACGTAGATCACATGCTTGGGATCATCCGGAACAGGAATGCCCCAAGAAAACGTTGACCGGCTGATCGAAAGATCGCGCAGCCCCGACCGAACGAATGAAATCACTTCATTGCGTCGCGTTTCCGGTCGGATGAATTCCGGATTCGCATAAAGCTCAAGCAACTTGTCCTGGAACGCCGAGAGCTTGAAAAAGTAATTCTCTTCGTGCACCGTCTCGGTGATGCGTCCACAAGTGGGACACGGATCTCCAGGCTGTGCTCCATCGACGTAAAGCTCATCCGACACGCAATACTGCCCCGTGTAAGTCCCTTTATAGATGTAGCCGTTGTCGCGGATCTGGCGAAACAGCGTCTGGACGCGTTTCTTGTGCCGCTCTTCCGTCGTGCGGATGAAATCGTCGTTCGAAATCCCCATCCGCTGCCACAATTTGCGGAACTCGCCGGATATTTCGTCCGCATATTGTTGCGGAGTCTTGCCCGCAGCCTGTGCCGCTCTCTCGATTTTCTGGCCGTGTTCGTCGGTCCCGGTAAGGAAGAATGTATCCGCGCCCAGCAATCGCTGCCGCCGCGCAATCGTGTCGCACGCAATCGTGGTATAGGCGTGCCCGATGTGCGGACGCGCATTCACGTAATAAATCGGAGTCGTAATGTAAAACTTCCTGGTCATAAATTGTTTTCAACGGTCACAGCGGATCGGACAGTCTTCCCTGTGCGCCTCTGTGTCTCCGGTATTTAATGCTTTTCCTCGCCGACGAGATAAGCTCGGCTGGCCTCTTGAATCACAGTCTTCAGCGGCACATGATGCTCGGCAGCGATGCGTCGGCAATCTTCGTATTCAGGCGCATAGTTAGTCACAGTTCCATTCATGCTCGCGATCTTCATCCGGACCTCGCCCCACGGAGTGCGGACGGTTTCCCATCGCCGCGCCAGCGCCTGCCGAACTTCCTCTCGTCTCCGAACCCCAAGCGTCGTTGTCTCCGTAAAAATCAACTGCGTCAACTTGCTGGCATCCTCCGGCTTGCATAGCACGGTGAGCAGCGTTCCCGGACGATTCTTCTTCATCTGCACCGGCATCCCAAAAGCATCCAATGCGCCTTCTTCGAGCAGTCGATCCATGACGTACCCGAATACCTGCGGGTTCAGATCATCCAGATTCGCTTCAAGAACCGTTATCGCCTCTGAGTTCGTCTTGGAGGCGAGCATAGACGCCGCTTCCCCAACCACGAGTCGCATGACATTCGGATGTCCAGGAAAATCCCGCGATCCCGCCCCGTATCCAGACTTTTCGATCTTCATCTCCGGAAAAGAGCCGAATCGGCGAACCAACGTCCTGGCGATCGCCGCACCCGTAGGAGTTACCAACTCGACCTGCGCCCCAGACGAATACACCGGCGCATCTTTCAGCAACTCCACCGTCGCCGGAGCGGGCACAGGAAAATTCCCATGCGCGCATTTCACCGTTCCTCCGCCGACATTCAACGAAGAACAGACTATCTCCTCCACCCCAAGCGCCTCGGCCCCAACTGCCGCACACACGATGTCGACGATTGCATCCACAGACCCGACTTCATGGAAGTGAATCTCTTCCACAGGCACGTTGTGGATCTTTGCCTCCGCCCGGCCTAATCCTTCAAAAATAGAAATCGCGGTTTTCTTCGCCGACTCCGAGATCGCTGCCGCCGAAATAATCTTTCGAATCTCTTTCAACCCGCGATGAACATGATCGTGTTTATGCGACGCGGAAGCCCCAGCGCTTGCACCCTCGACCGCAGCATGCTCATGGTGATCGTGATCGTGGCCGTGCGAATGAGGATGATCATGCCCATGCTCGTGCGAGTGCCGATGCGCCGCATCCTGCTTCGCCCAATATTCTTCCCGCGGCAAGTCTTTCTCGCCGTCGACCCAAACATCCACTTTCGTGGCGGAGATTCCGCTTCGGATCACCCGGGAAATCTGCAGTTTCGCACCCACCCCGAGAGCCGCCACCGTGTCTTCCAGTAACTGCGGACGCACTCCAGCATCGACGAGAGCGCCGAGGAACATATCTCCGCTAATACCGGAAAAACACTCTAAGTAGGCAATGCGCATAAAAAGGTGTCAGTCGCACTTCGTTGGTCGTTGGTCAAAAAGCCTCACGGCTAGCGACAAACAATCAACGACGAGCGACTGACTTTTCATCATAGGGAAGGCCTCTTATTGCGTCAAACCTGATGCCTTCGCTGAGTCTGTTAAAATCTCTGTTTCTTCAATAGTTTAGAGGGCTTCCTTGTACCGTTATCTAGAACATCGTCTTGCCCAGAGCGTACGGGAGTGTCTCCAACAAAAGCACCCCGGTGTCGAGCTTCCGTCGGTGGTCATTGAGCAGCCTCCGAAGGTCGAACTCGGAGACTTCGCCATCCCCATTTTTCCCTTCGCCAAGCCTCTCCGCTCGGCACCGCTGAAAATCGCGGAAGCCGTTCGCAGCGATATCGGACGCCTCGAAGGCATCGCCGAACTTCAGGTCGCACCTCCGGGTTATCTGAATGTAAAGATTGACCGCACGTGGATGGCGACGGCCCTGGCCGCCGATCAAAAGCCGCCCGAAAAACCTCATCCCGGCAAGATTCTGGTCGAGCACTCCAGCATCAACCCGAATAAGGCCGCGCACATCGGACACTTGCGCAACGCTATTCTCGGGGACACTTTCGTTCGACTGCTGCGCTACGCCGGGAACAAAGTCGACATTCAAAACTATATCGACAACACCGGAGTACAAGTCGCCGACGTGGTTGTCGGCTTCACACACCTGCAGAAGAAATCCCATGCCGAGATTGAAGCCCTGACCCGCCTGCCTCGCTTCGACTACTACTGTTGGGATTTGTACGCCCAGGTTTCGCAGTGGTACGAGGCCGACAAACAGAATCGTCAGGCGCGTCTGGAAACGCTGCACGCCATCGAGGACGCATCGAGCGAAACCGCAGCCATCGCAGACATCATCTCGACTGCAGTTTTACGCCGCCACCTCGAGACTATGGACCGTCTCGACATCGAGTACGACTTCCTTCCGCGCGAGAGCGAGATCTTGCACCTGCATTTCTGGGACGCAGCCTTTACCAAGCTGAAAGAGAGCGGCGTTCTGACCTTCGAGAGCGAAGGCAAAAACAAAGGCTGCTGGGTGATGCGGCGCGCAGGGACAGAAAAAGCCGAAAGCGGCGAGGTTGACCAAGGCTCAGAGGACACCGAAGATTTTGACCGCGTCTCGGAAGAAGATCAGAAAGTGATCGTCCGCTCGAACGGAACGGTCGGTTATGTCGGCAAAGACATCGCCTACCACATGTGGAAGTTCGGGCTGCTCGGACGCGATTTTGGATACCGCAAATTTTATCGTTATCCCAATGAGCACGACTGCTGGATTTCAACGACCCATGGCGAGAAAGACCATCCGCACTTCGGTGACGTCACTGAAAATTACAACGTCATTGACGTACGGCAGTCGGAAGCGCAAAACACGGTGAAGGAAGCTTTGCGCGATCTGGGCCACGGAGAGGCTGCCGACCATTTCACGCACTTCTCCTACGGGATGGTCGTGCTGACTCCACGGTGCGCGGCCGAACTAGGCTACAACCTGAGCGAAGAAGACAAGACACGGCCCTTCATCGGGGTCAGCGGACGCAAGGGATTTGGAGTTAAAGCCGACGATTTGCTGGATCAACTCATCGCCTCGGCCAAAAAAGAAGTCGACTCGCGGCACCCGGAAGTCAGTGAATCCGAGCGCCTGACAATTGCCACTCAGATTGCCATCGGTGCCCTGCGCTATTTCATGATGAAGTTCACCAAGCAATCGGTGATCGCATTCGATTTTAAAGAGGCGCTTAGCTTCGAAGGCGAGACCGGTCCCTATGCGCAATATGCAGTCGTGCGTGCGACCAGCATTTTCCGTAAGGCCGGGGCCGAAGTAGATACATTCCTGACAGGCGCTTCCAAAATCTCTGGCTCAGATCTCGGAACGTTTCTCAATGGACACGAAAACGACGAAATCTGGGAGCTCTGGCTCGCGTGTTCAAAGACCAGCTCAATCATTGACCAGAGCATAGCCACGACTGAGCCCGCTTTTCTCGCCAAGCATGTCTTTCAACTCGCCCAGCGCTTCAACACTTTCTATCATCGTCATCCCATCCTTACGGAACAAGACGAAAAGCGGAAACAGTTCCTGCTGTCCACGGTTGCGGTGGTTCGTCGCGAATTAATTCGTTGCCTGGCCGTTATGGGCATCACTGTCCCACCGGTAATGTAGAATGCCTGCCAAGCCTGTGGCAGGAACCAGCGGCCACGACGCGCAGTAAATGGATAATTCCGTCGTCTTGTCTAAACCGTCTCATCCCGTGCTGCGCTGGCTCGTCCGCGGATCGATCCTTGCTCTAATCTTCCTCGCGGTCGTTGGCTTCATCTATGAAAACATCTCTGAGGCTCGCGATCGGCGCTTCAATCCCATGCCCGGCAAACTGATTGATGTCAATGGACGCAAAATGCACATCGACTGCATGGGCGAAGGCAGTCCGGCTGTCGTCCTCGACTCCGGACTCGGAGACACCTACGTTTCATGGCGCAAGGTTCAGCCGGAGATCGCGAAGTTCACTCGCGTGTGCTCCTACGACCGCGCAGGCCTCGGATACAGCGAGTCCAGTTCTGGCCAGCGCACTAGCCGCGCGATCGCGGAAGAACTCCATGCTCTCCTGCAAGCTGCGAACATCACTCCGCCGTACGTTCTCGTCGGGCATTCGATGGCCGGCTACGACGTTCGCGTCTACGCCAGCCTTTATCGAAGTCAAGTAACTGGCATGGTTTTGGTGGACGCATCACATCCTGACCAGGAGAATCGCTTCCCTCCGGAGTTGAAAAACATGGAGGGTAGCTGGATCCGGGAAGCCGAGTTTCTCGAATACACGGCGCCATTCGGCATTCCTCGATTGCTCGGCCTATGCGATGAAGATCCAGTGCAGCGAGCAGCCGATTGCAACTGGCACAGCGCTCGCGAAGGAGTGGCCGAGTTAAAGGCTCTTCCTGCTAGCGCCGCCCAAACCGCCGCGACCGGCTCCCTCGGCGATATGCCTCTGGCTGTCCTCTCGCATGATCCCGACAAGCCTTCGACGGAACTTCCGCCCGATCTCGCGAAGCCTACCAATGAAGCGTGGGAAAAGATGCAGGAGGAATTGGCTCATCTGTCTTCGCGCGGTACTCAAGCCGTGGCAAAAAACAGTGGACACTACATTCAAACGGATCGGCCGGAGATTGTGATCGACGTCGTCCGCAACGTCGTGAATCAGGCTCGCCAGGCACAAGTCACGACCGTTCCCATGGGTTGATCCGCGCCTGACTCGCCCGCTCCAAACCTGCTAACCTTTTTGCTCACTTGAAATCCTCGCTTCGACAGCATTTCGCTTCCGCATTTCAGGAGCACATGATGGTAATTAAGATTCGGCGCCTGTGTGTTTCAATTGTCTCTTTCCTTATCGTTCTTTTTCTCTCCTTTCCCCTGAACGCCCAAGACGCCGCCCCGCACGTGCCATCCGACGCTGCTGCCCATCGTCCGCGAGTCGGTCTCGCTCTCAGTGGTGGAGGCGCGCTCGGGTTAGCCGAAATTGGCGTGATTCAATGGATGGAAGAAAATCACGTTCCTGTCGACCGCATCGCCGGAACCAGTATGGGCGCCATCATTGGAGCCATGTATGCCACGGGGATGACTCCTGGGGAGATTCGAACCTTCGCCGAGAAAATTGACTGGGACAAAGCGCTTCTACCCGAACCGGTTTATACCCAGCTCTCATATCGGCGGAAACAAGATCGTCGGGATTATCTGATTAATACCCCGCTGGGCTTGAAGCATGGCATATCCGGCCCCAACGGTTATAACCCGGGCCAAGGGGTGGGATTGCTGCTCGCTCGCATCGCGTTCCCGCAATTCGAGATCACCAGCTTCGACGATCTACCAATTCCTTTTCGTTGCGTTGCTACTGATATGCAGAGTGGGGACGCAGTAGTACTGCACGATGGCCCTCTGGCCCAGGCCGTTCGCGCTTCCATGGCAATTCCGGGAGTATTCACGCCGGTGGCCATCAAGGGGCACATGCTCGCCGATGGCGGCATGGTGCAGAACATTCCGGTTGAGACGGTTCGCGCGATGGACACCGATGCGGTTGTCGCCATCGAATTACATCTTGCCCCAGCTGATATCTCGGAACTGAATTCTCTCAGCGGCGTCTTGTCGCGAGCGATTGATGTCATGATCACGCAGAACGAAAAGCATTCGCTGTTGCTGGCGGACGTGAAAGTCAGCATCGACATGAAAGGGTTTTCGGTTTCTGATTACTCCCGCGTCGACGAATTGATTCAACTTGGCTATAAAACGGCTGCCAGCCAGGCTACTGCTCTCACGCGTTACGCGATTCAAGATCCATCGGAGTGGCAACGTTATCTCGACGAACGAGCTTCCCGCAAGCGCGCCCCGATAAAGAAAGTGGCGGCGATTGTAGTTACAGGAGCCGATCCCGACACCAATCATAGAATTCAACAGCAGCTCAGGAAAGACGTGGACCGCCCTCTCGATCTACATGCGCTCGACTCCCAATTAACCCGCATAGCTGGACAAGGTCAGTTCGACGATCTCGGCTATGAAGGCTTCGTGCAAAACGGGGTGCCGGCTTTGCGGATCACTGCTCACGAAAAGACTTACGGCCCGCCCTTCGTGGATTTAGCTGTCAATGTCGACGGGTCGGGCGTCGCCGCCTTTGATTTCTCAGCTGGCGCCCGGGTCACGTTTATGGACGTCGCACATCGCGGCGGGGAATGGCGCAATGATCTTCTTTTCGGGTCCAGCAATCTGGGCGCGACTGAGTTCTACCAACCTATAGCGGGCACGCGCTTTTTTGTCGCACCCTATGCATTCGCCTCGAAGTTTGCCCGCAACTCTTTCACGGGCCTGACGCGCACCGCAGTCTTCGGTGACGAGCGCGCCGGAGGTGGCTTCGACATCGGCTACGATTCGGGACGCCGCAGCGAAATCCGCCTGGGTTACGAATTGTTCGACGGCAAGCTCAGTCCTTTGATCGGAGCCGCCGGCCTGCCAATCGTTCACGGCACAACCGGCGAAATCCGCGCCCGCTATGTTTGGGACGGGCAGGATAGCCCGTCTGTTCCCAGCCGCGGAACTCGCGTCGTCGCCATGCTTTCCCGTGTGCTTCAAAGTCCCGGACTTCCGCAGCACCTGGATCAGCTCGACATTCAGACTTCGAGCTTCGTTCCGCTCGGCCCGAAGACTTCCCTGTTTATCGGAGCGTCTGGAGAAACCAGCTTCCACGGTTCAGCCGGACCATTCCAGGTGTTTGCCCTAGGCGGTTCCTTCCGCCTTGGCGCGTATCTTCCCGACGAATTCCTCGGCAACCATTATGCGTACTCCTCCTTCGGCTTCCGGCGCGAACTCTACCGACTTCCGCAATTCGTTGGGAGGAAGATTTACTGGGGCGGCTGGTACGAGGCGGGAACAGCATTTGGAACCGTCGCTGGAGATCCCGGTCCCGTGGTCGTTCGCGGGAGCTTCAATCTCGGAATCATCTCCGACACGATCCTCGGCCCTATCGCGGTCGCAGGCAGCGTGAGCCCGACCGGGCAAAGCCGCATCAACTTCTCGATCGGAAGATTGTTTTAGATGAAAAACAACGAGCTGTGAGCAATGAGCTGCCGAGCAAGCAACACAGCTCGCTCAAAGCTCAAGCTCACAGCTCTTCGCTATTTCCCCAGCGACGCCATATCGATCACAAATCGATACCGCACATCGCTCTTGAGCACGCGCTCGTACGCCTCGTTGATTTTTTGAATCGGCACTACTTCAATGTCGCACGCCACTCCGTGCTTGGTGCAGAAATCCAGCATCTCCTGCGTTTCGCGGATCCCTCCAATTTGCGATCCTGCCACACTGCGTCTTCGGGCCGTGAGAGAAAAGGCTCCCAGCGGAATGTCTTTCTCCGGCAAGCCAACAATGACCATCGTCCCGTCCGTCTTTAGCAGATTCAGATACTCGTTCCAATCAATCGGTGCCGACACAGTATTGATGATCAGATCGAAATAACCAGCTAGCTTCGTGAAGGTCTCGGCATCCGACGTCGCATAAAAATGATCGGCACCAAGACGTTTCCCGTCAACCTCCTTCTTGAGCGACTGGCTCAGCACGGTGACCTCTGCGCCGAGAGCGTGCGCCAGTTTCACTCCCATATGCCCCAGCCCACCCAGTCCGATGATCGCGACCTTTTTCCCGGGTCCAGTATTCCAATGCTTCAGCGGCGAATAAAGTGTGATACCTGCGCACAGCAGTGGCGCACAGGCATCGAGCGGCAGATTTTCGGGCATACGCAGCGCATAATTCTCGTCGACGACAATCTTGTCGGAATAGCCGCCGTACGTCGGCTTGCCTTCTTTATCGCGGCCGTTGTAAGTCCAGATCGTACCTACCGTGCAGTATTGCTCGAGGCCTTGCCGGCACTCCGAACAGGTCCGGCACGAGTCGACAAAGCAGCCCACGCCAACTTTGTCTCCAACCTTGTACTTCGTCACCTTATTTCCAACCGCTTCAACAACCCCAGCGATCTCATGTCCCGGAACCATCGGAAAGATCGATTCTTCCTGGTATTCGCTCCACTCGTCCCGCGTCTGATGTATGTCCGAGTGGCAAACGCCGCAATACTTAATGTCGATGACGATGTCGTGCTCGCGCGGCTCGCGGCGTTCGAACGAATAAGGTCCCAGCGTAGCTCGTGCCTCCAATGCGGCGTATCCCTTACACTTGCTCATGATTCCTCTCTTTTTATTGTTGCCAGAAACTTGGATGAAATATTTCGACGAAAGTTTGAACCATCAATTTCGAATGCACAAACATGGAAACAGCACTGGCAGCTTTCTCAGTCTACCGTAGATTGATATACTTCGCCCCTCAGTGCATCTCCCGCCCGGAGGAACAGCTTTGCGCCTGTCGATCTCGCTTTTTCTCGTACCAGTACTTCTTGTCGCCACGCTCGCCGCGCAGCAGAATTCGGCTTCGTCGCAAAGCATCCAACAGCCCGCTCCCAAGCCTCTCTTCACTCTTCAGGAAGTCATGATTCCTGTGCGCGACGGAGTTCATCTCCAAACCGTCATCCTCACTCCCGTCGATCAGCAAGGACCGTTGCCGATCCTCTTCCGTCGCACTCCCTACGGCGTCCCTGAAAAACCACCCGAACAGATGCCTTCCTCAATGAAAGAGCTCGCCCAGGACGGTTACATCTTCGTCATTCAAAATCTCCGTGGACGATTCAAGTCCGAAGGCATTTTCAAACTCTCATCCTCCGTGGACCTGAACGATCCCAAAGCGACCAGCGAAACCACCGACGCCTACGACTCGATCGATTGGCTCGTGAAAAATGTTCCTAACAACAACGGCAAAGTCGGCATGTATGGCGTTTCCTACGACGGACTCACCACCGCGCTCGCGCTGCTTCATCCGCATCCCGCGCTGAAAGCCATGAGCGAGCAGGCCTCGCCCGTCGATCAGTGGATGAATGACGACGACCACCGGTTCGGTGCTCTACGCGAGAGCTACGATTTCGAATACGCGGTCATGGAGCAGGCCGACAAGAACAAGAACACGCATTTCGAATTCGAAATCTACGACACCTACGAGTGGTATCTAAATCTCGGCCCGCTCTCCAACATCAACGACAAATATATTCATGGATCGATCCCTTACTGGAACTCAAGCGTCGAGCACCCGGACTACGACGACTTCTGGAAGAAGGAAGCATGGGTCCGCCAGCTTCACGCATCGACCGTTCCAAACCTCAACGTCGCGGGATTCTGGGATCAGGAAGACCCATGGGGTCCCTGGCAGATTTTCCGTCACGCCGAGGAAAACGATCCCGACCACACCAACTTCATGGTCGCCGGCCCTTGGTATCACGGCGAGTGGCAAAGCCTAAAGGGCGACAGCATCGGACTCATCCCGTTTGGCGGACACGAGACCGCTCGCGAATTCCGCGAGAATATTGAAGCGCCCTTCTTCCGTTATTACTTACACGGCCAGGGCGAGAAACCGGCGTGGCAGGCCAGCACGTTCCAGAGCGGATCGAACACCTGGCATACATATCCGGCTTGGCCTCCGAAAGAGGCGAAGACCACAAACTTGTATCTGCATGCTGACGGAACGCTCTCGTTTTCCGCTCCATCCAAAGGTGCCAAGGCTTATCGCGAATATGTTTCCGACCCGGCCAATCCGGTTCCCTACCGTCAGCGCCCGATTTCCCCCACTTATCCCGCGGGTGATTGGCGTACGTGGGAGGTCGCCGACCAGCGATTCGTCAACGAACGCACAGACGTTCTTTCTTACGTCAGCGAGCCGCTCGACAAAGATCTCGTCATCACTGGTCCGCTTGCGGCCAGCCTGTTCGCTTCTACCTCCGGAACCGACAGCGACTTTGTGGTCAAGCTGATCGACATCTATCCGCAAGATGCGCAGAAGAATGCGTGGAATCCGGACGAAGGCCCGAAGCCTGGACAGTACGCGCAGTCTTTGAACGGCTACGAACTGCCCGTCGCGATGGAAGTTCGCAGAGGCCGCTATCTCTCCAGCTACGAAACGGCACATCCGCTCACTCCAAACAAGCCGGCAGAATGGACGATCCCACTGCGCGATCACGACCACGTTTTTCTCAAAGGTCACCGCATCATGGTGCAGATTCAGTCAACGTGGTTTCCGGTGATCGATCGCAATCCGCAGAAGTTCGTGCCAAACATCTATAAGGCAACGGCAGCGGATTACGTTCCCGCAACCCAGCGAATCTATAACTCACCGGAGATGCCTTCGCATCTAGTTCTGCCGGTCATGCCGTAGAGTTGCACCGGCTGTCGTGTTAGCATCATGCCCGCCTTCTGTACACATAAAAAGGCCCGGGATCGCTCCCGGGCCTTTTGTCGTAACCAACAACCTTACTTGCCGCTGGCGCTTCCATGCTGTCCAAGCCACGAAGCCAGTTGAGATTCCTGTTGCGTCTTCAGATCCACGCAATTGTTGATGCGCTCGATCGACTGCTTGTACGTACGTTCCGCAGCCTCTACCTTGTGAGCAGTAAAGAACTCCGTCACCTGATCCCGCAGTCCCGCATCGCAGAACACGCTCGTTGCTCCGACGACTTGAGCGCTGGCAAATGGTCCTCCTGCTTTCTCCAATTCACTCCAGTGCTGCCGGATGAAACCCCACGCTAGTTTCTCTCCCGCAGGGTTGCCAAGCACATTCGTTACCAACTGCAATGCATCCTGCGACCGCACATCAGGACTGATGGAGAAGTCCAGCGTACGCTGCAACAATTTCGGATCACTGAACTGCGGGAGCGTAAAGAAATATTCGTAATAGAGTTCTGGCGATTTCGCATCTTTCATGGCCGCCATCACTTTGTCGTAAAACTCAGCATCTCCCGACAGTGCTGCCAGAGGCATCGCGGCCCCCGCCAGTTCGTGATCTACCGAGGACGGATCCGCCAAAGCCTTGTCGGCAACCTTTCGCGCTTCTGCCAAAGCCTCGGGATCACGCGCGTCGTATCCGAGCGCTCCGAACAGTCGCGCCCGCAACGTCCTCTGTTCGTCGCTCTCGCCGGGCTTCGGCTCCCATCCAACATCCTTCATCGCTGGCGACAGCAACTGCCGTAACCATGCCCGGAAATTATCACGATCCGAATCGCTCACCAGGTATTGGCCGATGTAATTTAGCCGTCCCAGAACAGCTTCAAGCACCGCTCGATTGCGATCCGCCTGCAACCCCTGGGCGAATGCGAGATAGTCCCCTACCGGTTCCCGTCCAACTCGCACCGAAGCCCAGATGTCGTCCTGTAGGGCGATTCGCTCGGCCGCAGTCAATTTTGTTTCAGCGTCGCTTGCCAAACCTTGTACCGCTTCCGGCTGGTAGCCTACGCGGTAGTATCCTGCTGCGCCGGCATTGCCGAGCACCCAAGTCGAACATCCCGGCAACGTGAATGTCTCTTCCTTCTTGGTCAGAAGTTCGCACTTCGGCGCTCCGTTGGCCGTTGTCGATCCCTTCAGACAGATTGGAATCTGCCAAAGTTGATCGTTCGGTGCCTCGAACTTCGTCCTGTCAAAGTAGTACCGTTGCTGCGCAACCGAGACGCTCGTCGAACTACCCGAGCACTGCGCTTTCACATTAATCATGGGTACGCCGGCCTGCTTCACCCAGGTCGGCATAATCGTGTCTACCGGCTTCTTGGAAGTTTTCGCCTGCGCATCCCAGAAATCTTCCGCAGTCGCATTCCCGTACTTGTGCTGCGTGAGATAGGCATTCACGCCAGCTCGGAACGTTTCTTCTCCGAGATATGACTCGAGCATGCGCAAAACCGCAGCCGCTTTGCCGTACGCAATGCCGTCAAAAAGCTCTTGAATCTGGTCCGGAGTGTCCGCAGCCTGATGGATGGGACGGGTGTTGGCCAATGAGTCGACGTTGAGCGTTCCGCCCGCATTGCTCACATCATCCAGATTAAAATTCCATTCCGGCTTCCACGCCTGCACCGGCTTGCTCGACATCCATGTGGCGAATCCTTCGTTGAGCCAAACATCATCCCACCACTTCATCGTGACCAGATCGC
Organism: uncultured Acidobacteriota bacterium; assembly: GCA_963818115.1. Lineage (GTDB taxonomy): Bacteria > Acidobacteriota > Terriglobia > Terriglobales > Acidobacteriaceae > Sulfotelmatobacter. Next base: position 184,817 of record CAWFQZ010000025.1, read on the forward strand.
CGAACCACTGGTGAGCCATCTCGTGCGCAATCACGCTGGCAATCGTCTTCTTCAAATCAACCGAGCCTTGTTTCTCGTCGATCAGAAGAATCACCTCACGGAATGTGATGCAGCCGGTGTTCTCCATCGCACCCGCAGAAAAGTCAGGCAGCCCGATGAGATCCAGCTTTCCGTAGGGATACTTGATCCCGAAATATTCGTCGTAATAGCCGAGAATGTGCTCTGCCGACTCCAGCGCAAACTGTCCCATCTCTTTTTTGCCGGGCGTGGAGTAGACACGAATCGGAATGCCGTCCGCTTCTCCCTCGACATACTCGAAGTTGCCCACGACCAGCGCAGCTAGATAAGCCGACATTTTTGCCGTCGTCGCGAAGCGAACCGTGTGTTTATCTCCCGGCCCGGGCGTATCGGAGACTACCTTCTGATTCGAAATCGCTACCATGCCCTTCGGCGCCACAGTCGTGATGTCAAAAGTGGCCTTGTAATCGGGTTCGTCAAACGATGGAAACGCCCGGCGGGCGTCGGTCGCCTCAAACTGTGTCGCGGCATACTTGCGCCCCCGGTCGTCTTTGCCCAAATAAAAGCCGCGCATCTCGCTATTCAGAATGCCGCCGTAAGTGATGTGAAGCGTGGCCGTGCCAGCTGCCAGCGGCTTCTCCACCGACAGCACAACCATTTCCTTCTCTTTCTCTGGTGTTGCTTTGGCTTTCTGCGTGGCGCCGCCGTTTGCGATCGTCACGTCATGAAAATCGATGTCGGCGGCATTCAGCGTGATCTCCGATGTAGGCTTCAACACCCGAATCGTCAGCGTTTCTTCGCCTTCGAATTTTGCGTTGTCGAGATCAGGCGTAAAAGTAAGCTTGTAGTTTTCGGGCCGCGCAATTTCCGGCAGACGCTGCGCCGAAGCCAGCGAGATTGTCAGCGCGAGAAAACTCAGGACTGCTAGGGTTCGCTTCATAAGGTGTCCTCAGGAGGTCAAATCGGATCGTTACGATGTCTCAGTTGTTCGAGTGCCGTCCCACAGACGCACTCTGCTTGCGTTACATACGGACCTTCATCCACAAAAGTTCAATCGCGGGATGCCACTTCCCCGCTCAAAATCGTCGCCGCACAATGATTGGCTCCGAACCAGTACGGTATTTCGCGATAGTCGTCGACTCCAAAGATCGCGAAATCCGCATCCTTGCCAGCCTCAATGCTGCCCTTGCGCTTCTCAACCCGAAGCGACCAGGCTCCATTGATCGTCGCCGCCGCCACCGCTTCCGCCGGCAACATCTTCATATGCGTGCAGGCCAGCGACATCGCCATGGGCATGCTGATCGTCGGCGAAGTCCCTGGGTTATAGTCCGTCGCCAATGCTATGGGCACGCCGGAATCAATGAACTGCCGTGCATTCGGATAGCGATGAAGCCCCAGAAAATAATTCGCGCCCGGGACGAGGGTTGCGACTGTGTCGTGCTCCGCGAGTAGCGAAATATCGTGCTCACTCACATGATCCATGTGATCGAATGAAGCCGGTTCGAACTTGAGAAATGATGCCAACGGCGTCTCGGAAAGCTGCCCCATGTGCGCCCGAACGCTCAGTCCATGCGCGGCCGCGGCTTCAAACACCTGCGTCGTTTCGTCCGCCGTAAACGCGCCTTTATCGCAAAATACATCCACAAACTGGGCGAGCTTCCGCTTCGCCGCCCGGGGAATCATCTCTATACAGACGGTCTCAACGTATTTTTGTGAGCGGCCCTGAAATTCTTTCGGAACGATATGTGCACCGAGCAGGGTCGCAACCACGGTTCCCGGCCATTGGGACGCGGCGTCGCGGATCGCTTCCAGCGACTTCAATTCCGATTCCACGGTTAGTCCATAACCCGATTTCGCCTCGACCGTTGTGGTTCCGTACTCGGCCATCTGGCGCAAAGTAGCCAGCACTTTGGCTGTTAACCCCGCTTTCGCGGCTTTTCGGACCGCTTCTAGGCTCGACCGAATTCCTCCGCCAGCAGCGGCGATCTCTTCGTAGGATGCGCCTTCGATCCGCTTTTCGAAATCCACTAACCGCGGGCTCACAAACACAGGATGAGTATGCGAATCGACGAATCCCGGCAAAACCACCTTCCCGGCACAGTCGATCTCGATAACTTTCTTGCGATTCTTACGGAACCACGGATCGCGCAGGGCGTCTTTCGTGGCACCAACCGAAACAATCTTGCCGCCTAAAGACAAAACCGCGCCATCCAGAATAACGCCGAGTTCCTTCAGATCAGCGCCACGCCGAGGACCGCGATTGGTCGACTCGGACCGCAGTGTAAGAAGCTGGCCGATATTGACCAGCAGAAGCGGTTTCGATTGAGGCTTCCTTTGACTCTTCACGCGTGATTTAGTCTAACAGTCCGTTCCACTTGGGCGCTCCGGATGGCCATCGACTACTTCGGTTCGCCTGGTTGTTTTCGAGTGCGCCACGAGCCTAATATCGGGCGCGAGGTCTCATCATGAATTCATCTTTCTTTCGAAAACAGAAGTCACAAAGCTTCCTCGGAGCGCCTGCGGTTGTAGCTCTATTCTCAGCCGCTTTTCTCTCACTCGCTGCATCGCCGAATCCACAACCTGCTTCGCCGGAGGCAAGCACGCTGCGTCAGGTCGCTGAGGCGCGGCACATTGTCATCGGCACGGCCGCTGCTTCTTCCCTTCTAAGCGAAGCTGAGTACGCCTCGATCCTTGGCTCTGAATTCAACCAACTTCAGGCCGAGAACGAGATGAAGTTCGGCGCCATTCATCCGCGACCCGATACGGACCCGAATCCCTATAATTTCGCAGGTGGCGACGCTCTGGTCGCGTTCGCGCAAAGCCACAGCATGGTCGTCCGCGGACACACACTCTTGTGGCACAACAACATTCCAGAGTGGTTGAAGAAGGGTGGTTATACTTCGGCTCAGATGGCGACGATCCTGGAAGGACACATTCGCACCGTGATGACACATTATGCTTCCAAGGTCTATGCGTGGGATGTGGTCAATGAAGCGTTCAACGATGACGGGACGATGCGCTCGACGCTTTGGTACGACCAACCGGGAATCGGCGCTGGAGTGGGAACGAAATATATCGAGCAGTCGCTGCGCTGGGCGCGCGAAGCCGATCCGAAAGCCAAGCTCTTCTATAACGACTACGACGCGGAAGAAATCAACAGGAAGTCCGACGCAATTTACGCCATGGCAAAAGACTTCAAGAAGCGCGGCGTTCCTCTCGATGGTGTGGGCTTTCAGACGCACATAACTCTGAAGTTCGACGATCCGGCCAAGCTCGAGTCATACAAGGAAAACCTGGAACGCTTCGCCAAACTCGGCCTCGAATTGCACATGACGGAACTTGATGTTCGCCTCAGCAACGGAGACACATCTTCACTGGCTGAAGAGGGCAAGCTCTACGGCGAAATCACGAGACTCTGCGTTGAACAACCGGCGTGCAAAGTAATCCAGACCTGGGGATTCACCGACAAACATTCGTGGATTCCCGGCTTCTACAAAGGCCTTGGTTGGGCTTTGCCGTGGGACGACAACTACCAGAAGAAACCCGCATACGAAGCGATGCACGATGCACTAGCGAAATAAGTTAACGACCGCGCAATCAGCTGGCGTTCATCGGAATCTTAACGCCGGTCTTGTTCGCGAACTCTTTCGCTTCGTCGTAGCCGGCGTCGACGTGACGAATTACGCCCATCCCAGGATCTGTCGTCAACACGCGCTCAATGCGCTTCGCCATCTCGTCCGTTCCATCAGCAACTGTGACTTGGCCGGCGTGAAGCGAGTAGCCGATTCCAACGCCTCCGCCGTTGTGGATCGAAACCCACGACGCGCCTGCGGCGGTGTTGAGCAAGGCATTGAGCAGAGGCCAGTCGGCGACGGCATCGGAACCATCCCTCATGCTTTCCGTTTCGCGGAATGGTGATGCGACTGAGCCGCAATCGAGATGATCGCGGCCAATCACGATCGGCGCCTTGATCTTTCCCTTCTTCACGAGATCGTTCATTGCGAGCCCGAATTGTGCACGCTCGCCATATCCGAGCCAGCAGATACGGGCGGGCAGTCCCTGGAACTTGATTCGCTTGCGGGCGAGATCGATCCAACGGCGCAGGATGCGGTTCTCCGGAAATAACTCCAAAACGAGGTCGTCGGTGACGTGAATGTCGGACGCTTCGCCCGACAATGCGACCCAGCGGAACGGACCTCGCCCTTCGCAGAACAGCGGACGAATGTATGCGGGCACGAATCCCGGGAAGTCATAGGCGTTCTTCACACCGCGCTGGAAGGCAAACGTTCGGATGTTGTTGCCGTAATCGAACGTGATGGAACCCATCTTCTGCAAGCGCAGCATGCCCTCGACGTGGCGGGCTATCGAGTCCAGAGATTTCTCCTGATAAGCGTGCGGATCGTTCTTGCGTAACTCGAAAGCTTCGGAGAGCGTCATGCCGTTCGGGACATATCCGTTCAGCGGATCGTGCGCAGAGGTCTGATCGGTCAGAATGTCCGGAACAACTCCGCGATCGGCAAGCTCTGGAATTACATCAGCGCAGTTCCCCACCAAACCAACGGACACATTCTCTTTCTTGCGGATCGCGTTCTTCAGAATGCGGAGCGCTTCATCCAGCGTGGTCACCATGAAGTCGCAATAGCCAGTCTTGAGCCGCTTCTTGATGCGCTCGGGATCGACGTCGATACCGAGGAAAGCCGCGCCAGTCATGGTGGCAGCGAGGGGCTGTGCTCCGCCCATTCCTCCCATTCCACCGCTGACGATCAACTTGCCGGCGAGATCTCCACCGAAGTGCTTTTCTCCGGCGGCGGAGAATGTTTCGAACGTGCCTTCGACGATTCCCTGCGAGCCGATGTAGATCCAGGAACCGGCGGTCATCTGTCCGTACATCATGAGGCCAGCGCGCTCGAGCTCGTTGAACTTCTCCCAGTTCGACCAGTGACCGACGAGATTCGAGTTGGCGATAAGCACGCGCGGGGCGTGATCGTGCGTCTTGAAGACGCCGACTGGTTTGCCGGATTGCACGAGCAATGTCTCGTCGTTGTCGAGATTCTTCAGAGTGGCGACGATGGCGCGATAGGCTTCCCAACTGCGGGCGGCGCGTCCAGTTCCACCGTAGACGACGAGATCTTTGGGGCGCTCGGCGACTTCTTCGTCGAGATTGTTCATCAGCATGCGCATGGCGGCTTCCTGCTGCCAACCTTTGCATGTGATCTGATTGCCGCGAGGCGCGCGAATGGACGTGGGAGCCTGGATTTCTGTTTCAACGGGCATAGAGTGATGTTAGTGCTTCCGATTCTGGGGCGCAATTCTGGGGGCAGTCAAAAGCTTTTACCACTAAGGGCGCGAAGGTTTGCGAAGGAAAAGCTTCCATCAAGACCACACGAAAATAAATTCCCTGATTGCGTGGAATTATGCGTTCTTTCGCGAGACCATTTTGGGAATTTGGGGATCGAGGTGGGTACCCCCCTCCCCCTGCCCCTTTGAAAAGCCTTGACTGGCGCGGGGTTTGCAAAAAGAATCTGCAAAATCTTGAGCCCGTAAGGTTTAAGGGTCAAAATCTTGACAACAAAGGGGTTGCAGGATTTTCCGGACGACGTGCATACACCCCATTCGCCGTCGCGATGATCTGCTTTTTATTTTTTGTGCGCAAGGTCAGATGTCACATTGAGCTGTGGAAATTCTACGATCGGCGTTCGTAGGTCAAGGAAGATATCAGGCCATTGTGCATACCTTCGTTGTTGCCATCCGTCGAAAACCACGACGGATGGGGCAGCATTTTCGTTCACAGAACTTCGATCAGAAATGGAAGTTGGTTTCCAGGAACAGCAACTGGCCGTTGGGATCTTTCGGATAGATGTTGCGGATGACTGTTTTGCCCCACGCTTTGCCGTAGTAAACCGTAGCGCCGAACATTTTATTGAACTGGTAGTCCGTGCTCAGATCCCAAACATTGGCAAGACCGCGAGTTCCTCCGCCGGGGAATGGACGTCCGGTATATCCGAATGTGCTCTCCTGAAAGGCGCCGCCGCCTGAGTACCAGAAATCTTTCGAACTGGCGAGGCGAAGCGCGTGAGCCTCGCTGCGGAACGACAGCTTCGATGTCGGCTTCAGGTTCAACGTACCGTAGAAATCCTCGTTGTTCATCATGTTATAGAACGGAAATCGCGCGAACTGGCGCGGAGTTGTCAAAACCTGAAAGAACGTACCGTGCTTGTTGTCGGTGTTGTTGCCGTCACCGCTGCCGTAGGAGTAGCCGACGCTGAACCACGGCTTGAGATGGTTCACAGGCATCTGCCATCCGGCTTCACCAACAAATGAACTGGCGCTTTGCGTGAGCTCCCCCCAGGAACCGGCCTGAAGGGCCATCCAACCGAGCACGTCGAACTTTCCTGCACTCTTTGTATTGAAGACATGGACATAGTCGGCGCCGTAGGTCGCGATTTCGATCTTGTCGAAGTCGGTGGCACGGACGCTGGCGGAACGGTTGTCCGTTTTGAGGATGTGCGCGCGATGATCGATATAGCCAAGACCGAAAACGCGCAACTGGCCGGACCCGGAAGACGTTTCAACCGGCACGGTGAACGCTCCGTAATACGTGTCGATCTGGAGTTCGCCCATGCCATCGACCTGAAAGACGCCTTCGGTTGGTCGAAGGGCGACGAAGGTAAAATTGTCATGCCCCAGGTTTGAGGCGACTTGTAGACCATCAAACGTTCTCTGCACGTCGGCGAAGCCGAAGTTGGCAATCAACCGCTGCGCGATGCGTGTGGAAATCACCGTCGCGAGCATCGGATCTTTCGGCTTGACCTCCATGCCGTCGAAGTACTCAAAGCGACCGATCTTCAGGCTGCTCCCGAAATCCTTAAAATTGACGTATCCCTGCTTGAGAAATCCGCCGACCGGATTGGTTTCGTTACTATTCGCCGCGTAATAGTTGGCGCCAAGGCCGAGTTGCCCTTGAGGAGCTGCGACCACGGCCTGTGTTGGCAGGTCGATGAGAGCTACCTGTTCGCCTTCAAGAAACCAGTCAAAATCCTCGTGGCGCTGCCCGATCGCAACACGGAGCAACGACTCTCCGTAGGTGTAGTTGCCGTGACCGGTCTTGGCCTTGAACCAGTCCCAATTAATGACGCGGGCTCGCCAATTCACAGAGAAATCGAGCGGACCGATCGTTTGGGTTGAAGGAGTCGAGTCTTTTTTGTCCGGGGGTGGGGACGGTTGTTGCGCGGATACGAATCCGCAAGTTAAGACAATGATTGCGGCCGCCAGCCACGGCGCTACTCTCAATCGCATGCACATCTCCCTATGGCTATGGAATTCATCCAGCGAATCCCAAGCCTGCGATACGCCTATTTGGTATTGCCCAATGAAACGGTGTGTCCACACTCCGCCTTCGTGGGATCGAGTGTGTCGAAGCTAGGCGGGGATTATTGCGAATTCATAGCGGAGCAACAATAGCGGTTTCATACTAGCGATGATGGCTTGAGGGTTACTCGGGGAACTGCGGCTGATTGTGAGTTGTCACCAGACAAAATCTTTAACCACGTAGGGCACGAAGTTACACGAAGGAATTCAACGAAGAAGCGGTTCGTGGAGTTCGGTCACCAGGTACTGTAGGCGGTGCCGTCGCTGGCGGTGGCGCTGGAGGCGGAGTGGACGTCGGTGATGCCGGGATCCTGTTGATCGACGGCCATTAAAACATCTTCCTGGACCACTTCCCAGTTGGCTTCACGAGTCATCGGGTCGACCGGAACTTGCCGCAAGTATCCGGCCGTAACCAGTTCATCGAGAGATTGGGGGGCTTTTTGCTTGTCCAGCGTGTACTGGGAGATTACATTGCGCAGGGTCTGCAAGTTCGATCGCAGAACGGATTCGCGGGCCTGCACGATCGACTGGTTGTACATAGGAACGGCGACGGCCATCAGGATCATGATGATGCTGATAACGATCATCAGTTCGAGAAGGGTGAAGCCGCGAGATCCGCGCTGGTTGCGCCGTGCGAGGAGAAGCGCCGAAGCCCGCGCACCGCAGCGCGAAAGCTGCGAGCGATTTTGCGAGTTGGTCACGCCCCTTAGCATTTACCAGTCCTTGTATTTCGTGCCGTCGAGGCCGGTGCCATCCGACTTAGAGTAAACGTCGAAGACATTCTGACCTCCCCAGGAATCTGAATCCGGATCGTCTTGCATCGAGCGCAACCCCCATTCCTTACTCTTGGTCATAGGGTCCGTGGGAATAGAACGTAAGAAGCGGATTTTCTTGCCGCCTTGCGCTTCTACACCTTTGGCCAACGTCTCTAGGTCGGGCGGATAGTTCTGGCTGTCGACCTTGGTCTGGAACATTTGCCGGTCGGCGGCTTCTTTGTAACGGTCGATGGCGTCGCGCATTTCCCAAAGGGCGTGACGGAGTTGCTTCTCCTTTTCGCGCTGAATCGTGACGCGCGCGAGCGGGAGAGCCATCATCGTGAGAATGGCTAGAATCGCCGCGGCGACGATGAGTTCGAGGAGCGTGAAGCCGCGTTGGCGATTTTTGTGGTTCGGATTCATTTGCAATGCACGGGGACTAAAGCCCAATCTTAAGTTGGATGCCTTTATGCGGCCCTTGAAGGGCCGCTCTTCCACGGCTCTTCGATCGTTCATCGCAAGCTCAAAATTCGGCAATCCAAGAATCATTCGTGATTCCGAGGCTTACGGCAATTCGGTCGTCTACCGATCCGAATCGCGGCGTTACTGGATCGTGACGGCCGCTTGCGCACCGTTAACTGTGATCGCCTGCAGACCGGGGTCGCGCGCGCCGCCGCGGGTGATGGTCAACGGAGTCTGGCCATCGGCTTTCGCCATAAACGTCATCGTGACTACTGCGCCTTGGCCGGAAACTCCTCCGGCACCGGGTGGACGCGTGGCGGTGATCTGCGATTGTCCGAGAGCTTCATCTTCGCGATGAACTAGCGCCACCGCCTGGCCATCCTGCGAGAGAAAGCCTCCGTTTGAAACATTGACCAACTGCAACATCTTCGGATCGTAGTTCAGCTGCACGGGCACGGAATAAACATTCTGCGCACCGGAAATCAGCAGGTTGACAGCAAAAGTTGTGCCCTTGGCTGCTTGAACCGTCGGTGGATCAAACAGGAAACTTGCCGCCGCCGCACCAGAGGCCGAATTGGGTGCGGACGAGGATGAACCACCCGGAGCTGGCCGGCCAGCAGGCGCATTCACTGGGCTCGCCGGAGTGATCGATGACGAAGGAGCTTGGGCTGCCGGAGCGGCCTGCGCTTTGTGATGCAGCTCGATGGTCTGAGCCGTACCGATATCAAGAGCGCGCTGATTCATCTCGTTTACATCGGCACCGCGAATGATGTGGGGCACGATGGCGAAGATGATTTCGTTTTCCGAATGATCCTGCGTGGTCTGGCCGAAGAGATAGCGAAGGATGGGAATCTGCGCGAGTCCGGGGATGCCGGCGAGAGACTTGGTCTGCTGATCTTCCATGATGCCGCCGAGCAGATTGGCCTCACCGTCTTTCAAGCGGATTTCATGCTCGATTTTGCGCTGGCCGATGATGGGCTGGCTGATGCCGCCGATGTTCTGCTGGCCAGTGACAGCGGAAACGTCCATCGAAATCTTCAGCGTGACTTCGCCGTTGGCGTGGACGCGCGGCGTGATGTCGATGTTGACACCGACGTCGAGATACTGGAACTGCGTGTTGACCAGCGGGTTGATGCCGACGCCGCCGATACCGGGCTGGAATGAACCAGTGGCGACAGGGACGCGGTCGCCGATCTTCAGGGAAGCCTTCTGGCCGTCGAGAGCGCGAATCTGTGGATTCTGGATCAGCTTGGTGTCGCTGTTATTCATCACCGCCGACAAGTTGGCGGAAGGAATCGTGACCTGGAAATCGGTGGCATTCAGATTGCCAAGGGTGTTCAGGTTGAGTCCGTTGGTGGTGCTGGAAGTAGATGTAGTGGTGCTGGTTCCTGTCGTGGCGGGCGTGGTAGTTGAAGCAATATTGCTCTGGAGAGTAACGGTCGCGCTGGTGGGCGGATTGAAGCCCAAAGTTCTCGAACGGTCTTTGCTGACCTGCATGACCGCGATGTCGACGATAACTTCCGGCCGCGCCTTATCGAGGTCTTCGACCAATTTTTCGGCGAGCGCAATCTGATCGGGCGTCCCGCGCACGACCAAGGCATTCTGCGAAAGCAACTGCTGCACGCGCTGGACATCAAGCACGGCGCGAATTGCATTCACGACGTCCTGGAGCTCGGTGGGCTGGGAAAGATTCGTAAGATAGAAAGTCTTGAGAACGCTTTGTTCGAGTTCCTTGCGCTTGGCCGGATTGTCGGTGGCGACGAAAATTGTGTTGGACGTGACCGGACGCCAAAAAGTTTTCGATTCGAGGGCAGTAATTTCGAGTGCCTCTTCGAGGGTGACCCCGTTAAGGTCGACGTTGATAACGCGCGGAGTGTAGTCGGGATCGAAGAGGACGTTGACTCCGGCCAGCTGACCGACGGTGCGGTAGACCACGTCGGATTTGGTGGAAAGCATCTTGACGGTGATCGGGACGCTGGAGATCGGAGCGAGTTCGACCGGGCCAGCGGCCTCGTGAACACGACGCTGCAGGCTATCAGGCGGTCCAGCGGCCTGAGGCGGCGGATTCTTCTGGTCGTTGATCATCTTCAGCGTGCGGGTGAGCTCCTGCTGAGCGATGAACAATGACGGATCGATGGCGAGAGCCTTTTGAAATTCGGCAACGGCCTCATCGAGTTTGCCGTCTTCGCGGAGCTTCTGGCCGCGATGCACGATGGAAGCAGCGGCCTGAAAGCGGAGGCGCTCGAACGCAGAGCGATAACGAAGCTCTTTGGGTCTTAGGTTGTAAGCCTGCTTGAAGAAGTCGTAAGCAGCTTCGTATTGCTCGCGGGCTTCGGCGTCTTGACCCTTGGTGTAAAGATCTTTCGCTTTGTCGGCGAGGGCGGGGAGGGCTAAAGCCGCGACCAGCAACAAAAGAGGGCCGGGCGCAATAGGCGTCTCATTCGATAATCCTCACGAGATGGTCCTTTTTGAAAAACGGTTTTTCGCCGAACAAGCAGTTTCCCCACGCGTGTGCGCGTCCCGTCGGCGTGATGGCGCGGGAAATCTACTCGATACACAAAAAAACTCGCGGTGACGCGATTATAGCATCGCGATTTCCGGCTCCCGATGTGCCTGCCCACACGAGAGTTACACTCTTTGGTCGCTGAACCACTGGGGAGGCGACCGACAGTCCAGAAAATCGCTGCGTTATGCTCACGGCCGCGCACTACAGCCTGAAGCGGAGAGCCGGGAGCCGCATGATGCGATAAGATAACTATTCTGTAACGCCATGCCCCGCCAATCCACGCACCAGACCAAACCGAATCCGGAAAAAGCTCCCCGCCGCGACGCTACCGCGAGCGGGCAGAGAGACGCCGCCGTTAATAGGATCGCTTCACATAACTATTTCTTGCTGGAAAAATTTGAGGCTGGGGTGGCTTTGACCGGGACGGAAGTGAAATCGGTCCGTGGAGGATTGGCTAACCTGAAGGATTCGTACGGCTTGGTGAAGGATAACGAGTTGTGGCTGCTGAATGCCCACATCGGGCCCTATGAGCATGGGAACATTCACAATCACGCACCCTTGCGGACGCGAAAGCTGCTGATGCACCGGGAGGAGATCCGGAAGCTGATTGGGAAGACACAACAGAAGGGGCTGACGCTAATCCCGGTGCGGCTGTATTTCAAGAACGGTAAAGTAAAGGTCGAGCTAGCTTTGGCTAAAGGTAAGCAGCTGTGGGATAAGCGAGAAACCGAACGACGGCGGACAGCGGACAAGGAAGCGCGGGAAGCGGTGGCGCGAGGAAGAAATCGAAAGTAGTCTCATCAGATTATTTCTTTTCTTATCCATACTCGTTCTGCCATCGTTCGGAGCGGATTCATCCAATTGGCGGCAAGGCGTGCGGACACGAGGCCGACCATCAAGACAGTAAATCTGAAAGCGGACATGCCGTCGATATCCGAGGCGCTGCAGCGGCTGGATCGGGAGATCTCCGCGGCGCGGCGACAAGAACAATTTCTCTTGAAGGTGATTCATGGGTACGGATCGACGGGCGTCGGCGGGGATATCCGCGTCGCTGTTCAGCGGCGACTGAAGGAACTCGCTGAAGCGGGCGAAATTCGAGGATGCATCTTCGGAGAGAATTGGTCGAAGACAGACGAAGTGGCATGGCGCGTTTTGCGGGAGCAGCCCGAGTTGAAAAAGGACGCGGACCTCGGGCGCGGAAATTCGGGAGTAACCGTCATCCTTGTATAGAGCCCAGAGATAACTCCAACCGTCCTGCCCTGGTTCCAGTTCCCTACCGAGGCAATAATCCAACCCTATTTATTTATGATCCGGAAGGTTCCGGTGCCGGAGGGATCGGAGTTGGAATCGTAGGAACTGGCTGCGGAACGACTATGACGGGAGGCGGCGTCACGATCACCGGGGGCGCCACTGGAACCAGCATGTACTGCTGCCAGTAAGAGACGACGATCCCGCGCTGCCAGAAACGGGGGATGAGCAGCAGGAGCAGAATGAGTTGGGCCATGAGGAAAGCGCCTAAGACGCTCTCGGAAGGGACCAGCCTCATCCAGAGCCAGATGCCTCCGACAAGAAAAATCGCCGCGACGATCGCGGTGACTACGTAGCTCGCCAGCAAACGACCAAGGCTCCGACAAGTATGCCGGAAAGCGGCAGCGATTGACCTGCGCACGGCACGTTGGTCGTTCAAAACGATGTCGGCCTCGGCCAGGTCGAACCAGATTCGGAAAACCGCCATGATCAGAAAAATGATCAATAGCCCGCCGTAGCGGACTTCCGGCGCCAACAATTCGTTTGTGCTCTCGCCAGCTTTACGTTCCAAGACACCGTGCAGGGCAAACAATAGGCCCGTTGCAATGGCCATGATGATGCCAGACATAAATAGCAGGCGAATGAAGCGCCATAAGTTCCGACCGCAGGCGCGGAAGAAATCTTCGCGAGGCAGCCGGTAGGTGGAGGCGTATCCCTGAAAAACGCCGGGGAGGAAGATTGCGGCTGCCAGGAAGAAGACAAACGCAAAGTAAAAAGCGGGCATGCTCGCCGCCGCCATTGTTCCGAACTCGGGACGGGCAAAGAGATCGATCATGACTGACAGGTCGAAGCCCTGGACCAATCCTTGGGCGTGGGAACTATGATCAAGGATAGCGTGGGCGCTCTTGCGGAAGGCCGAAGTCCCAAATTCGGCGAGGGTTAGGTTCAGCAACCAGAACCAGAAAATGTAGCGCTTGTTGCGCATCGCCTTGCCCAGCCCAGAGCCGAGCAATCCTTCTCTTCTTGTGTCGCCGATGAGTTGTGCCATTCTTCCTTCCCTGAACGCGTCTTCCTTAAACTGCCCACCAGGCCATCGCCTGGCTTACCAGTTGGGTAACGAACAGCCAGTACGTGGATAACTTCCACGTCGGCTTGGGGTTGGACTCGACTACAAAACTGTTATTAAAATTGTTGCGATCGATCTGGACGGTGTGGTCGGGGTCGATTTCAGCCGACACCACTTTTGCCTTCTTGACGTAGCTGAAGCGCGTCCAACGGCTCTGGCCGTCCCAGTGCTCGCGAACTCTCTCTTCATTATTCTTGCCATCGCGAAAGACGACTTCGACATCGACGGGCATCACGAAATCTTCCTTGCGGTGGATCGTGACATAGGACTGGTACACGGTGTTCTCGTCGTCTTTCTTGGAATCTTTCTTGTCCTTCTTTTCTTCGTACCAGTTCACCGGGAAGGAATCGACATTGAGGACTTCGTAATCCATCACCTGAGATCCGTAGACGGCCTGATTAAAATACCAGCGCAAGTCTTTTCCAGAAACTTCTTCGATGGTCTTCAGGAAATCTTCCTTGGTGGGATGGGTGAAGCGGTACTTCATAAAATAAGTGTGCATCGCCTTAGCCATGGTGTCTTCGCCGATAATGCCCTCGAGAGTGAGCAACACGCTGGCCGTCTTTCCATAAGTGATTCCAGCATAAGAGTTGGAGTTGTAGAAGTTGTAGGCGTTCTGAGCCATCGGATCGCGATCGGCAACACCGATATAGCTAAGCCTCTGCTCTTCGCGCTCGCCGACCGTAGCGCCAGCAAGATTCATAATCGACGTTTTCTTGCCGAGAATGGAATCGAGCACTTTGACTTCCGTGTAGCTGTTGATGCCTTCGTCCATCCATGCGTCTTCAAACTCGTTCGTGGCGACCATGCCGTACCAGTACTGGTGGCCGAATTCGTGCTCGACGACTAATTCGACGAGATGGAAGCCATCAGGCGCAAACCAGCTCGTGTCGCCAGTGATGAATGTGGGATATTCCATGCCTCCGGCCGCGGAGTCAGGCTCCGGGTCGACCACCGTCAGCGTCTTATACGGATAGGGACCGTACCATGACTCGAAGTGGTCAAGCGTTTGGCGGACAATGCGCTCATGGCGATCGGCCTGGCTCCAGTGCGCGGGCTGCATCAGAAAACGGAGCTTGATGGGTCCCATCTGCGACTGATACATAGTCTCGCGGACTTTGTAGCGCGGACTGGCAGTCCAGGCGAAATCGTGGATGTCGTCGCCGTGGTAGGTGACCGTCTTGGTATTGTCGGGGTTGTTCTTTTCGTCAACCTGGACCCCGCTCGCGCCAACGATTTCGAATTGCGGCACCGTGAGTTTTACGTCATAAACTCCGAAGTCGGCGAAAAACTCGGTGGTGTTGTGATATTGGTGGCAATTCCAGGCACCGTGCCAGAACACTCCAACCTTCGGGAACCATTGCCCGCCGAGTACGAAGTCGCGCTTCCATCCGGAGCGGGCTTGGGTCTCGGGGAACTTCGTTTGGAAGGCGATCTTGAACTGGACGAAGCCGCCCGGAGCAACGGGCTTCGTCAGGTGCAGATCGACAACGGTCTTGTCATCTTTATTGCCGTCGTCGGGCGCGATGAATTGCAAATTCTGCGTGAGATCTCCCTGACCGACGACCTCGATGCTCTTGATGTCTTCCGAACCGTAAAACTTGTCTTCCCACTTCTGATAGCCGGTATCGCGGCTTCCCATAAGCTTGGCATCGCGCACGAAGGTAGCCTTGGGCTGAAATGCGTTCTGATAAAGGTGGAAGGGGAAATGATCGAGCGCTTGGCCGGTCAGGTTGTGGTACGTGAGGACTTCATTCGCGTCCACAGTGTGTGTTGACGCGTTGTACTTGGCGTCGATCTCGTAGTGAACGATGCGCTGCGACATTGGCGTGGGCGAGTTGATGGCGAGAGTCGTATCGGGAATCGACACTGCGCCGCCCGGCGCGGAAGCGGCCGCAACGCTTTTCGCTGGGGCGGTGGCTTGCGGAGCGGCGATCGCCGTTCTGCGGCTGGCTACGACGAAAATGCCTACAGCTAATGCAACGAGGAGAGCGACCGACTTCCATCGAATCAGCATGAAGTTTTTCACCTGGACCTTCTGCGGCCTTGAATCATACCGCAGGGGCACAAAAACAGTCATCCGGCGGATGGTTGTATGGAGGGAACGGTTGGGAGTTCGACACTTCATCGAAAAAAGATCGTTGGAAGTGGAGAGTACAATCCAGGGCTGAGTTTCATTTGTTTCGCATCCTGGGTTTGTCGCGTCGCGACGGAGGAAAGTATGAAAGCTGTTTCCCAAGGCGATATCAGCCTTTTGCAACATCCCGCCTCGCAGGCGCTGTTGCAGTCAACCATTCCAGCGCGGCTGGCGTATGTATGGATGGATGGAACACCGCGAGTTGTTCCCATCTGGTTTCACTGGAACGGACGCGAGATCGTCATGGCCAGTCCTCCGAGAGCGCCCAAGCTGAAGGCGCTAGCCAAGAATCCGAAAGTTTCGATCACGATCGACGAAAACGATTTTCCCCAGAAGGTATTACTGATCCGCGGAACAGCAATGCTTGAAACAATGGACGGAATTGTGCCGGAGTATGAAGCCTGCGCGGCACGTTACTTCGATCCGAAGCAGGCGCAACAATGGCTTGGGCAATTGCGTACGATGATTTCGTCAATGGTGCGCATCACGGTTACGCCCGAGTGGGTTGGGCTGCTGGATTTCAAGACGCGTTTTCCGAGCGCGCTGGGTGGGTGAAGCAAAGCCGAGAATCCGCATTACGCGCCAAAATGACACCGCCCGGCGCTTGCGCTTTTGCCCGCCTGCCGACGATACTGGAATGACAAACTCATTCCTATGATGAAAACGACAATTTCTCTCTCCACCCCTTCCGCCATTGAAACCGAAGCTCTTGTCGCCGTAGTGCTCGATCATTCGAGCCCGGGGTTATCCGACAAAGATAAGAAACCTGAACTGAAAGTCGCGACCGCGGACGCGGCGGTGAACTCCGTCGCGGCAGATCTGCTGGCTAGCGGGGAAGTCGCGGGCAAGCCGTTCGAGACAAATCTATTGCACAAACCAAATTCGCTGAAAGCGAAACGCCTGCTGCTGATTTCGGGCGGAGGCGCGAAAAAGTTTTCCAGCTACGACCTTCGGCGAATTGCTGGGACCGCGGTGCGAACACTGAAATCGAGAGGCATCCGCAGCTTCGCATTTATTGCGCCATCAGGCATCCCTGCGGAAGAGGCGGTGCGGGCGATTGTGGAAGGCGCGCATGTGGGCAACTTCGATCCGGACTACTACCGCAGCGATCGCAAGGATCAGAAGATCGACGCGTTGACAGTCGTGGCTGTAGGAGACCAGAAAGCGCTCGAGAAAGCTGCGAACGAAGCGCAGATTATCGGCGAGTCGCAAAACTTCACGCGCGACCTGGTGAATGAACCTTCCAATCGCATGACACCGACGATTCTTGCAGACCGGGCGAAAAAGATGTGCGCGGAAGTCGGGCTAAAGTGCGAAGTGTTCGGCGCGGACAAAATCAAAGAGATGAAGATGGGCGCATTTTGGAGTGTCGCCCAAGGATCTGACGAACCCCCCGCTCTGATCGTGATGAAGTACGAACCGGCTGGAGCGCCCGAAAAGCCCGTGTTGGGGCTGGTGGGAAAAGGAATTACGTTCGACACAGGCGGCATCTCGATCAAGCCAGCCGACGGCATGGAAAAGATGAAGTACGACATGGCCGGTGGCGCGACCATGATCGGCGCAATGCGGGCGATTGCATTGTTGAAGCCGAAGGTGAAAGTGATCGGCATCGTGTGCGCGACGGAGAATATGCCGTCGGGTAAAGCGCAGAAGCCGGGCGATGTGCAGATCGCGATGTCGGGCAAATCGATTGAGATCATTAATACCGATGCCGAGGGCCGGCTTGTACTGGCCGACGGATTGCACTACGCGAAACAACTTGGGTGTACGCATTTGGTGGATGCGGCAACGTTGACTGGAGCGGTTGTAGTTGCGCTCGGTTATAACAATGCCGGAATCTTTACCAACGACGACGACATGTACAACCGCATTCACAATGCGAACGCCTCAGCGGGTGAAAAGATGTGGCGACTGCCGCTCGACGACGAATACAAAGAGCAGATCCGGTCATCGATTGCCGACATCATGAATACTGGCGGACGCTGGGGCGGCGCCATCACCGCTGCGATGTTCCTGAAGGAATTCGCGGAAGAGACACCGTGGATTCATCTCGACATCGCAGGCACGGCGTGGATGGAAGATCAGAAGCCGTGGATCGCGAAGGGTCCGTCGGGAATCGCGCTGCGAAGCCTGGTGGAGTTTGTAAAAGGATTCGCGGGGTAACCTTCAGCCACGGATTCGCGCGGATGTGAACATAAATCAATCCAAGAATTCGGTTTCACTCTAGTTCAGTTCTCGGTTTGGTGCGAGTTCTCGGCAGATACGGAGCAGCGTTGAGAGAAATCGGGACGGTTGCTATAATCAATCGTTCCGCACGCTTCTGTAGGGCTCGTCGTTGATCCCGCCATAAAAAAGCTGACGCGGAACATCCTCGCAGCCCGCACACAGCGGGTTTCGGAACGTGGCCAGGTAGCTCAGGTGGTAGAGCGCAGCCCTGAAAAGGCTGGCGTCGGCGGTTCAACTCCGTCCCTGGCCACCATGATTCCAATCACTTCCAAGCATCGCACCTTTCAGTTCTGCCCCACTCTGTCCGCCACAACGCTGCACTTTGATCCGTTACAATGTCGGCAAGATACGTTACCTTTCATCGGTCGATCACTTTCATTGCTGTTAGTGGGAGAAATCGACAATTAACGCAACATCAACCTTCGGGCTTAGCTCTGGCCAAAGGAGAATCGAGTATGCCGACAATCACGACGAAAGATGGCACAACAATTTTTTACAAGGATTGGGGAACAGGCCAGCCTATTGTGTTCAGCCATGGATGGCCGCTCACCGCAGACGACTGGGATTCGCAGATGTTATTTTTCGGGCAGCAGGGATACCGTGTCATAGCGCACGATCGGCGCGGTCATGGACGCTCCAGCCAGACGTGGGATGGCAACGACATGGATACGTATGCCGACGATCTCGCAGCACTAACGGAGAAGCTCGACCTCAAGAATGCGATTCATGTAGGCCACTCGACTGGCGGCGGTGAGGTGGCGCGCTATATCGGACGGCATGGTTCCAAACGCGTAGCCATGGCCGTGCTCATTAGTTCTGTGCCACCTCAGATGGTACAGACGGCAAATAACCCCAACGGCCTTCCGATTTCAGTGTTCGACGGGCTGCGCGCTGCATACGTAGAGAATCGTCCGCAGTTTTACAAGGACATCACTCTCCCCTTCTACGGATATAACCGGCCGGGAGCAAAGATTTCGGAAGGCATTCGGGAGAAATGGTGGCTCCAGGGGATGATGGGCGGAATGAAAGCCGGGTATGACTGCATCAAGGCTTTCTCTGAGACAGATTTCACCGAAGACTTGAAGAAGATAGATGTCCCTACACTCGTCATGCACGGCGATGACGATCAGATCGTGCCGATCGGAGCCTCCGCACTGATGTCCGCGAAGATTGTGAAGAATGCGACCTTGAAGGTGTACCCAGGTTTCCCGCACGGGATGCCGACCACGCACGCCGACCAGATCAATAAAGACCTACTGGCGTTCCTCAGGCAAAGTCGGGCTGTAGCGGCGTAAGTAAAGATCCGGCCTTCGAAATGTGAAAGGCCGGATTTCACCTTCACTATCCCAATTATCCAGCGAAGAATTAGGCGCCGGTGTCTCCACGAGCGCAGTTGCAGCACTCGCTTGTAAAATCTCAAGCTTCAGGAATTTTCAGGATTTTTTATGACAGGAGAATGCCGTGGCAAATGCAATCTCGAGCACAGTGGAATTAGGGCGGCGTGGGTGGCTGAAACTCGGTGTCTGCTCTATCGCAGCTAATTTCTTCACCCGCAAAGCGCTCGGAACGGAATCTGCGTCAGAAAACTGCGCAACGGCGATCCCGCCAAACCGCGAACCGTCAAACGGTGGATCGTGCCCTTATCCGATTCCCTGGCTCGACAAGAACGGTAATCACAATCAGCCCGCAATGCCGAATGTCGAACTCTCAAGCATCTATCACTTCAAGGGAAAGCTGGCACGCTGCAATGGGTTTCACGGGATGGGGACGGATAACAAGGGCAATCGGCTCGCCTGGGGTACTCCGACAACCGACTATAGCTACATGGCGGGTGAATATTGGGCCGGGCGGCAAGCGCGGCAAGGAATCTTCGCGCACACTTGACTCACGGTATTCAAGGGATCGGCGGTCCCTGCAAATCAAATTCATGATTTCCATTCACCGATCTCACCGGAGGGATTGTATTGGGTCGCTCCCGTATCCTCGGGCGGCCTGACATTCAGCGCGGACGGTAATGTCGCTACACTCCAGATGGCCAACGTGCCCATCATCGATCAACCGCGATGGCCCGCAATGGATGCCGAGACCACACCTGCATTTCTCGATTTCAAACTCGTGTTTAAGGCGAGCAGCGATCCAGTGAAATATGAGGATTCGAGCCGGCAGTATCGATTTGACGGATTCAAGGCAGAAGCTCAACTCGAGGCAACAGTCCGTGTGCCATCGATCGATTTTGTCTTTAAGACAGATGCACTAGAAACCTCAAAATGTGACTTCGCCGTCATGGGCTCGGAAGTGAATGGGAAATATTACGACGAGAAGAAGGGGTGAGACGGAATCAAGCCAATTTCTCCTGATCCCGCTCCTGCCATCAATTAACTACCGAATCGCCAGCGGACCAGCGCCTGGAGGGGCATCCCTTTTTGCGTTCAAGAATGCGATCATGCCCCGGGAACGAGAGCATGATTTACCGCGTGTACAGAAAGCATGATTCGGTTCTGAACTCCAACCTTGCGCAATAATTTGGCTACATGCGCCTTCACCGTGCGCTCTTGAATTCCGAGGGGCGAGGCGATTTCCTTGTTCGAACATCCTTCCACCAACATCTTAAGAACCTGAGCTTCGCGGCTGGTGAAATTCCGGCCTTTTACTAAGTTCCGCTCTTGCGCCTTACCGAAGCGGTCGATATAAATTGCGAGGACCCGGCGGGAAGCCCAGATCAATCCCTGGTTGACGATGCGAATCGCTTTTGCGAAGTCATTCGCTGGGGTAGATTCGTCGACGTAACCCTTCGCTTCGGCAGCAAGCGCTTCAAGAACGGTTTCGTCCGTTCCACCGGCAGCGGTTACAATCACGCGCAAATGAGGTTGCACTGTTTTGAGGTATTGCATTGACTGGGAAATGCTTTGACTGGGGCGCTTCCCGAGCAGTACCACGTCGAAGGCAGGAGTGGCTGCGAGTTCGGCCAGCGAGACTGCAACCAGTTCCAGATCATCATGGCATTCGAGCAGCGCGCGATACCCCGCAAGCCGCAGCGGATCACTCTCGACTACCGCCACCCGAATCTTCATCTTTGACATCCTGGTTTCTGACATTTGTTTCTTCTGTTTCACAACTCTCCTTACAACGGGGACGCAGTATGTCTTGCAACTGCAAATCCGATGCACGCGCGTTGCCAATAGAGGAATCGGCGAAAGGGTGTCGCGATCTTTTGTTTTTGTGTGGGTTGCGGAAGGTGGCGCCCGTTGAGAGAACTGCTGCGCTTCGGATTATTTTCCGCGCTTTGGACTGTTGGTCTTCTTCTTAGATTTTGCCGTTAGACCTTGGGAGGCGTCCCGCGCCCCAAGAGGGCAGAAAATCCCGGCGGAATATCCGCGAACATGCGAAGGCCGTTTGTCTTATAAGAGGAAAAGTTCCGAGTTACAGACTTTCAGACTCCCCTTGAGATCACAGCCAATCCGTAAGTGCCTGAAATCAAGGCTTCGGAGCAATTTCATTTTGGCCGCACGGTTGCATTGATGAGGAACGGGGGGTGTTCTTGAAAACGATTCTGTTGGTGGATGACAGCAAGTTTCAACGGCTGGCTAACGAACGAGCACTTACGAAAGCTGGATTTCAGGTGCTCACGGCAGGCGACGGCGAGCAGGCGCTGGAGATCGCCGGAGCCTCGATTCCCGACCTCATTGTGCTAGACATGCTTCTGCCGAAATTGACGGGACCTGAGGTTCTGAAAGCGCTCCGAAAAAATCGGCAGACATCCGCCGTTCCAGTCGTTGTGTTAAGCAGCCTGGCCCAGACGAATGAGGCCAAGCTCGTTCGCGAGGGAGCCACAGCTTACTTCGAAAAGGAGAAACTGGATCTGACAAATGGCTCCGAACCGCTCCTCAAAGTCGTACGGCAGGTGTTGGAACAGACTGATGTCCAGGATGATGAAGCGTCCCCCGAAAGCCTTGGGACAATCTCTGAAAACCAACTAGCGGTTCAGCACTAACAGGAGCGGCTATGGAGAAGCGTAGATGACCGCCGACATGGCATTTGAAGGATTGATTGTTTCTCATGACGCTGGACTGTATAGCGTGTTTGATCGTGTGCTTCGGCAGCTCTCGATTTCCACCAACATCTGCCTCAGCGCGTCGAAGGCCTGCAACCAGCTTACGCAAGGCAGCACGGATCTCCTGGTCATCGATTGCGACGGAGAAGACTGGTCCGAAGTCATGGACCGAGTTTGGAAATCAAGAACGACGAAGAAGCCGACGGTGGTGGCGATCACACGCAAGGAAGACCGGGTGCCTGGGGCTCACGTCGTTCTGAAGAAGCCGGTATCGATGGAAAGCGGTGCGCTGTCGCTGAAAGCGGCTTATCACCGGATGTTGCACGATTATCGGCAACATGCGCGTTTTGCACTGATGACCCCAGTAATTGCGACCGATGCGGATGAAAAGACTGTGCCAGTGACGATTACCGATATTGGAGACAGAGGGGTTGGAATCAGCAGTAAGGAGCAGCTTGCAGTGGGAACGATCCTGCGATTTCGGTTGCAATTGCAGGGCGCACCCAGGGAGATCGTGGTGGAGGCCCGCGTGTTGTGGACGCGCGAGTACGGCAGATGTGGCTGCGACTTCGTGCACATCCCACCCGTCGACACGATGTTGCTACACGATTGGCTCAAAAGCAGAATTCGAGTTAAAAAACCTTTGATCGAGATGTGAAATGCATATGCTAAAAATTCTAGTAGCCGACGATTCACGCTTTCAGATAACCCTGCTGACGAAAGCACTGCAGGAAAAGGGCTTTGAAGTCTTCGCGGCCCAGGACGCGATGCAAACCGGGATGTTCGCCCTGCGCACTTCGCCAGATGCCATTGTCCTGGATATCAATATGCCAGGCGGTTCCGGGATCGAGGTCTTGAAACGACTGAAGCGATCTAAAAAGACTCAGAACATCCCGGTGGTGGTTGTCAGCGGGACCGATGACTCGAGTATTCGCGAAGTGGCGCAGGGTCTTGGGGTCGTTGATTTCCTTTCGAAGCCTGTCGATCTCGATCAGCTCTGCTCTACGTTGTCGGGTGTTCTATCGAGTGTTTAACGGGTGAAGACTAGGCACGCGCTTTGTCGATCATCGCTTCCCAGATGCCTTTCGATTTAAGGATTAGTTCGACTGCTTCTCGGACCGCTCCATGGCCCGCCAATGCGCGTGTTGTGTAGTGCGCAGCCTTCTTCACTTCAGGAACGGCGTCTCCTACTGCGACCGCCAGCCCCACTCGCTGCATCAATGGGATATCTGGAAGGTCGTCGCCGACATAGGCGACGGCAGAGTCAGCAGCACCGGCTTTTTGCAGGATCTCTTCGTAAGCCGGCATCTTCAATGGCTGTTTCATGTAGATAAATTCCATCTTCATCTCGTTCGCTCGTCGAAGGAGCGCCGCGCTCTCGCGGCCAGTAATACAGCCGGTTCGCAGGCCCGCAGAGCGAGCCAGCGTAAGACCCTGGCCATCGTGTGCGTCAAAAGTCTTGATCTCGAGCGCGCTGCCGTCGGCCTGAGAGAGCAGAGTGACGCTGCCGTCGGTCATCGTGCCATCGACATCCATCAACAGGATTTCGATTCGCGCCGCGCGCTTTTTGAGAGCAGAAGAAATCTTGGAAGAGATTGCCAAACATGCCTCCGCGAACAGAAGATAGCATTCAGTTGACACGATACTTTATCAGCCGCGAGGCAAATCTTCATTTGCGTGTGGGTCTCCACTGATCGGCAAGGTTGAATTCCGAACCCAATGTGAATTCGCGAGTTTGGCTCGGGATGGAGACGCAGAAGCACCAGGTAATACAGTGAATCATGGATGGATAGTGGGCGGTCCTGGTTCTAGCCTTTCTGTTTTGAGTCAAATTGAGGACCGGAGAGCGTCTGCGTCGCCGATGCACGTCGTCCCAACAACTCTCTCCTTGCGCGTAATGTCCCGCCAATGTTAATCGTGAAAGGGCTGCAGCGAAGAAGTTGCCACGCAATCAGTTTGCTGCTCGTAATTCTTCTGAGTAGCGTTAACAGCCGTGCTTACTCAGTTCTGACGCACGAAGAGCTGATTGATCTTGCGTGGAATGACTCGATCCGGCCGTTTTTGCTAGCGCGTTTCCCGGACTCGACCGAACGACAGCTCGTCGAGGCGCATGCCTATGCTTACGGCGGATGCGCGATCCAGGACATGGGTTACTATCCGTTCGGCAAACCATTCTTCAGCAATCTTACCCATTATGTCCGTACTGGCGATTTTATTGCGTGGATGCTCCAGAATGCGCACAACGTGGATGAGTTGGCATTCGCGGTGGGAGCGCTGTCTCACTACTTGGGAGACTCGATCGGTCATTCGGAAGCGATCAATCCGTCGACAGCCATCAACTTTCCAAAGTTAAAAGACAAGTTCGGCGCGTCCGTAACTTACGGCGAGAGTCCTCACGGCCACATTCGAACTGAGTTTGCATTTGACATCGATGAACTGACTGACGCGGCCTTTGCTCCTCCGGCGTATTTGCATTTCATCGGATTCAAAGTACCTAGAAAGTATCTGGAACAAGCTTTCGCGCACACGTACGGCTTCGACATTCACGAAATTGTGGGACGCGCGCACCCGGCTCTCCGTAGTTATGGAACGAGCGTCCGCAGCTTCATCCCGCTCTTTGCCGAGGCCGAAGTCGTGCTGCACCGGCATCACTTCCCTGCTCATCCCAATGACGAGGCCTTTCGCGAATTCAAAGAGCGCGTCGCCCGCACGAACTACGACAGGCGGTGGAAGCACACGTACCGGGGGCCGGGATTCAAGGCACACCTCGTAGCCGTACTAGTTTTCATCGTCCCGAAGATTGGCGCCGCCTCAGACTTGGCCATAAAGATCCCGACACCCGAAACTGAGGAGAAGTACCTGCGCAGCGTGAACCGCACGGTGGACGCGTTTCACGAGACGCTACAGAAACTCCAGACGGAGGGTTCGACGCCGACTCCGTTGGCAAATCTCGATCTGGATACAGGGCACGGCAGCAAGCTGGAAGAATATCCGCTTGCCGATCAAGCGTACTCGAGTTTGCTTGATCGGCTGACGGCAAGGCCCGAGCGAATCGTCCCGGCCGGTTTGAAACAAAACGTCCTTGAGTATTACGCGAATTTGGGAACGGCCACTAATTCAGAGGAACGATTGCACGCACAACTCGACAAGCTGAAGGATATGAAAACGAAGTAGACTCTCCTGTGCTTCCGCCCTCTGACCCGGAATG
Organism: uncultured Acidobacteriota bacterium; assembly: GCA_963818115.1. GTDB lineage: Bacteria > Acidobacteriota > Terriglobia > Terriglobales > Acidobacteriaceae > Sulfotelmatobacter. The sequence continues at coordinate 209,922 of CAWFQZ010000025.1, forward strand.
TTGTGTCAAATTTTCTCCGAACACGAGGGAGCCGCGGTCCTGCCTTTACAATGTGTGTGGGGGATCTTTGGCAGCATGTTCGTCGATTCGCACGCACATTTGGACGGGAAGCAATTCGATTCTGATCGGGAAACAGTGATCGCACGCGCGCGCGAAGCGGGGATCAACACGATTGTCGCCATCGGAAACGGCGATGGCCCTCCGGTGCTGGACGCCGGGGTTCGACTTGCCGAGAAATATCCATTCATGTACGCGACGATTGGGATTCATCCTCATGAAGCCAGACTCGCGTCGGATAGCGCGTACGCGGAGATGGAGCGTCTAGCCCGGAACCCCAAGGTGATCGCGTGGGGAGAAATCGGGCTCGATTATTTTTACGATCATTCCCCCAGAGACATTCAGAAGCAAGTCTTCGTCCGGCAAATGGAACTGGCAGCATTAGCGAAGCTCCCGATTGTCATTCATTGCCGTCCCTCCGATGGTAGCGATGACGCTTGGGAGGACTGTTTGCGACTGATGCAGGATCAGTGGGCTCCGAAGGGCATCGGGGGCATTCTGCACTGCTTTACCGGAACTTGGGGACACGCCAAGCGGGCGCTCGACATGGGTTTTGTAATCTCTTTTGCAGGAAATTTAACTTTTCCGAAGGCTCGGCCGATCCGGGACGCTGCCCTGGAAGTTCCTCTGGATTGTATGTTGATTGAAACAGACTCGCCCTACCTGGCGCCCGTTCCCCATCGGGGCAAGCGCAACGAACCTTCGTACGTAAAAGAAACCGCCCGAAAGTTAGGCGAACTGCGCGGACTGCCCATGGAACAGATCGGCGAACACACTTCACGGAATTTCTACAAATTTTTCAAAATATCTGAAACGGCTGAAAGCAAAGTTACATCCCGCTAAACCGCGAGTTCTGTTAACCTTTCGTAAAGATTCCTTTATTTCAGAAAGATTAGAAATGTATGCCCGATAACACTTTCGACGTCGTCAGCAAAATCGATCTGACCGAGGTGTCGAACGCCATCCAGCAGGCACTGAAGGAGATCCATACGCGTTTCGACCTGAAGGATTCGAAGTCGAATATCGAACTGGAAAAAGACGCAATCCTGCTCCACTCCGCCGATGAATACAAGCTGAAAGCCGTGAACGACGTCCTGCAGCAGAAGCTGGTAAAACGAGGCGTTTCGCTCAAAGGGCTGACCTACGGCCCAGTCGAACCAGCCGCGGGAGGAACGGCGAAGCGCAAGGTCACTATGCAGCAAGGCATCGCCATCGAAAAAGCTCGTGAGATCGTAAAGCTGGTAAAGGATTCGAAGAAAAAGGCCCAAGCATCGATCCAGGGAGACTTGGTTCGGATCAGCAGCAAGGACCGCGACACTCTGCAGGAAGTCATCGGTATGCTTCGCCAGAAAGATTTTGGAATCGATTTGCAGTTTACGAATTACCGATCCAACTAGAGATCGTTTCATTGAGCGCGCCCGCCACCATTAACGGAAAAGAAGTCTTCGACCTGCTGCGGGACGACCTCGTAGCGCTGGAGAACGAATTCGGCCGGGATACCGTCTCGAATGTCGGAGCAATCACTGAGATTGGCGAATATCTTCGCGCTGGCGGAGGCAAACGCATACGCCCGGCGCTGTTACTTCTCTCAGCGAAACTTCTGAACTATGAGGGCCGGGGCGCGGTTCGGTTGGGCGCTGTGGTCGAGATCATCCACACAGCGACGCTCGTTCATGACGACATCATCGATGAAGCCAAGACGCGACGCGGACGTCCTGCAGCGAATACTCAGTGGGGCAATTCGAAATGCGTGCTCGCAGGCGACTGGCTCTACATGCAGGCGTTCAAAATCGCAGTGCAAGAGCGGAACTTCCGCATTCTCGACACGCTGATCGAACTCACGCAGGCGATGGTCGAGGGCGAACTGCTGCAGATGGAAAAGCTCGGCAAACTGATTACGCTCGACGAGCATTTTGACCTGATCTTCCGAAAGACGGCGTGCTTGTTTTCGGTATGCATGCGGCTTGGAGCGATCCTTGCGGGAGCCACTCCGGAACAAGAAGCGGCGCTTGGCCGATATGGACATGATCTGGGAATGGCGTTTCAGATTGTGGACGATGTTCTCGATCTGACCGCTTCCGAGGATGTGCTCGGCAAACCGGTCGCTAGCGATCTGCGCGAAGGCAAAGTCACGATGGCGGTGATTCACGCCCTAGAGCGTTGTAGTTCAGAAGAGCGATCGAAGATCGAGGCAATTCTGCGCGACCGGGCTTTCAATGGGGTCACGCATGCGCATATTCTGGATATTCTCCAGCGCTACGGATCTCTCGAGGCAGCGACTAGTCGGGCCATCCAATACGCCGAGTCTGCTCAGAAAGCGATCGGTACCTTCCCCGATTCGGAGATTAAGCGCGCTTTGCTCTGGGCACCTGAATTTGTGGTCGCGCGAGAGAAGTAGTTTTCACGGCGTACTCCTACCTTCGTATCTGACCAAGCCTTGTTATTCTCCTCTCCATTGTGCGTCCGAACACAGAATCCAATGGTGCACCGGATTGATCACCATCACTTTCTACGGTGATTATGACCACAGATTTTTCGGTGTAGCCCGTTGCAGAATCAGCCCAGTTGATGGGAGCGTCCGGCGGAGCGGAAGGCTAACGAGACGCACTGGCATGCGGTGGGGCGCGGCGACGTACTCCATCCTCTCTCACCTTGGCATCTGAGAAAGGCAGATCGTCGAGGTCCTTTCTAACCGCCTCGGAGCTGTCGTCGACCACATGATGGCGGATTCAGTCGAAGCTTAGACGAAAGGCGCCTTGGTTTTCCGACGCGCCGGCCCGGACAGGGTCGGAAAGGCTTCGAGTGGGAGCCGCCTTCTTGCTCACCCTGTCGAGGAAGTCCTCCTGAGAGACTCGCTCCTCGCAGAAACCGGGCGTGTTCCATCGGACACGCCCGGCTTTGTATATACTGAACCCTTTCCTGTTCCACCGAATCGAATTTCCTTACCTTCTCTTTTTCATTATGCATGCATTGCTTTCCATCATGGCCCGCCACGGCTATGTCCTGATCTTTGGACTGCTATTCGCCGAAGCGGTGGGCGTTCCGTTTCCGGCTGCTGTCGCGTTGGTTGCAGCTGGAGCTGGGATCGCCTCGCATACACTGTGGGCATCCGGCGTTCTAGTGTCGGCGATGGTCGGACTGATGATCGGAGATACTGCACAGTTCTGGCTAGGCCGTTACTCGGGATGGGCGCTGCTTGGATTCCTTTGCCGCCTTTCGATGAATCCTGAGACCTGCATGCTGCGTTCGGCCGAGTCGTTCTACAAACGCGGCAAGCTGACACTGGTCATCGCGAAGTTTATTCCCGGGATCAACACCATGGCCGCACCCCTTGCCGGCAGTATGAAGATGCGTTTCGGGCAATTTCTGCGGCTGGACTTCGCTGGAGCGTTGCTTTACTCGACGAGCTACCTGATGGTCGGATTTCTGTCGCGTGATTTTCTGGCAGCAACGCTCGACAGCTTTCACGCGGCAAGCCGTGTCCTGGAAGTCGTGCTGACCTCAGTGGTGGTTGTATATGTGGGTTATCGCATCGCACAGGCTTTCCGGTATCGCCAGTACAACGTCGTGCCGCGTGTGCAAGTACAGCAACTGGCTGCCCGGTTAGCTGCGGGAGAAGCAGACTGTATCCAGATAGTCGATGTTCGCAGCCACGGCTACTATGACATCGGCGCGGAGCGCATTCATGGCTCAATCCGCATTGAGCCCAATAATTTGGACGAAGAGATCAAAACCCTGCCCAAGGATAAAGATATTTATCTGTACTGCACTTGAGCGCGCGAAGCGACTAGCGCCCGGGTGGCGCATCTACTGCGGGAAAGAGGATTCAACACGTTCGTGATCGTCGGGGGTCTCACCGCCTGGCGCAAAGCTGGGGGTGCGTTAGAGTCGATCCCAAAAGACGACCTGGTGAAGCTACCAACCTTTTCGTAGCAGCCCCTCAAACAGAACCGTCTTGACCTTAGGTCCTGAACGAAGTTAACGTGCTTCCATTGATCCTTGGAGGTGCTGATGCGCCAGATCGCCCTCTTTATCCTGGCTTTACTTCTGGTTTCGGTCGTTACAGCTCTCACGCTTACTCGCTCCGCGGATCACCACGACGAGCGACCCTCGATTCCTGTCACCCTCTATGATCCCGGTCCGCAACACATCTGGAATCGACTTTACTCCGCGTTATTCGTCCGCGAAGACCAGCAAGGAACCACCTACGGCGAAGATTCTCTGGATCCGATGCTCTGGGTTCATTCGCAGCACTTGCTCGAACCGAAATCGCACGCGCGCGCGATTCGCATCCTCGACGAGTTTTTGTTAAAGCATGCAGACAAGCAGATTAGCGATCCGCTGAAGAGGGCGATGCTGCAGCATGATCTCTGGGCAGTATTTGATTGGACAACACAACAATCGATTGAGCACTCCGGCGATCCGGATTATGAGAAAGAAAAAGTTGCTTTGCAGACACGACTGGCAGGGGTGATGCGTCGATTGTCTCTCACTGCTGAGGAGATCAAGTCTCTACGCGACAATTACAAGCAGGCGATCACATCAGCTACATTCGCGACGGAATACGATCCAGCCGACCGAGCCCAACCTTTTCTGCCGCCAGATTTGTTTGATGCACGCGGTTCGTGGGCGGGGATCACGCCGAGCTCTGATTTTGATGGGCCGGGAGTAGCGAAAGCACACACTTTTAATGTCTCGGGACGCTCCAGTTTCCTGGTTTTCGTTCGACTACCGGCTGGCCACAAAGCCACCATGAATTATTTTCAATCATTGTGGAACTTCTCCGAGCCGTGGGTTCCTATATCGCATCCGGGAGAAGATCAGGTAACTTTGAATCCCAATGTGCCGTCGTTCCCCGCAGGAACGGAAATGGCACTCGTCCGTAGGATGAACCTTTTCGACAATAAGGGGAATCTTGTCACGACTCCAATCACAGAGAGTGTACAGATTCGCGTCTACCGTGAAATCACATCGACCCTCGAGCGCTATTTCAGCGGCAATTGGGCCGACGTGGTCAGGAACAGCGGCCAGGAATTCTATGAGATCAAGCTCAGCCGCTCCCTGCTTTTCTCAAATCGAAACGGCGGCCTGCGAGCGACCCGGCGGGATGAAACCGAGTTGCCGACCTTTCAGCAGCAGGGGCAGGACGAGATCGAAGAAATGGACCACAACCCGGACCTAAGGAAAGGTCAGCTCCCTGTTTTACAGGCTTGCGCTGCGTGCCATTCCGGAGGCGGGGTGCGGTCATTCAACAGTCGAGAAGCTTTGTTTCGCCCGAATCGAGAGCAGGTAGAAGCCGAACAATCTGATTACGGTTCGATTTACTCGGGAGACAATTCGGCCATCGATTGGAAGCAGAACCGCTATGACTGGGGATTGTTGAACGGTTACTGGAAGGTGCCGTCTCCGCTGCCATAACTGGCCACCGACCCTATTCAGTTCAAGCGCCAAATTGCCGCAGGTGATGATCGAGGTGCTTGTACATACCGCGGCTCCAATCACCGGGCGAAAGGTGGCCGAAGAATGGATGTGGATGCCGAGTGCACTTCGCTTCTCCGCCCTTGTGAAATTCTCTGACGCAAACCTTGAGACGTTCTCGCTCTCGCTGAAAATCACGCTGATCCGAGATTACTAGCTTCTTCTCAGTTGGATTGTTCTGCGAGAAGGGCTTTTCATTGGTATAGATCGGCTTGACCAGCGGACCAAGTAACCTGCCGATGAGCATCCGCTGTGGATTGATTTTCCCAGAAGCCATATCCATGGCCGCGGCACAATGTGCCAGCATCTGAGCCACGTCCATCTTTCCCCATTGCCGCTGGGAAGCGGGCTGCAGAGTGTCGAGCCGCGCGATCACTTCATCGACGGATTCTCGCTCGAATAGATTTTTCATCACGACCCATCCAGTTCTGGATCTGCCAAAAAATGATAGCACCACGTGAACGGCGGTTGCGTGCGGGATGAATTCAGACAAAGGGACAGGATGGTGTAGCATTGTCCGGCTTTCCACGATGACTTCCACGACCACAAAGGACAGGACACGAAGCAGCGGGATGAACGGTGTCCTTTTTCTGATGAGCCTTTCCGTGCTCATCAATTACATCGACCGGAGTAATCTCTCGATCGCAGCGCCGCTTCTGCAAAATGAGCTGCGCATCTCGAACACGCAGCTGGGCACATTGCTGTCGGCATTCTTCTGGACCTACGCACTCATGCAATCGCTCACCGGATGGCTGGTTGACCGATTCGATGTGAAGTGGGTCTTTGCGGCCGGTTTCTTCCTCTGGTCTTCAGCGACCGCGGTTACAGGAGTTCTTCACGGATTTGCAGCATTACTGCTGATCCGAGTGATCCTTGGCGTTGGAGAGTCCGTCGCTTTTCCCTCTTACAGCAAGATCCTGAGCACACATTTTCGGGAGGAACGTCGAGGCTTTGCCAATGCGATGATCATCGCAGGATTGTCTCTGGGTCCAGCTATCGGCATGCTGGTCGGCGGTCGCGCTGTCGGGCGATTTGGATGGCGCCCCTTTTTTCTGGTGTTAGGACTGGGTGCTTTGCTCTGGCTCATCCCGTGGCTCAAATGGATGCCACAACGGCAGAAACCTTCTCACCTGCCTCCATCTCCGTGGACTGGATTGCTTCCACTGGTTCGGCAGCGATCGGCGTGGGGCACATGTCTCGGCCAGTTTTGCGTGAACTATTATTTATATTTTCTAGTGACCTGGTTCCCCTCGTATCTGATTCGAGGTCGACACCTTTCAATGAATGCGATGGCCTCCGACGGCGGGTTGCTATTTCTCATGTGCGCAATCGCGTCGAGCGTGTGGGGGAAACTTTCAGATCGTTGGCTCCGGGGAGGGGCGTCTGTAACGATCGTTCGAAAGGGATCGATGGCCGTAGGATGCACAGGTTTCGGCATTTCTCTAGCCTTGCTGGCGATAGCGCCGGAACCGCTATTTACCTGGATGCTGGTACCGACTGGAATGCTATTGGGAATAAGTTGCTGTGCAACATGGGCAATTCCGCAGACACTGGCCGGGCCGGAGATGGTTGGACGCTGGACTGGCATGCAGAACTTCGTTGGAAACTTCGCCGGCGCAGTAGCACCCGCACTGACGGGATACCTCCTCGACCGCACTGGTCTTTTCGACTGGCCGTTTTTCATTACGGCCGGAGTAGCATGGCTGGGCGCTTTCGCGTGGACCGTTATCATCGGCCCGATCGAGGAAGTGCGATGGACGCATTTGGGGCCGAGTTCGATCACCGTCGCTTCATCTGCAACGCCCCAGTCTTCACAGCCGTAATACACTCGTTGCATGCCGAAGGAAATCGAAATCAAGTTTCGCGTCATTGACTTGCGCGCGCTGACGAGAAAACTGAGTGACGCCGGATTTCGCCTCGTCACCAAGCGCACGCATGAAGTGAATACGCTGTACGATCTGCCTGGAGGTGTATTGCGGAATCGGAAGGAGCTGCTGAGGATCAGGAAATACGGTGCAGAGTGGACGATGACGCATAAGAGCGGCACGAAGCGAGGCCGCCATAGCAGCCGCATCGAGTTGGAAACACAAGTCGCCAACGGCAGGACCATGGATGCCATTCTCCGCGCCTTGGGATACTCACCGACATTTCGTTACGAGAAGTTTCGAGCTGAATGGAGCGACCACAAGGGCGAGGTAGTCGTTGATGAGACACCCATCGGAAATTTCTGCGAGATCGAAGGCCCGCCACGTTGGATCGACGCGATCGCAAAGAAATTGGGGGTCCAGCCTGCCGATTACATCACGAAAAACTACGCGGCATTATTTATAGACTGGAAGCGCCAGAACGAGAGTGATGCGGAGGAAATGACCTTTCAGGCGATTCGGTAGTCCAGGCGTATTGTCGCTCATTCCCCGTCTCAGAAAGTCGAAAGCCCCACTCTGTCGCACTAATCGCTACGAGGATGGGACACCTCATCGAGGACAGAAATTAAGAACCGTGGCATTTCTTGTACTTCTTGCCTGACCCGCATGGACAGGGATCATTGCGTCCGACCTTCTCCTGGCCACGAACTACCTGCTGCACCTGCGGTGCTTCGCCGCCTCCGGCCATGCGAGCCTGTTCGAGCTCGCGGCGTTTGCGGCGCATGAAGGCTTCTTCCAATTCATCCGCAGACGTAGAAACCATCTTCGGAGGACGCCGACCATTGCCGTCCTCACCATGATGCGTCGCGACGCCCGCATCGGCAGGTTGCCTGGTCGGCTGATCTTGCGGCGGACCTCCAGCGCCGGCATCCGGCGGCCGCTCTAGAATCTGCATCAGGTAGAGATACCGGACCGTATCCTCCTGGAAGCGCTGCATCATCGCTTCGAACATCTCGAACGATTCCTTTTTGTACTCGACCAGCGGATCATGCTGCCCGTACCCGCGCAGCCCGATGCCTTCCTTCAGATGGTCCATGCTCAGCAGGTGATCCTTCCACTGCTGGTCGATAACGCTCAGCATGATCATGCGCTCATGATGGCGCATCGCGTCTGGACCGATCAGTTTCTCTTTGGCGTCATACCGTTCTTTGAGCTTCTCGAAGATCGCGTCGCCCAGTTCCTGCCGATTTAACGATTCAGGCTTAACACCCTCGGCAAGAAAATCGACGCCAAAACGAGTGAAGATCGCATCTTTCAGCCCTTTGATATTCCAATCATCGGCATGCGCCTTGGGTGGGCAATATTGCTCCAGTTGGTCCGCCAGAATGCCAGAAACATAATCTTCAAGAATCAAATCCTTTTGATCGGTGCCTTCCAGGAGCCGGCGACGCAGGCCATAGACGGCCTCGCGCTGCTTGTTCATCACGTCGTCATATTCGAGCAAGTGTTTGCGCGACTCGAAATGCTGGCCCTCCACCGCTTTCTGCGCAGTCTCGATGCGACGGGTAATCATTTTGGACTCGATGGGAACGCCTTCTTCCATGCCAAGGCGCTGCAGCAGCGTCGATACCCATTCTTTGGCGAAGATGCGCATCAAGTCGTCTTCAAGCGCGAGGTAGAAGCGCGAGGAGCCGGGATCGCCTTGACGGCCGGCGCGACCGCGAAGCTGGTTGTCAATACGCCGGGATTCGTGACGCTCGGTGCCAAGAATGTGCAAGCCACCGACCGCAGTGACCTCGTCGTGCTCGACATCGGTCTGGGCCTTGTAGCGGGTCAGAGCATCGGCCCATTTGTCGGTAGGAACGGTGTACTCGTTTCCGTTGTAATAAAAGATGGAAGTCTGCCCATCTTCCTGAGGCCCTTCAATCTTTCCCTGCGCCACGCGCAGCTGCTGCGCGATTCCCTTCTTGACAAGTTCCTGCTTGGCCATGAATTCGGGATTACCGCCCAGCAGGATGTCGGTACCGCGGCCGGCCATGTTGGTCGCGATAGTGACCATGCCTTTGCGTCCAGCTTGCGCGACAATTTCGGCTTCTCGTTCGTGAAACTTGGCGTTCAGTACAACGTGCTTGATGCCTTTTTTCTTAAGTAGGTCCGAAAGCCGCTCGGACTTCTCGACCGACGTCGTGCCGACCAGGACTGGCTGACCGGTCTCCGCAAGCTTCTGGATTTCGTCTGCTGCGGCGAAGTATTTCTCCTTCTCCGTCCGATAAACGATGTCGGGATTCTCGATCCGCAGCATCTGCTTGTTCGTAGGAATCACGACGACATCCAGCTTGTAAATCTTGTCGAATTCAGTGGCTTCTGTTTCCGCCGTACCCGTCATTCCGGCCAGCTTCTTGAACATGCGGAAATAATTCTGGAAGGTGATCGTCGCCAGTGTTTGATTCTCGCGCTCTATTTTGACGCCTTCCTTGGCCTCAATCGCCTGGTGCAGCCCGTCGGACCAGCGCCGTCCCGGCATCATGCGACCCGTAAATTCATCGACGATGATGACTTCTCCTTCTTTAATGACGTATTCCACGTCTCGCCGATAGAGAGCGTGAGCCTTGATGGCAGTCTCGACGTGGTGCTTAAGTGGCCAGTTTTCCGGGTCCGCAATGTTGCCGATGCCGAGCAGCCCTTCGACTTTTTCCCAACCTTCGTCGGTGACCGTGATATTGCGGTGCTTTTCGTCGATCACGAAGTCCCCAGTAAGTTGCGCAGGCTCGCCCGGCGCAACCTCAAGTTCTTCGCCTTTTTCAAGCTTCGGAATGATTCGGTTAACCTTGTAATACTTGTCGGTGGATTCTTCGCTGGCGCCGGAAATGATCAGCGGAGTGCGCGCTTCGTCGATCAGGATGGAATCGACTTCGTCAACGATGGCGAAATTGTGCCCACGCTGCACACAATCTCGAATATCGAACTTCATGTTGTCGCGGAGGTAATCGAAGCCGAACTCGTTATTGGTGCCGTAGGTAACATCAGCTGCATACGCTGCGCGACGTTCCGCGTCATCTAAATCGTGCACAATAACGCCGACCGTTAATCCGAGAAATCGGTACAGGCGTCCCATCCACTCGGAGTCGCGTTTGGCCAGGTAGTCATTGACCGTAACCACGTGAACGCCCCGTCCGCTGAGCGCGTTCAGATAGACCGGAAGCGTCGCGACCAGCGTTTTACCTTCGCCGGTCTTCATTTCTGCAATCGTGCCGCTATGCAAGACCATGCCGCCGATTAACTGCACGTCAAAGTGGCGCATGTTGAGCACGCGCCATCCAGCCTCGCGGACCACAGCGAAAGCTTCGACCAGAATGTCTTCCAGAACTTCCTGCAGCGCTTCGTATTCGCGCTTTTCGAATTCTTTCTGCTCGTCGAAGTCGGACTGATTTTCGCCCTCGGGAGCCGGCGAATCCATCTGTGGGCTCTTCGTAACCCGGCTCATACGCTCCTGAATGCGCTGGCGGAATTCATCCGTCTTCGCGCGCAGCTCCGCGTCTGTAAGCTTCTGAATCTGCGGCTCGAGCGCGTTGATGGCCTGTACCTTCGGCATGAGCGATTTAACAACGCGCTCGTTCTTGGTGCCGAAAACCTTACCTAGCAATGTGTTAATCAAACAGGGAGTCCTTCAGCGAGCAGAATTCGCCCAAACACTATCTATAAAAGCCTAGCATATTAGATGCCACCGCCCGTCTCGGCGGACGCAAGCGACTCCCCTAGTATAACGGCCCTTCACCGGCAAATAGGGTGGCATCCTACTTTCTTCATTGATGCCGCACCCAGATGTGACCTGCTATGGCCTCTGGTTTCGTGTATATTCCCCACGACGCATGCCCACGTTCTACGACCGCTTTGTCGAATGTTCTGAGCGCTGGCCCAACAATGTGGCGCTCGAGCTCCAGCGTCATGACCATATTGAAAGCTGCACTTATGCGGAGCTCCATCGGATGGCCCAATCGGTGGGCCGGTGGATCAATGAAACCAAGTTCCCTCGTGGCGCCCGCCTTGCCATTTTGGCCGACAATCACCCTCGATGGGTCGCCTGTTATCTAGGAACCATCGCTTCCGGGTGTGCAGTCGTGCCGCTCGACACCGCCCTTCACGCGGATCAGGTAACCAAGCTGCTGAAAGACAGCGGCGCATCCGCAATCTTCTGCGATGTAAAACACGTCCCGGTCGCGCGTCCGGCTGCCGACGAATTAAAACTGGGAATAATCCTGATTGATCCCGACCGGATGCCACAGGGTTCGAAATCCGACAAATGGCTCGGAGAATTGCCGGCGATTTTCGAAAAGGGCCCCGGAAATTTCACCCCTGCGGGAGCCAAAGACGATGATCTTGCTTCTCTGCTTTACACGTCTGGCACCACCGCCGATCCCAAGGGAGTGATGCTGACACACGCCAACTTTTTAGGCGAGGTGGAAGCCGTCTTCAATTGGGTGGAGCTTGGACCAAGCGACGCCCTGCTCGGCATTCTGCCTCTGTTTCACGTGCTGGCGCAGATGGCGAATTTGCTGCTCCCGCTGGTCAAAGGCGCTCGCGTTGTCTATCTGGAGACCCTGAACACGACGGAGTTGTTACGGGCGTTGACCGATCGAAACATTACCGCTTTTGCCGTCGTGCCGCAGTTTTTCTATCTGATTCATGAACGCGTCATGCAGGAGATCTCCAAACGGGGCGCGCTTACTCAGAAAATCTTTGGCGCGATGGTGGTTCTGAACCGCACGCTACGGAAGGCTGGAATCAACGCCGGCCCAATTCTGTTCCGCAAAGTGCACGACACGCTGGGCCCCAAGATGCGTTATCTGGTCACAGGTGGGTCGCGCTTCGATCCGGCAATCGCGCGCGCTTTTCATGATCTCGGAATCGACGTATTGCAAGCTTACGGCCTGACGGAAACCACTGCGGCGGTGTACGCAAATTCGCCGCGTGACAATGAGATCGGTTCGGTCGGCAAAGCACTGAAAGGCGTTGAGGGAAAAATCATCGATCCGCAACCGCAGGAGGAAGGTCCGCTGGTCGGTGAGGTCGCTCTGCGTGGTGCGTTAGTGATGAAGGGGTACTGGAACCGGCCCGACGCGACTGCGGCCGTTCTACGAGATGGATGGTTTCTCACCGGCGACCTCGGATACTTCGACTCCCACGGCCATTTGTTTCTGACGGGTCGCAAGAAAGAAGTGATTGTGCTCAGCAACGGGAAGAACGTTTATCCCGAAGAAATCGAGACCCACTATCTCAAGTCGCCATTCATCAAGGAAATCGCGGTACTCGGGCTCGAAGGCAAACCGGGCGAGGGTGGAGACCGATTGCACGGGGTAATCATTCCCAATTTCGATGTCCTGCGGCAGCGCAAAGTGGTTAATGCCAAAGAGGTGATTCGGTTCGATATCGAAGGCCTCTCGCAGCAGATCGCTTCTACGAAGCGTATAGGCAGTTACGAAATCTGGCAGGACGATCTGCCGCGCACCACCACACGCAAGATCAAGCGCTTCGAAGTGGAAAAGCGCGTCAAAGCCAATCAGTCCCGGAAAACCGACGATGACTCGGACCTGCCGGCGGAAAAGCCGCTCACTGACGAAGAATCCGCATGGCTCGATCAACGGGAGGTGCAGCGCGGATTAAAGATCATTCGTGAATCTACGCGCTCGGCTCCGCCAACGTTCCGTCCGACACTGAATCTGGAACTCGATTTGGGCCTCGATTCCATGCAGAGGGTAGAGGTCCTGAGCCGATTGGAAGACGAACTTGGCGGCAATGTCGAGGAATCTCGTCTGGCTGAGATTTACACAGTTCGCGATCTGCTCGACGCAGTGCTGCAGAGTGCGGCGAGCGGAACCGGCGCACCGCGCGCTGCATTCGCAGGATGGACGGCTATTCTGGCGGAAGACCCCGACGACCCCGACGTTCTCGCTTTGGCTCATCCCAGTCGCCTCAACGACACGTTCTGGTATCTATTCTCGCGCCTGGCTCAAGTCTTCGCGCTCGACCGGTTCGATTTGAAAGTGACCGGTCTAGAGAACCTTCCGACGACTGGCCCGTTTATTCTGTCGTCGAATCATCAGAGCTATCTCGACCCGCTGATCCTGGCGTCAGTGCTTCCGGAAGAACTCTTCCGTCGAACTTTCGCCGTTGGCACCAGCGAGATTTTTGGTACGGGATTCATGCGCCGCGTGGCACGTTCGCTCAAGGTTGTAGTCGTCGATCCAGATGCGAACCTGATGCCCGCGATGCGGGCGGGCGCGTTTGGACTGCGGCATGGACTTGCGCTGATTCTCTATCCCGAGGGAGAACGGTCGATTGACGGCATCCCGAGAATCTTCAAGAAGGGCGCGGCTATCCTCTCGATTCACCTGCAGGTTCCGATCGTCCCAGTTGCGATCGAAGGATTCTACGATGCATGGCCGCGGAACAAATCGTTTCAGAAATTTGCGCCGCTGAAGATGACGATAGGAGATCCGATCCTGCCTCCGCCAGAATCGGAAGCATCGGAAGCGTCCTATGAGAGACTCACCGCCCATCTCAAAGCGCGGATCGTTGCGATGTGGGAAGAACTAAAAAAGACTTAGCTCAGAACGCTTATTTCGCGCGTGGATGGGTTTGATCGTAGACCTGTAGAACATGCTTCATCGATAGCTGTGTGTAGCGCTGAGTTGTCGCGAGCCGCTCGTGACCTAGCAATTCCTGAATAGCGCGCAAATCCGCGCCTTCCTCCAACATGTGTGTGCCGAATGCATGCCTCAGCGTGTGCGGATGTACATCAGGCGACAGGCCTTTTGCAACTGCGACCTTCTTGATAATGCGTCCGACGCTGCGGGTAGTGAGACGCCCCCCGCGCTGGTTGAGCAACAGCGCTGCTATATTTTTTTTCGTTTCCGCCAGAAGAGCTTGCCTTGCGGGAAGATATATTGACAGAGCGCCCTTGATCGCTCCACCGAAAGGAACGTAACGCTCTTTCTTCCCTTTGCCACGAATCAATATTGCTTCCGCACTTAAGCGGATGTCATCGAGATTAATTCCGGTTAGCTCAGAGTTCCGGATTCCACATCCGTAGAGGAGTTCGAGCATGAGCCGATCTCGTTCGGGAAATGCGGCGGTTTCGGGCATCGTTCCGTCGAGCACGGAGTTCATCTCTTCGATGGTCGGAACGCGGGGGAGTTTTTTGGGCAACTTCGGAGTTGCCACCAGCTTAGCCGGATTCTGCTCGACGACGCCTTCGCGCGCCAGCCAGCGATATAACGACCGAACAGCGGCCAGCGATCGCGCGACGGATGTCTTGCCCAATCCTTTCTCGTAAAGCTGCGAAAGGAATCCGCGAATCGCGATGTGATCGATCTGCTTCCAGTTGCGTGCACCGACGTACCCAGAAAAATTGGCTAGATCGCCGGTATAAGCTTTGATGGTATGCGGCGAGGCATTCCGCTCACGAAGATGACGCAAGAAATCGGATACCCCTTTGCCGACGGTGGTATTTTCTTTCGACATATTGATCGCTGATTTCAGAGTGTTCTGCCAGCCACTTCTTTTCTACTTCGCCTTCGCCCGTGGGTGATGCTTCTGATAAACCGTCCTCAACCGATCCAATGCCAAGTGCGTGTAAACCTGGGTGGTAGAGATGTCCGAGTGCCCAAGGATGGTCTGCACCGTGCGCAGGTCCGCGCCATTTTCGACCATGTGCGTAGCGCAGGAATGCCGCAGCATATGAGGTGATGCGTGCCTTCCCGATGCGGCCGACGATTCGCCGACCATTTGCCAAATCCTCTGTCGAGTCAGCTTACGTCCGCCGCGCGCAATGAAAAGCAAGGGAGATGTTCTCGCCGAGCTTGCATTTGCGCCAGTCTTCGATTTCGACTCCCGTCCAGAGGCAAGCACGGGACGCGCCTTGGCAAGATATTTGGTCAATGCGTCCTGCGCGGGTTTTCCCAGCGGGACGATCCGTTCTTTGTCTCCTTTGCCGCGAACCAGCATGTAGCCAGTTTCCAGCTTCAAATCTTCGAGGCCGGCACCGGCCAACTCTGAAACCCGCAACGCGCCAGCGTAAAGCAGTTCCAACATGGCGCGATCGCGAAGTGCGAGCGCCGCGGCGTCTTTCGTCTCACCGCGCTTCCCTTCCAGCGCTGCAATCGGAGCTTTGAGTGTCGCTTCGATCTCATCCTGCGCCAGCGACTTCGGCAAGACTTTCCATTGCCGCGGCGACTCGATATTCAACGTCGGATCGTGCTCGATTCTCTTGTCCAGCAGGAGATAACGGTATAGATGCCGAAGAGCGGAAAGCTTTCGGCCAACGCTGCGTCCATCCACCTGATGCGAGAAGAGTTGCTGGAGAAATTCCCTCACATCCGCGCGCTGGGCACTCATCAGAAGCCGCTTGCGTTTTTCCAGGAATTCGGCGAATTGCAGGATGTCCGTCGTGTAAGCACTGATCGAAAGCTTCGCGAGCCCCTTCTCGATTCGCAAATAGTCGAGAAAACCGGAAAGGACAGAGGAATTAGCTTCGAAGGCCATAGACAATGAGGAGGAAGTATTATGCGCGTTATCGGACGTAAGAAGAAGTGATGAGGAGGATGCCCAGATTCTTTACGTTCACTTCTCACTGCCGGTCACTTCCCTCAGCAGTTCCACCGCATACAACGCTCCCTCCGGCGTTTCTTCGTGCTTAAAGTATGCGAAGACGTTGCGCCCCTCGGACATGTGCTGCCCAATTCGATCGATCATCGACCGCCGCTCTTCGCCCGTGTAACTCGGCTTGCGAAAGCGGTAGTAGACGAATCCGGCGGTCACTACATCAGGCGTGGTCAGCGTCTCGGTCTCAGCCACACAGAGGGCGACATTGCTCGACTTCAGCAGATCCCAAGTGCTATCGCCGAACCAGGACGCATGGCGAAACTCGAATGCCGCCGGAACCGTGCGCGGCAGGATGGCGAGAAAATCTTTAAGCAGCGCGGCGTCACACTTCAGATTCGGGGGAAGTTGAAACAACACAGGCCCGAGTTTGCCGGCGGCCGCGAGAGGCTCGATCGTCGCCAGAAACCGCGGCACAAAATCCTCAGTCCCCTTGAGCCGTTTAATGTGCGTGATGACCTGGTGCGCCTTAACGCCGAAGCGAAAGTGGGACGGTGTGTCTTGCAGCCAGTTCTGGATCGTCGTTTCTTTTACTAACTGCCGGAAGGTGAAATTCACTTCGACGGTATTCAGCTGGGTCGAATAATGGCCGAGGAACTTTTTCTGAGCCAGCTTCTGGGGATAGAAATTGGGCTTCCAGCTCGGGTACGCCCATCCTGAAGTTCCTGCAAATAGTTCCGGCATGATTCGCGTTCGAAAACTCGATTTAAAATCAAGGCAGCCGCGGCTCTGCGAACGCGATTATACCTTGCTCTTTTTCTTGCCCGCCGCGCCCTTCCGAGCACTCTTCTTGCCCTGCTTTTTCGAGGATTTCTGTTCTTCTGCCTGCGCGGCAATCTCGATGGGTTCCGGCTCACGAGCCACTGCAGCGGTGGCTTTCAGGTTCGGCAGCTTCTGTTTCAATTCCAGCACTGGCTCAAACAAGTCGCCCATTTTCTCGAATCGCGCAATGGCTTGCGCCGCCTCAAATACCAGTAAGCTTGCGTCCTTCTTTTTCAGCGTGCGCTGCACTTCATCCCAAGTCACCGGAGTCGAGACTGTGGGATGCTCCCGCGCTCGCAGCGAATACACCGCGATGGTCGTCTTGTGCTCGTCATTCTGGCTCCAGTCGACAAACACCTTGCCCGTGCGCAGATTCCTCTTCATCTCTGACAAAACCAAATCCGGATGATCATGCTCCAGCAACTGCGCGAGAGCGTGAGAGAACATCTTTGTGGCCTCAAACGTCGTCGGCGTATTGAGCGGGACGTAAATCTGCAGGCCCTTAGACCCGGAAGTCTTCGGAAAACTTTGCAGCTTGAAATGATCGAAAATCTCTCGAAGCCATAATGCGACCTGGCAACACTGCACGATATTTGCGGGCGGCCCCGGATCGAGATCGAACACCATCTCTGTCGGACATTCAATATCGACCGTCAACGCCAGCGACGGGTGCAACTCCAGCGCGGCAAGATTGGCGAGCCAGACAAGGGTAGCCAGATCGTTCGCCAACACATAATGCACCGTGCGCCGGTTTCGTCCGCTCCAGATCGGAGCGGTCTTCACCCAGTCCGGCTTGTGCATGGGTGCGTTCTTTTCGAAGAAAGGTTCGCCATCGACTCCGTCGGGATAGCGTTTCCGGGTTAGAGCCCGTCCCGAGAGATGCGGCAGGATGGCGGGCGCGATCCGAACGTAGTAATCGATCACGTCCTTCTTCGTAAACCCGGTAGCGGGATAGAGAACCTTTTGCAAGTTCGACAGCTTTAGGTTTCTGCCCTGAATTTCGATGGCCGCGTCAGTCACATGCTCTCCGCCCTGTCATTGTGCCTGAATCTGAACTGAGTGCAAAATACAGCATTGCTCTTAAACCATTGCTTGAATCCCCTGTGGCTCGTTTGACAATGGCGTGTCCTCCCACGTACTTTCAAACTTCTGCCCTGCTGGTTCGTCCAATCTAGGTGTTGACGAAGATGTGCGCCCAGCCGCTGGAGGTTCGATGAAGCACAGCACTTTGAAAATTACCTGCCTTTTTCTCATTCTTTCGGCAATTGCGCTTGCCCAAGATGTGGCTTCGTTTGAGAAGCGCGTCACCGTTAAGAAGCTTCCCAACGGACTGACAATCCTGATCTGCGAGCGCCCCGAGGCTCCCGTATTCTCCTTCTTCACGCTGGTGGACGCTGGCTCCGCCCAAGACCCCATGCTCGCCACGGGTCTCGCCCACATGTTCGAGCACATGGCGTTCAAGGGTACGGATACGATCGGCACCAAGGACTACGCGGCAGAAAAGCCCGCGCTTGCGAAGGTTGAAGTCACCTATGCCGCCTATCTCGCCGAACGTGACAAAACCGTCGGACAGGACGCGACGAAGCTGAAGGAGCTGGAAAAGGCCTGGAAAGATGCGATCGCGGAAGCCGACAAATATGTCGTACCCAACGAATTCGGCAAAATCATTGAGCAAAATGGCGGTGAAGACCTGAACGCCTTTACCAGCTACGACGAGACCGGGTATCACTATTCCCTGCCGGAGAATCGTCTCGAGCTTTGGGCCTATCTCGAATCCGAACGTTTCCTTCATCCCGTTATGCGTGAGTTCTATAAAGAGCGCAACGTTGTGATCGAAGAACGCCGCATGCGCACCGATAGCAATCCTTTCGGACGGCTGCTCGAGCAGTTCACGGAGGAAGCATTCGCGGCCCATCCTTATCATCGCCCCACGGTTGGTTGGATGTCGGATTTGAATCACTTTTCCGCCACCGACGCGCAAGTTTTCTTCGACAGGTACTACGTTCCCTCGAACATGGTTGTGGCCGTTGCAGGCGACATCAAGACCGCGCAAGCCATGCCTATCCTGGAGAAATATTTCGGACGCATCCCAACGCACCCGCACCCGGACGAGATCACGACCGTCGAACCTCCGCAAAATTCCGAGCGGCGAGTCGTTCTCAAAGAGACTTCGCAGCCGATTTACATCGAGGGCTATCACCGACCAGACTATCGCAGTAAAGATGACGCGGTCTTCGATGCCATCAGTGATCTGATGTCCGAAGGCCGCACCTCACGCCTTTACCGCGCCTTGGTGCGTGACAAGAAAATCGCGTCCTTCTCCGAAGGCCTGACAGGATATCCCGGAATCAAGTACCCGCATCTCTTCGCGTTCCTTGCCGTGCCTTTACCCGGACATAAGCCGGAGGAAATGGCGGACGCCATTCATGTCGAAATCGACCGCCTGAAGAAAGAAGACATCAGCGACGAAGAATTGAAAATGATCAAGACTCGCAGTAAGGCGAATCTCATTCGCGGCTTGGCCGACAATGAAGGTCTGGCCACCCAGCTTGCCACCTATGAGACTCGCTACGGCGATTGGCGCGAGTTATTTCGCTCGGTCGACCGCATCGATCAGGTCACGAAGGCCGACATTCGCCGTGTGGCCAACGAAGTGTTCGTCGATACGAATCGAACGGTGGGCATCATCGAAACCGGTGGCGGCGCGTCGCCCGGCGAAGGCGGTCAATCCGCAGGTGACTCAAGCAGTCAAGGGGGTGGACAATGAAGCGCGCGTCCCTCTTAATACTGATCGTGGTCTCGCTGTTTATCCCCGCCCTTTCGCTCGCCCAAACCCAAGCCTGGAAGCAGATCCCCGTCCCGCAGTTGCCGGTCTTTAAACCGCAGCAACCGAAACGCATCGAGCTCCCGAATGGGATGGTTGTCTTCCTTCAGGAGGATCACGAGCTTCCGCTCGTTGATGGCACAGCGCGAATTCGCGGCGGATCGGTGAACGAGCCGAAGGACAAAACTGGACTTACCGACATCTACGGAGAGGTATGGCGCACGGGCGGCACGAAGACTCGTACCGGTGATCAACTGGATGACTTTCTTGAAGTCCGTGCCGCGAAGGTCGAAACCGGCGGTGGTCCTGATTCCACTACCATCAGCTTCTCTTGCCTCAAAGGTGATCTCGACGATGTCTTCAAAGCATTCATCGACGTGCTTCAAAATCCTGAATTCCGTGCGGACAAAATCGAGATCGCGCAAAAGGGAGAGGACGACGGCATCTCGCGCCGTAACGATGAAGTCAGCGAGATCGCTCATCGCGAAGCGATCAAACTCGCATATGGTCCCAACAATCCCTACGCTCGCCAACCCGAATACGCAACGATAGCGGCCGTCACCCGTCAGGACTTGATCGATTGGCACGCCAAGTACGTTCACCCCAATAACATTATTCTCGGGATCAGCGGAGATTTCGATTCCGCCGCGATGGAATCTCGCCTTCGCGCCGCGTTCGATTCGTGGCCGAAGGGACCCGCACTTCCCAAGAACGACGTTCATTACGATCCCGCTAAACCCGGGTTATATCTCATCCCGAAAGAGGATGTGAACCAGAGCAATATCCGCATGGTTGCTCTTGGTACGACGCGTGACAATCCTGATTACTACGCGATCAGCGTCTTCAATGAAGCCTTCGGTGGCGGATTCTCCTCACGCCTGTTCAACGATATCCGCACCAAGCGGGGCCTCGCTTACGGCGTGGGCGGAGGAATCGGAGCCAACTTTGGGCACCCCGGTGTTCTGCAGGTGTCGATGGGCACCAAAAGCCAGAGCACGATTGAAGCAATTCAAGCTGTGCGTGAAGACATCGATAATCTTTCAAAAGACCCCATTACCGACGATGAAATTCAGCGCGCCAAGGACGCGATTCTTAACGCATTTATCTTCCGACTTGATTCGCCCGACAAGATTCTTGGCGAGCGCATGACGTACGAATACTACGGATATCCGCCCGATTGGCTCGACAAGTATCAGACAGAAATCAAGAAAGTCACAGCCGCGGACGTGAACCGCGTTGCATCGAAGTATCTACACAAGGACCAACTGGCGGTGCTGGTCGTCGGAAACACGAAAGATTTCGACAAACCACTCTCCTCGCTCGGGCCGGTGAAGACTATTGATATCGCCATTCCACCCGCGCCCGCGGAGAGAGACGAGACCAAGCCCTCCGCCTCCAATCCAGAAGGCAAAGCTCTTGCTGCCAAGGTTGTCGCCGCGATGGGAGGTAAGCCGAAACTTCAATCGATCAAATCCATGCACGTCAATATCGCCGAGAGCGATGCGGGTGGACCGCCGTCTCCCGTCAACGTGTACTTGCAGTTTCCTGACAGCATGCATGTCGACATGCAGATTCCTCAGGGAACACTGACCATCGTCGCATCGCCCGACGCCGCTTTCATGTCGCTGCCTGGCATGGGCTCGCGCAGCATGCCTCCGGCGCAGAAGACTGAGATGATGTCCCAGATGCACCATGACCTCGTCTACATCGCGCAACATGTCGACGACCCCGCTTTCACCTTCACCGGCGCAGGGACCGAAAAAATCGGCGATGTTGAGGCGGCGATCGTGGACGTTGGAGGAGCCGTTCCCTGGGTCCGCTGGTACGTCGACCCAAAGACCGGATACATTCTGCGTGAAAAATACAAAGCCACGGGGCAGTCGGGTCCGTTCGACGGCGAGAGCGATCTCTCCGACTGGCGCACAGCCGACGGACTGACAATGCCTTACAAGCACGCCAACAAACAAAACGGTGCGCCAACGAGCGTGGCGGAGTTTAAAAAGATCGAACTTAATCCGCAACTCGACCCCAAGCTCTTCCAGAAGCCGGTGGAGACGTCCGCAACGCCGGCCCAATAGCCTGCTGCGCCACAATTCAGTCGGCAAGCGTGCAACTGCGAGCGTCGTAAGGTGATCTAACCCGTTCAGGGCCCCGTTCAGACCGCAGTCAAAGGATTCTTATGAATCGACTGTGCCGCGCCGCGTTTCTCGTCGCTCTTGCCACGATTCCCTCTCTAGGACAGGTCACAACCTCGCAATACGACAACGCTCGTACGGGTGCAACGCTCCACGAGAAGATTCTTAATCCCCAGAATGTGAATGCCAGACAGTTCGGTAAGCTAGGCGTGTTCAAGGTCGACGGAGGAGTCTATGCCCAACCGCTCTATCTTCCAGGCGTGGATGTACCTGGAAAAGGCACGCACGACGTGATCTTTATCGCCACCGAGCACGACAGCGTCTACGCCTTCGACGCCAATCACCCCGGGGACGCTCCTCTGTGGCAGGTGAGCTTCCTCGACAAGGCGCGCGGCGTGACCACCCTCTCCGAAGATGACGCCCAATGTCCGTTCATCCGGCCTGAGATCGGCATTACTTCCACGCCCGTCATCGACCTTCCAACCGGCACGCTGTATGTTTTGGCGCGCACGAAGATTCGCCATCGCTCGAGCCCAGACGAATATTTCCAGCATCTGCACGCGCTCGCCATCACCACTGGGATTGAAAAATTCGGCGGCCCGAAGTTGATCACGGCCTCTGTTACCGGCAAGGGCGCCGGCACAGCGAACGGGGAAGTTGCGTTTGATCCGTTGAAAGAAAATTCAAGGGCCGCTCTCACGCTTGCGAACAACACGGTCTATATCGAGTGGGCTTCGTCGTGCGACGTCGATCCCTACCATGGCTGGGTAATGGCCTACGACTCCCAGACGCTGGCACAGAAGGCTGTGCTCAACGTGAATCCTGACGGTAGCGAGGCCGGCATCTGGCTGAGCGACACCGGGCCTGCCGCCGATGCCGCTGGCAATCTCTTCGTCCCGACCGGCAATGGAACGTTCGACGCTGGGTCCGGAGGCCGCGACTACGGCGACTCCGTTCTCAAACTCGACGGCGTATCGCTCGCGATCGCTGACTACTTCACGCCACACGATCAGGAACGCATCAGCAATGCCGACTCCGATGTCGGATCCAGCGGACCAACGCTTCTCCCCGACCAGCCCGGACCGCACCGGCATCTGCTGCTCCAGCCCACGAAGGACTCGACGATCTACGTCATCGACCGCGACAACATGGGTAAGTATCACCGCGACAGCGACGCGCTGGTGCAGATCGTGACCGTGGCCGGTGGAGGCTATGGCGCCATGGCGTACTGGAATGGCCATGCATTCTTCGCGGCCAGCGACGACACGCTTCGCGACTACGCCGTCAAGAATGGAAAGCTCGTGCTCAGTGCGGCGTCCAGCATGAAGTTCGAGAATCCGGGAGCGACGCCATCCATCTCGGCTGATGGAACCAAGAACGCGATCGTCTGGGCGCTCACGACCAAGGTCTGGAATGGCGCCGACAACCGGCCGGCCGTACTTTATGCCTTCGACGCGATGAAGTTGGGCGCCCCGATCTACACCTCAGAGCAAAATGCGGCGCGCGATCGAGCCGCCAACGCTACTCGTTTCGTGATCCCAATCGTGGTGAACGGACGCGTCTACTTTGCCACGCGAGGCGAGGTAGAGGTTTATGGCTTGCTGAAGTGAGGTGTGGTGAGGCGGGAGTTATTGCACCATCTTGATCTTGGTGCGGGACGCGTAACGTCGATAGTTTCGGAAAGTAATCTCGTTCAACTCAATCTTGCGGTGCGCCTTTTCCAGGCTCACGCTTGATCGCACCGGAAGTAAATAATCGCGACCTGAAATTGCGTTGTAATCGTAGTCAACTGTCATGGACGCAGCCCGAACGGCGAATGAGTGCGGCAAGCCGTCTGCGTGGAGCGTAATTCTCCGCACGCCGTTGGTCGCTGTATCGATATAAACCAGCCCGTGGAATCCGACTGCAGCTTCGTCATTCCCCTGACTAAGGACGATATTCGCGTTCGCGCGATCCACACGATAACTCAAGACCTGCATCGCAGCACTCCCATCTCCGAGGCTGGCTGCTTCCTTCCACTCAAACACAGTCTTCGACGATGGCTGAAATATTAGGTTGAGCATCGCTCCGAATTCTCCCACCGAAAGCGGCCAGCTTGAATCCATGTCCGCTCGTTTCAAGCTGCTGCGCTTGCCATTGACTTCAAGAGTGGTGCGGCTCTCCGCATTGTCACGATAGCTGAGGAGTTCTGCGATGGAATCCCTGTGTTTCCACTTCCCGTTTCCAGAGGCGTCGACAGAACGATTCGTCACTTCGATACAGAGAAAGTTCGGCAGCGTTTTGCTGTACTCGACGGCGCGCTTTCTTGCAGCCGCAACCATCTCCTGCAGCTGCTCCGGCGTTGGAGGTGGAACTGCATCCGCGGGAAGTGATGTGATCAAAAGCTGGCGCCCAACCTCCCCGGTACTTTCTGGAAGCTGCAATCCCGACGTGGTAACTGCGTCGGCCTCGTCCTTAGCCGCTCCCATCCCACCCGCTTCGGACGATTCTCGCTCGTTTCCTTCGATCCGAAACGCAAGCTGGCGCTCCGCAGTCTTACCGCCCTGCGACAGCCGTTCGATCACCTGATAGTCTCCGCCTGGCAAACCTCCCGCTTGAATGGTTGCGAGATACGGAACCATCACCGCCCCTTCCGTCTTTGACATCCGTAGCGGTACCTGGGCGATCTGTTCTCCGCTCTTCAACACTTCCATCTCAAGCTTAGGCTGCTCCGCCGAACCATTGGGATGGACCAGAAAGAAAAATGACAGATCCTTAGTGCCCTGCGCCACCTTGTCTGAAACGTTGGGCACGACTTTTCCATTTCCGTATCGCATGGGCTCGTCGGGATCGGCTTCTTCGGGCACCGGATCGATATTGTGCACCATCGCTAGATCGCTCAAGAATGGCCCATCGTCTTCTCGGGAAATCTGGAACTCCGTTCGTTGCGCACCGGCCTTTCCGCTGTTCTGATCAAGCACAGCCGCCTCGAGAACGTAGTCGCCAGGCTCGGCCGTAAAATGCCGCTGCATCGTAATGAATTCTGGGCTCGAGTCTTTTGAACTCAGCGATCCATGTCGCGGAATGTCTTCTGCAAAATGCTCGACTACCTGGCCTGATTTGTTTTTTACTTCGGCAACGACGGTTACGTGCAGCGAATACAAATTCGCATTCGGATCGTTCCGGGTTTCCACCGAGGTCAGCGGAACTTCCACCACCAGCGCGTTTTCGTTTCCGGTAGGCAGTTCTCCGAGTCGCAGCACCCGCGCTTGAAACACGACATCGGCGGGCAATTGCGTTTCGCTCAGAGTCTTCAGCAGAGGCGATTCGAACGGACGGATCGTGTGTCCCGAATCCGCCGGCAATGCGAAATAGCCGGCCCGCGAGCTGATCTTCAGTCCATCCCGCAACGGCTTCACCGCAATCGGACGAAACTGGCCATCGAAGTTTTCGATGGGAGGAGCATACGACGCCTCGTAATAGGTCGTCATATCTTCAATCAGGCGGCGCAAAGGCTTCTTGATGTCTTCTCCTGAGGCGACATACGCGCCCCCGGTGCTCTCGGCTAAGCCGATGAGTGGGCTTTTGTTCGCGTTGGGATCGGCGCCCTCGTAGCGATCGAACTGATTGCTCACCATTGGTGCCAGTCCCGGCGCTGCCTGCGGAACTGATTGTGGTAAGCCATTGCTGCCCGTCGATGTGGCCGCCGCCGGGCCTGCCTGGGCCGACGCAGATTTAGCGTTTCCGATAGCCATCATCGCAACCATGCTCTGATCCGCTTGCGCGGTGAGAGCGCTCGCATCAATCACATAGATACTGACTCCCGCCCGATTCGCAGCGCCCACGATGTCGCGCAACCGGTCTTCGGAACTGGCATCCGACTGCAATCCCTGCGCAAAATAAAGAACAGTCTTCCGGCCCGGCAATCTTTGCTCGGTTCGCGCCAAAGCCAACAGGCCCGCAAGTCCCGGCTGCGTGTGCAACTCCTGCATCACGTGCTGCGACTCCTGCAGTTCCGCAAGTACGACCTGCGCCGAGGCACGATCTTTAGTCGAAACCGGCGCGCCCGTTTCGTCGTTCCCCGTCTTGGCAATCGCGAGCAAACGCTTCTCCGCTGCTTCCGAACCCTTTACTCCGATCGATTGTTCGTCATCGGTCGCCTGAGCAATCGCCGCATTCAACGCCGCACGATCCGACGTGAAATCGTGATACAGCATCAAGCGCCCTTGGGCCTTCATCACGCAGAATGAAAATCCGTTCGCCGGAACCATCTTCAAAATTTTTCCCGCGATATCCCGCGCGTTATGTCCCGACGACGAATCCAGCCGGTCGAACACCAAGGTGAGCAAATGCTCTCCGCTGTCGCCAGTCACCAGGTTCAACCTTGAAATCTTGACCGGTATTCCTCCGTCTGTAATCGCTATATCTTCCGGCTTGAGATCCGGAACGAGCTTCCCCTTCTTCGTCCGCACCACAAGATTCAGCGACACTTCGTTCACATTTACGACGGTTGTCTGATCCGAGGCCGCTTTCGGGGCACTGCTCTGGCTGAAGCAAGACGCGACGAGCACCATGCACACTGCGACACGCGCGAACTGAAGAGGAAGGAGACTGGAGAGAATCACGCTACAAAGCCCTTATCCGGGATATGCGACATCTTTCCACGGAAAATCGATATGGCAGACGTTAGGATTTTGCGCCTAAGGCTCGAGATTGTAAAGCATCGATCCAGCTTGACTGATGCTAATTCTTGACAATAATATAGGCGAACAAAAGGCGAATACACATGCATTCCCCGCCGCTGTCTCTTTTCCCGGAAAAGCCGTCCCTCGTAGGAATTGCCCGCTTGGCATCGGAGGGAGAAACCCTTCGCGAAGGCCACAATGTCGAATACTTCACCCTAACCGCGAAATCACTGCTGAATCGCTGCGTCAGTAAGCGCGCTATGCCTTTCACTTGGACCATCAACCCCTTTCGCGGATGCGAATTCGGCTGTCGTTACTGCTATGCGCGCTACACCCACGAGTTTATGGAAATGCGAGACGGCATGGAGTTCGAGCAAAAGATTTACGTCAAGCAACATGCCAGCGGGTTGTTGCGCCACGAATTGCGGCGCGTCAAACCCGGCGAATCCATAGCGATGGGAACGGCGACCGATCCCTACCAGCCGGCCGAACGCCGATACGAGATCACCAGAGGCATTCTCGAGGAGTTTGGCCGCCACCGCGGCTACGAGCTCGGAATCGTCACCAAGTCCAACCTGATCGTACGAGATCTGGAACTACTTCAAAAAGTCGCGCAGTCGAACCGGCTTTCGGTTCATATGACCATCACTACACTCGACACTGACCTCGCCCGGATCCTTGAGCCTCGCGCGCCCCGCCCCGACCTGCGCATGGACGCGGTTCGCGCACTCGCCCAGGCAGGGCTGCGCGTGGGTATCAGCTGTTCTCCCGTGATTCCCGGCATCACTGATTCGCTGAAGGACCTTGAATCCTTGATCCAAACTGCTGCCGAGGCTGGAGCGGATTACGTGTTCGCGAATCCACTATTCCTCAAGCCATGCTCGGCGGCTGTCTTTCTTCCTTTCCTTGAGCAGAACTTCCCGCACTTGGCGGAGAACTATCGCCAGCGCTACCAGGATCGAGCATTCCTTCCCGCCGCGTACGGGAAACGTCTCTCGCAGTTGGTCGCCCGCCTTCGTGAGAAGTACAAGCTCACTCGGGCCCATCGCAGCGAGCGCTCTTCCTTCGCGACCAAATGGCCGGTACAGGCATTCGATGAGCAGTTAAAGCTCTTTTGATTTCCTCAGCGGCGAGTTTGTTCAGACCGCCGACGGGTTTGGCGACCGCTCGGTTTCGGCGTCGATTTTCGCGGCGAGCTCTGCGTCCTCGGCGTGAATGATAATCTTCCTTCTATAATCGATCTGACCTGATGGCCACCGCCTCCCCACCCACCGGACAGCCCGCCGCCCAGCATCTGCCTTTCGGCATGCGAGTGCAGAATTTCTGGCGCCGAGTCACCGAAGGCCTGGAAGTCAGCCAGCTATGGTCGCAGTTCGAGTCCGAGGCGCGCGCGAGCTACCGCCTTTATTCGAAAGATGTGGCGGCGAAAACACCGGAAGGACTGACCGATCGAGGACGCCACCTTCATGTCGTCAAAGAATTCTTTTGGGCTGTCTTTGAAAAGCTATCGCCAGCGCGCCGCGTGCTCTTGCTCCTTGCGCTGGTCTTGATCGTGATTCCCCACGGCGGATTTGAATACACCGGTCAGGCTGGAAAAGTCTATGTCGTCGAGTTCGATCTCCACTTCTGGGCCGCGCTCGTTCTGCTATTGCTGCTCATGCTTGAAATTGCAGATCGCGTGGTCATGAAACGCGATTTGCAGATCGCCAAGGAGATCCAGACGTGGCTTCTGCCCGGTGCTCCTCCGCAGATACCCGGCCTGGCGCTCGCCTACACGACGCGTCCCGCCAATACCGTTGCCGGAGATTATTACGACGTCTTCCCGCGGCCCGGCAAAACGAACGACGAGAACCGTGTCGTATTGGCGGTCGCCGACGTCGCCGGTAAAAGCATTCCTGCCGCAATGCTGATGGCCACCTTCCAGGCCAGCCTAAAAACACTTTCGACGGCTCAGGTGGCTTTGCCCGAACTTGCTTCGAACATGAACCGCTACGCCTGCACGAACAGCCAGGGTGGACTTCGTTTCACCACCGCGTTCCTGGCAGAATACGATCCTGCTCAGCGCACGCTGGAATACATCAACGCCGGCCACAACAATCCCGTTCTCCGCCGTGCCAGTGGACTGATTGAGCGCCTTGATATTGGTGGCTTGCCCTTCGGGATTATGCCCGAAGTGAAATATGAATCGGCGAAGGTCACGCTCGCGCCCGGGGACTGGCTCATCATCTTTACGGATGGTTTGGTGGAAGCGGAAAATGCGCGTCAGGATGAATACGGCGAAACTCGCCTGCTGGCGGCCATCGATGCGAATCGCGCCCTCGAGCCTAGCGAGATGCTCAAGCGGCTAATGGCCGAGGTCGACCTGTTCGTCGGCAATACTCCCCAGCACGACGACGTAACCTGCATGCTGCTGAAGTCGGAATAGGCGCGGCTAGGACTCTTTCTCGCTCTCATCGGCGATGCCAATTTTTGAGAGCCGGTAGCGCAGCGCATTGCGCGAAAGCCCCAGCAACCGCGCCGCCTGGCTCTTATTTCCATTCGCGCGGCGCAATGCTTCCTGGACCATTTCGTCTTCCCACTGTTCAAGGGTCATCCCGTCCGGCAGAAATCCCGGCGCTCCGTTCCCGGCTTTCGACGGACGAATGTCGAGATGGATGTCGGTGGCTTCGAGCGCATTTCCTTTGCTGAGCGCACACGCGCGTTCAATCACGTTCTGAAGCTCACGAACGTTTCCCGGCCAGTGGTAATTCACCAGCATCTGCATGGCTTCCCGTGAAATGCCTTCGATCACTTTGCCGGAGTCTCCCGCGAAGCGCGCGATAAATAAATTAGCGAGATCCGGAATATCTTCCTTGCGCTCGCGCAGTGGCGCGATGTCGATCGGCACTACGTTGAGGCGGTAATAAAGATCTTCACGAAAAGTGCCTTGCTCGAGCGCCTCGCGCAGATCCCGATTGGTCGCGGCGATGAGCCTGACATCCACTTTGACCGTCTTCGTCCCACCCAATCGCTCGAACTCGCGCTCCTGCAGCACGCGCAGCAACTTCACTTGCGTCACCGGAGGAACGTCGCCAATCTCGTCGAGAAACAACGTTCCCTTATCCGCCAGTTCGAATTTTCCCGGCTTGCTTGCCACTGCCCCGGTGAAGGCTCCTTTTTCGAAGCCGAACAACTCGCTTTCCAGCAGGTTCTCCGGAATTGCCGTGCTGTTGATCTTGAGAAACGGTCCCGTCGCGCGCCGCGACTTCTCGTGAATCGCGCGGGCAACCAAGTCCTTGCCGACGCCACTTTCACCGCCCAACAACACCGTCGCATTCGTCGGCGCTACCCGCTCAACCGTCGCCAGCACTTCCTGCATCTTCGGACTTCGCGCAACCACGTTGGGATGCGAATAGCGCTTTCCTAAGGCCTCGCGCAGCGACCGGTTCTCCTCGCGTAGATTTCGAACATCCAACTCTTTGTGGATGACCATACGCATCTCGGTCAAAGAGAACGGCTTCAATACATAATCACTAGCCCCGGCCTTCATCGCTTCGACCGCGGTTTCAACGCTTCCGAATGCGGTCATCACGACCACCGGCAGCGCAGCATTTTGGCGCTTGATGGTTTGCAGAAATTCCAGTCCATTCATGCCGGGGAGCTTCAGGTCGGTCAACACCAGGTCGACGGTGTTTTCGCGCAGTAATTTGAGGCCGGTTTCTGCATCGCCGGCCGAATGGGTCGCGAATCCGTCCTCCCCGAGGTTCAACTCAAGCAGGCGGCGCATTTTTGCCTCGTCCTCGACAATCAAAATAGTCGGCATGAATTCATCGCTCTAAATTCTTCGGTTCTCAGGAGATCACCAGATGAGCGCTACCGCCCGCAGGACTGTTCTGGCTCACCGCAGGGAAAAATATCACGAAGCAGGCGCCCGGACCTTCGCCAGCCGCAGGAACGGCATTTGCAGCGTTCTCAATCCGGATCGACCCGTGATGCCCATCAATAATCTTCGAGACGATCGACAAGCCCAACCCCACGCCCGTCTTTTTCGTGGTCACAAACGGATTGAAAATCTGCTCCTGCAGTTCGTGCGAGATTCCGGGCCCACTATCCGCAATCCGCACTTCGACGCCTTCGACGCTGTGCCCGTTGCGGATATTTTGAACGCTACGTTCCGCGGTAACTCGCAGGACTCCGCCCGTCGTATTCATTGCATCGTAGGCGTTTTGAATGATGTTCACAAAGGCCTGTTCCGCAAGAGACTCGTCGAGCGGAACCTCTGGCAGATTTGCCTGGTAGTGCTTCTCAACCCGCACCGGCGCTCCCTTCCAGAATTGAGCCACATCGTTGAGCGCCCGATCGAGTACCGAAGGAACGTCTAGCGGAGACAGATCGGCATGCAATGGCCGCGCGAAATCCAAGAATCGTGTAACGAGCGCGCTCAATCGATTGGTCTCAGTCGAGATATATCCCGCGAGTTCGGTAGCCAGTGGATTCGATTCATTGAGCTTCTGCGTCAACATCTCTGCCGAACCTTTAATCACTCCCAGAGGATTGCGAATTTCGTGGGCGAGTCCGGCAGAAAGCTGGCCTAATGCCGCGAGTCGTTCGGAGCGTCTCGCATCGGCCTGCGCCTGTTCCAGGCGGCGGTTCGCTTCTGCCAACGTTTCCGCCAATTCCTGATATCTCTGCGTCTGTTTCCGGCTTTCGACAACAAATTTGTTCACCACCATCGCCGCTAGATAAAAGAACAGAATGCGGATCGCTAGCCGCCCGTAATCTTCTTCGGTAATTTCAAATTCCTGCAGTGCAGGATAAAGGTAAGAACAGTAGGTGGCCGATGCCAACGAGGTCCAAAGCAACGTAGCCCACGGGCCGAAATACTCCGCCGCCGTCACCGCAGGAACGAAATAAATCGGATAGTAGTAGCTGTTGATCGCCAATTCGCCCGTGTGATCCACGAGCATCGTCGCCAAAGCGATCTTCATCAGCACGAGATAAGCCGGTCCTCGGCTGGGAAGGCGGCTAATGATCCAGCTCTCACCCAGCTGAAGGATCCCGAAGGCAAGCAGGATGAGCTGCTTGTGGATCTCCCGTTGCGGCGGCAGCACAGCCAGCGCGGCCAGAAGCACCAGCCACAGGAGATCCATCCAGTTAATGTTTGGACGCTTCATCTCGCTCATCGTTCCGCCGGCAAACCGCCACAAAAAGTGACGCCGGGAGTGTGTGTGCCGCTCCCGGCGTTGTCGTTCTCAATCGCTCGTTCGCAACGACATCTCATGCGAACCCTACCATACTGATGAGCCACCAGCGTCAACGGTCTACTTTTTCGGCTTCTCCTGCCGCGGCTCCGGAGCTCGCTGTTGGGGCTGCGGCCGTGACTGCGCCGGAGGAGACGCTGGTCGCTGCTGCTGCCATTGATTGAACTTCTGCGCCTGCTGCTGTTCCTGTTGCGGCGTCCGCTCCTGCACCGGAGGCGTGGGTCTCACCAACGGATGTGACTGCGGTTGAGTGGCCGTTTGTTGCGACTCCCTGAAATCACGATTCGTCGGCTGCATCCGGTTCTGCGGAGTCTGCGCGTTCCGGTTTTCGGTCTCCGAACTTCCCTGCTGTTCGAACGTTCGGGGCTGAGTTTGCGGCATCTGCCGAACCTGGTTGTTGCCGACATTGTTGTTATTGGCAGGCGGGCTGAACGACCGGAAACCTTGCTGGTTCGGCTGCGAGCGTCCCTCCTGATTCATTTGCGCAGGCCGCGACGGACCTGCCGGATGCACCAGCGACTGCTCATTCAAGTGTCCCCCGGCTTGTGCCTGCCGTTGGTCCATCGAACGCTGCGGCGCTGGAGGCGTTCTTACCGCAACCACCGGACGGTTGATCACAGCCGCCGGAGGCCGCACCGACGCCTGGCGTCCCGCGCCAACTACGCTGCCACGCACCGGTTCGACTGACGCTACGCGGCTCACGGGTGCTGCCAATATTTCCCGCTGATCCACCCGCATTACGTTCTGCGCCACCGGACGCGCATTCACAAACGCATCGTGCGATACAACTGTCACGCCGTTGTTCACGCGCTGGTTGACGTAAGTGATGTTGTTAATCGTAGTGCTGCGGTTGACGATTACTGTGTTGTACACGTTCGTCACTCGTGTCACATTCACCGACGTATTCGTGATGTTCACATTATTCACATACGCACGGCTCACGTGATAGCCAGGCACGTAGACTTCTCCAGGAGCCAGCGGGAACCATCCCACACCAACGCCCGCCGAGAAGTGGAACCCCGGTCCGCCGCCAACAAAAGCCACCATCGCCGGCGCCCACAC
The DNA here is from genome assembly GCA_963818115.1 of uncultured Acidobacteriota bacterium. Lineage (GTDB taxonomy): Bacteria > Acidobacteriota > Terriglobia > Terriglobales > Acidobacteriaceae > Sulfotelmatobacter. Next base: position 242,667 of record CAWFQZ010000025.1, read on the forward strand.
TGGACGCACAACCACCGGTCCCGGCACCCAGAACCATCCGCTGTTGACGAACGCCCAACGTCCGTAGTGAAACGGTGCAAAGCCCCAAGGCTCATCTTCCACCCAAGTCCAGCCCCACGGCCCAACGTAGGCCCAATGTCCATAGTGGTACGGAGCCCACCCCACGACTACTGCTCTTGGACGCCAGCACTCGCCGTAGCCCGCCACATAGCTCCAGTCGCCATTGTCATCGAGGTCTTCGTAGCCCGTCATTTCGCGAGATACATAGTTCGCCGAGTCAGCGCGATCTTCTCGGTCATCTCGCTCAAACGCCCAGCTGTCCAAATCGTCCTGATTCCCGAGTTGCTGCAGATCGTAATCCAGATGCTGCTCGTTGCCAGTAAAGGTAGCGGTTTGACCGGCAACTACGGTGTAAGTCAGTCCACCGCCGGTCACGCGCCCACGCCCGTGCCATACAGTGGTGATCGTCTGGCTTCCATCCTCGCTCACGTCCAGACGGTACGTACCGGGTTGCAGCAGGCTGAACGCGAGGTTCGGCGTATCGACTTCATAGCTGTCGTCGTCATCCACGTGCCGCACGCGCAGAATCAACGAACCCTGAGCCAGGCGAATCTGCGTGGTGTGATCGTCAAGTGCCAGAAATGTAATCCCAGTCTTTGCTCCCAGCCGCAGTGCCGTCGATCCGACATGCACTTCGGCGCGCGAATTCTCGTCCGCCCAAAGGTCGTCGCCCGTCACCATCGGGCGGTTCGGAACCGAGTTGACCCAGTCATCTTCTCCTGCCGGACGAAACGAAACCGAGCCCTGAGAAAAGTCCAAACGACCGACTCGCGCCGGAGGATCCGCTGCCTGATCGTTCTGATCATCCTGATCTTGATCCTGTTGATCTTGCGCTTTAGCGGGAGTAGAAAATTGCAGAGCGAACATAACGCTCGCGAGTAGGACCATCCAAAACCACAACTTGCGTGTTTTCATAAATGTCGCCCCAAGCGTAAATAGAGTCGATGCGTGTCGATCTTACCTTCATTCTCTGTAAACACGATAGAGACGCTTTAGTTTCCTGCGCGCGGGAAGTACCTGTGGAAGACGCACTTGCAGAGGACGGGGAAAGTAGCCCACCCTAGCCGCGGGTTTGGGCGGCCAGGGTGGGGTATTTTAGCTTTGTGACTTTTTAGAACTTTAGTTCTTCAACTTCGGCCGCTGGCACGCATCGACAATCTTCGTGGGATCGATGGCATCCTTGTCGACTTGCACTTCCGCAATCTTCCCATCTTTCGTGATCAGGAAGTTTACGCGGCGCGCCGCCTGATACTCGTCTTTGTAGATCCCATACTCTCGTGTGGTTTTGCCGCCCCAATCGCTGAGCAGCGGGAAGGTAACTCCAATTTGATCGGCGAAGGCTTTATTGGCGAATGGACTATCCATGCTCACACCCAGGACCTGGGTGTCGGTAGCTTCCAGCTCTTTCAAATGCTGCTGGAAGTTTTTCATTTGCTGGGTTCAACCACCGGTAAATGCGAAGACGAAGAATGCCAGAACTACATTCTTCTTCCCACGGTAATCACTCAACTTTATGTCTTTGCGATCGGTGCCGTCGAAATACTTCAGACTGAAGTCAGGAGCCATGTCCCCAACCTTAGGCATTGCTCCCTCGGTTTTGGCTTGCGCAAATCCCGATGCGACTCACGCTGAGCGTGCTGGCCAACAGCAATGCCGCCGCCAGCAGCCTCGATTGTCGTTTCTGCATTTGAACCCCTCCCACGGAGTATGCAACCAGCATACCCTCGCCGCGCTTTTGCCGTAAATAAGGATGCCTTTCGGTAACCATTGTTGCCCTGTTTCACATTGCTCAAATCGATGCGGAAACAGTACATTGCATGCAAAGCAGTTTCCGCGACCGCGCGGAGTTGGGCCTGACCGACGCCATGAGTATCGCCACACTGAACGACATCTTTTTCACCGCCCTCGAACGCAATCTCGATCGCATGTTGCTTTATCGCGAAGCGGGAAAATGGCTGCCGATATCCTCGCGCGAATTCGGCCAGCGTGTCGCCCGGATTAGCCACACGCTCCGGTCTTGGTCAATTCAACCCGGCGACCGCGTCGCCATTCTCAGCGAGAATCGGCCCGAATGGCCGATGGCCGATATGGCCACGCTCCTCATCGGCGCCGTGACCGTACCTCTCTATACAACGCTCACTCCCGAACAAACCGCTTTCGTGCTGAACGATTCCGGTTGCCGTGTAATTTTTCTTTCCTCCGACCAGCAGTTGCACAAAATGCTTTCCATCCTCCCGCAGACAAAGATCGAGCGCATCATCGTCATGGACTCGATCGAATTCGCCGGCGATCTCGCACCCTTCGCCAGCCGCTGCGTGACGCTCGATCGCATCGGACGCGACGGCCCGGATATCCTCGGCCCTCAGATCGAGACGCGTGCCCGCTCCATTTCTCCCGATGACCTCGCAACCATCGTTTACACCTCGGGCACAACCGGCACTTCGAAGGGCGCCAAGCTGACGCATGGCAACATCGCCTCCAACATTCTTTGCTCCCTGCTTGGCTTCGATATGCAGCCGGGCCTCGTCAGCATCTCATTTCTGCCGCTCTGCCATATCACCGCGCGCCACTTGGATTTCGCCATGCTCTATCACGGCGTGACGCTCGCCTATTGCCCATTCATTGAGCGCTTGCCCGAGGCCTTGCAGGAGGTGCGACCTTCATTGTTCGTCGCCGTTCCGCGCGTCTACGAAAAGATCTACGCGCAGGCCGAGCAGAAGGCCAAAGGATTTCCCAAGCGCGCCATCTTCAACTGGGCACTCTCAGTCGGACGCCGGAACAAACCTGAAATTCTCGCGGGACGAATTCCCGAAATCACCCGCCTGGAAACTTGCCAACAAACTCGTTTTCTCCAAGATTCGCGAAGGCATGGGCGGCAAGGTTGAGACATTTATCTCCGGAGGCGCTCCGCTCGGCCGCGAACTCGCCGAATGGTACGCCGCCGCCGGTATCCGCATTCACGAGGGCTATGGCCTTACTGAGACATCGCCCGTCATCGCGCTCAACACGCCCAAGAATCATCGCATCGGCACCGTCGGCAAGATCATGCCGAATCTCGAAGTCCGCATCGCGGAGGATGGCGAAATCCTCGTGCGCGGTCCATCTATTTTCAAAGGCTACTGGAATCGCCCGGACGAGACTCACGCTGCATTCATAGGAGACTGGTTCAAGACCGGCGACATTGGCAATGTCGACTCCGACGGATATCTCTCGGTCACCGATCGCAAGAAAGATCTGATCAAGACGTCGGGCGGGAAGTTCATCGCGCCTCAGCCGATCGAGAATTCGCTCAAGCTCAATCCGCTGGTCGGAGTCGCGGCCATTCTCGGCGACCGGCGTAAATTTCCCGCAGTGATCGTATCGCCAAATTTTTCGCTGTTGGAAGAGTGGGCGCGCACCAATGGCATTCCGTTTGGTTCGCGGGGAGAGCTGGTCGCAAATCCGAAGGTCCAAAGCCTGTACGACGGGATCGTGGAAGCCATCAATCAGAATTTGGCTCGCTTCGAAAAACTCAAACGCGTGATGCTGGTGCCGGACGAATTCACTGCAGATAACGGTGCCCTGACGCCGACTCTAAAGCTTCGCCGCCGCGTCATCGAAGATCGTTACCGTCAGCAGATCGACGACCTCTACGCGCAAGCAGAAGCGGCGACCGTTTCCTGAAATGTGGGGACAGCCGCGATCGGCTGTCCGTCGAGCGAAGTCGACAGTTTCGCGTACCCGAGCTTCATTTCAATACAATAATCCCATGTCGGATTCATTGATTATTGCCGGACGTTCTTTTCGCTCGCGACTGATTGTTGGCACGGGAAAATATAAATCTTTCCAGGAAACGGCGCGCGCCCTTGAAGCCAGTGGCGCAGAGATGGTCACCGTCGCGGTGCGCCGCGTCAACCTCGACCGCAGCAAGGAATCGCTGCTGGACTATATCGATCCAAAGAAATACTTCTTGCTTCCCAACACAGCCGGCTGCTATACGGCCGACGAAGCCATTCGAGCCGCGCGCCTGGGCCGCGAAGTCGGGCTGTCGGATTGGGTCAAACTCGAAGTCATCGGCGATCAAGCCACGCTTTATCCCGATGTGCAGGCCACGCTCGAGGCGACACGTGTGCTGGTGAAAGAAGGGTTCACCGTGCTTCCTTACACGTCGGATGACATCGTCTTCGCCAAGCGCTTGATCGACGCAGGAGCCGCAACCATCATGCCGCTGGGCGCGCCAATTGGCAGTGGTATGGGGATTCAGAATCAGGCTCATATCCGCATCCTGCGCGAGATGATCACAGGAGTTCCGTTGATTGTCGATGCAGGCGTCGGAACAGCATCGGACGCGGCCATCGCCATGGAACTCGGTGCGGACGCAGTCCTGATGAACACCGGCATCGCCAACGCCCAGGATCCAGTATTGATGGCCGAAGCGATGCGAAACGCCGTGATTGCCGGACGCCAAGCCTATCTCTCAGGGCGCATGCCGAGGAAGTTGTATGCCACTGCAAGCTCGCCGCTGGAAGGCGTGGTCCGCTGAGAAAAACAAAAGGGCGACCAAAAGGCCGCCCTTCAAATTTCCATCAGACTCTCTCTACAGCATCTTCACGCTGTCGACTTTGATCGAGTCTTTCCCCATCGTCCCAGTCACGGCGACGTGATGTCCTTCATGCCCCTTCAGGGCATCCGGATTCTCGACGGCCAGTACTTTCGAATCTCCATCGGTCACGACAACCATCTTCGCGCCAGCAGCGAGGCACTTCTTGGTGCAGGCTTCCGCGCCCGCGTTCGCACCCTTGGCACCGCACTTGTCGTCCACCACCCATCCCTTAACCGTGCCGCTCTTGCCCATGTCGTCGAACGCCATCGCGGACAAAGCAAACACGAAGCATACTGCCATACAGATCGCTAAAATCTTTCTCATGGCCGGTTGTTCTCCTTTGTGAATTCGGATTGCGGCCCCACACCGCAACTAACCGTGCGTCGGGAACAATGTCGTCGCTTGGGCAACAAATCCCGGCTGAACTGGAATGAGGCAGGCCGAATATATCACAGCGAAACAAAGCTATTGTCAGCAGGGCAGCGACCAAAGTCGAATTTTGCACACGGAGAAAATCCTGTCGGCTACTTTTTCGCGGTGTGATTCGAGGCTACAGCGGGCTTTGCGGGCGTGGGCGGGACGTATACGTACTCTCCGGGCTTGGCGTATCCGAGTTGTTCGCGGGCCTCTTTTTCAATCGCCGTCTGGTCGCTTTTCAGGCCTTGAATCTGCTGCGTATAGCGATCATTCTCTTGCTGCTCCAGGACAATTTGTTTGCGCAACGACTGGTACTCTGCACGCTTTTGCTTGTAGACGACCATTCCATTCGCGCCAAACATAACGTGGATAAACAGTGAACCTGCCAGTACTGCCACGGCAACGGTTGCAATGCGACGACGCAGCGCATAAACACGGGACGCGAACGGACGTATGCGCTCGATCCACGACACGGCAAATGCTTCCGCCTGCGGGGCGCGGTCGACGACGGCGCGAAAACCATCCTCAGGACGTGGAAAACGCGCGATTCTGGGCAAATTCTTCAAGTGATCCTTTACTCAAAAATCCAATTCTTCGCTACGGTGCTCAACTTCTCCAGACCGCGCTCGCTACGAGCCTCGGTGTAGACGCGGACAACCGGTTCCGTCCCCGACAAACGGTAGCAGACCCACGATCCGTCGGAGAACACAAGTTTCAGCCCGTCCTTGCGGTTGACCTCGCTTACGGTATGGCCACAGAACTCGCGCGGATCAGACTTCAACTTCTCAGTGAACTTCGCCTTCACCTCCGGCGTCAATCGGAAGTTCTGGCGCTCGGGATAAAAGGAACCAACCTGGTTACTGATGACCTTTAATTGCTCGCCGAGAGACTTCCCTCTCTTCGCTACCGCCTCGCAACACAGCAGGCCGGCAAGCAGTCCATCTTTCTCGGGAACGTGGTGACGGATCGAGAGTCCAGCGCTCTCTTCTCCGCCGATCGCGATCTTGTCCTGCATGATTAGTTCGCCGATGTACTTGAATCCCACCGGAGTTTCATGCAGCTCCACACCGTGGGCTTGCGCGAGCGCATTGATCAGGTTCGTTGTGGCCACCGACTTCGCGACTCCGTTCTTCCACCCGCGGCTCTCGACCAGATAATCGAACAGCAGCGCGATTACGTAGTTGGGCTGCAGAAAGGTTCCGTCGGCGTCGACGATGCCGAAGCGGTCCGCGTCGCCATCGGTCGCAATGCCGATCTGCGCACCGCTCTCGCGCATCTTCTTGCGTAGATCTTCGAGCAAGTGATCATCGGGCTCCGGGGCATGTCCGCCAAACAGAACGTCGCGATAATCGTGTACGGTCGCAACCTGAACCCCTGCGGTACGGAGGAGTTCGTCCGAGTAGCCGCGCGCCGATCCCCACATGGGATCGAATGCCACCTTTAGCCCAGCCTTGCGAATTCCTTCGAGGTCAATAATTTCGCCGAGGCGTTTCAGGTAAGCGGGCTTGGGATCGAGCGACTCGCTCGCGGGCGAAGCTGTGCTCGCAGCCTTTGCTGATGGAGCGTTGTCTGCCGCCACAATCTCTGCTTCGATCTTCTTCGTGACTTCGGGTAGAGCGGGACAGCCATCGGGCGTCGAGAACTTGATGCCGTTGTATTCCGGTGGATTATGCGAGGCCGTAAAGTTGATGACGCCATCGGCTTTGTTGTGAACCACTGCATGCGCAAATGCCGGGGTGGGAGCTGGCTCGGCGACAACCAATGGCGTGATTCCTTGCGCGGACAGGATTTCCGCAGCGATCGAGCAGAAGGTTTCTCCCAGGAAGCGGGGATCGCGGCCTACGATGATTCGCGCGCCTTTGGCCTTCTGCGACGCAACGTAACGTGCGATACCGGTGACAGCGCGGCGCACGTTGGCCATGGTGAATTCATCGGCCATGACTGCGCGCCAACCCGATGTCCCGAACTTGATTTGCGTTAGCATGTCGACCTCATTGGATTGCACGAAATGCTAATCTCTCCGTAAGCCAGCCGAAAGTGTCCGGCTGTAAGCGGACGGCTGATTCTATATGACTGACAAGCGAATCGTCCTCTCGACGGCTAGCTCGGAAGAGGAAGCCCGCAAGATCGCACGACACCTGGTCGAGCGGCAACTTGCGGCGTGCGTGAATATCGTTCCTCAGATCGAGTCCGTTTATCGCTGGCAAGGTAAGGTGGAAGAAGCGCGCGAATGGTTGCTGCTGATTAAGACCACTTCGGAACGATTCCCGGCAGTACGCGATGCGCTGGTCGAGTTGCATTCTTACGATGTGCCGGAATGCATTGCCATCGCCGCCGAAGACGGCAGTGCTGGCTACCTGGACTGGATCGGGGAGTCGGTGAAGTAGCGTCAGGCGGCGCATCCCCGCAGGTTTAGCCGCCAGTAGTCCAGACAAAACGGCGGATCATCGGCAGCAGCCTGGTCGGTGAGCGCAGCCATGAACTCCGAACGCAACTCTTCGGTTGGCAGGTTTTGCAGGTGCTGACGCAGGACGATATTGCGCACGAACTCACTGTAGTGACCCGCATTGTCGAGGATAGTTGGCGCGGCCTCGACTGAAGTCTCGACATCGACGAATCCCGCGCGCTTCAGGGTGGCTGCTCCGCCTTCCGCGTCCTCGAAAAGCCAGGGCTCGTGGAAGCCTTCGAAATACGGTGCGAACTTCGGCGTGGCGGCGAGAGCATCCGCACGATCGCGAAGGCGAGCAACGTTCGGACCGCCTCCGCATTGGGCTTCCAACCAGCCTCCGGGGATAAGCGCTCGATGCAGATTCGCGAACAACGTGGCGTGATCGCGCACCCAATGGAATGCCGCGGTGCTCACAATCACGTTGAATGCTGCAACGAACGGCAGATGGAGAAAGTCGCAAGCAACCAGGCTCACGCGCGCGCCAACGTTCGAACCAAGGTGTTCGCAGGCGGAGCGCAACATGTTTTGCGAGAGATCGATGCCGACGACGCGTCCGTTGGGTAAAGCTTCGAGCAGTTCGGCGGTCAGGCGTCCAGTGCCACAGCCTGCATCGAGGACAACTTCGTCTCCGCGCAATTGAAGCCGCGACAAGACTTTCTTGCCCCAACTGACTTGCGGTCCGGAGAGACGATGGTAAACCGCGGAATTCCACTCGCGAGCGCCGGATTGGTTTTGATCACTCAAAGAAACGCTACAGACCTATTCTCCGACTGTATCCGAGAAAATCCTTGAAAATCCGCAGCTAGTTTTAAATCGCATTCAGTGCCTGGTCGAGGTCGTCGAGAATGTCATCGACATCCTCAATGCCCACTGAGATGCGAACGAGACCGTCAGTGATACCGATCGCTTTGCGTCCCTTCACACCCAGCGCGGCGTGAGTCATGGTCGCTGGATGCGAGATCAATGTTTCCACTCCGCCGAGCGACTCGCCGAGAGAACAGATGCGGCATTTTTTCAGCATCTTGTTGGCATTCTTGAGCGAACCGGTTTCGAAGGTGATCATCGATCCGAAGCCGGTCATCTGACGCTTCGCCAACTGATGCTGCGGATGGTCTGGCAATCCCGGGTAGAAAACTCTCTTCACTTTTTTGTGCTTCGAGAGGAAGTCAGCGACTATGCGTCCGCTGCGATCATGAATCTCCATGCGCGCGGCTAGCGTCTTCACTCCGCGTAAGACGAGGAAGCATTCGAAAGGCGACAGAATCGCACCCGCAGCTTTCTGCAGAAATGCCAACTGGTCAGCGTGCGTTTGTTGAGCGCAGACGACTACTCCTCCCAAACCATCGCTGTGACCGTTGAGAAACTTCGTGGTCGAATGGACAACCATGTCGGCGCCGAGCGCAAGCGGCTGCTGAAAATATGGCGACATGAACGTGTTGTCGACGACGAGCAGAACTTTCTTGCGGCGACAAATCGCGGAGATGGCAGCGAGATCGCTGAGCCGCATCATGGGATTGGTGGGCGTCTCGATGTGGACCATACGCGTATTCTTGCGAATGGCGCGCTCGACGTTCACGGCGTCAGAGGTGTCGACGTAGGAAAATTCGAGGCCGAAATTCGCCATCACGCTGTTGAAGAGGCGCGGAGTTCCGCCGTAGAGGTCGTCGCCACAAACCACGTGATCTCCGGACTTCAACAGGGTGACGATGGCGTTGATCGCGGCCATGCCGCTCGCGAAGACGCGGGCGGCGACTCCGCCTTCGAGGGAGGCGAGGTTTTCTTCGAGACGCGCGCGCGTGGGATTGGAAACGCGGGAATATTCGTATCCCTTGTGCTCGCCGATTCCCTGCTGAACGTACGTCGAGGTTGGATAAATCGGGACAGTGACAGATCCGGTGAGCGGGTCGGGTTCCTGACCGGCGTGGATAGCGCGAGTGGCAAATCCTAAATTTTTCGGTGGTTTCATCGATGCTCGTTTTGGGAATCCTTCAGTTTCGGGGGTACCCCTCCCCCCAGGGGTCTATTTGAATCTTGGAGTTAGGGGAAAATCGTCAAATAGTCCATGTGTTGCAACAAGATACGGGCAAAATATTGATTCTAAATGAGTTAAACCTTCTGCATGCGGTAAGTCCTTTGGAATCAGCCCGCAAGTTTGCGATTTCCCGCAAAATCTTGAGCGGTTAGGAGTTAGGAGGCTTTAGCGGTGTTACGCCAGACATTTGCATCCAAACGTGCCCGACCTGACAGGGTCAGGGAGGGGTCGCGGTGAAGTCAAGTACATCTGAACATTTGGAGAATTTTTTCTGTTCAAAAGCTCCGAAAAGGATGTCGTTCCGGCAGCAGTCATTCACTTGTTTGCAAACGGCACGCTATGCCTGAAGGCATAGCCTGATAAGAGGCGACGTGAAGGCTTTCACTACTGCCAATTACATCCCGCCTTCGAAAATGTTTTTGGAGAGGTAGCGCTCGGCGGAGTCGGGGATGATGGTGACGACGCGCTTGCCGGGGCCGAGTTGCTCGGCAACTTTCAGTGAGGCGGCGACGGCGGCGCCTCCGCTGGATCCGGCGAGAACCCCTTCCTGAGCAGCGAGTGTTTTTACGGTGCCGAAGGCATCATCGTCCATCACCATGAGAACTTTGTCGCAGACCGAGCGATCGAACGTCTTTGGGATGAAGCTTGCGCCAATGCCCTCGACTTTATGCGGCCCGGGTGGGCCGCCACCGAGAATCGAGCCCTGAGTTTCGACTGCGTAGGCTAAGACGCTCGGCAATTTTTCTTTCAGATAGCGCGCGACGCCGGAGAACGTGCCGGAAGTTCCGCAGCCGATGACGACGGCATCGATGCGTCCATCCATCTGCTCGAAGATTTCGCGGGCGGTGGTTTCATAGTGATAGTCGGGATTGGCGAGGTTTTCGAACTGTCCGGCCATGAACGCAGTGGGATCGCTGGCGACCAAAGCCTTTGCTTGGCGGATGGCGCCCTGCATGCCCTCAGCATCAGGAGTTCGAGTCACCTCGGCGCCGAGGGCGCGCATGATCTTGACCTTTTCCTCGGAGAAGCGCTCGGGCACAAACAGCTTCACCTTGTAGCCGCGATTGACGCCGATGAGCGCGAGGCCGATGCCGGTGTTTCCGGCAGTGGCTTCGACGATGGTGCCGCCCGGAGAGAGCTTGCCATCTTGCTCGGCGCGGCGGATGATCCCGATGGCTGCTCGGTCTTTGACGCTCCCTCCGGGGTTCAGGTATTCGAGCTTGGCGAATACATCGGCTGATCCCGAGGGGACGAGGCGCTTGAGTTGCAGCATGGGAGTTTCACCGACCAGTTGTGTGATGTCGTCGGCGACGCGCAGGTGGGACATTTCTTGATTCTTGGAAGGCACCTTACAGGGTACGAGGGGAGTTGGGAATCGTCAATGCAGGGGCTAAAGCCCTTCTCGTAAGTGGGCGTCAGACGGCATGCCTGAAGGCATGCCCTGATATGAGGCTGCTCGATGCGCGGCTAGCGTGCCTTGGGACGGATCCTTTCAACCGATACGGACCACTCTGATGGCTCTCCTTCGAGTGAGGAACGGTGGAAATATTCAAAAGCTTTAACCACGAAGGACACTAAGTGGCACGAAGGAAGACGATCCCATTTTGCCTTGGCGGATATAATTGGCGCCCACTTCTTTCCTTGAAAGGAATTACATGCGACGCTTCGCCGCTGTGGTGCTGGCTTTTGGATTGATGATGCCGTCGGTGTCTCTTGGGGCAGATACCGCTCCGCTTGCAGGATTTTCTGCGCAGTCCAGCCAGGCCGAACGCGATTGGGAGATGAAGTTCCGGGCCATCCCTGATCCCGCAAACATGCGGGAAGATATGCGGCTGCTGAGCGCGCGTCCTCATCACGTAGGCTCGCCTTACGACAAGCAGAATGCCGAGTGGATTCTAGCGCGCTTCAAGGAGTGGGGATTTGACGCTCACATCGAGACGTTCAATGTGCTGTTCCCTACTCCGAAGGTGAGGCTGCTAGAGATGATTGAGCCCACCAAATTCACGGCCAAGCTGGAAGAGCCGGCGCTGGCGGTCGATCCGACTTCGAATCAGAAATCGGAGCAGCTTCCGACATACAACGCGTATTCCATTGATGGCGATGTGACGGCATCTCTGGTATTCGTGAATTATGGATTGCCCGAGGACTACGACAAGCTGGACCGGCTGGGAATCTCGGTGAAGGGCGCAATCGTGATTGCGAAGTACTTGCACTCGTGGCGCGGAGTGAAGCCGAAAATTGCGGCGGAGCATGGAGCGATCGGGTGCCTGATTTATTCCGAGCCACAGGATGATGGCTACACGCGGGACGACGTGTTTCCGGAAGGGCCAATGCGCAATCGGGAAGGAGTACAGCGCGGCAGCGTGATGGATTTTGCGTCGGTGAGTCCGGGAGATCCGCTAACGCCCGGCGTGGGTGCGACCGCGGATGCCAAGCGTTTGCCATTGAGCGAAGCCAAGAGCCTGACGAAGATTCCCGTGCTGCCGATCTCGTACGGCGATGCGCAGCCGCTGCTGGCCGCGCTGAAGGGACCGATGGCGCCGGAGAGCTGGCGCGGGAGTTTGCCCATTTCGTATCACGTGGGCCCAGGCCCGGCGAAGGTCCATCTGAAGGTGGCGTTCAACTGGGATCTCAAGCCGGTCAACGATGTGATCGCGAAGATTCCGGGAAGCGTGGCTCCGGATGAGTGGATCGTTCGCGGGAACCATCACGATGCGTGGGTGAATGGGGCAGAGGATCCGATCTCGGCGCAGGTTGCGATGCTGGAAGAGGCGCGCGCTTTGGGACTGCTGCTCAAGCAAGCATGGAAGCCGCGACGGACGATTATTTATGCGGCATGGGACGGAGAAGAGCCCATGTTGCTGGGATCTACCGAGTGGGTGGAGACGCACGCGGATGAGTTGCGGCAGCATGCTGCGGTCTACATCAACTCGGATGGGAATGACCGTGGGCTGCTGAACATGGGCGGGTCGCACAGTCTGGAGCAGTTCATCAATGGAGTGGCGAAGGAGATTGAAGAGCCTGAGACGAAGATGACGGTGTGGCAGCGGCTGCAGCTGTCACGGATTGCGCAGGCGAAGTCGGCAGATGACCGAAAGGAACTGCGACAGCGGGGAGATTTGCGCATCGACGCGCTGGGATCGGGGACGGACTTTACGGGATTTCTGGATCATTTAGGAATTGCAACGCTCGATCTGGGATACGGAGGCGAGGACGAGCAAGGGATTTATCACTCGATCTACGACGACTTCTACTGGTACATGCATTTTTCAGATCACGAGTTCGTGTTTGGGCGGGCGCTATCGCAAACAGCAGGGACCGCCGTGCTGCGGATGGCGGATGCGGAAGTGTTACCGTACGACTTTGTGGATCTGGCGGATACCGTGCAGACTTACACGAAAGAGCTGGAAAAATTGCTGGCCGACAAGCAGGAAGAAATTCGGGAACAAAACCTGGAGTTGGATGAGGGAGTCTTTAAGGCGACGCTCGATCCGCGGCGTCCGACGATTGCGCCGGTACGGGAGGAAATGCCTCCGCACTTGAATTTTGCGCCCATGCAAAATGCCGTGGATTCTTTGACGCGGAGCGCTGAACATTATCGCAAGGCGATGTCAGAAAAACAGTCGGCGATTACTCAGAGCCAGGCGGATGCACTGCGAGCACTGAATGCGAAGCTGATCGAGAGCGAGCGGAAATTAACGAACGAGGATGGGTTGCCGCGGAGAGCGTGGTACAAGCATTTACTTTATGCTCCCGGTGTTTATACAGGTTACGGAGTGAAGACTGTTCCCGGAGTGCGGGAGGGGATTGAGCAGAAAAAATATGCGGAGGCCGAGCAGGAAATCTCGCGAGTGGCTAAGGCTTTGGAGGGAGAGTCGTCTCTAGTTGAATCGGCGGCGGAGTTGGTGGAGCAGGCTGGGAGATAGTTTGGACTCAATATTCTCACTTAGACAACATTCAAAATCCCCACTCTAACGTCGCACAAAACGCGACGTTAGAATGGGGCACCCTCAGGACTTGTTATGACAGCCGAGGGGGGCTGTCCCACATAAATCATTTTTCTCTTTTCTCTCTTTAAGATTTATTTTGCGCCCGCGGCCGCGGGTTGGGCGCCGGCGTAGTAGCCGGTCTTGGTGCGGACCATCAGTTTGCCGTGGCCTTTGGCCTTGGCCTCGACGCGGATTTGGCGGTAACCGCCAGCCTGCTGGGGATTTGTTGGCTTATAGCCGATCGCGTATTGATTACGAATGTCGTTGGCAATGGTGCGGCTGATGGCGTCGACCTCGTCGAGCGTCTTGGGGAAGAACGCGATGCCGCCGGTGCGATCGGCGATGATCTCGAGCGCCTTGCGGGCGCGCTTGGGATGCTCTTCGTCCCCAAGGATGCCGATGGCGTAAACGGAAGGGCCGTTTTCCTGCTGCAACTGCTTCACGGCCTGCTCGAGGGTTAAGCTGCTGGCATTGTCTTCGCCATCGGTGACCACAAAGATGACTTTCTTTTCCATGCGAGCATTTTGTTTGAGGTGGTCGGCAGAAGCGACGACGGCGTCATAGAGGGCTGTACCCCCGCGGGCATCGATCTTCTCGAGCGCTTCTTTCAGCTTCAGCAAATTGTTGGTGAAATCCTGATCGAGGTACTGCTCATCGTTGAAGTTGACGACGAATACCTCATCTTGAGGATTGCTGGAGCGTACGAGATTCAGCGCAGCCTGATTCACTTTGGCGCGTTTCTCGCGCATGGAGCCGGAGTTGTCGATCACAATACCCATGGCGACGGGAATGTCGACGTGGTGGAAAGAGATGATGTTCTGCTGCTTCCCGTCTTCAAAGACGTTGAAGGCGCTGCGATCGAGGTTGGTGACAATGTGCTGCTTGTCGTCGATCACCGAGGCGTGTAAGAGGACCTCGTCGACGTCTTTCTTGAAGACGAAGACACCCTGATCGTTGAGTTTCTTATCATCAACGGTGGGAGCATTAGTGACTGGAGGCTTATCGGGCTTCTGTTCTGGTTGAGTCTGTGACTGGGCAGGAGCGGACTGGGCGCGCGCGGGCAGAGTTATCTGTGCGGCGGTCCAGATCACAAACGAGAGAAGAAAGAGAACCTGCGCGGCCCTATTCCGCAGGCGCGTAATATCCCGTCCTGGCATACACCCGTAGAGGCGGCAATCCTTTCGGTGGCAGCAGCTTCACTTTTATCTTACGCCATTTGCCGTCGCGCACAACTTTGGTGGGCCGGTATCCCAGCACGTATTGATTGCGCAGTTCGACGCCGATTTTGGTTGCGACGTCGCCAAGGTCGTTGGGGTTGTCGATGGTAAAGGCACGTCCGCCGGTGAGTTCGGTGATGTCGCTCAAGAGCTGCGGGCCGAGGCGTTCTTCGACGGCAGACGCGTAACGATCAAAGATGCCGATAGCATAGATCATCACGTCGGCCTCTTTCACCAGCGACTTAATCTCATTTTCGGTGTAGCGGCTGTGGTTGTCCCCACCGTCGGAGATGATGAGCAGCGCTTTCTTCGGATATTTGGCCTGGCGCATTTTGCTCACACCCATATAAATGGCGTCGAGCAGCGCGGTGCGGCGTTGCGGTACGGCGAAGACGAGCTTGTTCTGGATCTCGTCGACGGAACTGGTGAAGTCGGTCACGTCTTCGGGCTCATCCGAGAACGTGATCATGAAGAATTCGTCCTGCGGGTTGGCCGTCTTGAAGAACTCGATGACCGCTTCCTTGGCGCGGTCCATTTTGCTGCTCATACTGCCGCTGGAGTCGAAAATCACGCCGAGCGAGACCGGAGCGTCTTCACTGGAGAATGAGCGGATTTCCTGCGAAGAACTACCTTCGTAGAGTTGGAAGTTTTCTTTCTCCAAGCCGGTCACCAAGCGATTCATGGGATCGGTAATCGTCACCGGCACGAGAACGAGATCAACATCGACCTTTAGTGGCCGCACGCGAGCGCTCAGGCCGGAGGTCGTCGTGGTGGTGGCCGAGGACATTAGGTCAGGATTCGAGGACACCAGATCGGGCTTCGGAGTCGGAGTCGCATCCGCAGGCTTAGCGACCTCCCGCGGCTGGACGTGAACGTCATTCACATCCGTCTGGGCGATGGCGGGAAGGCCGACGCACAGAACTGCGAGCACGGCGAGGAAGAACCATTGACTGAGTTGAGTTGATCTCAGGGCGTGAAGATTTTTTCGCAGGGAGACTTGAATCGGATCCCAGGGGAGAACCGAACAGGCAGGTCGAACTAGGGCCGTCGGGTGAGATGACCGAACCTTGTTGGAAAGGTAGGCCATAAATACCTCTTATGCCGCGGATGTTAGCACAGCTTTTACCCGACGCGGCATAGTTTTTGTCAAAACTTAGAGACAAAGTCCCAAAACGTCGATCAGAAGCGGGTTTCGCATGGATTCAG
The DNA here is from genome assembly GCA_963818115.1 of uncultured Acidobacteriota bacterium. Taxonomy (GTDB): domain Bacteria; phylum Acidobacteriota; class Terriglobia; order Terriglobales; family Acidobacteriaceae; genus Sulfotelmatobacter. The sequence goes on from CAWFQZ010000025.1 coordinate 258,619, forward strand.
ATGGTTGCTGCGTCATCTGTGACGACATTTCCACCGATCGAGTGCCGCGATGCTCTCCGCTATCTTGTTACAATCAAAGGTTTCCTATGGCAGACATACGTCCCTTTCGTGCTGTGCGCTACAACTTGCAGAGAGTTCTTGCGTCGCAAGTCGTCACCCAACCCTACGACAAGATCACGCCTGCCATGCAGGACCGGTATTACGAAGCAAGTCCTTATAATCTTGTCCGAATCATCCTCGGTCGGCTCGAGGCAGGCGACAATACGGTGGAAAACGTATATTCGCGAGCGGCGGCGTATGGAAAGCGATGGCGGGCCGAGGGAATTTTGCAGCAGGATTCGGCTCCGTCGATCTACGCGTATTCGCAGACTTTTGATGCTCCATCGGGCGCCCGGTTCGAACGGCGCGGGTTCATCGCACTCGGGCGGGTAGAGGATTATTCGGCTAGAGTCGTTTTCCGCCACGAGCAGACGCTGGCGAAACCCAAGGCCGATCGCCTCGACCTGCTGCGAGCTACGCGCGCACACTACGAGCAGCTCTTTCTCCTGTACGAGGATTCCGGAGAAATAGATTCCCTGCTGTCGCCAAAAACTGGGACACCCCCTACCATTGAAGTAAGGGACGAGTACGGAGTGGCGCACCGCGTTTGGCAGATCTCCGATGCGCCGGTGATTGCTACTGTTCAAGCGAAGATGAGCGCACAGAAACTGGTGATCGCCGACGGACATCATCGTTACGAAACGGCGCTGAATTTCCGGAATGAGTGCCGGGCCCATTCAGGAAACAGCGATCCCGAGGCGCCTTATGAGTTCGTGATGATGACGTTCGTTAACATGAACGATCCGGGATTATTGGTGCTGCCGACCCATCGCGTGGTGCATTCGCTGGCTTCGTTCTCGGCGGATGGATTTGAAAAATCCTGCCGGGAGTTTTTTGAAGTGCAGGAGGTAGACGCCGGTATCGACGCTGCCAAGGCGACGGCGTTACTTGAAGAGCGGGGCCGGAATGGTATGGCGTTGCTCGTCGTCACTGCCGGCCGAAATTTTCTATTGCACTCTCCGAAATCAACGACGGCAAGATTTCTTGGCGGACTTTCTCCGAGGCAACAAGCGTTGGATGTCGTACAACTGCACAAATGCCTGCTGGAAGGAGTGCTGCGGCTTTCAGAGGAGTCGATCCGAAATCAGGAGAATTTGTCCTACCTGCGCGACGCCGGTGAGGCGATCGGGCAAGTACGAAATGGTGGAGCGAATATCGCTTTCCTGATGAATCCGTGCCCGGTGCAGAAGGTGAAAGAAGTGGCGTATGCCGGTGAGGTCATGCCGCAGAAATCGACCGATTTCTATCCGAAACTGATGAGTGGACTGACGGCGTATGCCCTGGATTAGAAAATTCCAGAGCGGCGAGAGCGTCGGCAAGTCAGTATTGGAAGCGGCGTCTCGCTCGCGACTGGCGGTAGTGGCGGTTATTCTTCTGGCACTTGTCTGGGCGCTATGGCTTCCGGGGGCGCCCTCCGAAAAGCATCTTTCCGTCTATTCCACGGTCGCGAATTACTCGCTGCCCTTAGTGCAACGTGAGGGTCGGGATTACGTCGGGCTGATCGAACTGCTCGAACCGCTGGGAAAAGTAAGTGCGAAGTCCGACAGCCAGCGCTGGCGCCTGCGATACAACAACGTCGAAGCAGATTTCCAGTCAGGCAAAACCCGCGCGCAGGTGCAAGGACGCGATGCCGACCTGGCCGGCAAGTTCCTGCTGGAAAACGGCCGAGGCATGGTGACGGTTGGTTCGCTCGGAGCACTGATGCCGCGTGTGCTCGGAGGGCCGGTCGCCGTGCATGAGGAATCGGACCGCGTTTTCATCGGAGGCGTGGCGACACACTTCACTGCTTCGCTGACGGGCGATCCGCCCCGACTGGTCTTGCGCTTCACCGCTCCGGTGAATCCCAGTGTCGCGACGGAACCGGGAGCTTTGCGCATGACATTCGCGCACGAACCTCTTGTAGCGCCAGCCTCGCCTACGCTGACTTTCGGAAGCAAGACCATTCCTTCTGCGATTTATAGCGAGAGCAACGGAGTGGCGATCCTTACCGTGAATGCTTCGATTCCAGTCATGGCCGCTTTCGGAAACGATGGAAAAACGATCACCGTCTCTCCAGCGGCCCCTCCAGCAACTGCTACACCAAATCCGACCGCTCAAAATATTCCGCCGGGGACAACGCCCGCAGCGGCCGCGCCTGCACAAGCGCCTCCGGCGGCAGCTACTCCTGCGGCAGCTTCTGCGGGACGGCGCTATTTTGCGGTCGTGGACGCCAGCCATGGCGGAGACGATCATGGCGAAACTTTGAGCACCACACTGCTTGAAAAGGATGTCACGGTCGCCCTGGCGCGTAGCCTGCGGCAGGAACTCGAGAGCCGCGGCATCACGACCCTGGTTCTTCGAGATTCCGATGCGAACTTGTTGGTGGATCAGCGCGCAGTGTTCGCCAACGCAGATCATGCTGCCATCTATATCGCACTGCACGCGGCTTCTAGCGGGCACGGTGTTCGCGTCTACACGTCGCTGCTTCCCATTGGCGACAACGACCGCGGACCATTTCGATCGTGGAGCACGGCACAACGTTCTTCCCTGCCGCTGAGCCAGAGTACGGCCAGCCTGGTCGCCGGAGAAATACAGAAGAGACAGATTCCAGTGCGTGAGCTGTCAGCTCCGCTGCGTCCGTTGAATGATGTTGTCGGTCCGGCAATCGCGGTGGAAATCGCTCCGCAAGGATCCGACGTGTCACAACTGACCGCGCCCGACTACCAGCAGCTCGTTACCAGCGCGGTAGCGACGGCGATCGCCGCGGCTCGGGACCAACTGAGAGGCGCACCGTGATTCCGCGCCATCTCAAAATCGGTATGGTAGTGCTGTTGCTGGCCGCGCTCGGGCTGGGCGGATACGCGTGGCACATGCGAAAGACGGTCACGGCCGCGGAGGGAACTCCGACGGACACTCGACCGCTCGCGCCCCCCGTGGCCGGGCCAACCGAAGGGGTTGTGTTGTTTGTGGCACATGATGAGGACGGCACGCTGCGTCCGGAGTCCGCGCAGATTCCCATGCCGTCTGGCCGCCAGCAACGTGCCGAGGAGTTGTTGCGAGCGTTATTGTCGATTTATCTCGATAAGTCGTCCCCTCACGTGTTGGGCGCGGGCTCGGAAATTCGCAGCGTGTTTCTGGTCGATCCAGGAATTGCGGTGATCGATCTGAATGCTGCTTTCGCGAACACGCATCGATCCGGCGTGCTGGTGGAGGATCTAACTGTGGCGTCGCTCATCCACACGATTTCTGCGAACACACCCGGAATTCTGAAGGTGCAGATCCTGGTCGATGGCAACGAACGCGACACGCTGGCCGGACATGCCGACCTTTCTTCGTACTACGACGTGTCGGCGGTGAATCAACTCGCGGTTCAGCTGCAGCCCGGGCAATAACAGAACTCCGAAAATAAGCGCGCTGTCATTCCGAGTAAGGCGAGGGATCTGCAGTCGTGGAGAGCGGAAGATCAGATTCCTCGCGCCAAAAAACGCACTCGGAATGACAAAGCTATGGAAGCGGCTCGCTGCGCATTCGAGCCGCTTCGTCACTGCACACCACAACTTACGACTTACGATTTTTCTAGATTTTCGATCTCGCGTTTCGTGCGCTCGAGAATTTCGCGGATCTTCGCAACTTTTGCCGAGTCGTGTGAGCCTCGAGTCGCGGCTTTGAGCGCAGTCTTCATCAACTCGGATGCGGGACGCATCACTTCTGCGCCTTCCATGCCCATCCACGGAGCCCAGTCTCCTGCTTGCTCGGCACGCTGCCAAATGCGCTTGACCGTTTCTGCCTCGCTCTTGAGCTCGGCCTTTCCAGCGTCTGTAAGCGAGTAGCTGCGCTTCCCTGCTGCCGCATCCGCGGTAACTAGACCCTCGTCCTCGAGTTGCTGCAGCGCCGGATAAATGGCACCTGCGCTGGCTTTGTAAATACCGCCGGACTTGGTCTCGAGCTCCTTCATCAACTCGTAACCATGTTTTGAACCACCTTCTAACATTGAAAGCAACGATAACCGGATTTCTCCGGGGCCAAAGAAACGTCCCCAGCGACCTCCGCGGCCACCGAAGGGAAATCCGCCGCCCATAAATGGGGCGCCCATCGCTCCACGAAACCAACCACCACATCTTCCGTACATAATTTGTAACTCCTTTATCGTTTGATCTTGCGTTAACTATATCTTTAGATATAACTATTGTCAACATGATTCAAAAATCCGCCTGACTGGAAGTTTTTCTATTTGCCCGCGCATTCGGGAAGAGATCTCGCCCCATCGGCACCTTCAATCCAAGGCACTGATTTACAATCGCTTGCATGTTCTATCGGTCTGACAATCGCGCTCCCGACCAGCTCCGTCCGGTGAAGATCACGCCTGAGTTCATAACTACCGCTGAGGGATCAGCATTGATTGAGGTGGGCAACACGCGGATTATATGCACGGCCTCGATCGAAGAAAGCGTGCCGCAGTTTATGCGGAATACCGGAAAAGGATGGATCTCGAGCGAGTACAGCATGCTGCCCCGCTCGACGCTGACGCGAACACCGCGGGAGGTCTCCAAGGGGAGACAGAGCGGACGGACGCACGAGATTCAGCGGCTGATCGGGCGCTCGCTGAGGGCGGTTACGGATCTGACTCGGCTGGGCGAGCGGACGTTATGGATTGATTGCGATGTGATCCAAGCAGATGGCGGGACGCGGACGGCGTCGATCACCGGAGCATTCGTAGCGCTTGGACTTGCGCTGGAGAAGCTGGTCGAGGCGGGAACACTGCCTGCTGTTCCGCTGAAGGATTTCGTGGCGGCCGTGAGCGTTGGGATGGTGGACGGAGAGATTCTGCTCGATCTGTGCTACGAAGAAGATTCGCGAGCCGACGTCGATATGAATTTCGTGATGATGGCCAGCGGAAAGATGGTCGAGTTGCAGGCGACGACCGAGCACCAGGTTTTCGACGATGCGCAGTTGGCGAAGATGATCTCCTATGCGCGCAAGGGCGTGAAGGAATTGATCGCGCAGCAGCAGGCGATGCTGAGCGGGCTGTCGCTGAGGCCGTAGAGGCTCGATTAAACTCAGCCGCTCCAAGCCTTCCCCAACCTGAAGCGGCTGTCTTGCAACCCCTGACTTTGTTATTTCTGCTCGGCCTTCTTCTCTGCCGCCTTCTTCTGGTTTTCGACGGTCCACGGCGGGACAATGCCGTTTACACGCGCGTAGGCGATGACCTGGCCGAGGTGCTCGTGGGCATCGGCGACCAGAATGTAGATGACGTCCCCGGCATTGGCTTGGGGTCCCAGCTTCGGTAGCAGCTTGGCGAAATCGGCATTGGTCATACCGGTAATATTTTTCTGAGCGTAGTCCCAGGATTTATCGAGTTCAGCGACGATGCGAGCGCGGTCGGTCGTCGATTTCTCGAAACCTTTGCGCTCGAAGCCCGCTGGAGCTTCCGCTCCCATCATTCCCAGGATTCCGTAACGCTCGCCGGCTACGTGCAGGAATACTTCGGCAAAAGAGCGCGCGTCCGCTGACGGGCGCCATGTGAGTTTGTCGGCAGGGACGGCATTGGCAAGATCCACGAACTTTTTTTGCACCGCGGCCAAGTCGACCAGAGCCTGTCCTTTCATGTCGTAACTGGGAGCGGTGTGATCGGTGGCGGCTGCGTCGGCAGTCTGCGCCGGCTCTCCGATCGCGCTCGTGCAGAGCCCCACTAAAAGAAGTACCAGTGCCAGAGACACTCTTTTCATATTCGTCCCTCCTTGGGAGACGCTGGCTGCTTGGACGGCACAGCAGGGGAAAGGTTGACGGAATTGGAACCTTATTTCGGTGGACTCGTACCGAGCGGCGGCGGTTTGTCCCTCGGATGCAAGAAATGAAAGATTGGTAAGGAGATCGCGGTCCTTGTGCGTGCTTCCGGATTTAGGAGCTTCCCGAAACGGGAACTGTACCCCTCACCTTTGGGTGGCAAGTTCCGACTCCCTTATTTACTCCGCGATCCGGCGAAGTTAGGGTGAGAAAAACGTCATGAGCAATCTCCGCAGCATCGACCGGCGACGAGAAGCACGCAGCGACACGGATCTAACTGTCACCGTATGGGGCGTCGACACAAAAGGCGATCGATTCCTGCAGGAGGCACGAGCTAGGGAGATCAGCCTCAGTGGAGCACTGCTGTCAGGGCTGGAGGTGGAGCTTCGATCCGGAGACGTATTGGGCATTCTTTACGGCAAGAGGAAAGCTCGCTACCGCGTGGTCTGGGTGCGATACGGCGGGGAGAGTGTGAGGATTCAGGCCGCGGTGCATCGTATCGAGCCCGATCTATGTCCGTGGTTGGAAGTGATCGCCGAGGACCTGGCGGCGAGCGCCGCGGCCCTCGATGTGCCGCCTTCGTGACAGCGCTGCGCTGCCCCGATCGATCTTGAGACTTGACAGCACTTAAGGGCTGTTTTCCGCGGCCTGCGCCGAACCCCGTTACGCGATCCAGACTGTTTTGGCGTTTAGAAACTCCCGGATGCCGACCGCTCCCATTTCGCGGCCATGTCCGGATGCTTTCACTCCGCCAAAGGGGATGCGCGGATCGGAGGCGACCATCTTGTTGATGAATACCATGCCGGCTTCAAGTTCGTTGATAAAGCGTTCGCGCTCTTGGTCGTCGTTGGTCCAAGCGCTGGCTCCTAAGCCGAAGCGAACGTCGTTAGCGATGCGAATGGCTTCGTCCTGATTCTTCACGCGGAAGATTGAAGCCACCGGACCAAAGAATTCTTCTCCGTAGGCCGGAGATCCTTTGGGAACATTCGTGAGCACAGTCGGCGCATAGAAGTTTCCCGGGCCTTTGACGGGATGTCCGCCGGTTAGCAACTTCGCGCCCGCGTACACCGATTTTTGTACGTCAGCATCGAGATCTTTCACGGCATCGGGCGTGGCGAGCGGACCTACGTCAGTTTTCTCGTCGAAGGGATCGCCCAGCTTCAGGCTTTGCATTTTCGCTACGAACTTGCGCTCAAACTCGTCGGCAATAGGTTCCGCCACAATGAAGCGCTTGGCGGCGATGCAGGACTGCCCGTTGTTCTGCACGCGAGCGGTTACAGCGGTAGCTACTGCTGCGTCGAGGTCGGCGCTGGGCATCACGATGAAGGGATCACTTCCACCTAATTCCAAAACAACTTTCTTAATCCGCTTTGCAGCGCCAACGCCAACTTGAATTCCGGCTTGCTCGCTGCCGGTTAAAGTTGCAGCAACAATCCGCGGATCATCCAACAGCGCGTCGACCTGTCCTGAACCGATGAGCAGAGTCTGGAATGAGCCTTCGGGGAATCCGGCTTCCAGGAAAAGACTTTCGATCGCCAAGGCGCACTGAGGCACGTTCGAAGCATGCTTCAGCAGACCGACGTTGCCCGCCATGAGAGCGGGAGCGGCAAAGCGGATGACTTGCCAGAAGGGGAAATTCCAGGGCATCACAGCAAGGATCGGGCCGATGGGCAGATAACGGATGAAGCTCTTCTTTGCCCCGGTTTCGACAATCTCGTCTGCCATGAATTCCTCGGTCTTTTGAGCGTAATAGCGGCAGGCAGTCGTGCATTTGACGGCCTCGGCGACCGCGGACTTATAAGTCTTCCCCATCTCGAGGGTCATCAGGTGGGCGAATTTGTCCTTGTCACGCTCCAGGATTTCTACGGCCTTCAGCATGCGCTGGGCACGCACAGAGAACCGGGTTTTCTTTTCCGCTTTGAAAACGTGAACCGCCAGCTGGAGCTTTTTCTCGATTTCGGCTTCGGAGAGTGGCGGGAAGGTCTTGATCACTTCTCCGGTGGCGGGATTGATCGTCGCGATTGGCATAAGAAAACCCTTTGCAGGCGTGTCTAGACTCCATCGAGCGTTAGATGCCCGACTTACAGAGTTTGCCCTGTTGGAATATTAGTAATCGCCCCTCCAACACTCGCGAAAGAAGGGCGCCCCGAGCGGTCATACCACTATACCACTCTCTCTTTCGTTCGAATGTTGCACCCGGGATTGCATCGGGTGAATTGCCCAACTTGGAAAAATTAAAAGCTCGCAGCGCGTGAGGCGCTGAACCCTATCTGGATTTCGGCTTGCGCCAACCGGATTTTTCTTCGCCCATTTTGTGGTCAGGATGCACCCACATATCGCGGAAATCCGAAAATACTTCGGCACCTATTAGGAAAATCGCTCCGCCAGCGCAGGCAAGCATAAGTAGCAGAAGCGTCATTGTCACCTCAACCTGTCGGTCGGGGCAGGTGACTTTCGCGGTCATTGTATTCGTGACATAGGAGGCACGCCGTGACCCTCGTCACTAAAAAAATAATTTATGTTTTCTCTTTGAGCGCATCTCGGTTTAAAGCCCTTATTGATTTGAGCAGGCAAAGCTAAGTATTGGTTTACAATAATTGGTACTTCCAAGCACTCATCTTTCATTCGCATTCCGAGGAGGAAATCTCATGAAGCTCACCCCTGGCAAACTAGCCGGACTCAAGAAAGTCTCAAACGAGCGTGGTGTGATTGCGGCCGCCGCCATGGATCAGCGTGGCTCGCTGCAGAAGTCGCTGGCCAAGGAAAAAGGCGGCGAAATAACCGACGCCATGATGGAAGAATTCAAATCGCTGGTCACGGAAGTTCTGACGCCGCACGCAACCGCGATCCTGCTCGATCCTGAGTGGGGCCTGCCGGCCTCGAAGCGCCGCGCAAAGAATGCAGGTCTGCTGCTGGCTTATGAGAAGACGGGCTACGACAAGACTGGTCCGGGCCGTTTGCCCGATCTGCTGGATGTATGGTCGGCGCGCCGTCTGAAAGAAGCGGGCGCGGACTGCGTGAAGATTCTGCTGTACTACACGCCCGACGACCCCAAGCACGTGAACGATATCAAGCACGCGTGGGTTGAGCGTATTGGCGATGAATGCCGCGCGAATGATATCCCGTACTTCCTTGAATTCGTAGGCTATCAAGAGGGCGCGGACGAGAAGGGCTTGGAATATGCCAAGAAAAAACCGCACATCGTCACGGAAAGCATGCGCGAGTTCAGCAAGGACCGTTATGGCGTCGACGTTTTGAAGGTCGAAGTGCCGGTCAATATGAAGTTTGTCGAAGGCGTGAAGTGCTTCGGCGGGACGAAGGCCTATACCAAGAAAGAAGCAATCGATCTGTTCCACAAGGCTGCGGACGTGGCGACCAAGCCGTTCATCTATTTGTCGGCAGGCGTAAGCAACGCGGAGTTCAGCGAGACGTTGGAACTGGCGGGCGAGTCGGGTGTGAAGTTCAACGGAGTACTGTGCGGCCGCGCGACATGGAAAGATGGGATCCCGATTTACGCGAAGCAGGGTGCAGCCGCATTCCGCAAGTGGCTGGAGACTGAAGGGGTAAAGAACATTCACAACGTCAACGACAAACTAAAAGCTGCAACCAGCTGGCATTCGATCTACGAAGTGGAATTGGTGCACGCATAGAATCACCGTGGTTATATGGCGCGGGCTCACCAGCCCGCGCCATTCTTTTTCGCTCTTCACACGTTGCAGCGAGTTCATTCACTTTGAAGCCGAAAGTTCTTCTTTCCTGGAGCAGCGGTAAAGACAGCGCGTGGACGCTGCACGTGCTCCGACAATGCGGCGACTTCGAAGTCGTCGGTTTGCTCACCACCATCAACACGCATTTCCAGCGGGTTGCCATGCATGGCACGCGTCGGGCATTGCTGAAAGCGCAGGCTGAGGCCACACGGCTGCCGCTTTGGGAAGTTCCGCTGCCGTGGCCCTGCAGCAACGAGGTCTACGAACGAGCAATGTCCAGGGCGTGTGCCGAAGCTGTTGCAAAAGGAATTTCCGCGATTGCTTTCGGCGATCTTTTTCTCGAAGATGTTCGCCGCTACCGCGAAGACCGGTTGCGCGGAACTGGACTCGAACCCGTGTTCCCGCTCTGGCGACGGAACACGCGAGAACTGATTTCAGAAATGCTGGACGGGGGCTTGCGCGCCCGCATCGTCTGCGTTGATCCTGAGAAGTTGCCGGCCGATTTCGCCGGTTGCGATCTCGACCACGAACTTGTAAGGCGCATGCCGGCGGGAGTCGATCCATGCGCCGAGAATGGGGAATTTCACACGTTCACTCATGCCGGCCCGATGTTCTCCGAAGCCATTCCGTTCCGGGGCGGTGAAGTCGTGATGCGGGACGGATTTGTTTATGCCGACGCTTTACCCTACTCCGAAACGCCTTCAGATCCCGAGGCCGGCCGGACCTGAAGGCTTCCGGAATTTCAACGCGGCAGTAAGGCCGCGACTCACCGCTTTAGCGGAGTCTGTGGTCACACTTGAGCTGCACCGCCGTCCACGAACAATTCGACCCCTGCGATAAAACTTGCATCGCTCGAGGCGAGGAACACGGCAGCTTTCCCGATCTCATCCGGCTGCCCCATGCGGCCAAGGGGAACAAGCGATGTCAGGTGCGCCTTGATTCCCTTCCGGCCTTCGTCGCTGTCTGCAAGTCCGTTGAGAATTGGAGTGTCGATCGGGCCGGGGCTGATGACATTGACGCGGATCTTCCGATCCTTCAAGTCATTCGTCCATCCACGGGCAAAGGAACGTACGGCCGCCTTAGTTGCGGAATACACGCTGAACGCCGGCATTCCCTTGATCGATACGATTGAAGCATTCAGAAGAATGGACCCGCCGTCTGGAATCAGAGGCAGGGCCTTCTGCACGGTAAAGAGCAATCCCTTTACGTTGAGATTGAATGTCTGGTCGAATTGTTCTTCAGTGATCGAGCCTATAGGCGCGAAGCTGCCTCCGCCTGCGTTAGCGAAGACAACGTCGATTCGCCCCTTTTGTTTTTTGATCTGCGCAAAAAGACGGTCGAGATCGGCGAGGTTCGACGCATCAGCGCGTACCGCGGTGACATTCGATCCGATGGTTTTTACGGCCTTGTCGAGTTCGCTCTGACGACGGCCCGTAATATAGACAAATGCTCCTTCGTTAACGAATTGCTGAGCTGTAGCAAGACCGATTCCGCTGCTGCCGCCGGTTACGAGTGCGATTTTGCCTTCCAGTTTGCCTGCCATGTGTTTCCTTCCTTTCAATTCCGGGTCACTTTTGGACCGTACGGTACAGATGTACTGACGCATGTCGAAGATTCATGGTTTTTGAACTGGATGGTATAAAAGTGCATCCAAGCAGGTATGTCATCGGAAACCAGCCACGCGAAGATAGGACGGCCCCGGGCGTTCAGCGAGCCGGATGCGCTCGATGCGGCCATGCGTGTGTTTTGGGAAAAGGGATACGAAGGCGCCTCCCTGGACGACTTGACGCAAGCGATGGGGATCAACCGCTCAAGCCTGTACGCAACGTTCGGTGACAAGGAAGCTTTGTTCCAGAAAGCCGTGGCGCGATACCGCGAGGGGCCGATGGGTTTCTTTCACGATGCACTGCAACGACCGACAGCTCGAGGCGTGATCGAGGCGCTGTTGAGGGGGACGGTCAAGTTCCTAGCTAATCCTTCCCACCCAAAAGGATGTTTGTCGCTGCAAGGCGGTCTCGCCTGCGGAGCAGGCTCTGAGAAAGTAAACCAATCAATGATCGACTGGCGGAAAGACGGGCAATCGATCCTGCAGAAACGTTTTCAACGTGCTCAGTCCGAGGGGGAGCTGGCAAGAGATGTGAACCCAAAGGATCTCGCACGTTACATCGCAATCCTGATCAACGGCTTGGGAGTCCAGTCTGTGAATGGAGCTACGGCGGCAGAAATGAATCGCGCAGTTGAGCTCGCGCTGCGGTCGATAGCGATCTAACAGGCCTTCGATCCCTCGCGCGAAACGGCAGATTCCTCGCGTTGCTGGGAATGACAAACCCACCAGAGGGCATGACAAGACTCGAAAGAGGGCGCTGTGTCGGCGCTCGCGCGGCGGGACTACGTTTACAAATCACGACGTTCTTTTTGCAGACTTTTACCTGCGATTTTGATCCCCTCCGCAAAAGGAGCGAGTCCAATGAGTGGATCATGGGTTTAGAGAAGTAGATCGACAGCAAATCGAAAGCGCCACTTCAAAGCTTTCGAGGGGAGGTGCTCATGACGTACCTTCGCTTCTGGTTCCAACGCTCTTCGTCGCAAACCCCTTCAACAACTTCCATTCATTTGAAAACCAAAAGACGTTCCAAGCAATCCATTGCAGGAGCCACGACTTTCCTGTTGCTAACATTCACATGCGTTGCGCAGCAGCCCGAATCCGGCACTCCGCAAGGCTCTCGCCCCGGTCAATCTCAAACTGCCAACTTAACGGTTACGATTCCCGCCGGGACGCAATTGGCTCTTGTGCTGACGCATCCGGTGCAGAGCAGGGTTATCCATCACGGGGATGACATCTACGCACAGATCACCTCGCCAGTGAATGCCGGGGACGAGATGGTGATCCCGCCGGGCACATTTGTTCAAGGGACCGTGGACAGGCTTGAACAACGCAAGGGGCAAAGCGCGGAGCTGCGATTGCAGTCGATGGCAATCACGTTTCCGGACGGCTATGTCGCTCCGGTGTCGGGGCCGATCACGCTGCAGAGCAATGAAGGATATGCGATCAAGGATCCCGGATCTAGACGGGCGATCGCCGCATTTGCGTTGCCGGCTGCAGGTGCGGGAGTCGGTGCGCTAATCGGCCACTCGGTAGGAAAACCTGAATCCAGCACGACCAGCGCTTTTCCACCCGGCTGTATTGGACCGCCACCGTTCTGCAGCACGACAACCACACCGGTCTTCGGAACCAAGGCCAAAGACGCCATCATCGGCGCAGGAGTTGGCGCTGGGATTGGGGCGGTCGGCGCGGTTGCGCTGCTCTTCAGTTCGCACCATTTCTTCATGGATGTTGGATCACCGGTGGAAATGACGCTGCAGAAGCCGATCGTCCTTCAGCAGAAAGAAGTGAATGCCGCTGTACAACAATTCTCGCAGCATCCCGTCGCGGAGCAGCCGATCATGCCACGACCCATCATTGCTCCGCCCGACATGCCGAGCGATCCGTTTCCGAGTACACCGGGTACGCCGCCAACCATCATCCCTGGAGTACCTGGGCCCGACGGTGTTCCGGGACCGCCAACCGTGATACCTGGGACGCCACCTGGAACGGTATAGCGAAGATCAGGGGACAGGCGCTAGAGGGTGGTGGGGAGTGGCGAGTGGCTAGGGTCAGTTTCGTCGAAACCTTTGTCATTCGGAGCGACGCGAGGAATCTGCTGTTTCGTTGACGTCGACACACAGCAGGTTCCTCTTTACGCTACTCCTAGCACGATGCTCTCGCCGGAAACTGTTGGTCGCCTGTTGTAATCTCAGATATCCGCGCACTCGGAAGTTTTCAATCGGGCGACAGCGCTTAATATGCCGACTCTTATCACTCAGCCAACACGCATTCAGTCCGCCGGAAATAAACCCAAACTGATCGACGAATACATCGGCCGCGTCAACTCGAAAACAACCGTGACCAGCGTTGCGCATATGCGAAGCCCCGGAGGATGGCTCGAGCCGGGACAGACTCCGGAGTTCGACGAGTTCACGATTGTGCTAAAGGGAATGCTGCGGGTCGAACATAAAAGCGGATCGCTCGACGTCCATGCCGGACAAGCAGTCGTGGCGCACGCGGGAGAGTGGGTACGCTATTCGACCCCGGAAGAAGAAGGCGCCGAGTATATCGCCGTGTGCCTGCCTGCATTCTCTATGGCGACAGTTCACCGGGATGAATAGGCCGCCGAACCTTCCAACTGCGGTCGCGTAATGACCTAAGCCATGAGCAAGTTCTACTCCCACTCAATCGTGCCCGGCGGCTTCGAGGTAACGTCGTAGACGACGCGGTTGACACCTTTTACTTCATTCACGATGCGGGTGGAAATGATTTTCAGGACGTCGTGAGGAAGCGGGACCCAATCGGCAGTCATGCCGTCTTCAGAACTCACGGCGCGGACCGCGCAGGTATAGGCATACGTACGCGCGTCGCCCATGACGCCGACCGTCATAACGGGAAGCAGGACAGCAAACGACTGCCAGATTTTTGTATACAGACCCGCTTCTTTAATCTCGCTGACGACGATGTCGTCGCACTCACGCAGAATCGCTACGCGATCGGGCGTGACTTCTCCCAGAACTCGGACGGCAAGTCCCGGGCCGGGGAATGGCTGCCGCTGCAAGATTTCTTCGGGCATGCCCAGGTCGCGGCCGATCTTGCGGACTTCATCTTTGAAGAGATCTTTTAACGGCTCGATGAGCTTGAGCTTCATTTTCGCGGGCAGGCCGCCGACGTTGTGATGCGACTTGATCACCTGCGACGGTCCGCGCACGGAACGCGATTCAATCACGTCGGGATAGAGCGTGCCCTGCACCAGCCATTTCACTTTGCCTTCCGTTTTCTCGATTCGGCGGGCTTCTTTTTCGAAGACCTTGATGAACTCGTTGCCGATGATCTTGCGCTTCTTCTCGGGGTCGCTGACGCCCTTCAGTTTTCCAAGGAACCGGTCCGTCGCATCGACGGCATCGAGATGCAAGCCGAGTTTGTCGCGCAGCGTCTTCTGTACTTTCTCGAATTCGTTCTTGCGCAAAACTCCGTTGTTGACGAAAACACAGGTCAGGCGCGACTTCCCTTTCGCGTCGCGCATTGCGCGATCGACCATTACCGCCGCGACCGATGAATCTACACCCCCGGAGAGCGCGCAGATGGCGCGTCCGGTGCCGACCTGCTGCTTGATCTGCTCAATTGTTGAATCGATAAAGTGGCGAGCGGTCCATGTGGGCTTGGCTCCGCAGATTTGAAACACAAAATTCTTGAGGATCTGCGTACCCTGAGGCGTGTGATGTACCTCGGGGTGAAACTGCACGGCGTACCACTTCTTCTCCGTGTTTTGGATGCCGGCGACGGCATGATGGGTCTTCGCCATCAACTCAAAGCCGGGAGGAAGTTCGAGCGCTTCGTCGCCATGAGACATCCACACGGCGAGCTTCTTGGCCATCCCCTGGAACAACACTGAAGCGGAAATAACGTCCACCTCGGCGTGTCCATACTCGCGCTTCTCTGCCGGCCGGACCTTGCCCCCCAAGGTGTGGACCATGAACTGAAGCCCATAGCAGATCCCGAGCACGGGGAGACCCAGTTCGAACAGACGTACGTCGGCCGGAGGAGCGTCTTTGTCGTAGACCGACCACGGGGCTCCCGAGAGAATGATCCCGATGGGATTGTAGCTTTGGACTTCGGCGAGCTTGGCCGTACAGGGCAACACGACCGAAAAAACATTCTGCTCGCGAATTCGGCGCGCGATGAGCTGCGTGTACTGCGCGCCAAAATCGAGGATAACGATGGATTGATTCAGCAAGGCTGGATTTTTCGGGGATTGGTTCGCCACCAATGAGTTTCTCAGATTCGGGGAGAAGGTGTAAAGAGATGGCGAAGTTTTTGAGAACGTTAGGTTGTACCCCTCTCGCAATCGGTCAACATTCTGGCGGCACTGGCTTTAGCTAAATCTCTAAAGTTAGGCCCGGAACGTCACTCAGGATTGATTCTTCCCGATCGATCGTCGTCTGAAGCGGTGGCGCAGACGGCGTCAAGGGCAGCGGGGCGGCTACGGCTTCCGGCATTTCGGTGATACAGATATATCCGGCCAACCGCGCAGTGTAGAGCCAGTCGGCGAAGGCGAAGTAGAGCAGCGTTACGAACGCCACTGTAAGTACCACGAATCGCCAGGGCAAGAGAGTCGCGACGCCGATTAGCGTCGAGGCCACCGTGCTCGCAACTACAAAGGCAATGATGTGGGCTAGGCCCGTCCAGGTGCTCACTGCGAAAACGGCGCCCATGCGTTCACGGCAAAGAGTCACGGCAGAGGAGATCGAGCCCACTGCGTCATCGCCATCGCGGACGGCGAACATTCCCGCCAGCGATAAGAGCCAATTGAGGGCCCACGTAATGAGACAGATGAGCGCTGTGAGTGGAAGAAACGCGAGCAACGCAAGACCGGGTTGAGGATCGGAGTCGGGGGAGACAAAGCTCGCCAGGATAGCCGCGCCTACGAATCCGAAAAGCGCGGCCAGTAGCAATACTGCGCGCAGGAAATTCAGGCGGAAGAGTGCAATCCAATTCGTCGCGACGAGGGTCTGAGAGTCGCCTCCAGGCGCACCCGAAATGTTATTGGTGCCCCTATGAACGACGCCTAGACGAAAATATTCGAGCAACGCGCGCACGGTGGCGATGCGGCCGAGTGACGCGGCGATGATCCAAAGCAGACCAAGCAGCGATCCGGCGACGATCCATGACAACACCACGCGATTCAGACTCCCGCGCAGCATGTGCGCAATCGCCTGCCACACCAGATAAGGCTGGCGGGTCCGCAGCATCAGCAGCTCGCCATTGGTGACCGGAAGCGTGTTGAGGTATTCGAAGAGGCCAAAGAAGAACAGCACGAGAGCTGTAGCGCCTACAATCCATCGCCAGATGATTTCAGCTAGAGTGAAATAAGGGCGCCGGAACGCCGCGCGGAAGCCTTCGACGGTGGGGGACACGGCCATGCGTAGTCAGGATACCTCAGGGCCACGAGTGATGGATTTGTCATTCCGAGCGGAGGGAGGAATCTGCTCTGTGCCAGCGCAGGCAAACAGCAGGTTCCTCGTCGCTTCGCTCCTCGGAATGACAAGAGCTAGTTTGCAAAACAACGCTAGCTACTTCACCACGAGATTCACCATCTTGCCGGGCACGTAGATCTTTTTGATGATCTGCTTGCCGGCGATAGCGGCTTTTACTTTCTCGTCGGCGAGGGCGCGTTCGAGAACAAAGCTTTCCTCGGCATCGGCGGGCACGACGATGCGGCCTCGCAGTTTTCCATTTACCTGCACCGGAATTTCGATCTCTTCTTCTTTCGCGAGCGCGCTATCGAACTTGGGCCAAGGCGCCTTCAACAAATTCCCTTTCTCCCCCAACATCTCCCACAGTTCATGAGCGAGATAAGGAGCGAAGGGTGCGAGCAACAGGACGACATCGCGCTGCACTTCCGCGAGAAACGGCACGGGCACCAAGTTGTTAGCGATTGACCCTTCCGCGCCATACAAGACGTTCACCAGCTCCATGATCGCGGAGATGCAGGTATTGAAGTGCCAGCGTCCCTGGAAATCGTCGCTGACGCGCTTGATGGTCTGATGCAGCTTGCGTTGAATCGCGCGCGCCTCGGGAGACAGCTCTGCCGGAACCGGCCTGCGCCAGTCCGGATGATCCGGTTTCGCATTGCGGACGACGAAGCGGTACACACGACCTAAAAATCGCTGAATGCCTTCGATCCCTGAATCCTGCCAGTCAAGATCGCGGTCCGGAGGCGCGGCAAACAGGCTGTAGAGGCGCGCAGCATCGGCCCCGTAGCGCGCGACCATCTCGTCGGGCGAAACCACGTTGCCGAGGCTCTTCGACATCTTCGCGCCGTCTTTGATCACCATGCCCTGTGTGAACAGGCGTTCGGCGGGTTCGTCGTTGGTGATCATGCCGAGGTCGCGCATGAACTTGGTCCAGAAGCGCGAGTAGATCAAATGCAGGATCGCGTGCTCGACGCCACCAATGTATTGATCAATCGGAAACCAGTAGTCCGCGATTTTGCCGTCGAAGGGCGCGCGATCATTGTGCGCATCGGTGTAGCGATAGAAATACCACGACGAATCTACGAATGTGTCCATCGTGTCGGTCTCGCGGCGAGCCGGGCCGCCACACTTCGGACACGTAACGTTGACGAACCCCGGCACTCGACCGAGCGGCGATCCTCCGGTCAACGTGATGTCGACATTGTCCGGCAAGATCACGGGCAAGTCTTTTTCCGGTACAGGGACGATGCCGTCCTTCTCGCAATACAGCATCGGAATCGGCGTGCCCCAATAACGCTGCCGGGAGATGCCCCAATCCTTCAGCCGATACGTAACCGTTGCCTTGCCGAAGCCTTTTTCTTCGGCGTAGGCCGACATCTTCTTAATCGCGTCCGCACAACTCATGCCGCTATACCCACCAGAGTTGATGACCATGCCGTCGTGCGCGGTGAAGGGCAACTGCGGCTCGGTCATTGTCTCTTCGGGATCATTGGAGATGGGTAGAATCACCAACCGGATCTCAAGCTTGTACTTCTTGGCGAACTCATAATCGCGCTCATCGTGCGCGGGCACGCTCATGATGGCGCCCGTGCCGTAATCCATCAGGATGTAGTTGGCGATCCAGATGGGCACTTTCTCGCCGCTGAACGGATTGATGGCGTAGCGATGCGTATTCACACCGTGCTTTTCGATTTCGCCGATATCTCCAGCTTCTTTGGCCTTGCGCTGCTCGGCAATCAACTGCTGGACCGATTCACCGAGAGGCTGGTTGTGGCGGGTAAAGTCAGCGACTAATGGATGCTCAGGCGCGAGCTGCACCGACGTCGCGCCGAAGATCGTGTCGACACGTGTAGTGAACACGCTGATGGTCGAGCCGGCGGGACCGGCGGCGCCATCGAGTTTGAAATCGACCAGCGTGCCTTCGCTGCGGCCGATCCAGTTGCGCTGCATGATGCGGACTTTTTCTGGCCAGCCGTCAAGCTTATCGAGATCGCGCAACAATTCCTCGGCGTACTTCGTGGTGCGCACGAACCACTGCTCTAACTCGCGCTGCTCGACGAGCGTGTCTTCGTGGCGCCAGCAACATCCGTCGACGACCTGCTCGTTCGCCAGCACCGTCGCACACTTCGGACACCAGTTCACCTTGCTCTTCTTGCGATATACCAACCCCAATTCATAGAGCTTGAGGAAGAACCATTGGTTCCAGCGGTAGTAATCCGGCAAGCAGGTCGTAACTTCGCGCGACCAGTCGTAGGCGAAGCCGAGCCGCTTCATCTGCGACTTCATGTTCGCGATATTGCGTAACGTCCACTCGCGCGGCGGAGTGTTATTGGAAATCGCGGCATTTTCCGCGGGCAAGCCGAACGAATCCCATCCCATGGGATGGAGCACGTTGTAACCATTCATCCACATGTAGCGGGCAAGCGCGTCGCCAATGGAATAGTTGCGAACGTGTCCCATGTGGAGCGCGCCTGATGGGTAAGGCAGCATTTCGAGGACGTAATATTTCTTCTTCGTCGAGTTGGCTTCGGCGGCGTAGAGGGCAGGGTCCTGCTGCCAGCGTTCGAACCACTTTGTCTCAACCCGCTTGGGGTCGTAGCGCTCGTCGTTGGGACGATCGGCTTGAGTGACGGCTTCCATTTTTTCTTCTGGCGGCATAAGGGGCCAAACGGGAAAGCTGAAACCTAGATTCTACAACGGCAGCCGTCGATTCTTCAGGCGCAAGCCTTTTAACGTTGCCAGGAAAAGCGTGGCAACTACGTTTCTAGGACGAGTTTCTTCAGCGCTTCCACATTTCTTCGATCGTCGCCCGGCTTTTCGATCGGAGTTTCTGCAATGAATGCAGCGTGAGACAAGCGTAGATCGTTCAACAGAATGCGGAACGTCTCCTTGCCAATTGTTCCCTTCCCGATCTGCTGGTGACGGTCGAGTTTCGATCCACGCGCTGCTCTGGCATCGTTGCAATGCCAGACTTTTACTTGATTTAAGCCGATAGTCGCGTCGAGGTGCTGCAGCGTCTGATACAAGCCCTCTTCGCTCACGATGTCGTATCCGGCAACGTGGCTGTGACAGGTATCGATGCATGCGCCGACAGGGACGATGCCGTCGAGACGGTCGATCACTTCCGCGACTTGTTCGAAGCTCCCGCCAAGGGAGAACTCGGCTCCAGCGGTGTTCTCGATGAGGATTGTCAAGCCGCCGGCGGCGAGATCCAGTCCTTGCGTCGACGCAGCAATTGCCGCGGCGGTGCGAAGCAGCCCTTGCTCACGATCGGCCCCGCGAAACGACCCGGGATGCAATACCAGATAGTCCGCGCAGAGGGCCAAAGCCCTTTCTACTTCGCCGCGAAAAGCCTCCATCGATTTGTTCAGGAACAGTTCATTCGAGCTGGCCAGATTCACAAGATAGTTTGTGTGAATCACCAGCGGTTTCAGGTCGTATCGCGCCCGCAGGCGGTTCATCTCGTCGCATTGTGGGATCCCAAGTTCGTACGGCGCCCATTGGCGCGGGCTGGAAGAGAAGATCTGCAGCGTATTGCAGCCTAGCCGATAGGCGCGTTCGGCGGCATTCTGGACACCTCCTGCAGAAGATGTATGGATGCCGATGCGGCGCGAGGTCAAGCGGGGTGGCCGTTTCGGAGCGGGTCGGTTCAAAATGTCGCGTTCAACCACCATCGAAACAGTTTCGAGTTTCGTGACTCAAGTTTCAAGTCCTGGGGCGGCCGGTTGCCCCCCATCGAGAAAAGTTTGCTTCATTTGCGGTGCAGGTGGGACGAACGGTAGACTTAAGAGGCGGCTCTTGGCCGTGCTGCACATCGAGTTCGCTCGACAGACCGGCGGGGACGCTCGTTCCCGCGGACGTAGTCCCAGGTGACCTTATGTTAGTCGTTATGAAATCGCAAGCCAGCGAAGAACAAGTACGCGCCGTTTGCGAAAAAATTGAAAAGCTCGGATATCGCGCGCATCCCATGCCGGGCGCGACCCGCACCGCCATCGGCATCACCGGCAACAAGGGCGAAGTCGAACAGGGAACGCTCGAAGAAATGCCGGGCGTCCAGGAAGTTATCCAGGTTTCGAAGCCCTACAAACTGGTCAGCCGAGACGTGAAGGAAGAAAACACAATCATCCGTTTTTCCGGTACTACGGCGACCATTGGCGGCCCTGCGCTGGCGATCGTGGGCGGACCGTGCGCGATCGAGAGCCGCGAGCAGGCCTTCGCGGTGGCCGAGCGCGTGCATCGAGCTGGGGCGCAGTTTTTTCGCGGCGGCGCCTATAAGCCGCGCACATCGCCTTATTCGTTCCAAGGACTCGGCGAGGATGCGCTGCAGATCATGGCGGAGATCCGCCAGCAATACGGCATGCGGATTATCACTGAGGCGATCGATCACGAATCGCTCGACCTGGTCGATGAATACGCTGACGTGATCCAGATCGGCGCGCGTAACATGCAGAATTTTTCATTGCTCAAGCGTGCCGGGCGCGCCCGCAAACCGGTTCTACTGAAGCGAGGCATGTCAGCCACGCTCGAAGAATTCCTGATGGCCGCCGAATACATTCTGAGCGAGGGTAATTACAATGTTGCGCTCTGCGAACGAGGCGTGCGCACCTTTGCCGATCACACTCGCAATACCCTTGATCTCAGCGTCGTGCCGGCCGTGCAGCGACTCAGCCATCTACCGATCCTGGTTGATCCCAGCCATGGAACGGGCAAGAGGAACAAAGTCACGCCGTTGTCGCGAGCAGCAGTCGCTGTCGGTGCCGACGGCCTGATGGTAGAAGTTCATACGCAGCCGGATCAGGCGCTATCAGACGGCCCGCAGTCGCTCTTCCCCGATCAGTTCGACGAACTGATGAAGCAAGTCCGTCAAATCGCCGCTGTGGTCGGCAGAACCGTGCCGGCAATTGAGGTGAGCGAGCCGGCGGTGGTGAGTAAATAAAAGTTCCAACGTGGTGGCCTCTACCTTCTTCCTCCTCGCCGGGAGCTTCCTCCTGTCGTATAGCCGTCGCTGGCTGCGAACCCTTCCGTTAACCCCTACTTTAACGCCTTACGGTGCTGGCTACTGATTTGGAAGTGGTCGTGGTGCCTTGTGCCGATCTCCAGAGTGCCTCGGTTTGAAATTTTTTATGAAGATTCAACTTCAGCTCGATCTCTTAATCTGATAATCTGATTTTATGAAAAAGACGGTTATTTCAGTCACGGAGGCGGCGCGTAATTTTGCCGACTGCGTCAATCGAGCCCATTATCAGAACGTGACCTTCGTTCTGCTTAAGAACGGCTCCCCCGTGGCTCGGCTGATTCCTGACGGCGAAAAGGTTTGTTTGGGCCGGGACCTAGCGGAGGTTCTACATAAGGTGGAATTGCCTGCCGAAGAGGCGAGGGCCTGGAGCCGCGATTTGAAGGTTGCCCGAAAACGCCTAAAACAGCCGGCGGATCGATGGCGATAATTCTCGATGCGGACGTAATCATCCGGGGTGAGAAAGGGACTTTCGACCTCGCAGCTTGGATGGCATCTCAATCCAACGAACCCTTTGAAATCGCGGCGATCACCGTCGCGGAACTATGGCACGGCGTGGAACGGGCAACCGGCATCCATAGAGCGAGACGCGAACGCTACATTCGCTCGTTTCTCGATCTGTTGCCCATTCTTCCGTATACCGAAGGCACGGCACTCGAGCATGCACGAATCTGGGCTGAACTCGAGTCCGCCGGCACAATGATTGGCTCGTATGACTTGATCGTGGCCGCCACAGCTCTGGAACGAGGCCGAACGGTAGCGACATTCAACCAGCGCCATTTTGCCCACGTTCGGGGACTAAACGTCGTCAAGCCAAAATGAACAGCTGGAAGTTTGGAATATTCGTCTTCCGGCTTCTGCTAAGCTTTCTTTTCTCCGGTTGGATCGCCATTGAGAAAGCTCCTCTTCATCGCTGTGCTGGTTCCCATCCTTGGCGGTCTGGGATGGTGGTATTTCCGCGAGCCGCCGTTTCCCGACTACGGGCCTGCATTCCGCGAGTACGCTTATGTCAGCAACGGCAAGAGCAACACGGTCAGCGTGATCGATCTGCGGACGTTTGCTTTGACGAAGACTTTGCATGTCGGAAGCGAACCCACCGGCATTGCCGCTAACAGCAAGAAGAACGAAATCTATGTCGTCAACACGGGATCGGACAACGTCAGCGTGATCGATGCCGAGACGAACACCATCGTCGCGACGATCGGCGTACATAGTCATCCTTACTTTATCGACGTTTCAGAAGATGGCAAGCGAGCTTACGTTGCCAACTCAGGATCGGCGAACGTCAGCGTGATCGATCTGGAAAAACGCATGGTCATCGGAAACGTCCGAGTTGGCGCTTCTCCGGGGATGGCGCGCGTTTCACCGGATGGGGCAACGGTTGTTGTATCGAATCGCGGAGACAATACCGTCTCGCTGATCGACGTGAAATTTCTGCACGTGCGGGCAACGCTGCCTGTCTGCCAGCAACCGGAGGACATCTCGATCCTTCCGGATTCGAGCAAGGCATTCGTCACCTGCTCGGGATCGTCGCAAGTGGCCTCGATCCAACTCAAAAGCGCTCAAAAAGATGACCGCGTGCTCGCTCTGCTCGACGTGGGCCACACACCGGTCAGCCTCGCATTGAAACCCGACGGCGGCGAGATGATGGTGTGCAACTTCGATTCCGACAGCATCTCGATCATCGAGACCGGCAACGACGAAGTCGGCAGCAGCCAGGAAATCGGCCAGCACCCTTCGCGCGGCGTCGTCACAGTCGACAACTCTCGGCTCTACGTATCGAACTTCGGATCGAACAGCGTGGCCGTCTATGACATTGACATGGGGCGCCGCATCGCTACGCTGGCGGTCGGCAGCCATCCTGACAGCCTCGCGCTGACGCCGGATCAGAATTACCTGCTGGTCGTGGATACGGAATCAGGAGACGTGACCGTCATTCAAAAGCGTAAACCGCGGCGCACGCTGGAAACGTCAGAGTACTCGCTCATGACGCTGATCCCAGTGGGCATGCAGCCGAACGCGATCGTAGTGAAGGCGTTCACGATGAGCGCGAAGAAGTGAGAAGGATCTTCCCCGTGATCTTTTGTCATTCCGAACGAAGTGAGGAATCTGCTGTTGGCCTTTGCCGACACCGCAGACTCCCTGCCGCTTCGCGCCCCGGAATGACAATCCAACCCGTACGGCTAGACTATACGGCGGATTTGGCGCAGAACCGGTCGAACGCAGCTTTCAGATCGGCGGCAATGGCAGGAGCCTCTCGCGACTCGATGTCCCGACGCTGCATCATGTAGACCAGTTGTCCGTCGCGCAAGATCGCAATCGACGGAGACGACGGCGGATATCCGGTGAAGTAACTGCGGGCTCGATCGGTAGCCTCTTCCTCCTGGCCAGCGAACACGGAGAAGCCTTTGTCGGGCGTAGCCGAATTCTGCATCGCCATGCGGACCGCTGGGCGCATGCGCCCGGCCGCGCATCCGCAAATGGAGTTCACGACAACCATCGTCGTACCTGGACGATTCTTCAAAGCCTTATCCACATCCTCGGTAGTGAGTAGTTCCTCGATTCCCAGACGCGTGAGTTCTTCGCGCATCGGCACAACCATAATCTCGGGATACATCGGCATATTCAAATTCCTCTCGGATCGGTATAGATCCATTCTATCGGATCGTGATGGTGAAGATGTAACTCGCGGCAGCTTTCCAGTCCACGAACGATTCATCCCGCGGACGAGTTCGCCGCTCGCGAGGCCGCTGTGTATATTGAATCGACCGCATGCTGCTTCAGGAAAATGTAGCGCTCGCGCCGCTGACTACCTTTCAACTGGGAGGGCCAGCGAGATTTTTTGCGGAGGCCAAATCACGTCCCGACGTTGAGCAGGCCGTAGCTTTCGCGCGCTCGAAAGACCTGCCACTCTTTGTGCTCGGGGGTGGCAGCAACTTGGTCGTTTCAGACTCAGGTTGGCCGGGCCTGGTGTTGAAGGTCGCGATCGGGGGCATAGAACAGCTTTCCGGCGAGGTCGAGGGGAGATTTCTGTTTGATGTCGGCGCCGGAGAATCCTGGGACAACTTCGTTTCGCACGCCGTCGGTGCTGATTGCGCAGGGGTTGAGTGCCTGAGCGGCATTCCGGGTAGCGTCGGCGGCACTCCGGTACAGAATGTGGGTGCTTACGGGCAGGAGGTATCCGAGACAGTCGAGTCGGTCGAGGTATTCGATTGCAAAGACGGCCAGGTACGCGAACTATGCCGCGAAGCTTGCGGATTCACTTATCGCTCGAGCATCTTCAACACGACCGAACGAGGACGGTTCATCATATTGCGTGTGATCTACGCGCTGGTGGCAGGCGGCTCGCCGAGTCTGAAGTACGCGGATCTCAAGCAGCGCTTCGCTGGGAGGGAGACTGCACCCGATCTCAGGGAAACGCGCGAGGCGGTTCTCCAGATTCGCGCGCGCAAAGGGATGCTGATTATCGAGGGCGATCCCGATTGCCGCAGCGCCGGATCGTTCTTCAAGAATCCGGTGCTCTCCGAAAAACAGCACGAGGATTTGGTCAGCCGCGCGAGCGACCAAGGTCTGACCGTACCTGCCTATCCGGCGCTTGAAAGCATGAAAAAAGTGTCCGCCGCCTGGCTCGTCGAGCATTCCGGCTTCGCCAAGGGGTATGAGTCCGGACGTGTCGGCATCTCGCGCAAGCACGCGCTGGCGCTCGTCAATCGTGGCGGTGCCACGTCCGCAGAAATACTCGCGCTGAAAGATCAAATCCAGCGGCAGGTCGCGGAAATCTGGGGTGTGTGGCTGGAGCCCGAGCCGGTAATGGTTGGATTCTAAAAGCGGTGGTTAATGATTAGTGGTTAGCGATTCGCTCCAAGCCGGCTCCCCACTTCTTGTCATTCCGAGCGAAGTGAGGAATCTGTTCCGCCTGCCAGCAGCCCGACAGCAGATTTGCTCCCTTCCCTCGGAATGACCAAAAGCTATACGCGACGCAAGTAACACTCATCTCGCCGTTCTCCTTCCAGAAATTCCTGAACAAATCAACGCTCCGGGCGGTCTTCATGTTTGAGGGCAGACGAGTGGTGACGGGAGAGGCGATCCTGAGCGGCGTAACGACTGATCGCGGAAAGCTCGATCGAATCGACGCTGAGCCCCGGACACTCGCGACGACAAACGAAATCCTCGAAAGCCTTGTACGCGAGCACTCCCGGCTCGTCTACCGCATTTCTTACGCCGTGCTGCGCAGCCATCATGACGCCGAGGACGCTACGCAGGAAACGTTCATGCGCGTTTTGCGTTACAGCGCGAAACTCAGGGCGGTGGAAGATCCGCAAACATGGCTGGCGCGAATCGCGTGGCGAGTCGCTCTGGATCGGAGTAAGCGGCATGGACGGACACGAGAGATTGCGCTGGACGATGCTGAAACGTCAGTGGATGTGGCGTCCTCCGAGACTTCAGCTGATGATACCGTCCACGGCGCGCAAGTTGGCAGAGAGCTGGAAAAACTGATCGCCGCTCTGCCATCAAAGCTGCGCGAGCCGCTCGTTTTGTCGACGATAGAAGAGATGTCTCCGCGCGAAGTGGCGGAAACCTTGCGGATCAACGAAGCAGCGGTGCGGTCGAGAATATTTCGGGCGCGGCAGATTTTGAAGGAGAAGCTGGCGGCGACAGGCAGGTCAAGGTGAGTGAGATGAAACCGAACTATGAATCCGACCACAACGCTTCCAAGGACGAACTCGACCATTCACTTGACACTGCACTGACCAAGTATGCGGCGGTCGAGCCTCGGGTGGGCCTGGAAGAGCGCGTTTTGGCCAACATGCGCGCCCAGCGAACCGGTATCGTCGAGCGGGCGTGGTGGCATTGGGGCTTCGCCGCATCGGTGGCGCTAGTTGCGGTCGCGACGTTTCTGGCATGGAGGACGACGGGGCCGTCGCATCCAGTGGTTGTGAATCATCGAACGGTCGAAACGCAGCCAGTTCCGACCCAACCGGCTCAGGCTGCCAAGTCGACAAAACAAATGAAGTTGTCCCATGTGCGCTCAGCGAAGAAGCAAACTCGACAGTCAAGCGCCACGACAGTAGCAGCCGATCCTAAACTCGACGTGTTTCCATCACCGCAACCGTTGAGTGAAGAAGAACTGGCGCTGGCGCAATATGTTCGCAATTTTCCCAGTGACGCGAGGCTCATCGCACAGGCGCAACAGACTTCCGATACCGAGATCCTGCGCAAGATGCAGGTATTGGCAAGCGAGTCTGCAGAATCGAACTAAGGAAGGACTCACACTCATGCGAAAAGCAAGACTGGCTTTCACAATCATGACGCTCATCATTGCGCTCTCTGGCCTGGCAAAATCCGCCCAGGCACAAGACCAACAGAAGGACACCGGAGCGAAAAACGCGGAAGAATCGGTCGAGGCGTATCGCCTCGACCTTTCCTTCAACGAACTCGATGACGGGAAAAAGCTGAATACCCGGCATTACACGGTGGATCTAACGGGCGGACGACCAAACGAAATCAAGATTGGCACCCGAGTCCCCGTCGTCACGGCTAACTGCAATTCTTCTTCCTCATCTTCGTCGGGAAGCGCATCCGAGCAGTATCAATACCTTGACGTCGGGACCCACATCTGGGCACAACTGATTGGACATGGAGGTGAACTTCATGTCTCGGGTGATATCAGCAGCCTGGATACTTCTGCCAGTTCCGAAGCGAGCACTCGACTGGGCCCGGTCATACGGCAGATCAAGATTGAGGGCAGCACCGCACTGGTGCTCGGAAAGTCGATCATTATCGGCAGTGCCGACGATCCAAATTCCAGGCGGCAGTTTCAGCTTGAAGTGACGGTCACGAAGCTGCGATAAGAAATGCTGGGCGGGAAGTGCTCCCCATCCAGCATTCTTGGAAACAGCGGCGGCGCCTCAGACTCCCTTATCGGCGAGCATCGCCGCTTCCTTAAAGATATTTAGAAACATCTCTTTGGTAAGCTTGCCCGTCTGCGTGTTCTGGTTCGATGGGTGGTATGACGCCAGCAACACCTTGCCATCAGGCATCGAATAAGTCGCTCCGTGCTTGAACACGTGCTCTTTCTTACCTGCAAGTAATCCTCGCCGCTTCAGATAGTTCAGGTAAGCGTCGAAGCCAATCTTACCTAGCGCCACCACGACTCTAACTTTCTCCAGGCCCGCAAGTTCACGATCGAGGAAAGTGGAGCAAGCCGCAAGCTCGCTCGGCAGGGGCTTGTTATCCGGAGGCGCACATCGAACCGCTGCCGTGATGTAGAGATCGTTCAGTTTCAAACCGTCGTTGCGATCGGTCGCAGTTGGCTGATTGGCGAAGCCCGTTTCGTACAAAACGGGATACATAAATTTGCCCGATGCGTCGCCGGTGAACGGCCGTCCGGTGCGATTGGAGCCATGAGCGCCGGGAGCCAAGCCCATAATCAACACGCGCGCATGCGCGTCGCCAAATCCCGGAACAGGCTTCCCCCAATATTCCCAATCGAGATAGGCACGACGCTTTACGCGTGCAACTTCTTGACGGTAAGCCAGAAGACGCGGGCATCGCGTACAAGAGATCACGTCGCGATTCAGAACCGTTAGCCAGGACATGGTCGTTGGTCGTTCGCCTTTCGTCGTAGCAGCGCTCTGAAGTGGCACGCGGATGCGACGATCGGAGGAAGAGCAAGCAAAAATGTACACCGTTGGCGTGGTTTGGGGCCAACGGCCAACAGCAACGGACAAAACGACGCCTTCTCCCGTTTGTCGAGATGAAAGGAAGGAACGGCAAAACTGCTACACCCCGCTTTGCTCTGAGATTGCACCCTAACGGTAAGACATTCGCAGAATTGATTCAGGAAGCCGCTCGCCCTGAATAGGGATCTTAGACGCCGACGCGTTTATCTCATCGAGTTCGTCCGACGTCAGCGCTAGTGAAGCGGAGCCGATGTTCTCCTCCAGTCGATGGATCTTCGTGGTTCCTGGAATCGGAACGATCCAAGGTTTCTGCGCCAGCAGCCACGCAAGTGCGATCTGTGCGGGAGTGGCATTCTTTCGTCGAGCGATTTGGTTCAGAAGATCCACGACCGCTTGGTTTGCCTTTCGCGCCTCCTCCGTGAATCGAGGAAACACTGCTCGGAAATCCGTGCTTTCGAATTTCGTGGAGGCATCAATCTTGCCCGTCAAGAATCCTTGTCCAAGCGGACTCCAGGGCACAAAACCGATCCCCAGTTCCTCGCAGGTTGGCAGCACCTCTGGTTCAGGGTCTCTCGTCCATATCGAATACTCACTCTGAACTGCTGTGACTGGATGAACCGCGTGTGCGCGGCGAATGGTCTTTGCACTCGCCTCAGAAAGGCCGAAGTGCTTGACCTTGCCCGCCTGAATCAGATCTTTCACTGTGCCCGCGACATCCTCGATCGGCACGTCTGGATCGACGCGGTGCTGATAAAAGAGATCGATGGCATCGGCCTTGAGGCGCTTGAGTGACGCTTCAGCAACCTGCCTGATATGCTCGGGCTTGCTGTTGAGCCCGCCCGACCGTTGCCCATCAGGAGCAATATCGAAGCCGAACTTTGTGGCAATGACTACCTGTTCACGATGGGGACGGAGCGCCTCGCCTACGAGTTCTTCGTTCGCGAACGGCCCATACGCTTCCGCAGTATCGAAGAATGTCACGCCGCGATCAACCGCTTTTCGGATCACGTTGATGGCTTGCTGCTTTTCGATGGCCGGACCGTAGCCATAGCTCAACCCCATGCAACCAAAGCCGAGTGCCGAGACTTCAAGTCCGCTTTTCCCGAGAGAGCGCTTCTTCATTTGATTCTCCTTCCTCAGCTATCGACGAAACATTCCTCGGAGCCAAAACCCCTGCTTTACGAGAGCGCCGAATTTTGTGGAACTCCGGCTCTCTCTACCTGTGTGGTTAATTTTTATTGTTGTTCATTTTGACTGGCCTAAGCAGATGCGAGAACGTGAGTTGGGCGAGCTTCCACTTGCCGTTTTCCTTGATATACACCTCAGTCACCATAAAAGGATTGGTGACCTCGTGCTCACCGACTACTGCCTGCAAATCAATGTCCTCTAGCAGGATGGCTGTGTTACCAAATAAGCGAGCGTCAACTGCGTAAACTGCGGCTTTTTTTGTACCAGATGCCACCGCTTTTAATGGTAGCTAGTTCCTGGGTTTTTCCCCATGTCCCTCCCATGTGAGTGAACATGGCTTTGTCATCAAATAGTGTCTCTAAGGAATCAACCTTCTTGTCTGCCAACCAATCCCATTTCATGTTTGAGAGGTTGATGACTTCTTGTTGCTCGGGTGTATGACTTGCGGCAGTTTTAATCGTTTCCGTTGGTGGCTGTGGCGACTGCTGCGCGTGGGACGATTGCGCAATCATTGTTAATAGAAATAGACCCATAATTAGGGTTACGGTTTTCATGGCTGCTCTCCAAGGGTGCGCGTATTCATTCTGCCTTCCTTGCATCCTCGAATTTATGGTTAAAGGGCCGTCAACTGGTAGCCCGATCCTGTCTACTTATTGCCTATTCCTCTTGTCGGACGAAAAACCAATGGCTTTGCTGGAGACACGCGGCTATCTTTAATAAGGACGGTAGAGATCGTTAACATGAAAAACACAAAAGAAAAATCCATTCTGAAAGCGAACGAAGGCCGCGGGTCGCAGGCAGAACTCGCACAGAAGATTGCCTCCTTCTTGGGCAAAGGAGAGAATCGGACAACAGAGATTCCGGGTGTCAGCCTCCACCAGCGGACTGCGCCTACTCCGCCATGCCGGATGACCTACCATCCGGGAGTCATCGTGGTCGCACAAGGGAGCAAGCGGGTGAACCTTGGCCGGATCAGCTTTATCTACGACAAGTCGCGCTTCGTTGTGACTGCGGTCGATTTGCCGATCGTCAGTTGGGTGGCTGAGGCAACCGAGGATGTTCCCTGTCTCGCGCTGTCAATCAAGTTCGACATGTCTATGGTGCGGGAGTTGCTCAGCCGCGAGGAAATTCATGTCGCGGAGGCTCCACCGGACAGTCCGGCTATATCGATAGGCGAGACCACGCCCGAATTCCTGAACGCATGCTGCCGCCTGGTGGATCTGCTGAGTAATCCGCAGGATGTTCCTTTTCTGAGCGGCCTGATTCAACGCGAGATCGTCTATCGCGTTTTGCGGGGACGCGTGGGAGCGCGTTTGCGCGGAGTAGTAACACTCGGAGATCAAAGCCACCGGACGGCAAAAGCGATTGCGTGGATAGCCGCGAACTATGCCAAGCCTCTGCGCGTGGAAGAGCTTGCACAGGTGGCGAGCATGGGCGTATCCACGCTCCACCATCATTTCCGGGTGCTGACCGCGATGAGTCCTCTTCAGTATCAAAAACAACTGCGGCTTCAATCAGCGCGGAGCCTGATGCTGAACGCTGGTCTCGATGCTGCCAGTGCAGCCTTCGAGGTCGGCTATGAAAGTGCGACACAATTCAATCGCGAATACAGCCGCTTCTTCGGCCAACCTCCTATGCGTGACATTCGATCGCTTATTTCTCCTGGTGCTCCGAAACTCGAATTGGTCGGTAGTCTGGGATAGTAGTTCATCGGCTACACCAAAGACCTTTAAGAACCTCGCGGTAGTCCTCCTCTTCCTTGAAGTAGTTTTTGCCATCTTTGCAAGCGTCCTGCGGCGAACGTTCTCGCCTTTCAAGATTCTGTCAATCGTGTGATGGCTCACCCTGGCCTCTCGCTCTAGCTTGCGAATTCCGGCCTTGAGAATCTGTTGCTTGATTTCGGCACTTGCCACTACCTGTTTCAAGCCCACGTACTCCACGGTCTTGAATTCCATGAGACTCAAATCTTCGCCTTGTTCCCATCTCCGGTCGGTTTACTTTGCACCCCGTTCCTCGGAGGAACAGCGCTGGGTGGATCTGCAGTCGCGCATCTCGGAGTACGGCTGATCTGGCTCGACACTTGGGATCAGTCTGGGCTCGCAATTCAGAAGATGTTGGGAATCTCCTAAGGCGGTAACCTAACGGTCTAGCAGGTGTGGCAGTTCTGCCGTTCCTTCCTTGCACCCTTTCTCC
>CAWFQZ010000026.1:0-236267 GCA_963818115.1 uncultured Acidobacteriota bacterium
GTGCCCGCATCTTCGACCTGTCGTCCCAAGCTCACTATTTCTCCGGAAAAATTGATTCCGGAAACAAGAAGATTGCTTTCACTGGTGCGAAAAAACTGTCCTATAAGGATGGCCAGCGGAACACCTCAGCTGCCTACAACTACTCGACGGTGGCCGCCGTCCTTCAGCTGACTTCCTTATTCCAGAGCGTAGCGGCGACACTCGAATACAGTCGCCGTCTCGTTTATTTTCACCGTTATCAGAAGCTCGCTCTCGACGATGAACTGAAGCGGATGGAGGATCAGGCGAGGCACGGCGAGCTCATTGAGCTCCAGGCTGTAAAGCCTGTCCTGCGGGACATTTACGATGACACATCCGTCATGAATGTCGTCCGAGCCCGCGCCCATCGGATCATGGAGATCGACCCCGCCTCTGTCGCGGGCAAGTAATTGTCCCCGAATTAAGGTTCCAGCCACCGGAGGCGCAAGGGCGGAAACTTTTACAACTCGTTGCCGTAAACCGTGTTCTAATCATCGTACGAACCATCCGGGGGTCGCCATGTTCCGTCCGTCTGCTTCCCGACTCAGCCTGATTCTTTTTACTGCCGCCTCCATCACGTCGGCGGTGCCTGCCTCGGCCGCTTCTCAAGTGCGCATCGTTCGTCTCAGTGATGTGCAAGGTTCGGTGCAGATCGATAAGAACACCGGCCTCGGTTTCGAAAACGCGTTTCTCAACCTTCCCATCACGCAGGGAACTCAGCTTCGTACCGGCGACCGCGGCCGAGCCGAGATTGAATTCGAGGACGGCAGCTCAATGCGCCTTGCTCCGAATACCTCGATAGATTTCAGCACGCTCGGCCTGAGCGATTCCGGAAGCCGCATCTCCCAGGTCAATCTGACCGCGGGCATGGCGTACGTAAACTGGCTGGGCAAGAGCGGCGATCAGTTCGGTCTCAACTTTTCGCAGGAGAAGATTTCGCTCATCCAGCCCTCCCATTTCCGTATTGATGCTTCGCCCGAAACTGCGACTCTCGCGGTCTTCAAGGGCGATGTCGACGTAGATGGCCCAACTGGCAAGATTGTCGTCGAAAAAAAGAAGACTGCTACTTTTGATCTCTCGCAGGATGACAAATACACAGTAGCCAATAACATCGTCGAAGCCCCGCTCGATTCCTGGGACAAGGAAGCCTCCGCCTATCACGATCAGTACGCCAAGAACAATTCCTCGCCCTACGGCTACGGCGTGAGCGATCTCAATTATTACGGCAGCTACACCAGCGTCCCCGGTTACGGCATGATGTGGCAGCCCTACTTCACGGGCGTCGGCTGGGATCCCTTTATGGACGGCGCTTGGGGATGGTATCCCGGTTTCGGCTACATGTTCGCTTCTGCCTACCCTTGGGGATGGCTGCCTTACCGCTACGGAAACTGGTCTTACGTTCCCCGCTACGGATGGATGTGGCAGCCCGGCGCTTGGAACACTTGGCAAACGATTCCTCACTACACCGCTACAACCGGTGTGCACGTAACTCCGCTCGTTCCTCCGGCAACGGGTGTTGTGAAAACAGTCGCGGTCGGGCACGGTGGATCAGTTGCCCCAATGTCTCCCTCAGTCTTATTCGTGAAGTCGGGCTCAGCCGGTATGGGAATCCCCCGAGGCTCGATTGATGGCTTGGGTCACCTGAACCACCAAGTCGCGAAAACTGGATTCGCGGAATTACGCTCTGCTCCGCAATTCGGCGGTAGCACCAGCACAAGGTCCCCTAGCTTCGGTGAGTCGCACGGCTCTATAGCAACCTCGTCGGTCGGGCACGCCTCCTCCGGTGGACACTCCTCCGGCGGTGGTGGCCACCGCTAGGCAGACTTAAATGCTCAAACGGCTCGAACGGGCAAATATTTTCCCAGATCGAGCCGTTTATGCGTAATGGGCAATGGCTACCATAAAGGCTGTCACGCCCAGGAACCACAGTATGAGCGACCACGACGGCTGAACTCTTCGATTGAATTGCTGATCTTCGCGCATCTCCGCTCCTCCTAGACTGAACGACCTGGTTTACCTTTATGCTTGCGCCGCAGAACAGGGAACTGCCACCCGCCGTGCTAAGACAAGAAGAAGACTAGCGGAACGAACCTACCTCACCACAACGCCCGCGTACCCCACCACCGCATTCCGGTCTCCAGAAATGTCGCCCGAAGTCGCGTACTTCACCAATTCCGCCGACTTCGCTCCCAATTGTCGAGCCGCCGTGAGCATGACCACTGCTGGCCCGAACCCGCACATGCTGATGTTCTGCTGCGTGACCACATCAAATAAACCGCGAGGATCCAGCGTCAGAATCCGTTCAATCGCCCTGTGATCTTTCACGCGCGTCACCGCGTCCGATTCGTAATGATTCATGTCGCTCGATGCCACGATCAGCACCGCAGCAGCCTGTGCCGCAACTACTTCCGCGAGCGCCACGCCAAGTGCTTCCAGCACTTCGAACTGCCCGGTCCCGAGAGCAATTGGAACGATCTGTAACTTCGGCTGCCGGAGTTGCAGAAACGGCAACTCCACTTCGATCGCATGTTCGGCTCGATGAGCCGCTGCGTCCTCGTGCAGTGCAGGGAACTGTCGCTTCAACGCGCCGGCCAACTCCTCATCGACCGGCACTTCCCCGAGCGGCGTCTCCCATGCACCCTCGCTCAGAATGGCCAATGCCCGTCCCATCCCGGTGTGATTCGGGCACAAAACAACGCACCGCTCTGGGATTTCCAACCGTGCGAAAACAGCTCCGGCCACGTGTCCCGAGTAAACATATCCCGCGTGCGGAGCAATGCATCCGATCGCTTGAACCGCCGCCTGATTGTTGGATTTCAATTGCGCGAGATATGCCTGCGCTTCGGCGCGCAGGTCGTCAGGATTGCCCGGATAAAACCGCCCCGCGACCGCGGGACGGCGCAGGAGTGTGCTGCTCATGGCCCCTCCTAGTCCGAATTCGGGACCACATCCATGCTAAGACTCGCCTCGTGCGTTTCGCAAGGCGCGATACACCGCCGCGCTTTCTTCCAGGCTCAAAGTTTCGGCCCGTGCAGTCGGTTTCACTTTCGCCTCTGCCAGCGCCCGCTTCAAACTTGCCGCCTCATAATTCTCTTTCAAATTGTTCCAAAGCGTTTTGCGCTTCTGCCCGAACGATAGCCTCAAGAAATCGATGAACCCATCCCCCGCCACACCAAGCTTTTCCTGCTGCGGATCGATCGTCAGCCGCAGCACCGACGAGGACACCTTCGGCGGAGGCGCAAATGCCCCGGGCGGCAGCGTGAATAGATTCTCGACCCGCGCATTTAGCTGCGCCGTTGCCGAGAGAATCCCGTAATCACTTCCGCCCGGCTCTGCCGCGATCCGGTCGGCCACTTCCTTCTGCACCATAATCACGATGCTGTCGAAGTATTTCGAGAACGCAAACAGCCGCAGCAAAATGTCCGACGTTATGTAATAAGGAAGATTGCCAACGACTTTCACTGGCTCTGGCTTAATTTCAATCCCCGGCCGTCCGAGTCCGGGCTTCGGCCCAAACAGCGAATCGAAGTCGATCGCTAGAACGTCGGCCTCGATGATCTCAACATTTCGGAACATCCCAAACTTTAGCCGGAGTTGCGCCGCCAGTACTCGATCCAACTCCACCGCGATCAGCCGCCGCGCACGTTTTGCCAGCGGGGACGTCAAAATCCCGCGCCCCGGCCCAATCTCCAACACGGTGCTCTGCGAAATATCTCCAAGAGCGTCGACAATCCGCGATGCCGCGTCCTCGCTATCGAGAAAATGTTGTCCCAATTTAGGCTTGGTTTGCGGACGATGCGCAGAAGCTACCTTTGGCACGTTGACCCTCACACCCACGGGAAGTAGACTTTCCTGTCGGTTCTCGCATCTTATTCTGTCCGACGGTTCCCCGGTGCCATTCATCATAACGTGCGCGGTCAAAACACGCGCGCGGGAGGTTCCGCACTCATGAATATTTCGTTTGTCGCGTCTGAAGGCGTTCCATTCTCAAAAACTGGTGGCCTCGCTGATGTCGTTGGCGCCCTGCCCCGAGCCCTCGCCGCCCTCGGACATCAGGTCAGCGTCTATCTCCCTCGTTATCGCCAGACCAAGCTCTCCGATGCCGCCACCGTCGTTCGCAGCGTCACTGTCCCGTTTGATGATCAATACCGCTTTGCCTCGGTGGTGGCCGGTCCGAGTCAGGGAAACATCAAATTCTTTTTCGTCGAATACCCTCAATACTTCGATCGTGATGCCCTCTACGGGACCGCCGCCGGGGATTATCCTGACAACGCGGAACGCTTTGCTCTCTTCTGCCGCACCGTCCTTGAAGCCTCCAAAATTCT
Source organism: uncultured Acidobacteriota bacterium (assembly GCA_963818115.1). Classification (GTDB taxonomy): domain Bacteria; phylum Acidobacteriota; class Terriglobia; order Terriglobales; family Acidobacteriaceae; genus Sulfotelmatobacter. The sequence goes on from CAWFQZ010000026.1 coordinate 4,344, forward strand.
GGGAGTTCCTCAAATCTTCCATTGCCATGACTGGCAATCGGCGCTCGTTCCGGTTCTCCTCCGCACGATCTATGCTGAGGATCCTGCTTTCCGCGATGTCGGCACCGTCTTTACCATTCACAACATGGGATATCAGGGCCTGTTCCCGCCAGAAACGCTTCCCCTGCTTATGCTCCCCTGGGATCTCTTCACCATTTCGAAGATGGAGTTCTTTGGCCAGGTCAACTTCCTCAAAGGTGCACTCACTTACTCGGACTTCATTACCACCGTGAGCAAGAAATACAGTCAGGAAATTCAGACCGCCGAATACGGATTCGGTCTTGAAGGCGTCCTCCGCGATCGCGCCGCGACAGTCACGGGAATCCTTAACGGCGTTGACTACGACGAATGGAGTCCCCAGACCGACAAGTTCGCGGCAGCGAAATTCTCGCCGCAAGATCTATCAGGCAAAGCCAAAGACAAAGCCGATCTCCTCGCCGCCTTCGGGGTCAAGAACGCGGATCCCAAACTTCCGGTCATCGGCATTGTGTCCCGATTCGCTGCTCAAAAAGGTTTTGACCTGATCTCGCAAATCGCCGACCGCCTTGCCCGCGAAGAGATGATCATCGTCGCCCTTGGCGCCGGAGACAAAGCTTATGAGGAGATGTTCCAGCGCCTGCATAAGCAATTCCCCAACAAAATCGCCGTCAAAGTCGCCTACGACAATGCTATTGCCCACAAGATCGAAGCCGGCGCCGATATGTTTCTTATGCCTTCACGCTACGAACCCTGCGGCCTCAACCAGATTTACAGTCTGAAATATGGCACCGTACCCATCGTCCGTGCTACCGGAGGTCTCGACGACACCATCGAGCCCTGGGACGCCCGCACCGGCAAAGGTACCGGCTTCAAGTTCACCGAATACAACGGCGAATCGCTTCTGCTCACCATCAAGGCCGCGCTGCAAGCCTACCGCGACCAGACCTCGTGGCAGGCTCTCATGCGCAACGGCATGAACAAGGATTTTTCCTGGAACGCCTCAGCCCGCGAATACGGCAAAATTTACGAAAAGGTCAAGCAGATGCGTAGTGCTCCGTCGACGCCTGAAAAGGTCTTGGTCTAGACGGCTTATTTGACGATGGCCGCCTCGGCTATCTTCAGACCGAACCGAGTACCGGTCGGTCGAAGAGTCCAGCGTTCCTTATGCTTGTTTATGGAATGCCAGCCGCGCATAGGCCAAGCACAGCCCGAGCGCTCCATACACCGCGGCGTTCATTGGAGCGAGGAGGAAGAAAATCTCCACCGGATGGGGATCATACGTCATCTTCAGGAAATACATTGGACACATCGGAAACATGAACCCTGGATCGAGATTCCACCGGTTTGGAGCGAAATAGGCAAATGCCGCTACGAGATAGAAAACCGCTGCGAATCCTCCAAGTACCTTGAGCGGAAATGAAAACAACTGCGCGTCATCCCGATCTCGTCTACCCAACTTCGCGATCCACGACCGCGGCAGTAATCCTACGATTACGCTGAACACTCCTACCGCTCCGAGCGCAACCGCATATACGATCCACTCGCTCTGTACCGGAAGTTCCGCCCCTCGCAGTAACACATAAGGAGCGCAGGTAACAAGCGACACCAGCCCGCAAATCACAAACACGATACGAGCTGTCGTCCTGACCGCGCGTCCCGCCATGACGCGAATTCTAACAGCGGTCCACCGCTCCAGGCACTCAAGATCGCACTGCTCCGACCTTCATAGGCGACGCTGGTAAAATCTCCCTAGTATGGCTGCCGTGCCCCAGCCCGCCTTTCCCCGCACTATCTTCCACGTAGATATGGACGCCTTCTTCGTTTCAGTCGAAGAACTGTTCGATCCCTCGCTGAAAGGAAAGGCCGTGGTTGTCGGGGGCCAGCGCCACGAACGCGGCGTAGTCTCCGCTGCCTCTTACGAGGCTCGCAAGTTCGGCGTACACTCCGCCATGCCGCTGCGCACTGCCGCCAAGCAGTGCCCTCACGCCATCTTTGTCGATGGACATCCCGAGCGTTATCGCGAGTGTTCCGGCAAGGTGTATAAGGTTCTCGGCGCATTCACTCCCCAGGTCGAAATGGCTTCCATCGACGAAGCCTATCTCGACATGACCGGAACCGAGCGCCTTCACGGGCCGCCGCTCAAAGCCGCGCACTACCTGCATCAACGAATGAAATCGGAAACCGGCTTAAATTGTTCTGTCGGCATCGGAACTTCGCGCCTGATCGCAAAAGTTTCCTCCGGCCAGGCAAAGCCCAACGGCGTCCTTTATATCGTTCCCGGCGAAGAAGCGAAATTTCTTGCTCCGCTCGATGTCCGAGAAATTCCCGGCGTCGGCAAGGTGATGGAGACCCATCTTCACGCGCTCGGCATCAAGAAAGTCGGAGACCTATCCAAACTCGCGGATGGCGAGCTCGAAGACCGCTTCGGAAAGTGGGGCCTCGCTCTGGCGGGCAAAGCTCGCGGCGAAGATGCCGGAGGATGGTTCGATTCGGAAGTCGGAGCCGACCTGGACGCGAAGTCCATTAGCCACGAGCACACCTATAACGAAGACACGGCCGACATTGCTCGACTCGAATCAACGCTTACACGCCTCTGCGAGATGGTCGGCCGCCGCCTCCGCGAATCCAACTTCCATGCGCGCACCATCCAACTCAAGCTGCGCTACAAGGATTTCACAACGATTACTCGCGCCCACACGCTGCCCAACCCCACGCAGCTCGACACAGAAATCTTCGAGGCCATACGAACTCTTTTCCGCAAGAATTGGAAGAAGGGAATTCAAATACGCCTGCTTGGCGTGCAAGCTTCGCAGTTCACAAATCAAGAAGCACAAATTGATTTGCTGGACGGAAATCGTCAGCAGCGTTGGAAAGACGCCTTGGCAGCGGCTGACAAACTACGTGACAAATACGGTGAATCCAGCGTAGGTCTCGCCGCCGGTCTCCGCGGAAGTTTCCGCGAACGCACCCACGAAAATCCCGCGAGCCTTCCAGGCAAATCCAAGAAAAAAGAAACAACAGAAGATTAGTCTCGAAAGGTCATCATCCCCACTTGCCGCCAGATCATAACGTTTCGCCCTCTTCGCGCCCCTGAATCTGCACCAGTGAAGGCTTCTGTCCGACGAAACGTGCACCCTCTTGCCATCGGTTCGGTGTATTCGTTGCGCCCTTCATCTTCCGCACCACCGACCCCACATTGAGCGAACTCCGCACCATGTGTCCAACCTTCAGGGGCCCGGCAATCTGCACATCCCGAATCCAGTGCAGCGCGCTGCTGATGCTGCATCCGCACTGACTGCAATCTGGATTCCCACCAAAGACGCACGGTTCCACATGTGTCCGCAGATCAGCCGAATAATTCATTGACATCTTCGAAAACAGGCAATCATCCGGATTCTTCGGAGGCTTCACAAACGCTCGTGCCATTCCTTCCGGCAGCAGCAGCTTTTTATAGCTCTTCCGCAGCCGCGGCAGTTCCAGTGCAATGCGTTCGCGATCCGACGGCAGTAACCGTTCGGGGCTGTCTTCGCCCATTTGCGGGCTATAAAGGCTTACCCATATATGATCCACTTCCGGCTGCGCATTCCAGAACGCAACGTACTCTTCGAGGTAAGAAGTTCGCTCCAGCATCGGCCGCGTGATCACCCAATGCACGTTGATCGATCGCCCTTCAATGTTTTTGAGAATGCGTTCGTAGGTGGCCGGCTTTCGTCGCTCGTCATGATGCTCAGGGAGTCCGTCGACCGAAACCGCAACGCGCAGGCGAGGGATTTCCATCCATGCCCTTGGAATCGCGATCACGCCGCTGGTCACGACCATCGAGAACACGCCCATCTCATTCAGCTCGGGCAGAATGTTCCCGAGTTCGCGATGGCGAATCATAGGCTCGCCGCCAACCAGCGAGACGTGCATCGGCTTGTGTCGCCGAACAAGATCGAGAACCCCGTTGACTAAAGACTCTCCGCGAAAATCGCTCAAGTCGCGCAGCGTCGTTTCGCCGCCCAGATGGCTGTCTCCGTACGCATAACAGCCGGGACAGCTCAGGGGACACTCGCGTGTAATCTCAATTGAAAGCATCGGCACATGACCATTGAGAACACGCCACCAGGCTCGCGCTAGGTCGCGAGGGCCAAGACTGGAACCGGATTGTACTGCTGACATATGTGTTCGTTGGATGCGTGATCACCCACCTCGGGTTCGCCGTCAGCCTTTCTTCGTGGAACATCGCGTCCTTCGTGGTAAGTGCCGTTGCCAGCGATCTTTGAGGCGCCATCCTTGACCTCTTTTGTTTCGCCAACTAAGATTCCCCTTCTCTTCTAACTGCCGTCATTTGAAGTGATTCGGAGCCTCGAACATGCGCAGATTGCTTTGCCTCGCGGTAGTCATGCTGATGAGTTCGGCCTTCCTTCACGCAGCTCCATCCGATCCTCCTCTCCTGCTCCGTTTTCCCACTGTCAGCAAAACCCAAATCGTCTTCAACTATGCGGGTGATCTCTGGATCGTCAGTCGTGACGGCGGCGACGCGCGCCGCCTCACCTCCGGCATCGGCACCGAGGCTCTTCCTTATTTCTCCCCTGATGGCTCGATGATTGCCTTCACCGGCGAATACGACGGGAATCTCGACGTCTACGTCGTGCCCGCAGCGGGTGGCGTACCGCGTCGTCTCACGTATCATCCGGCTGAGGAATACGTTGCGGGATGGACTCCCGACGGCAAGAAGATTCTCTTCAACTCGTGGGGCAACAGCTTCATGCACTTCGAGGATCAGCTTTACACGGTCCCTGTCGACGGCGGATTTCCTACTGCGCTGCCGCTTCCCATCGCCGAAGACGCATCGTTCTCGCCCGATGGATCGCACATCGCTTACGTGCCTCATCCCAAATGGCAGCAAGCCTGGAAGCGCTATCACGGCGGACAAACCACCCCGATCTGGATTGCCGATCTGAAAGATTCCAGCATCGTCAAAGTTCCTCGCGAGAACTCCAACGATCACCATCCAATGTGGGTTGGCGATACGATCTTCTTCCTCTCCGATCGCAACGGTCCTGTCAGTCTCTTCGCCTATGACACGAAAACGAAACAGGTGACAGAAGCTCTGCACAGCGACGGTCTTGACTTCAAGACGGCTTCGGCAGGGCCCGACGCGATCGTCATCGAGCAGTTCGGAGCCATCAAGCTCTACGACCTGCAATCGCATCAGGCAAAGAACATCAGCATTCACGTCGAAGGCGATCTAGAGGCTGTGCGTCCACACTTTGCCAAGGTCGAGCCCAAACGTATACAGAACTTCAGCATCTCGCCGACCGGTGCTCGAGCTGTCTTCGAAGCCTGGGGAGAAATCTTCACGGTCCCCACTGATAAAGGTGATATTCGCAATCTCACTCACAGTCCGGCTGTAGCCGATCGCGATCCCACGTGGTCACCCGACGGAAAGTCCATTGCCTACTTCACCGATGAGTCCGGCGAATACGAATTGGCCATTCGCGACCAGAACGGACTTGGCACTGTGCGCCGCATCAATCTCGGCAATCCACCATCGTTCTTCTACACGCCGACTTGGTCGCCAGACAGTAAGAAGATCGCTTACATCGATAAGCGTCTGCAATTGTGGTACCTCGACCTCGACAATCCCGCGCCGAAACTCATCGACACGGACTATTACTGGACCTTCGCTCCCAATACGATCAGCCAAACTTGGTCTCCCGATAACAAGTGGATCGCCTACATCCGTCAGCTTCCCAGCGGATTGCATGCGGTCTTCGTCTACTCCCTCGATCAGGGCAAATCGTTCCAGATCACCGACGGTATGAGCGATGCCCTCAATCCGGTATGGGACAAGAACGGCAAGTATCTCTACTTCACTGCCTCAACCAATATCGCGCTGGCAACCGCGGGCCTCGACATGTCGAGCGACGAGCATCGCGTTACGCGCAGCGTCTATGTCGCGGTGCTCAGCAAGGACGAGAAGTCGCCGCTCGCTCCCGAGAGCGATGAAGAGAAGCCGAAGGACGAAAAGAAGCCGGATCAGGACAAGGACAAAGACAAAGTAAAAGATCAAGCCAACGACAAGGACAAAGCGAAAGACAAGCACAAAGCCGGCAATACAACGGCAGCCGACAAAGGGAAGGACGACAAAGATAAAGAGAAAGACAAGAAAGACGACGCTGTCGTTGTCAAGATCGACATCGACGGCATCAGCCAGCGCATCCTCTCTTTGCCGATTCCTGACAAGAACTACCTGAACATGCTTCCCGGGAAATCAGGCATCCTGTTTTTGGCCGAAGGGCCGATGGTCATGACGGAAGATCCCAGTCCGAGCCAGACCATCCAGAAGTTTGATCTCAGCAAGCGCAAGGTCGACAAGGCGCTCGAAGATGTGAACGACTTCACCGTCTCCTTCGACGGCGAGAAGATCCTTTACCGCAAAGGCGAATCGTGGGCGACCGCATCGGCGGACGACGGACCCAGCGGTCCGCCGAAGCCTGGCTTCGGCCCGCTCAAGCTCGATGGATGGGAAGTCTACGTCGAGCCGCGCGCCATGTGGAAGCAGATCTATAACGAGACTTGGCGCATTGAGCGTGACTTTTTCTACGATCCTCACTATCACGGACTCGACCTCGAGAAGGTCAAGAAGAAATATGCTCCGTATCTCGACGGCATCGCCTCGCGCGACGAACTCACGTATTTATTCCAGGAGTGCCTGGGCGAGATGACAGTCGGCCACATGTTCGTTGGCGGCGGCGAGAAGCCGGAGACGAAGAAGGTCAAAGTCGGATTGCTCGGAGCCGATTACAGCCTCGAGAATGGCCGCTATCGGTTCGCTAAAGTCTTCAATGGAGAGAATTGGAATCCCGGCAATGAAGCTCCGCTCACCCAACCAGGAGTCAATGTCAAAACCGGAGACTATCTTCTTGCTGTGAACGGGCGCGATCTCCACTCCAGCGACAACATCTACAGCTTCTTCGAGGAGACAGCAGGGAAGCAAGTTGTCCTCAAAGTCGGTGCCAGTGCCGATGGAAAGGACTCGCGAGATGTCACCGTTGTTCCCGTCGAGAGCGAAGAGAGTCTTCGTCATCTCGCGTGGATCGAGAGCAACCGGCGTCGGGTCGAAGAAGCCACGGGCGGTCGCATCGCCTATGTGCACGTTCCCAACACGGCGGGCGAAGGCTATACCAGCTTTAACCGTTACTTCTTCTCGCAAGTGGGCAAAGATGGGGCGATCATCGACGAGCGCTTCAACGAAGGCGGTCAGCTTGCCGACTATATCGTCGATCATCTGCGGCGTCCGCTGATGAGTAAGGTTCTGACGCGCGACGGCCACGACTGGTCGAGTCCTTCAGAAGCGATCTACGGCCCGAAGGTGATGATGATCAACGAAATGTCCGGTTCCGGCGGCGACGCGTTGCCGTGGTATTTCCGCAAAGCAGGCATCGGTCCTCTCATTGGCAAGAAGACTTGGGGAGGGCTTGTCGGCATTGGAGGATATCCCGAGCTCATCGATGGTGGACATGTCACCGCGCCGCGCGCAGCGATCTATGGCCTCAACGGCGATTGGGAAGTGGAGAACCGCGGCATTGCGCCTGATGTTGAAGTCGATCTTGAACCTGCCACTTGGCGCGCGGGACGCGACGCGCAACTCGAGAAGGCCATCGAGGTAGTGATGCAGCAGTTGAAGGAGCATCCGCTGCCTGAGATCAAGCGTCCGCCTTATCCGAATTATCACGAGCATGACGATCTGGGAGCGAAGTGACAACCTGTTGTTGATCCTGGGAGAGTGAACATGTTGCGACCTATTCTGCTGATGTTTCCTCTGGTTCTCGTTCTCGTTGTTGCGTCGGGTATGCGATCGTCGTCCCCGGCGCGCGGCCTTTTGCTCGTCGCCAACAAAGGCGATCAAGCGCTCGGCATCATCGATCCCGATTCAGGCAAGACGGTAGGAACCGTTGCTGAAGGCGGCAATACGGGGCACGAAGTGATCGCTTCTCCAGATGGAAAGCTGGCTTACGTTCCCATCTACGGCGATTCCGGCGTCGGCAAACCGGGCAGCGATGGCAGCAATCTAGTCGTCATCGATATCAAGTCGCGCAAGATCGTGGGCAACATTGATTTCGGACACGGTGTTCGTCCGCATTGCCCGATGATTGGTCCGAAAGATGGATTGCTTTACGTCAGCACCGAACTCGACAACTCAATCACGGCGATCGATCCGCATACGCTGAAGATCGTCGCCTCGATTCCAACCGGGAAGCCCGAATCCCACATGTTCGCCATCACCAGCGATGGACATTATGCGTGGACGACGAACGTGGGATCGGGAACAGTGTCGGTGCTCGATCTGCAAGCTCGCAAGACTCTCGACATCCTCTCGATCGCGCCAGTAGTGCAGCGCATCGCGCTTTCGGTGGACGATCGTCTGGCATTTACCTCCGACCAGTCGAAGGCGCAACTTGCGGTGATCGATACCGCGACACGCAAAATCAAGACGTGGATTCCGTTGCCTGGAACTGGTTATGGAACAGCTCCAACTCCGGATGGAAAATGGCTGGTGATCGCAATGCCAGGCGCACACAAAGTCGGAGCGCTGAATTTAAAGACGATGAAGCTCGATCACGTGATCGACGTTCCGGCAGCGCCGCAGGAAGTGCTGGTTCGTCCCGATGGAGGTGTCGCATACGTGTCGTGCGACGCGAGCAAAAAAGTCGCAGAGATTCGAACGTCGGATTGGACGGTTTCGCGACTGATCGATGCGGGCGCAGGCGCGGATGGTCTTGCCTGGGCTCGTCAGCCATAATTTTTTTAAAAGCTCTCGCCGAGGGAGCGGATTTTTTCCCAGCTTGGGAGAAGTTTACCTTTTAGTACTCCCACCCCCCCTCCCCCTTGATCTCCCGGAATCATGAGGTTAGCGAGAAATCGCAAAGTAATCTAAGGGCTGCAATCACTTACAGGCAAAATCTTGAGCCGTAAGGCTTTACGCGAGCACGGCCACGATCTAGGCAAACCGCGCGGCGGAGCGATCATCCGATAAACGAACAGCCGAGCGCAAGGGCAGATGTCACATCAGGCTGTGGAAAAGAAATGAGACTAGGGGTGCGCGCTCCAATTTCACTCCTGGCTCGAAGAGAACACGAATCAGACTTGCTGCTGGTTCCGGCGCGAATGATAGCCGTGAGAAAAATCATCGATCAGTCTCGAATCCACGTTGCGAACCAGTTGTGACAAACTGCATTCCTCCTCGCACCCGCTGGCGTGCGGTAGGATGACAGCATGACCACTGACTCGTCTGAGCGGTGGCGCCAGATTCAGGGTATATTCCAGGAAGTCATAAAGGTGGCGCCGGAGCGTCGCCCTGCGTTCCTCGATGAGAGGTGCGGAGGTGACGCCGAAGTGCGCGCGGGCGTCGAAAGCCTTCTCTCCGCGGTAGAACACTCGGGCGACGCCTCGCGATCGGCTCCGGAGACGCGAATCAAGGGCAAAGAACGACGAGCATTGCTGGCTCCCGGGACGCAGGTAGCTCACTACAAAATCACTTCCATGCTCGGAGCCGGTGGAATGGGCGAGGTCTACCTGGCCGAAGATCTGCGGTTGCGCCGAAAGGTTGCGCTCAAGATCATCGGACAGCAGGTAGCGATCGACGAGCGAAGCAGGCGGCGCTTTGAACACGAAGCTCAGGCAGCCTCGGCGCTAAACCATCCCAACATTCTCACGGTTTACGAATTCGGCCAGTTCAACGGCTTGCACTTTATCGCGTCGGAGTTCGTCGAGGGCATCACACTTCGCCACAAGATGCTCGTTAGCAAACTGGATTTGAACACGGCAATCGACATCTCGACGCAGATTGCGAGCGCGCTGGCAGCCGCGCACGATGGCGGAATTGTCCATCGTGACGTCAAACCCGACAACGTGATTGTGCGCTCGGATGGAATCGTTAAAGTTGTTGATTTCGGAATTGCGAAGCTTGGCGGAGCGTTCGCTGCCGACACCGTGCAGGCTTCAGCGGTGACGTCATCGATTAGCCAGCCGGGGATGGTGTTGGGTACGGCGAAGTATATGTCGCCAGAGCAGGCGCGCGGCGTCGAGATCGATGCGCGGAGCGACATTTTCAGCCTGGGCTCGGTAATGTACGAGATGGTCACGGGGAAAGAAGCGTTTGGAGGCGAGACCAGCAGCGACGTGATCGCGGCAATCTTGAAGACGGAGCCAACGCCTCCGCTGGAATCTTCACCCGACCTGCCGTATGAAATAGAACGCATTATCAGCAAAGCCCTACGCAAGGAGCGCGAGAGCCGCTACCAGTCGGTGCGAGATTTGCTGATCGATCTTCAGGATTTCAAGAAAGAATTCGATTTTCAGGCGAAGCTGCAAACCGGCAGCAAGCCAGAGCGTTCTACAACGGGATCCGGCTGGCGGCATACCGAACCGGTGGCAGTTTCTTCGGTACGGGGAATCTTGCACAACAAGTGGCTGCTGGCGACTGCTGTCACGCTGGTAGTAGCAATTGTTGCGGCCGGGATTTTCTATCAACACCGATCGAGTACACGCAGTGAGTTGGCGCGGGCGCGCACGCTCGCTGTGCTTCCATTCCGAAATTTGAAACCCGACCCCGAAACCGACTTCCTCGGATTTTCGCTGGCCGACGAGATTATTACCAAGCTTGGATATGTAAAGACGTTGACGATTCGTCCTTCGTCGTCGGTCGAGAAATACAGGAATCAAACGATCGATGCGAAGAAGGTCGCCGCCGATTTGAATGTCGATACATTGCTGACCGGCAGCTTTATGAAAGATGCCGACCAGTTGAGAATCACGACCCAGCTGATCGACGTCTCGCTCGACAAGATTTTGTGGCAAGACGTGCTCGACGTGAAGTACGACAAGTTGCTTACGGTGCAGGACCGCGTCTCGCAGCAGATCATCAAGGAACTGGAAGTGAATTTGTCGCCGGCGGAGGCCGAGAATCTTTCTCCAGAGAAGCCGATCAATAGCCTCGCGTATGAGTATTACTTGCGCGGCGTGGATTTGTATTCGCTGAATGATTTTCCGGCCGCAATCGGGATGCTTGAGAAGTCTACGGAGATTGAGCCGAAATATGCGCCCGCCTGGGCGCACCTGGGCCGTGCGTATACAACGCATGCGTCGCTGCAATTTGGCGGGCGCGATGATTACAAGAAAGCACAGGCGGCTTACGAACGAGCGATTGCGCTGAATCCTGCACTGGTCGAGCCGCGCATCTACATGTCGAACTTATATACAGACACGGGTCGCGTGGAGCAGGCGGTGCCGCTGTTGCGGTCGGTATTGATAGATAGCCCGAACAATGCCGAGGCGCACTGGGAACTCGGTTACGCGTACCGCTTTGCCGGGATGCTTGATGAATCGCTGGCCGAGAGCCAACAGGCGCGGCAAATCAATCCGCAGGTCAAGATTAATAGTTCGGCGATGAACAGTTATTTGTATCTGAGCCAGTACAAGGAATTTCTGCAAAGCCTGCCCGTGAACGATTCGGCATACATACTGTTCTATCGCGGTCTGGGGGAATATTACTTGAACGAGGGCGATGAAGCCGGGCGCGATTTCGATCGGGCGTACGAGCGGGATGCGTCGTCGTTTCCGGCGGCGATCGGCAAGTCGATCAGCTATTCGATCCACCACGACAATACGCGCGGCCTGCAGCTTCTAAGGCAGACGGAAAGCAAGATGGAGGAGCGCGGGGTTAGCGACGCTGAAGGGATGTATAAAATCGCGCAAGCCTATGCGGTGCTCGGAGACAAGGTTTCGGCGCTGCGCCTTTTGCGCAAGAGCATTGACAGCGGATTCTTTTGCTATCCCTACTTAATTCATGATCCGCTGCTTCAAGGCCTTCACAGCGAGCATGAATATCAGGAATTGATGAGCCAGGCCCTTCACCGTCACGAGCAGTTTAAAGCTTCTTTCTTCCCGCGTGCCGAATAGCGAATCGCGCGATCTCCGTTCTATAATCGCGTCCGAACTTTTCAAATGATTCACGGAACGTATGTTCTGTAACCAGAAGAAGGCCAAGAACCTCGAACGTGCCTTCAGAATTGTGGGAAAGATATGAAACGCACCCTTTTCATGGCGGTTGTGGCATTGAGTTTCGGCGCGGTGTACGCGACAGTTGTCCCGCTAATGGGCGGACCAGAGAGTTCAGCGAGCGCTGACGCAGGGAAGACATCGAATGTCGAGGTGCCCGGTACGAAAGAATGGGTAGATACAAACATTGATGTGCGCGGCGGAGCAAAGCTGCGTTTCACTGCGACGGGAAGCATCACGTATCCGGTAGATACGTCTTATGAGGGTAAGTCGCGAACCGCGGGCACGTTCGGTCCTGATGGGCTGCCGCGAGGTTTTGCCGATTTGATCCATCAATACGCAGTGGGGAGCGCAGGTCACGGCGCGCTGATCGGCCGAATCGGATCGGCCGATTATGCTCAGGCCTTTCTGATCGGAGCGTCCAAGGAATACGACGTGCCAGTGGCCGGCCGTTTGTACCTGGGACTCAATCAGAGTGCAAAAGACGCGGAGGTGGCGACGGGAACTTTCCAGGTGAAGATCGAAATTCTGGACGAGGGCTCGGGAGACGCGGCAGGCATTGGCGGTCCGGTGGAAACTCGCGTGCCAGGTATTACTCCGGAGTTGCTGGCGAAGATTCCGCGTCGCGTGTCCGATCCGGCGAAGAATCCGGGTGACATGGTCAACATCCTGATCGTCGGCACACAGGCGCAAGTAGAGAATGTGTTCACGACCGGCGGATGGGTGAAGGTCGATCAGACCGTGAAGAATACGGCCATGAACGCGATCATGGAGTCGATCGAGAAGAAAGATTATCTGACGATGCCGATGAGCACGCTGTATTTGTTCGACCGGCCGCAGGACTACGGCTTTGCTCACGCAGAACCGGTGAAAGTCGCGATGTCGAGGAACCATCTGCGCGTTTGGAAATCGGCATTCGTTGTCGATGGCCGGCCGCTATGGTGCATCGCGGCGACCCATGATATCGGATTCGAACGCGACCAGCGGAACAATGGGCTCACGCACAAGATCGATCCGGCGATCGATGGCGAGCGGGAATATGTGAACGGAACGCTCTCGGGTACTGGACTCGTCGCGCAACGCGATCACGTCACGCCAGCCGATCCGCTGACTACGGCCAAGACAGCCACGGGCGGGGAGTTCCATTCTGATGGGCGCATCCTGGTGCTGGTCCTGAAGAACGTCACGCCTGCGGCGAACTGACTCGCGGAACAAGCACTCCTGCCATTCAAAATAACGAAGGCCGGGTATCCCGGAAGTGTTTCCGGATCCCGGCCTGCGTCTTAGTGCACCTTGGTGTAGAAGTCGTGAACTTCAGCGATGGGGTTCGTTGCTGAGCTGGGCGGCACAGTGGATGCTGTGCCGTCCTCAGCTTTCGCAGAGATTCGTTAGTTGCCGCCCGTGGTCGAGTTCGCGGCGGTCGCAGCCGGAACGACGGCGGGTGTGTTGCCGGCGCCGAAGCGGGCCAGACGCGGGAAGAAGGGCGTGACTTCGAACGGCATCTTGTCACGCGCCGAGGTGATGGCGACCGGAGCCGTCTTCACCATTTCCGCCTTGTCGTCCCAGGGATTGACCTTCACGCGTCCGCCCAACGGCAGGGCCGCGATCTGATCGAGCTTGTTGTTGTCGAGCGCCGGACCCAGCGTGGCCAGAGCCGTCAGGCGATTGACTGTGCCGTTTTCCGCCAGCGGATTGCCGAGGTGCGTGGTCAAGAGTGCTTGCAGCTGCGGCGTGCGCTGCTGCAGAGCCTTCAGGAACAGGCCCACATTGTCGAGCTTCTGCGCATACGGTGAGTTCTTCAGGAGTTCGACAGCCTTCTTGTCGGCAGCCGCTTCTTCTTCCGGAATGTGCTTGAAGCCGAGGTTCTGATAGGTGCCTTCGTCAGAGAAGAGCATGCGATCGTTGAACGCATACTTTGATCCAAGGTTGTGGCCGAGCACGATGTGCGCGAGCTCATGCGAGAGCACGGCGGCCAGGCTGGCCTCATCCGGAAGCACGTCGATCAAACCACGGCTGATGACGATGGTGTTTCCCACGCTGAACGTTTCCAGCGGAGAGGTGAGCAGCACGCGCGTGCGCACGGGCCGCGGCAGATCGATGTTGTTGGTGACTTGCAGATTGTTGACGACCGTCTGGAGAATGCGGTCGACGTCGCCTTCCGGTGCGAGCAGGCCAGCTTCGGTCAAGCGCTCGACAACGTTGTCTTCCGCCTGCTGCTGCCAAACACGCTCAGCTTGCAGCGGAGAAGCGTCCTGTGCCGCAGCGCTCTCGTCGGTCACGCTGTCGACGCGAATGTTCGTCAACTCGTCGTCCTTGCCACCCTTCTTCAAGTCGTATCCCCAGATGCGGGTCTGCGCCTTGAATGCAACTTTATTCTTCACGCCAGCGCTGAAGTCGCCTTCTTCGCTATAGATGAATGCAGGCACCCAGTAGCCAGGGATCAGGTTCAAGCGCCAGCTATCCATGTGGAAGAAGTAGGAATTGCGCGGTTGCGGAGCATAGGTGCCGTTCAAGCGCACGATGTTGAAAGCTTGATCTTCAACCCAGATGCGTCCGAGGAAGCGTCCCCGGCCGGAGTTCTTCTTGGGCGTGACATCGAACACGAGGCAGCGCACATCGCCGAGGAATTCGCGCCGAGCGTAGTGGAAGTCATAGTGTTCGCGGTCGAAGTCGGTGCGGTCGGCGTAGACCATCCACGAGAAGCCCATGGGCTGGTATTGAACCTTGTAGAGCTTCTGGAAACCGCCGAGCAAGCGGGCCTGCATGCCCTTTTCTTCTTCCTTCAAGTAGTCCTTGCGATCAACGCTTTCGCCCATATCCAGACGGCCAAGGAAATAGTGGTCGGCGCTGGGCACGGGGCCGAGTTGCGGATCAGCCTGCAGATTCTGCAGATAGGTCTCGACCACCGGCGTCCGGTTGGAGAGAACCTTGATCAGACCATGCTCGCGCTCGATGAACAGGTTCACGACCTGATCCATCGTGGTCGGCGTGGGCAACACTGCGGGCTGTGGAATTGCGGCCTGCGCCGGAGCAGCGGGCGATGGCGCCGGTTGCGACGCTTGCGCGGCATCCGGAGCGGGCGATTGTGCGGACGGCTGTGAATCCGCCGCTTGCTGTGCGGTCGCGCTTAAGGATGTCAGCAAGGCCGCCGTCAGAATCCAATTCGTTGTACGCATGACTCTTTTTTCTCCAAGTTCCAAACCCGAGTTCGCATCAGTAGTGCCTTACGACCAAACTCACTTCGCCAAAACTTTTAGTACGCCATCTGGAACATAACGTGAACGACGGCGGTTGAATCGACCGGCTGACCCATCCGCAGGGCCGGCTTGAACTTGATCTTGTTGGCTGCCGCGACGGCAGCTTCGTCCAATCCATGTCCAAGGCCGCGCACTACGCGGTTCACATGCAGCGTTCCATTTGCCGAGAAGCTGACTTCCAGAAGGACTTCGCCTTCCAGCTTCAGGCTTCGGGCCTCGTCCGTATAAACCGGATTCGGCTTGTAGGTAATTTCCACGGGATTGGTCGCCGGGCCGTCATTTTGTGCAAGCTTTGGTCCCTGATGCACGACTTGCTCAGAGCCAAAACCGCCGGTGGCAACCTGTCCATTACTGCGCGCGTTGCCGGTGGTCGCTACGCCGCTGCCGAAATCTGCGCTGGCGACCGTTCCTTTGATCCCTTTTGCTCCGCCGGATCCATTGCCTTGTCCGGGGCCGGTGGGCATGTCAAACGATCCCATCGAGGCGGAGTAAAGCTTCGCACCCTGCTTGCCGGTGCCCTTCAATCCATTCGGATCGCCAAAGCCGCCGGTTTGTACTTTTTCAACGGGAGCAACCACCGTCGGAGTCTGGGAGCTGCCACCGAAATCTCCGGTGTGAACCAGTTGCGGACGTGCGGCTGGGGCCAGCTTCAGTTGCGGCGGCTGAAAATTGTTAACTACAACCTTGGGCGCTTCGACCGGCTGCGGTTCCACTCGGCGCACGGCTTTTGGAACAACCAGCTTTGGCTGTTCGAAGACCGGCAGCTTCACTGCAGGCAGCAGTTTTGGTTTGATTGCCGGCTTCGGTTGAATAGGAGCCGGCTCCGGCCGCAACGAGGGCCGCGGAATCAGTTCGGTCACGTGGTACTGCGATAGCTGCAGCTTTTCCGGCAGCAACAGCCCAAGGTTGATGACAATGACCAGAAGCAACAAAACGATCCCGTAGGCCGTTGCCATCGCCCGTTTGTTGACCTTGCGTTCGGGCAGTAATCCGAGTTGAAATCCGCCGTAAGCGTTCGCCATGCAATATCACTCCATTGGGTCCCAGCAGGGGAGAGGAACCGGGGCTTGGAGTCTCAAAAATACGGGAGATAGGACAGGGGGTAAACGTGTCCACGGCTCTTGACCTTAGGTAACCTGCGCCGCGCTCCAAATAGGAACGGGCCCGAAACGGGCGCCGAACGGGCGTTGCGGCGGGTTAAGCCGTAAAGGTTCGGAGAAACAGGGTAGAAACACGGAAGGACGATGTGGAAAACAGGAGAAGCACGGCAGAGTTGGTGGAAAGCGAAAAGTGACTAGTGATTGGTGGCCAGGAAAAGCTGCCATAGTCGGCGACGGAGCTCTGACCCTGCGCCCTAGGCTCTATTCACTATTCACTATTCACTATTCACTTCGTCTACCTCGCCGCCGACCTGACCGGCTCGGGCTTCAGCGGTAGCGGCACCTCGAGTGTTCCCATGCGATCGCTGGCGCGGTCGCGCACTCCGACGCGAATCGAGACAGCCGAGACCGGGACGATGAGCGTCTGGTGCACTCGAAAAATCCCCGACTTGTTTTCGCCGGGTTCCGATGACGCTTCCGGCATGGCGTCATTTACCACTCCATTCAGCACGCGGCCATCGTTATCGAAACCGGCCATAGCGAACTCAAGCGTTGGTTGCGACCCGCCGCGTGCCGCTCGCGCTTTGAATTGAGGATCGAGCACGCGATAGTCGACCGAATACATCTGAATACGAACAGGCGCCAGCGGTTTGGCAGGCCTATTCCGACGATGCGTACGGTAGAGGTCTGCCTGTTCGGTGAGCTGGATCATCTGGGTGGGCGTTGCCATTGCCGACCCACCTTCGGTGCGCACATGTGCAGAGAAGACAAGATCATGCACCATGGGGGCTCCGAGCCTCATGTTTCCCTGAAGTACATCCCCTGCCGCGAGCGGGAAAATCAATGGAACCGAAGGGCTGGACTTATCCGCAACTTCGTCGGGCGGCGCGGAAATCAGCGGTGTGTGGCAATAGTTTCGCCGGTAAGAAAGCTCATATCCTGGCTGCGTGGTTTTCACGATAATGTTGTGGCATTTGCCGTCGTCTGGACCGCTGGGCGGAGAGTACGTGAGCGTGTAATAGTTGCCGCCTTCCTCGGTGGCCTCGCTCAAAGCTTCCGTCAAATCGTTCGTGCTGTAAAACGCGCGGCCGCCAGTCATCGAAGCGACCAGATCCTCAGTTGCGTAGCTGCGATTGAGCGAGCCGCCATGGCCGGCTTGCTGCATACCAACCAGGATTGGATTATTTGTGGGATTGCTCAGCGAACTGGAACTGGGCGCGTTCGCCGCTCCAGGATCGGACTGGTTCACCGCCCCACCGTTGGGACGGGCTCCCGTCAATGCGCCTTCCGGATTCACCACCACGCCGCGAACGTCGATAGGGAAGACCGCGACCTGCGCCTGTGCCAGAGCGTTTACTTCCTCCCTCGTCTGCTCCTGCAGGTCCTGCGGATCCTGCTCGCGAGGGAACATGGCAACGTCAAATTGACCGGCGACCCATATTAGATTCTTGCGTCCGGGAATACCGTCGAGGTACTGGCCCAGGTGCGTCAGCATATCGAGAGCGGTATACGGATCGCCCCGTCCGTAGTTCACGCCCAGCAGAAAAACTCTCGGCACGCGCGGATGCGGATTCTTTGGATCGAGCGCGGAGTAAAGAAGTTCTTTGTCGTCGGTGAAGCCTTGCACCATGCGAAGCTTGTCGGTGGTCGTGAAGAGCGCAAATCGAGTCCCGTCGGGTTTGCTGCGAATGAACTTCAGAATCTGTCCGCGCGCCGTCATCTGGTCTTCCGTTTCGGTGTTGACCAGGTCATAGAGGATCACATAGAGCGGCCCGTGCTCGGGCGCCGCCGGCACGTTGACGAACATGTTGGGAGGCAACGGCGGGGCGTTCGCTCCCCTTGAGATGGAAGGCTTCTCGAAGTCGTAAGCGTCGAAAGAAAGGATGCGCTGCTGCTCTTTATCCTCGATGATGGAAAAATCGTTGGCGGTGAGGCCGTGTACTGGCTTGCCGTGCGCGTCCCGCACCATCACGTCCACAACGACGCGCCGCACTGTTTGGCGGATCGTGAGCTGGGGAGCACTCTGCATGTCGGCTGGTGATTGGTCGAGAGTCTGCGGTTCTGGTGCAGGCGCGGCAGCGCCGGAGCCCTGTGTCGAGGGCGGCGATGTGGAGTTGGAGTCAGATTGAGCGGAGACAGTAATCGCGAAGAGACCAGTCAGAACGACCGGCAAAAGCGGGTAAATAATCATCCGACAGAACTTCAAACGACACCTCCGACGTTGCGAATCCGGCCCGAGTCGTCCCACCACATTTTAACCGGCCTTTGCGAGTAGACAAACGCGCCCGGAAATAGGAACCCGGAAGATTACATTTCCTCTCGATTTTTGGCTGTGATTGAACCGCAGCTTCGGCCTAACGGGAGCCCGCCGGGGCCGCGTCTGACCGGCCGACAATCAGAGTACTTGCCGTCCATCCGACGGCAAACGTTACGCAGGACCCGATCATAACCCACCACGTCCATGGGATTCGGGTACCGAGCCACAGGTAGAGATCAATGGAGAATCCGCAGGCCATTCCGATCATGGCGCCGGTTTGATTTGCCCGGCGGGTGAGCACACCTAAGAGAAATACGCCCAGCAAGGCTCCATAGGCGACGGATGCGATCTGCAATCCCACTTCGACCACGCGGCCGACTTTGTGCAAAGCAATGATCGCCAACCCAAACAGCACGAGGGCCCAGGCGAGGGTTGCGAAACGCGAAAGCCGCATCTTTGTTTTCTCATCGGCCTGTGGCCGAAATCGGGCATAGAAATCCATGATGGCGCTCGACGAGAGGGAATTGAGTGCGGCGCTGAGATTCGACATAGCCGCCGCCATGATCGCAGCGATCAATAGGCCTGAAATTCCGTGCGGCATGCGCGTAACGATGAATGTGGGATAGATCCGGTCGGGCCTGCCAAAGTTCGCCGAGGGGACGCGGTAATACGCCCACAGCATGACTCCGACGGTGAGGAACAGCGCGAACTGAAACAGAATTGCTACCCCGCTCGAGAGCAACGCTGTGACGGATTGCTTCTCGCCTCGTGCTGCCAGCAATCGCTGCACAATGAGTTGGTCGGTGCCGTGGCTGGCGGTTGTGAAGAATGTTCCGCCGATCAAGCCGGCCCAAAACGTATAAGGAATCAAGAAACTGTGACTGAAGTCGAAGACCTGCAACTTGCCTGCACTGGCGGCGGCGGCATGAATCGCGCTCCACCCTCCGGGGACGAGGTGAAGAATCGTGACGAGGCCCACAAGAGTTCCGCCGACGTAGATCGCCGTTTGAACGACGTCGGTCCAGATGACTGCGGCGAGTCCGCCCTCGAATGTATAGATCAACGTCAACGCGGTAATGATCGCAATTGACGCTACTTCGCCTGTGCCCAGAGCAATCGACACAACGATTGATACAGCGTAGACGCGCACTCCTTCGGCAGCAGCGCGAGTTAGTAGAAATAGTCCAGCGGTGAGTGAGCGCAGCCCGCGCCCGAAACGTCGTTCGATCAATTCGTACGCGGTAAATAAGTCGCCGCGAAAATAGTGGGGCAAAAGCACAAAGCTGATGACCGCCCGCCCTACTACGTATCCCATGATCACCTGCAGAAAAGTGAAATTGGTGTCGTAGGCGAGTCCGGGTATGCTGATGATGGTGAGTGTGCTGGTCTCGGCGGCGACGATTGATAGTCCGATCGCCCACCAGGGAATCTCGCGCCCGGCGAGAAAATAGTCGCGCAACGTCCGCTGCTTCTTGCGGAAACGCAGGCCGAACAGCGTGATGCCCGCCAGGTAGAGCGCGATGATCGCGAAGTCGAGTCTATCGAGTCCCATTAGTGGTTAAGGCTTAACTTGTCATTCTGACGACGCCGTGAAGCGAAGCCGAAGGAGTCTGCTGTGCCAGGTGCTACACGACTTTTCGCGTCACGCTCTCGGCAGGATCGTAGGTCTCCGATGAGATCGCCGCCAACCACAGGTCGCGGTCGCCATCGTTGCGAACTGCGTGCGATGCTCCCGGCGAGACCAGCACCAGCACGGCGAGGTTCCCGTTAAACTGGCGATGCTGCGCGGGCTGTCCTTCGTCCTCGTCCCAATGCAGCGACCATTTGGCTCCTGGCAGGATGACGATCGCCTCACGCCGGCGTAGATGATAGTGATTTCCGCGCACCGACCCTGGCTTGGTGGATGCCAGATGTACGTCGGACATGCGCCCCACGAACGCGAGCGCTTCTGCGGGGGCCGTGAAGCTATAGCCTCGTGCGTCGCCGCTGTTGGGAAGCTCTGTGATTTGAACCTTGGATGTCATGGTGAATACGTGTCTAACCAAAACCATCAACTGCGAAGGACACGAAGAATCCTCGCTATCGATTCTTCGCGGCAATTCGTGTCGTTCGTGGTGAAGGTCTATTCATTATCGAAGCAAACGCAGAATTCCGCGAGTGAGACTCTGTAGTCCCCATGGGCTGCGGGAGCAAGAACTGAGAACTGAGAACTGAGAACTGCACTATGTTAGAAATAAGCCGTGCCTTACTATCTCGGCATCGACGGCGGAGGTACCAAAACTACGTGTGCGACTGGTGACGAAACCAGCCTGCTTGCCACGGCCAGCGCGGGTCCAAGCAACATTGTTCGCGTGGGCGAAGCCATCACTCGAGAATCGCTCCATCAGGCCGTAAGGCAGGCATGCGCAGCCGCGGGGATTGCGCCCTCGGAAGTTTCGCGGACTTGCGTCGGAGGCTCGGGAGCAGCTCGGCCGGAGCTGGCGGCGATTGTTCGCGAATTTCTCGCCGAAATTCTTCCCGGGCCAGTTGATGTTGTCGGTGATATGCAGATAGCGCTCGAAGCCGCCTTCGACACAGGGCCTGGAGTGATCGTCATCGCGGGTACCGGTTCGATTGCCTATGGCCGCGATCGGCAGGGAAAGACGCTGCGAGCAGGTGGCTGGGGATTCGCCATCGGCGACGAAGGTTCCGCGCACTGGATCGGCCGCGCCGCCGTGATGGCCATTCTGCGAGCCAGTGATCAAAACGACGCGGTTGGTGATTCGCCTTTGGCAACGGCGCTATTTCGCGCGTGGGGAGTGCGCTCGCTCTCCGATTTGGCTCGCGCGGCGAACTCGGTTCCACCGCCCGACTTTTCCGCGCTATTTCCCCCCGTTCTCTCGACCAAAGACGAGTTGGCAGCGCAGGTTCTTAGAAGCGCCGGTAGGGAACTGGCGCAAATTGCCGGGGTCGTAATCGGCCGCCTCTTCGCGAAGGACGAGCCCGGACCCGTACCGGTGGGCATGATCGGAGGTGTCTTTCGTCATGCCGAGTTGGTGCGGCAGGTTTTTTACAATGAACTGCGCCGTCTCGATCCGCGTGCCGAACTCATTCCGCAAGTGGTCGAGCCAGTAGAAGGCGCGCTGCGCATGGCGCGAAGGGCAGCCAAAGCGACTGAGTGATTGAGTTGACTCTGTGGGGACAGCCGCCCTCGGCTGTCCGTGTGGGCTTCAGCCCGACTGAGCTGGGGATGATTGAAGAATTCCAGGCCGACGACTCCGCGGTATCCGCGCCCCCGGTGGTTTCGCCGCCGCTCGACTTTCCGGATACTTCTGCTCTTACCGAAGACCTCGCCCTTGCTCAACTGAAGAATCGTGATCTGCCGGTCGACGACGTCGAACACATCAGCGAGAATACCGCCGTGATGAAGTCGCGCAAAGTGCGGCTCCTGATGGCGTCTCATCCGCATACACCGCGGCGCACAGCTCTGCGCCTGATCCGCGAGTTTTTCAACTTCGAGCTGATGCACTTCGCCCTGATGCCCACGGCCGCGGCAGATCTCAAACGTGTGGCCGACGAACAGTTGGTGGCTCGACTGGCATCGATTGGCCTGGGCGAACGCATCTCGCTGGCCCGTCGTTCCTCGCAGATGGTTGCTGGCGCATTGCTGCTCGATAAAGAATCCCAGGTTTGGAAACCTGCACTGGAAAATCCACGCCTTACGGAGACAGCGATCGTGAAAGCGTTGCAGCGGGGCGCGACGTCTCCTGGTTTCGTCGAAGCGGTGAGTCATCATTCGAAGTGGTCGTATCGCTTGGAAATTCGCGCGGCTCTACTCCGCAATGCTCACACGCCACTGGCTCGCGCGATCGAATTTGCCAGACGCATTCCGCCCGCGCAACTACGCGACCTTCTTCACACTTCGCGCCTGCCTGAGAAGATCAAGGAGTATCTAAGAAAAAACCTGGAAGCCGCCCGGAAGTGAGAAGTGAGTGAATAGTAAAGAGTGGCTAGTGACGAGTCACTTGACGAAAATGACCGAGCCCAAATTGCTGGCGGCAACGTTGGGTAACGAGTCTTACGTCTTCTCGACCATTGGTTGCCACAGTTCGACGCGATTGCCCTCAGGGTCGGTGATCCAGGCGAAACGGCCGTAGGGGAGCGATTGCTGGTCGGGGTCGATGGGAACGTTGGCGGCGCGAAGTTGCGCGAGGAGTCCTTCGAGGTCGTCGACACGGTAGTTGATCATGGCGCGCTGGGTGGGAGCACCGAAGTGCTTGGTGGTGTCAGGGAAGAGCATCCAGGTGGTTTGCCCTGTGCCGGCGGGGACTTCGTCGGACCAGAGGAGGTTTGCACCGCCGTAGTCGGAGAGCTGAAGGCCAAGGTGCTGGGCGTACCAGGCGGAGAGGGCTTTGGGGTCGCGGGCTTTGAGGAAGACGCCGCCGATTCCGGTGATTCGCGCCATGAGGTTCTCCTTCGTGTGCGTGAGCGGGTAGGAGAAGCGAATCTATCCGCTGCGCCATGGGATGATACCAAGTGGCGCTCACAGCTCGCCACTGTTCACCGATCGCTAGCCACTGAGAGACTGACCGTGCCCGCTGACGCCGCAACTTCTATCGGCCGCCGCCAATCGGAAGAATCGCGCCTGTCGTATACGACGCTGCCGGAGACAGCAGCCACAGCACGCCCTCGGCAATTTCGTGCGGAAGTCCGGCGCGGCCCATGGGGATGGTACCCATCAATCGCTGGAGCCGTCCCGGGTCGCCATTAGCCGCATGCAGTTCGGTGTCCGTAAGACCGGGTGCCACTGCGTTGACGCGAATTCCCTCCGTCGCAACTTCGCGCGCGAGTCCGATCGTAAAACTGTCGATCGCGCCCTTCGACGCCGCATAGTGTACCCACTCTCCCGCTGAGCCAGTATGCACGGCACGGGAGGAAATGTTGACGATCGCTCCGCCAGTCCCGCCGCGCTTGGTGGACATACGCCGCACCGCTTCGCGAGCGCAGATCATCGATCCCGTCACATTGACGGCGAACACTTTCTCGATCGCTGCGACGGAAACGTCTTCAACGCGCGCGAATCCGCCCGTCACACCGGCGTTGTTAACGAGAGCTCTGATTGGGCCCAGTTCGCGCTCGGCGATTTCGAACATCCGGACAACTTGCTCCTCAACGGAAACGTCGGCACGAATTGCGATGGCTTGCCCGCCCGCGGCAGCGATCTCCTCAGTGACCCTCTTCGCCTCGGCCTCGCCGCTTGAGAAATTGACCGCGACCGAATAGCCGCGCTGTCCTGCCAATCGAGCGATCGCTGCGCCGATGCCGCGACTCGCTCCGGTGACGATAAGAGTGCCCAAATTTGTTTCGGACTGATCCAGAGTACCTCCGGTGAAATCGACGAAACCTAGGCGCTGCCCGTGCTCACGGCTTCCCGCTTCCCATGCATCAACTGGACCACAGCATCGTACAGCCGCTTTCGGGCATCGTGTCGCTCGTAAGCTCGGGTGATGTACCGGACGTGAACTTCGATCCCCGCGCCAGTTGGAACCACGTTGATCCCAGGTGTCGCCGACAACGTTTTCGCCCGATAGTGAGTCGTAGTCTGCTGCCACTCGGCTTCGGCTTTGCCGGCGTTGGCTTTGGTTTCGGCTTCGACCAGTTTCTGAATTCCGTCG
Source organism: uncultured Acidobacteriota bacterium (assembly GCA_963818115.1). Lineage (GTDB taxonomy): Bacteria > Acidobacteriota > Terriglobia > Terriglobales > Acidobacteriaceae > Sulfotelmatobacter. The sequence goes on from CAWFQZ010000026.1 coordinate 28,678, forward strand.
ATTACTGGATACGGATCCTGGCTTGCGGGAATCAGTACTTGCAGTTCGTCCCACATCCATTGGCCCGATGTTGTGAAGTTGAAGAAGTGGCCTTCGATGGCAAAGCTATTGACGAACGAAACGCGACGGCCGGTGGGATGGCTCGAATCAGTCCAGTTGCCAGTTTCGAGAAGCACCGTCTTGAGGAGACCGACTTCTACCACTTCGCCGCCGACGCCGTTGATTTCCACCCAATCGCCCACCCGAATACCATTGCGTCCCATCAGCACGAACCAGCCGAAGAATGCGACGATGAAATCCTTCATCGCTACCGTAAGCCCGGCGCCCGCCAGGCCCAGCACGGTGGTGGTTTGCGTCGGCATTCCCAAAACAATGAATAGAATGACGAGCGCTCCAATAGCCTGCACCGCAAACTTCACCACGGCTCGCAGCGTGTCGATGCGTTTGTTTTCCGCCGACATGCCTGTGAACAAGTGGTCGATCAGTCGCCCCGCCAGATACACAGCGAAGATCACCAGCAGGATCCACAAGGCGGCTTCGATCATGTGGTGAAGAGCAGAGCGTTCGCGCGCCTCAACCAGCGTGATCCAGTTTGCGTAGATGTCGCTCAGGTCCTGCTCGTCCTGCAGGCGGCGCCCGCGATCTGCAAGATTCTTCTGATCGATGGTGTACTGCTTGAGCGAATCGAGGGCAGCTTTGGCGGAGGCTTTCGAATCATCGCGGCTCGCGGCAACGCTACCCTTGGAAAACCCTTTCGCCTGTTGCTTTGCGGCGTCTCGGTTTTCTTTATCTTTCTCGACTTGGGCTTCGAGTTGCGCGTGTTTTTGTGCCAGGTATTTCTGTTTTTCGGCCGTCTCTTCCCGCGCCTGCTCTAAGAGGACCTTCTTTTCGCGGAGCGCCTGCCACGCGCGGAATACCTTGAATAACGTGTGTGTCTGGTAATCCTGCTCGTGAGGATTGACCGCCGATCCCACCGTCGCGGTGCCATTGTGCTCGCCGGCTTCGTGCTCGGCCTGCAGTCGCTTGATCTTCGATTGCGGATCGCCGCCCGCCTGATCTAGATCTTCCGTGGCATCGTCCAGTTCATCCTGGTCGAGGTCCATCTGCGCCTTAGCCACATCGAGTTGATCCTGCAGGTTATCTTTCTGCGCGTCGGGAGCGGCGGCAAGCTTCCGCGTCAGCAGCGCGACATTATCCTGATCGTCTTTGACCGCCTGCTGCGCCTTGGTTTTTCGGGCCGAAATCTCCTTGGCGTCGGCCGATAGCGGCGGAGGGTTTTGCTGTGCCGAGCGGATCGCGTCAAAAAATGCTAGATCAACTTCGTGATCGCCGGTTTTTTCCGCTTCGTGTGCCAGCGACTGTTCTTCGGGAGTCGCTGCCAGTGCCGCCATGCGTTGAGCTGTCAGCAGCGGACGCTGATCGACCAGTGGACGCTGCGCCGCCGAGGTTTTCTTTCCGAGAGCCTTCTTGGTCGGCGTCGCTGTAGTTTCTTCGGTCTCCTGCTGTGGCAGATCCCTGGTCCAGAGCATTCCCAGGACAGCCGCTCCCATCAGGAGAAGGAGTACGATTCCGGTGATCCAATGCCGTAATTTCATACGATGCCCCGGTCCATATTAGAGATGCGGCTCGCTGCCGCCCTTCTTCGACAAGCGCAGCGATACACGGCGTTCCCCACACTCTAACAAGAAATGACAGCTCGATGCGACGCCGAACGGCTTCGAGACTCGCTCCTAAGGGAGTTGGCGGCTGCCGGGTTCAGACGCGCACGTTCGTAATCTCCCCCGCCGCGCAAAGACTTCGTAACATCATGGCGAGACGATGCTCGAATATTTTCAATCCATCTTGGATCGGCCGTGGCAGCCGGTCTCGCGCCCCGCACTTGCGGCATGGCTGGCGTTCTATCTGGGATTCATGGTCTATGCCTTCAACGCGCACGGAGGATTCCTTTTCATCGATAGCGCGAATCTTGTCGTCCATGAAGGCGGCCACAATCTCTTTGCATGGTTTGGCCCTACGCTCTGCCTCTGGGGAGGCACGATATTGCAATGGCTGGTGCCGTTCCTGCTGGCGACCTACTTCTTCACAGAGCGCCAGACTAGCGGCTTTGCCTTCTGCCTGTTTTTCTTTTTCGAGAACTGGCTCTACACCGCGACCTACATGGCTGACGCGCGGGCGCAGGACTTGCCGCTTGTTACGACAGGAGATCCGGATTTTGTGGAGCATGACTTCTTTAAGATTTTCTCCAGCCTCGGGGTGCTGAACTACGACACGAGAATCGCAATGGCGGTCAGGCTGCTTGGCTGGTGCGGGATGATCTCCGTCACAGTGTGGCTGGCGCTGAGAGTGAGAGCCACGGGTACGCAGCCATCGGTCCCGGTATTTCCGACGCCCGCGGTGTCGTTAATTGATCGCTACCCCGGAAAGCCGAACGTAGGCCTGCGCAATCAGGCACCGACCGTCGCGCTCGAAAAACCTACGGCACCCAATCCCCAATAAAGACATTCGTCTCGTGCGGCGCCTTGGCGTTACGGTTGGATGCCCACACTAACTTCTTTCCGTCAGGCGAGAACATGGGGAATCCGTCAAAACCACCACTGTAGGTGACGCGGTCGAGCCCGCTTCCATCAGGATTCATCATCCACAACTCAAAATTTCCCTCGCCGCCGGTTGCGTGCGTCTGCGGATCGTAATTCGACGCAAAGATAATCCGCTTGCCATCTGCGGTGAACGCCGGACCAAAGCTGGCCGCACCCAGATTCGTGATTTGCTTCTTGCCGCTGCCGTCGGCCTTCATGACCCAGATTTCGAGTGACGTCGGCCGAATCAGATTGCGCGCAAGCAGCTCCTTGTAATCGTCGATTTCTTTTTGCGTCTGAGGGTGGTACGCGCGGTAGACGATCCACTTCCCATCCGGAGAAAATGTGGGGCCACCGTCATATCCCAGTTCGTGGGTGAGTTGTTTGACGTGTTTGCCGTCGGCGTCCATCGTGTAGATATCCAGATCGCGATTACGCATCGAGGTGAACGTAATCTTCTTGCCATCGAGTGAGATGGTTGCCTCCGCGTCGTAGCCCGGCGTCGTGGTCAACTGCTTCAGATCCGAGCCATCCGGATTCGCCGTGAAGATGTCATATCCCGCATACACGCCCCACACGTAACCTTTCGAGTAGTCCGGCTTGGGCGGGCATTCGGGGCTTGCCAGGTGCGTCGAAGCGTACAGAATCTTCTTGCCGTCAGGGAAGAAAAAGCTGCAGGTCGTGCGTCCTTTGCCGGTGGAGACGATGTGCTGATCCGAGCCGTCGATATTCATCTCGAAAATCTGGTCGCACTTCACATCACCGTGAGTCGATTGGTAGATGAGCTTCTTTCCGTCGGCGGAAAAGTACGCTTCGGCATTCTGTCCGCCAAACGTCAACTGATGCACATTGCGCAGATGCTTTTCCTGCGGAGTCGCCATGTCGGCTGAAGATGAAGTTTGCGCAGAGATTGGATGCACGAGCGCAACCTGCACCAGAAATAACGCGAGAAATGCCAGGACTGTTCGCTTCATAGGATGGCCGCTAGTTTAGCCCGGAAGAGTGATAACCACAAAGGAGACGAAGGGAGGTCGAAATACCTTCGTGTGACTTCGTGCGCTTTGAGGTTAACGACTTTTCATCGGCGCCGGAAGCGTAGAATAAGCCCGCGAATTTTATTGAGGTTCCATGAAATCTCTTTTGCTGCCAGTTCTCCTTGTCGCGTTCCTCCTCGCTCCAATCGTTTTTCCCGCTGCACACAAAACTGTTTCTGCCGCCCCGAAAGCGACGGTTGACACGCTCAAGCAACTTGAAGCCGAATTCATGAAAGCCGCTGCTGACAAGGGATCGAGTGGATATATGTCATATTATGCCGACGACGCAGTCGAGGTTCCTAACGGTGCGCCACTTATCTCGGGCAAAGAGAGTATTGCGAAGGGCATGGGATTTCTCGACGATCCCAACAATCGGCTGATCTGGTCGCCGGTTGGCGGCGACATTTCTTCTTCCGGCGACCTCGGTTATACATACGGCAGCTACGAATTTCGTTCGAAAGATAAAGACGGAAAGCCGCACACGGAGTATGGCAAGTACACCAGCATCTGGAAGCTACAAAAAGACGGCAAGTGGAAAGTTACGCTCGATATGGGCAATGCGAGCCCGGCGCCGAAATCGTAAGTTTCGGAGCTCTACATTCCGAAGGGCCCCGTCGCGACGCGCGCCAGGTTCTGCAATTCCTTCTTATAGATCGGCCGCAACAGAAGCGACGAAAACTTTCTTTCCAGTACCCCGAGAAATCCGGTGCGCACGGGTAGTTCAGTCGAAATCGTCACATGAGAGTCGGCAGGAGCTGTTCCCGGATTCACGGTGAACGTTGTCACCGCGCCATTTCCATCCAAAAGCGTCTCCACTAATACTCGCCCAGGCTCCGGTTCCGAGATCGCAGCGCGCAGCGTCTGCTTCTTGCCAAGCACGCTCATCTGGAATCGGATAACCGTACCCGCTCCGACGCCGCCCTGCTCGACAGTAAGGTTGCTGAACTGCCTCGGCAGAATCCTCGGATGCCCGTCGTTGTAGTTTGCGATCAGGGAGTACACGCGCTCTCGCCGCGCAGGTACAACGGCCGACGCGCTCACCGCGTACCTCTCCGACTTTCCGTTGTTCGATGTGTTCGCCAGTTCGTTTTTTATGGTCAACGCTGTTCCCCGCGGTTACTTCTGAAAATGATTTCGAATCGCTTCAGCTTGCACTCGCGTGACAACAGCCGACAACGCGGCTGGGTCCGCCTGCTTCACCGCCTGGACGCTGCCAAAGTGCTCGAGCAGTCGCCGCGTTGTACTCGCGCCCACACCTGGGATCTCCAGCAATTCCGTCGACCGGTCGCGCATCTGCCGGCGCTTGCGGTGAAAGGTTACGGCAAACCGGTGCGCCTCATCGCGAATCTGCTGGATCAGGTGCAGCACCGGCGAGTGATGATCGAGGGCGATCGGATCTTTCTCCTGACCGTACACGTAGAGAATCTCTTCTCGCTTCGCAATCGACGCCAGCGGTTGGTTGATGATCTCGAGTTTTTCGAGCGCCTCAGCCGCGGCGTGCAGTTGCCCCAATCCGCCGTCGATCAGCACCAGGCTCGGCATCGGCTTCTGTTCGTCTTGCAAACGCTTATAGCGCCGCGTCACTACCTCGCGCATCGACGCGAAATCGTCCACACCTTCGACCGTGCGAATGATGAACTTGCGGTAGTCGGATTTCTTCATCTTGCCGTCTTCCCACACAACCATCGATGCGACGGTTTCCGCGCCTTGAATGTGGGAAATGTCGAAGCATTCAATCCGCTTCGGCAGTTCCGGCAGACTCACTACTTCCTGCAATTCTTCCTGGATTTTTCGTGCATTCGGTTTGAGGACGCGGAAGCGCTGGTCATAGGACTGCTTGGCATTGTTGCCCGCGAGATCGATCAGCGATCGTTTATCGCCACGTTGGGGAGCGAGGATGTGCACGCGTGCGGCGCGTGCCCCTTCGCCAGCATTCTGCTCGGAGAGCAGATCTTCCAGTTCTGCACAGTCCTCAAAGCCAACGGGAACGTAGAGATTCCGCGGAACGTATGGCTGCCCGATGTAAAGCTGCTTCAGCAGCGCGGAGAAAAATTCCCCGGGATGAAACTGATCGTGGAGGGACGGACGCACTCGTCCATCCCCGAGCGAAGCGAGGTCGCTCTGTTCCGAGGTCTCCTTTCCATCGGCCAAATGCGCTGGCGAGTCTTGCTCGCCTGGGTGGACGAATGCGTCAACTCCTACTGGGGTCGTGGAGATTTCAAGCTCTGGCAAGTCTTCCCAGAAGAACTCCCGGCGGTCGACCATCTTGCCGGCGCGCATGTGAAATAGATTAACGGCAAGCATTCCGTTCTCGTAGTGATATCCAAACACGTCTGCGTCATCGCCTTCGGCGGCGGCAATGCGCTGTCGTTCCTGCAGTTGCTCAACCGTCGAAATCAGATCCCGGTATCGCGCCGCACGCTCATATTCCTGATCCGCGGCTGCTTTTTCCATTCGCTCTCGCAACGAGCGAGCCAGGTCCGTCGGACGCCCTTCCAGAAACATCTTTACGTCACGCACCGCTTCCTGATAAATCTCCGGCGTCGTCAAATTCTGAACGCATGGTCCCAGACAGCGCTTGATGTAGTACTGCAAGCAAGGCCGCGGATGAAATCGTGTCAAATCGACCTTGCATGAAGGAATCAAAAAGTTGCGGTGGATCAGATCGACAATGCGATATGCAAGATTGGCAGGGAAGTACGGCCCGTAATACGCGCTGCCATCTTTTCGAAGCCGCCGCGTCACATAGACTCGCGGCCAGCGCTCACCGAGCGTCAGCTTCACGTATGGATAAGTCTTGTCGTCGCGCAGCAGGATATTGAAGCGCGGCTTGCGCTGCTTGATGAGGTTGTTCTCGAGCGCCAGAGCCTCTTTATTATTGGCGACGACGATGTATTCCACATCGACCGCCTCGCGCACCAGAGTTCCGGTCTTCGCATCTTCCCAGCGGCCTTCGTGAAAATAGCTCGAGACGCGGCTGCGCAGGTTCTTGGCCTTGCCCACATAAATGACGTCACCCTCAGCATTTTTGTACAGATACACGCCGGGCTCGGTGGGGATTGTGCGGATTTTTGCCTGCAAGTCCATGGCGCGGGAAACCCTATTCTATTGGATAGAGGCTGCTCGCATTGTGTTACAAAAAGGAGAGATGAGCCCCAAACCTGCCGCGCCGCCCGGGAATCTTTCCCGCGCCGCCATGTTTTTGTTGGCTGTTTTATTTTCTATGTCCCCCGGGGTCGTGACCCAGAGCATTACGTCCGCGCCCAATCCTACTCAGCAACCGCAAATTACAAAGTCTCCGCAGGGAAAAGTGGAGGAGGCCGCGCGCGCCGCTACCCGAGCTACCGCTCGCCACTTCGACCGGGTGCTTATCATCGTCCTGGAGAACACGGATTATGAGCGCGCCATGCAGGACCCGAACCTGGCCACGCTCGCTGCTCGCGGCGCCAGCTTTACCAATTTCCATGCGCTGTTTCATCCGTCCTATCCGAATTATCTGGCGATGATCGCCGCCACCGACTACGGCATTCATCGCCGCGGAAGCTACATCGGCGACAAGCAGGTGAATTTTCCAAACGACGCCGAGCATAAGACGATAGCTGATCGCCTGATCGCCGCAGGCCTCGACTTCAAGCAGTATGCGGAGGAACTTCCTTCCGGCAATTGTCCCTGGGACGTTTCCGGCCAGCACGTCGCCGAGAAACGGGGTAACTATGCCCGCCGCCACGTGCCGTTCCTCAGCTTCCGCGAAATTCAGGAGAAATACTGCGACCGAGTCATCCGCGTTGATTCGGGCAAGTCGGACAACTACTTCGCGCAAGACGCCCGCAAGGGTCTAGTCGCGTATTCGTTCTACACCCCCAACATGAATCACGACGGTCACGACACCACGGCGGAAGTTTCGGGAGCGTGGGTACGGAAATTTCTCGATGAAACCTACCCCGAGAATCTGCGCAAAGGCACGCTAGTCGTGATCACCTTCGATGAATCGGGAGGCAACGAAGACAACCGCGTTTATACGACCCTCCTCGGAGATATGGTGAAGCCTGCGAACCAGCAGGATCCGGCAGTGCTGGCCAAGCATTACAACCATTACAGCGTGCTACGAACTATCGAAGAGAATTTTGGACTCGCGCCTCTCACCGCCAATGATCGAGATGCCGAACCGATCACGGGAATATGGAAGTAGGATTGAGCACAAAGCGCTGTGTTACAATAACGTCATATGAGTCACACACTCACAATTCGTCTTACAGAAGAATTATTGAATTGGTTGAAGGAAAAGTCTAGACGTACGGGCGTGCCGGTCGGGCGGATCATTCGTGACCATCTGGAGAGCGCCAAGTCAAACGGTGGGGAGCAGCAGTTTATGCGTCACGCAGGTGCGATTTCCGGTGGACCCGCCAACGTTTCCTCTCGCAAGGGATTCTCGCGCTCGTGAAGGGAATTGCGGATACAGGCTTCATCGTTGCATTTGCTCGATCGAACGATGAGTACCATCGCTGGGCGGTAAACATCGCCAGCAGCGTTACGGAACCCCTTCTCACTTGCGAGGCAGTCCTGGCAGAAACCGCATTTCACTTGTCGTCCAGCTCGTATGTACTTTCTCTAGTGCAGGACGGGATGCTTCAGCTCTCCTTCGATTGCTCCGAGAACGTGGATCACTTGGCGCAGCTCGCTGCGCGTTATCAAGATCGCCAGCCGGATCTCGCGGATTTATGTCTGATCCGAATGAGTGAGCTTTATCCACAGCACACTATCATCACAGTAGACAGCGATTTCCGCGTATACCGGCGAAACAAACGAGAAGCCATCCCGCTCCTCTCTCCTCCCTCGCGTTAATGGGACGCCCTAATCTGAGCCGCACCGTATAAAATTTCCATCCCTTATGTTCCCTTTGCTTCATTTCCGGCGTTGGTGGGACGGTCTGACCACTTCGTCTACTGGATGCAAATGATTGAAAACGGATATACTTACCCTGTGGATACGGTTGTTCTGCAACTGGCATCTGCCGTGCAAAAGTACGAGTGGGACTTGTATATCGGTAAGTCATTCCCCGGGTTAAGAATTTGCACACTTAAGCGCGCGGGCTACCCAAGCCGCGCAAGATCGATGGAATCCAAGGAGCCTCACCCTATGAACCGCACTTCGTTAGCAATTTGCCTGGCAGCAAGCATGGTGGCCTCAGTCGGCTGTGCGAGCAAGAACTATGTCAAGCAACAGACCACGCCGCTGATCAACAAGACCAACGAGCTGGATGATCTCACCGCGAAAAATTCCAAGGACATCAAAGACGTTGACGCTCGCGCGCAGGCTGGCATCCAGGCCGTGAACGCCAAGACTGCTGAAGTCGAGCAGAAGACCGCGTCTGCCGCTCAAAACGCCACCCAGGCACAGCAGACTGCTGATGCCGCCAATGGTCGCGTGGGCGTGCTGACCAATACGGTCGCCAACCTCGACAACTATCACGCGGTCGCAGAGACCTCGGTGAAGTTTGGTTTCAACAAGGACGGCCTGACCCCGAAGGCGAAAGAAGCCCTCGATCAGCTCGCAACCAGCATCGCCACCACCAAGGGCTACATCATCGCTTTGGAAGGTGGAACGGATTCAGTCGGACCGGCGGACTACAACTACGATCTCAGCCAGCGCCGCGCCAACTCCGTGATTCAGTATCTGGCGTCGAAGTACAACGTGCCGGCGCACAAGATCTACGTCATCGGATTGGGCAAGGACAAGCCGGTGGAGACCAATAAGACTTCCACGGGTCGTGCGGATAATCGCCGCGTCGACGTTCGCCTCATGACCAATACCGTGGGCACCGATGCGCAGCCGGCAGCTCCGGCCGCGGGCGGAAGCAATCCGTCGTCGATGTAACTAAAAAGTTTACCCTCCTCCCCGGAGGACTTCGCCAACCAGGCCGCTCATTGCCTCCCCCCGAGCGGCCTGTTTTTTTCTCTAGCCTGACTTGAAACCGGTAGACCTGCCTCTGCTGGAAGAATCAACGCCTTAACGAGCACCTCCGGCTTGACCGCTTATGATGACTGGATGAGCAAGCAAGAGGGCAAGCCGCGCCGTGTTTTTCAAATGCACGAGACGGCGCGCGTGCATGAACTGGAAGGCATTCCACTCGCGACCTTTGCGCAAAGAGCACTGGGCTACTTCGTCGACCTGTGCGTCGCTCTCGTGATATGGGTGCCGCTCGAATTTTCCTGGCGTCGTTATTTACTCCACGAAACCCACATCGACCTCAAATGGGATTTCCACGAAGCCGGAAACATCATAGTGATGCTGCTCTACTGGGCTGCATTCAATTATTTCGGCAACGGCCGGACGCCGGGTAAATTCGCCGCTCGCACGCGCGTGATGTCGTTGACCAGCGAACGACTCGGGCTGTGGCAATCCATCGAACGCTCTCTCGGATATGGAGCGGCGATCCTCGAAGGCGGCCTCGGATTCGCACAGTTTTTCTGGGATAAGAACCGCATGTGCGCACAAGATCGCCTCGCCGAAACGATCGTGGTCGATACGCGAAAGGGGAAATAACACGATAAATCTCGCGGCACAGCGATGGACGACTAACTTGAGGTCGAGATTTCAGTGCCGATTGGAAGCTCGGCTTCCTGAGCGTCTTGTCCACGCTCAACCCAGCGTTTCCTCACGCCGCCACAGCGCAGCCCGTTTGTGCCCAAGGCGAGAGCGCCGAGAGACGGTCGCAAGGGCGTCTCGCCTTCATTTCGGGAAGACCCGTCAGATGCCGCGGCCGTCGTTGTCCCAGCTGATATCTTCTTGCCAGCCACCGTCTCGTAGGCATAGGCGGTGATCGTCGCCGAAATTCGCACCTTGGGCGGCGTCGTGATCACTGTCAGCCGCACCCATCCATAGTGAGTCGCTCCGCCAATCGAGAACTTCACGCCAAGATAGCGATTCGTCGGATTGCCGCCCCACTTGCCATATAACTCCCGCGGATAGTACAGGCTCGTGTTGAAATATGTAGCCGCAGTGTTCTCGATGATGGCGCGGCCTTTGTGTGAGCTGAAGTGAGCGGAAGGCCCGATCTTTGCCCCTCGAATCAAAGCCGATGCATAGGGCGTGTTGCGAAGCGAAGCTCGGGAGCCAACCGCCTTCCCTCCCATCAGGCCCTTCACGCTCAAATAAGCATTGCGTCGCGTCGCCGTCAATGAGAACTCAAAATCCGAGATCCCGTCCTCGTTGAGGTCAATAGAAACCGGGTGCCCCAAGGGAATCGGAATGTTCTTGTGAGTAACCACGACCTCGCCCTCGGCCGGGTGTGCCAGAGCCAACAGGCTCACGCCAGCGGCCGCAGCGGCCAAAGAATACAGCTTCGTCCGGTGGTCAACCGTCTCAGTCAGGCTATTGTCAACCCGAGTAGACGCATTCTTCCTCATCGACGACCTCCAATCGCTCCGAAGTATAGCGACCGGCCTTAGCCCGTCAAGATGAAATAACTTGCAGATAATTCACTTGCGGTCCGATGACCCGCTTCATCGCGCTCTCGGGGTTTTTTCTTCCCGCCGTGTCGGATTTTCTGAACGCTTCCCGATATTCCAAGTAGAGCCGAAAAGATTCGGTCCACGGTTCCGAATCGAGACGGCGAGGGGTGGCGGGGCTTGGGGAGCTCCGCTACGAACCTCTACTCGCCCCTTTTAGAAATTTCACTCACTCGCGGCCCAGGCCGCCCAAGGAGAAGTTTTATGTCCAACTTGACCCGTAGTTTGATGTGCTTCTGTCTTCTGGCGCTGATCCTCGGCGTCTCCAACGCGAGCCTGCAGGCGCAGTGTTCTGTCAGCTTCACCAACAGCTTCGACTACGACAACGGATTCAATCCGAAAGTCGCCTATGCCGGAAAGAACGTCGTCGAGGTCCACAACGCGGCCGATGGCGTAAGCGCTCTGTGGTATCACGTCGGCAAGCTCGCCAGTCCCTACTCAAGTATTACGTGGGGCTCCAGCCACCAGTTCGAGTCGGCGGGATTCAATCCGTCTGTCGCGATGACGGGCACGACCGTGATCGAAGTTCACAATTCCATCGACGGCGTGGGCCCGATCGAGTACACGGTTGGAGCGCTCAACGCTACCAAGAAGACAATCGCGTGGGGCAAGACCGCCCAGTTCGACAACGGCTACAACCCGATGATCGCTGTTGTCGGATCCACGGTGATCGAAGTTCACAACGCCGAGACTTCCGTGGGACCGCTCTGGTACAGCACTGGAACGCTGAACGCCTCCACCAAGACCGTGAAGTGGGGAACCAGCAAGCAATACGACAACGGATTTAATCCGTCAGTCGCGGCTTCTGGTACGGATCTGATCGAAGTTCACAACGGTGGCAGCGGTTCCTCCGTTGCTCTCTGGTATCACATCGGAACCATCAGCGGTTCGAAGGTCACCTGGCAGGGCAGTGTGGAATATGTGTCTTCCGGCTACAACCCAACCGTGGGGTACAACGGAGAAGCGGTCCTCGAAGTTCACAACGGTGAATACGGTGGAGTCTTTCCGCTGTGGTACGACACGGCGACCCTCGGATCATCCATCGTCTGGGATTACACAAATTCCTACGATAACGGAATGAATCCCGCAGTCGCGCTCCCCACCAATAGCTCCATCGGTGTTGAAGTTCACAACGGCAACAACGGCGAAGGCGCCCTTTGGTACCGGATCGCTACCGTCACCTGCGATTAGCTCGAGCCAAAGCAGCCAGTGCAAACGGCGGCCCATACATCGCAGCTTGGATGAGTGGGCCACCGCTTGTCTCCGGGCGGTAGAAAAGCCTTAAAAGCAGCTCAAGCAAAAACCAACCGAGGATAAACATGACCCGTTTCCATCAATTTCTATGTGCGATAGCTCTGCTCGGCTGCAACGCAATATTCGTCTCTGCTCAAGAAGCCGGCCGCGGAAATGCAGTTCAACCGCCAAATTCAATCCTTTACGGCTGCGTCGCAAACTCGACAGGAGCCCTTCGCATAGTGACCGCAGCTACATCATGCAAGTCCACCGAGCGTAGGATTCAGTGGAACCAAAGCGGACCGCAGGGACCAGCCGGCCCTCAAGGGCCTGCAGGACCGATCGGGGCGCAAGGGCCGGCTGGACCTCAGGGATCAACTGGACCGCAAGGACCGGACGGAGTCGCGGTCGGCTACTGGGCATGGGGGGTCGCCTCGAACATGACCCTTACCCCATCTCTGGTCGCTCAAACTGCGCCCGTGGAAGCGGGCACTTACTTTTTAGCGTCCTCTGAGTTGCTTGCGATGGCCCCTGGTGACACTGTCTTCTGTTACACGACCTCCGTGAACATCGGACAATTCGGCCATAACACCGGAGGAGGGACGAGCTACGCCGGTGGTTATCAACAATCGAGCACAACGGACATCTACACTGTAGATGCTGGAGACGCTTTCCAGTTGTTCTGTTACTCCATTGAGGGGGGCTCCGACGCGGACTTTGCCTACCTCACGGCGACTCAGATCGGGTCCGTTACAGCGCCGCCAAGCAAGAATGCGAAGAGAATGCCGCAGAGGCCTCACCGCTAAAAACACTTCAGGGACAGACGAAACGTTTGCAATCATTTTGAAGCCAGCAGTTTTTCTGTAGGACTCAACGACCATCGAACGTTCCGTCTGTTCCTGTTTCTACGAAAAGTAAAAGCTGTCACTGCAGCAGGCCATACACCTCCAACGTACTGGTTGCTGGCACATACACTCTCCCGTTGGCAACCGTGGGATTGACTCGCGCGATTGCCCTCGACGCCACCTTGTCGCGCTTTGAATTCTGGTTGGTGTCGTAGTATTCCTGCGTGAGATCGTTGGGGTTCAAAGCCCATAGCGTGGGTGTCGGTATATCGTATTGCAAAGTCCACACGATGCCGTTTGTTGTACCGTTCGCCGAGATCATGGCCGCTGGTCCGCGCATGATCGTCTTAGCCGTGGAAGTTGCCGTGGTGGGAAGCAAACCATTCTTAATCGTGAACATCTTGGGATAGTCATTCTGTCCAAAGATGTACACATTGCCATTGAAGTAGCTGGCGGTATTCCAGATACCATTCACCGGCTGTCCCTTGACCGATGCTTTGATGGCGCCCACGATGTACTGCACGATATTGTTTTTCGTGGAGCTGTGTCCGCCGAGATTGTCGCGGTTCATCACATAGATTGTTCCTTCTTTGCCGCCGCCGACCATCAAGTGCGGAGTCGATCCCGTTTGATCTGGTAACAGCAAGAGGCCTCCCGAAGAAATATCCCAGTCCACGTGATTGATCGAGGAGAAATTGCTTGGAGTGTAAGAGTCGACGAGGTTCAGGCTGCCGTTCTCTGGCGTTAGTTTCAGAACCGACTCTCCCCAATCACCATTGCTGTCGAACGTTCCGTTTCCAGTTTGCACAAAAATGTTCCCCGCCGTGTCTGCCGCAAGGCCGCCACCCATCTGCCATACTCCTCCTGCGGAGCCATTCGGTGTCGTGCAGAAGACGTACTTTTGCGCCAAGGTCTGAGAGTCGTAACCCAGAATCCATCCGTGATATGGGAAAGTATCCTCATTCGACGCCGTCGAGAAATACACCACACTGTTTGTGTCCCCTGAAGCTTGCGAAAGTAGCATGCCAGGCCTGGAATTTTCTTTTTGAGGATTAAACGCCAGCACACCCTTTGAACTACCGTCGCCGGTTCCTGGAACCGAGGCCTGGATCTCAACCGGCCCGCCGAATTTCTCGTCGCCCGTTGTGATATCCAGCGCGTGCAGCCGGTGCACATAGGTTCCGGAGCAGGCCGTGGTTTGACCCTCAAGAGTTCGCGCGTGCACATACATCGTGCTCGTAGTTGGATCGATCACCGGAGTGGGCGTGATCCCGATAATCGAGACGTTGGCCACAACACACGTTCCAGGGACGGGTACGACGCTGGGAGGATCGATGAAACTGTCTTTCCACAACGTGCCCGTCACTTTTCCGTCCGCATCGTACGCGTACACGCTGTCGTTGGCCGTTGCGACGTAAATCACGTTGTAGTAGCCAGCGCTCCCATGCTGCGGATGCGGAATGTATACGTTCGATACATACAGTGGCTGTGCCTGGACTTGCCCATCGATAGCGTAAGAGAACAGTTTTCCAAAGCTGTTGACGTTTACGTTTGTCGGAGTCAGCACTGTTTCCTGCAGGTTTTGCCCGGTGCGGGAGTTGTCATTCTTGTTGGTGTAAATGCCGGTAAAACTCGTCAAGTGGACGTGGCCAACGCTCGACTTTGTGCTGTCTGCCTGGCTGACTGCTTTGATCGTGTGCTCGCCAACCATAAAGTTCGTCGGCGGAGTATAAAGTCCTTCAGTTCCGATCCAGCCGACTGTTTGATTGCCGCCCAGGATTCCATCGACGTACCACGACACGCTCTTGTTCGGTGTGCCCGTGACAGTTGCCGTGAACTGCTGGGTGACCAACGACGTCACCGGCGCGGACAGAGGATGAACCGCAACGACAATCCCGCCAGCGGGTTCCTTCCCAGACAGTTGTGATGGAACGTGAGAGCTCGGCGCGGCGATGCTGGACGATGATACGGCAGCACGCCCGAAGATGCTGTTAGAAGCGCTTTGCGCGGGCTGCCGGAGTGCGAGCACTGCCACAACAATGCCCGCGGAGACGAATAGAGCCCAATAAACAAACGTTACGGCTTTCATCGAGAATCTCCTTTTTCGATTTCAGAAATAGCAGGAGACTCTCATCCGGGGTTCTTGCGCCTATCATGACAGTTCTCCTGTCTAACACCAGGGCTCGGACCCAGACTGGGAAATTTATTCTTCTTTGGTTAAAGAGAAGCGCGCTTCGGTGCTAACACACGAAACGAAGGGGAGGGAATTATTCCGACGGCGTGAGTATTGTCCCAAAGCAGAAGATTGTCAAGGTGCAACTGTTGTTAATAGATGCGTAACGAGGCTTGACCCTTCGACCCGCTCAACAACGACGATCGCGCGCACTCTCGCATTCTACTTATCTACAAATTTTCCTGGATGAAGCGAGGGCTGATGTGAACGTCCACTTGTATCAAAGGCGAATCACCCACGGCCTTGAAGCTGTGAATCTCGCCAGCCTTAATGACGAAAATGTCTCCCGCACTGCCCTCGAACGTCTTGCCGTTCACCGTCCAAATCCCGCGGCCCTCACGGATGAACTGGATCTCGTCATAGGGATGACGGTGTGGACTTGGCCCCGATCCGGGCTTCCCGTCAAATAGGAATACCGAGACATTGGTCCCGCCCTGCTCAGATCCGACAAACTCATGCGAGCTGCCAACAAAGGGCAAGTTTTCCTGGCGCACGTGATGCATCTCTTCTCACCTCGTTTTTGATTTGATGACCGAGATGCCGGTTTGGCTTCACCAATGCCATCCCTTGAGGTAAGCCGGTTTGACGCACTTAAGATGATCCGTAAGAACGAACAATAAAAATGCCCAAACTCACTTTGTGAGTCTGGGCCGGTCTTCCGTCTGTAACTCGCTTATGCTGTTTTCTTAGCCGATTTCAGCTTAGCCCACCGAGCTCGTTGCGCGGCTGCAATTCTTCTGCGCCCGGCAGCGGACATGGTTCGCTTTTTAGGCATGGAGACGACGCTTGTCCCCTTCACCTTGGCCCATCGCGCTCTCTGGGCAGCCGCGATTCTAGCTCTTCCGGCGGCAGAGATCTTGCCCCGGTTTGTCGTTCCTTTTGCATAAGTCTCTCCGAAAGCCGAGAGCGCTGCCCCGATCGCCTTCATTTCCTTGCTCAACCGATCCTGCTCTTTTCTTAACATCTGTACCACGCTACCAAGGTTTGTCATTTTGAGGACCCCCTCCTCGGTGGTGATTGTAACAGGTCTGGGCCAATCGATAAGTGTAAGTCGGGTTATAACTCCTGATAGACACCTATTCACTGACAAGGCTCTTTTCCGCGAAATCGGCCGACGATGAGGAAATCGCGTTTTGCCCGCTCAAGCTTCTATCTAGACAGGCAAGCGACGTTTTAATAGCATGCGTCGCATGGCAACTCGCAGCTCTAGCTTGCTCTGTGTGCTGCTTACCGTCACTTTCTTTGTTCCCATCTCGGCGCAAGAACCGAAAGCCCCACCGCAGAATGATCAAACGGTTGCGCTATCGACAGCGGAAATGAAACGGCAGACCATTTCCTGCAAACCGCACGAGATTGCCCGGCGATTGCTTCCGAAAGGCACAATCGTGCCGATAGAGGTATCTGTTGACGACAAGGGAGAGATAGTCGGGCTCAGCCCGGTTGGCCGGTGCCCGGTAGGATGCGGGCTCCTTGCAGAACCCATCGTTTCCATCAAGAAGTGCAAGTTCGCTCCCTTGATCGTAGGCGGCCGTGCCGTTGCCTACAAGGGAAACGTAGAACTCATCGCGCCTTGATCGAGGTTTCGCCTGCGCTGCACTGAATCCAAATCTTACGAAGCTATCGGATCACGCCTCCAGATATCCAAGGCATCGGCTCCGCGCGCCAGTAGTCCCAGGCTTGGGCCCTGCGGCAGGACATCGGGCAACGAAACTGAACTGACTTCTCCCTCTGCCGAACCTGACGTCGCTCCGGCTCGGATAGCTTTGTTCGCAATGGTCTCGTACGCGTAGCCAGTGATCACAACGCGGTCAACGTGCTTGGTTACGGTCAACCGTGCCCAGCCATAGTGGACTTTTCCATCAATCATGAATTTCAGGCCGAGATAGCGGCTGGTAGCGCCGATCCACGGTCCGTTGGAGAATGCCCCTGTTCCATACGATGAGTTGAGGGCCATAAATACGCCCCCATAGTTTGAGGTCGCCGATGTGAACGCTTGACCCGGACCGATGAGCGCGCCATTCGGCAAATCCGCTGCTGCATCCGGGAACGAGGCTAGCTCGCGCGCCTTATTTCCCGAAACCGGCAACTCCAGTTGAAGTCTGATCCCATGCGCCAGGCACTCGCAAAGGTTGATGTCGAAATCGGGGATGCCGTCATGATTGAGATCAAGTTCGTAAGACGAAGTGATCGTGACGTTCGTCTTCGTATAGACAACCTTAGCTTCCGCCGCCGGGGCGGTTAGCATGGCAACGCCTGCAGCGGCACTTGCGGCAGTCGCATACGCCGCCACCATCTTTTCGAAGCGTGGAGCTGACCGCTTATTCGTGCAGTCAAGGTTTGCATTTCGCTGTGAGAGATTCGACATTGAGATCACGTCCCTTCTTCAGCATTCGGGCGCGCACATTGTACTGCGATTTTTGGCGGTCGGGATTCAGGAAAAATCATGTATGCAAATTGTTGCAATGTTCCCTCAGGAATTCGCTCGATGCGAAAGATCTCGCACGAAGCATACCAACGCATAAAAAAACAGCACCATTAAGGGCGAAAGGATTCCACTTACAAGCACACGATGTTTAGACAACTTGCTCACATCGCCTTCGTTTCGTCTTAGCATGAATGCATGCCGCAAGGGCGCCCAACTATGATCTTTGCCAGCTAGCTCGCTGTCCTCGCAATTGGCCAACCGCCAATCAACAGAATTCCAAGCGAGCACGCCAGGATCTCGAGCGCGAGCAGAGCAAACACACTCACGTCGAACCAGGCTGTCCAGTGTCCGGCTGCAACCATCAAGACATTGTTTGCAGAAGTGTGAAGGAAGTGCTCGTAAAGGTCTGCGCTCAAGGCACACAAAAAGAAAATTAACGTAACCACTCCGCTGATTTTGTCGCCGAGTTTCCATAACGCCATCAAGGCGCACGCATGCCCGAGCGTGATCAAAAGTATCGCCAGCCAACTCACGTCGTTGTTTGGGGCTGGCAGAACTTCTGCCGCAAAGAAGAGGTGTACGACTGCGATGATCCAGTGGGCGACGACAACCATTAGGGCGAGAGTTCGCGTTCTGGTCATAGGGATAGCTCCCTTCAAAGCAGAAGTATGGCACACGATTCGGTTCGAAAGACTGCCGAAAGTCGACGGCCTTAGAACTCCCAAGAATTGAGCCTCCCGTTCATGATCCCTTTGGTCACCTCGCAGCGGTGCCTTTCGTTTGCGTTCAATGGCACTTTCGGAAGCAACGCTTGGCTGCCTGACGGGTTAACTTGGTGGAGCGTTTCTATAGAGGCAGTTCCGCGCGAAGCGGGAGGAGCCATGTACCGAACGTACTTGAAAAGCGGTGCCGTCGCGCTGTTGCTGAGTGCGGCCTGTTTTGGGCAGACGGACCAATCGCTGGGAGATGTTGCCCGCGCGAACCGCGAAAAGCAGTCCACCACGCAGGCATCCGGTGTCACGCCCCGCGTCATTACTAACAAGGACCTGCCCGCGGCCCCGCCGCCAGCTGAAGAAGCAAGCTCCGAGCCGATGTCCACGGTGTCGGGAGTCGAACGTCCGTCCGAGCGACGCGCTTCCGCGCAGCGCATGGACCAAAGAACTCTCGCTGAGCAACGCGCCGGCGAACAGTGGAAAAGCCGCATCCAGGAGCAGCAGAACCGGATCACCACGTTGCAGGCGCGCATTGATCGTGTAAATGCTTCACTGCATCCGGCCGGCGGCGCGCAATTTGAGGGGCCGTATACCCGTGCGCAGGCAATCCAGATGCAACACTTGGCTGAGATGCAGGAGATGCTCGGTCAGGAAATGCGAAGACTGGATTCAATGCAGGAAGCAGCCCGCCGCGCCGGGATGCATACCACGGTCTACGATCCGTAACCCGGCTGACTGACGTTTTGTCCGGGTTAGTCTTGTCGATGTTGCGATTTCAAATGCGCATCGAACTGCGCCTGCAGGGATTTCTGATACTCCTCTCGGTTCGGCCGATGACTCGAGCCCTGGGCTCGAAATAAGGCCGCCGGGCAGGCAGTGCAGACTGCTTCGACCGGAATATCTCCCAGCCACTTCGTAACCCGCAAAGTCGGTTTCTTCACGCCTTACTCTTTCGCCAGTAAAAGCAGCCGCTTGTCCCGTTCTAACGTCGCGAAGTTTACGACGTTAGAACGGGAGTCCAAATTTCGAGATGAAATCTACTGCGCCGTCAAAAAGATCGGCTTGTATCCGATCGGCACGGTGCCACCCGAAAGGCCGGTCTTGGTGTCGGTGAGATCGGTTTGGAACTTATACGTCTGCGGATACGAGTAATTCGAATACGTGCAGACGCCGTTGCTGCACGACTGCGCCGTATCCCAGACCAGTTGTCCGTCGTCGACATTGCACGTATATACGGTTCCATTCGCGACGCAAGCGCTGATCGTGTGTCCGATTAGCCATCCTGCCACCGTGTCATAAGCCGTGCCGCCGAGATTTCCCTGCAGCCCCACTGGAGGATTATCGTCCCACGAATAAACGTACTGGCGAGGCAGTCCCACGCTCGCCCGCAGGATCAATTCCCGAGCTGCGAATCCGGCGAGCTCGTCCGGATCGGTAAAGTTTTCGTCCGCCTTGATTCCGTGTTCGCTATCCCAAAGCGGCAGATTGCTCAAGTTATTCGTCGCGACGTCGGCCACGATATTCGTATAGGTACCGAGAAACGCTTCCGGAGTCAGGTTCAGCGTCCCGTTTCCGCGCATGTGCATGTTGACGATGTCGAACGTCGCCGCTCCGCCCGCCGCGATATAAGGATCGAACCAGGTATGCAGCGACCACACGTGGCCCGACGGGCTCAGCGTCTTCGCATTTGAATCAATGGAGTGGATGATGGACGATGCATCCGAATTCATGCGCACCATTTGCGCTTGCGTGCCCGCAAAGTAGCACGAGCAGTCCGGCTCATTCCACAATTCGTAGTAGGAAATCTGGCCTTTGTAGCGTGTGACCAACGCCGTCACAAACGTCGAGAAGAATTTGTCCGTCCCTGTTCCGTCGGAGTTCACATCGGTCGGTGGTGAGCAGCTGTAATCCGACGGCGTTAGGCAGTGCACGTTGCCCCCCGGAATCGTTCCGGCATATTCCGGCGTGTCGCCGAACGTATAGAGCACGTTCAGATTCAGCGACTGCGCCATGCTCATGTAGCTGTCGAGCGTCGTCCAGTCATACACACCGGATGCGGTGTTGATCTGTCCCCACTTCACCTCGTCGTCCCAAAGCCGCAACGACCCGAGGGTCGCGACGTGTCCGAGCCCGTCCGTCGGAGGCCACGTCGTAAAGAAGTTGAAACTGGAGCCGAAGAAGTCCTGATTGATCGCACTTCCACTCGACACTACGCAGTTGACTCCGACAGTAGTGATGTTCGTGTTCGCGGTTCCGTTTCCAGAGGTCACGGTGCATAACTGTCCCGAGGGCTGAGTCAGTACCGACACGGCATACGTGCTGCCCTCCGCGAGTTTGGTGGCGAATGTGAACTTTCCGTTTGCATTGAGCGAGAGATTATCGGTGCCGTTATCTTGTAGCACTACTGTCCCGCTGGTAAGGCCGGAAAGCGTTCCGCCGATGCTGTAAGTCGTCGTGCTGCACGTTACGCTGACGTTCGTCACTGCGGCATCGACCGTTCCCGTACCGTTGCTTACCGTACAAGTCTGCGCAGGATTGGATGGCTGTGTCAGCACCGTCACTGAATACGTGCTGCCCGCCGCAAGCTGTGTCAGGAATGTGAACGTTCCATTTGCCGTAATCGTCAGATTGTCGCTGTTGTTGTCCTGCAACACTAACCCTGTGCCGGATAGGCCTGACACACTTCCGCCGATTGTGTAGGTCGTCGCACTGCAAGTGACGCTGACGCTCGTGACATTGCCATTCGCAGTACCGCTGCCGCCAGCCACTGAGCAGGTCTCTCCCGAAGGCTGAGTCAACACCGTCACTGAATAGGCGCTGCCAGGGGCGAGCTTGGTCGGAAACGTGAATGGACCGTTTCCACTGATCGTGAGATTGTCGCCGCCATTGTCCTGCAATACCAGCGTTCCCGTCAGCCCGGAAACCATCCCGCCGATCGAGTAATTCGTTGATCCCGAAGTACAACTCACCGTAATCGTCACATTCGCGGTGATCGTCCCACTAGTGTTGCTGCTTGGAGTGCATGTCTGTCCGGTGGGCTGCGTTAGCACGCTAACGCTATAAGTCGCGCCGCTCGCATAAGCGTTCGAAAATGTCTGCGTACTGTTGGTGGTGAAGCTCAACTGCTTGCCGGCATCGTCCTGCAAGACGAGCGTGCCAGTCGACAGCCCGGATACTGCCGCACTGATGCTGTATGATCCTGCGGCCGAACATGTGACTTGGACGCTGGTGACATTCGCCGTCGCAGTCCCGCTACCGTTTGCGACCGTGCAGGTCTGCGCCGGATTCGATGGCTGCGTCGCAACCGACACCGCATACGCGCCGCCGCTCGAGATTGCATTCGCGAAGGTGAAGTTTCCGTTCGCGCTCACGGCCAACGTGGCCCCATTGTTCGCCAACATCAAACCGGTCCCCGACAAGCCGGAAACGGTTCCGCCAATGGTATAGGTCGTCGGAGGGGGCGGGGTCGTAGTGCCTTTCGTTCCCGTGCCCCCGCCGCAACCTGTAAAGGACAATGCTGTCAACACTAGGACTGCGAAGCAGAGTGACTTCCAACAGCCGATCGTGCGCCAGCCTCGTTGATAGCTGCCGCTATTCTGGGACGCGGCAGCCTGAACCAGGCATAATTCCATAGCTTCCGGACTTTATGGCAGGCCTTAAACCCCGTCAAGATGAAAGAGATTGCAACCTACGCTAACACCGCCAGTTAGCGGACCGGTACGTACCCTTCGCTCGTTTGGCGGAATAACCACGCCGGCCTGCGCATCTGCCCTATGCTCCGGCATCACTGCCGCATAGGGCAGAATCGTCGCATCGAGCGCAACCTTCTCCTGCACAACCATCTCGTGCTCGATCGTGGCAGAGCGGCCGTTAAGGGCCGCGTCAAATGCCCCAACGGTAAACCGGCTTTAGCCCCGTGGCTTCCCGTCGATCATGCGCCCTCGATGCTGCACAATCGTAATCTCCGCCGGGAAGGGAATCGGCATCAGAATGGAGCGATGTGGTGTCGCTTCAATCTCGCGCTGGCGTTCCTGCTCTCAGGATTGGCCTTTTCTACTCTATGGGCCCAGGACGCGCGTTCGAGCGACCCCACGGCCAAGGTATCAGGCAAGCATAAGAAAGATCGCACGCTAACCTCCGACGAGCGTTTAGCCGTGATCGCCTCCGCGCTCGATTCGAAAACTCCCCGCCGCGCCGAGCGCGACTGCTCTCATCTTGTGCACGCCATCTACGAGCGCGCCGGATTTCCTTACTCCTACGCCGATTCGGACGATATTTACGCTGGAGTCGAAGGCTTTCAGCGCGTCTCCAAGCCCCAGCCCGGCGATGTGATCGTATGGCACGGCCATATGGGGATCGTGATTCGCCCCTCGCGCCACGTTTTCTTCAGCTTCCTGCACGCCGGGCCCGGCATAGATGACTACAAAAGCCAATACTGGACCGGCCGCGGCGAACCCCGCTTCTACCGCTACGTAAAGAATGATCGCTGCGCCGGATGTACCCTAGCTCGCAGCAAGAACGAGTAAAAAAGCGCGAAACTCTTCACGCTCGCGTATCAGCGTCACATCAGCCGATCTTCACCACCGCCCCATCCGCGAAAAGCCTCGTATCAGGGCACGTCTTCAGACGTGCCGTCAGGAATCGCATAGGTGTGCGGCTTCAGACGGTCCGCGTCCTTGTGACGCCGATCACTTCTTCCCAGCCAATTTCCTCCTAACATGACCCCTAGCATGCCAACCAGGCTCAGGGCGGGAATCCTCGGATACGGCCGCATGGGGCGTGGATTTGTAGCCGCAATGCAACAAAGCGGGCTCTGGGACGTCGCCGCCATCTACGACATTTGCCCTCCAGCACGCGAATTGGCGCGGCAGCAAGTTCCCGGCGCAACGATTTTCGACAATCCCGAGGCGATCTTCGAGGATCCTTCCATCGACGCCGTGGGACTATTCACTCTCGCCGACGCACGCCCCGCGCAGATTCGACAGGCTCTCAAACACCACAAGCACATGCTGGCGGAAAAGCCGATCGGAGCCGACGTCGCCACCGAATGGCAACTTGTCCGCGAGATTGAGGCCGACGACCGCTTCGTTGCCGTCAATCTCTTCAACCGCAACGCCTGGTATCACAAAGACATTCAGCGTTTCATTGCCGAAGGTGAAATCGGTGATCTCGCCGTAGTCCGCATCTGCCACATGACGCCCGGACACATGCCGCTCGAAGGCCACGATCCCGAAGGCCCGCCCTTTCACGACTGCGGCATGCACTACGTCGACGTCGCGCGCTGGTATGCGCAGAGCGAATATCAGACTTGGCATGCGCAGGGACTCCGCATGTGGGGATACAAAGACCCGTGGTGGGTGCAGGCGCACGGCACGTTCGCCAACGGGGTCGTCTTCGACATTACCCAGGGATTTATCTACGGCCACTTGTCCAAAGATCAGCCGCACAACTGTTATGTCGACGCGATCGGCACTAAGGGCGTCGCGCGCATGCGCCACGATTTCACAGAGGCGACCATCGAACTCTTCGGCATCCACAACACAATTCGGAAGACTGGTGCCTTCAACGACAAGAAACTCGACGTCATGGTTGATGTCTTCGCACGATCAATCCTTGCCGGAAAGAATCTGGGATTCCCCCGCGCCCGCGATGCAGTGATTGCCTCCGAGGTAAGCTGGTCAATGTTGAACGACGCCATCGCCAACGATCCTCCCGTCCGCGGCACGCCCGAAGAAATGCAGCAAATCCTCGAGCACCGCCGGCAGATGGTGAACGGCTTCGGCCTGCCAGTAAAAACAAAAGAGCAAGACGCGCCCCTCGTGCAAGTCTGATCTGCTGCCCACGTGGGGACGGACGCATTTCCTCCGCCCAGCGAGCGCCCTGCACCACGACTCCCGCCGTTGATCGGTAGTGGGTCAGTTTGAAATTATCGAGTAAGCCAGATTGCCACACCGCCCCCTAAGCATGCGAGGCTATAGAAACTATAGAAGAGGCGTCCTTGCCATTTATTGAGTGGGCGTTTTGATCCTCGTAGTTGAATGCATGGGTCTGTAATTCCCTGATACACGCCAGCAACACCAAGAACGATTAAGATCAGCGCACCTAACCAGCGCGGCATGCAGCAATCCCCAGTCAGCCATGTTCTCACGCAGTCGCCTATACCGCCAGATTCTTCTCATACGGGCCGCGCTTCTTCGTAGCCCTCCGACCAACCGCAGCCCGTATAATCAACTTTTGGCTTTCTTATGATTCAGACCCTGTTCGGCAGCCTCGAAGAAGAGAAGAAACCCGGCTTTTTAGACCGCATGAAGCAGGCGGTCACCCGCACGCGCGAAAATCTCGCCGAGCGCATCGAAGAAGTAGTCTCCTTCGGCAAGGAAATCGACCGCAACACGCTCGACGATCTCGAAGCCACGCTTATCGGCGCCGATCTCGGATCGACCACAACCCAGGAAGTTCTCGGCAAGCTGCGCGACAAAGCCGACCGCAAGCAAATCAAGGACGTGGAAGAGCTCAAGCGTCTCCTGAAAGAAGAACTACTAGCCATTCTGAGCGCGGCGAATTCGCTTCCAGTGAAGAAAGTCGACGGCACCCCCGAAGTCATCCTTGTCGTCGGCGTGAACGGCACAGGCAAGACCACGACGATCGGCAAGCTCTCGCAAGTCTTTCGCTCGCAGGGAAAAAACGTCCTGCTCTGTGCCGCTGATACGTTTCGTGCCGCCGCCATCGATCAGCTCGAAATCTGGGGACAGCGAACCGGGACCGAGGTCATCAAAACCAAAGCCGGAGGCGATCCGGCAGCTGTCCTCTTCGATGCGCTCCAGGCCGCGGTCGCGCGTAAGACGGATTACGTCGTCGTCGACACTGCGGGCCGCCTGCACACAAAGAGCAGCCTGATGGCCGAGCTCGAAAAGATGCGCCGCACCGCGCAGCGCATCATCCCCGGTGCTCCCCACGAAACTCTACTGGTGATGGACGCAACCACGGGCCAGAACGGACTGCAACAGGCGCGCATGTTCACCGAATCCGCTGCCGTGACGGGCATCGTTCTGACCAAACTAGACGGCACAGCCAAAGGCGGAGTGGTAGTGGCGATCTCGCGCGAATTGGGCCTGCCCGTTCGCTACGTAGGTGTCGGTGAAAAAGCAGGGGACTTGCTCCCCTTCGACCCAAAAGAATTCGTGGACTCGCTCTTCGAATAGAGCGTCGAACAGAAAAACAAGAAACCTTGAGCGACGGACGCATTCGTCCGCCCCGCCATGCAACGCCGGCGATTAAATGGTTGGTCGTCGTGGCATGTCATCCTGAGCGCAGCGAAGGATCTATGCGGCCTCAGACGGCAGCGTTGTCGCATCCAGGGCTGCGGGCCACGATCCTACTGATCCCTGATCCCACTGACCCCTGACCCCTGACCCCTGACCCCGGCTCGCATGTTAGATTCATCCCTGAATGTCCGCTCACTCCGCTGACGAGCAACTGCTGCATCAGGCGCTTGAACTCGCTCGCGCCGCAACCGGCCAGGCCTCGCCCAACCCCTACGTGGGCGCAGTCATCGCCGATGCCAACGGCAACATCGTCGGCACCGGAACTTATACTTACGCAGGTGTGAAGCACGCCGAAATCCTCGCGCTCGAAGCTGCCGGGGCGAAGGCCAGCGGTGGCACCCTCTACATCAATCTCGAACCGCACGCGCATCAGGGACGCACGCCTCCCTGCACCGACGCGCTCATCAAGGCCGGCATCCATCGCGTGATCGCGTCCATGCCCGACCCAAATCCGAAAGTCAGCGGACGCGGCTTCGACCAGCTTCGTGCCGCTGGAGTTCATGTCAACGTGGGTCGCCTCGAAGAGCAGGCCCGGAAGTTGAATGAGGCCTTTGCCCGCTACATCCGCCATGCCACGCCGCTGGTTACGCTCAAGGCCGCGATGACCCTCGATAGCAAAATTGCGCCGCCGCCGACCGAAGCCCTGGAACTTGCTGCCGGCACTCCCGCCGGAGGTTGGGTCACCAGCGAAGTGGCGCGCGCCCACGTCCAGGAATTGCGCCATCAGAACGACGCTCTCATGGTTGGCGCGGGCACCATTCTTTCGGACAATCCTCTGCTTACGGATCGCAGCGGAGGCGCGCGCCGCCGTCCGTTGCTTCGTGTGATTCTCGATTCGCGCTTGCGCCTGCCCGTCGACTCTCGCCTCGTGCAAGACGTTGCCGCAAATCGTAAAGACGATGTTCTCGTCTTCTGCGCATGGGCCGATCCGCACAAGAAAGCGCAGCTCGAAAACCTTGGAGTTCGCATCGAACAGATTCCGGCCTTCGGAGCTGACAGTCGCCCAGACTTGCCTGCCATTCTGCGTCGTCTTGGAGAACTCGAAATTACCAGCGTGATGATCGAAGGCGGAGCCACTGTCAATTGGACCGCGCTCGCCGCCAACGTCGTCGACAAAGTTTTCTTGTATTACGCACCCAAAATTCTGGCCGGTACGGGATCGATCCCGTTCGCCGCCGGCGCTGGCTTCCGACACATGAGCCAGGCCGCGCAAGTGAAGCACATCCATCTCCACCGCTTCGGCGAAGATTTCGCCGTCGAAGGCTATTTGCGCGATCCGTACGGAGAGTGAGAGGAACAGGCCTACGGGCAGTGCGAGAAGCGACCACCGCCGGCGTTCGCCAGCCACCAAACGCTACTCACCACTCACTGCTCACTACCAACTACCAACTTACCCCCGACCCTTATCCCTGCCTTCTGATTTAAACTATTCCGTCCCCCGGAGGCACTCATGTTCACTGGCATCGTAGAAGAAGTCGGACGTATCACGCGTATCGAAGAGCGCGGCGAAAACCGGCGCATCACCATTGCCGCCACAAATACTCCTAAAGAACTTGGCACCGGACACAGCGTCGCCGTCAGCGGAGTCTGCCTCACCGCGCTTGATATCAAGCCCGGCTCGTTCTGCGCCGATCTCGCCCCCGAAACCTGGACCCGCACGTCGTTTTCGCGCATTCACGAGGGCGCGCTTGTCAATCTCGAATTGCCCATGAAGGCCGACGGCCGCTTCGGAGGCCACATCGTGCAAGGCCACGTCGACGGTGTCGGCAAGTTGATCGAATTCGAGCGCATCGCCAACTCGGAGAATTGGTGGCTGCATATCGCGCTGCCCGAAGACGTCGAGAAGTACACTGTATTTAAAGGTTCGCTTTCAATCGAAGGCATCAGCCTCACAGTCGCCAAGCTGGAGCGCGAGCGCTGCTCCATCGCCATCATTCCGCATACCGTCGAGATGACGAATCTGCATTCCTTGAAGCCGGGCGACCCGGTCAATCTGGAGGCCGACCTCATCGCAAAATATGTCGAGAAGATGATGAAAGGCAACGGGCAGGATTCGTTCACGATCGATGAACTGGTAGCGCAGGGATTCTAGATCCGCGGCGTTGTTCGGTTTACTTTCGTGTGACTTCGTGTCCTTCGTTGTTCATCGCTTTTCGTGTTCGGCTTTCGGTTGGCTCAGCGCAGCGATCGTCGCCTTTGTCGCCCGCAGGTAATCAGCTGGGGCAATCAGAATCTGCAGCCCACGCATTCCCGCCGACACAGAAATGATGTCGAACAGTTCAATCGTCTCGTCGGCGAAAACAGGGAAGTCGCGCTTGGCGGCGAGCGCAGTCACTCCTCCGCGAATATATCCCGTCAACGACTGCAATTCTTTCACCGGAACCAACTGGACTTTCCGTTCCCCCGCAGGTTCGGCCAACGCTTTCAGATCGAGCTCCTGATCGCCGGGCATGACGGCCATCACCGGCCCATTGCGGTCCCCGCGGACCAGTAGTGTCTTGAATACCTGCTCCGCCGGCATCCCGATCTTCGCCGCTACCGTCTCCGCCGCCAGATCATTGGGATCCACGTCATATTCGCGCAACTCATACCGAATGCCGAGTTGATCAAGAAGCCGTGCAGCGTTGGTCTTGGCAGGCATGAAATAACAGAAGTGATCACTGACTAGTGAAGCGAGCCGGTGGGTTCAACTAGCCACCACCCACTACTCACTGTTTCTACGCTTCCAGCTTCAGCTCATCCAGCTCCAGGAATTCCTGAATGATCGGATGCGGATCCTTCTCCATCTCCGAGTAAGGGCCGAAGAAGATCGCTTTGCCTTCGTACAGGAACACCACGCGTTCTGCGAGCTTCTTGGCCAGGCGCATGTCGTGCGTCACAACAATACTCGTGAGGTTCAGCTGAATCTTCAGCCGCTTGATCAGGTCGCCCAGCAACTGCGCCATCAGCGGATCGACCATTGTCGTCGGCTCGTCATACAAGACGCATTCGGGCCGTGCAGCCAGCGCCCGGGCGATCGCTACTGACCGCTTCATCCCAGTCGACAAATCCGATGGCAGCAGATCGCGCATTTCCTGCACTCCCACCATCTGCAGCAGTCCGTCCACGATCTGATAAATCTGCTCCTCGCTCAGTTCGCGCGTCTCGCGCAGTGGGAACGCAATGTTTTCTCCGACTGTTAGTGAGTCAAAGAGCGCTCCGTTCTGGAATACCATCGTGACTTTCTTGCGGATGTGTTCGAGCTGGTCTTCGGTGTAGTCGGTGATGTCCTCTCCGGCAACAATCACGCGCCCGGAATCGGGCTTGAGAAATCCCATGATGTGGTGAAGCGAGACCGACTTGCCGACTCCGCTGCGTCCCAGGATGCAAACCGTCTCCGCGGGTAGCACGTTGAAATTGACATGCTCCAGCACGATGTTGTCTCCAAAGGCCTTGGAGACATCGCGAAACTCAATGTAGGGCGCCGGCTTTGTTTCTTCGGACATGAAGGTGGCAAGGACTCTAGGCTTCCAGCCTTCAAATCCTGTCTCCATAACCTTATCAAATCTCAGGGAAGCATTCGCCAAGAGGGACATCGCGCGGCAAATGCGGCAGGAGCGATCGAAAAGCGCGCGCAAGTTCTCCAAATGACGATGAGACCGCCATCGTAAAGAACTTCATTTTTATCGCCTTTATCGCCCCGTGCGGGTCCAGGCGCAACCGTCAGCCCGGACGGCGACTATTGCCCAGTCCCGGTCAAACTCACGAGTTGTGGACTGCCGCCTCCGGCATCGGTAACCGAGACATTCGCCGAACGCGATCCTTTTGCCTTGGGCTTGAACGTCACGGTAATGGTGCAGCTCTTTCCGGCAGCTACGCTCGTCCCGCAGGTGTTGGTTTGTGAGAAGTCCAACGCGTTGGATCCTGTAATCATCAAACTCTTGATCGGCAGGGCGGCTTTGGCCGTGTTGGTAAGGGTCGCAACCTGCGGTGAACTCGAAGTGCCTACCGTCACCGACCCAAAATTAAGGCTCGTCGGCGAGAGCTTGACATAGGTTCCCACTCCAGTCAGAGGCACTGACTGCGGACTTCCAGTGGCGTTATCCGTAATCGTGATTGAGCCGGTGCGGCTGTTCGGTTTAGTCGGTGTGAACGTCACTGAGATGCTGCAGCTTGCTCCAGCCGCCACGCTGGATCCGCAATTATTGGTCTGCGAAAAGTCGCCACTGCTGGCGATGCTGGTGATCGCGAGCGATGCGCTGCCCGTATTGCTGAGAGTGACGGATTGACTCACGCTGCTCGCGCCGATCAGTTGCGCCGCAAAGGTCAGACTCGTCGGCGACAGAACCACCGTGGCGCCTCCGCCGCCCCCCGACCCCGTTGCGAACTTGGCCACAAATGCGTCGTTGGCTCCCGCGGACTGAGTTTGCAGCGAGCCGGCCGACACCGGGAAATTCGTCGAGTTCGTGTACCCGACTACATACACACTGGGCGGAACTTGATTATCGAGGGCCAACACGTGCGTCGCTCCTCCATATTCAGTGCCCGACCCACCCAGATAAGTCGAATACAAAAGCTGCGATCCGGTCGCATCAATCTCGGATACGAAGGCATCAAACCCGCCTCCGGACGTGGTTTGATAGGCTCCTGTTGTGACGGGGAAAACTGCCGACTTCGTATTCCCCTTGAGCCACACGTTGTTGGACGTATCCAACGCGATGCCGGTGGCTCCGCTGTCGCCGCTTCCGCCCAGATAGGTCGAATAAACCAGACCCGTGCCGGTCGAATTCAGTTTCGTCAGAAACGCATCGTGCGCGTTCGTAGGTCCAAGGAATGTGGTTTGATATGCGCCCGCTGTCGTTGGAAAGTTCGATTCCGCGGTCAAACCGCATACGTAGGCGTTCCCAGAACTGTCGACGGCTATGTTGGTGGCGCAAGCTTCGCACTGCGTTGTAAGCGTTGTCGTGCCGCCCAGGTAAGTGGAATAAATCAAGCCGGACCCGGTTGGATTCAACTTGGTTACGAATGCGCCCGTATCGGCGTTCAACGCGGTCTGGAAAGCCCCTGCAGTGGTCGGAAAGTTCGTGGAGTGAGTGTACCCAGTGACATAGACGTCTTCTGCTGAATCCAGCGCTAACGCGTACCCTACGTCGCCACCGGTCCCGCCGAGGTAAGTCGAGTACACCAAATCCGAGGCGTTCGGATTTAGCTCAGTCACAAATGCAACAAAACGGACCGAGCAGGTACAACTTGTTTGGAATGCACCCGGAGTCGTGGGAAACGTCAGGGACTCGGTGTAGCCGGTGACGAATACGTTGTCGGAAGGATCCAGAACAATTGCATTCCCCTGGTTGATGCCGTTCCCTCCTAAGTACGTTGAGAAAATCAATCCCGAGCCCTCCGCGTTCAGCTCCGTAACAAACGCATCGCCACCGGTGCAGCTACCACCGCCGCATTGGCTTTGGAACACACCAGAGGTCACAGGAAAGTTCGAGGAAAATGTTTGGCCCACGATGTAGGCTTCACCGGCTGCATCTAACGTGATTCCGTTTCCATAATCATTCCCCGATCCTCCAAGATACGTTGAATAGATCAGAGAAGTCCCGGTTGGATCGATCTTGCTTACGAACGCATCCACCGTAGTGCCACTGCAACCGCCGCTGCACGATGTTTGATAGGCCCCTGTGGTCGTCGGAAAATTCGTCGAGTTTGTGTAGCCCGTCACGTACGCGTTTCCCGCGCTGTCGGCTGCGATGGCCGTTGCGTAATCGTTGCTGCTACCGCCCATGTACGTCGAGTAGGTCAACGTTGGATCGATTACCAGTGGCCGGCTGCGGTCGTATGCGTTCACCACAAAGCTAACCCGGTTACCGGCGTCGAGTCGGTATCTCGCCTCGACAAGCTGCCGCTGACTCTCGTCTGCACGGTTTTTCTGGTATGCGATCGGCTTGTGAAAGCGAAGCTCTTCCGATCCAACGCTCATCACCAAATCGCCGGTACGAGAGTCCACCCGCAGATTGCGCGCTCCTCGTAGATTCAGGTGAATCGATCGAGGGTCCGCGCCGGGAGACACAACGAAGTCATATTCCAGATGCCCGCTGTTCCCGTAGTAGACGAGGTCGATTCCCGGAAAAACTCCGCTGTACTGAACTTTGGCAAAGCCTGGGATATTCGTATTCCACTTCGCCGGATCGTTTCCGCGGATGTAATTCGAATAGCCCGGCAGTTGCTCGATGCCGGCCACGGTCCCGTCTTGGTTCGCTCCAACGAGTTGTAACCGAAGAACGGAATTCTCCAGACTCGCTGCCTTCTCGGCGCCACGAGAGGGCGTAAGTACTCCCTCGACGGGATCGCCCTGCGGCGTACCGGATCCTTTCTTTGTTCCGGTCGATTGCTGAAGAGAGAAGACCGCTTCTCTCTTCGTCAAGAAGAGGGCGTATCCCGCTCCGCGAGTGATGAATTGAACTTGCTTGTCGGTCTGGCCGCGATTTGGCTCGAACCGCATAGGCAGCTTGCCGTATCGCTCGAGGATGTGCGCGGAGCCTGTCGGACTCGCGATGCTTCGGGACGGGCCGGCATTACCGGCAGTCGGCACAGCGCCAATAACGAGGCACAAGACTCCCAAAGAAGAGATCATTGGCGTGCAAAGTGACCGTTTGAAACGGGCCAGCATGCCACAGAGAGGTTGGGAGTGAAACGATGACGATCGAAAAGACATGATGACGTGATCCCCGGTAGTCTTCCCAGCGCTTTCGCGTGCCCCATCGCGCACTGGGATTATTTGAATACGGCAGGAGAGAAAATTACTAGGCGGGAGCACCTCGCAGCGCTCCAAAAAGAAACCGCGCGATTATAGGATGGCCCAAAAGCCGCGTCAATAAGGGAGTTTGGGCGATTTGCACGAGCTCGAATATCGATTACTGTGCAAGAATCTGCATCTTGGGACTAATCTGCGGATCAGGAAACCTCTAGAAGCAAATTGTTCAGATGTTTTGAGTAACGACAGACCCTTGTACTCGCTCCCGGTCAATGCAATTCACGATTCTCCGCACGCGCCCCGGCCAAATCTTCCGGCGTATTTAGATTTCGAAACGCTTCCGCACCGAAGCCGCCGGATCGTAACTCATCCTCGCTGATCGCGAACACCCGCGTTTCGTCAAAGAGCGCATCAATCTTGTATCGCCCTGCGCGCAAAGCCGTCTCCGCAAGGTTCGCAAATTCTCTCCGGTAGATCGCGCACAATGGTTGCCATCCGCGTGCAGTTTTCGGAGCGGTGACGGTCGCCTTTGAATCTCGCGCACGCTCGATCAGAAACTGCAGCAGCGCCGGAGTAACAAGCGGCAAGTCGACCGCGACAATCACATTAAGATCGCTGCTCGAACTGTCCAGCGCGGCGTGGATTCCGCCTAGCGGTCCGCATCCCGGGAATTCATCCTCGATCACCGGTGCAAACTCGACGAATTTTTCGCGACTGCCGACGATGTAAACGTCTCCGGTCACAGATCGAGCCGCCTTCAATGCCCGCGCCAGCAGTGTCTGGCCATCGAACGTGACGAAGGCTTTGTCCGTCCCCATGCGCGTGCTTTTTCCCCCGGCCAGCACAAACGCCGTTAACTCTGAAGGGGTGCTCACCGCGCGATGATACACGCCGGCGTTGGCGACGGATGCGTTATCCCATGCGGCATTATCCGAACAGTTCCACCGCACACGGCTACCCATCCTCTCCTCATTGTTATCAAAACCTTCCACAGCATAAGCCTATGTAAACAAACTCGTTAACGGGCTTTTCTGGGTGCCACCCTGCACGAAAGTAACCTACCAAATGTCCGCTTTTCGAGGGATGATGACCCTGCGTCCCATGGGTCAGTGACCCGGATTCGAGATCATGCCGCAAAAAATCATGGATGTGCTTATGCTCGGGCGCTGCTCCCACGAGTTCTCTTGGCCGCGGCGTGCCGCCGATGGCGACTATTACCAGGTCTGCTTGTTGTGCGCTGTGGAATACAAATATGACTGGACCACCATGCGCCGTACCGAGCGCGTGGAACGCAAGGCTGAGACCGGGATCCGGCGCAGCCATGCGCGTGAAAAGCGGCCGTCATGGGTGCCCCGTGCGCGTCGGCTGAAGCTCGACATTCCTTTGCGCTACCGTGTCAACAAGACCAGCACGTGGTACGAAGGCATCATCGAGAACATCAGCCAGAGCGGCGTGCTCTTCAACGGCCCGCAACCCCTGCCGGTAAATGCTCTCGTCGAGATGGTTTTCGAAATGCCCGAGGAGATTTCTGGTCAGAAAAACAGCAATGTCGTCTGCCAAGGCCGTGTCATGCGCGCCAAAGGCGCCGACGCCGAGGAACATTCCGAAAATACTCTGGCCGCTTCCATCGTCGACTACAAATTCATCCACTAGAAGCTTTCTAATAAATAATTTGAGTGGGCACCGCCTTGCGCCGGGTGCCCCTTTCTAGCGTCGCGGAGTGTGTGACGTTAGTGGGCATTTCGACCGCCGAAAGCTTCGCACCGAACGCCTCGAATCCGGGCACGGATTCATCCGTGCCGTAAGGAAGCGAGAAGCCGGCAGCTTTAGCCGCTGACCAACGCAATCCCGCCATTTACATCTATCGGAAACCCTCCTAGCATCTAAACTGTATTGACATGGAGTCGAGTATGAAAACCAAATCTCTGCTGTCTTCATTCGTCATTGCAATCGTTCTCGCCGCGAGCCTGGGCTGCGCCAAAAAGCTCGACGACGCCAAGATGTCGAGCGACATTCAGTCCAAATTCAGCCAGGATTCCGGTCTTTCTACGAAGCAACTGTCCGTACAGGCCAACAACGGAGTCGTGACGCTTTCCGGCACCGTCGACAACGATGCCCAGCGCGATGCCGCGGGCCGGCAAGCCGCCTCGATCCCAGGCGTGAAAACGGTCATCAACAATCTGCAGATTGGCGACGCGACGGCCGCAGCCGCGCCTGCTTCAGCTCCCGCCGCGCCCACGCAGGTCGCCAGCAATCCTCCCGATATCAAGCCCGAACCCGGTGCAGCTAAGAAGCCCGAAAAGACGCGCAAACATAAGGACCCGAAGCCGCGCGACTCCGCCTACGACGCCAACAATCCCAACGACCAGCAAACCGATTCTCAGATGGCTTCGAATGACCAGACGCCTCCTCCCGGAGCCGCAGCGCCTCCGCCTCCTGCGGATGTGAATCCGACTCCCGTACCGCCGCCTCCGCCACCGCCGAAGAAATTCATCGTCGATCAGGGAACGCAGATGACAATCCGTCTCGTCGATCCGATCGATAGCGAAAAGAATCAGACTGGCGACACCTTCAAAGCTACGCTGAACGCGCCGCTTACCTCCGACGGGGAAGAGGTCGTCCCGGCTGGAGCTGACATCTCCGGGCATCTGGTTTCCGTAAAGAGCGCGGGCAAATTCGCTGGACAATCCGAAGTCGTCATGCAACTCGACAGCCTGACGGCCGGCGGCAAGACGTATAACCTGCAGACCGATCAATACCGCAAGACCGGCAGCTCACGCGGCAAGAACACGGCTGAGAAAGTCGGCGGCGGCGCCGTCATCGGCAGCATCATCGGTGCTCTCGCCGGAGGCGGCAAAGGCGCTGCCATCGGAGCCGCTGCCGGAGCCGGAGTCGGCGGTGGTGTGCAGGCCGCAACCAAGAGCCAGCAGATCAAATTTCCGTCCGAGACAGTGCTGAACTTCACTTTGCAGGCTCCAGTTACGGTCTTGCAGGCGCCCGGTTCCGACGCCAATCGTCCGAAGCTCGGAAATTCGCAATAACTCTTCGAAACTCTCACTGCAATGGCATCTCGCTCGCAGGAGAGAGGCGTGCAACTTTGTTTTAATATATGCCTTGACACGTATATACCAAGTGGAGTATATAAAGTGCGTGGAATCCGTATTCGAAATAATTGCCGAGCCGAACCGCCGAGCGATCTTGAGTCTTCTGGTCTCGTCTGAGCAGTCGGTGGGAGAGATCGAGCGTCAACTTCGCATGTCGCAGCCGACCGTCTCCAAGCACTTGCGCGTGCTGCGCAATGCCGGTTTCGTCGAATCCACGGTGGACGCACAGCGCCGTCTGTACCGATTAAAACCTGGACCATTCCGGGAGTTCGATGCCTGGCTGGAGCAGTTCCGCCGCTTCTGGTCCGCTCACATCGATGCCCTCGAGCGCCATCTGGATCGCATCCATCCTTCAATAGCAACAAAAGAGAAAGAGAAGACCAAAGAGAAGCCGCCGCGGTCCAAACCGCGAGCGCATTAAAGGAGAATCGAAATGAAAATCAAAGTGACCAGCATCTACGTCGACGATCAGGAAAAGGCTCTGCGCTTCTACACGGACGTGTTGGGTTTTGCCAAGAAGGCCGATTTCAGCAACGGTCCTTACCGCTGGCTGACCGTGGCCTCGCCCGAGCAGGCGGACGGAGTCGAGCTACAGCTCGCGTTGAATAACAATCCCGCGGCCAAAACCTATCAACAGGCGATTTTTCAACAAAACCAGCCCGCAATTATGTTTTTCACCGACGACGTCAAGAGTGACTTCGACCGCATCAAAAATCGTGGCGCCGAGTTCACCATGCCGCCCACCGACGTACCCGGCTCCACGATTGCCATGTTGAAAGATACTTGCGGCAACCTCATTCAGCTCACCCAACTCGCTCGCTGGTAGCACAGATGCCGGCTGGACGACATCGGCACGAAGAGGCTGCATAGCAAAGATCAGCAGGGAAGTTCATCAAGGAGTAAATCAATGACTAATCAAATGCAATTCACGCCAGGTGCAGCCGGTTCCGTGCAGTTCTGCCGGTTATGGTCCGCGCGCGTCGACGCTCTCGAACGCCACCTCTCGACCGATACGTGGGCGATGGCGGCCGTCGCCGTCGCGCTGGTTGCGTATCCGATTGCACGCTTCGTGATGCCCGCCATACTTCATGGGATTGTCCCCGATGCCGTTCGGACCGTGCTCCATTTGATCTGAGTTCGACTCCGGCGCTGCAGCAAGAATCGTGGGACAGCGTCGCCAGCGTCGGGAGGATCGTCGAGGTCAGATAGTCGAATTCGGCTCACAGCAGGCAGCTATTACGACAGAGGAGAAGAAAATGACAGACCCTCAACTCTATGAACCGGGCCCCGCCAACTTGGCGCGGATATTCGAAAAGGACGGAGACAAGTGGACACTCATTCTCGTCCGTGAGCTGCGCCACTCGCCGGAAAAAGTCTGGCAGGCGCTGATCGATCCCGCACAGTTGCGCGAGTGGGCGCCGTTCGTGACCGATGGAAACCTGGATGCGCTTGGAACGGTGAATATTACTTGGGTAGGGAATCCGGTTCCGATCGAAACGAAAGTGACACGAGTCGAAGCTGCTAAGGCGCTTGAGTATGGCGACATGCGTTGGGAACTCGAGCCCTCGGGCCGTGGCACGCGCCTCACGTTGTGGACCAAGATCAATCGCGGCTTCGTCTCCATGGGTGCAGCGGGATGGCACATTTCTTTCGACGTGCTGGATTATCTGCTCAGCGGAACTCCCATCGGCTGCATCGCCGGTGCCGATGCCATGAAATTCGCCGGCTGGCAGCGGCTGAACGCGGAGTACGCCCTGCAGTTCGGCGTCAAAGCGCCCAACTGGCCGCCCAAGTCGGCGAAAGAATCTTGAATTGATGTGGGACAGCCGCCTTCGGCTGCCCCTCGAGCGAAGCTCGACTTTCACATCTATAAGTGAGACAGGCTATGCCAAGCGCAACACTTTCAAAAAAGCAAGGCGAAGAGCTTCTCAGAATATTGAAAGCCCGCTTTGCGAAAAATATGAGCCGTCATCCAGGTCTTGAATGGAACAAGATCCAATCAAAGCTGGAAGCGAACGCCGACAAACTGTGGTCACTAAACGAAATGGAAAAAACCGGCGGCGAACCCGACGTCGTCAGCCATGACAAAAAAGCAGGCGAATACATCTTCTACGATTGTTCGACGGAAAGTCCCAAAGGCCGCAGAAGTCTCTGCTACGACCGTGAAGCCCTCGATTCAAGAAAAGAAAATAAACCGAAGGGAACGCCGAAGAAATGGCAGCGGCGATGGGCGTCGAGCTTCTGACGGAAGAGCAATATCGCGAATTGCAGAAACTCGGAGAGTTCGACGCCAAAACCTCGAGCTGGGTGAAGACGCCGGCCAATATCAGAAAACTCGGCGGTGCCCTTTTTTGCGATCGCCGCTTCGGTGCCATCTTCCTTTATCACAATGGCGCGGAATCCTACTACGCTGCCAGAGCCTTCCGCGGCTGCATCAGGATCTAAGTCAAACGATGGATGGCCCCACTCAAGCCAGACTAGGCTTGAGTCGGACAGTCCTCGGAACCAGCGAAACACTATCCTTCCCCATCACGTTCCGTCTCCCCGTCCTCCGGAAAAAGAGAAAATCTTGAACTCCCGCAACCCACCGATTGCATCTCATTCTGATATCAAGAAGACTAAGGCGAGGAGGAAAATATATGGTCAACACAATCGTCGATGGAACCTTTCGGCAGACGAACTTGAAAAACGAATCTTCAGGTTACCTGTCCAAGCGCGAGGAACTCCGTCTCGCTGAAATCGATCTCATGCGGCATCGCGAACGTGTCGCCGAGTTGCGACGCCACCTTCCCGAAGGCGCTCCTCTCGCGGATTACCAATTTGAAGAGGGCCCGCGTGACCTCAACTCCGGCGATACGCCCGGGCGCTCCGTCCGTCTTGGCGAACTCTTTACCAAACCCAATCGATCGCTCGTCATCTATCACTTCATGCTCGGAAAAAAGCAGACCAAAGCCTGCCCCATGTGTACCGCCTGGCTGGATGGCGCAAATGGCATCGCGCATCATCTCGCGCAGAATCTTGATTTCGCCGTCGTCGCGGCCGCCGATCTCCCAACTTTGCGCGCTTTTGCTCGCCAGCGAGGCTGGGACAAGCTGCGTCTTCTGAGCGCCGGCAACAGCACATTCAAATACGACTTAGGCAGCGAAGACCGCGAGGGCGCTCAGGATTCCACCATTTCTGTTTTCACCCGTGGCGCTGACGGCACCGTCCGTCATTTCTACTCCGCGCATCCCCGGATGGCTCCCGACGTCATGGAGCGCGGCATCGATCTGCTCGCTCCCATGTGGCACTTCCTCGACCTCACTCCTCAAGGCCGCGGTGATTGGTATTCCAGCCTCTCCTACGGCACCGAAATCCAGGCTGCCTAGCGCTCGGGATCGGTGGCCCATTCGGCCTGCTTTTGGCTTGAGTGGGACATCTCCGACTCATCCCCGCCTAAATTAAGATTTCAATCGACTTGTTATCGTTGCAGTCATCCACACATCACGGGAGAACTTTATGGCAAGAGAGATTATCCGAACGCCCAACGCCCCGGCGCCGCCGCCAACCTACAGCCAAGCCGTGCGCACAGCGGGTCTCGTCTTCGTCTCCGGGACGGGGCCGCACGATCCTGTAACTGGCAAGATCCTTGGGGACACGATCCAGGAGCAAACTCGCCAGTGTTTGAAAAACATATCGGCCATCCTGGACGCCGCAGGCACTTCTCTCGATCGCGTCGTAAGTGCCACGGTCATCATTCTGGAAGAAACAGACTTTGCCGGAATGAATGAAGAGTGGATTAAGTGGTTTCCTACTAACCCCCCTGCCCGCCAAGGCGCAAAGCTCCCCGTCCGAATCCCCGGTATGAAAGTGTCCATCGCAGCCATCGCCGAAGCGTAATTCTTGCATCGCAGGAGATGCCCACGCGTGACGGGGTGGCCCATTCAAGCCCGCTGTTGGCTTGAGTGGGACATTTCCGAAGTTGCACGTTCCCCAATCCGCATCTAAATTAGCCACAAGAACTGAATCCTCCCAAGAAAGGACCTCCCATGGATTCCGCCTCCGCATTCATCGACTGGAAGATCAAGGAGCTCGGAGACTGGCGCGGCAAGATGCTCGCCAAAGTGCGCGACATCATTCACCAGGCCGACCCCGACATCGTCGAGGAACGAAAGTGGGTCAAGCCGTCCTCGCCCGGCACGCCCGTCTTTTCCCACGACGGCATCGTCTGCACTGGTGAGACGCACAAGAGTGTCGTCAAAATGACGTTTGCCAAGGGAGCCTCGCTGAAGGACCCGAAGCGTCTTTTCAATTCCAGTCTCGAAGGAAACGTGCGGCGAGCCATCGACATTCACGAAGGCGACAAGATCGATGAGGCGGCCCTGAAAGATCTCATCCGCGCGGCCGTCGCGCTCAACGTCAAGGGCAAGACCGCCCCGAAGGCGACGAACAAGACGAAGCTCCCGCGAGCCAGCAAGCGGGCCAGCTAGGCTGAATCGCAGGTCATGAGGAATCGCTGGGTTCCCGTCCTTTGCTCGCTTGGCGAAGGGCTGGAGTAGCGAATGTTTTGGCCATCAAGCACTGAGGTTCAAAAGAAATCCTGGTCCAACTTGTGATCCGGCACAGCGACCGCTCTACGCGATCGAAATTACATCTCTCCGCACAATGTGATATTTCTATGGATCGTTCCATCCGCCCTTTCTCATGGCTCACATCACCGCGTTGTTGCATACGCATAACGACGCTTTGCGGCTCGGGCGATGCCTCGAGACGCTCTACGCCTGTGACGAAGTCGTGATCATCGATCACGGCTCCCGCGATCAGACCTTCCGCATCGCGCGCGAATACGCCGCGAAGATTGTGGCCGGCACTCCTCACTCTTCTCCCGACAAATACGTCGCCAACACCTCCGCGCACTGGATTCTCTGTCTCGATCCCCGCGAATCGCTCACCGAAGCTCTCGCCGCCAGTTTGTTCGAATGGAAATCAGACTCCCTCGCGCCGCCTTCCGCAGCCGTATCTTTCTTTCTGCGTGAAGAAACCGCCAACGGATGGATCGCTCATCCCGCACCGGAAACCCGTCTCGTTCCCTCCACCTGGTCTCGTTGGAACGGACGCCTCCCCGCATCTGACCCCGCCGCTGCCACCCTCCAGGGAGAAATTCTCCGATTCACTCTGCCCTGACGTTCTTTCGAGCTTCCAGCCGGGAAAGCCTCACCGCGGCGATCCCTCGCACCTCCTTCCCGATCTGCAAACTCTCTCCACACCCATCACACCCGCTTGTGATTCACATCACATTCCTCTCTCCAACCCGCGCCTAGACTGCATTGTTGTGGCAGTTTGGGCCTAGATGCCCACGGAGGAAGATTATGCGTGTTACGAAATTCATCAGCGGTGCCGCGATTCTCGTCTTGATCTCGGCTTTCGCCCTGGGGCAAGCTCCGGCGAAGAGTTCAACAGAAGTCAAACACGTTCCTATCACTAACACCCCGTCGAATTCGGGTAAAGCGATGTTTAATAGCTATTGCGCCGTTTGCCACGGTTCCGACGCCAAGGGCAACGGGCCTGCCGCTTCAGCCATGAAGAATTCGCCTACGGATCTGACCGTGCTCGCGCAGAAAAACGGTGGAAAGTACCCCTCCGCCCATGTTGCCGCGATCATCCGTGGTCAGGGAGCGAATCCCTCCCACGGCAGCCAGGACATGCCCATCTGGGGACCGCTTTTCTCCAGCATCAGCCAGGGGCACGAAGGCGAAATTCAGCAGCGCATCACGAATTTGACCAACTACGTAGAGACCTTACAGGCGAAATAGTCTTTCGGGCGGCCTGGGTCCTTAAGCCCGTCGAATCGTGCGCCGAACGCAACCACGCTCGGCCACAGCCCAGGCCCCTCGATTTCACGCCCTGCCTCCAGTCACCGGGCCACGCCCATCCGGTAACCATCGGCCAGCCAATGGCTTACTGGCCCTCGGCCTTCCGGCCAGTGACTTCAGTACCTTAGTCCTGCCTTCCTGATCGCCTTATAATCCAACCAAGAACTGCAGATTGCAGCGTTCTACAGGAGAGGCTCGCGCAAGAAAGGCGCAGCGTTTCCGCATGATTTCCGACTGATTCCGTGGACCCAGTTTTCGCATCGACGATCTTTTTCCTCGGGCTGGCCTTCGGCAGCTTTCTGAACGTGTGTATCTACCGTCTGCCGCTCGGCTTGTCCGTCGTGACTCCGCGCTCCGCTTGTCCCAAGTGCAAGCAGGGGATTGCCCTCTACGACAATTTGCCCGTCTTGAGCTGGCTGATCCTGCGGGGCCGTTGCCGCCACTGCAAGGCCGCAATTTCTCCGCGCTACTTGGTCATCGAACTCCTCACCGGCGCCTTATTCTTGGCCTGCTACTGGTATTTTGGCTGGACGCTATCTCTGCTGAAGTACTGCACATTCTCATTCCTCCTGCTCGGTCTCATCTTCACTGACGCCGAAACCAAGCTGCTGCCCGACAAGCTTACGCTCACGGGGCTCGCACTCGGTCTCATCTTCAGCCTGGTCGTCCCTGTGAATGATCTGGCCGCGCAGTTTCTCTCCGGATCGGTGAATCTTCCCATATCCGGTGACGTCTCCGATCGACTCTGGTCCTTGCTCGATTCCTTGCTGGGCGCGGGTTTGGGGGCATCTTTCATTTACGGCGCCGCGGTCATGTATTTGCGATGGCGCGGCACCGAAGGCATGGGCCTCGGCGACGTCAAACTCATGGCGATGGTCGGCGCTTTCCTCGGCATGAAGTTAACCGTGCTCACGATTTTCGCCGGATCGCTCGCCGGATCTTTCTTCGGTCTCGGCACCGTCCTCATTGTCTGGATCAAGCGCACGCATCGCTTCATGAAGCGGCTCGCGAATGTACAAGCCGCCCGTCGTCGCGGATGGCAATCCGCGCAAGTTGTCTATCGCAATTACCAGATGCCGTTCGGCGTTTTCCTGGGCAGCGTGGCGCTCCTCGCATGCTTCTTCGGAAACCGCCTGCTCGACTGGTATGGAGGCCTCTGGTGAGATTGCTGACTAATCCAATTTTGCTCCGTGCGATTGCCGTGCTCTTCTGCGCCGGCATTGCCTTCCTCGTCGGACTGTTTTTCGTCCGCGCTTTGCGCAAGAATATTGCGGACGAGGCCGATCTTTCCGACACACAACCGGGTTCGCTCGACGCTCTGCCGCTGAATCTCTACAACACCGTCATTCAGCAGCTCAAGCAGCAGAAGCATGAGTTGCAGGTGCAGTCGCAGGCCGAACAGCATCGTGCCCGCACGACTGAAAACTTCAGCCAGGCCGTGCTCTCGAATCTTTCATCCGGCGTGCTCGTCTTTGGTTCGAACGGATTAGTGAAGACCTCGAATCCCGCGGGCAAGTCGATTCTCGGATTTGCCTCCGTCAACGGGATGAGCGCCAAAGATATTTTCCGCGGCTCTGTCATCAAATCGGCGTCCGTCCCGGGCGAACAAACAAGCGACCCCGCCTCCGTCGCCGATGAAGTTCATGCCGTGCTCCGCGAAGGCAGCAAGCGCCGGCAGCTTCAAACCGAATATTCGACTCCTGCCGGCGAAAAGCGCGCCCTTTCGATCACCGTTTCGCAAGTCCCAGCGGTCGATGGCAGCCTGCTCGGCGTGACGTGCCTGATTAACGATCTCAGTGAGTTTGAAAAGATTCGCCGCCAGCAGGAACTGCATGGCGAGCTTTCCGCCGAAATGGCGCTTCAGCTTCGCGTTTCGCTGACCACCATCGCCGGATACGCGCAGCAACTGGCGAACAACCGCGATCCCGAACTCGCAAAACAAATCGCCATCGATATTGCTCAGGAGGCCGCTCAACTCGAGCGCACTCTCGGCGGATTCTTGATGGCTAAACCTG
This sequence comes from uncultured Acidobacteriota bacterium, assembly GCA_963818115.1. GTDB lineage: Bacteria > Acidobacteriota > Terriglobia > Terriglobales > Acidobacteriaceae > Sulfotelmatobacter. Next base: position 72,277 of record CAWFQZ010000026.1, read on the forward strand.
CGGCACAGAAATCAGCTGCCGCAGCTGCAGGACGATGAAATCGGCAAGAAACGGCGCGGGCCGTTCGCAGCCCGAGCCGCCAAACCGACTCTGGAGAAGGTGACATGATGAACCGTTTCGCACACGCTGGAATTGGACTCACCCTGCTTCTGGTCGCCGCCGGCCTTCCGGCTGCCGCTCAGAGCCCGGCTCCTTCGGCCTCGCCGAGCGCCGGGGATGCAACTCCCCTTGGAACCTATGCCCGTCAAGTCCGCAAAGATCCCGGCGCCGTTTCCAAGCCCAAGGTGTTCGACAACGACAACTTGCCCAAGGATGACAAGCTTTCCATCGTCGGCAGCGCTCCGGCTCCGAGCGAAAACGCTCCCGAAGCCAAGCCCGAAGATGCCGCGGCTCCGGCTGATTCGAAAGACGCAAAGGCAGGGGAAAAGCCCGGCGAAGCCAAGCCTGCTGACGACAAGAGCAAGCCCACGGAACAGGCCGCCAAGGAAGCCGCCTGGAAGCAGTGGGGCGACCGTCTGACTCAGCAGCAAAGCCAAATTGATCTGAATGCCCGCGAACTCGACGTGTTGCAGCGTGAATATCAGATTCGCGCCGCCGCGATGTACGCCGACGTAGGCAATCGCCTGCGCAACTCCACCGACTGGGACAAGCAGGATGCCCAGTACAAGCAGCAAATCGCCGACAAACAGAAAGCCCTCGACGACGCCAAGCAGAAGCTCGACGATATGCAGGAAGAGGCGCGCAAGGCTGGCGTTCCCGCATCTGTCCGCGAACCCTAAGAATTCACCCAAAAATAACAAGCGCCGGAGTCCGTCTCCGGCGCTTTTCATATATCTCTATTCGCAACTACACCTTTGCGTTTCCCAGCTTTTCTCGCAATCGCCATATCTGCTTCACGTGATGCCGTCCGTGCACCAGATGAAACTTCCTCCACTGATTTACCGAGAATGGCCCGAGGAACGGATGATTCAATACTTTCACTCGTGCTCCAAACTTCGCTGCGCATCGGTCCATAACCTCGTCCATCGCTCCGATGGATGTAACGATCTCAGCCTTCACCTTTTCCGCCGCAATTCCCCGCGGGCTCGCGTGCGCTGGAGACTTTCTTCCTTCCGGCAAATACTCGAAGCCCAAAACGATCATCGCCTGCGCGCGATTCTTCCAGCTGGCCTGCGATGCCAGCGGCTTGTCTCCCGCCAGCACGCGCCCGAATCCTTTGGTCGTCCCCGTATACGTCAAGTACAGGTGCTCCAGGATTTCCGCGGCGCACCATTTCTCCGGCTCATGCCAACTCAACTGCTCGACAGACAGTCCCGCCACCGCCGATTCAATGTCCCGCCGCAGTTTTTGTAGGTGAGGGTCCACGAAGCGGCACTTAACTTTTTCAGGCTTTCAGATAGAATATTGCCGCAACTATAAACACATTCCAGTTATATATCAGGAAGGATGCCATGAAAACGGCTGGCCCCGTCTCACTCGATTGCAGCGATCGCGAAGGGGATTCATCGCGCCCCACTTTCTCTCACACGGTTCGTGGTCGCAGCATCATGGTTCTGTCTGCCGCGTTCGTGCTCGCGCTGCTCACTTCCTGCTCCTCCGACAACAACAAGCCCGCCGAAGAAGCCAAGCCTGAGCCGAAAGGGCCGGAACTCATTACGGCTCGCTCCGCTTTCCAAAAACTTTACGTCGCAGCTCGTGGATGGAATCTCGACGCCAAGCCCTACCGCATTGAGTCGGTCGCCAGCAGCGACGGTAATGGTCACGATGGCAAGTGGGCGATCTGGCGCGGCAGCTTTGCCTCCGCCACGCAACGTTCGGAGAAGACGTACACCTGGTCCGGAAGTGCAGCTGACGGAGCTCCGGCTCGCGGCATCAATCCCGGAACCGAAGATAGTTACTCTGCCTCGAATGCCTCAACCCAGGTCTTCGACATGGCATTTCTCAAAATTGATTCCGATCAGGCGGAGCAAGTCGCGCAGAAGCACGGTGGCGACAAAATTCTGGAGAAGGCGCCCGACACGCCCGTCATCTACATCTGCGATTGGAACCACAACACCAACGAACTGACTTGGCATGTGATCTACGGAGCGGCCCGCGAGGGTGCCAAGCTGACGGTCGCCGTCAACGCTTCCACCGGTGAATTCATCCGCGTGGAAAAATAGCCGCCCTGTTTCCGTCCGCATGGCGAATCAGAATTTACGAAAACTCTGCCCGGGGCTTGCCCTAACGTCTGGCGTCGTCGCCTTGCTTGATCTGGGCGTCGATCTGGGAAAAGAAGTTATGCAATGCTTCCGCCGAAGCGATGGCTCGCTTCAGCGACGTGCGCTCCCCGTACGTCACGATGTCTTTCGGAGCATACTGCAAGCGAAGCCGGTCGGCGGCACAATGCGCGCTCAACATCTCTACTCCTGCTGCCGCGAGGTCCGCTTTCAGGCGCGCCACGTCAATCTGTTTTTTGCTTCCAGACTCCATCTGCTGTTCCTTTTGCTTGTTTGGATTAAAACAGGGGGCCCGGGGCCGTTTGGGAGGACTGCTTTTCTTGCGGCCCGCTGGGACCACCCTGCTAGGTCACTACCCGTACATTAAGTATACAGCGTTAACAATACGGTGTGCAAGTAATAAATCGTTATTCTATCCGTGTGGAGGTGAAGTGCCCCGGCATCCGGATCCCGAACTTGAGCTCAGAATTCTGGGCGCGGCCTCGCGCCTTTGGGCTCGCGGCGGCGAAAAATCGCTGACCATGCGCGCCGTCGCCAAGGCCGCAGGAACCACTACGCCCACCGTCTACGAACGCTACCGCGATCGTGACGACATTCTTCGCGCCTTGCGCCTCAAAACTCGCCAGGATTTGTTCGCCGTGCTCAGTCGCACTCGCTCGCTTCGTGAGGCTGTCGAACGCCAGCTTGAATTCGCTCTCGAACACCAACACGCCTACGAGGTTTTGTTCGATGGCGTCGGACGACCCCCATCCCTCCATGAGCCCTGGCCATCATTCAACCTCATGCGCAATCGCGTCGCGCGCGAGATTGGGGGCACGCCCATCCAGCATAACCGCCTCATCCTCGCCATCTGGTCGCTGATGCACGGCACTGCCATGCTGATTATTCGCGGCGGCTTCGAAGGGCCCTTGCGCTCCCAGGCCATCCACGCTTGCACCGATGCCGTCGAAGGCCTTGTCCGCCTGGCGGCTCAAAAGAAAGCAATGGCGCACTCCGGCCCGAAATGGCCGGCGAACCTGATTCTCGGGGAAGCCGAACAAAGCAGCATAGGCGATAGCGAGAACGGTCGGAAATCAAAACCGAAAAAATCGCCGCACTGAAAGTTCGGATTGGAATCGCGAAATTGAGGCGGCCGGCAGGGAACTGGCCGCAAACGGATCGGCTACTTCGCAGCCTTCGTCTTCGACTCGGCGTTGTTGATCCGCGCGATAGCCTTCTTCGCGTCCTCGGATTGGGGCCCGTTTGGCAGGATCTTCAGATAGTTTTCAAACTGCGTGCGCGCCTCGAGCGGACGGTCCATCTTATCCAGGCACTCTGCCAGCCGGTAGGTCGCGATCGCATCGTTATCTTTATAGTAAAGCGCCTCGCGATAGCGATCTTCCGCGGCTACATAGTTCTTGCGCTTGAAATAAAAATCTCCGACTTCCACATCCTTTGCCGCTTTGTGCGGATTCCACGGATGCATCTCCGTCGTATCCCCGCCGCCGGACGAACCCGCGTCCGTCAGAATATCCCCGCTGTGCGGATGCGTCTTCGTGTCGTCCGCCGGGGGACTCAAATCAATCTGCGTATTCTGGCTCGAGCTCATTCCATCCGCATTGCCCAAATCGTTTACGTTGACGCGGTCCGAGCGCGGCGGAGCCAGGCTCGGCGTTCGCCCCGGTGAACCGACGTCGCCCGAAGTCGTCTTCCCTGAATCCTTTGATTGCGAATCGGGAGCCTGCGAATCCGAGCTCTTCGAACCCGGCGTCTGAGAATTTGGTGAGTTCGAGGAACTCGGCGCCGGAGGGTTAGAATTCTGCGCCCACAAGCCCACGCTAGCGCTCAGCAATACAACAAAAAGCAAACTACGCATAAAGATATTTTACCGTCCTCCGCGCATCGCGCGATATGCCTCCAGGCACCGCTTCGCGGTTTCCATTTCTGGATAGCGGCTGCCTTCCTGCTCGATCAGATAAAATTCCACGCCACCACCGTTTTCCGCGGCATTGAAAATCCCCTTCCAGTCGGCTTTCCCTTCGCCAAACAAAACCTTGTAGCCGAGGTCCGGAGTAGGAGACCAGTCTTTACAATGGATGGACCGAATGCGTCCCGGGTTGGCTCGGATCCACTCCACCGGATCCGCTCCCGCCTCCAGACACGTTCCTACATCCAGCTGCAGCATCACGCTTGGCTTCGTGCCGCTCGCCAAGATATCCATTGGACGCTTTCCGCCCACCGCTTTCCACTCAGCGTCGTGATTGTGATATCCCACTTTCATTCCTGCCGGCTCCAGCGTATCGGCGGCGGCGTTCAATTTCTCCGCCAGTGTCTTCCATCCATCCATATCCGTCTTCGGATCGCTCCACGCCAGCACCATATACTTCGATCCCAAAATCTGATTCAGATCGCGCGCGCGTCCAATTTTGTCAGCCCCGAAATTCTCCAGCCCATTGTGTGTCGAATAACAATGAATGCCGAGTTCATCCAGTACCTTCCTCATCTGCTTAGCCTGCGAGTCGCTCCACTCGAAATATGGCGCATAGAACTCCACGCACTGATATCCCATTTGCGCCACGGTACGCACCGTGCCCTCAGGATCTTTTTTGAGAGCCTCGCGCACCGAGTACAGCTCAAGGCCAACAGGAATTGAACTCGACGAAGCCATGCCCGACGCGAGTCCTCGAAACGCCCAGGGCAGTGCCGCAGACATGGCAAGAAAAGACCGGCGGGAAAACTGGAAGGATGGCATGGAGAAATATTACGCCTTCGCTGCACGAGGCGCGTGAAACGAATCAGCCCTCCCCATCACTATCTTGACAGATTGAATGCCGCCGAAGCCTGCCGCAAAAATACCTACACCGAGAGGATGACCATGAAGACGAAGTTTATACTCTACCTGCTGTTCCTGCCGCTCTTTGCCTCAGCTCAGACTTACACTTACTCCACGCTCACCAAATTCCCCGCCACTTCCAAGGATAGCGCCGTGAATCCTTGGCAGCCCATCACCGACTCCGCCGGCAACATCTATGGGCTCTCCTTTTATGGTGGCAAGCATGGCGGCGGAACTCTCTGGAAGGCGACTCCCGGAGGCGCGCTCTCCATCATCTATAACTTCGGCGCCACCAGCACCGACGGTACTCGTCCCGCTGGAATGCTCTTGCGCGATTCCTCCGGAAATTTCTACGGCGAAACCGAAGCCGGTGGCACCAGTAACTTCGGCACCGTTTTCAAAATCACTTCCGCAGGGAAGGAAGCCATCCTTTGGAATTTCACCGTCGAAACGTCGGCCGCAGGTACGCCGTCTCTCGCTCGCGATTCGGCAGGCAACTTGTACGGATTCAATACCTCCGGTAACGGAAGCGTCTTCAAACTGACTCCTAAGGGTGTATATACCACGCTCTACACCTTCTGCTCGCTTACCAACTGCGATGATGGCATGGCTCCAGTGGGTGGCCCGGTTCTGAAGGGAAGCAAGTTGTATGGAGTGACCGCCCAAGGCGGCGGCAGCACCGCTTGCAGCCCGGTCAACGGATGCGGCACCATCTTTGAAGTCACGACCAGCGGCGTTGAAACCGTGTTGTATGCGTTTAACGGAGGCATCGATGCCAGCGCTCCGAATGGTCCGCTTGTCGAAGATTCAGCAGGGAACTGGTATGGCAGCAGTTACTACGGCGGCACTGGAGGCTATGGCACCATCTTCAAGCTCAGCAGCACAAACGTTGAATCTATTCTGCACGACTTCAGCTTTTGCACTGTCTGCACTGACGGTTTCTATCCGTACACGTATCTGATCATCGATTCGTCCGACAACCTCTATGGCATCGCCTCGGAAGGTGGCACAAATAGCGAGGGTACGATTTTCAGCATCACTACTACTGGCGTCGAGACCACGATCTACAACCAGAATGGCCTCGCCGGAATGGGTTGGGGACTCGCCCTCGATAAATCCGGAAACCTCTATGGCACCACCTGGAACGGTGGCCCAAATCACAACGGCACCATCTATAAGCTCACCAAGAACTAGTCAGCAGAAAGAAATGGGTGCGGACTTTTTCCCGTCCGCACCCAGAACGCTTCCTACTTCTATCGAGATCCTTACCGAGCAGATATCAAATCCTCGCCGCACGTCCCTTCCGTCCGTGCAGCATCTCATCCACCTTCTTCAGAAGATCCATGCGCGACACTGGCTTCTGCAGCAGCATGGCTCCCTCGGCGATCAGTTGCTGCGCCACAGGCACCTCCGCATATCCGGAAACGTACAGTGCCTGCATCTCCGGATGCAGCACTCTCAGCTTCGCGATCGCTGCCGGCCCGCTCATCTCCGGCATCACTACATCGCTGATAATCAGCGGGATCGCATCCTTGTGCAGCATCGCCCACTCGATTGCAACTTCGCCGTGGCCTGCTTCGAGAACGTTGTATCCGCTTGCAGTCAGAAATTCTCGTGTCACTTGCCGCAAGCAGTCCTCATCCTCCAACAACAGGATCGTTTCCGTTCCTCTCGGATATTCAACCGGGCTGGGCTCGCTTTTCACCTGCGGCGCGGCTTTTTCCTCGATACGCGGTAGGTAGATGTCGAATGTTGCGCCGGCTCCTGGCGAGCTCCGAACCCATATGTATCCCCCACTCTGCTTCACAATTCCATACACCGTGGCCAGCCCCAGCCCCGTCCCACGGCCTTTCTCTTTCGTCGTAAAGAAAGGTTCAAATACCCGGCTGCGGATCTCTTCACTCATCCCCATGCCGGTATCGCTCGCTGCCAGGTGTACATATTTTCCCGGTTTCACATACGGATAGCGAGCCACATCCTCCGGCCCCAGTTCCGCGTTTTCAGTTCGAATGGTGAACGTCCCGCCGCCCGGCATTGCATCTCGGGCATTCGTCGCCAGGTTAAATAGGATCTGCTCGATCTGTCCGCGATCCGCCTGGATCGAACCGAGCGCTGTTTCCAGGTTCGTAGCGACGCGTACATCCTCTCCAATCAATCGCCGCAGAATTTTCCCGGTGTCGCCCACCACCGAGTTCATATCCATCACCGCCGGATAGAGCACCTGCTTCCGGCTGAACGCCAGCAGCTGTCGAATCAGTTGCGCCGCGCTTCGTCCAGCCTCCTTGATCGCTTCCGCTCGCTTTTGCTGCGGTCCGGCCTCGGCTTTTTCCAGCAACAGGTCCGCATTTCCCAGAATCACGCCCAGCAAATTATTAAAGTCATGCGAGATTCCTCCTGCCAGCAGTCCCACCGCTTCCATCTTCTGCGATTGACGAAACTGCGCCTCCAAACTTCGCCGCTCCGTGACGTCTTCCACCATTACTTCGAAGCGAACTACTTTTCCATCTTGCCCGCGAAACACACCGCCGTTCATTCGCACCGTAATCGCCTTGCCGTCCTTCCGCTTCCAGGTGGTTTCAGCGCCTTCGACCCGCTGGTCCGGCTCATGTGTCCGAAGAATCATCTGCCGGACACTGGGATCCTCGTAGATATCCCGCTCCAGATTTTTCGTCTTCAATTCTTCCTTTGAGTCGTAGCCCAGCATGCGCACCAGCGCTGGATTCACGTCCAGTAATGTTCCGTCCGGCGTCGACAGAAAGATCCCATACGTCGCATTCTCAAACAGGTTCCTGTATTTTTCTTCGCTCGCCAGGATCTTTTCTTCCGCCTCTTTCACTTCGCTGATGTCCACCCCGATGCCCATCATGTGTGTTGAGCCATTGCGAACGATGACCCCGTGCGCATCGATCCAGCAAGTCGTGCCATCCGGTCGCACCAGTCGGTATTGCGCGCTGTACTCGTCTGTCTTTCCATCCAGCACATTTCCGATCGCCAGATTCAGCTCGTCCCGGTCTTGCGGGTGAACGCGGCGCATCGCATCCTCCACGCGCCCAGAAAATGTTTCCCGTGTGAACCCGAATTGCCGGTACGACTCGTCCGACCACACCACGGTATTTGCCGTCACATCCCAATCCCACAGTCCGATTCGCAGGCCGCTCCTCTGCGCGAACTCTAGCCGCTTGTGCCATGCCAGCAACGCTTCTTCAGTTTGCTTTCGTCTTCGGATGTCACGCAGCACCACCTCGATCGCCGCCGCTCCATTCCACAACATCGGGATCGCGGTCGCTTCCACTTCGACCTTGGAACCATCAAATGTGATTAGCCGCGACTCCATCGGAATCGATGCTTTGCCCGTCCGATAGCATTCCTCGAGTCGTTGGTGGACGGCGCCCAGATCATTGATACTAATGAACTGCGAAATCTCCCGCCCAACCAACTGCTCCGCGCTTTTTGCGCCATGCAATTGCACGCAATAAGGATTGACGAAGACAATTTTGTTCTCACTGAGAACCAGGACCGCGTCAGGAAGCGCCTCCACCAAAGTCCGAAATCGACGCTCGCTCTCGGCTAGGTTTTTCGTAGATTGGTTTAGATCGGTCGCGATCTGCATCCCGACCCTGGGCTCTGTGGTGGGTTGTCTTCGGAACCGCATTATTTGAGGGTAGAGTGTGACCAAGCGAGAGGCTGTGATCCAAATCACAAGGTGGCGTAATTACCGGGGTTATCCCGGTAATTGGTTAGGGGTAAGGTCTCTTGTGTATCTCTCAGCGAAACTTACGGTTCCGTGAAAACCCCACCCGTAATCGCGTACTGCGCGGTCTCGCTCGACGGCGTCGCAAACACGTCAAACGCAAAGTACAAAGATGACTGTTGAAACGCCACCAGCGACCACTGCACCTGTGTGCTCGAAGCTGCGGGAGCAATAAATCCGCTCACCGACGACAGGTCAGGAATTGCAACCGAGTTCGATCCCAGAAATGCGCTCGTCGCGTAAACCAGTATTCCGGAGGTCGGCGAAGTGGACGGCCAGTCTAGCGCCGCAATCCATCCCGTCTTTCCCGATCCCGTAAACCCGCTGTACGTCGCATCGAACGTCGGGTACTGCGCCGCACTCGGCCCGCTATAGGACATCGGCGCCGGAAGCGCCAGCGTAACGTTTGTCCCCGATGCGAATGACTGTGCCTGCTCTACGACAATCGTACCCGTCGGATCTACTGCTGCGGATTGCACCGAGTAGAAATCTCCGCTCTGCGTATCGCCCGCCGCAATCAACGCGTAGTTCGGGACGTTGGTGCCGTTGATCGGAATCGTCGCTCCTGACGCAGTCACGTAATACGCCGATATTTGGTTCGAATACCCGCTCGGAATCCCATTCACAGTGATCGTCGCCGAACCGGTCTCATCGCTCGTGCTCATCGCCGGCACCGTGATCGGCGCGCCCGTCACGTCGACCCCTCGTTGAATCTGCACGCCATACGGAGCCGTTGTCGGAGAAGGCCCATACGCCGCCACTCCAATGTCCTGCGTTCCCGTAACTACATTTTGAACGTTGGCCGCGGAAGTTGGCCCGGTCCAGTACGCGCTGATGTCGGTCCCAACCGCTACTGCCGCGTCCACCGCCCCAGGCACCGCGCTCACGTCAAAATTTACCGTCATCGTTACCGCGTTCGCTGGCGGGCAATAGATCGTCGGAGAAGTCGTATCGCTAGCCAGTGCTTCAATGACTGCCTCAATCTGAACGCCGCCAGCTGTCGGCGCTGGACACATCACCGCCACCGCGTACTCCGCGCTCGGGGACGGTACATTGAATGTTGCCGTCGATCCGCTCATCGTCAGCGCCGACCACGAGCCTCCCGCAATCTGGGTAGCGGCCACCATCGGTGCAGCGCCGCTCACCGTCAAAGTCACCGGCGTCGGCGGAGTTGTAGTCAGATGATTACCTCCGCCGCTGCTGCTTCCTCCGCACGCCGCCAGGCATGCACTCAAGGAAAACGCCACCAACGATTGGGAAAGGGATCGCACGGGCAGGACCTCCATCGGACGAATCTTCAATCAGTGCGCCAATCTTAAGGCCATTCCCGCATTCCGACTGCACAAACCGCTGCGAGGAATCGTGGATATAAACACCCGCCACGCTAACAATGTTTCGACCAGAGACCGATTTATCCATGGTAGAGGATGCCCCACCCTTCTCGCGGTTTGTGCGATAGGGTGGAGAATTTGACCTTGAATCAAGGTAGGGATATTGGCCGACGCACTTCAGGAATTTAAAGAAAGAAGCTCACCTCCCAAAGCGCGTACTGAGCCTCGTATCAGGTCACAGGTTTATGCGTTGCCGTATCACGCTTCGTATCAGGGCACGGATTTATCCGTGCCGTAAGAGCTTCAAACACTTTGGCTTTAGCCGCCGCGGGGCCTAAAAGTTTTCCACAGGCCATCGATGTTCATCCAACCTTGACTGAGAAATTTCTTTCCTCCACACTCGGCTTCATGAGCAAGAAATCCCTTGTCGCGATTTGTGCGACAGGACGGGGATTTTGACCTTGCTCACGGCAAGGATCTTGGCCGACGCACTGTAGGATTTCGAGCAAGCAAGAAAAACGTCCCAAGGCGCGTATCACGCTTCGTATCCGGGCACGGATTTATCCGTGCCGTAGCAGCCATGCGAAGCATCCGGCTTTAGCCGCTGCTTTTTGATTTCGAAAAAGGAGAAAAACAGCTCTCAACTCCTACGCTCTCAAGATTTTGCCCGTAACTGATTGCAGCTCATAGATTAGTTCATAAATTTCCCCTAACCCGATGATTCCACTAGACCACCCGGGAGGGGGAGGAGGCACTCATGTCGAACTATCCCAATCGTTGTCAGCACTTAAAAATCAATGGCACTCAGTGCGGATCGCCCGCGCTCCGCCGCAACCGTCTCTGTTTCTTCCACAAACGCTTTCAGGACGAGCGCATCAAGCTCGCTGTCGACCGCAAGCGCGCTCCCGCTACCTTTATTCTTCCAGTCCTCGAGGACGCCAACTCCATCCAGATCGCGCTCATGCAAGTCATGCGCCTGCTGGTCTCGCAGCAGATCGAGCATAAGACGGCGAGCCTTCTTCTTTATGCGCTGCAAACCGCCAGCACCAACCTGCGCATGACCAACTTCAAGCCTTGGCCTCACGAAGTCATACTCGACCCGCGCAGCGCGGCCAACACGCTGCTTAATGAAAACGTCTGGAGCGACGACGACTTCGAAGAAGAGGAAGAAGACGAAGAAGAAGCGCCGAAGCTCGATCCCGCGGAAGCCCTGTATGCAAAGATGCGCGAGGAGCGTATTGAAAATGCCCGCCAGCGCGGCGAGAACGAAGAGAGATTGAAGATGTGGGCTGCGCATCGTCCCGACGTAGAACTGGTCCGCGACGAAAACGATCGTCTCAAAACTCACTACAAAGAACGGCCCACAACTCAAGTATCCCAGCCACCAATCCCGCCGCAACCCGCACCGCAGCCTGCCGCCAAAAAGCCCGCCACGGGTTTGAAGCCGGCAGAAATCGGAGCGCAAATCGCCGACATGGTTCGCAAAAGCGGCCTGGTCGAAAAATACGGAGCACTCGTGCAGCCCAAACCGCAGTCAGAAAAAAAGGCCACCTAGCGAAAACGAATCGTCTTTCGAACAAACGGAGTCTTTCCGTCGCAAAAGGAATCAAAAGCTGAGGATTCGGTTGGCGTCATCCCGAGCGGAGCCGAAGGGATCTCCCGCGGACCGAAAACTCGTGTTCGTGCGAAGATAGACCGTTACGCCAAAACCCGCTTCGAGCCCATGCAAACTTCGACGTTGCGCCGAGTTTTCAAAGCTTTTCAATATCGCGATTTTCGCCTCATGTGGATCGGCGCCTGCACTTCCTCCATCGGCACCTGGATGCAGATTGTCGCCCAAGGCTGGCTCATCTACCGATTGAGCCACTCCGCGTTCCTGCTGGCACTCGATCAATTTCTCGCAGGCATTCCAATTTTTCTCTTCTCGCTGATCGGCGGAGTCGTCGCCGACCGCACCGAGCGCCGCAAGATCCTGCTGCTCTCCCAATACGTGCAGATGGCGAGCGCCGGAATTCTCACCGTCCTCGTCGCGTTTGGCGTGGTTCACGTCTGGGAAATCTTGTGCCTGTCCTTTGTCTCGGGATTCGCGCAGGCCTTCGGTGGACCCGCTTATCAGGCGCTGATTCCCACTCTCGTCGATCGCGAGGACATGCCCAACGCGATCGCGCTCAATTCGATCCAGTTCAATCTCGCGGTCACGGTCGGTCCAGCGCTTGCCGGAATCACGCTGGGAAGGCTTGGCGAAAAGTGGTGTTTTGGGCTCAACGCGCTTTCGTTTCTTGCGCCGATTATTTCCCTCTCGATGATTACCGCGCGCTATTTGCCGGAGAGCACGAAAGAATCAATGTTCGGCAGCCTGAAGCAGGGAATTAGTTTCGTGCGCCGGCAAGGTTCCATGGAAGCCTTGATCGTCCTCGCCTTCTGCATGACCGCATTGAGCATGCCCATGCGAACTTACATTCCGGTTTTCGTCAAAGACATATTCCATCGGGGTCCGGAGACATATGGAAATTTGCTTTCGCTGATGGGAGTCGGATCGATCTGCGGATCCCTTGCCGTCGCCGGCAAAGGCAACATCTCGAACAAGGGCCGCTTTGCATTAATCATGCTGATGTGTTTGGGAGCCGGAATTTCCGGATTCTCTCTGTCCCATTTCTTGCCGCTTTCCTATGCCATGCTGGTTATTGTCGGCGCGTCGATGATGGCCGTCTTCGCCACGGTGACATCGCTCGTACAGCTGATCACCACCAACGAAATGCGCGGCCGCGTCATGAGCGTCTACAACTGCGCCTTCCGGGGCGGCATGCCAATGGGCAACCTCGTTTCCGGCTGGCTCGTCCCAGCGTTCACTGCTCCGGTTGTGTTGGGTGTGAACGGATTTTTATTAATTCTTGTTGCGCTTTATTTTCTCGTTGTGCAGAGAAGAGTGGCGGCGTTGTGACGAAGAGTTTTCTCTACTGCGAATTCCAGTCGACGGAATAAACGTCCTGGGTTCCTGTGTCATGCAAGATCAAGGGCGAATCGTCCGGAGTCAACGCGAGCCAACCACCGTAACGTCCCACGGTGTTGAAGTTCCTCAGATCGACGACCTGTTCGGTCTTGCGATCGCTGATACGGATGCGGACCACGGCATCTTTTCCGCGGAAGTCGAGCACATAAACGTATTGGCTGTCGTGCGACCAATTGAGCCAGCTCAGCGAACCGTTGGCAAGCTCGGTCCATTTTTGCGTTTGCATGTCGAAAAGCAAAAGTGTCTTCGAGTCGGCGGAGAACGCGGAAACATATCGTCCGTCAGGCGACCAGCGCGGCGAGTAAAGCCCCTTCGATCCCGGCAAATCGGAAACCTGTCGTGTTGCCACGTCGAGAATGTGAATCGCCGACGAAGGATCATTTGATTCTCCCGCGAAGATGATCTTCGTTCCGTCTGGCGACCAGTTCGGATCCAGTTGCTGCGAGTGATCATTTGGCAGCAATTCCTGAGGACTTCCGCCGTCCGGAGAAACCTCGTACATTCTGGCAGGCTTGTCCGCAGCAACCGAGAATTGGAAGAAGATGATCTTCTTGCCATCCGGAGACCATCGTGGAAGCACCGGATACATCGGCGGATACGTCAGTTGCATCCGTTCGCTGCCATCAACCTTGCTGCGCCACAGAGTGCCTTCGCGAAAGGAAACGTATGTGATCCACTGTCCGTCTTTGGAGAAGGCAACATACTCCGCCGAAATGCCGCCGAGAAATGGCGCAAGCTGTCCGGACTTCGCGTCGTAGCGAGTCAACTCGCCGCGGAAGTTTTGGCCAATGACGAACAGCTCTCGCCCATCCTTGCTGGGAAGCGGCGAAGAGAGCGACAACGGACTCGAAGTGAGCTGAACCGGTTGCGGCTCGGAACGGAACAATGTTCCTTTGCGCGGCAGAGCCCAGATCTGGCCATTCGACTGGAATACGAAATAGTTTCCGTCCGCTGTCCACCTGCCGCAGCATGCGTCCGGAAGATGCTCGCCCTGCAGCAAGCGATGAAGGTTCGTGCCATCGACGGAGACTTCCCATTCGAGTTGCTGCGTGGCCGTCCCTGCGGTTCCGGACGAATCGAATCGCAAGTGGCTGCTGTCTGGCGACCACGTGAGGTTCAGGATGTCTCCTTGCACGCTCACGAGTTTGTGGGATGCGTTGCCGTCAACATCGGCAAGAAACAGGTCCCCGAGATTTGTATAAGCGAGCAGCTTTCCGTTGGGAGACCAGGCTGCAGTTTCGGCAGTGAACTCCCCGAGCCGCCGAGGCGAACCGCCGAGAACGGGAATACTCCACAGCGGTCCCTTCGGAGGCGCGCCTTGTCCATCGACCGCGAGTATCTCCGATCCGTTGGGCGAAACGTCGACCGGAGCCATGTTGACCGAGGTGAGGATCGGGAGTTTCTGGGGATCTCCACCGGCGATCGACATCGCCGCAACGCCGTGCGTCGCGAAGCTTCCCGATCGTACTTCGCCGAGGCTCAGATAAAGCCGCGCGCCGTCCGTTCCGAGTAACGATTTCTGCTGGCCATCGTGCGTGAGCTGAACGTAGTTCGAAAGTACAGGCACGGATGCAGGCTGCGCCAGGAAATAGATGAGAGCGATGGCACCGATCAGGACGACCGCTGCAGCCGCGATCCAAATAAGGTAAGGACTGCGTTTTTCCTCATGCGCGACTGGATGAATTCCGCTCGGCGACGAGAGCGTAGGATCGGAAAGCGCTTCGAGAGCGAAAGCGAGATCGGATGCAGACTGAAAGCGCTGCGCCGGATCTTTCTCAAGACAGCGGCGAATGACGCGTTCGAGCGCAGCCGGAGTTTCCGGGGACCGCTGCCCGATGGCGGGAAGTTCCTCGTTCAGGATCGCGCTCATAGTGTCGGCCGAAGTTGGACGCTGGAAAGATTGTTGTCCGGTGACGAGTTCGTAAAGGATCGCTCCGAGAGCAAAGATGTCGGCGCGCTGATCGGTGTTCAGCCCGCGCACCTGTTCGGGCGCCATGTAGCCGACCGTTCCGAGCGCCATGCCTGGCAACGTGATCGTGGCTGCAACACTCGCGATCGATTGCTTTGGTTGCATCAGCTTCGCCAGGCCGAAGTCGAGGATCTTGACGCGACCATCTTTGGTGACGAAGAGGTTGTCGGGCTTTAGATCTCGATGGACGATTCCTTTTTCGTGCGCCGCGCCAAGGCCGCGAGCGATCTGCACACCGTAATCGATGACTTTGCGCAGCGGTAAGGGACCGCGCCGCGTGGTCTCGGTAAGAGTCTTCCCCTCGAGTAGTTCCGAGACCAAGTAGGGCATGCCGAGATAGGAGCCCATCTGATAGACCGCAAGAATATTGGGATGATTCAGCGCTGCCGCGGACTTGGCTTCGCGCTCGAAACGGAGCAGGCGGTCGCGATCGGTGGAAACAAACTCGGGAAGAACCTTGATGGCTACGTCTCGGTCAAGCTGAGTATCGCGGGCACGATAGACTTCGCCCATACTGCCGGCGCCGATGGGCGAGAGGATTTCATAATGTCCAAGCTTCGTGCCAGAGGCCAAGGCCATGAGGGGCAATTATAGAACGAAAGATCGAAGGTGCCGGCGCGATATCAAGGCGTGAATACGCACATGGGCTAAAGCCATAATGTGTCGGGGGCGATTGACACGGTCCTTAAGGGCCGCTCTCCCAATGTGGCTCTGCGAAGCTAGACTCGGGTGCGTTCCAGGGTTGTGGGTTCGGTGGGAGGAAGTGCTGGTGCTGCTGTTGGCGGCGCGGCCGCTGCAGCGGCTGCTACTGCGGCGGACGCTGCTGCGGTTGCGGCTGGATCAGCTGCCGGCACTGCAATTGGGCGCTTGATGGTGAAGCGCTGGATGCGGATTTCGCCGCGTTCGTATACCGCCAAGAGAGCCGCGACGCAGTTGGGATCGAGACGCTTGCCCGCGAGATTCTTGATAATCTGCAGCGCTTGTTCGGGTGTGTGCGCTTGCTGGTACGGACGATTCGTGGTCAGGGCATCGAACGTGTCGGCGACAGCGATGACGCGAGCCAGAAGCGGAATCTGATCGCCGGTGAGTCCATAAGGGTATCCGCGGCCGTCGAGAGCCTCGTGGTGGAGTTCGATGCCGGGAAGCATTTCGGCGAGCTGCGTGACCGGTCGCAGAATGTTGGCGCCCTTGGTCGTGTGCGTCTTCATCACTTCAAATTCTTCTTCGGTCAGAGCCCCGGGTTTTTTCAGGATGTGATCTTCGATGCCGATTTTGCCGACGTCGTGGAGCTGGGCAGAAACCTGCAACGTTTCCATGAAGGTCTGATCGGCCTTGAGCTCTTTCGCGATGAGCAGGGAATAGCGCGTAACTCGGTCAGAGTGGCCGCGCGTGTAAGGATCCTTTTCGTCGACCGCTCCGGCGAGCATTTGAATCGAGCCCATAAACAGTGCGCGATTCTCTTCGGCGGCGCGCTTGAGATCTTCGACGAAACGTTCTAGTTCTTCAGACATGGTGTTGAAGGTCTGGGCGAGTTCGCCGATTTCGGTGCGGCTCCAGAGATTGACGCGCTGGGAAAAATCTCCATGTGCGAGAGCACGGCTGGACTGCGTCAGAATCTGCAGAGGATTTGTAATGCGGCGCGCGGCAAAGATGCTGACGAGGATGCTCATGAAGACCGCCAGCAACGCCAGAAGACGAGCATTGCGCTGCATTTCATAAACTCCGCGATAGGCTTCGTGGCGCGGCTTTTGTACGACGACGGCCCAGTTAAGAGAGGTGACCGGACTGTATGTGCCGAGCATTTCCACGTGTTCAGAGCCATTGTCGACAGTGAATTCCTTGGTTTCATCCACCTGGGCCTTATTGCCGCCTTCGACGAAGGTGCGAACGATTTCGAGATTCTTCATCTGCTGGCCGGTGGCGAATTCCGGCGTGGCCGCGGCGACAAGTCGGCCTTGAGAATCGACGACGTAAGGGGTCAGGCCGCCGCTGGCGGCGTCGCGCAAACCTTTAATCAGGAATTGCAGGTCGACCACTGAGGCGATCATGCCGAGGAAGCGAGGTCCGTATTGCACCGGGGAACTGACCAGGAAAACGGTGCGGGCATTCTTGCCTTCGCCGACCACCAGAGCTTGACCGTTGTAGACGCGTCCATCGCGAGCAGCGGCGTAGGCGCGCTCGAGCTCGCGTTGCAGGAAAGCGTCAGGCGCAATGCGGCCCGCGGAGATGCCTTTGGCGTCGGAGTTCAGCAGAGTCGCGTAAGCGATCTCGTCGGAAGACGAGACAAAGTTTTCAAGCAGGGCGCGGAGTTCGGGGGACTCGATGTTCTTTTCGCCGAAGTCGCCGCCGCTGGCCACCTGCATAGACGAAGACAGGTTGGCGAGCATGACGCGGAGAGAGTGTTCGTGCTGAGACAGATCGTCGGCCAGCGAGCGCGTCACGGTATTTTGCAGCAGCATCTCGTTGGTCTTCAGGCGGTCCCGGTTAATGGCCTCGACTTGTGCCGAATAGAAATACATCGGGACGATGCTGATGACCAGAAGCACACCGAGGATGACGTAAAGAATCGGGATGCGTGCGTGGCTAGGCGTGCTGGAGGACAAGTCTCTCCCTTCACTCGACGCAGACGCCGAAGGCGAAGTGGCGGCGGCTCTCAAGGGTATCTAGTAAATTCTATCGAGGAATAAGGCGGGGGCGCGGAAAAGGGCGTCTGGAGCGGGTTACGAAAGTACCGTGAGGGAGGGTACTACGGGGAGGCCTGGCATCCAGCGGGGGGAGCTTTATACCCTGGGAATGGGAAGATGAGTCTGGCCCGTGGACTGACGTTGTGGATTCTCCTTTGCTGAACTAGGAGACATTCGGCCTCACTGGAACATGCGATGCTTCCGATAAAACTCGACAAGTTGCCGGAAACGGTTTTGAGCGTAGGCGGTGTCCTTCCGAAAGAGACTTACGATAGCAATCGCAATGATGGAAACAATTGCAAACACGACTGCCGGGATCACAAGGAGCAGAAAGAAGCTCCCTACCCCAATCGTCATATAGGCGGTGATCAGTAGCAGCCCGCGGAAAGCTGGCAGGGCAGGCGTAGAACATCTCCGTAGCGACAACAGAAACACAGCGACAAAGAAGGCCGCGCCCACGAGTGCGATCTTCGATGCACTTTCGGGTTGGTACCGTCGCGAAACAAGTAACTCGGTTCCCCAGAAACAGGCGCCTCCGACCAATACGATTGCGAGTATGCAGTAAAGGAGGACGAGGGGATGTGGACGCCATTGCGCAAGCGTTTTTGCGTTACTCATAAGAAATGGGTTTTACCAGCGATTGCGACGCGTAATGCTAACTCATTTCAGCGAAGGCGGCAGCATCGCCACCCGCCCTTGCGAAATGCGCAAGGACGGGGCACCCACGGTAAGGTAACGGTGAACCGAGAAGTTGGGCCACCCGTCAATTCAGGCGATGCGGTTGCGGTGATTCGATCAGTAGGTAGGTAAACGATTTCGCGTTGGCGTACTCGGCAAGTAACGATTGCAAGCGCCGGTGGCGAAGTAAACTTTTGTTGTCTATCGGAGTGGCTATGCGCCGACTGCGTCTTCAAGACGTCGAGATTGGCCCCAACGATCGCGTATTCCGGCACGCACGCCTGCGTGCTTTGATTGTCTGGCTCGCGGGATTCGCTGGCGCAACCGCTTTAATCGTCCACGCCTATACGGCAAAGTGGACGCCCGGCTACTTCTTTGGCCCATTTCTACTGCTCTTTCTGCTTTTGACGCTAAGGATGGTAACTGCTCGTTTCCATCCGTCCAATTGGCTCGTCCGGATGAACGAGACGGGATTCTACGTGCAATATCGTTCTTATCTGAATTACCAGTTGCGTTCCGATGACCCTTCAGTAGTTTTCTTTTCCTTGGGGGAGATCGCGTCGGCGCGGCTAGTTAAAGAGCGCGTCGAGACGCCGGATGCGGCAAAGCCGGGAGCGACGCAAACCCGGTACATGCGATATGTCGAGCTGGAGCTATCCGGTGATCCAGCGCCGCTGGCAGACGCGTTGCAGGCGGAACTCGGCGAGCAGGCCCCAATGGAGAAGCACTGGTATGGCAGCAGTTCGACTCTTTATCGGGATTATCCGGTCGCGATGTCGGGTCCGTCGAGTGTTCGCATCCATTGGGATGTAGTGCCGGGAGCGCAAAAGTTCCTGGACATGCTGCGTCCGTACACGATCATCGCCGATCCGGTTTCGCTACGGCAGGACTTCACGCATCTGAGATCGCTTAGCCGGGAGGAGCAACAGAGGCAGCTCCGCGAACTCGTTACTCGCGGCCAGAACATTACGGCCACCTACGTCGCTCAGAAACTCTACGCGTGCGGCTTAGGAGAAGCGAAACGCATGGTAGATTCTCTGCGCGAAAGCTAGACCACCAGCCTGGCGATCGGACTTCGCAGGCTTGCGGTAAGATTTCCTGGTTATCGGGATGCTCGAATCATACGTCCACTTGCCGAAGGAGAAGTCGATGAAGCGAGGATTAATTTTCAACATCACATTGCCGATTTTTGCTGTGGCCGCCATATTAGCCTTCGTATTGAGCGGGGCGGGGCCGGTGGTAGCGCAGAGTGCCAAGACATCGTATCCGAATATGGCGCCTGTGGCGCAGTACATGATTGCGAGCCGGGATGCGGAAATTGCTCTGGCGCGGAGCGCGGCTCCGGAGTCGATTTCAGGCGATGCCGAGGTTTTGGTGCTTGGAGCGCACGCGTACGAAACGGCGGTCAAAGGCAAGAACGGTTTCGTGTGCATGGTGTTGAGATCGTGGACCGCTGGAATCGATGATCCGGACTTTTGGAATCCGAAGGTGCGGGCCCCGATCTGCTTCAACGCTCCAGCGGCGCGAACGTATGTTCCATTTGTCATAAAGAAGACAGAATGGATCCTTGCGGGAAAATCGAAAGCAGAGATGTTCGAAAGCGTTAAGGCCGGCCTCGACAAAGGTGAATTGCCGACGCAAGAGATCGGGGCGATGTGCTACATGTTGTCGAAGGACGGGTACCTGGGCGACCCGGTGCAGCATTGGCATCCGCACGTGATGTTTTTTCTTCCGCAGATGAAGGCCGAGGCGTGGGGAGCGGGTCTGAAGGGCTCTCCGATTCTGGCAGGCCTGGATCCGGAGGATCGGCTGACCGTGTTTCTGATTCCCGTCGGAAAGTGGTCGGACGGAACGGTGGATGAGGGAGCGGGGCACTGAGGCAGGAGATCGCGGAAAAGTGAAGGGCGAGCCGATGGAATCAATCGATCGGCCCGCTCTTCAAAAAAACAAATCCTACTTGTTAGGAAACAATCTCAACGTGTTGGTCGCATCATCCACATAGTAGAGTCCCGTACTGTTGACGAAGGCGACGCCGAACAACGCGCCTGAACCCGGCGGGTTCCCGCTGTTGTCCAGCAGTGTTTTTCCGATTTGCGTACCGGACGGAGAAATCAGAACCATAAAGCCATCATCGCCATTGGCCGCGACGATGTTCCCGGTCGAGGTAACAGTGAGGCCGAGCGGATCATTCAGCGAGTGACCGCTTAAGACGGTGGTACCTGTTCCCGCAGAAGTCGTGCGGTTCAGCGCATTGGAAATGGAAGCGATCCGGTTGTTGACACCGTCGGCAACGTACAACGTTGAACCGTCAGCGCTGCTGATCGACGGTTAGAGAGTGTAAATGGCCCGTAGTCGACGGAGGAAGTCTCTCTTTTGCACGTCGTTATGAGATCTTATTGCCTGCTTCTCTGAGGCGATGGCGCTCATTAATCTGAAGATGCGTGAGATATAGATATTTCAACAACTGGGGGACTGAGCGCGCTCAATCTTGCAGATTCGCCAATAGGGATGTCGCGGAGACCATACTTGCGTTCACACCAAAACCCAGCTGAGGTCGATGAGCGAGGTGGGGGATGTTTCGACGCTTCGGATGGTCGTTGACATGCCTCCATGTAAATCAGGGAGGCCTATTCGTAGCGTAAAGCGACGATGGGATCGACCTTGGCGGCACGCCGGGCCGGGATGTAACAAGCGGTGAGTGCGACTACGGTTAGCAGGAGGGCAACTCCGACGAAGGTGACTGGGTCGGTAGCGGCAACTCCGTACAGGAGATTCGACATAAGGCGCGTGAGGCCGAGAGCAGCAGCCAGTCCGATTGC
Source organism: uncultured Acidobacteriota bacterium (assembly GCA_963818115.1). Classification (GTDB taxonomy): domain Bacteria; phylum Acidobacteriota; class Terriglobia; order Terriglobales; family Acidobacteriaceae; genus Sulfotelmatobacter. The sequence goes on from CAWFQZ010000026.1 coordinate 93,550, forward strand.
GACTCCGACGGCGGCAAGTTTTCCGCCCCGGCCCAAGATCAAGAGAAGAATATCCCGTTGGTGCGCTCCCAACGCCATGCGGAGCCCGATCTCGTTGGTGCGCTGCCCAGCGATATAAGAGATGACGCCATAGATTCCGAGGCTGGCAAGCAACAGCGCCAGCACCGCAAATATAACGAGCAAAATCATAGAGAACCGGCGGGAGGCCATGGAGTCGGAAATATGCGATTCCATGGTTTGTGTGTCGAAAATAACCTGCTGAGAGCTCATCTGCGCATTCATGCGGCGGATGGAATCGAGCAGCCCTGCCGAGTTGCCTTCTGAACGCACCACCACCCCCGAACCCATTGGAGTCATCGCCACAAAATCATCCGGCATTTGCATGCACGGGATATAAAGGCCGGACCGCAGCGACTGCTGGTCATCAGTGTCGAGGCCCCACTGCTTGACATGTCCCACCATGCCGACGATCTCCGCTGGCCGGTCAAACCTGTCTATGTGGATGCGCTTGCCCACTGGATTCTGGCCCGGAAAATATTTGCGTGCGAACACTTCATCGACTACGACCACTAGCGGTGTGTGCTCGTTATCCTGGGCGGTAAAGAATCGGCCGCGCAGCAGCGGAATGCCGAGGGCCTTCAGGTAGCCGGGTTCGACGATGTAGTCGATGGCCCAGTTCATGTCGTTCTTGTTCGCGGGTTTGGGTTGACCTTCGAGCCAGAAGAGTTGTTCGTCGTCGCCGCTCAATGGGAGTGCGCCCCAACTCTGGGAGACCGCCTCGATGCCCGGAACTGCGGCGAGCTTGTCATCGAAATCACGGAAGGCGGCGCGGATCGCGTCTGGTTTGGCGTGCACCACGGAGGGTGGAAGCGCAAGCCCAAAGGTAAGCACATTACGCGCGTTAAAACCGGGGTCGACGCTCCACAGCTTCAGCAGGCTACGGATGGTCAATCCCGCTCCGATCAGGAGCACCAGAGCGAGAGCCATCTCGGAGACGACGAACACACTCTGCATGCGATGGCGGGTTCCACTTGCTCCCCTGCCGCCTTGCTTGAGCGTTTCGTGCAGATCCGGCTGGGATGTTTTGAGCGCAGGCGTAAGTCCAAAAAGAACTCCCGCGAGCAGCGACAGGCCAGCCGTAAAGATCAGCACGCGGAAATCAAGCCCGACCTGCTCGACGCGAGGCAGAGCCGCAGGCAGTGCTCTCATTGCTGCGCCTGTCCCCCAGGCCGCGAGCAGCAAGCCCAATCCTCCGCCGGCCAGAGCGAGCAAAATGCTCTCGGTAAGCAATTGGCGGACGACTCGTCGCTGGCTTGCGCCAAGTGCCGCGCGAACTGCAAATTCGCGTGTCCGCTTGCTTGCGCGAGCTAATAACAAATTGGCGACATTCACGCAGGCAATCAGAAGCACGAAGCCGACCGATGCCAGAAGCATTAGCAAGAGAGGCCGGATACTTCCAGTCATTTGTTCCTTGAGCGGCCTCAGGTTCGCGCTGATCCCTTTATCTGCATCGGGAAAAGCTTCCGCGAGACTGCGGGTCACTCCGTCCATGTCGGCGCGCGCTTGTTCGATAGTCAAGCCGGCTTTGAGCCGGCCGATGCCATGGAATCCCAGTCCCGCGGAGCGTTCCAGCAGTATCGGATTACTCCACTGGCCGATTGGCGCATAGATCTGACTGTCTCTGAAGCCTGGAATGTCGAGTTGAAGATTGGACGGAATCACTCCGATGATGGTGTAGTCTCTTCCGTCCAGCGTAATGTTTGTCCCCAAAATATCGGGCTTAGAGCTGAATTTGCCCTGCCATAATCCCGCGCTGATGAGCGCGACCGGACCGGCGCCGACGGGCTCCTCGGCTTCGGTGAATGTGCGCCCAATGACGGGCCTTACTCCCAGCACAGCAAAAAAGTCAGAAGAGATGAATTCGCCGGTGACCTGCTCAGCTTCGCCAATGCCTGTCAGGCTGAAAGCGTAAGCGCGAGCGAGGGCTAGCGACGAGAAAGTGTGATTCTCTTTTCGCCAGTCGCGAAAGTTTGGATAAGAGATGGAGCCGCCCTCAAAATTCGGCTTATTTTCATGGAGCGTGACCAACTGATCCGGTTGAGGAAACGGCAGCGGGCTTAACAATACGCCATTGACCACGGAAAACAGTGCCGTGTTCGCACCAATGCCGAGCGCTAGAGTCACGACTGCTACCGCCGTGAAGCCAGGACTCTTTTTCAGCATTCGAAAGCCAAAGCGCAGATCTTGCAATAGAGTTCCCATCATCAGCCTCGAGATCTTAGGTGTGGGGCAACATCACCATAGGACTGAGCTCTGGGAGCAAGGCTCGAACCAAATCGTATGCCGCGGTAACTTACTCATTGTGAAGAAAGATGGAACGGGACAAGTGGTTAGAAGGCGGATTGTTCTGTCCGTCTGAGGATATTTCTGTCCGGAAACGAACAGCGTCGCGAGCCCTTGCAAAATACGCTAGGACGGCTCACCGAACTTCTTGGCTCTTTCCTTCAGCCCCAGAAAACCCATTAGTTCAACAGCTTTTTCAGGTCGCTCCAGTGGATGGGGATGATGTGATTTTCGTCTAACGCATTTTTGAAGTCGGGGCTGGTGATGACGTCGTAGTCACGCTGGCGCCAGGCCGCTCCGTAGTCGGGGTGATCGACGGCGACGGCTTGGAATTCGGCGTCGTCGTGGGCGAGGTGGACGATGAACTCGGTCAGTCCCGGTTTGAGATTCTTGATGGCGTCCAAGTAAAAGTTTTTCCAGCCAGCAGCGGGGACGGTGGGTCCGGCGATGACGACGGAATCCAGAAGAATGTCTTTGTCGGAAAAGGCCGCGCGCAGAGCGGGAGTTGCATTGGGTCCGAGCATTCCGAGGAAGGGCAGTTTGTACTCGTGCGCGACTTTGACATAGACGGCGACGAGGTCGATGCGCGAGAAAAGGACTCCCATGTGGCTGTCGAGGTGTGTGGGATGAATGCCCATGGCAATAGCGTGTTCGACCTGAGCGCGAATTTCGCGTTCGGCTTCGTCGGCCTTGATGTGCTGCACGGCTGGGCCGGATTCGGGCCAAAGATATCCCGCGGGATCGAGGAGGCTCGGAACTTTGTCTTTCGATTCGATCGGACCCCAACGATAAGTTTTCCATTCGCTGGTGAGTGTGAGGTGAAGGCCGAGGTCGGCTTCGGGATGAGATTTGGCGTAGTCGGCAACTTCAGTGAGCCAAGGGCAGGGAACCATGATGCTGGCGGAAGTGGCAGCGTGTTGGTTGAGGGCGTCGAAGCTGGCGATGTCTTCAGAGTGGGCGACGGCCAGGTCGTCGGCGTGGATGATGAGGAGTTTGGAGTCACGCGGGTAGCCCAGGCGCTCGGCGAGAGTTTTTGTCTGGGCCTGGGATAAGGGCGCCAGGAAGAGAACAAGAACGAATGCAACGTTTACCTTTCGCATGGACGCTCCGTTAAAACGAGACAGCGTATCACGGGTAGCAAACCTTTCACCACGGGGGCGCAGCGGCGCATGGAGGAGACCGACGCGGCAGAGACGGACCGCGCGAGATCCTTCGCTCCGCCTGAAATACGGCTGCGCTCAGGATGACGCCCAGTCAAGATGACTTCAAACTCTTTTAGGTCTCTTATGCGATTTCGCTTCTGCCGGTGCGGGACATTAGTTGCTGGATTGCTTCTTTAGGGGGTTTTCCTTCGTGCAGGATGGCGTGCATTTGTTCGGTGATGGGCATTTCCACTCCACGAGATTTTGCGAGGCCGACGGCGGCGGTGGTAGTGAAGACTCCTTCGGCGACCATGCCGTGCATGGCGGCGATGATCTCTGGTAGCTTCTTGCCGCGTCCGAGTTCAACGCCCACGCTGCGATTACGTGAGAGGCCGCCGGTGCAGGTGAGGACGAGGTCGCCGAGGCCGGCTAGTCCCGCCATGGTTTCGGAACGGCCCCCGCAGGCGACGACGAGGCGCGTCATTTCGGCGAGGCCGCGAGTGATGAGGGCGGCGGCGGAGTTGTGTCCAAAGCCGAGGCCGTCGGAGATGCCAGCGGCGATGGCAATGATGTTTTTGAGCGCGCCTCCGAGTTCGACGCCTACTACGTCAGTATTGGTGTAGACGCGGAAAGTGGCGTCCGAGAATTCCTGCTGAATTGTGCGCAGGAGTTGCTGATCTTGCGATGCGACAGTGATAGCGGTGGGATCTCCACGAGCGACTTCCTGCGCGAAGGATGGTCCGCTGAGGGCCGCGATTCGGACGTCAAAATCCCCATGCTCAAGTTGGGCGCTCATTAATTGGCGGATCACTTCGGTCATTCGCAGAAGCGATTCTTCTTCGAGGCCCTTCGTTGCACTCACGATCAGAGCCCGCGGCGGGATTAGCGGGCGCATGCGTTCGAAGAGGCGGCGGCAATGCTGCGAGGGCATGACACTCACGACGATCTCCGCGTCTTTGAGTGCGGCGGCGAGTTCGTTGGTGGCGGTGACCGATTCGGGGATGGTACGACCCGGCAGAAATCGTTCATTCACATGCCGCTGTGTGATCGATTCGCAAACGTCGAGTTCGTGCGCCCAGAGGCGGACGCGGTGGCTACCTTTGCGTCCGAGGACGATGGCGAGTCCGGTGCCCCATGCGCCTCCGCCGATGACGGCGATCTGGCTCATCTATTTGTCCTCATGATTGCGGCCCATGGAAAAACGAGGCTCGGCACCGGAGAGCAGGCGGCGAATGTTTTCGTGGTGACGGACGATAATGAGCGCGGCGGCGGTGGCGATTAGAGCGATAACGATTGCATCGCGCGAAACATTCAAGAGCCAGACAGAGAGTGGGAATGCGGCGGCCGTGACGATAGACCCGAGCGAGATACGGCGCGAGAGAAAGACGACCACGACAAAGATGATAACTGCGACGAGCACCGCGAGTGGGCTGAAACGGAGGAATGCCCCAAGCGCGGTGGCGACCCCTTTGCCTCCCCCAAATTTGAGCCAGATGGGGAACATGTGTCCGGCGATGGCGAACAGGGCGGCAGTGGCCATCATTTCGCGAAGGCGGGCATCGGTTCCCGAGGTCGAGATCTTGGCCGCGAATTCGACGGCGAGAAATCCTTTAAGAGCGTCGAGAAGGAGGGTGAGGACGCCGAGCGCGGGCGACTTGCGTGAGACGTTGGTCGCGCCGATGTTGCCGCTGCCGGTCGTGCGAACATCTTCTCCGCGAAAGATGCGAACGAGGAGATATCCGAAGGGTATGGAGCCTAGCAGGTAGCTGACCGCGGCGATGAGGAGGAGTTGGGACATGATCTTGCTAATCCCACTCTAACGTCGCAGACGGCGCGATGTTTGAATGGGGCACCCGTTTCTTACAGCTGCAATGAAAAGCTTGCGAGCTTCGTGTACTTCGATCCTTTCGGCGAGAGGTGGCTTTGGTACAGAAAGAACTCGCGGGGCGTCATGGTACCAAACTCTGGAACCGATAGAGCGGACAGCTTTTCCTGGAGGCGTTGGAAGGCGCGACTGGGGCTGTCTTTGCTGCCTATGCGCGGGGAGCCCGAGGCTCCGCGACCGCGTGCCAGCGTGAGGTGCGGGCTGAAAGGACGGTCTTCTTTCGGAATTCCCAGCGAGGGCATTGTGTCGTCGATCGCAGCTGCGAGTGCGACTAGTTCGGGGCCGGAGGCCATACCGATCCAGAAGACACGGGCGGATTTTGATGTCGGGAAGAATCCGTAGCCACGAAAGTCAATTTGTGTTGTCCCTACAGAAACCGTTGCCATGACCCGCTTGATGTTTTCCATCACCGACTCTGGTTGCTCGCCGATGAATTTCAGTGTGACGTGCAAGGATTCGGGCTGCATCCAGCGAGCGTCGGGAGCGAAGTTGCGGACGCCGTCGACGAAAAGGGTGATGCGTTCGCGAATATCGTCGTCGATGTCGAGAGCGAGGAAGAGGCGCATAAACAGCTGCTAGCTTCTAGTTGCTAGCTAAAGCAACCGCAAAACCAAAAACCAAGGCTTAGATGTAGCTAGAAGCCTTCTTCACATCAGTTTCTTTCTCAACATATCTAACGCCATCGTCGAGGCGAAACGGCGGATGCGTTTACGATCGCCGGGGAAGGTGCGCTGCACTAGTTCGGTGCCAGAGTCGCTGGCTACAGCGTGAAAGACCAAACCTACCGGTTTATCCGAGGTGCCTCCTGAGGGTCCGGCGACACCGGTGATTCCGACACCGAAGGTTGACTCGCAGCGGTAGCGGATGCCTTCGGCAAGAGCGGCGGCGACTTCGCGGCTGACAGCTCCGTGGCGATGAATCATTTCTTCCGGCACTCCAGCGAATTCTGTCTTCAATTGATTCGAGTAGACGACTGCGCCGCCGAGAAAATACCTGGAACTGCCGGTGATAGAAGTGATGCGCTCAGCGAACAGCCCTCCGGTGCAGGACTCGGCGACTGCGACGGTGGCATTGCGCATTTGAAGCCAGTAACTGACGATCTGCTCGAGTGACTCTCCATTGCGCGAGTAGACGGCGTCGTCTAGTTCATCTTCAACCAGTTCGGCGACTTCGTCGGCCCGGGCCTGCGCCGCGTCGAGCGTGGTGCCGCGAGTGCGGAAGTGGAGTTCGATCTCTCCGGCCCCTGCGAGGATGGTTGTGTCGACGTCGGGATAGCGTTTGTAGATGGGAGCGACGCGCGCATCAACGGCTGACTCGCCTAGCATCGCCACCTTCAGAGTTCGCGTAAAGAGATGTGTTGGCGGAACTTTGGCGCGGAGGCGTTCACGAACCTCACTCTCGAAGAGGCCTTTCAATTCGAAGGGAGGACCGGGGAGCAGAACGATGATGTGCTCGCGTCCGTAGAATTGGCCCGCGATCCATTGGCCAGGAGCGGTGCCGTTGGGATTAGGGAGAACGGTAGCGCCATCGAGAACGTCGGCTTGTTTGGCGTTGTTGGGCGACATCTTCCATCCGCGCTCGGCAAATCGCTGCTCCAGGCGAGCGAGAACTTCTGGATCGCGGTGTAGCGTGACTCCGAGAGCTTCGGCGACGGCTTCGCGTGTGAGGTCGTCCTCGGTGGGACCGAGTCCTCCACTGAAGATCACGATGTCGGAGCGAAATAATCCGTGCTGAGCGGCGGCCACGAGCTGGCGGAGATTGTCTCCGACGACGCTTTTGAAGATGACTTCGACGCCGAGCTGGTTGAGTTGCTCGGTGAGGTAGAGCGAGTTGGTGTCCATGCGGTAAGGAGTGAGGAGTTCGGAACCTACCGCGATGATCTCTGCGTTCACTCTGGAAAGTTTAAATCAAAAGCATGGACCACAGAGGGGAGTTGGATCTTCCGAGGGTTTGATTCTGGAAATGAGGAAGTCAAAGTCCCCACCCTGTCGCAAACGACACGACAACGGTGAGGCACCCTCGGCTTCGTCTTCGATTCAAACTTATTATTCGGGGAGGAGGCGCTGGCCTGCGATGTTCCAGGAGAGATGGTGGACGGCGCTGGTGGTGGCGAGGATTACGGAGCGACCGGGGGCGAAGGCTAGACCGACTAATCCCTGGCCGGCAACTTCGAGACTGGGCTTGGCGTCGGGAGTGATCTTTACGATGCCGCGCGTGCCGGCGAGCGAAGCGGCGACATAGAGGTTGCCATCGGCATCGAAGGCAAGCCCTTGTGGACGACCCAAGCCTTTGTAGAAAGTACTCACGGTTCCGTTCGGATCGACTTTGTAGACGCGATCGTTGGGCCCGGTGACGAAGAGATCACCTTTGGGCCCGAAGGCCATGTGATAGGCGGAGACGCTCATCTCAAGCGTGGCGAAGACGAAGGTCTGCTGGTCGCGCGAAATCTTGAAGATGGTGCCGTTGCGATCTCCGACGTAGAGGCTTTGCTCGCGATCGAAGGCGATGCCGGTAGCGACTCCCAGGCCTTCAGCGAAGGTCGTCATGGTTCCGTTTGGAGCGACCTTGTAGACGGCGCCGTCGTAGCGTGAGGAGACGTACATTTGTCCTTGCGGATCGAAGGCGATGGACGTGGCGTTCATCATTTCCTGAACGAACGGCTTCACGCCGTAGTTGGTGTCAATCTTGAAGATGGCGGTGGGAACTTTCTGGCCACGGGATCCGGAGAAGGTGACGTAGATATTGCCTTCAGCATCGACGGCTGGATTGGTGACGGGATGCAGGTTCTCGGCAATCGTGACCGCTACCTTAACAGTATGAGGATTGCTGAGATGACCGTCGGTGGCAACGACGACTGGACCGGTGACAGCTCCCTCAGGAACTCGGGTGACGACGAAGCCGTCGGAACTGACCACGACAGGGCCTTCGAATTCGCCGAACTTTATTTTCGGGCGTAAGAGTTCCTGAGGCCGAAGGCCCGAGCCTTTGATGCGAACTTCTCCGCCGGTGAGGGCGCACTCCGGCGCTACCGACTCAATGTGAGGTCCGCCGTTCACGTTTTTTCTGCCGAGGATACGATCGGAAAATCCCATTCGAATACCAGTGCCCAGTTACGAGGTAAGAGCTTTGCAAACTTAATTCTATTTTAATAGACCTGAGCGGAGGAGAAGTTGCATGACTGCGAGTGCGTAGATCCCTGCTGCGACGTCATCGAGCACGATCCCGGTTCCTTCAGGGAGCCGTTCCAGTTGGCGCACCGGAGGGGGCTTGATAATGTCGAAGGCTCTGAAAAGTATAAAACCGGCCGCGAAAGTTTTCCATGTGAGGGGGGCGGCGATTAAAGCGATAAGCTGTCCGGCGACCTCGTCGATAACGATGAATTGCGGATCTTTGGTGCCTGAGGCTCGGGCGACCTGTGTCGCGGCAGGGATGCCGATCAGGGTGACGAAGATTGCCAGGGCAATGACGACGGGAGTGCGGTAAGAGGGGTTGATCACGTGAGCGAGCGCGGCCCAGAGCAAAACGGCGGAGGCCGAGCCCCAAGTACCGGGGCCGGGATGGAGGCGTCCGGCGCCAAAGAAGGTGGCGACCAAAGTGGCCCAGAGGGGACCGCGTGGGTGAGATCTTTCGACGGCCATTTCCATTAGTGTTCGCGATCCCGGTCTTCGGGATTGCTATCGGGGATCAGTTCTTCGGCATCGGTGACCGGGGAGGAGATTACATAGCCGCCGCTCGCCCATTTTCCGAGGTCGATGATGCGGCAGCGGTCGCTGCAGAAAGGGAAGTCGGGAGCGGTGCTCTGCACTTCTTTCTTGCAGATTGGGCAGCGGAGCTTGACGGTGCGCTTGCGAGGCATGGGATTCCAGCCTACAAAATTCTCGCGACCAAATCGTAGTCGTGGGACTCTGTGATCTGACAGCGATAGAAGTGGCCGGGTTGCGGCTCGATTTCTTCCGGAACGTCGTTGACGAAAACTTTGCCGTCGATTTCCGGGGCGTGCATCGAGGTGCGGCCCTCGAGTAACAGCTCTGTCTCTTCCGACTCGCCTTCGAGGAGCAAATCGTATTCTCGGCCCACCAGCGTTTTCTTCTTTTTTTTGCTGATTTGGCGCTGGATCGACATCAGGTGCTTGCGGCGGCGTTCGATCTCGCGGGGCGAGAGTTTTTTGTCGAGCGCATAGGCGCTTGCGCCGTCCTGGTCCGAATAGGAGAACGCGCCCATCCAGTCGAATTGTGCCTCGCGAACGAAGTCGCAAAGCTCCTCGAATTCTTTTTCAGTCTCGCCCGGAAAGCCAACGATGAACGACGTGCGCAGCGTCAGGTCGGGTACGACGCGGCGCATCTTTTCAATGGAGCGAAGGAAAACGTCCGCGCCTCCGCCGCGCTTCATGCGCTTCAGGACCGAGGCGGACGCGTGCTGGAGGGGAACATCCATGTAGGAGCAGATCTTTTCGTGGGCTGCGATTGTATCGAGCAGCTTGCCGGTGATCTTGTTGGGATAGGCGTAGAGGAAGCGCACCCAACGTAGGTCTTCGATTGCGGCCAGTCTATCGAGCAGAAGCGCGAGGCCATCTTTCAGGCCGAAATCTTCTCCGTAGCATGTGGTGTCCTGCCCGATAAGCGTGATTTCTCTGACACCGGATTGCGCGAGGCGTTCGGCTTCGGCGATGACGGATTCGAAGCGTCGCGAGCGGAACTGTCCGCGCAGCTGCGGAATGATGCAGAAGGTGCAGGGATGATCGCAGCCTTCGGCAATTTTGATGTAGGCCATGTGGCCGGGAGTGGCCAGGACGCGCGGCGTGTCTTCGTCGTAGAGATAGTTAGGGAGGTCGGCGATTGCGCCGTCCCAAGTTTTGCGGGAGAAGCGGCCTTGCGCGGCGCGGGCGTCGCCCTCGGGGCGCGACGTCAGAATTACGAAAGGGGAATTGTTCGCGGGCGCGGTGGCGACACCGGTGGCGGAAAGAATCTTTTCCAACTCGCCGGTTCCGACAATGGCGTCGACCTCTGGGATGTCATTCTGGATTTGATCTCGGAAGCGCTCGACGAGACAGCCCGCGACGACTAGTTTCTTCGCCCTGCCGGCAGTCTTGTGTGCGGCCATCTCAAGGATTGTATTGACCGACTCCTGCTGGGCGCTGTCGATGAAGGAGCAGGTGTTCACGACTATGATGTCGGCGTCTTCCGCCCGCCGGGTAAGTTCAGCCCCGGAGCGGGCGAGGTAGCCCATCATGACTTCGCTATCGACGAGATTTTTCGGACAGCCGAGGCTCACGAATCCCACCTTTTGAGGGCGGTCGGCTGGCGGATTCTCCGGAGATTTCTTCTTATTGACTTCGGGGGAACCGCTGATAGTGAGGTCTTTTACGGGCATGCAATCTTTCTATTCTAGCATTGCGCGTATTGTGCGCTTCGCGTGGACTCCAGCCCAGGGGCTTTCAAAGCTTCGACCACCAAAGTCACGAAGGTGCACGAAGGAACGCATTCAGCAGGACATACCCGGACCACGGAAGGTAGCATTTGTGGATTTAAACAGGGGCTGGTCGTGCTAGGCTTAGGCTTACCGCCGTAACAATTTAGGAAGTAAGTCGCAGGAGGGGAAATGTCTGCCAAAGGGCTTTGCGCTGCGATCCTGACAGTGGTAACGATGCTGGCCGCATCGGCGGTTGCTCAGGACGAGAAGAACGAAATTGGCGGCATCATCGGGCGAACCTTCGTCAGCGACCAGGGAATCAAGGGCGCTACCTATTTCGATCCGATCATTCATTCCGGCAAAGGGCTGACATTTGAGGGCGAGTACGGGCGGCGGATTTTTGTGACGCCCATTTACTCCGTTTCCGGTGAAGCACTCCTGGCGTATAACCCCGAGGAAAAGTTGAACGCCGGGCAGTACGGGAATGCGGTGGTGCCTACGAGTTACAAGTCGTTGTTTATCACGCCGGCCGCGAGGGTGAATCTATTTCCAACGACGGCGGTTTCACCGTGGGCCAGCATAGGGGCAGGGTTCGGACACTTCAGCGAAAGCAGCACTCTGGTTTATAGCGGAACGAATCCGGGGAAATCGACGACCAACGCCGTGATTGAGGCCGGGATCGGTCTCGATGTGAAGGTATGGAAGCGATTAAGCATTCGTGGCGAAGTGCGCGACTTCTGGTCGGGAGAGCCGGATTTTCCGCTGGCTCCAACAGGTAAGACGCGGCAGCATAATTACTTTGTTGGCGGCGGAGCCTTCTGGCGGTTCTAGTGTTCTTGGTTTATTGACCTCGAGCAAGCCTAATTTTCGCAGTTAGGTTTTCTTTCGCCCTCTGGGGCTCCTCTTCATTTCCCATTCACACCCACGGCTTGCGCGATGGGCTGCATTCTTTCGTCGCTGCGCGGCTGTGCTGACTAACGCTGCACTGCTTGCGATCCAGCTCTCTTAGTGGTTTTTTGCAGCTAGTTCCACTTCTTCGTAGAGTTCGGGGAGGCGCTGGGCGTCTTCAGTGGAGTTTCCGAAGCGGGCTGATTCGTAGACATCGGTAAAGCGCGAGACTGGCTCACGAAGGCGGACGTCTTCGATCTTGCGCACGAATTCCTGCGGGGTTTGCGTGGGAGTCTTTTCGTGCCCGCGACGGGCGACGACGCGAGACATCCGTGCGTACCACATGGTAGCGGCTAATTCCGGAGAACGCTCGGGATGCATCTGCAGCCAGCGTTCGTAGAGCCAGCGCACGAAGCGTGCGAGATTTCCCAGCAGGAGGAGAATCACTGCGATCACGCCGGCGGTGATGGCCCAGCGAGCGGGAGAATGCTCAACGCGATCCTGGCTACGACGCGCCCACTGGAGCATGGAGGCGTACTTGTCGCGGGCCCACTTGCGGGCGTCTTCCCATAGTCCGCGAGTTCCGCTGACAGCGGCCTGGCCGAGGATGTACTGGTGCGTGGTGTCATAGCTGACGATCCAGTCTCGCCAGAAGGAAGCCATCGCATCGACATAAAGCGCAACCCGGTCCCATCCTTGCGGTGTTCCGGAGCCGCCGGAGGGAGTGGGATCGAACATCTGCCAGCCATATCCAGGGAAGTATGCCTCGACCCAAGAATGCGCGTCCTTGGCGCGAACGATGTAGTTTCCCGTGATGTCGTTGAATTCGTCGCTGCGGAATCCGTTGACGACACGCGAAGGGATGCCAATCGTGCGGAGCATCACGGCCATCGAGGAAGCGAAGTATTCACAGTGCCCCTGCTTGCGCACGAAAAGAAAATTCGCAACAGGATCGCTCACGGGAGTACGAGGTAATTCGAGCGTGTAGCCGAAGCGGGTGCGGAGGTAGCTCTCGATGGCGGCAGCCTTGTCGAAATCGTTGGAAGCCGAACGCGTAATTTGTTGCGCGAGCTGCGGAACGCGCGAATCGAGGGTGGGAAGACGGAGGAAACGATCAGTGATTTGCGCGGGGTAGTTACGTTCGGCCGCGCGCAGCTCAGCAGGGGACGGAGTGGCTATGTCGGAGTTCGCTTCGTAGCGGCTGACAGGGATCGACGAGTCGGCGTTATAGATCGCGCCCCCCGTGTCGACGGCGAGCAAGTGATAGTCTCCGCTCACGCTATGCGCAATAGGAGCGAGGAAAAAAATGTTGGTGCCGATGGGTTCCATCAGCACGCGATAGTGGATCAAGTTTTCGCGTGTCAGATTTGGAGTTACATACGACGTGAGAGCCGCGTTGCGGTGAGGAATCTGGAAGCTATTGTCGGCGTCCCGCTGCAGTATGAACTGATTGCGGGGATTGGTCCAAGTACGGCCGTCGAAGTCGGATAGGGCGATCCCTCGCCAATGCAGGTCGTAGCGGCCTATGGTGTCGCCATCGATTTGCACGTGCATCACGACGGCATTCGATTGCTGGATCTTGCCAATTTGGCCGAGTTGCACATGATCGCTGAATCCGGAAGAGAGATCAGTTCCGTACGAATAGCCGCCGAGGTATCCGGCGGACATGCGGGGCATGATGAAGAAAAGAGCCGCTCCGCCGATCAGAATCAGAAACATCAGTCCCGGAGCGACTTTCGCGAGAGCGAAGGCCAGATGGCGATGCTCCTCGGGGTCACTGGAGTGGCGCGCCTGAATGTTCGCGGCTTGGCCGGAGCGGCGCATTTCCATCAGGACAAAAGTGGCGACGGCCATCAACATGAAAGCCGAGAACGAGAAAAGAAACGCGCTATCGACGGTGAGGACTGCTGCGGCCAGCACCATCAGAAACGCGAGAATGGCCAGCATGATGTAGTCGCGTTCCTTGCGCAGCGAGAACATGCGGACTACGACACCAAACAATGCCAGGTGAACTGTTGCCGGTAAGAAGCTGTGGGAGAAGGCGAAATAATCGACGGCGAAGAAAACAAAGTAAGCGATCGATAATGGCGCAGTCCAACGATCGGAGATGGAGAATTTTCGCCGTTTGGCCACGAGATATCCCCGAATCGCGAGGGCAATTCCAACCAAGACTTTGGAGGGAAGGTCGAGGCCTCCGGTGGTGGCCAGTGTTCCAAAGCCTGTCAGAACTAATAGATAGAGAGCCAGTTCAAAGTAATGATCGATGGCCTTGGGAATCGGGGTTACGACGATTTTTGGGGATCGGCTAGCCATGCGATTGGATCGTCCCATTGTTCGACATCGTGAACAAGAAAGGAAGGGGGCAGAGGCGGATTATTGCACCGAAAGTCACTTGTGCGTGAGAGCGAAAGGGCACTCACCATGGGGCGCAGGGTTACACAGGGGCGCTCTTCGACCACGTTTGCTGCAGCGGCGACTACGAGCTTGTGGCCTGATTTTGCGGACAGTTGGGAATGCTAGAATGATTCAGGTCAGGCATCGGTCTCACGCGACGTACTCTCGCCAACCCCGCCAGGTCCGGAAGGAAGCAACGGTAACGGGCTCTTGCGTGTGCAGTGAGGTCCCGGTGTCTGACTAATTTCTTTGTTCCGCAATCTTCCTCTTTTTTCCCTCTATCGAATCGCACGCCTTTGGTTCTTGGACCTTCCACTACCAGTATTTACATCCTCTTTACGTCTCTTTGCGCAAGAAACGTTTCTCCAGGCATCTACATGGAGAAGGGCGCAATTGCAACATCGAACCAGGGCCCAAAAAAAGGAGAAACATGAACGCTCGCGGCGTATCCCCCCAGCCGATTCCCCACGTCACCATCCGCGTTTCCGGAAAGTTGTTCCGTGGTCATTTGGAATATCTCGATCAACTTGTGAGGTCGGCAGCCGAGTGCCATCTGTGGCCGTTGTTAAGCCTATCGAGTCTGGACGAACTAGATCGCTCGGCGTTGGACTACCTGATGGATGGAGAGAACCGGGATTTCGGGATTATCTCGTGCCCGGAATTCGTGCGGGACTGGATGGGGCATGAAAGGGGCAGAGCAGCCGCGTAATCGAAGTGTGTGGTAATCCGCTGGCTCGCCTGCCGGGACGGCCGAGGCGGCCTGGCCACATGTATTGTTAGACATTCGCGTTGCAATCCTTCAAAATAAAGGGTTTCCCTGTTACTGAGGAGCCCTCTTGACTACTCTCCGCGCAAAAATCAGCGCGATCGGGACTTATTTGCCCCCGCGCGTTCTTACGAATGCCGACTTGGAAAAAATGGTCGACACAACCAACGAATGGATCATGGAGCGGGTGGGGATCCGCGAGCGTCATATTGCCGAGAAGGGCGTCGCCGCCAGCGATCTGGCCGTGGCGGCGGTGAAGAACCTGTTGGAGTCGCATCCGTTCGATCTTCAAGAAGTGGATCTGATAGTAGTGGGAACAGTAACGCCTGACATGATGTATCCGTCGACGGCGTGTTTGGTGCAGCACAAACTGGGGATCGAGAATACCTGGGGATTCGACGTGTCCGCGGGCTGCTCCGGGTTCGTGTATGCGCTCAATACGGGCGTGAAATTCGTGGAATCCGGGCAATATAAGAAGGTGCTGGTGATTGGCGCGGACGTCAATTCGTCGATGACCGACTACACGGATCGCGCGGTTTGCATTATTTTCGGCGATGGCGCGGGCGCGGTCCTGCTAGAGCCGTCTGAAGACGGCGTGGGAGTGATCGATCATGTGGCGCAGGTTGAGGGCATGGGCGGACAGTATCTTTTCATGCCTGGTGGAGGCAGTCTGAATCCAGCGACGCATAAGACCGTGGACGAGAAAATGCATTACATCCATCAAGATGGCAAGAATGTGTTCAAGTATGCGGTGAAGAAGATGGCGGAGATGACCGAGCGCGTGCTGGAGAAGAACAAGTTGACAGGGCAAGACGTGGATTGCTTCATCGCCCATCAGGCGAACCGCCGGATTATTACCGCGACGGCCGACCGGTTAGGTATGCCGATGGAGAAGGTCATTATCAATATTGATCGCTATGGAAATACGACGGCTGGGACGATTCCGATCGCGATGCAAACGGCGATCGAAGAAGGCAAGTTGAAGAAGGGCGACCTGCTCCTGATCGCGTCCGTAGGGGCGGGATTCACTTCCGGAGCTAGCCTGCTGCGCTGGGCGTTCTAGCGAAGCTTTAAAGTTTCAGGTTTCAAAGACTGGTCGCACCGGTACAGACGTTACGCTTCGAAACCTTGAAACCTGATCCGTCCCGTTAGACATTCTTCAGTCAATCCTTCACAATAACGGGCATCGTCTTCCAGGGGAATTCATTGAGCAAACCGATCCGCGCCAAAATCAGCGCCTTGGGCACCTATGTGCCTCCTCGACTTCTCACCAATGCCGACCTCGAGAGGATGGTCGACACTAACAATGAATGGATCATGGCCCGGGTGGGAATTCGGGAGCGGCACATCGTCGACAAGGGCGTAGCGACGAGCGACTTGGCGGTCGAGGCTTCGCGGAAGGCACTGGCAAATCGCGGGATGGATGCGAGTGAAATCGAAGCGATTGTGCTCGGGACAGTCACTCCCGACATGTTTTTTCCGTCTACGGCTTGTGTAGTGCAGAACAAGCTGGGAGCGAAGGGGGCCTGGGGTTTCGACTTGTCAGCGGCTTGCTCCGCCTTCCTTTATTCAGTGCAAGTGGGGGCTCAATTCATTGCTAGCGGAGCACACAAGCGGGTGCTGGCGATCGGGTCGGATGTCATGTCGTCGATCATTGACTACACCGACCGCGCCACGTGCGTGATCTTTGGCGACGGAGCGGGAGCAGCCATCCTTGAGCCGGCCGAGGACGACTCGGTCGGCCTGATCGATTTTATTCACGAGGTGGATGGTTCCGGAGGGCAGTTTTTATATATGCCGGGCGGCGGAAGCTTAAATCCGACGAGCAAGGAAACCATCGAGAAGCGCATGCACTACGTGCATCAGGATGGGCAGCAGGTATTCAAGTTTGCCGTCCGGAAGCAGACGGAGCTGTGCACGAAGTTGCTGGAACGCAATGGACTCAAAGGATCCGATATTGATGTGTTCATCCCTCACCAGGCGAACTTGAGGATCATCAACGCGACGGCGGAACGGCTCGAGTTGCGGCCGGAGAGTGTCGTCATCAATATCGACCGCTATGGCAACACCACGGCTGGAACGATCCCCCTGGCAATGAATACGGCGATCGAGGAAGGCAAGCTGAAGAAGGGAAGCCTCGTGCTGCTGGCCTCAGTCGGCGCCGGATTCACGATCGGGGCAACTCTACTGCGGTGGGCTTACTAAACCTGGAGGCCCCGGTCGCCGAACGCAAGCCGTGACGTTCGTAACTCTCTTTCGTGCATTTCCATAGCATCGGTGCGGAATCGGCTGGTATGGTCGACGCACGTTTGCCCCACGTTGGGATGGGGTAATTGTGCACGCCTATGATTCGCACCCTCTTTTACGCACTACTATTAGCTGCCAGTTCGATCGGAGTAGCGGCGCAGCAGGCCGATCCTCGCGAAGGGAAGCTGCTCGTTCTCGAGCGCTTATGGAATGAAGCGCAGGTCAACCGGGATTCGGCTGCGCTCGACGCACTAGTTTCGAGTCGCTTTGTGAATACGGAGTGGGATGGCGAGATGAGCGACAAACAGAGATTCCTCGCCGACATCAAAGATCCGCGATTCAAGCCAACTCTGGCCACGATTCAAGACGTAAAGATGAATTTCTTCGGGGACACGGCCGTGATTACCGGGACCTATCACACTCAAGGGACGTATCAGGGCAAGCCGTACGATCACGTTGGGCGTTTTACGGACACCTGGGTGCTCGATTTGGGTAAATGGCAGTGCGTCGCCAGCCACACGAGTTTGGTGAAGAAGTAAGCTCCTTTCCGCTTCTATACGGGGGCTAGAGCCCGTTTCCTGTTAAGCCCGATTCAGCGCGGCCCTTAAGGGCCGCTCATTCACGGTCGCGCACAGGTTCGCTGCCGGACTTCGCTCTGTGGCACCCTCAATCGTTCGTCTCGCGTTTTTGTTCGGCGGCCCACGTGAAATTTCTTCGTTTATAGCCTCATAAATTCTTTTAATGGCCGAAGGCCGCAACTGGCGTGGAATGCGGTGATCTAATCTGGCACGGGATTTCAGGCTTTATCTCGCGCCGGATCGATTTATGCAAACTGCGACGCAGCCTCGCGCCTGGAAAGTTCTGCTGGCATTTTCGATCATCTACTTCGTGTGGGGATCGACCTTTCTCGCGATCCGGGTCGGAGTGCGCGAAGTGCCGCCGTTTCTGCTGGCTGGGATGAGGTTTCTGGTCGCCGGACTGGCTCTGTTCGGATGGATGCGCGCGACGGGAACTCCGTCCCCCACGAGACGGGAATGGGGTGGCGCGACTCTGCTGGCGGTGCTGATTTTCGTTTGCGACTACGGGCTGCTTTTCTGGGCGGAACGGCGCGTGCCGTCGGGAGTTGCCGCAGTCATGTTGGCAACGATTCCAGTATTCATGGCACTGTCGGAGATCATCATTTTGAAGACGCAACGGCTAACGATTCGTCTTGCCGCAGCGCTCCTGGTAGGCATAGCGGGGGTCGCTGTGCTGGTGAGCCATTCCGTGAGCTTTGGAGATGCACCGATCGATCCTGTTGGAGCATGCGCTTTGATAGCTGCCGCGATCAGCTGGTCGGCCGCATCGGCGCTGACCCGCAAGGTTCCATTGCCTGCTGAAAAAGCGATGAGTTCCGGAGTGCAGATGCTTTCGGGAGGAGTTCTGCTGGTGTTGGCCGCGGGACTGCTGGGAGAATTTCACGGATTTCAGATTCAGGCGGTGTCGGCGAAGGCGTGGCTAGCCTTAGCATATTTGATCGTGGCGGGCTCGATTATCGGATTCACCGCGTACGTCTGGCTCATTCACCACGAGTCGCCGACAAGAGTGGGGACGTATGCCTATGTGAATCCTGTGGTCGCGGTGATGGTGGGTTATTTTTTCGGAGGCGAGGCGCTTGGGCCTCGAACGATTGCAGGCGCGGCCCTGGTGCTGGTGAGCGTGGTGGTGATTACGACTGCACCGAAGGAGAGCAAAGGCGCGGCTGCGCTCCGGCAGGCCGAAGAAGTTGTCGAGGGCTAATGCGTCTCTGCCCTAAGGGTGCGTCATCTTCTCAGGCTTTACCAGCTGATCGAACTCTTCTCCTGACAGATATTTCAGTTTAAGCGCAGCTTCGCGCAGGCTGGAGTGATCGACGTGGGCAGTGTGTGCGATCTGCGCGGCCTTGTCGTATCCGACTTTAGGAGCTAGCGCCGTCACCAGCATGAGGGAGTTCTTCACGTACCAGTCAACCTTCGCACGATCAACTTCGATGCCCTTGACCATGTATTCGACGTAGCCGCGGCAGGCGTCGGTGATCAGTGTGACCGAGTGAAGAAAGTTGTAAATGATGACGGGCTTGTAGACGTTGAGCTCGAAGTTGCCTTGCGATCCGGCGAAGCCGACGGCGGCTGTAGCTCCGTGAACCTGTACGCACACCATGGTCATGGCTTCGCACTGGGTGGGATTGACCTTGCCGGGCATGATGGAAGACCCCGGCTCGTTCTCGGGAATGGTGAGTTCACCAAGTCCGCAGCGGGGACCGGATGCGAGCCAGCGAATGTCATTGGAAATCTTCATGAACGAAGCGGCGAGCGTCTCCATCGCTCCTTGGGCGAAGACGATTTCGTCGTGAGCTGAGAGCGCAGCGAACTTGTTGCCGTGAGAACGGAAGGGAAGTCCGGTGAGTTCGGCGACTTTCTTTGCGGCACGCTCGGCAAATTCGGGATGCGTATTAAGGCCTGTGCCGACTGCGGTCCCGCCGATGGCGAGATCGTAGAGATCGCCCAGGACTTCTTCGAGACGATGGATATCGCGCGCCAGCAAGCTGGCCCAGCCTCCGAATTCCTGGCCGACTGTAAGAGGGACTGCATCCTGCAGGTGGGTGCGGCCGATCTTCACAATGTGCTCGAACTCTTTTGCCTTGTCCGCAATCGCGTCGTGAACGGTCTTCACTGCCGGGATCAGGGCATTCTTCACGCGCTCGGCGGCGGCGATGTGCATGGCTGCGGGGAACGTGTCGTTCGAGGATTGCGACATGTTGACATCATCGTTGGGATGGATCGGCTTCTTGGAGCCCATCTCGCCGCCCGCGATCTGAATCGCGCGGTTCGAAATGACCTCGTTCACGTTCATGTTGGTCTGAGTGCCGCTGCCGGTTTGCCAGATGCGGAGAGGGAACTGGTCGTTGAGCTTTCCGGAGATGACTTCATCGGCGGCCTGCACGATGAGCTTTGCTTTGTCGGCAGGAAGCTTGCCGAGGTCCTGATTCACGAGCGCGCAAGCTTTCTTCAGCGTGCCGAAGGCGCGGATCAACTCGGGCGGCATAGTGTCACGCCCGATGTCGAAGTGCAGCAGGGAGCGCTGCGTCTGGGCGCCCCAGTAGACGTTCGCGGGGACTTCGATCTTGCCCATGCTGTCGGATTCGACGCGGGTCTGAGTGGCAGGTGCAGTAAGAGTGGACATGAGTACTCCTGAGCCGAGCGGAACGATGAAGGTAACCGAAGATTATAGCGCGGGAACTAATCGACTGATGCGGGCCGCCGGTAGGATGCCGTGCCGGACGGCGGGGCGACGCTTCTGAGGCTAGCGTAATTCGCGCATGCTAGAATCATCCGTTTCCGGGTGTGCTCGGCCCTCGCTGCCTCGGGTGACTCCGCACCGCAATCCATGCCTGAATTCCTTACCGCCGAAGAAATCGTGACCTTGCCGAAAGCGAAAGCCAAGGCCAGTCCGCAGATGCGCACCGATGTTCTTGTAATTGGCGCCGGGCCGACAGGACTGGCGTGCGCGATCGAAGCGCAAAAAGTCGGACTCAAGGTCATCGTTGTCGATAAGGGATGCCTGGTCAACTCGTTGTTTCACTATCCGGCGAACATGACCTTTTTCACGACGCCGGAGTTGCTGGAAATCGGCGACATTCCTTTCACGACGGCGCTGCAGAAGCCTACGCGTGAAGAAGCGCTCGAATACTACCGCAAAGTTGCCGAGCATTATCACGTCGACATTCGACAGTACGAATGGGTCAAGACTGTCATGGGTGAAGACGGGAAGTTCAGCATTACGGCAACTGATCGTGCCGGGCGTCCGCACGATTACCTGACAAAGAAGGTAATTGTCTCGACGGGATACTACGACTTGGCGAATCAGCTCGGAATTCCGGGGGAAGATCTACCGAAGGTTTCGCACTATTACGGCGAGCCTCATCCTTATTTTGATACGGATGTTCTGGTGATTGGCGGCAAGAACTCGGCTGCGATCGCATCGCTCGATTTATGGCGACACGGCGCAAGGGTCACTCTCGTCTATCGCGGCGCGCAGTTACACCACCACGTGAAGTATTGGATCAAGCCAGATCTCGAAAATCGGGTTAAAGCCGGGGAGATCGAAGCGTACTTCAACAGCACGGTGCAGGAGATCGGCGTAGATCATGTGGTGCTGATGACACCCGGCGGCCCAGTACGGTTGAAGAATGACTTTGTGCTGGCCTTGATTGGCTATCATCCGGACTATGATTTTTTGCGCAGCATGGGAATTGAGTTGTCGGAGGAGCAATGCCGTCCGGTGTGCGATCCGGTGTCGCTGGAGAGCAACGTCCCCGGGATTTATGTTGCAGGCGTGATCGTTGCCGGATCGCGGACGAACGAAATCTTCATTGAGAATGGTCGCTTCCACGGAAAGCAGATTGCGGCGGATTTGAAACTCAAGCTGCGGCCATAGTGCTACCACCGCGGTACGAGCCGCTACTACTAATTTTCCTCGAACTGCCATTTTTACCATCCGCGCGTTTACCGTTTTTTTATTTCAGCAGATATTCCTTCACGAACGTTACCGTGGCGTAGAACTCGTAGTCCCGGTTCTTTTTCTTGGCGAAGCCGTGGCCTTCATCTTTGCCGAGAAGCCACCAGACGGGCGTTCCATTTTTTCTCACAACTTCAACCATCTGCGCGGACTCACTCGCGGGCACGCGTGGATCGTTCGCTCCGGCGACCACGAATAGCGGCTTCGTGATGTTTTTCGCTTTGTTGGCGGGCGCGATCTGCTCGAGGAACTCGCGCATCTTGGGATCGCGTTCGTCGCCATATTCCACCCGGCGCAGATCTTTTCGATATCCGGATGTGTGCTCGAGAAATGTCACCAGGTTCGACGGACCGACAATGTCCACCGAGCAGCAGATGCGGTCGTTGTAGTTCGTGGCGACGGCGAGAGTCATGAAGCCGCCGTAGCTGCCGCCCGTGATCATGATTTTGTTGGCATCGAGGTCGGGCTGCGTCTGAATCCAATCGAGAAGGGTATTGATGTCCTTGTACGATCCTTCGCGTAGAAAGCCGTTGTCGAGCTTCTGGAAGGTCTTTCCATATCCGAGGGAACCGCGCACGTTGGGATAGATCATGACGATCCCGAGTTCGTTGATGTAGTAGTTGTCGCGTCCCAGGAAGTCGGGGCGAACCTGGCCCTCTGGACCGCCGTGAATGTCGATGATGACGGGATGCTTGCCCGTGAACTTCGCCGGTGGTTTGTAGAGGAATGCGGAAATCGAGCGATCATCCCATGATTTCCAATGGATCAACTGCGGCTCGGAGAAGCCAGAAGTATTGAGGCCGCCAGTTTCGCTGAATGTCCAGCGCTCAACTTTGCCGGTCGCCATGTCAGCCGAGTACGCGTCATAAGTCTGGCTCGCCATGCTGATTCCAAAGGCGATTTCGCGGCTGTTGTCGCGCCACCTTATGCCGCTCAGGACTCCCACCGGCAGTTTGGGAGCGGGGACCTCTTTGGCGGTCTTAGTATCGAGAATATGCAGCTTGCTGATGCCATCTTCGTTCGCTTCGAAAGCGATCCACCGGCCGTCTTTGGAAAGATCGAATTCGTCGACGTCCCATTGCAAGGACGGAGTCAAGACATTGGTTTTATGCGTGGATAGATCAAAATAGACAAGGCGCTGGAATTCCGAGTCAGCGTCGCTTGTCATGTAGACGCCTTTGCCGTCTTTCGCGAAGCGTGCGTTGTTGTAAGAAACCGTGTCGGAGCCGGTCTTGGCAGTGAGCAGTTCTTTTTTTCCGGAAGCGACGTCGAGCAGCCAGATGTAGCTCTCGGCAGCGGAGATGCCATTGTTCAGGAGCAGTTGTTTGCCATCGGGCGACCAGTCGGAGATTTCCCAGCCCCCACCTTCGTTTTGCGCAACCATGCGTGCGCTCGAAGGATCGTTGGCGTTAACAATCCAGACGTCAACATCCGATCCGGTGCGCTTGGTTGATCCATAGGCAATGCGATCTCCCTGGTACGACCAGCGCGGACTTGTATTCCGCGACTTTCCGTCGGTAAGGAGAGTTATCTTTCCGTCACCGAGATCGTAACGATAAATCTGGAAGAACTCGCCGCCGCCGACATCTTTTGAGAAGAGAAAGGAGTCGCCCTTGGTCGGCTCGTACTGCGCTTCCGCGATGCGGTCTGGGAAGAAGGTCAGTTGAGTTCGCGCGCCGCCGGGAAACTTCACTAGGTGCACTTGGTAGGTATCCGCAAAACGAGTCTCGATCAGCATCTCGCGCTTTGCGGGGTGCCAGCTGGCGAAGGCGGCAGCACGGAATTCGCTATAACGCGCTACCGACTCTGCAAGCGATGCGGGAATCTTGGGGATTCCCTCGGCGACCAAATTCTCGTTAGGGAGAATCTCGTCGCTTTGCCCAAAGGCAACAACGCTGAGCAGCAGAACGGAGATGACGGAGCACAAGCGCTTCATGAATTTCCTCCTGAGTGTTTCCGACGCGGACGAGAGGTTTCGGTTAGCAACGGGTGACAAGAGTAGGTTACGAGGCTGGAGGGAGTCAATGTGGCGACGGGAGACGGATTCCTCCCTTCGGTCGGAATGACAGGGCTGAGTGATAAACGGAATCTAGCGATCATCATTTTTGCTCAAAGAAGTTTTCCCAATTACTCTAGCCACTCGCATGGAACCGGAGCCGGAGCACGTTGTCTCGTCGATCTCGCTTGCTTCCTACGCGCGGTTGATTCGCGTGAATAAGAATCTCCGCCGACTTTGGCTCGCGCAGATTGTGAGCGAAATCGGAGACTGGCTTTATACCCTTTCCATCTACACGCTGCTTCTGCAATTAACTGGAAGCGCGGCTTCGGTGGCGCTGGCGCTGGTTTTGCAGGTGTTGCCGCAAACATTCGTTGGACCCACGGCCGGCGTAGTAAATGATCGGCTCAAGCGAAAGCACGTAATGATTGCGGCAGATCTGATCCGCTTTGCGGTGGTGCTGGCCATGATGTTCGTGCGCTCCCGGTCCATGGTGTGGCTGATCTATCCGTTGCTGGTCGCGGAGACGTCGATGACGGCGTTTTTCGAACCGGCTCGCAGCGCTGTCATTCCCAATATTGCGGATGCAGGGGATGTTCTGGTCGCCAACACGCTTTCGTCGGCGACATGGTCCGTGAACCTGATGATTGGAGCGGCTCTGGGAGGGGTGGTGGCCGCACTCTTTGGGCGCAACGTTGCTTTCATCTTGAACGCGCTTTCATTTCTCGCATCTGCCGCGCTCATTGCTGGAATGCACTTTGAGGAGCCTCATGCTGGAGGTGGCACTCCCCTTCGATTTCGGGATCTCGTTGATTTTTCCCCAATTATGGAGGGGTTCGCTTACATGCGCAGCCATCCGGCGCTGCTGCCCGCCGTTTTCGCCAAGGCCGGAGAACTGATGGTGGGGCCAAGTTGGGTGATTTTCACGGTTATGGGAGCGCGTGAATTTGCCTGGCACGGACGAGGAATCGATGCGGCCGGCGGAGCCATGCTCGGAATGAGCATATTACTCGGAGGCCGTGGTGTGGGTGCGCTGATGGGACCCCTGATCTCGGCTCGATGGGCCGGACAGGATGATCGCAAGCTGCGCTTGGGGATTCTCTTCGGATATCTGACGATTGCCGCCGGGTACTGTTTGCTGGGCGCTAGCAGGACTGTATGGATGGCCGCCGCATGCGCGATGCTGGCGCACGCGGGCGGATCGACTGTCTGGGTTTTCTCGACGACGTTGCTGCAATTGAATTCTGAAGACCGCTTTCGAGGCAGAGTGTTCGCTGCGGATCTGGGGCTAGGCAGTTTGTCGTTCGCGGTGACTGCATATTTGGCTGGGCGTGTTTTGGATGCGGGTTTTTCCGCGCGGACGGTCTCCACCATAACCGGAGCGTGCATGCTGATTCCGGCTGCGCTGCTCACGGTTGCGCTGCGCTCGAAGCGGTTTCGCTCTTACGCAACACAGTGATTTGCCCGCGTCCGAGTTTTCTCATAGACTTCGGTTCGTAGGGCGTCCGTCGAATTAGTCCGATCCGTTATCCGCAGTAGACCATCACCATGCAGTCTTTTGATTTTCAAGTCGTACTCGACTGCCCAATCGAGTTGGTTTTCGTCGTTTACACCGACGTTGAACGCTGGTGCAATCGGAATCTTTTTGGCGAAATCCGATGGGTGCAGGGTTCGCCCTGGAAAGAAGGAAGTCGCTTACGGATCGAGACGCGGTCGCCTATTCGAACTTCGATCGATCAGGTTGTGCAGCACTTTACCCCGAATGAGAGCGTGAGCTACCTCAGCCACGTTCTTGGAATCACCTGTGAGACTCGGGTGTTCTTTACGCGCGTTGCTGAGGGCAAGACGGCAATCAATGTCGGCATGCATTTGGTCGGGACGGTTTCCCGCACGCTGGGATTTGCGATCGAACCAGTCATTGCCAAATCGACCAAGGGATTCTTCGAGGAGCTGCGAAAAGAATGTGAAATGGAGTCGAGAAAAGCGCGCGAGATAGAAGATACCGAACCCAGTCCGTAACTTCGCGAGAGAGCTAGGTGACCTAAACGGATTGCAGGCGGTCAATTTTCGCGGCCATGATGAAGTCGCTCTCTGTGAGGCCGTCGATTTTGTGCGTCCACAAAGTGATTCCTGCCTTGCCCCATGCGAGCAGAATGTCGGGATGATGTCCCTGCTCCTCGGCCACAACGCCCACTCGATTCACGAAATCTAACGCCTGCTTGAAGTCCGGAAAGCGAAACTCGCGGTGCAGGTCGTGCTCATTCGCGACCGTCCATTCCGGAACACTCTCGAGTAGTTTTTTTAATTCCTGGCCTTTGAGGGGAGGGACGCCGCCGCGGCAGGGGACGCATTTCTTGTCGGCAAGCTGTTCGGGCATTTCGAACTCCTGAATCGAAAGAGAGACTATCACTACCAATATCTTAACAGCGGCGAGCAGCCATCCACGTGAATTGAAATCATCACCTTGGAGTGCGTGAGTATTAACGAGGCATGAATCTTAACTGCATCTTTGATCTGTGTACAATAAATGATTCTTCCCATCAACGGGACTAGCGTGCGATCTCATCCACACCGGAAAGGAACCGACAGTGATTGTTCTCGTCATCGGCGGCGCGGGATACATCGGGAGCCATACCGCCAGGGCGCTCAAACGCGCTGGTCATGAAGTCGTTATCTTCGACAATATGAGCACCGGCTACGAAGCCTTGGCAGCGGGATTTGAGCTGATACGGGGCGATGTGCTCGACGCGAGCGCACTGGGTCGAGTCCTGCCGAGGGTTGGCGCAATCATGCATTTCGCAGCACACGCATACGTGGGGGAATCGGTAACGAATCCGCGAAAGTATTTCCACAACAACGTCGAAGGTGGCCTCTCGTTGCTCAATGCTGCGCTCGAAGCAGGAGTGAAGAAGATCATTTTCTCCTCAACGTGTGCAGTGTATGGGGAAGTAACCAAGGTTCCGATCGCAGAGAATATTCCGCGAGAGCCGGTGAATCCATATGGCGTCACGAAGTTATTTTTCGAGCAGGCACTGGAAGCGTATGACCGCGCTTACGGCTTTCGCTATGCCAGTCTTCGTTATTTCAATGCCGCAGGCGCGGATGAGAGCGGAGAAATCGGTGAGTTGCATGATCCTGAAACACATTTGATCCCGTTGGCGTTGCGCGCGGCCGCTGGACTCGGGCCCGAGTTGCAGGTCTTTGGTTCGGACTACCCTACGCCCGACGGAACCTGTGTTCGTGACTACATTCACGTCAACGATTTGGCGAGTGCGCATGTGAAGGCTCTAGAATATTTAGCCTCTGGGAAAACAAGCTTGGCGGTAAACCTGGGAACTGGTAAGGGAGCTTCGGTGCAGGAAGTCATCACGGAAGTGGAAAAAGTCACTGGCAAGAAGGTGCCGCATAAGATCGTGCCGCGGCGTCCGGGCGATCCTCCCGCGCTGGTGGCGAATCCTGCGAAAGCCGAAGCAATGCTGCAGTGGAAGGCTGCGCGAGGGCTGGATAACATCGTCACGACTGCATGGAATTGGATGGAGCGGCAGCGTGAAGTCGCGGTGCGGTGAGAACATAAAAGCTTTCACGTCTACTTACAGTTTGATCCGAGGGAATTCATGGGAAATGATCTGGCTGGGAAGAAAGTCGCATTTCTGGGCGCGGGCAAAATGGGCGGCATCATTCTGCAAGCTTTGCTGAAAAATGGTCTGCTCTCGACGAAATCTACGCGCGCAACGGTCGCCCACGAGGAGCGCGCCAGGGCCTTGGCCGCCAAGCTGAAGGTGAGAGTAGGTACGAACAACGTCGAAGCGGCTAAGGGCGCGGACATCATTGTGATCGGCGTGAAGCCGCAGGTGGTCGAAGACGTAGTCCGCGAGATCAGCGGAGAGATCACACCCGAGCAGGTCATTGTGTCTGTGGCGGCATCGGTACCGACGTCGATGATCGAAAAGAACCTGCCTCCGAATATTCCTGTCATTCGAGCAATGCCGAATACGCCCTGCATCTTGGGAGCCGGGATGACGGCGATATGCAAAGGGAAGCACGCCAGCGCTGACGATGTGGCGCTTACAGAGCACATGTTCAACGTCGTCGGGCGAACTGTGGTCGTCGATGAGAAGCACATGGATGCAGTGACGGCGCTCTCGGCCAGCGGCCCGGCGTACATCTACATCATCTTGGAATCGCTGGCGGAGGCTGGGGTGAAAGTTGGTCTTCCGCGCGACATCGCTACCCTACTGGCAGCGCAAACTACGCTGGGTGCGGCGCGAGTGGTGCTTGAGACCGGCGACCATCCGGCGCTGCTTAAAGATGCGGTGACAACTCCTGCCGGCTGCACCATTGACGCCATCATGGAGCTCGAGGAAGGCAAGTTGCGCGTCACATTGATCAAGGCGGTCGTGAAGGCTGCGCAGCGAGCCAAAGAATTGGCGTACGGATAATCATGGAATCGCGCCTCATCCTGATCCATCAGCTGCTCAAGCTGGGAGTGGCCGTCGTTGTGTCGAGCACGCTGGTGAGATCGAAGGAATTCAAGTCCCTGCTGTACCGGGAGGAGCGTACATTCCGGCAGAAAGTCTACCTGGTTCTATGGTTCGGACTGCCGATCGCGGTCGGCGTCTGGATCCGAATCGTGCAGAAAAATTTTCTGGCCGGCGACCTTAGTTTTGAAACGGCGCTGCTGCTTGGAGTCATCGGAGGCCGTTGGGCGGGCTCGCTTGGCGGCGTTTTGGTGGGATTACCAGCTCTGCTACATGGCGAGTGGGCTGCTATGCCCTTCGATGTACTTTCAGGTTTTCTCGCCGGCCAACTCCGAACCATGGCGGTCGACAAGGATGACATCTGGTCATTCTCGCCGTTCATTGATGAAAGCATCGTTCGCCTGATCCGGCGAAACCTGCCGCGGCCCCGGCTCTTCGATTGGCAGGTCATGTTTTTTTGGACCGTCATTGGCCTGCGTTTCGTACAAACGGAATTGGTCAAGTATTTTCCGCACTCCATCTTCAGCATTGAAAGTCCCGACAATTACTGGGTGTATAGCGCGATCTACGCGGCGTCCGTGACCGCGATCGGAATCGAGCTGAAGATTTTTAATAGCGTCCGGATCCAGATCAAACTGGAGGAGCAGGAGCGCTTGCTGCTCCACGCGCGGATGGAGGCATTGCAGAACCAGATCAATCCGCATTTTCTATTCAACACGCTGAATTCAATATCGTCACTTGTGCGCTTCGATCCCGATACTGCGCGCGACATGATTTTTAAGCTCGCAACGATTTTGCGGAGGCTGTTGAATAGCACCGAGGCTTTTGCCCCGCTGCGCGACGAGTTCGAATTCGTCGACAACTATCTCGACATTGAAGTGGTGCGATTCGGGAGAGACAAACTTCGGGTGGTTAAGGATCTCGATCCAGCATCGCTCGATGTCGTGGTCCCCAGCATGTTGCTTCAGCCCTTGATCGAAAACTCCATCAAACACGGACTCTCCCCCAAGGTCGAGGGAGGCAGCATCTACTTGCGGAGCAGGCTCACCGATTCGCGGCTGATTATCGAAGTCGAGGATGACGGAGTCGGGATGGGCGGCGCGCAACTGGAGGAGAGCAGTAGTTGGACCGGCATGGGGATCGGGATGGCGAACATCGCAGAACGGCTGCAAGTCTTATACGGCGATACTGCCCGCATGACGATCGACAGCCACGAAGGGAAGGGAACGCTAATCCGCATCCGCTTGCCCTTGATCGAATCCAGTAGTTCCGTGCCGGAAGGTTTCTACGCAGAGCGTTCGAGCACCCGCAGGTAAAAATCTTCGTACTGCTTCACGATCTTGGTAGAGCAGAAACGTTCCATCGCCACGGCTCGCGCCCGTTTTCCCATCTCGCGCAATCGCTGCTCATCATTCAGAAGGTCAATGGCGTAGCGCGACATGGTTTCGACGTCGCCGACGTCGGCGAGATATCCCGTATTGCCGTGATCGATCACTTCCGGAACTCCGCCAGCACGCGTGGAGATGGGAACGACTTCACATGCCATCGCTTCTAGAGCAGCGAGCCCAAAGGATTCGAGTTCGCTCGGGAGCAGCATGATGTCAGCAATCGAAAGCTTCTCGTAAATCTGATCCTGCTTGCCGAGAAAGAGAACATCGTCGTGAATGCCTTTTTGCACGGCCAGCCACTCGGCTACGGAACGATCGGGGCCGTCACCGATCAGCAGTAATCGTGATGGCATCTGCTTGTGGACGCGGTCGAAGATCTCAATGACATCGGTGATGCGCTTAACGGGGCGAAAGTTCGAAAGATGCACAAGCACTTTCTGATTGTCAGGTGCGTATTCCCGCCGCATTTCTTCGGCAATCTTCGTGTTCCGCATGTAAATGTCACAGTTCACCGAGTTGTAGATCACTTCGATCGGCTTCTTTACATCGAAGATGCGCTGGGTGCGTTCGCGAAGGTAGTTTGAAATCGCGGTGACTCCGTCGCTCTGCTCGATGGAATATCGAGTAATCGGCAGGTAGGAGCGATCAAGTCCAACCAGCGTGATGTCGGTTCCGTGCAGGGTAGTCACGAACGGCAGGCGCTGTGCCCGGGGGCCAGCAGCCAGCATTTGGCGAGCGAGCATCGCACTCACTGAATGCGGAATGGCGTAATGCACGTGCAGAAGGTCGAGATCATAGAGCTGCGCGACTTCTGCCATGCGCGTCGCCAGCGCCAGGTCGTATGGCGGATAGTCGAAGAGCGGGTAACGGGAAACCTCGACCTCGTGATAGTGGATATTGGGTTCAGCGCCGCGCAATCGAATCGGTTGGGCGTAAGAAATGAAATGGATTTCGTGCCCGCGCTGCGCGAGTTCCAAACCTAACTCAGTGGCGACAACACCGCTGCCGCCGTATGTCGGATAACAAGTGATCCCGATCTTCATGGTGTGCGAACGTACGCCTCTCGTGGTCCTGTCATTCGATGGCTGGAATGGGCACTGGTTGCAGATTTTACACGAGAGACCTGACCGAGAAGGGCGGGCATGCGGCGCTATTGCGGGTTCTTAGGGCCGAGCGAGCTGCTGGTATCGATTTTATCGAGATGTGCCTGGAAGCGTTTTTTGGACTCTTCGGGCAGGCCGGTGAACTCAATGCCCATGCCGACGCCGGGATCGCGTGTACGCACCACTGCGCTGGGCGAAAGGCGTTCCTGTTCGATCCACAGATCGACTCGCAGGGCGGTGCCGACCGGAAGAGGCATTACAGTCTCAACATAACAGCCGTTTCCGCTGATGTCGGTGGCATTCACGCGCAGCGGAGTGTTAACGCGTTCATCGCGCAGTTCCAGAGGAAACGAAAGACGGTGGCGGACAAATTTTCTGCGGTTATCGTGACGAACCTGCGTGCGCTCGTCGGCCATCATTTCCGGCGGAAGCGCGGCGGTCCATGGGCAATCCTGATCGGCGACTAGCTGGACCCCAACCTGAGTTTTTTTCAGTGCGCCAGCATCAACTACCCAGATAACCTTGCATCGCGCCTTCTTGCCTTCGTACTGCACGCCGATGACATCCCCGACTTTCAGGTCGGGCTCGATGCCGTAAAGGCAAGCGCCGGTCGCGCTGATGTTTTGAGCGTTCGCGTTCTGGAAGAATGGCTGGTTGTTGGCGCCCATTCCCCACACTCGTACCTTCAAGTCCAGAGTCGCACGCGGAGCTGACCCTTGGGCCGACATCGCCGGATGACCTCCAAGCTATAAGAGAAACGGTAAGTACCATAATGATACTACGTGTCGTGAAATGAGTAGGTTACGAGAGTACTCAGGAACCCAAGGGTTAACTCGTTGCACAGTTTGGGCTTAAACGTTTTGAGGGGCCGGCGCCAGCTCTCGGTAGGAGATCAATTCGACGCCTTCCCGGGCGAAGATTTCTCGAGCGGATAGTAACGTCAAAACGCGAAGTTCCGTCTCGCGCGAGGCTCGCAGCCGGGTGTTGGCGGCCAGCAAGTCAGCGTCGTTGTAGCCGGGGTGACAGACGAATTCCCATGTGCCGTCCGGGATGCTACGGGCGATGGCAAGAAATAGCGTTTCATCCAGAGTGCCCGTGACTTCAATGCCAAGGGTTCCATCGGGAGTCGCGAATCCAGCTCGCTTGACTGCTTCCCGAAACTTGCCGGCGAAGCGGCGCAGGATCTGAACTTCCGCATAACGGGTCCAGAGCTTGGGCCGCGCGAGCAACTGACTGGAACGAAGTGGAAAGCGGGGTCCGAAGGGATTGCGCAACGCGCGAACGTCACAATCTGCCGCCGCTTTCAGCAGTGGGCGCAGAATTTGCGGGAAAACATGCGTGTGTTTGTGCGTGTCGATGTGCGAAACGACGATTCCCGCAGATTGGATTTTGCGAATTTGCGCCGTAGCTTCGGCCGAGATTTCGTCGGGATTCATTCGTCCGGCGACCGATCGGGCGGCGAATTGCTTGAGGCCGTCGCGAAAACGTCCAAACGCAGTCAGAGATGGAAGTTGCTCGGAATCGAGAACAGGCTCGCCATCGATCAAAACAACGTGACACCCGATGCTCAGGTTTGGTGTGTGCGCGGCCATCTGCGTTGCTTCGGCGAAAGCTTTGCCGTTCGCCATCAGCGTGGAAGAGGTCAGGACACCGTGCGTGTGGGCCTCGACAATGGCGCGATTCACGCCAGAAGTGAATCCGAAATCATCCGCGTTCACGATCAGACGCCGCACGTTGCCAGTCTAGCAGGGAGAAGAAGTCGAGCCAGACGAGCGGCTCTCGACTCTTGCCGTGTTCCATTTTGACCGACTTTTCAGCAGTCACGTATACTCGCTCAAGCGCTGTTGTGGCGATGCTCCTCGATTGATTCCCACCAATGCGGCTACGGTCGCGAAAGAGGGGCGGTTAGCTCAGCTGGTTAGAGCGCCTGCCTTACAAGCAGGAGGTCGCAGGTTCGAGTCCTGCACTGCCCACCAATAATCTATTTTTCCGAAAATAATGCTAATGGTTGGGTTCTGGATTCTTTCCATTAGCATGGATCTTCGGACCGAACGCACCCTGAAAAGCATCCATAGTCTCCATGAGAGCGCCTTGCGATGAAGCCGCTTTGCGATCCGGGGTTGGCGAAGTACCGTGCGCGGAAAAGGCCAAACCATGGATACTCGCAGCAACCATTCTCGGATCGAGCATCGCATTCATCGACAGCACAGTCGTTAATGTCGCTCTGCCAGCCATACAGGCTAATTTCCACGCGACCGTAGTGGATGTGCAATGGGTAGTCGAATCTTATGGTCTTTTCTTGGGCGCATTGATTCTCGTTGGAGGCTCGCTCGGCGACATGTTTGGCCGACGGCTGGTCTTCGTAACGGGAGTGACGATCTTTACCGCCGGATCCGCCGCTTGCGGCTTTGCCTCGAATGTTCATCTATTGATCATCGCAAGGAGCGTTCAGGGCATAGGGGCTGCCCTGCTGGTGCCGGGCAGTCTCGCAATTATCAGTACGTCGTTTGATGGAAGTAGTCGGGGCCGAGCGATTGGAACGTGGTCGGGCTTTACAGCGATCACCACGGCAGTTGGCCCTGTCCTTGGCGGATGGCTTGTCGTTCATGCCTCTTGGCGATGGGCATTCTTCATCAACCTTCCGATTGCAGCGGCGGTCGTTGTTATATCGCTTTGGCGAATTCCTGAGAGCCGCCGCGCCACCGCTGAACGCATCGACTGGATTGGAGCGCTTCTCGCCACAGTAGGACTCGGCGGCCTGGTGTACGGCTTACTCGAATCCGTGAATTTGGGCTGGTCGAATCGGTTGGTCGTCGGCAGTTTGATTGTTGGCTCAGTGGCTCTGGTCGCGTTCGTCTTCGTCGAGGCAAACATAAGCGCGCCGATGGTGCCACTCACCCTATTCCGATTCCGTGAGTTCAGCGGCGCGAACCTGCTTACCTTTCTCTTGTACGCAGCGGTAGGAATTTTCTTTTTCTTATTCCCGTTGAATCTGATCCAAGTCCAGCAGTATTCGCCACTGGCAGCTGGCCTTGCGCTCATGCCCCTGATACTGCTGATGTTCTTCCTGTCGCGATGGGCTGGAGGACTTGTTGACCGCTACGGCGCGAGAGGTCCGCTCATACTCGGCCCGCTCATTGCGTCACTGGGTTTTGTTCTGTTCGCTGTGCCTTCTATTGGAGGCAACTATTGGAAATCATTTTTCCCGGCGTTGGTTGTCCTCGGATTGGGAATGACAGTGACCGTCGCTCCTCTCACGACTGTAGTTATGAATTCAGTAGGGGAAGACTTTGTCGGTACGGCTTCCGGAATCAACAATGCAATGGCGCGGGTGGCAGGAGTACTCGCGATCGCGGTACTGGGGATTGTAATGGTTCAGGCGTTTAGTTTTCGACTGGATCGGCGCCTGGCTGACCTGGCGTTACCGTCTTATATTCGTCAAGAGCTGCAGGCAAACGAGATCAGACTCGCGGGCTTGCAGGTGCCCGCAGGCCTGGATCCGAATGCGAACGCCGCAATCCAGGGATATGTGAAGGAATCTTTCGTGTACGGATTCCGAATCATCATGTTCATTTGCTCGGTGCTTTCTCTGTCAAGTGCAGCGGTCGGCTGGCTTATGATCGCCCAAAATTACGAGCGGCCAAGGTTACGCACGAAGCCCTGACTCAAAAACGGACGGAGTGCGAGCAAACAGTCCAATCCTCTATTAGCGAAAGCGTCGCGCTTACACGCAAAATCAAGCTTGCAGGGATGCTCTGGTTACGTCGAGAAGAAGACGCGTGGATGCGCCGTGTAGGTTAGCAGTGCTGACCGCCCCAGCACGATCGGCGCAGGTTTCGCGGAGATCGGTTTGACCTTAGAGAGTTTTACAAGGAGCTGTTCCACCTTGCGTTGCTCGTGTGGCTGGGGCAGGCTGGTCGGTGTCATGGTCAAATTCTCTCACGGCGTCGGGGAGAATGAAAGCGCATCCGCTGCACCATTGGATAGGCACATTCTGTGAATATTTTGAAACATTCCTGTAAGGTTCACAAACGGGCCAAGGAATGGCTAACGGTTTTTCCCCAGACGGGCCGAGCCCGAATAACGCCGATGTGGACTTTCTCCCCCCAGAGTAAAGTCACAGTCGGAAATGAAGGCTCAGCCCCTCCCCGCGTTCAGTGCGGTAAATGATCGGCTGCGCCTTTCACGTGGTCAAGCAAAAACGGTCCAACGAAGCGCAGAATTGTTGATCTCTGCTGAGTTTCTCAACACACCCAGCTCATTCTCTCGACATTGCGATAACGAACACGTCGATCATTTATGGCGTTGAGGTGCTGGCAAGGTTGATTCGAAGACTACGCGACGTTTCACAAGGTCGTCGACTCGTGAGTCGTCGAGAACGAACAATTCTTTCAAGACACTCCTTGTATGTTGGCCAAGCAAAGGAGCCGGCGACGACGGATGGCCGGGCGCGCTCGACAACTTGACGGGGGTTCCGGTCACGCGATGTTTGCCAGCCGTTGGATGCTCGAGGAATGGAAACATCTCCCGCACTTCGCATTGTGGATGATCCACCACTTCGTCGAAGTTGCGGACCAGCGAGCATGGAACGCCAGCGGCCTGGAGCCGGGAGAGCCATTCCTCGACCGGTCTTTGTCGAAAGATGTCAGACAAGATGGGTTCCAGCACTTCTCGATTCTGGATTCGCAGCGCATTCGTTTCGTAATCCGGATGATGCTCCAGATCCGGTCGTGCCAAAGCCTCGCAGAATGCGGTCCAGAGCTTTTCGCTCCCAACAGCAACAGCAATCTCGCGATCGCTGGCGTGAAAAACGCGGTATGGAACGATCGTAGGAAACGACGTTCCCATTGGTCGCGGAATGATGTTGGAACCCAAAAAGCTCATGTAATTAGAACTCATCGTCGAGATCATGCTGTCGAGCATGGAGACATCGACGAACTGTCCGAGACCGGTGCGGTCCCGCGATCGAAGCGCGAGCAGAATCCCGATGACGGAGAACAGCCCCGCCGTCACGTCGGTGACACCGTAACCGCAGCGTACGGAGTCGCCCTGTTCGGTTCCCGTAATGCTCAGCAATCCACTCGAAGCTTGCACCACGACGTCCATCGCAGCTTCGTCCCGCGACGGGCCTTGCTGGCCGTATCCTGAAATGGAGCAGTAGATCAGGAGCGGATTGCGCTTCTGGACTTGTGCATAGCCCAGACCTACTTTGTCCATCGAGCCGGGGCGGAAGTTTTCCACGAGGACGTCGACCTTGTCGATCAGTCGCAGGCAGAGCTCGAGCCCCTCCGGTTCTTTCAAATTGATCGAGATACCTTCCTTTCCACGATTCAGGCCTAGAAAGAAACTGGAGATCCCCCCGGCAAATGGAGGTCCCCAACCGCGCCCCATATCGCCGTTCTGCGCCTCAAGTTTGTAGATTTTGGCGCCATAGTCCGAGAGCACAAGCGTGCAGTAAGGACCGGCGAGTGCGTGAGAAAAATCCAGGACGCGAATTCCGTCGAGGGCGGATGGGGACAGGACAGGATTCGGAGTTCCAGAAGGTCTAGAGGCCATTGTAGTGATCAATTCCGACCATGAAAAGTGTCGCACATTCGTTCAAGGTATGCGTCGCCGTGGCGGTGGCGATTTGAATACGCTGAGGCGCGCGAGTAATATCTGATTCCCATCGGCACAAACTGCACTTCCATAAGAGGTGATTCGGATGAGGGCCCTGACTACCGTACTTCTAGTACTCGTTAGTTTTGCCTTTTCTATCGACAATTCAATTGCGCAGTCCAGCTACGATCTGCGCTCGCCCGACGGACGAATTGAAATCAGAATTCGCACGGCCGAACAGCTTCGCTATGACGTAGTGCTGAAAGGGCGCGCCGTTCTCGAAAACTGCACGCTCTCTATGGATGTAGAGCACAAGAAACTCGGAGCGCAGACGAAAGTGACGGACGCGAAGACGCGCTCTTACGATCAAGTCGTCGAACCGGTCGTGCGGCAGAAGTTTGCCAAGATTCGCGATCACTACAACGAATTGCGGCTGGGCATGGACGGAGGCTATGCGGTTGTTTTTCGCGCCTACAACGAAGGTGCAGCCTATCGTTTCGAGACCTCGCTGCCGGGGCAGGTCAAGGTTTACGGAGAAGAGTCGGAGTTCAACTTTGCCGCGAACAACATCGTCTACTACCCACAGGAAGACAGCTTTTATTCGCACAACGAGCGGAAATATCTTCCGCAGCACTTGAGCGAAATTGCTCCGGCATTCATTGCAACGCTTCCGGTGGTCGTTGATGTGGGGCAAGGAGCGAAGGTGGCGATTGCGGAGTCGG
The DNA here is from genome assembly GCA_963818115.1 of uncultured Acidobacteriota bacterium. GTDB lineage: Bacteria > Acidobacteriota > Terriglobia > Terriglobales > Acidobacteriaceae > Sulfotelmatobacter. The sequence continues at coordinate 130,445 of CAWFQZ010000026.1, forward strand.
ACCTTGAAGACTATCCGGGGCTCTGGCTGAAAGGCACGGGCGGCACTGCTCTGGAGGCCACATTCCCGCCGTACCCGCTGAAGGAAAATCTGACGAGCGATCGTGATTACCGAGTCGTGGAAACTGCCGACTACATCGCCACGACAGCAGGGACTCGCAGCTTTCCCTGGCGCGTGATTGGGATCGCCGACACCGACGGCGACCTGCTCACCAATCAGATCGTTTATCTGCTCGAAAAGCCGTCGCTCATCGAAGACACTTCGTGGATCAAGCCGGGAAAAGTCGCCTGGGATTGGTGGAACGCCAACAACGTATACGGTGTCGATTTTAAAGCTGGAATCAATACGGAGACTTACAAGTACTACATCGACTTCGCGGCAAAATACGGCCTGCCTTACATCATCCTCGACGAAGGTTGGTACAAGCTCGGCAACGTGATGGATGTTGTCCCCGAAATCAACATGGACGAACTCGCCGCGTACGCCAAGCAGAAGAATGTTGGGATCATTTTGTGGGTGGTATGGAAAACGTTGGACGATCAACTGATTCCGGCGCTCGATCAATTCCAGAAGTGGGGAGTAAAAGGAATCAAGGTAGATTTCATGCAGCGCAGCGATCAGTTGCTGATCGACTACTTTTACAAGGTCAGTCGCGAATGCGCGAAAAGGAAGATGCTTGTGGATTTTCACGGAGACCAGAAACCGGCGACGATGACGCGTACCTGGCCCAACTTGATCAGTACCGAGGGCGTGCGCGGAATGGAGTGGAGCAAGTGGAGCGCCGACTCAGAACCCAAGCACAACGTCACGCTTCCATTCACACGAATGTTTCTCGGCCCGATGGACTACACGCCGGGCGCGATGCGCAACGCAACGAAAGCGACCTTCGCGGCAATTCATAGCCAGCCCATGGCTCTTGGAACGCGCTGCCATCAGTTAGCGATGTATGTCGTGTTCGAGAGTCCGTTGCAGATGCTGTCGGATAGTCCGTCGAACTACATGCGAGAGCCGGAAGCAATGGAGTTTCTGGCGCCAGTGCCGAGTGTTTGGGATGAGACAAAAGTCCTCGACGCGCGCATCGCGGAATACGTGGTGGTCGCTCGGCGAAACGGCCGTGACTGGTACGTGGGAGCGATGACGGATTGGACTCCGCGAAACCTCGATATTGATCTGTCATTCCTGCCAGATGGGAACTTCACGATGGAGGCCTATCAGGATGGAGTCAATGCAGATCGCAATGCAAGCGACTACAAAAAGGTCACGATGCAGGTGAATCGAAACACCAAGATCAAGCTCCCACTCGCGAGTGGAGGAGGCTGGGCCGCTCGAATCCATCAATAGAATTGACGCAAGGTTAGCGGGCTTTCGGCAGGGCGCGAGTGGCGCCGGTCGAAATTCCGCCATCTACAAGCAGAGTCTGCCCAGTGATGTAACGGCTCGATTCAGCAGCAAGGAAAACGACCGCTGCATCGAGATCAGGAAGCGCACCCGGACGTTTGAGTGGAATCCGGTCGCAAAGATATTCGACCCACTCCTTGTCCTCGTACATGATCTTGTTTTGATCGGTGCGAAACCATCCAGGGGCGAGACAATTCACCGTAATGCCGTGGCGTCCCCAATCGTCGGCGAGGCTCATGGTAAGTTGGCGGATGCCGCCACGGCTTGCCCCGTAAGGTCCAAGACCGGCGTATCCAGCGACGCTGGTGACCGAACCGATGTTGATGATTCGGCCATACTGGCGCGGGATCATGCGGCGTGCGACCGCCTGAGCGACGAAAAAACTTCCACGCAGATTAGTGTCGAGGATCAAATTCCAGTCGTCCCAGGTGACATCGAGCGCGGGCTTGCGAACATTGCATCCCGCGTTATTCACGAGGATATCGATATGCCCGAAAGCCGATTCGGCAGCTGCTGCCATTTTGTCGATGCTGGCTTGATCCCGAACGTCGAGTTCGAGGGAGACTGCGCGGCGGCCAAGCGCCTGGATTTCTTTTTCAAATGCCGTCAGCGACCCACGATGCCTGCTGGTGAGAATCAGGTCGGCACCTGCGTAGGCAAGTGCGCGGGCGAATTGCTGGCCGAGGCCGCGGCTGGTACCGGTGACGATGGCGACGCGTCCGGTCAGATCAAACAAATTCGAGCCTGCGGGCTTCTCGCTCACAAATCCGCTCCTGGGGCGAGGACGACTTTCATCAAGTTTGGTTCGCGCGAGTACAGCCGTTCAAACCACTGCGGACCCTGCTCAAGCGGCGCAACCGCGGTAATCAGAGGCTTCACACGAATCTGCCCGGACGAAATCAGTTCGATTGCCCGCGGATATTCCCCCGCGGATGCGCACGATCCCTGAACACGAATCTGCCGCGTAACGACTTTCTGCAGCGGCAGTGTAACTTCAGGAGAAATGTTGCCGACGAGGATCACGCTTCCGCCTTTTCGGACGGTGTCGATCGCAGCATTCACGGTTTCGTTCTTGCCCACCGCTTCGACCGCGATGTCAACGCCAATTCCATCGGTACGGTCGATAATCTGCTGGACAAGATCATTCGCCGACAATGTTTCGGTCGCCCCGAGTTCCTGACTCAGTTTCAGCCGCGTCGGGTCTACGTCGGCGACAAATACGCGCGAACAACCTGCAACGCGCAAAGCTTGTTGCAGAAGTAATCCGATCGTTCCTGCGCCGATGACGAGCGCCGTACTGCCTGTCGAGACAGGAACGAGCGAGACGGCATGCAGCGCAACGGCAACCGCTTCGAGCAGCGCAGCCTCAGCATAAGGGAGGTTGTCAGGCAGGCGATGCACGATACGGGACGGTACCGCTACAAATTCTGCGAAGGCTCCCGCGCGCCGATAATCGCCACAGGAAACGCCCAAAACTTGACGACGATCGCAAAGGTTGATGTTGCCCCGCAGACAGTTCGCGCACTCGCCGCAATATACCGTGGAGTCGACCGTAATACGATCTCCCACTTTCAGACCGGTCACACGCTCTCCGGCAGCCTCGATGGTTCCAGCAGCTTCGTGGCCCATCACGATCGGTGGAATGCGTCGACCCGACGATCCGTCGTAGCCATGGACATCGCTGCCGCAGATGCCGCACGCAGCAACCCGCATCAAGACTTCATCTGGCCCGGGCGATGGCACAGGGGCGTCTGTCATTTCCAGATGACGATACTGCGACAACAGGAGCGCCTTCATTTTCCCACCTTCATTTGCCATTCGGCGGGCGCGACGATCCCGCTGCCCTCGCGCACGGTGAGAATCTGATTCGCCTTCACCTGCGTAAAGCGCTCGATCTTTTGCGTAGTCGGCCACTTCACTTCGATCACGTCGACCGCATGTGCCTTTCCCAGCCCAAAATGCAGGCGGAGATCGTTTTGTGACATGACGCTCGATCCGCTGCAGACTTCGTCGATCTGCGAATGACTGCCAACGACCGTTCGAACTCGAGCTCCGATTGCGGTTCGATTACACTTCGTTCCGATCAACTTGATCTTGATCCAGTTCTGTTTGTTCCCGCCATCGTTGCGAAGCAGGGAAGGCAAGTCGCTCATGTTGAGCACCAGCGCGTCGATATCACCGTCGTTATCGTAATCGCCAAAAGCGGCGCCGCGGCTCGAGTAATGTTCGGTGATGCCCGGTCCCATGGTTGCTGAAACATCCTTGAACTGTCCGTTTCCCATGTTCTTGTAAACCAGGCGCGGATTCTTGAACGTCTGTCCGATCTCATGGCCGCCGATCTCAGGATAGACGTGCCCGTTGACTTGCAAAAGATCGGGCCAGCCGTCGTTATCGTAGTCGACGAATCCGCAACCCCATGCGACGTACTGATTGTTGATGCCAATTCCTGACGCAAATGTTACATCGCTGAACGTGCCGTCACCGTTGTTGTGGTACAGGTTGCACGTGTCATCGGCAAAATTTGTTTTGAAGATATCGAGCCAGCCGTCACAGTCGTAGTCTGCAACCGCAATGCCCATTCCTGCTTGTTCGTGCCCATTCTCGCTATAGGCGCATCCCGCCATTACTGCAATATCGCTGAAGGTCCCGTCATGATTGTTGTGGAATAGAATACTGGGCTCGGAATCGACGGCGACATAGATGTCAGGCCAGCCATCGTTATCAAAATCAGATGCAACCGCAGTGATCGAATACCGTGGGCCCGGCTTCAAGATGCCAGCCTTCTCCGACACATCGGAAAAAGTTCCGTCGCCGTTGTTGTGAAAAAGGACGTTGGTGTCGCCCGTCAGACCACGCGGACCGCACATGACCGGAATGCCTTTCCACTGGCACGCCATTGGATCAGTGGCCGACGGCGTCTTCGCCGGATCGAGCTTGATGTAGTTACACACAAAAATATCAAGGTGTCCGTCGCGATCGTAATCTAGAAACGTACATCCGGCACCCCAGCGAATTCGTTCATCGTGGACACCCGCTTTGCGCGTGACATCGGTGAAGGTTCCGTTGCCGTTGTTACGAAACAAAATGTTGTGTCCCCAAAAACAGCAGAAGAGATCGTCCCATCCGTCGTTGTCGTAGTCTCCAACGCATACGCCGGTTTGCCATCCAGTACGGGCCAAGCCAGATTTGTCGGTGACATCGGTGAAAGTTCCGTCGCGGTTGTTCTTGTAAAGATGCGAAGTCGGAGCTTTTCCTGCGGGCCATTCCTCGCCGAGACGCGTTCCGTTTGTCAGATAAATGTCGAGCCATCCGTCGTGGTCGTAGTCGAAAAATGCAAGTCCGCTGCCCTTCGCTTCGATGATGTATTTCTTGTGGTTGGGATCGCCCCAAACATTGGGTGCATTCAAACCCGCTTCTCTGCCGACGTCGACGAATTGCACCGGGGAAGCCGACGTCACTGCCGCCGACGACTGCAGCACGAGTCCACGTTTCCATTGCCAGACCGGAGTTGCAAGCGCATCGAGCAGCGTACCGCCGAGAACGAGCAAGGAAGAACCGAGAAAGCGGCGCCGGGGGAAGTTCATATCACTTGGTGGACGATATCTTTGGGAATGCACGGGGAACGATTCCAGCGCCTTCCTTTACTGCGATGATCTGATCCAAGGGTATGTTTGTCAATCGATCCACTTTCCCGCTCGGCCAGGTGATTTCGAGAGATTCGATCTTTGTGCGTTTCCCTAAACCGAAGTGAATGCGAGGATCGCTCGCCGACATGTAACTTGTGCCACCTTTTGCCTGCTCAACATGCACGAATCCTTCCGAGGTTAATTTCAGTGAAGCGCCGATGCCGTCATGATTGGACTTGGTGCCGATCAGCAGAACCGAGAGCCAGTGGTTCGCATTTCCCCCATCGTTGCGCAGAAGAGACGGATAATCGCCGCGATTGTTAGTGACGATATCGATGTCCCCGTCATTGTCATAATCAGCGGTCCCAAGGCCGCGTCCTGCGATCGGACGGATGAAATCAGGGCCGAGTGATTCCGACACCTTCTCGAAATGTCCCTTGTCGACATTACGGAACATAAGCAACGGCTCTTTGTATGAGACTTCGGCGTGGTAGAGCGAGACATTGTCGAGCATCGATCCGTTCAGTTGCAGAATATCGTTCCAGCCGTCGTTATCGTAATCGAGAAACTTCATCGCCACACCGCTCATAAGAACTGCTTTGTTCCCGAGACCTGAGCGGAACGTCTCATCGGTGAAGGTGCCGTCCTGACTGTTGCGGTAGAGACGGTTTAGTTCGAAGTCGAGATGCGTGATGTAAACGTCCTGCCATCCGTCGCCGTCGACATCTGCCGCATCGATGCCCATGCCGGCCTCGTAGCGTCCATCTTCGCTGGCAGCGATTCCCGAAATCAGGGAGACATCTTCAAACGTTCCATTGTGTTTGTTGATGAACAGGAAATTCGGCCACGAGTCGTTGGCGACTGCAATATCAGGCCAGCCGTCGTTATTGAAATCCGCCAGCACGACGCCCATGCCTTTAGCTTCGGGCTTTCCCACGCCGGATGCGTCACTGACGTCGGTGAAGGTTCCGTCGTGATTGTTGTGATAAAGCTTGATGTGTTGGCCTTTGTAATTTCCCGGATGGCAATAGGAGCGGTAGCCGGGACGCCGTTCGCCGCACCACATATTGTTCTTGGGGCTCCAGTCGATGTAGTTGGTCACAACGAGATCGAGCCACCCATCTTTGTCGTAATCAAACCATCCAGCGCTGGTCGACCATCCGCCTTCGTCGGCTACTCCGGCTTTCGCCGTTACGTCGGTGAACGTTCCGTTGCCGTTGTTTCGATAAAGGATCGCGCGGCCGTAACCGGTCACATAAAGATCCGGATAGCCGTCATTATCGAAGTCACCGACGGCGACGCCCTGTCCGTAGTGGCCTTCGCCGCCCACGCCTGCCTTCTCGGTGACGTCAGTGAACGTTCCATCGCCGTTGTTGTGGTAAAGAGCACTCCGCAGGGGATGCGGCGGTTTGTAAATATCAGTGGCAGCGGACTGAACAAAGTACAAGTCCATCAAGCCGTCTTGGTCGTAGTCGATCCATCCGACGCCTGTGCCCATGGTTTCGAGGTAGTACTTGTCGTCGGTCTGCGTGGAATCCTGCTGGAAAGTAATCTTGGAACCCTCGCGGACGTCGGTGTAGCGAACAGTAATCCCGGGCTCGGATTTGGTCGTGGTCTGCGCGGCGAAGACCTTGGCATGGACGGAGACTGCGATCGCTGCGACCAGTGCCATGAGCGCAACCCATAACATATTGCGAAGGAATCGTGGATTCGACGGCGGCGGCTGTTGTGCCATTCTCAACCTAGTGTAATCGGGAGCGGCTCAAACGCAATGAATGCAACGATTGTGAGTTTCGATGCGTTTGGAAATCACAAACTGCGGTCTGCGATCAGCAATGCGAACTGGAGCATCTGTTGGCGGGCGGCCATCGGAATATTTTGTCCTGACGATTCGGTGTTCGACGGAGCCTTCGACAAAGCTTCTTCGATGCGAGACACATCTAAACCGCCAGTATTACTTCCTTTGAATCGGTCGAGAACCTCGCGAGCTTTTTCTAGTTGCCCGGTCTGATAATAAAAAACTCCAAGTGTGGAGTAACTGCCAGCCCACTCTGGTAGTAAATCGACGGCGTGCTCCAGGTGTTCAGCGGCTTGGGGCGCATTTCCTCTCAGCACGGAGGTCAGACCCAGGCCCCATGCGAGTTTCCCGGATGCGGGTACTCGCGACAACCCCTTCTGCAATGTTTGCTCTGCGCTGCCGAGATCATTGTCACGAAGTTGAACGAGAGCTAGCGACAAATAGTACTGGTCGTTGTCGGGATTGCGATTGATCGCATTGCGAAAGATATCGATCGCCTTCGCCGTTTCGCCCGCATGTGCTTCGATGTCTCCGAGCAAGGAAAGAAAAGCATCGTCGGCCTGTCCGGCGGCAGATACCTTTTGCGCGGTATCGAGCGCGTCGGGATATCGACCCTTGCGAAAGTACGCGTCGGCTAGATCGAACTTGACATCATCGGAATCCGGGTTAGCCTGCAGGGCCGCCTGGAAATGCTGGATAGCATCATCGTACAAACGGTATCGCGCTAAGAGAACACCGATGCCTGTCTGTGTTCGATAGTCGTTCGCGCTCATTTGATCGAGCTGACTCACCGTATCCTTCGCAAGTTCGAGCTGCCCGAGCTTCAGATAGGCTTCGGCCAACAGGTAAAGGTCTTGAGGCTGCCCGGGATGCTTCTGAATCTGTGCTGTCAGTTCCGAGACGTCGAGCTGCGTGCGCTCTTTAGCAGAGAGCGTCGAACGGTTGTCGAGATAGTCGAAGAGGTGTTGATACGGATATGGCCCCGTCGACGCGTTCTTCGACAGTGTTTGGAAGACGCTGAGATCCCGTTGCGCGGCCGCTGTCTGATGCAGGCTCCGCTCGGCCATCGCGAGCTTGTAGTAGCCATCGGCGGGATTACGGCTCAGCTTCACAAATCGTCGGAGGTAATCCGCAGCTTCAGAAAACTTCTTGTCCTTGATCCGGAGATTGGCTAATTCGAGAAGTGCGTCGGCGAAATCGGGATTCGAGCGCAAGGCTTGCTGGAACATGTTTTCTGCTTTTGAGTAGTTGCCCTGGCGCTCCTCGATGTAGCCGACATTGAACAAGCAGGAAACATTTTTCGGATCCTGTTTCAAGCCTTGCTCGAAGTACGTCAGCGCTTGGTCGAACCGTCCGAGGTGCCTATACGAGAGCCCCATGAATGCATAGGAGCGCGCAGATGGATCAAGCTCGATCAGCTTCTGGAACTGCTCGACGGCGCTTTCCGTCTTGCCTGCCATGAAATAGCTTTCCCCCAGAGCAGCGTGAAGGTCAGGACGTAGTGGGGCAAGCTTGATCCCCGATTCGAGAAGAGGAATGGCATCTTCAAAAAAATTCTGCGTCATGCTCACGCGAGCCATCAGGAAGATGATGTCGGTGTTTTGTGGCGCGAGTTTATGGGCGCGTACCAGCAGATCAAGAGCGTCTACCGGCTGCGACCGTTCGAAATCAAGCTGAGCGAGTAAGTAAAGCGTTTCGGGTGAATCCGGCTTCAGCTTCAGTGCACGATTGAGCACCGGCTCGGCCTTCGTGTATCCATGACCCTTGAGATAAGTCTCGCCGAGATTGTGGAGAATCTCAAACGTTTCAGGTTGCAACGCATCCGCCCGCTCCAGTTCGAGTTGCGCGGCCTTGTATTGTTTCGCGGAGGCGAGCAGCACTCCCAGGCTGAAGTGCAACTGAACATCTTGTTTGTGAGCGGTCGATAGTTCGCGCGCGGCTTGCAGCGCCTCGGTGACTTTGCCCGCCTGGAAATATGCGCGAACCAGATTGAGGCGCACCTCAACCGTAGAAGGCCGTACCCGTTGGAAGTGCTGGATCGCTTTCGCAGGGGTCCCAGTCGCAAGTTCAAGCAGCCCAAGGTTGTAGTTCGCGTCGCGATTTGCCGGAGCGAGGCTTAGCACTCTCTCGAATTCATGTTGGGCCAGATCGAGCTTTTGTTCCGCGACGTAAAGATCTCCCAGGTTGTTGTGAGTCTTCGTCGAAGCGGGCGCAATGTTCAGTGCGTGTTGAAACGCGTCGAGCGCACGGCCGTAATTCCTTTCATTCGTATAGACGATGCCGAGCAGGTTGTATGCGTCGATGGAAGGATTCAGTTTGAGTTGATCGTCGAGAAGTGCACGTGCATCTTCGAAGGCCCCCTTCTGAATTAGCGCTTCGGCCTGACGAAGCGGAGCCTGACTTCCGGATGCGCTGTTCTGGGCAAGGCAGACGCCGACGAATACAACGGCAAACACAATGCCGATGTGGCAGACGGCTATCCAATTTCGCTTTACCTTCGAGATTGGGATCGAGGCACGACCGAACATCTGCAAGGCCCTTCCGCGGGCTCAATATAGCATCTGCAGCATCTGCTGAGCCATCTTGTGCTGAGGCTGTTTTTGCAATAAAGACTGCAAGACTGTTCGCGCTTTTTCCTTTTCTTGGGAGACCATATAGAGCCGCGCGAGATTTACATAGGCCTGATCAAAGTCCGGAGCGCGCTCAATGCACATCTTGAAATTCTTCTCGGCCTCGGGGTATCGGCCGTTTTGCACAAAGAGCACGCCGAGATTATTGAGCGCTTCGGCATAATCAGGACGAAGGTTGATTGCTCTCTGCAGGCTATCGACCGCCAAATCCGTCTGGCCTTGATGGGCATAGAGCATTCCGAGACTGTAACTCACCTCTGGATTTGCGGGCTCCGAGTCGTATGCGCGCTTCAACAACGACTGCGCCTCATCGAGATTGCCCTGGCGCCGATAGACATTACCCAGATTAAGCGCCGCCGTCGCATAAGAAGGCCTGAGTTGCAAAGACGTCTTAAAGTCCTGAACGGCTTCGTTGTTCTTTCCTTGTTGCGCGGCGAGCATTCCGAGATTGTTCCACGCCTCTGGATAGTCGGAACGCAATCTGACTGCTTCTTCAAGCGATCGCCGCGCCTCCTCGATGGAGTTGCGCCGAAGATAGAGCGTTCCGAGGTTGTAGTGAGCGTCGGCATCCTCGGGATTCTGCATAATGACTTGTTGAAACGAGCGCTCGGCTTCGTCGAGAAACCCATGTTGAAAAAACGCAACGCCGTAAGTGAACTGGTTGCGTTGGAACGGACTTTGCGGAGAAATCCCCGCAAATGGCAGTGCCTTTCTGACGCGTTCTTCAGCATTTCTGGGCATCGAAGACAAGTCTCGGTCCAGTTGTTCTGCGGTTAGCAGGCCCTGATAGACCTTGACGATATCTCCATCGCGATCGATGAGAAAAGATGTCGGCAAAGGTAAATTGCGATGACGATCGAATAGGTAGCGATACACGATGCTATAAACCCCAGCCACGTTTTGGGAGCCCAAAATAATTGGGATGGGCAGGTCTTCCTTGGAGGCGAACGTCTTCACCGCGTCAGGATCGAGTGGATCGTCAACGTTAATGGCAACGACTCGAACGCTTTTCGAAGCCAGACTCGTCTGCGCTGATCGAAGCCTCTGCAATTGCTCGCGGCATGCCGAAGAATCAGAGGTCCAAAAGGTGAGCAGTACCACGCTGTTGCGCAAGGATCTGAGTTCGACCAGATTCCCAGCTATGTCGGGTAGAGAGAATTCCGGGGCGTGAACGGGTTCAATCAGCCAGGTTTCGGATGATTTGGGAAGCGCCTCTCGACTTGCGAGAGCACCGGCGCTCGCCCATGATTTCGGGGATGTCGCGAAAGGTTTTGCTTTGAAGTCGTCTGAGCCTTCTGCAAGTTCAACTCGCTGATTGATAGGCAGGGCGGCATAAGTCTGCGTGAGGCCGCTTGGCCAACGAACTGTCGCCTGCACTGCTTCCCGATGTTTGCCGACGCCGAAAATAAGTTCCTTGGTGTGTTGCGACAAGAAGCCAGAGCCAGCCTGCACGTATTTAGTTTGCCGCAAACTTCCTGCCTCTATCGTCACGGAAGCCCCGATTCCATCGCGGTTGCTCCTAGTTCCGCGAAGGCGGATGGCGATCGAATTCCCGATGCCTTCCATTACAGATCGCAGAATCCGGATTTGCGGCGCGTTTCGGTTTTTCAACACGATCTCGAGCCTTCCGTCTCCGTCGAGGTCGGCCAAAGAAAACGCTCGGCTGTCATCACGGAAATCGATGCCGACGACGCCGGAAACGTCGGAGAATGTTCCGTCACGATTGTTTGCGAAGAATACATTTCTCTCATGGCCGTTCCACGTGGAGTCGGACCGAATGAGTTCATTCATAGCGCTCCATCCGCGTTCGTACGCGGGCGACGGTGTTGCATCCTGTGGCGATTTGGCGACAACTTGCCTCCAGAAGAAGCTGGAGACGTCTCGTTCCTCGGCGCCCGAGATGTATCCATTTGCGACATAGAGATCTGGGAAGCCGTCGTGATCGAAGTCCCAGGCATCGGTTGACCACGACCAGCGACCCATCTCGACTCCCGCTTTCACACCGACATTCTGAAAAGTGCCATCGCCCATATTTCGGTACAGCGAGTTGCCGGCCACATGGCGCCGGTAAAGGTCGCGAACGGATTCTGGTTCTCCCGCGTGAAAATGCGAATCGTCAAGCACTCGCATTCCGGCCGCGACCCACATTCCGGCGGCGTATATATCCTGCTTGCCGTCGTTGTCGAAATCCAGCCAGCACCCACTCATTCCGGCGCCCGCTTCATTCACTTTCGCTTCTTTGGAAATCGCCGCGAAAGTCCCGTCGCCTTTATTTCGATAAAGATTGTTGCGACCGAAATCATTGACCACATATAGATCCGGCCAGCCATCCCCGTTTGAGTCGCCCCATGAGCACGCGAAGCTGTAGCGGTCATTCTCGACATTCAAGCCGGCCGCTTCTGTGCGATCCTGAAAGACCCCGTTACCCTCGTTGTGGAAGAGATAGTTTGGAGGCCCATTGCGCGCGTCGAAATAGGGAACGGGATACCGGTACTGATCAAGTCCCTGATAGTAGTTGTAGAGGCAGAAGTAAATATCAAGGCGCCCGTCTCGATCGTAGTCGGCAATTGCAGCGTGTGTAAAAGCTCCTTGCGGCGGACGCGCAAACCGAAAAGCATCTTTCTTCAGCGAGAATTTGCCGCGGCCGTCATTCACAAACAGCAGGGGCCCGGTGGCAGAGACGACTACCAAATCCTGAATGCCGCGATTGTCGAAATCTGCAAACAGCGCGCTTGCCGTAAAATCCAAGATCCCTACGCCCGACGGTTCAGTGACATCCTCGAAAGTTCCGTCCCTGCGATTGCGAAACAGCCGATTTGGCAGTCCCGCAGGTTGGCATATATACAGATCATCGAAGCCGTCATTGTCGAAGTCTCCGACGGCAACTCCATTGTTTCCATAAACGTCAATGCCAATGGCGCCGTCAAGAACGGTTCTCCAATAATCGGCTCCGTGAATTAGTTGTTGTGTGTAGGAAGATGTCGATCCGAGAGCTCCGGACGTTATATCGATGAAGATGGGTCCAGCCGCGCGGCTGACCCGCTCTTCCGTGATCTTCCACTCAAGAGCGCGCCACGCACCGGCTTCGTTGCGCGACCACCTCGTCATCCAAGTCCCGATTCGTTCTTCTCGCTTTCTGTTGTCTCGAACGCCGACGAAGTCGTAGCGAATCGTAAGATCAAGAGCTAGTGGCGACTCCGCGCTTTGCGTACACCCAAAAATCTCAAAATCTGCCACCTCGATTTTTCCTATCGACGATAAATAGTCTCGCAAGTTCGCCAAAAATCGATCGCGCCCGCCAAGCATCTCAGGGGAAAACTCGCGTCGAAAAACTTCGATCGTATCTCCCGCCCGCACGGGAACCTCACGAATGGGGACGAAAGCATTTGCTTGAACCGATGCATGTACAAAACTATTCAGCGCATCTTTCGCAGCGGCGTTTGACCTCACCTGTTCGCCCCACTCCTTCAACAGCACTGCGATTTCAGCGACGTATCCCTCGTTCACATATTCGTCTTTTCCTGGAGTCGCAAGGGCCAAAACGTCGTCTAGCGGCGATCGCGTCGGATAGCGGGGAATGAGCCGCTCATCGGCGAAAGGGAAGTGAGAAGTCTTGGGTGCCGCTGCATTTGGGCGGGCCCAACGAAATAACGGATTGATCACCGGCGCGGGCAGGAAAAGCACGGGCGCAGATCCCATTTGCTGCAAAAAAATCCGGCGCGAAATGGATAAGTGATCGTTTCGAGGCATGCTCGTGCGCCCGCAGGGCTCCGCTTCACGAGTGTACCAATCGTGCGAAGAATTTAATGCGAAGCTGGTCCTGAGGAATCTCCCAACACAAGCTCTGCGCCGATTGGGTATTCGCGACCTTGTGGATCTTCTGAACTAGACAATTCGTGCAGGGCGTCGGCAGCCACCCGGCCAAGAGCTTCGCGATGAACGTCGACAGTTGTGATGGAAGGATTGCTGTATTCCGCTAATCGCGTGTTGTCGAATCCCGTCACCGAAATATCCTGGGGAACTCGGCAGCCGGAATTCAAAAGACCTTTGACCACTCCGACCGCGGTGAGATCGTTGACCGCAACCACTGCGGTCGGGCGCGAGGTCAGCTTTGCGATGCTGATTCCCGCGGCGAGTCCTCCCTCGAAACGCAAGTCGCCAGGAATTACAGGACCGGGGTCGAGTCCCAGGTCCTGCATGCATTGTTCATAAGCTTCCAGGCGTGCCACGTTTGATTTCAGCCCTTGCCTTCCAGCGACAAATGCAATGCGCCGGTGTCCCTGCGCGTGCAGGTGTCGCACAATTTGCTGAATTCCCGAAAAATAATCGATACGCAAATTGCTGATGAATTTTCTAACCGGCGCGAGATCGAGGAACGTAACCGCGATCCGTCGGCGTGCTAGTTGATGAATCAGCTTGATGCTGATTTCCGAAGTCATGACGGCTACACCACGAACTTTGTGTTCCATCATCCGATCAGCGGCTTCCCGCGTCCGGCGCGGATCATAGTTCGTGTCGCTGAGGATGATGTCGTATCCAAGTTGACGGGCGCGTGTTTCAAATCCTTTGACGACTTCAGGGAAAAATGGATTTTCAATATCAGACACGATGATGCCGAGCGTGCGTCGGTGGCGCGACGCGAGGTGGCGAGCGTGAACGTCGGGAATGTATCCCATGCGCTTTACCGCGCCCAGCACGACACGCCGCGTGTCCGCCCCGACTTTACCAGTCTTGTTCAGGACGTTGGAAACGGTCGCGGTAGAGACACCCGTTGCCTTCGCAACATCACGAATGGTTACGCTCATGGTTTGCAGACTCTTGCGGGAAATTTCGTTCGAAAAGTTTCTTCGTTTGAAATCAGCCGCGCAGAGCAGTGTGGACCTCGCGGAGTTTAAATCAAGAAAAAAATCTTGACAATACAACTCACACCGTGATATTCCCGACCCACTAGTATTTTTAGGTTAAGCGGTTAATTTGATTTTTCTGGGGAACGCAGGCGGGCGATTTGTGGCGCCCTCTGTTCTCGGGGATCAACGGTTTTGAACTTGATGTAGTCATGGTGGGCGGCTTTGCCGAGATGCAAGTCGCAAGGCTCGAAGGAGAGCTCATGAACCGATACGCAGTAGAACGTATTCTGCGCAGTGTACTCGTAGCTGTAGTTCTGACCACGCTCGGCGTTCTTCCCCTCGCCGCTCAAGTCGACACCGGCTCCATTACCGGCATCATTACCGATGCCTCGGGAGCGGTGGTGAGCGGAGCCAAAGTGACTCTTACTAACGAAGGAACGGGCACGAACCTGGCCACGACCACGGGCGCTGACGGCGTTTTCGATTTTAGTCCGGTGCGAATCGGCAATTACAGGCTCGACGTAGCCGCGGCCGGCTTCAAGAAAGCCGTTCAGACCCACATCGCGGTCGACGTCAGCGCGAGAGTTCAAGCCAACTTTAAGCTGGACCCGGGCGCCGTCAGTGAAACCGTCGAAGTGACCTCCGCTGCTCCTGTGCTGCAAAGTCAGGACGCTTCTGTCGGTCAGGTGGTCGACCAGCGCAGCGTGAATAACCTTCCGCTCAACGGCAGAAACTTCACTTTCCTCGCGCAGCTTGCGGCTGGCGTAAACACTCCAGAAGCCGATACGCGCGGCAATGCGGCCAGCGGCGCTTTCACTGCGAACGGTAATCGGCCCGCTCAAAATAATTACATGCTCGATGGCGTCGACAATAATTCCGATACCGTCGACTTCCTCAATGGAACCAATTTCGTTGTTCTGCCTCCCGTCGATGCCATCCAGGAATTCAAGGTCGAGACATCGGGCTTCAGCGCGGAATACGGCCGGTCGGGAGCTGCCGTGCTCAATGCGACGATCAAGTCCGGCACAAATCAGTTTCATGGCGCCGTTTGGGAGTTCTTCCGGAACGACAAGCTCGACGCTCCAGATTATTTTGAAGATGCCGGCGGCGTGCCCAAGGGCGAGCTTCGCCAGAACCAGTTCGGAGCCACGATCGGCGGTCCGGTCATCAAGAACAAAGTTTTCTTCTTTGGGGACTACGAAGGGCTGCGCAGGATTCAGGGAACGATTCTCACCGGAAACGTTCCGACAGCAGCCGAGAGAACCAGCGGGTATACAGACTTCTCCGATTTGATTTCCCTGCAGACCAGCTCAGGAACTCTAACGGATCAATTGGGCCGCACGATGCCTTACGGCACCATTCTTGACCCTGCGACGACGCGGCCGGTCACGGCGGGCGCACTGGATTCAGTCTCGGGAATAACTGCAGTATCCTCCGGCTACGTGCGCGATCCTTTCGGCACCTGCCCGGCAAGCACCGTGGCCTTTTCACTAGGAGCATGCGGTCTCAACCAAATCCCGGTTGGGCGTCTGGACCCGAACGCGATCAAGCTGCTGAACTTGTATCCAGGCCCAACAAATAATTCACTGTTTTCGAACTTCGCAAATTCGCCAAAGCTGGACGAACATCGGAACGCATTCGACACTCGCTTGGACGTGAACTTCAGCGAGAAGGATCAGGCGTTCTATCGCTTCAGCTACGTAGACGACCCGCAGTTTATTCCTGGAATCTTCGGAGGCGTTGCGGATGGCGGCGCCTTCCAACAGGGCAACCAGACGGCGAACGCACAGCAAAGCGCTCTGGCTTATACTCACGTCTTCTCGCCAAGCCTCGTCAACGTCGCTCGTGCAGGTCTCAATTACTTGCACACCACGCGATCGGGACCAGTAGCGGGCTCGTTAAACGACCTCCCAGGGCAATTTGGCATTCAAGATATTCCTCAGGTCAAAGAGAACGGCGGGCTTCCCGCCTTCGGTATCAACGGACTCTCTACCCTGGGCAGTAACGCATTCTTGCCCTCTGACGAAGTGAGTTCGACATTCCAGTTGACGGACGACCTTACCAAGATTTACGGCAAGCACACCTTTAAGATGGGATTCGAGTGGCAACACGTTAAGTTCTCCACCTTGCAACCACCGTGGTCCCACGGAGAATTCGACTACAACGGCAACTACACCGAAATTCCAAGCGGTGCACCGGGCAGCAACAGCGATCAGGGCAACACCGGTCGCGCGGCGTTTTTGTTGACGCCGGTGGTCGCTACGCCTGGAGTCGGAACCGTCGACTACCTCGGCGGGTCGACGAATATTTACGCTTCCAACATTTCTCTCACGGACAACGGAAAGAATTATTACGGAACGTACTTCAACGACGACTGGAAGATCAGTCCAAAACTGACGGTCAACTTGGGATTGCGTTGGGACTTCTTCGGGTTGGTGTACGAACACCACGGAGCACAAGCGAACTTTGTTCCCGGTGGCGCGCCGACCGGCAGCCCGATGTATCTACTTCCCGGAGGTACCAGCGCTGCAAGTCTCTCGAGCAGCTTCACGACTCTGCTGGCAGCCGACGGCATCGCACTCGACATTACGAATAAATATGGGAAAGGCCTCGGCAATTCCCAGAAATCGAATTTTGCGCCGCGCGTCGGGTTCGCATATCAGGCTTCGCCGAAACTCGTAGTTCGCGGTGGGTTTGGAATGTTCTACAACGGATTTGAAAACCGTGGGTATTCACCAAACCTCGGCGAGAATTATCCCTTCCAGTTCAACTTCAACTACGGCCAACCGAACGACTGGACTCCTCGCACATTCCCCGGTTGCGCGGCGGCGGGACCAGGTGGTACGGCGACGTTCGAAACGGGCTTTGCCTGTACACCACTCACTCCAACTGCGGTGTTAGCCAATGGCTTGGGCTTACGCGGCATCCAGTTCAACTATCAAACTCCGTACACAATGAGCGGCAACTTCACGTTGCAATATCAGCTCACGCCGACGATGACAATCCAAGCTGGTTACGTGACGTCGCTGGCTCGTCACTTGGAAGTGTTCCCAGGATCCAACAACCCGACGGCGATCTTGCCAACGGGCCTTTCCCTTACGAATACGGCGGGCCTGAATGGCACGGCGGGATGTCCTCCGCCTAATGCGTATCCAGATCCCGGTTGCGCATTCCCGGCGTCGCAAGGCGGCCTTCCATTCCCGGATTTCGGCGGTAACAACAGTTACGCAGCCACGGCCGGAAACAGCTTCTATCACGGTCTGCAGACCAAGGCGGAAAAACGTTTTGCCAGTGGTCTGAATTTCCTCGTGACGTATACCTACTCCAAGACACGAACGGACGCGGTCGACTTGCTCAACGGCGGCAGCAACGCAGGCTACAGGGTGCCTGATGTAACCGGACTGGGTATTCACTACGACTACGGCTTGGCCGATTTCGACATTCGGAACGTTTTTCACCTCAGTGGCGAATACCAACTGCCGTTTGGCAAAGGCAAGCGCTACTTCGCGAATGGCGGAGCTGGCAGCAAGATACTCGGAGGTTGGAGTGTCCAAACGACGGCCGTGCTGCAGGGCGGTCAACCGATCACTCTCACTTGCCCCACCAATACGGTTTCCACCACCGCGAGTTCGAATTGCTATGATCTGGTCGTCGCTGGTCAGTCCCCGAAACGAGGGCTGCACATCGACTCCAATGGCAAGTTGAGCTTCTTCGGAAATCCAGCGGCATTCAGCCAACCGGCGCCTTGCACAGCTTTGCCGTGTCCAGTGTCGGCGGTTGGAGGTCCACCAGACCAGATCGCAGGCCCAACATTTAAGCGGATGGATTTCTCGGTCTTCAAGAATTTTCAGCTGACCGAACGATTCCGCGTGGAGTTCCGGTCTGAGTTCTTTAACCTGCTCAACCATCCGAACTTCAATGCTCCGAACTTTGGCGGCAACGGAGTTGTTGCGGTTCCCAACTCCGGTAACTTCACCAGTTCGAGCTTTGGTGAAATTGGATCGACCCGCGATGCCCCGTACGACCCGCGGCAGATCCAATTCGCTTTGAAGTTGTACTACTAACGAGTCGCATCCTCGCCCCGGGAAGACGCTTAGACCGCGCCTTCCGGGGCGACATTCTTCTTCCCATGCGCCGCTTGCCGCAGAGCAAGTGATAGCATGCTGACCGTGAGCATCCGACTTCGCTTCCTGGAGTTTGCCGGCCTGATTCTTTCGTTGTGTGTCACGGCGTCGCTCTCGGCGTCGGACGAAGACCAAACTAAGCGGCTCAATCAGGAGTTCCAGGCGGCCGTGGCTCAATACGACGCGGGACATTACCCGGAAGCGGCGGCGCAACTCGAGAAGCTGCTGCACGAAGTCCCGCAGAGTTTTGACGTTCATGAGCTGTTAGGAATGGTGTACACCGGAGAGTCCCAGGACACACTGGCGAACCAGCAGCTTGAGGAAGCCGTGCGACTGAAACCGAATTCGGCGGCGGCGCGCACCAACCTGGCCTCAAATTTAGTTCGTCTAGGGAAACTCGACACCGCTCAGGAGCAATTGAAAAGAGCGGTTGCTCTCGAGCCCCACAGCTTCGACGCTTACCACAATCTGGGAGAGCTTTACGTTCGCATGGGGAAGCTTCCCGATGCGATCCCATATCTCAGACAGGCACAGCAGATTACTCCGTCTTCTTACGACAACGGCTACGACCTGGCGTTGGCCTACGTGCTCACCGGAAAGCCAGAGCCCGCGCGGACACTCGTGCAACAGCTCTTAAAACAAAAGAATTCGGCGGAACTGCACAACCTTCTCGGGGAGATCGAAGAGAAGGACGGAAAGTTCGTTGATGCGGCCAACGAATTCGAAACAGCTGCCCACCAGGATCCGACCGAGAGCAATCTCTTCGACTGGGCGAGCGAGCTTCTGCTGCATCGTACTCTGGAGCCGGCAATTGAAATCTTCCGACAATCGGCGGAGCGCTACCCGAATTCCCCGCGTATGGCCATTGGTCTGGGTATCGCGCTCTACTCGCGCGGAAACTACGACGACGCGATTAAAGCTCTTCTCCGCGCCACCGACCTCAGTCCTTCCGATCCTCGCGGCTACGCTTTCTTGTCGAAGGCTTATGACAGCTCGCCTAGTCAGGCGGATCAAGTGATTGAGCGCTTTCGGCGCTTTGCCGAACTGCAACCCGACAACGCTCGGGCCAACTACTATTATGCGATGAGCTTGTGGAAAGGGAAGCGGGCGCAGGATCCGACGCTGGATCTTCATCAAATCGAATCTTTACTTCGCAAGGCGGCTACTCTCGATTCGAAGCTTTCCGATCCCCGACTACAGTTGGGAAACCTCTATTCGGACCAGGCCCGCTATTCCGACGCGATTCCGGAATACGTGAGTGCCCTGCAGGTCGATTCCCGTATTGCCGACGCCCACTACCGCTTAGGGCAGGCGTACGTGCACACCGGGCAAAAGGACAAAGCGCAGGAACAATTCCAGGTCTACCAGCAACTGCGAGCGCAACATCTGGCTGACCTTGATAAACAGATCGCGGACATCCGGCAGTTCGTTTATTCGGAGAAGGAAGGAACTACGGCAAAGCCATGACAGTTCAGAAACCCTGTTGGCTCGGCGTCGTCTTTTTCGAAGGGTTAGCTCTGACAGATGATCGATGCATCGCAAAAGCGAAGTGTAGTAATGAGTGATGGCGCCGGCGCCGCCCTTGCCCGCACCCGTCGCGACTTCCTGCGCAGCGCCGCGGGACTCACTCTTGGAAGTACCCTGCTGCGCTCTCCCTGGGCTCGAGCCGCAGTCGCTGCGTCAAGACGAAAAGTTGTCGTTGTAACATTCGGCGGCGGGGCCCGTGATCAAGAAACCTTTGCGCCCGAGGGACAGGAAAATATTCCCCACCTCATGAGCGAACTCATACCGCAGTCGTCGTTCTTCACGCAAGTCGTGAATCGTGGAATCCTCGGCCACTACGTCGCGACCGCGAGTTTGGCCACCGGAGTCTATGAGACGATCAATAATTTTGCGGCGTTGCCTCCGCAGTCTCCAACAGTATTCGAGTATTTCCGCAAGGACCTGAAGCGCCCATCCTCTGACGCTTGGGTCGTAGCGCCAAGCAATGGTTTCAATCGCATTGGTGAGAGCAGCCATCGCTCTTACGGGCAGGGTCTCGGTGCGCGGGTCATTTTGCCGAAGCATCTTTTGACGGCCGCCACTGCCGGCCGCCACGAGGACTACCAGCACCTCTTGCGCGACAACTATGAAACGCCCTTTTATGCGCCGGAACTTGCAGGCAGCGAGTTCGAACTGCAACAGTTGGAAATGATCCTGAAGCTCTCCGTCGATGATTTCAAAGCGCATGCCCAGACGTTGTCCAGCCCCGATGAACTTTCCGTCTATATCGCGCACCAGTTGATGCGTCAGGTGGCGCCGAGTCTGTTGTGGATCACGATGCACGACATCGATATCGCTCACGCGGGGGCGTACTCGCTTTACGTGGAAGGAATTCGCCGCACCGATCGCCTGTGCTCCGATTTGTGGAAAGCCATCCAAAGTGAGCCGGAATATGCCGGCAAGACCACGATGTTCATTTTGCCGGATTTCGGCCGCGATTCTGACCAGGACGCCGGAGGCAACGGCTTCCAGCATCATCGAACCGGCGATGCGCTCTCCCGCACCACTTGGATGCTTGCCGCTGGTCCCGGTATTCCCGAGGGCGTAGTTGTGGATCGGGCCCTCGATTCCACCGATCTTGTGCCTACGCTCGGAGCGATGTTTGGATTTTCTCCGTCGTTCGCGCAGGGTAAGCCCGTCACCGAGTTGCTGTAATCGCAATGTTGCCACGTGATCTCAAACCGGAGAACTTTGCCGCTTACCCGCCCGAGGCGCGAAAGCTTGTAACGAACTATCTCGGAACGCTGCAGGCGCTGCCGCTGAGTTTCGAGCCGGGCCTACTCCGCGAACTCATCGATTTCGATTTTAAGTTTCCCGCCGAGCGGACGGCTCATGAAAGAGAACTGGCCAAAGTCAGTTCACTCTCCAATGATCAGCGCAAGGACTGGTTCCACGAATTTGACGAAATCAAACTCTCCCCTCAGTTAGAAGCGTTTGATTGGGTAACAAAACCTGCCCAGTTTGTAGAACAACTCTCCGCACATCTGTGGAGCACGCATCAGCTCGACGCATTTCGCAGAGCCTCGAACGAATATGGTGATCGTTTACGGCTAGCTGTCCCTCCGGAACCGCCGGCGATTCCAAGACTCGGGATCACCGTCATCGGGCAGGGAGTTGCTGCGTACGACGATCCGCTCTTTCGAAAGCTGCGCCCCCACGGTGCGTATTTCGCCCACGTCAATCCAGACAACGGCCTCCGCATTTTGCTCGACGCTGCGTCCGACAGGTCTCGCCAACATCCGGTGCCGTATGGCCATTGGTACATCGACGGTGGAGACGAAGCTCCGCACTCCACGGATTTGACAGTGGTTTCGTACAAGGCCCTTGAGCCGGTGCGTGCCGCTCTCTTGCGGCGCATTCAAACGGAACTGGACCATCCTGGCATGGGACCCGAAACCCTGCGTACGCTCCTCGCGCAACTACGTCCCACTGATCTTGGGATGGACAACAAGAAGACTGGCAAGAGCTCAGACGAAGTTCTCGAGCGTTTCGAGCTCAAGCTTCTGACTGAGGGTTCAGGGACTCAAATCTTCAGCACGATTTTCGCTCAGTGGGCTGCGCGCGAAGCTCTGCGTCGTGCTCAGCCTCTTACGTTACTGGTGCGATTCGCTCCGCGGCAACGACAACGGCCTATGAATGAGTTGATCACCGCCGTTCCAGCGAGTGCCGAACTGGACCTCGTGGGCTCTCTAGTCGACGGGGATATGGGCGCTTACTACAACTGGCTAAATCAGCAGCGGCTTCCAGGGGCAGACCAGTCCTCATTCCTGGTTTGGTTTGAAGGACACAATCAGGCGTTGATAATCGGACCGGCCATGCCGCGCGGCACCGAGTCTAGCTCAACCGCCGATCTCAGCCAGTTGCTAACAATGGCGGCGTGACTGCCGGTTGCAGATGTTGACGAATTGTTTGTACTAATGATGAAGGGACACTGACAAGGGAAGGGAACGAATGGACCGACGCAAGTTTTTGCAACAGACTGGAACACTTCTCGCTGGAGCTGCTCTCGCGCCTTACGCGATTCCCGATGGCGCTGCGCAGTCAAAGTCCTCGACGTCGAGTGGACGCATGATTCTCCCCATCAACCGCAACTGGCGCTACAGCCATACCGTGGTTGAGGGCGGACATGCGAAAGGGTTCGACGACTCCGGATTTGACCGCATCGTCGTCCCTCACACGAATGTCCGGCTTCCATGGCACGGCTTTGACGAGAAGACCTACGAGTTCGTTTCCCTTTATCGTCGCCACTTCAAGCTTCCCCCGGAAGCGCGCGGAAAGCACGTCTTCGTTGATTTTGAAGGTGTAATGACCGCGTCCACGGTTTGGATCAACGGGGAACGCCTCGGCGAATACAAAGGTGGATACACTCCGTTCTCGTTTGATTTGACGCCGCACATCGATTTCGATGGCGACAATCTGCTTGCTGTCGATGTCGACTCGACCGAACGCCCTGACATCCCGCCGTTCGGATACGAGATCGATTACCTCACTTTCGGCGGAATTTACCGCGAAGTTGCTTTGCGCATCGTCCCCTCGACCTTCATCGAAAACATTTTCGTTCGCCCCAAAGATGTTCTCTCGCCGAACCCCAGCGTCGATCTCGATTGCTACATTCAGCATCTCGAGGCTTCAAAAGAAGTCTTGACGATCGACGTGGAACTTCTCGATGGCGATCGTGTGATCGCGAAAGCCTCGCAACAGGTCGCTTCTGCAGGCGCGGCCAGCGAGCCCCTGGCGCACACGCTT
The DNA here is from genome assembly GCA_963818115.1 of uncultured Acidobacteriota bacterium. Classification (GTDB taxonomy): domain Bacteria; phylum Acidobacteriota; class Terriglobia; order Terriglobales; family Acidobacteriaceae; genus Sulfotelmatobacter. Next base: position 153,655 of record CAWFQZ010000026.1, read on the forward strand.
CGCCTCGATCGCTTGAATGGAATTAAGCTCTGGGACTTCGACAAGCGCAACTTGTATTCTGCCCGCGTCAGGCTTCGTCACGGACCCCAGTTGCTCGATGAAGACTCGCGTCGTTTTGGATTCCGTGAGGCTCAATTTACCGATCACGGATTCGAATTAAACGGAAAAGTGATCAAGCTGCGCGGCTTGGACCGCCATCAAACTTTTCCGTGGGTCGGACAAGCGATGCCGACTCGTCCACAACGCCGCGATGCCGAAATCCTGCGCAATAAGCTCAAGTGCAATATCGTTCGAACCTCGCACTACCCGCAGTCGCGTCATTTCCTCGACGCCTGCGACGAAATCGGGTTGCTCGTCCTTGAGGAAATTCCGGGCTGGCAGCACATCGGGGATGAAGCGTGGAAGCAGATCTCGATCGACAATGTCCGTCGCATGATTCGCCGCGACTGGAACCATCCTTCGATCATTCTCTGGGGAGTCCGCATCAACGAATCTAAAGATGATCACGATTTCTACACGCGCACGAATGCCACTGCCCATCAGCTGGATCCCACCCGTCAAACGGGCGGTATTCGCTACTTCCAGGAATCGGAATTTCTTGAAGACGTGTTCACGATGAACGACTTCGGATTCCCGCTCAAACCGCCGAATCATCCGCGATACCTCAACACAGAATTCGTAGGTCACACTTATCCCACCAAGACCATCGACCAGGTGGAACGCCTCACCGAGCACACAATTCGCCATGCCCGCGTTCATGACCAGCTGGCATCAAATCCGCAGTATGCCGGTGGCATCGGATGGTGCGCCTTTGACTACAACACACACGGAAATTTTGGATCCGGCGATCGTATCTGTTATCACGGCGTAACCGACATCTTCCGCGAACCTAAGCCTGCTGCCGGATTCTACAAATCGCAATGCGATCCTGCCGAAGAGATCGTGCTCGAGCCAGCCTTTCACTGGGCCCGCGGGGATGCATCCATCGGATTCTCCAAGGCGATGGTCTGCTCCAACTGCGATCAACTCAAGTTCTACATCGACGACCAACATATCGCTGACGTCGATCCCGATCGTCAGCAGTTTGCTCACCTTCGTTATGCGCCCTTCATCCTCGAAATGGGTGAACTATTTCACAAATGGGGAGATCTTCGAATCGAAGGGTACATCCAGGGCAAGCAAGTGATCTCGAAGAAGTTTTCAGGAAAAGGTGTCGACACAAAATTCACACTGGTGCCCGACGACAGTGAACTAATGGCCGATGGTGCCGACTCGACTCGAGTTGTCCTTCGCGTCACCGATGAATTTGGAAATATCTGTCCGTTCGCCGACGCTTCGATCAAGTTCGAATTGGACGGTCCGGCCGAGATGATCGGCGATAATCCCTTTTCGTTGATCGGCGGCACGGGTGCGGTTTGGGTTAGAGCCCAGGAGAAGCCGGGAAAAGTTCAGCTTAAGGCGATCCATCCGTGGCTGGGACCACAGCAGGTCGAGATCACACTGGCCGCGAGCCCAGAGGAGACCGCGTAGCTCAGGAGGAGAGCCACAAATAATTGGCAAGGAATCGTCCGCTGCCTGCGTTCGTCACCTGAGTTTTCGCGCGACGCAAGAATCTTGCTTTAGTGGCTATGTAACCGGCCGCGAACCTGTGATTAGAATATCGACCAGCCTCCTCGCGCTCTGGCGCCAGTCGGGACCAGATGCTACGTGGGAGACGCCGATAAGCGCGCGGAGCAGGTCGAATGGCTCAAGATCTTTCCGGATGTCGCCGCTCTTGATCGCCCGTTTCACCAGCGATTCAATCGCTCCCTGAACCTGTGCTCGAGAACCTTCAAACAACTTCGAGGGCCCTCCGACCAGCGTATTCAGCGCAGGGGCGATGATCTGCTTGGCTGCGATGTGGTCGACGAATAACAACATCCAAGCGCGCAAGGCCTCGGTGGGAGGCAGGTTTTCGGAGAATCTCTTCTCCGCGGCGGCCAGTTTTTCGACCTCAGTACGGTAGACTGCTTCAATCAGCGCATCGCGCGTAGGAAAGTGTCGATAAAGAGTTCCCGCCCCAACTCCTGCCTCTTTCGAGATGTCATCAAGACTGGCGTTGGCTCCAAATCGTGTAAACGCATCTTTCGCCACCTCCAGAATTCGCTCGCGGTTGCGCTGCGCATCCGTGCGGGGTTTTCGTGCGGCGATCTTCTGATGCTTGAGCGGCATTAAAAAAGTTGCAACCGGAGACACTCTCCGGTTATCTTATCTACTGATTCGGAGACACTCTCCGTTTTAGCCGGAACTCGGTGGACTGTCAATAGCGATCACCAGCCCTCCGGCTACAGGAAGTGAGGAATATGAATCCACGCGCTGGCGACAAACGTTCCGAGAGGCCCGACTCTCCTTGTTCTGACCTCGTGACCATGGCGGAGCGAGAGCTGTCCGCATTCTTCCAGGCCGTCACGAAGTCGTTTGGCTCGGAAGAGGCGGAAGTCTCAGTTGAGGACTGGTTGCACGAGTTGAACGCGATCGATGACCTGCCTGGCTCTACCGATGAATGGCGACTGATTACTGCGAAGGCTTCCACTCGGCTCGCCAGTCGAGTCCGCACTTCGTCCCTCTCGAACGAACTTCAAATTGCTTAGGAGATACATATGCGTGTTTTTGTGACGGGTGCTACAGGTTTCATTGGTACAGCGGTTGTCAGGGAACTCATTGAGGCTGGTCATCAGGTTCGCGGTCTTGCACGCTCCGATGCAGGTGCCGAGGCGCTCACAGCAGCTGGTGCCCAGGCTCATCGGGGTAATCTCGACAACCTGGAGAGTCTCCGTAGTGGAGCAGCGATGGCAGACGGAGTGATTCACCTTGCCTTTGACCACAGCGCCTTCGGCCAGGACTTCTCCAAGTTCATTGAGGTGTGCGAAAAAGACAAGCGCGCTATCGAGACACTCGGCGGGGCGCTCATCGGATCAGACCGACCGCTGGTCATCACTTCCGGAACAGGCATGGGTAATGCTGTTCCGGGTCAACCCGCGACCGAAGATCATTTCGACCCCGATCACCCAAATCCGCGTAAAGGTTCCGAAGTCGCAGGAGCTTCCGTTGCGGAACGCGGCGTGAACGTAACGGTGGTGCGCCTTCCCCAGGTCCACGACACTGTCAAGCAGGGCCTGATCACTTACGTGGTCCAAGTGGCCCGCGAAAAGGGGGTGTCGGCGTTTATAGGTGATGGACTCAATCGCTGGCCGGCGGTGCATGTTCTGGATGTCGCCCGACTTTACAGGCTGGCGTTGGAAAAACGCGAATCAGGAAGCAGGTACAACGCGGTCGCTGAAGAGGGCGTGTCGATGCGGGAAATTGCCCAGGCGGTTGGTAGAGGGTTAAAGGTGCCAGTGACGAGCCTTGCCCCCGAAAAAGCACAAGCTCATTTTGGCTGGCTTGGGATGTTCGCTGGCGTGGACATGCCGGCTTCCAGCGCTCTAACGCGGAAGCGGCTAGGATGGCGGCCAACGAGTCCGGGTCTCATCGCCGATTTAAGCGCAATGAATTATTTCGAACACGCGGCGGAAACTGTTCCTTCACGCAGCTAGAGCCGGCCGATAGCGAAACAGCACTTCGTGGAAATGCGAACCAGCACAAGCCAACTTTGCAACAAATAGTTCAGGAGAAACAAAATGATTGGACAGATTAATCTCGCAGGGACCTTTACACTTCCCGGCACTTCGATGACTGTGAACCGCATGGGCTACGGCGCGATGCAACTTGCGGGTCGGGATGGTAACAAATTGGTGTGGGGACCGCCCCGCGACGTCGATGCAGCGATTGCCGTGTTGCGCGAGGCAGTGGCTAGTGGCGTCAACCATATCGACACAGCCGATTTTTATGGTCCACATGTCACGAACCAGATAATTCGAAAGGCGCTGGCACCATATCCTGATGATCTCGTGATTGTCACCAAAGTCAGCGCCCGCCGCGGTGATGATGGATCATGGATTCCCGCGTTCTCCCGTGAAGATCTCACCGTAGCCGTTCACGACAATCTCCGCAACTTGGGGTTGGACGTGCTCGATGTGGTCAACCTGCGCAGTATGTTTAGCAGGGAAGAGCCGGTCGAGGGATCGATCGAAGCGCCAATGACAGCTCTGGCCGAGCTTCAGCAAAAAGGATTGCTGCGTCACATCGGCTTGAGCAATGTCACTCCAACGCAAATCGCTGAAGCCCGGCGGATTGCCCCGATCGTCTGCGTGCAAAACTTGTACAACCTCGCCCACCGGCACGATGATGCTCTCATCGACAATCTTGCCCAGGACGGTATTCCCTATGTACCCTTCTTTCCACTAGGCGGATTCACGCCGTTGCAGTCTGCTACTTTGTCCGATGTTGCCGCGCGCCTAGAAGCCACGCCAATGCAAGTTGCGCTCGCTTGGCTTCTCCAACGGTCTCCTAATATCTTGGTGATCCCAGGAACATCGTCGATCGAGCACCTTCGCGAGAATCTTCAGTCCTCGGCGCTTCGAATTCCGTCTGAATTGATTGCCGATCTAGATTCAATCGCCTGATGCTCTTGGAGTAGGCGGCGCGAAGCGATTCGCAGTGAATTGCCCGGCAGCAACGAACTCAATTGCGCTACAGGCGGCAGAAAGCCTGTGCGCCCTTTCGCACTGAAAGAGAAGCTGTTAAGATGTTTGTGCGAGTTTTTCTTGGTATCTCCCGCTGACCGCTGATCTTGGGGCAACGTGACAGTTTGCTCCGGAATTTGTATGCGGTGAGGGGCGGTTCAGAAGATAGTTAGTCTTTTCTGACCCGGGGAAAACAATCAGTGCGTCGGATGGAAGGCGTTCACAGCCCCATCAGCACTGATCATCGCGCATCTCACTGTTTTGGCGAGTGGGGACGTAGTTCAGTTGGTTAGAACGCTGCCTTCTAACCGCCGTCCCTAGTTTTCAATCACTTACCTGCCTTGGTGTCCGCTCTGGTGTCCGTTCTTCCTCCGTTTGACCGAATCTCGAACCCACAGTAGTGTCCTCCCAAATTGAGGGAGGTACGATGGCTCGGTCCAAACAGTACGCCGAACGTGTCAATATTCTCAAGAAGGTTCGAGTCGGAGGGGTTTGGAAACTCTCTGCCGTTCTGGAACGAAACGGCAAGATCGTCCGCGACCATGTTCTCATTTCCGGCGACGATGAGCACCATCCGGAAGGAGGCTACTACCTGGAGTGGTATCAGGAGGGAAAGCGAAGACGCCAAGCGATTGGCGACTTCTCGGAAGTTCTCGAAGCCGCACGCCGCAAGTCGATCGAGGTGAATGCCCAGAAGGCCGGAATCATTGAGGTAAATCCGGAACCTGAGTCGCAGCGCGTCACGATTGGTCAAGCCATTGACGAGTATCTCGATTTCATTAAGGCTCACCGCAAAGAACGAACCTACGTCACCTACCGCTACACGCTCGACAAACTTCTCAGAGTGTGGTGCCGAAGATCTTTCGTGGACCAGATCAGCCGCGACGACATCTTGCAGTTCATGACCGATTGCTACAAACACGGTCTTGGCAAACGCACGGTTTATGACAAACTCGTCGTTGTGCTCCAGCTTTTTAAACGTTACGGAAAGATCAAACTGATTGAATCGACGGACTGGCCAGAGTACGTCGATACCATCCGTCCTATTTACGAAGCAGAAGAAATCGAGGCCATGCTCAAACACGCGGACCAGGATGAGGCCGTATTTCTCAAGTTCCTGCTCGCTTCCGGTTTCCGCGACTGCGAGGTTCGTCATGTCGCTTGGCGTGACATGGATTTTCGCAACAGTCTGGTGCGCGTGACTGCCAAGCCGCTTTGGGGGTTCGGACCGAAAAACTGGGAGGAGCGGGCCGTGCCGCTTCCTACCGCTCTTGTAGAGCAACTGCAAGGACTCCGAGAACGGAGACACGGGTTACCTTCACAACTAGTCTTTCCGAATTCAAAAGGGAATCCAGACAGTGAAAATGACATGATCGTCAAGCGCGTGGCCGAGCGAGCCGAATTGAACTGCGGACAGTGCGTCACCAAACACGGAAACAAGTGCGCCCAAGGGCCGTATTGCCGGCATTTCTTCCTGCACAAGTTCCGTCACACTTTCGCAACAGAGCATTTGCGGCACGGCGTCGACATCCGGACGCTGCAAAGCTGGATGGGCCATCGCGACATCAAGTCCACGATGGTCTACCTTAAGGGCGTGCAATCCAAAGACGCACTAGCCAAGGTCAATGCCGGAGCGTTGGCGCGGTACGTAGCGTGACGAGGGTAGGTTGCAGTACAGGCTAATCTGAGCCGCCGGAGGGGACCTGGAAGCTCGAAGCCGTTTGACGGAACGCTCGAACTGCTTTAAACAATCGAGATCACCTTCGCGTCAGAGGCAGAATCGTCTTCTGTTGAGGTGCACGAATATGGGTCTGATAGATCAATTGGAAAAAGAAACCCGCGTTTTGCGCGCACGGGACGTTGCAAAATTGTTCCAGGTCACACCCCAGCATGTCTATAAAATGGCGGCAGGCGGGAGACTCCCATCGTTTCGATTGGCCGGGGCAATTCGTTTCGATCCCCATGAATTGGCGAACTGGCTTCGAAAAGCGCAGCCAGTTCCTTATCGGCTGGAAGAGGGTAACCAATTGCGTCGTAGCGCATAGGTCGCCACTGCGGTACTTCAGCAATGCTGTCGTTGGATCGAATGGGAGCAAAGAGTCACCACCCCAATTGTTCTCAGTTCAAAATTCTTGTATATGCCATGGTCAAGTGATCCAGCGGAGATCGAGAAGCTCCGTTTGAATTGTGGAGATCGGGAGTAGGCCACCCGCCCCTGTTCTATATCTGTCGGGGAACCGTGTCGTATGTCTGTAAGCAATATATGAGGTCAGTAATCATCGGATCACCAAGAACCGGCACTCGCGGTTGCAGCGAAGGAAAGAACGCTCCCATCCCAGTCGGAGAAGGACTATCGTTGTCGCCGTAGTAAAACGCGAAGTTTGTAATTAGAACTGCGCTCTCAGGTGTAGGTTCGGTGGCAGCATTCCAAATCTCCACAAGGCGATCGCGAATCTCCTTCATCCAAGGAACCGTATCGACAGGAATATCCGAGTAGGACGGAAGTCCCTTCTCTGGCCAATCGGGGACATTGGGGTCAATGAAAATCAGGAACGGCATGTCGCCATCGGGCGCCTGCTGAATTGCCTTGTCGTACAGGTCAAAAACATCGCCTTTGAGATGTGTCTCGCGTGAGAACGTACCGATGTAGTTCATCGCTCCGGGGCGCTGCCGACTCTTCGTTTCGACACCCACTTTCTTGCCCGTAATCTTGTGGGTTGCGATAAATTCCGGGTGCTTGCCGGGGGCTTTGTTGTCATCAATCCACTCAATCTCAAAACCAGCACGCGCGAAAATGGCGGCGATCAGAACCTCATAGCGCGCACCTTGGAAGGCTCCAAAGTCCTTCAATCTCTGGATGACGGAGTCAGGCAGTTTGTGGACCAGTTGCAGCCAGTATAGGTCGTATCCAAAGCACTGGTAGGCTTTCGCCGGCCCGGTGAGGGTATGGCCGGTGCTCACATCGTCGTCTGCATCTCCCGGCCTGCGAAGCAGCTCAAGCATCGCGGTGCGCCATTTCACAATCGCGCTCTGATTCTTGAGGGGAAGTCGAAGTTGTTCTTCAAACCATTCTCTGCCGAGCGTCCCGACGACCAGCGCGTCAAGGAACTGATGGAATGTCTCGTGCTGCGGGTAGTGCCAGAGTGTGTTCCACACGAACCGAAAACGGTTGTCACCCTGGATCATGCTGGACTGAATTTGCGCTAGAGCACCCGGCACCATCCTCGGGGCTGTTCCTCGCAGCATCTCGTTCCCGAGAGCATGGATGCCTTTATCGCGGCAGCACTCACCGTAGGGCTTCCCGTGGAGACCGCATGGACACGGCTTCGCTGGGTCGAAGGGTGGTATAGGCGGCAGAGGGAGCGTCCCCGGCAAGACCCGGTGTACACGAAGCAGAAACGCGAGGTCGCAACCAAACCTCTCTCGCACTGCTGGCCCTTGAAGAATGTTTTCGATGACTGCCTCGGTTCCCGCGTTCCTATCGCGTCCAGGCTTCACGTCTCCGACTTCCCAAACCGTATTGCGCGGGCCATTGTCCTCACCGGCAGCCGTCAGTTGTCCGTCGCCACCAATGACGAAGTAGCGATTCTTAACGAGCTTTTGCTCTGGGTCTACCAGCTCCGCGCCAGAAAATCGGTAGCCTTCCGTCTGCGACTCCTTCAGGAACGTCAATGCCTCTGGACGGCCTGCGAACGTCACGGGTTCCGGCGTCCGCTCCTTCGCTCGATCCGTCAAGGCCGTGGCCGTCCATCTCCGTCCAGCACCTCCGGCTTGGAATCCAATGCTGTAATCCATCTTCTTCATGGAGTCCTCTATACGCGGTCAAACCAAGATGGGGTTCACTCTATACCTCCGATTTTAGAAGCGGGGGCATACGGAATCTCAATCGGAAAAAATGTTGCTCCCCATAAACGCGCTCGTAGTAATTTATGGGCCGACGCCCCATTGTCGCCAATGCAGAAGTAATCACTGACGGACAGAATCGGAACCCGCAGTTTGGCTATTCGACAGCGGATAGGATCAAAACACCCGGATGGGATATCGGGTCCACTCAAGACCAGCCTGGCGAAGCGCAAGAGAATATGCCCCCGCCTGTACGCCACCAAGGTCAACGTCAACCCGTAGATCAATGATGTGGTCGTGCAGTTCTGCCATCCCCGTCGCGCGCAAAATCTGCTCACCCGTTCCTGTGAGCAGACCGACGTTATAGGGTCCCTCCTTGCTCCCAATCGGAAGATAAAGAACCACGTGTTTAGTAGTTCGCGAAATTTCCAGCGGTGCCTGATCCGCCTCAGACTGGCTCTGCCCGCGGGCCACCGACCGCTCACGAAGATCTAAGACCGCTACATCGGTCGCTTCCACCGAGCGTCGGGCTCGCACCCACAACCATCCCCCCACAGCGAAAAGCAGAACAGCAGCGGTGGCCACCAGAGTCAGCACACGTCGACGCTGCATAGCGGATTGCCGGCGAAACTCTTTGAATTCCCGGAAGCAGGGACTGCATGAGCCGAGGTGGTCGAGCCAAGGCTCTGCTTCCGTGAGAGAAACCTTTCCTTGTGCTATGCCCTTGAGTAGAGTGCTCCCCGGACAGCCGATTCTCTCGGGGTTAGGGAATTCCGTCGCCAAGCCCTGCCGGAGAATCTCAAGCAAGCGCTTGTCCGCCGCGTTGGATTGGCTTTCGCTGCTCAGAGAGAGTCCACTCGCTCACAGTTCAATCTGAAAATCAGCCCAAGTGTAACTGAAGGAGAGCCTCACGACACATTGGCATTTCATCTACCTCCAGACAGACGTGCTCGCAGAATTTTCATACGGCGTCGGAAGCGAAGCATGACGCTATCGCCAGGAATTCCCAAAACGCGACCGATGTGCTTCCAACTGTAGCCATACTCGCGCGCAACCCAGACTTTGCGGCTCCACTCGTCCATTCGATCAAGAATCTCCTGAGCATGCAGCGTGCCTTCAATGTTTTGTTGCTCCGCATGATTCGCTGCACCAAGAACCTCCAACTCCTCGACGGAAGACACAAGACGGATCGTTTCCTCGCGGCGTTGTTCCTTCTTCAGAGCACGGTTAAGCCGATGGTAAAAACTTCCGAGAAGATAAGCCTCCAGATCCCCGATCTCACCCCGCTTTCCATTCATCCGATCGAGCGTCATGGAAACAGATTGCAGAACGCTCTCCCACACTTCAGCGACCAAGAGTCCATCGTCATTGAATGGATTTTGTGATTGAACTTTTCGGACGTGGGCCAATGCCTTCGGCCACGCTGATCTAGCCGCTTTCAAGAGTTCGCTTTCGGTGGCCGAGTCTGAACGAGGGTTGACACCTGAAAGGACCCACTCCGGACCGGGTTCGGGGGCTGGCATACCAGTGCCTCACATCAGCAATTGCGTGGTACCCGGCCAGAGGGCTAACGCAAGCGTGCCATCCGACAGAAAGGGATGTCAAGAAGAACCCGAACGAGAACAGAAAGTAGCGAAAATATTTTCGATAGGTTCGGTACTGTTTTGGTTCCTTTTATAGGTATGGGGCAACTGTGATTCTCGGAAGCAGAAGCCAGATGCACCGGTCGATTTGCCTATGGAAGATGGAATCAATCCCGACAGACAGAAGCAAAGCCAATCCTTCCGTTGGTTCCACGAGATAGACCAGATCCTCGTCGTCGGGATGAAATATGGTCCGAGAGGTACTCAAGAGGCCGTCAAAAGGGTACGGCAGCTAACCCCGGAGCTAGTACCTGCCCAGGTCTGGCACCGTATGCGACACCTACGCGAGAAGGAGCGAAGCAAGAGTGCGACAGCGGTCGATTGGAGCGACTCTGCGATTGAAATTCTTCGCGATGGCTATCGAAGTGGAGGCCGTAAAAAGATCGAAGCAATCAAAACAGTAAGGGCGCTTTATCCGGGACTCGCGGGATACGTGGTGTCAAGATTCGCCCGAAGTCAAGGTTGGCAGGACAGAGACCGGGCAGACAATCTAAAGGGAGATCGACGACCTTGGACCAGGGAAGAGGAACAAGAACTATTTTCGCGCGCCGGTTATGAGCCGGTGAAAGCGATAGCCGAAAAGCTCAAACGCTCAGAACAATCAGTTCGATTCCGGCTTAAAGGCCGGGCCATAAGCGCGAAGAGTTACAGACGGCTGGTCATTGCGAAGAATCCAGCAAACTTTGCACGTAAGCCATCGCCGGCTGCAGCGTTTGATTGGTACTGGTCTTCTAAGAGTCCGCGATCCGCGGGTCTCGGCAATCTCCCTGGCTGAATTCTGCCGCAAACATGGAACCATGACCCTACCGGGGATGGAGGCAGAAACCGATGCGGCCGTGTGTAACAAGAACGAAGGCTACTCGTGGGGACGCGTTGCGAAACTCTTGGGTGTCTCTACTGTCGAGGTGGGGAAATGGGTCGCCGATGGGGAACTCAAGGTAATGGATACCTCGGTGACCGACCGAGCTTTCGAGGCATTCTGTCTTCGGCACAGCTCGGAATTAAATTTCGGCCTCATGGACCCAGCCGTCGCGAAGTGGCTCATTGATGAGTATGGCCTCGAAACAGTGACGCCGGAGCGAACCCGCCCTGTGGCGCCTTCGCAGAAACAGGCGCTCGTGGTTAGACCTTGCCCAAAGTGCAAGCGGGGTATTCGAGGGAACGGATATTTTGGACATGTCCCAGCGTGTCGCGGAGCAATGTCGGAGGGCAATCCCGGACACTTGCGCGTTGATCAGCAAGCAAGTTGAGACGGGCTGGCAACAGCGCTGCAATCACGATTACTAGACTAGAAGAGCAGTTGATTCTGAGTCTCGACGAGTTCCACCTGTGCGGAACATGCTGCATCGTCGTTAATCACCTGGTTGACGCGAGTGCTCACGGGATAAGAACGCATGATCTTGGCATTGCAGGGCTTCAACAGTTCGGAAACCAAACCCACATCCTTCATCCCCGGATCGAGCCACATATCGTAAGAGTCGCGATCAAGGATGACTGGCATACGGTCGTGGACCACAGCGGTCACGGCGTTTGGTGTTGTGGTCAGAATCGAGCAGGTTTCCACTGCGTTGCCACCGGCGTTCTTCCAACGATCCCAAATCCCGGCGAAAGCGAACAACTCGCCTTCGTTGACTTCGAAACAATACGGGTGCTTCGATTTCCCGATCCTCTTCCACTCATAGAACGCGTCCGCAGGAATCAGGCACCTGCGATATTTCAGTGCATCCCGGAACGCAGGCTTCATGCTCGCAGTCTCGGATCTTGCATTGATCATCTTTGCCGCAACGGACGAGTCTTTAGCCCACGATGGAATGAGTCCCCAGCGAACAAACGACATTTCCCGGATGGGTTCCTTCGGATTTTGGCGAATGATAGGGACATTCTGGGTAGGGGCTATGTTGTATCGGGGATTCCAGTCATGCTCCAGCGAGGCGGTGTCGAAATACTCTTCAACAAGCTGTTTCCTCCGCGATAGACGATACCTTCCGCACATAAGGAAAAGTATTGCAGATCAGAACGGCATTCCGCATCTCTTGCACTGGAAGATCGACCTACTGGATATTTTAGCATCCACAGCCTTTCTCACTTCGATTAGTGTGAAAGCTGCAGTTAGCCAGCTAGGCTGAACTGCGGAGGTATCCTCGGGCCTTTATTGACGAAATCCTGTAACTGTGCAAAGCTTTCGGTCTCGAACTTCCAACCAAAGAGGAACTAGCGTGACGATCTTGGGTCGGTTGCTCACTCTGCTATCTTTGGCTGCTGCCTCGGTCAGTTGGGCGCAAACGGGTTACTGTGTATTGCGGCCCAACGGCGACGGCGTGTGCACCCCAACTATAGTTACTGCTTCGCCTCTTGATCCATTTGATCCATTCGATCTCCCAAACTCTTCGAACAGCGGCATTGGACCTGGGACGACTGGTTTCCCGTCGATTCCGCCACCTATGGGCGGCGTTCCAATCTTCGTAGGCAATTACTATGCCCCGGTCAACCCGGGTCTGTATGTAAGCCCTGGGCCACCATCAGATCTGTTCGTTCGAGAACAGGCACAGTCCCCCTGGAGGATTCTCGATGGTGGAGCGCAGCCCGCATTCACTCGTGACAAGACACTTGTGATCTATTCCTTGGTCGGCAACAGCTACTTTGGATCAGGCAAATCCGATGTTCCTATCGACCAGCTATCTGTTTGGAACTCCACTCCCGATTCGCTTGTATCGTTCGCGAATGAATCGCGCATATCAGATGCGGGGCCCAAGGAACGCCGGGCTATTCACGTCGCGACAGACCTTGCTCAGACGAGCCCGATAGACAAAGACAAACTGGTTGCGAAGATCGATTCCATCGCAACAAAAGCGTCGAACCATATATGCGCAAAGCACTGCAGAATCGCTTTCGAAGCGGCGGGCATGAATACAGCAGGACATCCAGTGGACGCGAAGGACTACGGTCCTTTTTTGCTAAGTCACGGTGCAACGAAAATCGCCGTCGATGACCAATATCAGCCCGAAAAAGGCGATGTAATTGTTTTTGAAGGCACCGACAAGCATAAGCACGGGCACATTGAGGTCTTCGACGGTTCGGTCTGGGTTTCTGATTTCAAACAGCGAGGAGTTTCGCCTTATCCGCTATCTGAGACTCCGTTATTTCAAATTTTCAGATTCAGAGATCAATTGGAGGTACGAAGACCATGAGCCTGTTGGGCAAGATTCTTTCGATTTGCGTCGCTTGTGTCTTGACGCCCCTCATCAATGGACAGAGCAGCAGTGGACCAGTCTATCGAGATATGGCTGATCCAATCTTTGGGCTGAAATTCGACCCGAAGCAAGTCCATTTCGATGCTGCCCCTACGAAGCTTTCCGAACGTTGCGACGAATTGCACGCCAAACCTCTCTGGGTGTTCGCCCATGCGGCGCTCGGTGACGCTGAGTACTTCATCGTAAGCGGATACGTGGAGTACCGTCCTGACTCAGCTTCACCAAAGTCCAATGAGTTCGAGTCAGATTTTGGCTCTACTGTCATTTTGACGGCCCGCAACTGTATCGTCGAACCAGCGGATGCCTTCCTGATATCAGCCGGTACTAATCCAGACCCACCGGAAGCTCAATCTCGCGCGCTTGCCGCAGATGCGGTTTCTAGGATGATCTCTTCGTTCGGTAAAGACAAGTTCTGTCCACAAGCCCAAGAAGCTCTCGCAAAACACGATGCCGCGCAAACGAAGCTGCCCGTAGCGCTGAGAACGCGGGTTGCGGCACCGTGGCTAGAAGAGTTGAACAAGTCGTGCACAATGCCGGATAAAAAGTAAAGCTTGTTAGGAGTGTCTGAATGCTACGGTATCTTGCTCCGCTGCTGCTTCTTCTTACGTTAGGCTCTTCCGCGGAAGTGACAAAAATAAGCATCCGTGATCGGTTCACTCCCGCTGACACCTACCTGGCTCTCTGCGCAAGCGACGACCCCCGCACAGCCTTTATTGCGGGCGTCACAGGGGACGCTGACGATGGTTACAAGTGGGACTTTTCGTATGGACGACATGGAACAAGCCGTTCTGATTCTCTCGGACTGTCACCGCGCTCTCTTTCTCGATGCGCTCTCGACGCATTAACAACGAAAGCGGCTTTGCTAGTCATTGGTTTGAATGCTGACCAGTATCGATCAATAAAGGACCACCTCGATGCCTCACGCTCTTTAGAGCAGAACATTGATCGCGCGTTCGCTCATACATCGATAAAGGTCCCTGCACATGCTCCAGAACAGCCAGCTGCAGCACTTATATCCGATCTCGCTTTCAGTCTAGCCCTGCCCGCTGAGTACTTGCGATTGGCCTCCGACTGGGACCCTCCAACTCTATTAAATTCTGATTTACCTCAGCCTTCCGAACAATGCGACAACTCTGCAGTCGCGACCGACGTACCTTCGCTACCGTGCATTAGACTTACGGCCTTGGTAGCGCTTTATCAGGCCCTTTCTGACGCAGAGAGTCACCCTTGGATTCACTACGACCTGGAACTGTTCGTCGAATCAAAGTCGATCTCGGACGTCGCCGCATTGAAGTCTAGAATGAGGGCAGACGCTCCTAGAACATCAGGCTCGATCGTGGGCGTATATTTTGCGACTGACAGTGACCAATCACCTTTTGATGCATTGACCCTAATCAATAACGTTTCGCACTTAGTGTCCAGTTCAAAACCAGGTCAGAGTCCTCAGGATGTTGAGCCCACAAATCCTTTCTTGGGAGAACCTAGGGCTTGGAGTGCGGTGTCTGTTGCACCGACTGTTTCCTATTGGGCCTTTGAGGGACCCGGCATTATTGGAGATTCGCCCCCAATTTCTCATGCTAGATTTCAGTGCGGTCTCGTTCGTGTCAAGTTTCCGCAGATGAAAGGTGATCCGCCCATTTCCAACGTGCATGCGCCGATCATCCTTGGCTCCAAACTTCCTAGCGATCCGGACCTTAGCTTTCGCGAAGCCAAATGGAGGCGATACGATTCCAACCGCGCGACAGTGGAGAACATAGCAAATACGAGGGCGTCGGCCTATGCAGGTCTGTCGGCGGATGCGATTCGGAAGAAGAAGGCCTACGGTAAGCAGATACTAAACAACGATGAAACAGCCACCGCGATTAGGGCAGATTTTGCAATCAGGGAGTTCGGCTGGGACGAGTACACAAACAATAAGAACTTCAAACTGCATTCAGATTCGGTACTCAACTACGACGAGGGGAGGGGAGCCCTTTACGCGATAGCGAGTTTAAATTCGGTCGCGGTATCTCTTCGTATTGACTTGTCAGATCGAACGAATACGCAACTCGCTACATATAAGACGTTCGCGACAGATAGTTATATCGGAAAAGTGTCATCCGCGGTGCGGTATCACAAGGACCTTACCGTTCTGGGCACTCGATGTGCGGACGGTGACACATGCGATTGGAGTGGTTTACGCGCCGATTCCCCGACTCTTGAGCTCTCCATCGATCAAATGTCGCAGCGCAAATTCAACAACGTGCTGGACATTGGAAGGATTTCAGATGCGGCTGGGCAAGGCATGATCGTGTTCGGACCCGTGGCTGATCGGGCGATATGCAAAGACAATGGATACGCGGCCTTGGCCGATCACGACAGCTTTGCGGGTCCACGGGAAGTGTCACTGCGTATCAAGAACGTCGGACCGGACGACCAAATCAGGATTGTTGATATCGGTTCAAGAGTCACCGCTAGTTGGGTTCAAGGGGCAACTCATCTGCGATCAATTCCACTCAAGATGAATGAAGTCGGCACGCTTCTAGTACGCATAGAACCGAAACGAGGATATGAGGATCTGAACCTACTCTATTTTCTTGGCAAAAGCGGCATCCTGGGAACGCTGACGATCGACTATAGCCAGACATCGGATGGCCGATTCAAATCAGTGGAAATCGATAGCGGTGATTTCGGCAGCGGTTTGGGCGCGGATTCATCAAAGGCTTACACCATAGGAGTAGGCCAAGCCCCGCCCGGATATTCACTGATCAAAGCCTGCATGTTCTTGACTGGGGACCGATTATGTAATCAGTGGTCGACATGCAGTTGGGATCCTGCTGCAAACGCCATCATCGCGCACTTCACAATGCAAGGGCACAGCGAGGCTCAACACACCGGCGTGTTCGACCTTGGTCCCCCAGATGCCAACGTATGGGCGTGGAGTCGGGGACACTTGCGCGCTATTTTTGAACTTAAGCCGGACTCGATCGTACTGAAGTGAGCTAGATGGGCTGCGCTGGCAGAATACCGGTGTCACCACCCGGATTGTTCTCAGGGAAAAAAACTCTGACGCTTGCCTTGTGACCGTCAAAACCACACGCAGAGCAATCGCAAAATGCCGTCGCCGTTTGTTACGAATCGCTTACAAGATCCTCAGACCAAACCCCTAAAACAACTCCTTCCATAGAGGCGCTCTGATCTTCGTAGACGCTCTTCCCCAGTCAACTGATCGCTGCAATGCCGTTGGACTTGTTGATTGGGTGAGGTTAGTTTCGCTCGAAAGGCAGCCGCATTAAGGCGCTGCGGAGGTGGACATGTCACGTTTAGTAAGAGTCCGTTTCGGTCACCCAATCAAGCCGATTCGACGGTCGAAATCGGCGCTTATAACCGCCGCTCTGCTCACCCTATTGTTTCTTATGCCCATGAAAGTGCTAGCGCAGGGCTCACCGTTCGACACCGGCTTTAACGCTATCCAAGGCCTTTTCACCGGTACTATCGCAAAGGTTGCAAGTCTGGTTGCAATCGTGATCGGCGGCTACGGCTTCGCGCACGGCGAACCCGGCGCGAAAAAGGCGCTCGCTGGTGTCGCCGCTGGAACGGGCATCGCCGTCATGGCGGTGAATGTCTTGAGTTGGCTCTGGGGCGTATAGCGCCCTTCACATCCACTGTCAACCCGCGCTTAGACGAGGGAGTCATGCCAGACAGAGCACAGCAGCAGCGTCGCACGAACCGAGTCTTTAAGAGCCTGCACAAGCCACTCACTTACTTGGGAGTGGAACGAACGCTCTTCTACTTCGTCTGTGTTAGCGCCGTGGGGGCCTTCAACCTCTTCAATTCCATCCTCGCCGGCATTGCGGTCTTTCTCGGTGGCTTTGCCTTCGGCCATTGGGTGACGAACAGCGATCCGGCATTCATCCGCATCCTGGCAAAGTCCGAACGCTACAAGCTGCGTTATGACGCCGCGAAACAGCAAGTTCCGCACGTGGAGGTAGTGTGATGCTGCGGCTCGATAAAGTCATCAAGCCCTGGAAAGAGAGTGCGGCTCTGAACGACCACATCAACCTCTATGGCTTCTGGAATGAGTCGGCTTTCCTTACCAAAAGCGGCGATCTAGGCATGGTTCTCAGTGTTCCAGGTGTGGACTATGAAAGCCTCGACCGTTCGCAACAGGAGTATGCAGTGAAGCGGTTGGAAGCGGCGCTGAAAGCCTTTGGCCCAGGCTTCCATGTTTACCAATACCTCTTCAAATCGAACCGACCCGATATACCGTTCGCAACATATGATGACCCCATTGTCCAAGCGGCTATCGACCAGCGACGGAAGTTCTTTGAAGCCAAGCGCGACCATCTTTATCAGATTGAAATCTTCTATTGCGTGCTGCTCGAAGGCTCCCGGTCGAAAACCGGCGTCGGCACGGCGCTAGCTCGCCTTTTACGCGATCCAGAGGGCGCGATTGTGGAGCTGAAGTCGCAGTTCACCAACGACAACATGAAGACCTTGTTGCGTGCGCACATCGAACGCGATGTCGCACGCCTTGACCAGCACGTGCAGGCATTCGCTCGCCAGCTAGCAGATTTCATGCAAATCGAGGTTCTGAATCAACAGGGACAATTCAGGTTTTTCCGCCGCCTGCTGAATTATGACGACTGGCGCGTGGTCGGTAAGCCGCAGTCCACGCAGTTTCTCGACTATCAGGTGGTCAACTCCGACATCGAAGCCGAGCGCGATCACCTGCGGGTCGGCGATCACATCGTGCGTGTCCTAACGATGAAAGAGGCGATCACGGAGACGAAGCCACTCGTGTTGGACGCGCTTCTGAAGATCCCCGCCAACTTCTACGTGGTCACGGAGTGGACACCGCTCCCCGCGGACAAGGCCCGCAAAGAAGTGAACAAGCGCCGCCGCCACTTCAATATGTCCAAAACAGGGTTCGTCTCGCAGATGGGCAACGACACCACGAAGACGAACCCACGCGATGTGCTGGTGGATGAGTCCAAGCAGGCGGACATTGAAAATCTTGGCGATTGCCTTCGCGCCCTGGGCGACGGTCAATCGCTTGGCGATTTCTCCCTAACGATTGTGCTGTATGGACGGTCACGAACGGATCTCGATCAGCTCGTGGCGGAATTTACTGGTGTCTTCACCAACGCGGACGGCAATCTGTTTGCGGAAACCTACAACCAGCTGAACGCTTATTTCGCCACCGTGCCGGGCAACTATGCGCTCAACCTCCGCCAACTGTATCTGCTGAACACGAATTACGCCGACCTGTCGTTTCTGTTTACGATTCTTCCCGGTGAAAAAACGAACGCTCATCTTGGCACGGAGTGCCTGGCAGTCGTCGAAACCGACAACAGCACGCCCTACTTCCTCAATCTGCATACACGCGACGTTGCTCATACGCTAATTCTTGGGATGACGGGCAGCGGCAAAAACATGAAATTAGAAGAAGTCAACACACGAACCAAAGAGGCCGTGGATTTCCTCGTTGCAGCATTGGAGTCCGGTCACAGTGAAGTCCTTACCTCATACCTCGGAGCAATGGCGAAGTTTCACACCTACAGCTTCGGCAACATCATGCTCATCGCACGTCAGAAGCCCGACGCTGGCAACGTTGCCGGACTTCGGACATGGAACTCGCTTGGCCGCTTCGTTAAACGGGGAGAAAAGGGCATTTTCATTCTCGCACCGATGGTCGGAACACGAAGCGCGAAGGATACTGCAACCGACGAGCCGAGTGATGACGCAACGACCGAAGGTCACCGAACGCTGTACGGATTCCGGGCCGTCTACGTTTTCGACAGATTATCTCGTGATTTGTGGCCGAGCCTCTGCGCGCCCGACGTAAGCCCCGAGTGCCACGCTAGAAAGCCCTCTCGATAGCAGCAAGCACATCATCGCTCAATTCCTCTATCCTGTGCAACGCTCCCTGAAGCAGGGCTATCGGCATCTTCTTCCCACCAATCTGGGCTGAGCGGGAACGCCAGTTAACAGCAGTGCTCTCAATTGCTCGCACGTCGGGTTAGTCGTAACATAGGGCCCGTATGAGACGAAGCTCGTTGCTGTCCCTCATCGCCCTTGCAATCCTGCGCGGTGTTTCGATGGGCCAAATGTCCACGCTGCCAGCAGCCCAAGCTATCGCAGAGCTTCCGGGTCCTCCGAAAAACCCACCGATCTTTTCGCAGATGACGGTGATCTGGCAGGGTGGTCTACAGTACCAGAACACAATCGATATGAAAGGTCCCGTTGCCAGTATTGAGCGTGAGGAAAGTCAGTCGACGAATCAAAATCCGAGCCCGTATCACACAAAGAGTACCTGCAAGTTCGACGATGATGGTCACCTCATCAAGTGCATCAACGAGGATTCCCTGGGCGTATCGACCACCACATATGTTTGGGCGAACGGAAAAGTGCAAAGCCAAAACGTGAGCCATCATCGAAACGACGGGAAGTTTCCAGACTGGAATGAGTGGCAACGGTGGAGCTATGACAAAGATGGTCGTCTTTCTGAATTTAAAGCCGGCCGCGACAAGCAAGAAATAAACGATTACGTCAACTTCAAATATGACCCAACAGGCAGGCCCCTTGGATACGAACTGTATGCGCAAACCCTGACGGAAATCTCCTACGCCGGAAATAAGATCACCTTGAGCCGGATGCAAAAGTATCAGAGGCGCAAATTCTTTGAGCAAGTTCAGCTCATCGACGACAAAAAGCGGGTGATTGATCTCAAAGTCTCCGACCTGAGTGCGGGTCAGCTGAAGCTTTGGTACCACGTAACCTTCAAGTATGACGATAAGGGCCGAGTGGTCGAACAGTATACCGACCCTTTTAAGCTGGGATCAGGCGACGACTATTCCCCACTACCGGGAAAAGTGGTCGTCGAATATGACGACGAAAAGCACTCGGGCGAGCAGAAATTCTACGATACCGACGGAAAATTGGTCCTTCACACGAATTTTGAATTAGACCGTGACGGAATCCCCACTAAGCTACGCGTTCTTGACGCTTCCGGCAGGGAACGAACCGGTGGGGAGATGTTTGTCGATCCTCAGACGCACAAACCGAGCACACGCCCGGGAAATGTGGACTGGGAGATCATCTACGACGCTCACGGTAATTGGACGGAACGACGGCGCTGGTTCACGCCCGCCGATGGAAGCCCTCGAATCATGACGAGGGTGATTCGACAAGACATCGCCTATCGGTAGCCGCCAAATATCACGCTTCTGCCAAGTAGGGTGATCTCGCGATCACAGCTTAGCCAGATAACCTATTGCGAATCGTCTTAGCACTCATCGACGTTTACGGGCGTGATTTGCGGATCTCCGGACGAGCCATCGCGACGTTCGTCAACGGTATAGGTCCTCCGACGCTCACACTCGACCGTTGGCCGACTTCAAAGAACGCTTTCGATCGCGGCGGCTACGTCATCGCTTAATTCCTCCGCTCTCTGCAAGGCTCCCTTGATCCTGACAACTTCCATCTCGCGGGCCGCGATCTGTCCCGCAGGTTCGCTGTGACCTCGCGCAGCTACTAGGCTGCGCTCGTGGCTGGCCAGCATGCGCCGAAAGATCGGAACCGCACTCTTCTTTGGCTGAGCATGCGCACAGCCGAGACAAAGCAGTCCTTTCGGGCAGTGCTCTCCGGTGGGCAGAGCGCATAGGTGCGTGCCCATATCGCGCAGGTTGCAGCTCGCCGCGAAGGCGGCCCATTCCTCCACAGTCGGGTTTTTCAGACCGTCTTCGCCGTAATAGGCGTTATAGAGACTGCGCACGGTCTTGCGATACTCCTCGATGAGCTGACTGGGGTAGAGCTTGGCGTAGATCATCACGGTGTCGGGAGAGGCGTGACCGAGCAGCGCTTGAATAATGTGCACGGGCGTGTTGTTGTTCAAATGTTCGGATGCAAAGACGCGTCGGCAATCGTGCGGCAGCAACACGAGAGGAGAACCGTTCGAGCGGCGGACTTCCGCGGCGATCGAGATCTCGCGGATGCGGCTGCGAATGGTCTGAATGCCAGCAGTGCTCGGATGTCGAATGCCCTGGATCAGATACGGTGCTGGAGGGCGAGGACGCTTCTCCAGGAGGTCCCAATGATCACAAACCGGGACCGACACGCTGCTGTAGAACCGTTTCACGTATCGGATGATCTCAGCCAGGACACGACCGAGCCCGTCGCCTATGGGGATGACACGAGCGCGATCGAACTTCGACGGCTTGATGTGCAGGAGGTAATAGATGCGGCCGTCGGGCATCTTCCGCTTGAGAATGTCGAGCGTGGTCAGCTCGCTCGCCTCTTCGATGCGCAACCCGCTCTGCACGAGCAGTTCCAGGAGAGCCCAATCCCAGAACGTGTCCACCTCGTCTGACCACGGGTAACCGCGCGTGGTTGTGACCTTCGGTGCTGCTACCGCAGCTTTCCACCGCTGAAGGGCGAAGGCGCGAATCTTCGGCATCTCGCGCTCCAGATCAAGCACCGTCGCAGTAATGCGCGCTCGGGTGCGTTCGCGTGCCTTTTCGAAGCCGTATCCAAGAAAGGTGTGCCGCGTCACCGGAATCGTGCGCGGAGCGAAGTGTTTGAAGGGAGAGTCGGGTTCGGTTGCCCAGGCGCAGAGGTCGGAAAAGAAAACTCGCAGGTCCACAAGCCAGCTGTGTGCGGTTGGACGTACCTCTTCGCCGGCTCCGGGGCCGCGCTGAATGGCGCGAGCGCGTGTGATCGCGTTCGGGATATAGTCGCGGACGTGGCGTGGCAGAATCTCGGAGCAGCGCTTCACACTGGGATGCTTATCCCGAATGAACCGCCAAAAGTGCGCAAGGGCAATGACTTTATGTCGCAACGTCCGATAGACATCGCTGACTCGGGCTTCGTACGTTTCCAGATAGAGAATGACGACCTGCTGGAAACGATCCGGTACGCCGGCGTTCTCAACCAGTTCCGACGCCGTCATTCGCTGTTTCCTGCCGTGGCGGGCAGAGCCTCGCTTCGGCGTCCGAGAAAACACGCCGACTGAGCAGAGTGCGGCGTCGAGCGCGTCCGTCCCCTTCGACCAACGAGCGGACAGCAGCTTCAGATCGTCATCCTTTATATGGTGGAGGCTGTCGTAACCGCGAGCGAGCAGGAGTCGCAGCCCGTTGCAAACTGCGAGATGACGATTAAACGATGAAGTCCAGGTAATCGTAGCGGTTGCGCTGATCAGCACACGGTGTTGCTGCGCGAGCGGGTGATCTTCTGGCAAGTGCGCGATCCACTGGTTGACGCGTACGTTGGCCAGCATGTCCAGACTCGGAACGATCATCCGCGCCGATATTAGGACGCGTGCACCCCAAGTCCAATACGTACCGCCGGGACGGTTGATCCCAGCCTTCCACTTCAGCCAAACTCCCTTCTCGAAATCGTTCCAGCGCTGTTGCACGGTTGATCCGCTGCAGCGATCGAGAGCATCGGCCAAGTGTCGACAGACTGCCCGCATCTTCGATCTCTCGAAACTGTTCGGCAGGCGGAAATGCGTTGTGACCTCGTGAACCACCGCGAGCAGCGTGTCTCGGTCGTAGCGCTGACCTGCCAGCGCCTCTGCTTTCTGGAATGCCGTCATCTTTTTTATTAGGCTCCTGGTTCTCTCCGCGTTTAACAAACTTCATTCCCTCGTTCGAAACCCATAGCAGAGACGGCCCTTTCCGCCGTCAAGGGTAAAGCTGTCGCCAGCCACAAACCGGCTGCCCTGTGACTGCTCGGGCCGCTCTGCACAACACCTCTCCATTACGAGGGAATGAAGTTTTTTAAACGCTCGTAAAGGAGAAAAACAATGCAGCGAACCGAAAAGCAAGACGTCTACACCCGGATTACCAACCAGATCGTCAACCACTTGGAAAAAGGTGTCAGGCCTTGGGTTAGACCGTGGAATGCCGAACATGCAGCAGGACGGATTACGCGCCCACTCCGCCACAACGGAAAGCCTTACAACGGAATCAACGTTCTCTCTTTGTGGGCAAGCGCCATGGCGCAGAACTTCGCGGCTCCCATCTGGATGACGTTCAAACAGGCATCGGAGCTTGACGCCCACATCCTCAAAGGTGAGAAAGGCTCGCTCGTCGTCTACGCGGACAGCATCACGCGAAAGAAGACCGATGAAAAGACGGGCGACGAAATCGACCGGGAAATCCCGTTTCTCAAGGGGTACACCGTTTTCAATGTCGAGCAGATCGAGGGCTTGCCGGAAGTTTATTACGCGAAAGCCGCACCTAACCTGGACCCTGTTGCCCGCATCGAGCACGCGGAGAAGTTCTTCGCGGCCTTGGGAGCAACCATCCGACACGGCGGAAATCGAGCGTTCTACGGTATCACCGCCGATGCGATCCAGATGCCGCCATTCGAGAGTTTCCAAGACCCTGACAGTTATTACGCGACGCTTGCCCATGAATGCACCCACTGGACGGGCAGCAAGACCCGGCTTGACCGTGACTTCGGCGGGCATCGCTTCGGGAGCGAAGGTTACGCTGTCGAGGAACTGGTTGCCGAACTCGGGGCAGCTTTCCTGTGCGCAGACCTGGAGCTTGCTCTGGAACCGCGTGAAGATCACGCATCCTATATCGCAACCTGGCTGAAAGTGTTGGCTGCTGACAACCGAGCGTTGTTCACCGCCGCAGCTCACGCACAACGTGCCGCCGAATTTATCAACCGCAGAACCACGGAGGCCGACGCGCAAGTCAACTCGACTTGCGCGGCATGATGTAAGTGCAGACATTATCGCTTCCATCAAGAATCTCCACCGGATGGCTTGACACCGGAAGCCTGCGCAATGGTGCGTTCCAGTTCCGAGATGGTTTCATCGTCATAAGCGAAGGCGTATTGTGCAGCTTTAGCTGAGGGCCACGAGTGCTGCTTCGTGGCTCGCTCGGTGCTAGACTTCGCTGCCGCCAACGCAGTGACCATCGCATGCTGATCAACGCGCAAGTACAGATCGGCTGTCGTGCTCAGATGTGAATGCCCGAGAATCTCTTGCGCGACCTTGATGTTGCCAGTGGTTTCGAGTACGCCTTGCGCGAGCGTGTGACGGAATAGGTGCGGATGAACCGAGATTCCCGCTCTTCGACCGATGTAGCGCAGGGCCGATTCAAAACTGGCATAGCGAAGGGGCTTGCCTTGACCTTTTCGCGAAGCGATCCAAATGGCATGAACGTCCGGCGCCGCGCGACGCTCGGTGCGCAAGTACTTTTCGTAAATCGGCCAGAAGTCGTCGGTGACGGGCACGCGGTGCTGATCGCGCGCACCCTTCAGCCGCACGGTGATGAAGCGCCGACTGCGATCGATATCCTCCAGTTCCATGCCCAAAATCCCATGTCGGCCAGCAATCGGACTCCAATCGCCGATGCGCTGACCGGCGCGAGACAGCAATATCAGAATCGCTTTATCGCGATAGGAACTGGCGCTGTCGATCAGCTTCTGAATCGCCGCGGGCTCCAGGATCTTAGGAAGCGTGCGCGGAATGCGACGACGGAATCCATCACGTTGTCGCTGGCGTGCTGGCAAGTCGCGCCCGATCATCCCATGACGCAGTTCCTCGGTGAGAGGGTTCCAGGAGGCTGGATTGATGCAACCCTTCCAAGGGCCGCGCCCATCTTCGGTATCGCGGAGAATGCAGTACTCAAAATAGGAAGCGAGCACGCTTAACCGATGGTTGATCGTGCGTGGCTGGCGCGGCTTCTTCGCAGAGTGCGCGCCGATCGCGCCTTGCCTTGCGCCTCTCGCGAACTCGGCGATGTAGATGCCAACAATCTGCCGCGTGACGCGGTCGGGATCTCCTCCCGAGGCGTGTAGCCAACTGAAAAAATGCGCGAGGCCCAGCGCGTAAGCGCGCTGAGTGTAGACAGAACAATCGCGCAAACTCAGCTCCGCTAGAAACAGATCGCAGGATCCAACGCCGGCATCCTTCGAATCACAAACACGGAATGAGACGCCGAATCGTTCGGCTCTTCTTTGGGCTTTGTAAATCGACATAGCAGCCATCTTCGCCTGACCGCTATCGAGAAGTACATCTACTCGGGGCTTACATCGGGCGCGCAGAGGCTCGGCCGCAAATCACGAGATAAGACGTTACCCAGACCGAAGGCAAAGAACTCCCAACACTGACCGAAGTCAATGGCGATGTGGGCGGATACCGCGAGCGACTGTTCAAGTTCGTGGAATCGCAAAGCGTCGAGCTTAGCTTCTCCGAGAGAATTGCTCCCGCGAAGGGTCTCTCGCATGGCGGGAAGATCACCTTGCTGTCAGGGATGCAGCCAGCCGAGGAGTTCTCCACGCTCGTGCATGAGATTGCTCACTTATGTGGCGTAGAGATTTATGTGGCGTTTGCTTTGGAAAGCACCGAGAGACGGGCGGTTTGTGCAGAGAACGACCACATAAGTAATGCAGCGGCGCTCGTAAAAAGTCAGCTCGGTCGGGAACTATTTCTTCTTGACAGGTTCTCCCCACATCAGTCGTTGCCAGGTCGCCTCGGTGGACGGGAAGATTGGCGGAATGGCCGCAACGTTGGAGAACATCCGTGTGAGCTTGCCCTCAGCTGAGAAGAACACGATGACGTAGCGGTCGCGCAGCGGGTCTCGTCTGGCGATCTCGTCGGCCCAACGCTCGGTGAAGTAGATGTATGCCAGGTTCTCGTTGTGATCATTGGCACAAAGGCCGAGTAAGCTAATGTGCCAGCGATTAGGATCGTCGTCGTTGCCTGAATCAATCGCATCAGGCTTGCCCTTTAATCTCAGTACCTCTGCAGGACTCATACCGGGACGAAGCCGCGCGAATTCTGTGCGGGCGCGTTCCATATCAGTTGTCGACATCCGGGACTTCAGTCGCAATGGTGCAGTCGTCCGCAGGGTTGGTGGCGAGCCGCAGCAATCGGGGTGTTTGGCTAACCAAGCGCGAACTGCCCGCTCTAATCGATGTCGGTGATCACCGACGCTGGGCCACAGAAAATAGTCATCCATCCTCAGCTCACCGGGTTTCTTGCGAATAAGGTCGGGAAGAACGTCATGCACGCCCTTATCCGCCAGAATCATATAAGCAACATCTCCAACCACTGGTACGCCCAGCAACGGTTCCGAACGTGGGTCGGGCATCCATCGGGTGTCAAGTAATCGATCCGTCAGGCAAGGAAGAGAGTATGGCCCCAGCCGTAAGAGGGCATCGTACACGTCGTCGATGACGGTTGGTTCCTGCGGTTTGGGTTCAGGTGCGCCACTGGGAGCCGGGAGTCGAACCGTTTCCAGAATGGTCCCGACATTAGGCAACTGGCGGCACATGAACTCCGCGAGCTGTGTACCTTGGCTACGATCTAGTGCTGCAGAGGATATTTGCTGACCGGGACTCTTCGTCGCAAGCGATAGGACTAGTAGCAAAATTGCGATCCGCGGACCTGCACAAAAAAGTGTCACGTTGCGACATTAACGTGTGGAGATTGGCAAAGGCAAGGACATTGGGTACGACGAGGACTGTCGGTAATACTGGGTTGATTTTCTTTCGAGAGGAGACCCACCGTGTCCCAATCAATGCAAACCAAACAAGGCGAGTCGTTACCCCACAACCAACGCCTGCACCAGTTCCTGACCTTCCTCAAGCACGAGAGAGGGTTCGCTGACGCTACGATCGTCAACCGCGAACATTCGCTGAGACCATTTTTGGCTTGGCTGGTCGCACAAGACGTGCCACTGTCCACAGTGTCGCCGGTGGTGATTACCAAGTACTTCACCAGCGCCGTGGCCGGCAGATGGAAGCGGACGACCATCTCGTTCCATGTGTACTCTCTGCGCTCGTTCTTCCGCTATGCCCACAGTCGCGGCTGGTGCGCGGCCGGCATTGCCGAATCCATCGACGCACCCCGGGTCTACACGCACGAAAATCTACCGCAAGGGCCGTCGTGGGAAGAGGTGAAGAAGCTTCTTGCCACCGTCAAAGGTGCGTCGCCAGTTCAGATCAGAAGTCGCTGCGCGATTCTGCTTTGCTCGGTCTACGGCCTGCGCGTTGGCGAAGTCTGTTGCCTGCGTCTTGAGGACATCGATTGGACTGAAGAGAGAATCTCCGTGCGCCGTCCCAAACAGAGGAAAGCTCAAACTTATCCCCTGACGACCGAGGTTGGGAATGCACTTCTGAGGTATCTGAAGGAGGTGAGGCCCCGGAGTCCCCACCGGGAAGTCTTACTGACACTCAGGGAGCCATCCCGCCCCGTCTCCGTTGGCGCTCTTTCCACGATGACCCGGAAGCTACAAAAGAGGCTCGGCCTGAAGCTTAAGCGATATGGCTCGCACGTATTGCGTCATGCTTGTGCCACGCACCTTCTGGCCCAGGGTCTGACACTGAAGGAGGTGGGCGATCACCTGGGACACATGTCCGTAGCGGCTACTCGAATCTACGCCAAGGTCGATCTGGTTGGCCTGCGCGAAGTCGCCGCCTTGGATGTGAGACCGCTCGTTGACTGCATCCAGCAGTGTGAACAAAGCGCCGCTCCTTTTTACCGCATCGGAGAGATCCAGGCTCTGCGGGATGTGGGCAACCTCGGGCTGGGAGGTGTCGCGTGAAGATCACCGATGCCGTCCACGAGTTTATCCTTTATAAGCAGTCGCTCGGCATGACCTACAAGAACCGGGCCCTCAAACTGACCGCTTTCGCCCGCTTGGCCGGACCCGTTGAAATCGACAGCATAAGTCCGGAGACGGTTCGCCGGTTCCTTGATGGTGACCGGCCAGTGACTGCGGAGTGGTTCAACAAGTTCTCAGCCCTGAAAATGTTGTTTCGGTTCGCATTGTCACGCGGTTATGCAACACGCAATCCGCTTCCGATCTCACAGCCAAAGAATCCGCGGCAGTTCCGGCCCTACCTCTACTCCATGGAAGAAGTGCAGAAGATGATCCGGGTCGTGGACAATCGGCATCGTGGGAACTGGCACCTTGAACCATTCACCATCAGGACGTTGATCCTTCTTCTCTACGGGACCGGCCTCCGTATCGGTGAAGCTATTCGCTTGCAGCACCGGGATGTGGACCTGAATGACGCGATCCTGACCGTGCGCGAAACAAAGTTCTATAAGACAAGGCTGGTACCCGTGAGCTCAGATCTCACCGGCGTTCTTCGAGGCTATTTCGAAAGGAAGTGGAACGGGAAAGGCTTTCCGCCCACCACTCCGTTTTTGGCTACGTACGATGGACGCCCGGTCACGCATCTGACCGCAGAGCTGGCGTTCAAGCGTATCCGATATGAAGCCGGCGTGAAACGCACGGACGGTTTCTACTATCAGCCGCGTCTTCATGACTTCCG
The DNA here is from genome assembly GCA_963818115.1 of uncultured Acidobacteriota bacterium. Classification (GTDB taxonomy): domain Bacteria; phylum Acidobacteriota; class Terriglobia; order Terriglobales; family Acidobacteriaceae; genus Sulfotelmatobacter. The sequence continues at coordinate 182,278 of CAWFQZ010000026.1, forward strand.
GCATACGTTTGCCGTCCGAAGGCTTGTGACCTGGTATCGAGAGGGGAAAAATGTCCAGCGTCTTCTTCCGCACTTGGCGACCTACCTGGGCCACGTAGGCCTTCGGGAAACGTCGCGCTATCTGACGATGACCAAGGAACTGCTGGACGAAGCGAGCCATCGCTTCGAACTTTACGCCTCTCCAGGAGGCAAGCAATGAAGAACGACTCCCTTCTTGGCCCCTGGATCAGACGTTTCCTGCTGGAACACCTGGTCGCAGAGCGGAATCTTTCGCGGAACACCCAGCGCAGTTATCGGGACACATTATGCCTGCTTCTTCCACGGCTTGCGCTTCAGTCGCGGACAACTGTCGATGTTCTGGAGGTCGAGGACTTATCTGCCGATGCTGTACGGAAGTTCCTCGCGGCCATCGAAGAAGAACGCGGCTGCACCGTCGCAACTCGCAACCAGAGGCTGTCGGCCATACACGCCCTTGCACACTTTATCGGAGAACGCAGCCCTGAGCACTTGATGTGGTGCGGGGAAATCCAGAGCGTTCCCTTCAAACGCACGGGAAAGAATCCGCTCACCTATCTGGAAAAAGCTGAGATCGACGCGTTGCTCGCGTCACCGGATCCGCGCACCCAGCAGGGTCGGAAAGATCAGGCGCTTCTGCTCTTCTTATACAACTCTGGTGCGAGGGCGAGCGAGGCGGCAGGAGTGAAGATCTCTGATCTCGACGGGGATAACAGACGCGGCGGTGCAGTGCGGCTGTGCGGGAAGGGTGCAAAAATAAGGCTCTGTCCGCTGTGGCCGCGAACGATGACCGTTCTGGCTCCCTTGATCGCAGGCCGACCTCAAGACAGCCTTGTCTTCCTGAATCGCTATGGTGCTCCGGTAACTCGCTTCGGAATCCATACGCTGGTCGAAAGACATGCGAAGCAAGCCAGGGAAAGTGTGCCGTCTCTGGCGAAAAAGCGAGTTAGTCCGCACACGATTCGGCACACGACGGCTACGCACCTTCTACGTGCTGGCGTAGATATCAACACGATCCGGGCGTGGCTGGGACATGTTTCCATCGATACCACCAATGTCTATGCCGAAGTCGATCTTGAGATGAAAGCGAAGGCGCTGGCAGCCTGTGACACGGGTGGGAACGGGCACGAAAGAAAGATGTGGCGCAAAAACCCGCGCGTCATGGAGTTCCTTCGCAGTCTTTGAACCGAAAGTTATGTGGCGCTTGTCTATGCCGAACAAGCGGTCTTTAGGTGCGTTCCGAGGTGAGCGCCACATAAATCCCGGCGCCACATAAGTGAGCTTATGTTGTCGACAACATAAGCCCACGAGATGCTCCATCGCGGCGAGCGCCGCACCCTCACCACCAAACAGGTCCGCGAAACCGAAGCCGAAGCCGTGGCCTTTGTGGTTTGCCAGTCCGTCGGCTTACGGACGGGAACCGCGTCCGCCGACTACATCCAGCTTTGGCACGGAGACGCCAACCTTCTCCGCGAAAGTCTGGAAGCCGTTCAACACACCGCTGCCGTGATCCTCGGGGGCATCGCCCCCGAGCCCGCGGCGGCGACCGCAGCCGCATAACCCAAACACCAACCGGACCTTTGGCGCTCATGCCCGACGTGTGCGCCCATGTCCCCCAACCACAAGAAAACGATGAAGGAGAAAAGACGATGCACAGTACGCAAAATGCCGTGACCAATCATGAATATCGCAGCGTTCCCATCACCGCGCTGGCCGAATCCGCCACCAATCCCCGCAAGCGATTTGACGCCAAGACCCTCGAAGAACTAGCCGCCAGCTTCAAGACGCAGGGCATTCTGGCCCCTCTTCTGGTTCGCGAATTGGACGAAAGCAAGTACGAGGTTGTCGCCGGGGCACGTCGCCTGCAGAGCCGCGAAACTGGCGGAACTCGAAAACCTCCCCGTCCGCGTCGTCAAACTCACCGATGCCGAGGCTATCGAGGCGCAGTGCGTGGAGAACCTGCAACGCGAGGACATCCACCCACTGGAGGAAGCTCTGGGTTTCAAATCACTCTTGGAACTCGGAGAACCTGCCTACACCGTCGCCACCATCGCCTCACGCGCTGGCAAGAGCGAGGCGTATGTCTACGGTCGCATTCGACTCGCTGACCTGATCCCGCCCGTGGCCGAGGCATTTCCTGAAAGACCAGATCACCATCGGCCACGCCTTGCTGATCGCCAAGCTCCCAGCTTCGCAACAGCAGGAAGCCTTCGCAGCCGCGTTTCGCGGACAGTGGACAAGCGAAGGCAACACCCAAGTCTTGATTCCAGTGCGCGAGTTGGCCTTATGCGGTGCACCGCATAATGCCAGTAATGCGGAGTCCGTTTTTATGCGGACTCCGCTTCGACCGATTCAGAATTGACGTTACGGAACGGCTCCGACACTCCGCATAATCGTAGGGGCCTTCAGCAAGGCGATGAGCTTGTCTGTTGCCTTGAATCGGCCCGTACGCAGTTTCGGTGAGATTGCGGCTTCTAGAGTTTCCAACTTCACGGTGGGATCGGCGCGAGTGTAAATCTCAGTGGTTTGTATGCTGGAATGGCCGAGCCAGAGCGAGACTTTCCGCAGATCTTTTGTGGCCTGCAGGATCGTCATCGCGCAGGTGTGTCTCAAGACGTGCGGCGATACTCGCTTCGACGCCAGAGAAGGGCAACGCTTTTCAGAGATGCGGACGTGTTTTCGCAGGATGTATTCAAACCCCGCGCGTGTCATACATCCCTTACGAGCATTGATAAATAGTTCCGGAGCCAGGACCTCACCTCTTACTGAGAGCCAAGCCCGTACTGCCGAAGCGGTCTCTCTCCACAGCGGAACACAGCGTTCCCGGCGCCCCTTCCCGTGGACCAGTACGCTAGGCTCGGGCAGGAGTTTAACGTCTACGACACGAATCCCGACTAGTTCCGACACTCGTAACCCACCGGCGAAACAAAGGTGGAGCATTGCGCGATCACGAATCCCCATAAGCGTTGCCGGGTCGGGAGCATCCAAGATCGCCTGCATTTCCTGGGCCGTCAGATGCCGCACCAGACGCGTGTCTGTCTTCTTGGTGGGAATCGATAGGATACAGTGAATCTGTTCGAGAGCAGATGGCACACGATACTCGATGTACCTCATGAACGACTTGATGGCTGCGAGTCGAATGTTTCGGGAAGCTGCACTATTTTTCCGCGCTGCTTCCAGGTGGTTGAGAAAGTTCGTGATGAGTGACGCATCGATGTGCTCCAACTGCAACTGCGATGGCGCAATCTTCAGGCAGTTGCTCGCGTACGCGAAGAGGAGTCTGAACGCGTCTGCGTAGGAGTCACACGTGTTGGGGCTGGCCTGGCGCTCGACAGGCAACCGTTGCTGAAGGAAAGCCGCGATATGTGGTGCGATCAGAGTCATTGCCGGCCTCCCATGAAGTGCCGTTGAGTGGATTCGGCAATGTTCCTCATCAGCTCGGGCGTCGCCTCCAGATACCAGTACGTATGCTTGATGTCGCTGTGTCCCAAGTAAGTTGAAAGCGAGACCATATGTCGGGTGATTCGATCTCGGTCATCGGGACATGTTTCCAGAGCCCTGACTGCAAACGTGTGGCGCAGCGCATGGACTGTCGGTCGCGGTAGACCCGAAATTCGTTGAAGGCCGACCTTCTCGATGCTCTTACGAAACGCAACGTAGGCATCGTGCCGAAGCAGCTTGTGCTTCCGTAAGCTGACAAAGACGTGATCATCGAACGGAGCAAAAAGGCGCCGCTTCGGGAGATAACTTTTCAAAACAGCTTCTGCAGTCGGATGCAGCGGAATCAGACGACTCTTACGGAATTTTGTGTTTCGAATGATAAGGCCGTCCGCCGTGATGTCCGGCAATCGCAGATTAATCGCTTCCGACAGCCGCATACCGGTACATGCCAACAGCCCGAAAAATGTGCTGTAGGTAAGCCCGCGATAATCCGGGTTGGGGTAGCACCCGATCCTGGACGCAGCTTGGACAAGTCGTTGGATATCTTCTCTTGAATAAATATAAGGAGTACGCCGAGGTCGTTCTTCTCTGCCAAAGGCGGGAGGCGGTACTTCATGATGCTGATTCTCGGCGCGCAGATATCTTGCCAATCGAATCACTAAACCGAGCCTTCGCGCTCGCGTCCGGGCGGATGGAGCCGATGCAGCCCACTTGATTGCTATCTCAGAACGGATGTTATGTTGGCCCTGTGCATCGGAAAATGCCGCGAAGCTTCTCAGGAGATTGCCGGACCACTTCATCGCGAATCCCATGGCGCGGCGCACGCTCAGATACGCCTGCACGTCGTGGCTCAGCATGTCTTCACCTCCGGCCATGGCTGCGCGATCTGCCGCAGGGTGACCACATCCACTTTGGCATAAATCTCGGTCGTGCGAAGCGAACGATGACGGAGCACGGCGGCGATCTCCTGTAGGGACACCCCTCCTCGCAGCATGGAACTTGCAACGGAATGGCGGAGGACATGAGCTGCCCCTGGCTTCGGGCAGTTGATGCCGACACGGCGCATCGCGCGAGCAACCATGATCGAGATCGCAGTGGACTCAGTGAAAGCACGATAGGGAGCAGATGATCGAAGAAACACTGCATCGGTCTCAGCGGGGGGACGATGGTCCTTAATATAGGCTGCCAGCGCATCTCCAACCTCTTGGGACAGTGGCAACACAGTTTCGCGGCGGCCCTTTCCCGAGACATGGATCATGCCTTCCTTCCAGTCCAGATCCCTGAACCGAAGTCGAACGACATCGCCCGCGCGAAATCCCAGGCGTGCGAGTAAAAGGAAAATTGCTCTGTTCCGGCTCCCAATCGGGATCTTCGGATCGGCTGACGCGATGATCTTTTCAACCTGATCGGGTTGTAAGTAGCGTGGTAGAGCGGAGAGTCGCCAGTGGACGAAAGTAGGAATTGACGCGTACAGGCTGTCCGGGCACCGGCCCTGCGCGATCAAAAACCGAAGGAACATGCGGATGGCGCAGATGCTCTTTCTTGTAGATGCCCATCCGGAATGCCGACTCTTATGCAATACGAACTGGCGGAGGTTCCGGGCGTCATACATGCGCGGATCTTCGCCGAGTTCCATGAGAAACGATCGCAGTTCGAAGCGGTAGATGGAAAGAGTAGTATCGGAAACCCCGCGCTGCTGACGCATCCAATCGCAGAAGGTCGCTAACAAGGGTGTCTCGGTTGCCGGGTCGGCAGAGCCCGGAGTCGTGACTATGCCGCCGCGTCGCAAATAGGCGAGCCAGAGATCGACACTGAACTTCTGCCGGTGAGGCTTCAAGGATGGGTGGTGTCCGCGACAGCAGCATCGTTTCAAGTGATCGAGGAACTGCTGTGCGCATCTTTCCTCAACGCGCGTGATCGACAGCTTTCGATGGGCGATCCAATGGAGAAAGTGCTCCGCCGCTAGAATGTGCTTACGCGCTGCAACCCACTGATAACGGCTCTCGGACAGTTCCTTGGCGAACCCTTCAAGCAGATAACCACCGGTGCTACTGCGTAGTTGCTCGATACGTGATGGCCGTCTGAAATAGCGAACCAGCATGATGTTCCCCTCCTTGGGAGCATCATGATTATGTGTGACGGCGGACACTTGACCTTACACGCGCTGCTGTGGGCGAAGCGGAACTTTCGGACTCGGCTGAACCTCAATTTCCGGTTTGCTCGTCAACCGCCCAGAATCGATGCCAGTGCGAAGATCACTTCCAACAACCAGACGTATAGGGACTAATGCGGGCGAGAACGCACCCGCTAAATGAGTGAGTAGTCAGGATACGGGTTTGCATTCCATATTGTCTCTGGGACAGTCGATGCTCTTGCGGACTGCCTATGGACCTAGCAAGAAAGCGCCTTTAGATTGTTTTAACAAAGCAGGAGCCCACCGCAGTTGGAAGCAATGCTATGGAGATTTTGTCGATGGCAACACGGTATTGTGAACTCGCTCCTTGCCTTGTTCCGCTGAATACCTGAAACGCCGCCAAAATCTACCGCGCTAAGGGTATGGACTTCAGTCGGGTGGTGAATCGTACGATGAAGCATGACGGTCCTAGAGGGCAAGACTCCTCAGGAGCCAATCCGTATCCTCGTCGCGGATGACAGCGACATCATGCGGCGCAGTTTGCGTGGACTCATCGAGAGCCAGGACCACTGGCAAGTATGCGATGAAGCTTCCAATGGTCGGGAAGCGGTAGAAAAAGTGCAGCGCAACGCGCCTGATCTCCTCTTACTAGATTTCGAAATGCCGGAAATGAACGGTCTGGAGGCGGCAAGAGAGATCACGCGCAGTTCGCCGGGCCTGCCAATTCTGATGGTAAGTGTGCATATGTCCGACCAGCTCGCGAACGAAGCAAAAAAAGTCGGCGTCCGGGGTGCCTGCGCCAAAAGCGACATCGGATGTGTCGTAGAAGCAGTGGAAACGTTGCTGCAAAACGGCACTTACTACCCGCAGTTGACGAGCGTTGGAGTGCAGCTCTCGAAATCCACTGTACGAAATTGATGGGTTCCTCTTTTGAAAACTCCGCACGAACCTATTTACGCGACTTGGCATTTACCTGCGCCGTCGTTGTAACATTGTTCTCGTTGGGAGTACTCGATAAGTTCGAAACTCCCTGGGAATACGTATGCCTAAGGGTCCTGCAAAGGCCGTTCCTGAGTGGTCCCACAAAGTTATAGATTTTCGTCAGGCATTGAAACTCACCCAAGGCGAACTAGGCAAAAGACTGAAGACATCCGCCATGGCGGTTTCCCGATGGGAGCGCGGGGAGACCGAGCCTGCGGCGGAATCGTACATCCGTCTCGGGAATCTGGCGGGTGATCCGCTATGCTGGTTCTTTTGGGCACGCGCAGGTCTTAGCACTGCGGACGTTATGCGCGTCCTGCCGACGGCAGACCGACGTTTGCGGCAGGGCAGGATTGCCAGCGTGAATCTTGTTCATGCCGGAGCGTCCAGTTCGGTGAAACCGGAAGATTTCATTGCCATTCCGCTTCTACCCGTCCATGCGGCGACTCCGGGAGCAGACGGAGATGAAGTTACCGATCTCGATCAGCTAAAACCCGAAGCGATGTGGGCGGCTCCCGCGCAGTGGTGTCCGAATCCACAGGCTACAATCAGCCTTCGCGTCGCCGGCAATTCGATGTCGCCATTGATCCTCGATGGATACATCGTCGCCGTTGATACCTCAGCTGCATCCCTGGACGGTTTGATTGGAAAAATTGTCGTTGCCTGGAACCCAAAGGAGAAGGCACTCCTTTTGTCCCGCTTAATAAGATTTGACCACACGGAGGCCCTCGTCTCGGATCAGCGCGGGTACCGTTCCGTCCTATTGGCCAATGGATCGAATTGGCGCATTGTGGGGAGGGTCTTGTGGTGGGCAGGAAGAGATGAGACCCCATAGGCTGTCCACTACCTGAAGAATCCAACGTACGGCTCGTAAACCATCCTTGATTTTCAAATTCGAGGGCGATATTATCTTTACCGGCAGCGATAGTTATGGCCGTTAATGCTGATCAGGGTCCAGACTAAACAAAGCCAGACTCCGCTGCGTTCGATGCCAGGCCAGCATGTCGGAAAGCGGGTTTCGAACAAAATCTGATTTAATCCCGAGATTTACTTCCGGAGATGGGGAGGATGGCAATGGAAAACAATAGCAGCTTGGACGAGACAAAAAACGCAGCGGCTAAAGGTGAGCCCTGGTCCGGTCTTTTAGCCGGCGCTGCCCCCCACGATCACATCGTCCAGCTTTATCAGGATCAGCAATTTCTCAATCGCGCCGTCTGTCGCTTTGCGGCTGCGGCGATTGCCAACGGCGAGGGGGTAATTCTAGTTCCGACAATCGCTCACTGGGACGCTTTTCGGCCCCGCCTGGAGAGCGAGGGTGTGGATGTGAAAGCCGCGGAGAAGCGGGGACAACTAACAATTGTTGACGCCGACAATCTGCTACCTACCTTCATGCGGGACGGAATGCCGGATTCGCCCGTTTTCCTAGGCTTAGCTGCAAACGTAGTTTCACAAGCTCGCGCAGACGGTCGCTACCCGAAAGTCCGCTGGTGGGGAGAGATGGTTAACCTTCTTTGGGAGCGCGGCGACGTTGCCGCCAGCATGAACCTCGAAGATTTATTCGACAAACTGGCACATGAGCAGGATATTGCGATCTTCTGCTCGTTCTTGATGGATAACTTCAACGGAGACGTGCACGCTCGTATGCTGCCGCGACTCAGCGAGAATCACTCCCATCTTATTCCCGTAGAAGATTACTCTCGGCTTGAGCGAGCCGTGTCGGAGGCACTTCGAGACGCCGTGGGCCCGGACGAATCCCGTGTCCTGGAGGACCGACTTTTGTCGCGGCATCCCGGTTCGTTCCACATGCCGCGCTCTCAGGCGTTGCTTTTGGCGTTGCGTGAGACTCTCCCACTTGTAGCCGATGATGTGCTGCAACGGAGTCGCACGCTGTATCGTGCTACTGGCTAAAAGTAGAGATACTCCATGGCCCAGGATGACGAGTTCTTTCTAGCCAGCACTGTGTCAGGCGAAGGCACCACTTTGAGCGGGACAACCGCCAACGAGGTCGGTGTGCTTGATGCAATCGATCTTCCGACAATTGTAATCAGCCGCGAGTGCAAAGTGGCCCGCATCAACCGGGCCGCCATGACGGTGTTTGGCTTGAAGGTCTCGGATCTCGGTTGTTCTCTCGGCAATACTCTTGCGGGCGTGGAGGATCTCAATAGAATCTGCACGCGCGTGATCAGTGACGGAGTGCCACACCGGATCGAAACCCGCGATGGCGATAGATATTTTCTTCTTCGAATAGCTCCCTACACCGGAAGCGATCGCCAGATTCTGGGCGCGGTCCTCACATTCACGAATATCACGGCCTTTCGCGCGAGTGTCGAGCAAGCCATCTACGAACGGGAATACACGAAGGCGATCCTTAACACGGTAGTCGATCCCGTGGTTGTTCTCGACGCCAAATTGCAAGTACAGACGGCGAACCGGGCCTTTTATGCCATATTTGGGGTCTCGCGGGATGAGACGCAGGGCATTTCGATCCGCAAGCTGGGGGATAACGAATGGGAAACCTCCGAAGTCTGGGAATCCGTAGAAGCGACTCTTTCTGGCCCCGGTGAATTTCAAGCTGTCGCAATCGACCGCGAATTCCCTGCCGGTAGAAGGACGCTTGTGCTTGACGCACGCCGATTGGCAGGAGCCGGGGATTCTCTGATCGTCATCACGTTCCATGACGTTACGGAGCGAAAACAGGCAGAACGGACAACCTCACTATTGGCTGCCATTGTCGATTCCTCAGACGATGCCATCCTCAGCAAGAAGCTCGACGGAACTATAACCAGTTGGAACCAGAGCGCCGAGCGGCTGTTCGGATATAAAGCAGAGGAAGCCGTCGGCCAGCATATTACGCTCATCGTGCCGTGGGAACGACGGTCAGAAGAAGAAGACATTCTCAGGCGTCTGGCAGGAGGCGAGCGAGTCGATCATTTCGAAACGGTGCGCAAACGCAAGGACGGCGCTACCGTGGACGTTTCACTCACAATTTCTCCCATCCGCGATGCGGCAGGCAGGGTCATTGGAGCATCAAACGTGGCCCGCGATATTACTGAACGCAAGCAGGCGGAGCGAGCACTGTCGGAACAAGCTCGCCTTTTGGACCTGAGCAATGATGCTATCTTCGTTCGCGACGCCGGCGACCACGTTATCTATTGGAACAAGGCTGCGACGGAGCTCTACGGCTTTACCCGTGAGGAAGCGTTGGGCCGAGTAACCCACGAACTCTTGCAGACCCAATTTCCCGAGCATCTGGAAAAGATCAACGAACAACTGCACCGCGATGAGCGCTGGAACGGCGAATTAGTTCACACAACAAAGGATGGCACGAAAGTAATCGTCATTAGCCGGTGGGTGCTGGATCGGAACGGAAATGCGCTGCGCATTCTCGAAACCAACAGTGACATCACGCAGCAGAAGCGGACCGAGACGGCATTGCGCGAAAGCGAAGAGCGTTTTCGCGCAATTGTCGAAACCACGCCTGAATGCGTCAAACTGGTCTCGGCAGATGGTACGTTGTTGCACATGAATAAGCCCGGCCTGGAGATGGTTGGCGCTCGTTCCGCAGAGGAAGTGGTTGGCAAGAATGTTTATGACCTGATTGCATCGGACGATCGGGACCGGTTCAAAGCATTCAATGAGAGCATCTGCCGGGGCGAGCAGGGTTCACTAGAGTTCGACATAATTGGGCTGGATGGTAAACGGCGCCACATGGAAACCCACGCCGCACCCTTGCGAAATCCGGATGAAACCATAGTGCAACTTGCTGTTACTGCCGATATTTCCGAACGCAAGCAGGCGGAGGAGCTGCTGCGTCGAAGCGAAGAACGGTTCCGCGCACTCGTGAACGCGAGTTCTGACGTGGTTTATCGCATGAGTCCGGACTGGAGCGAGATGCGCCAGCTCGACGGCAGGGGGTTCATCGCGGATACAGGGAAGCCACGGAAAGATTGGCTGAACGAATATATTCATCCCGACGACCAACCCCTGGTATTGCGGACGATCCGTGAGGCAGTGCGGACAAAAAAGATGTTCGAGCTTGAACATCGGGTCCGACGAACGGACGGCACGCTGGGCTGGACGTACTCGCGGGCGGTTCCCCTACTCAATGTAAGCGGCGAGATACTGGAGTGGTTCGGTGCAGCCAGCGATTTTACTGCTCGCAAGGAGGCAGAGGAAAACTTCCGCAAGCTGGCCCAAACACTTGATGCAGAAGTGCGGGCTCGGACCCGAGAACTGGAGGAGCAATCCAACCAAGTTCGAGAGCTCTCCTGGCGCTTGTTGACAAGTCAGGATGAAGAACGCCGGCATATCGCCCGCGAGTTGCATGACAGCGCGGGTCAGACCCTGACCGTGCTTGGCATTAGCCTCGCGCAGCTTGTTCAGAAAACTGGTCGCAATGCCCCCGAGCTCGCTACTGAGGCCGAACAAATTCAAGAGACAGTTCAACAGTTGCACCGGGAGATCCGCACGACTTCTTACCTGCTACATCCGCCTCTGTTGGACGAGAACGGGCTATATTCCGCAGTCAGCTGGTACCTCCAAGGGCTTCTCGAACGCAGCGGTCTCGAAATTCAGCTTGATATTTCAAAGGAGTTTGGGAGACTGCCGCGCAATATGGAACTCGTGATCTTCCGGCTGGTGCAGGAATGTTTGACGAACATTCACCGGCATTCCGAGAGTAAGACTGCTTCGATTCGGATTGCCCGTGAATCGAATCAGATTACCTTAGACATCCGGGATCAGGGCAAGGGCATGCCCCCCGTGCGTTTGGCTGAGATTCAATCGGGACGCTCGGGTGTTGGAATAGGAGGTATGCGGGAACGCCTGCGTCAATTCGAAGGGACCATGAATATCGCGTCTGATAGCTCCGGAACCCGCGTTTTCGCGAGTATCCCGCTTCCCAAAGCTGCGTCGCAAGAGGATCAGAGCAAGGCTGAGCCCTTGCCAGCAAGCGTGTCAGACGTTATGGATACGGTCTGATCATGAGGGTGCTGATCGCGGATGACAATGAACTAGTCCGACGCGGGATCGCTAAGCTCCTGTCAGGCGACCAGGAGCTGGAGATCTGCGGGGAAGCCTCAAATTCCAGCGAAACTCTTCAAAAAGCTGATGAGCTAATGCCGGATCTCATTCTGCTGGATATCAGCATGCCTGGAATGAACGGTTTGGACACGACACAGCTCTTACGGCAAAAACGTCCTGCACTTAAAATTCTGATCATTAGTCAGCATGATTCTAACCAACTACTACCTCGTTCACTCGAAGCGGGAGCTGATGGTTGTATCGACAAGGCGCGAATCGCTACGGATTTATTGCCCGCCTTGAAAAAGTTGTTCAAGAATTGATCCGAACCAAGCATTGCAAGTATCCGGACGAATGACGGAGGAGTGGAAACATGCCTCTGGATTAGAGCCCGGAAATGCGCCTCTTGTGACTTTGATCCCGGTTTGTCGGCAATACTGAAGTTGAATTTTCGCTAGCTGGTTGTCCGCGCAAGGTAAGAGTATCCAATTGGTTAGTCACGTTCAGACTATTACAGATTATGCGAAGCTGTCACTCTCTAGTGGTTAGCCGACCATCCTGGGGCCAAAAGAGTTCGTCTCCAGCTAGCTGCCTCACTCTGCATAAAGACGCACTCCGCATTATTGGCAGCGTGGATCGAATCGAACATCTTGCTACAACTGGCTTCCGCGCCGTTTGACAAGCAGGATGAGACGCTCGTTCCCGAAGCAGGTTCGTGCGCTAACTGCCCGAAGCGAACTGGATTCAACAAGCTGCTTTTTCCCGACGTGCGCAAGGATTCCTGCACTTCGCCCGATTGTTTCCGGGCCAAGATCGACGCTTCCGTGAAAAAGACTCTGGAAACCAAACCGCAGCTAATCCAGATTTCGGCGGCGTGGAATTCCCGCGAGGGCGCTCCCTTGGGACGGAATCAGTATGTGGAGTTGGAGATCAAGAAACCCAAGCCGAACGGCGCAAGCACCAAGCTCTCAGCCGTTCAGAAACCCTGTGACAAGATGACCGAGGCTATCGTCATGGACGGCGGTAAACGCGGACAGGTCGTCAAGGTTTGTGCCGATCTCGCTTGTCGTGTCCATCATCCCAACACGCCCTCTCCGCAGCAAGTCGAGCGGGAACGGGCCGAGGAACGGAAACGGATCGAAAAGGAGAAATTGGCCATCACGATCCGCCATCGTATCCTGGCTACGATCCTCCAACGCGCATCGTCTCCGCTAAAGAAGGCTGACTTGCTGGCGGTCGCCCACTACCTGATCGGCCACCTCTCCTACAGCCAGGTCCCGGCTCTGGCGAAGCGGCACAAGGTAGAGGCGAAGAAGGACTCTGCGTCGGCACAGGAGCTTCTGGCCAAGCAAGTGGCCAACTATGAAGAGGCCGAACTGTGCAAGCTACTTCTCGAAATCAGCCTGCTGGATTCGGCTTATCAGCGATCCGCGAACAGCCGTGACGACATTTTGATAGACGCTGCGAAACGCTATCGTGTGGACACCGAAACACTCCAGAAAGCCGTGGCCAAAGAGTTGGCTGCGAAACGAGGCTACAACACAATCAAGAAGACTCGAAAGACCGCGAACTGAGTCGATCCATTTGTTGATCTATGGCGGAGTGCTGGGGATGACAACTGCACTCCGCTTTTTGTTTTGAATAAAAACCGATTTCCGCAAATAGGAACCCATCCAAGAATAACTTCCGGATTGCCCGAAATCTACAACAAGCGAAATTGTGGATTGCGCGGCAGGACACGCCTCCAAAACGTGCCACGAGCATTTTATGAAAGAGACTCTTGCCTGAAGACCTACTCCTTTATCGTAAGATGTGATCGTTGTGACAAACACCTTTCGGGGGTTCTAAGTGAAGGCCGATCCGCTCTCAGTAGGTAAGGTTCTAACAGAAAATCATCGTTTCGTTGTTCCCATCTACCAACGTACGTATGCATGGACCGACAAAAGGCAGCTTAGCCCCCTGTTCGAACAAATCGAGGCTAAGGCGGAAGAACGCCTTGCGAAGGGCAAGGCGGAGTTTCCACACTACATGGGATCCTTGCTTGTAATCCCGGAAGGCGAAGCTGCGTTTGGACGGGTCCAAGCGTTTGATATCGTCGATGGCCAACAGCGCTTAACAACGTTTCACCTTTGCTTTGCAGCACTCCGAGAGATTGCCCGAGAGAGGACCTTTGAAGACCTAGCCGTGAAGCTTGAAAATCTCTTGCTGCTCGGCACGGACCTTTCGGAGTCAGACAAGAACAGCGGACGATACAAACTGATGCCGACATCATTTGATCGTCAGAACTTCCACGACGTAATTGATTTGACCGCAGAGTCGATTCGCGCTAAGTACCCAACACATTTCTATAAGAATGGAAAAATTAAGGGCGGCGCCCCAAACTGTATCGCTGGCTATTGGTTCTTTCTCGATCGTGCGCAAGCATTCATAGATCAAGACCAAGCGAATGCTCGGAGCCGCCTGCTCGCACTCACAGACGCGATATTCCAGAACTTCCATTTCATTGTGATCACGCTGTCGAAGGAAGACGACCCGCAAGTGATCTTTGCGACGTTAAACACTGGTGGGCAACCTCTGGCGGCGATGGACTTGGTCCGGAATGACGTCTTTCTCAGAGCGGCCCGAAATCATGAAGATGAAGAACTCCTCATGAATAATTACTGGCGCATATTTGAGGACGCGTTCTGGAAGTCAGAAGCAACGCAAGGCCGGATTCGGAAACCTGTAATGGATTTCTTTCTCGCGCACGTTTTAGCGGCTGAAAGCGGAGAGTTGATTTCAATCAGCGAACTTTACGCGGAATACAAAAAGTTCAGCAGGCGTACAGCGGCAGCTACTGTAGGTCAAGAACTCGGGGCGTTGACACGATATGCACCGATCTACCGAGAACTCATTGACCCACCTATTGATAGTCCGTTGCACCGGTTGGCAAAGTGCCTTGAGAACTTTGATATGTCAACCGCTTATCCGCTAATACTTTTGATCGCTTCTTCGCCGGCAACGTTGGAAGTGAAAATCAAACTTTATGAACTCATTCGGAGCTACGTCGTAAGACGGGCACTCTGCGGGTTGACGGCAAAAAACTACAATATTGCATTTCTAGAATTCGTCTCTGCGATGCGGGAGCATGGTGTTTCTGTTGAGACTTTTGCAGCCGCCGCAGAACTCAAGAGGAACAGCGACGCTGCAAAGTTCCCCTCGGACGTAGAGCTCACAGACGCCATTGCAGCGAGAAATCAGTATCAGACACTCCCGCCCAATCGTCTCGCGTACATGCTGGAAGAATTCGAGCGTGCGTCTCGTGACAAATTCACAGCCGCCGAGGGAATCCGGCCAGGCCTCTCGATAGAACACATAATGCCGCAGCATTGGCAAGAACATTGGCGGACGTTGCCTTCTGAGAGGGTTGCACCCGCAGAGAGCGGCGTACCAGCAGACGAGGCTATGGCTGCGGAGATAGCTGAGCGAAACCGCTTGATTCACACACTCGGAAACCTTTCGCTGCTGACGCCACCTGCAAATGCCTCGGCTAGCAATTCAAGCTTCGAGGGAAAGAAACCTCGATTAGTCGATGCTTTGCTTCGGATGAATCAAGAGATCGCTAAACAGGAGCATTGGGGCGAGACAGAGATCAGGAACCGGGCGAAAGAACTTGCTCACTTGGCCGTGAAGATTTGGCCGGCGCCCTCGGCGGGCAGTACCTTCGCCGCCAAGACATGATGGGCCGCCCAACCGGGTGAATTTGTCGTGCTTTACCGCCACTGCCGATTGGTCAATCGACTCCGCCAGGTCATTTTCGCCAAAACACTTGCCCAAGGCGCTGTTCCGGGCAAACCACCTTTTGTTTTTTATCGTCTGATGAGAAACTATTGGGAAGGTTTTGGGTTCTAATCCGCATCGCCACTGCTCTTGCGCCGCCTCGTCGCTACGACTTTGTAGATTCCTTATTTGCGTGGTTTCTCAGTGGGCAGACGTGTCCCAGGATGGGCGGGCTTTGTAGCCGCCCCGGTCGTGGTGTTTCTGACAATCTGCTCTTACTACGCCTACACTCGACACTACCGAACGGTTTCAGGCAATGCGACCGGTTCTCCCATTGATTCCGCAGTTCTCCAACAGTCCACCGATCCCAAGGCGCTACTTGGCATCGCCGATCACTTCTACTGGTTAAATAACGGACCCGCAGCCGCGCCGCTCTTTGCCAGAGCCGAAAAGCTGTTCGCTGCTGAGGGCGACAGTCGAAACGAGCTTTACGCCAAAGTGGGACGCCTCAGGTCACAAGCCGAAACAATGTCGTTTGTGGATCTTTCGCGCATTCTGAATGAGCAACTCCAGACTCCGATCGTGCAAAACGACTCAAGGCTGCGCCTGTGGTGCCTGATCGCAAAAGGCTACACCGATATTGAGCTTGACTATCGAGTCTCAAAGCGCGATTGGCTAGAAGCGCAGGACATCGCAAAGAGCCTGGGCGAAAGCCAATGGGTCACGCGCGCGTCCGGTGAATTGGGCCTCATTGCGTTCTTAGAAGGGAACCCAGGACGAGCGGCCAGACTTCTTGGCGGCGCTCTCCTGTCGACCATGACGAATGGCGACACTGCCGGCCAGGTACGCTTTCTAGAATTACTCGGAAGAGGCTTTGAAGAAGTCAATCGCCACGCGGAGGCGCTGAGATTCTTCGAGAGAGCTATCAAGCTAGCGGAGGCTGATCCTGACTGTGGACTTCCATTCATGGGATATGAGGGAAAAGCGCAGGCCCTGATCTCGCTTGGAAAAACGGAAGAAGCGAGGTCGGTGCTTGAGAGTGCCCTTGCCAAAGCGCAGTCGCAAGAGAAGCGCGGCCATGAGGCGGAGTTGCTTGTTCGTCTCGGAAGGCTGTCGGCACAAACAGGTGACCGACAACAGGCTCTGAGGTACTTGGAAGACGCCGGCGAATTTGCAACCAGCGTGCAGTTTTACAGAATCGAAGCCGACGCCATGTACGAACTCGCGCAACTCTATCGCGATGCCGGAGATCTATCCACAGCGGACGCACGTGCCACGCAGGGCGTGACCGCCAGCCAGCAAGTTGGTGATCGTTATTATGTGCCTCGCAATTTGACCATCCTCGCTGATCTAAAAGCACGTCGCGGTCGCTATGCCGAAGCAAAGGCTCTCTACGATCAAGCAGAAGACGTGATCGAAGGAATGTTGACCAGCGTGGACGAGCCGTATTGGAACAGTTCCGTTGTGGCCGCGCAGAGCCAGACCTACGTGCAGCATTTCGAACTCGTAACTCGTGGCGGAGATGTGCCCGAAGCGTTCCGCGTCTTGGAACGCGTCCGAGGACGAACCCTCGCTTGGGCTCTCGAAGATCGAAAGGCGTTCCCAACCTCGGAATCACAACAGACCGCTTCCTTGGAGACCGATGTGTCTGGTCTTCAATCTCGATTGATGCAGAGCGGCAACGCCGCCGAACGCGAGCAACTCCTGGACAAACTCGTCGAGTACGAGCGACGCCTCGGTTTGGCATGGACAAAGGGAGATGAGGCGAATACACGACTGCCCGCACAACCCGCGCCTTTGAACATTGTGCAGGATGACCTAAAGCCGGACGAAGTTCTCTTGGAGTACGTTCTTGATGACCCCAAATCCTACTGCATTTCGATATCGCGCCAGGGCGCTTTTGTGAGAGTGCTTCCTACCGGGCGCAAGGAGATCGAGAAGTTGGCGCAGCAGTACGTCGATGAAATCCGCGGCAAGGCGTCGGGAGCGGAGGTATCGAAACGACTCTACGAACGACTATTAAAGCCGATTCCCGAAATGTCCAACGCTGACAGGATTCTCGTCGTACCAGACGGTATATTGCACCTTCTGCCGTTTGAGGCCCTTCAAGACAACCGGGGCCAATATCTTCTCAAATCCCACATTGTTAGCTACGTGCCATCGGGCACGATTTTGGATACGCTTCGCCGCGGCCAAAGGCACGAGGCCGCGCCGAAGCCGCTTTTGGGGGTGGGAGATGTCGCCTATGAGAACCAGGGCGGCGCAGGCAAAAGGTTGCCGACTCCAACCTCCGTGCGCGGGCGAATTGAACGTGGCGTCGCAGATCTGTCAGGCGTTGCTCTCCGTGATCTTCCGCAGACGCGCGAAGAGGTTGAGGAAATCGGTAAGATTGTAGGACCGAACGCGGTCATCCTTCTCGCCAAGGACGCGACCGAGACCGCCTTCAAAAAAGAACCACTTGATCAATTTCGTGTCTTGCATTTGGCAGTTCATGGGTTCGCCGACACGCAATATCCGGAGCGATCAGCGCTTGTTCTGGGGGCCGATCCAAAATCTGGCGATGACGGATTGCTGCAGGTGCGCGAGATCATCAGGCTACGCCTGAATGCAGAACTAACGACACTGTCCGCATGCGATACCGGAGTGGGAAAATTGCAGGGGCAAGAGGGAATCAGCAATTTGGTGGAAGCATTTCTGGTAGCCGGGTCGAAATCAGTTGTTGCGAGCCTCTGGAGCGCTGACGATACCTCTGCGAGCGCACTAATGGAGCGCTTTTATAAACGACTGGCCGACGGTGAAAGCACCAGTTCGGCGTTGCGGAACGCTAAGCTCGATTTGCTGGCGAAATACGGAGATCAATTGAGCCCGTTTTATTGGGCAGCGTTCATCGCCGTTGGAGAGACTTCAACCCCGATTGGAATCAAACAGCAATGAATTTGACTCTCGACGAGCGCACAAAGATTTTCGACAAGGTCTGCCGCCTTGTCGCTACAAAGCACTTCGATCCCGGAATGAACGGCGTGGATTGGAATACTTTGGCTCGGGATCGCCGGGATCAGATCCTTGCGTGTACCGACCCGGAGGTCTTCGAAAAAGAGGTCCACAAATTAGTAGCAGAACTCAAGACTAGCCACACTGGCTTTCGCCATGCGGGGATGCGGAATATTCCCACTCGCCACGCAATCAACGCCACCCTGCAGCGTGTCGGTGTAAACGGAAGCGAGCGCTGGATGTTTCAAGACGTGCATCGAGGCGGCCCAGCTTTCGCGGCTGGCATACGGCCTGGGGATCTCTTACTCGAATGCGGTGGACGAGAGGTTCTCCCACCAAATGACTTGACGTTCTCAGTCGGCGAATCCGCGAATCTTCTTATTGAAAAGCTCGACGGTGAAGTGCAGAAGGTCAACGTTCAATTGCCAATGCCGAAATCCCAGAAGCACCCGGTCACGGCGCCGCAAGCGGTCACAACCGAAAGGCTCAGCGATGAAATTGGATTGCTGCGAGTCGCAATGTTTCCGGGCGCCATTGGAATCGACGTAGCGAGGGACATCGACCGCGGTCTCGCCTCACTCGACGGATGCAGTCGGCTCATCGTCGATCTTCGCGGCAATACCGGCGGAGGAATCGGCGGGCTACGTCTGATGAGCTATTTGACACCCGGAAAACTTGAGGTCGGCTACAGCCTCACGCGAAAACGTCGCGAGCGCGGTTACCGACGTGAGGAACTCACCCGATTCGGACGGATACCGTCCCATAAGGCGACTCTCATATGGTTAGCGGCCCGATATGCCTTCGTTGAAAAATCCATCCTCGTCGTCACCGAGGGACTTGGCCAGCGACGATTCCATGGTCGAGTCGTGCTGTTGGTAAACGAGCACACCGCGAGCGCCGGCGAAATGGTCTCGGCCTTTGCTGAGGAAAATAATCTGGCGACCATCGTGGGAACGAAGACACCCGGCCGTCTACTCAGCGGCAGCGCCTACAAGGTTGGGCATGGATACGTTCTCGGCCTGCCAGTTGCCGCCTACCTCACCTGGCGGGGACGGATGCTGGAGAACAACGGTATCGTCCCGAAGTTCTGTGTTGAGCTTTCGCGAGACAGCTTGAAAAGAGGAATAGATATCCAGCTTGAAACTGCAGTTGAAGTGGCCAAAGCAATGTAATTTGCGGCATGCAACGCTCCTGAGCGACGACCTTTCACTTGGATTTTGGAGCGTGTGCTGGGAGTTGTGACGTCACTGTCCACTTGAAAGGATGTGCCCGAGCCGAATCGGACCTCTTTATTCCCACATTCCCACCCAAGACTCACGCCATTCGGAAAGTGCCAATCGCCGATTCTGCTACCGCACATGTCGCTAAACCTCCATTTAACCGTGGTGTGAGGATCGCCGGATTCACAGTATGTACTGACTCCTGGAGCATATGTGCGATACCCTAGGGTTTCTTCACTTGGACGTATATTGTGCACAATAGGCAAGCCTTGGCGGGAAAGACGATGCAATCAGCGATCAGCGTGGAAAAGCTCAGACGACTCTTTGAGGCGTTCCGGGAACGGAATGAATCCGTTTTCATTCGCACCGCTGAAGCGATTATCGTTGACGAGCTCGCAGCAAATCATCATGGGAGTGCGACTGAATTGAAACGTGCACTTGGTGCAGTTGGGACCGAGCAGCGTGATCAACCCCGCCTATCAGTCTTGCCAAAGGACCGCCGATCGGGTGAGGACCTGATCTTCTTCGATAGCCGACCGGTGGAAGTTGATCGTCTGGTCTTATCGCCGTCGACCTGCAAGAAATTCGAACGGATACTGGAAGAGCATCGCCGGCGACAGCAGCTGCAAAAACACGGGTACGGCCCTAAATCGAAACTACTTTTTTGGGGACCACCGGGTTGCGGCAAGACATTGACCAGCAGAGTTATTGCGCACGAACTGGGACTTCCTATGGGTATCCTGAGACTCAGTTCAGTCATATCCAGCTTCGTCGGCGACACGGCCGCACATATTCAGCGGGTCTTTGACCGGGCGTCGTCGTCCCCAATGGTGCTATTGCTCGACGAGTTTGATGCGATTGGAAAAGACCGCGATGACCCTAATGACGTCGGCGAATTAAAGCGCGTCGTCAACAGCCTCCTTCAAGCGATTGATACCTTCAGTTCAACAGAGAGCATTGTTATTGCAGCTTCAAATCACCAGTACCTCCTAGACCCTGCTTTGTGGCGTCGCTTTGATGACGTAGTCGAGTTTCCACTGCCTGATCTGAAGACGAGGGAGCGCTTTTTCCGCAAAATCCTAAGCGGGGTTGTTCTGACCGGTGCGCCGACTCAACTTGTTCGCGCATCGGGCACAATGTCATTCTCCGACATTGAGCGCGCGACAATCGATGCCATCAAGACAATGCTTCTTCAGGACCGTACTGCGCTCGGCGCCGCCGACATCCATCGTGAGCTAGTCCAATGGAAAATGGTGATGTCCGCGAGCAAGAAACGAGGTTTGCGGCGGCG
This sequence comes from uncultured Acidobacteriota bacterium, assembly GCA_963818115.1. GTDB lineage: Bacteria > Acidobacteriota > Terriglobia > Terriglobales > Acidobacteriaceae > Sulfotelmatobacter. Next base: position 203,132 of record CAWFQZ010000026.1, read on the forward strand.
CTAATGAACGAGAATTACCCTCCTCTCGCACTGGCGCCTCCTACCGTCGAAGATCGACGCAATGAGCGTCCACGCGTCATTCCACTTCCCCCCGAAGTAATTGCGCGCCGAACGGAAATAGCACTCCGGCTAAAGCGCCAGATCGAACCAATCTCCGCAAGGCTGGCAACGCTGACGGACGAGGAACGGCGAGCAGTCTTCTTAAAGCTCGAACATGATGCTCCGGTTAAGCTCACAGGGACCGGTCTTCAGCTAATCACTGAAGCAACCGCTGGCATCACTCTGGCTGTTCCGCGACAGCATGACCTGAACAAGCTTTCAGCGAAACTTGACAGTTTCGCGACAGCAGTTCCCAGAAATAATGTCTTACCCCATTCGAGCCTTGCAAACATCCAGACGATTGCCGAAGGCAATCCGCAAGACCGCGTCAGCCCAACGTTGTTGGACCAATATGAACAGTTGGTTCAGCAAGAGTGGATCATATGCGAAATCGAGATGACTTCTTTAGCGCGGGGGCCGGCCCAACGACAAGAAGAACTCACAGCTATTCGCCATCGGCTATCGGCGGCTTTTCGAAATCATACTCGCGGCACGATTTTCGAGCATGAGCAGAACAAAGGAACGGTTCGAGCGGTTATCCGTTGTACAGGCGAGTTGTTTCGACATCTTGTTGAAGATTCCGAATGGCAGACGACTATCACGTGGTTTGAAGAACGTCCGACATTCGAAACCTTTCACCACACTATCGAAAACTTCGACGTTCAGGAACTGGGGGCGTTTCAACCTCCAGCGCAAGACGCACCGGTTGTCTGTGTGATTGATACAGGAATTAGTGCCGGCAATCCGTTTCTTAGACCAGTAGTTCGAGATGATGATCTGGTTTCCTTCCTTTCCCGCGAACGTGTGGCCAATCCTTCCGACGGCTACGGGCACGGCTCAGGTGTAGCGTCGCTGGTAGCGTACTACGCATTGAATATCGCTATGGGTGCCACCAACGAAGGGAAGGTATGGGTCGCGGGCGCTCGAATACTCGACGATAATAATCAGCTTGAAGAGGAGCGTCTTTTCTCGACGTTGCTCCGAAGAACCGTTAATCACTTCGCGCCCAGGGGAGTGAGGATCTTCAACCTATCCGTCAACGACTTGAGCTTGGGATGGAACGCGGCGGCACGAAGAACAGTGCCTCGCCGCTCATGGACCGCGAGAACGATAGATCAGCTGAGTCGGGAATACGACATAGTGTTTGTCGTCAGCACTGGGAACCTTCTTACATTTGACGTAACTGAGCAGCTCAGACAAGGTGTCCACTATCCCGGATATCTCGTTAGGGAGGAATTCTCTCTGCGCGATCCCGGTCAATCGGCACTGGGGCTCACAGTTGGCTCACTCGTGCCTTCAACGCTCGTAGTAGGTCCCCATGGCCGTGCCCGAGCGATGGCCGAGCGTCACTATCCGTCGCCATTCACGCGGTCGGGACCGGGAATTCGGAGGGAGATTAAGCCGGAAATTGTTGAATACGGTGGAAACTTTCTTTATCAAGAAGAGCTTCAGAGGGCTACTGAAAATCAGGGTTTGAATATTGCGGTGGCGAGTAATCAGCTTACGCCACCTCTCTCATTCGTGTCGGGTACGAGCTTTGCAGCAGCACGCGCGTCGCACAAACTTGCTCTCGTTCTGCACGACCTTACGCGCGCTGGACTCACACCGTCAGCCGCATTGTTAAAGGCTCTGCTAGTGAACTCGGCAGTCTATCCTCTGAATGAAGCTGACCATTCAGTCTTGGCACAGGAGATCGATCCTAACAATCGGCGTAGTTCTCTTAATGTAGTTGGCTACGGAGTCTCCGACCCGCAACGCGCCACCGATTGCGACGACTTCAGCGTTTTGATGTACTACCAAGGTCAGATCGAGGCAGACAAGATCGCATTCTTCGATATTCCGATACCAGTTGAGCTTCAAGAAGCTGGGCGGGGAGTGAAAAGACTTACCATCACTGTCGCTCATACACCTGAAGTCCAGCGTTGGGGCTTGGAAGAGTACCTCGGAACGGCGGTCAAGTGGCGCGTCTTCAGAGGGAACGTGCCGCGAGATGCGATTGTTGGCGCTATGGCGGACCAGCTGCCCGCTGAAGTAGGCGATGACGGACAAATTGAGCAGCTGCCGGACGAATTGACCTCTGAGATTGGGCTTACCCTGAGATCTCGCGGTTCGCTACAACATGATGTGTTTGAATGGAGTCTCCACCGACCCGAGTTCAGTGCAAACCACTACACTTTAGCCGTCACGGCCTACGAGCGCTGGGGACGCGCAAATCCGCGCGCAACTCCTATCGCGGTAGTGGTCAGGCTAGAGGAAACAACACGAACCACCCAAGTTTACGGGCGAGTCGAAGCGGTCCTGAACGCCCTTCGAGTAACGGCGCGGGTGAATAGGTAGTTGGGTTGGATCGCCCCCGAATTAGCCGATCCGGAGCACACCCCTTTCAACCAAGAGGACGCTACAACGGAAGTGGGAGGGCGCCAAACGAGGAGCAGCCGATTCAGTTATAGGCGAACAAAAGACGAATATGATACGCTGTCGTTGTGGTTCTCCGAACGTGCACAGTTGCTGTAAAGGATATTCGAGACGTTGAGCACTCCATAGAGGTCACTGCGGAGACCCTCTACGAGGCGATCGCTACCGCTCTTGCGGCCTTACAGCAGGACAACTGGGTAGGAGAGATCGGCCAGGGATTCACAACGGTGACTGTTGTTGTCCAGCAGCCGCCCGTAAAGCACGAAATCAAAATGAAAGACTTTGTCTCATGGCTCGGACGCCAAGGGCGTTCCCCCGCAGAAGTCATCCTGAAGCAAAAACTCGAGAAAATATTGGGCAAGGTAAACCACGCGAGGACGTGAACGAATAGAGTCTAAAGAAAAAAATCAGTTGAAAGAGATCTCGGATGTCTCATTGACTCGGAGTTTGGGCCGCTTTGTGGGAGTGCTTAGGTTGTTGCCCCGCTTGCGCAGGAGCAGCTTTCATGGCTGAAGGCTGCGTAATGGTCGCACCTGGCGCGAAGGGGTCCTTTCCTTGAAGCACCGAGGATGCAACGAAACCAAAAAATATCATGCCGCTCAACAATCCCCACACGAGAACCACTGGCTTCCAGGGAATGAGAATCCGCATGGCAGAACCTCCGGGGACGAAGAGCGGGTCACTATTAACGCTATTATACGGCGAAATCTCTAGACATTTTCCTTGAAATATCGTGCTTACGCGATTGTCGGAGACGTTGCCACAGTCGCTGCGCCTGTACTGATCTGAATTTCCTCTGCTACAATTCAGTCACGGGGCAGGGACAGCTGCTCTGGGTTGGTGTTTGCCTGTAGCACACTTTTGGACGTCGATTTAGCTTGGTGTCCATGGTGTCCATTAACCTCGGAATTTGGTTCTACGAGGTTGAAACAGGCGACACAGGCGAATCGATTGAACCTGAGGAAAGCCACTAGACACGCGGGTTTCCGACAAAGGTAAGAAAACAAAGTGGGGACGTAGTTCAGTTGGTTAGAACGCTGCCCTGTCACGGCAGAGGCCGCGGGTTCGAGTCCCGTCGTCCCCGCCATTCTTTTCAAGCACTTGCAACCCTAACCTCCAGCAAATCAGGGGATGTTAGGGGACGATAAGCGCGGAACGAGAATGGTCCCATTCGAGAACGATTCCAACCAGCGCTCATTGGATTAGGTTTGTCTTCGGCAAAATACCCGTCGGCAAAATAGCGTCGACCAATTTGTCCTGTGCCAAGCGTTTGGTCTTCGACGTCGCCTGCAGATACTTGTTCGTGACATGAAGGTTGCTGTGCCGCAAGTAGTCGCGGATTGTGAGTTGATGTTCCCCCATCTCCGCCAGCATTGTTCCGACCGAATGTCGAAACGTGTGCCAGCCCACACCCGTGATTCCGATCCGTCTGAATGCAGGCTGAATCTTCTTCTTTAACACTGAAGCTAGATCTAGCGGCTTGATGCCCTGCAGTCTTTCGGAAGGGAATACAAAATCTTCCGGTTTGTTGTAGAGGGTTTGCGATCTCCACTCCTGCAAGGAATATTTTAGGCTTGGATGCATCGGCAACTGTTTTGCAGACGCTTCCGTTTTTGTGCTCTTCAGGTTTCCACCTCGACGCCAGTAATACGAATGTTGGACGCTGATGCTCATGTTGTCGAAATCGCACGACAACCAGCGTAAGGCCCCGAGTTCGCCTTGACGTATACCCAAGGCCCCTTCTAGAAACACGAGCAACTGATCCCGAAACTCTAACTCTGCCAATCCGAGCTTGACCTGCTCCGGTGACAAAACCAACGGGGATCTCTGACGTTTGGCGCTGATCCGTACGCCAGTGCTCGGGCCTCGCTTGCCTCCACTCCCTACCGGTATCCCTGAAGATATGGGATTGTGGCCACAAAACTCCCACCGAACGGCGTGCGAAAACAAAGCCGACATCACACACTTGATTTTGGCTTTGGTTCCATCCGCAACTCCGGTCGCCCGTAGCCAGCGCTCTACCTCGACAGTTTTGACTTGTTCTAGTGGTAGATTGCCCCAGCGTGGGACAATCCAGTTCTTTGCGTAAATGATGTACGCATCCTGTGTGGATAAGGCTTTGAGAGGCAGCTCCTCTTGAGAGTAGTGCTCCCAAAGCGTGTTGATTGTGGTTTGCCGCAGGTTCCTGTGTTCGCAGCGATTGTTTATGGTTAGCCGAAGAGCGTCTGCTGCTGACTGCGCCGCAGATTCGGTCGGGTATTTCTTGACATCCCCAACCTGTGCCTTGCGATGCACCAGCTTTCCGTTGATGTCTTCTTCCCACCATCGGTAGACCCAAACTGACGGTCCCTTCTTCCGCTCTTCTCGTTCGACGCTTCCGTGTTGGTAACGTGTCCGTCTAAACAAAGTTTCTCCTTTGCTTAAACGGTGTCGGCGGACACCGTCAGAATAGATCGGCGATTCGTTTCGGTCGAGATGTTTTTTGTTCCTCGACCCTAACGACGGTCAGCTGGCGAGTTTGCCAAGCCAACGATCTAGCGTGGAGGCTCGAAAGCGCCAACGTTTTCCAACCTGGACAGCGGGAATTGAACCGCGCCGTGCTTTCGTGCGAAGAGTTCGAGGGTGCATTCTGAGAAGCCTCGCGGCTTCTACGGTGTCCAGCAGGGGCTCAAAATTTCTCTGACTCTGAACCTGTTTTCGCTCTTTAATGTCCTCGGTTGCGAGGTCGATAGTTTCAATCACGTTCTCAAGCATTGGAGCACCACCTCATACCGCTGCGCTGGGTTTAGAGTCCAGTTGATCTCCCAGCCAATCATCGGGTTCTAAACTGGAAGCAGATATTGGTCAAACGGGTTGACGCGGCGGCATTCGCGTATTTAACAAGTCGCGTGACGCGTGCCAAGTAACCGTTTGCTGCGCAATGATTTAGCGCGTTGCACCGAAGACCACCGGATGGCACGGTGATTGTGTGACGCCGAGGAATAAGCGGAGGCTTATGCGGCCGCTGTGTATTGCTCGTAACCGCTTTGAAGTGTTCTGGTTGCGCTGGATACCGGCCGCACGGCAACAAAAGATTCGAGTGTGCCTGATTGGGTCACCACCCGTAGCGATCTCAGTTGAAAAGTCCATCGACCAGAACGCGATGACTGCTCGACGCAGGGTCTACCATTTCGCCCTAGAAACGGGATGGGCAGCTCCTGCCCGTTTGACGAATTCCGAACACTACGGTAAACAGCGGCATGAGGTGCGACATGAAGATCGAAAAAGCAACTGCCGGTTCAGGGACGACGAATGAGGCCAAGCGAAAGATAGTTGCGAGCATCGAGTTCGCAGTCCAGGCCTCGTTGCACGAAGATTACGTTGACACAGACTTCGTCCATGCCATTCTCGGGAAGATTTCCGCTATGTCTGATGATCAGGGAGACAAAGAGGACGTCGGTTACATAAAAGCGTCGTTGGTGCAATTCGGTGAGGCCATGGATCATGGCATTGGCACTGAGAGGCTGGGAGATGGCATCGACGGGAGTATTGCTGAATATTGGGAACTCCTGTTCGACTTGGATACCGGCGGCTGGAAAGAAGAGGTAGAAGATGAATATGAGGCCGCCGGATGCGACCTGTTAATCATCGACTGCATGGAAATCAGTCCGAAATTTCGAGGAAGGGGAATCGGCCCAATCGCCGTCGACCGGACTATCGACATCTTCGGTCCAGCCTGTGGATTGGTAGCGTGCAAGCCCTGGCCGCTGCAATTTAGTCCTGCCTTCGCCCGCGATCGGAAAGCGCTGAACAGATTGAAAGCACCAGGCGTGGGACAAGGAGAGGCGGTGCGGAGGCTGAGGGCGTACTGGTCTCGGCTCGGTTTCTGGCCACGCGGAGAAACCGGGATTTATCTGCTCGGTATGGCCCAAAGAGAATCAGCTAGATCTGAGAAGACCGGAACGCTTGTTGGAAGCGCCACTGGCTTGGCCGGCAGACGTATCTGTTAGAACGCTGCCCTGTCACCGTCTTCCCACACACAATCGCGATTCGGTTATCCGCTGTTTCCCCTTAGAGAGCACACCGAAGCTCGCGAATCCTCTCTTATATTCGCACGGGCTGCTTCACTCAAATTAGGACGCCTGCCTGTCACGCAGGAGGCCGCGCGTTCGAGTCCCGTCGCTCCCGCCAATTCTTTGAATCGGACCCGGATTTGTTTGTCAAAACGTCAGAGACCAAATTACTTTATCCACTGCACTCCTAGAAAAGCTACCGACAAGCCGACTTGTCATTACTAATCTGGTATCGGTGAGCGCATCGGCGATTTGGCACTCGTCCAGACGCATAGCCCCCGAGAAGTGCGTTAGATTTGCTTGCCAAGAATCAGGGGCACATAGCTTCGAGCGTCTTCCAGCAATTCCTCGCGAGTGATACCAACCTTGGCGCGAAGCTGCAAACCCTGCAGCAAGTCAACGAGCAAACGGCCTCGCACCTTGGCAGAGGGTGTGCGAGTCAGGCGCCCCGCCTTTATCTCCCGCTCGAAACGTTTCGCGAAAATATCAGCGGATCCGGTCAGGCCCTTCTTGAGCCGGGAACGGATCTCCGTTACCCGCTCCGACTGTCCCAGCGCAGCAGCGGCCATCATGCAGCCGCTGCGAGCCTCGCCAGTACAGGAGTCGACGGTAGCCTCGCAAAAGGCGGTCACGGCCTTGTGGATGTCCGGCTCCGCTTGAAATGCTGCCATTTTGGGAGTTCCATACGTCAGCGCATAGCGCTCGACCGCCTTGAGCAGCAAGGTGGACTTGTCTCCGAAGGCTCGGTATAGCGCGGGTTTGGTGACGTTCACGGCGCGCGCGATCCGATCCACGTCGACTCCTTCATACCCATGCTCCCAAAACATCTCAACGGCACGGTCGAGTGCTTCGTCGGGGATAAAGCCTTTTGGACGTCCTCGGGGGCGCTTCGCAATATTAGTTACCATCGCGTACGAAACTCCTTGCATTGCATCTGTTGATTATCGTACTCTCGCGTATGTAATGCTGCAAGACAGTATATACAGGAGACGCCCATGGAACATTCGATCGCACTCATCACTGGCACCACTTCCGGGCTCGGTTATGCGGCAGCCCGCATGCTCGCCGTACAGGGCTGGCACGAGATCATCGTCACCGGGCGCAGCCTGGCCGGGGCCCAGGAAACGGCCGCTCAACTCGCGGCTGAGAACAAGACACTGATATTCACGCCGCTGGAGCTGGATCTGGACTCGCCAACCAGCGTTCAATCCGCGCTCGCCGAGCTGGTCAAGCGAGGTCGGCCGATCGATTTCCTACTGCTCAATGCCGGGATGGTCCCAGGTAAGAAGCGCGTGCTCACTGCGGCGGGCATCGAGGCGGCTCAGGCCCCGCTGATCGGCCATCATCAACTGACTGTCGGATTGCTCCATTCCCCAAGTAACTAACAACCTAAGAAGGAGAGAAACATGACCGAAAGTATCTTGATAACCGGAGCAAATGCTGGGCTTGGGAAAGAGACTGCCCGACAGTTCGCCTTGAAAAAAGAAACAAGAAAGGTAATTCTTTTTTGCAGAAATCGTGCGAGAGCAGAGGCAGCAAAAAAAGACCTTGAGGAGAAAACGGGGAAAAAGGTTTTTGCAATTGTTATTGGGGATGTTACGGATGCAAATTCTGTAAGAAAAGCAGTAGAAGAAATAAAGGAACCTATTGATGCAATCGTTTTAAATGCAGGTGGAGTAGTTGGGAAAACGGCTGCGAAATCTACACCTTCCGGTATGAATCAATTAGCTGCTACGAATATTTTAGGCAATGTAATTCTAGTGGAGGAATTGATTAAACGGGACAAGTTAAGGAAAACAGTTCTATCAGTCAGTGCGGAAGCTGTTCCAGGCGTAAAGATGCTCGGAGTAAAACGAGTTTCAATGAGGACTTCTTCTGTAGATGAGTTTGCTGCTGTTCTTGATGGATCATATTTTGGTAAGAAGTTCAACGCATTGCAAGCATACGCATATGTCAAGTATGCGGAAACCATGTGGACGTTATCAATGGCAAGAAAATATCCTAAGCTCAAGTTTGTTGTTGTGAGCCCAGGAAATACAAAAGGAACTCAGGCGCCAGATAGTCTTCCCCCGCCAATGCGGTTTATGTTGAAGTTCGTGATGATGCCTATCGTATTCCCATTGATGGGCGGAATGGTGCATACGCTGGATGTAGGTGCAAAACGCTTTGTAGATGCCATTTCGGATGAGCGGTATAAAAGCGGCGTTTTTTATGCCAGTAAAGAGGGTAAGTTATCAGGGGACATGGTGGACCAGAGCACCTTTTTTACTGATTTGAAAAATACTTCATTTCAAGATAACGCCAACGAGGCAATTCACCATTTCATAACTTAGGCGCTCGGAACCGACGTCTCAGGGCAATTCTTCGCCTCGGCTCAAGGGAAGTTCTCAGGCCCAATTTCGACCGGAGTTCAGCGCCGGTCGTGAAGAGGTGTGGGTAGCGCTGCGCCTCTGGTGGCTGGTCTCAAATCTAAGGCGTGCACCGTCCGGAGAGGGCAAGCTGGCATCGAGAACGGTCTTCAATGACTCGCATACCGTTGCGCACTTTATGCAATAGCGAACGCAGTGGCGGCGGCTCGGTCGTCGCCACTGCGCGCTCAGCCCAAGAGGAAACATCGTGTTCGGCGCGAGCTTTACGATTGGCGCGGAACTCCCACGGTAAAGGGAAGGAGCAACAAGATGCATAACTTGGTAGTGGGCTGTTTGGTCGTTGCTTATCTCTCAGCGAACGTATACGCCATCGTGAAGGTGCGGGTTTTTGAGTTAGCCCGTTCGCGCAAGCATCTCCTACTCTATGGCGTCCCCTTCATATTGTGGGGCTCTCTCATCCTGTTGGGATGCAAGCTCATGGAGATCATGCGCCGATTCGATGAATGGGCCGCCTGACCAGGCGTTCCCAATTGAAGAAAACAGGCTAATGCTCTCATTGTCGGCGAAAGACCATCGTCGTGATGACTCCTGATAAACGCGCAAGCATCCAAGGATTTTGTCTCCAGCTTTGCCGACTCTTGGTTGCCTATCGGATCTCGGGGAGTGCGTTGGCGGTCATGAACTCACCGCGATCCGCTGACTTCAGATCGCCGAGAAGCCGCCGTCGACATTCAACTCCACCCCGTTCACGAAGCTCGAATCGTCGGAAGCAAGAAACAGCGCGACCGTCGCGATTTCCTCAGGTTGACCCATCTTTCCCGGGGGATCAGGGATTCGAACATCTCCTTCGCCTCCTTGGTGAGAACTTCTTCCTGCATCGGTGTGGCGATCGGCCCCGGACCCAGCACGTTCACCCGGATATTCCTGCCCTTCAGTTCGTTGAGCCACGTGCGTGCAAAGGAGCGCAATGCCGCCTTACTCGCCGCATACACGCCGAAACCGGGAAAACCCTTCACCGAAGCAACGGATCCGGTCATGATGATCGATCCGCCATCGTTGAACAGCGGCAATGCCTTCTGAACCGTGAACAGCGTTCCGCGCGTATTCAGGCCGAAGGTCGCATCGAAGTGCTGCTCGGTAATCTCGCCCAGTGGTAAGGCATCGCCCCTGCCAGCGCTCGCGAACAGGACGTCGATCCTGCCCTTTTCGCGCTTGACCGTATCGAACAGACGATCGAGGTCGTCGAGGTTGGCCGCGTCACCGCGCACGCCGGTCACGTTTCGGCCAATCAGCTTGACGGCCTCATCGAGCTGCTCCTGCCTGCTACCCGTGATGAAAACGTAGGCGCCTTCCTCAACAAAGCGCTTGGCGCTCGCCAGCGCCATGCCGCTCGATCCACCCGTGATGACCGCAACTTTTCCTTCAAGCTTTCCCATAAATTACTCCCTTCGGCAGATGTATTGCATTCGGTACACTAGAGTAGAGTTCTTCAGCGGTAGACGAGAACTGCCCGGGAGTCCTAATATTTTGTCTATTCGTCCAAAAGGGGAGGCTAAGTTGGATTCGATAACAGACATCTTTAGAACGATGCACGTAACCGCTTTCGGTCTGCACAGGCTCGAAGCCACAGCCCCGTGGGGTGTAAAACAGGAAAACCAGACCGAAGAAAAAGTCACGCCTTCCGACAAAAAGATGTCACCCACAGATTTGGCGCACTTCGCTATGCTTTCGCGCGGCAACTGCTGGCTGAGTGTGGAAGGGATTGCGGAGCCGATTCCCCTCACCGGTGGTGATTGCTTTTTACTGGCTAAGGGGACTTCGATTGTTTTGCGCGACAGCCCGCGAACACGTCCGAGGTGGAGCTTTCGCGAGATCGGGGCCAAGGCCAACGGCAATGTCGTTCTTTGTGGCGGCGGTGGCGCACCGACGACAATCGTCTGTGGATCCTTGAGTTTCGATCGCGCCAGCCTGAGGCCGATCACTCAGTTATTGCCGAACTTCATTTTGATGAAGGCCGATCAGGCACGAACGCTTGCTCTTCACACCACAGTGCACGCGCTCGCGTCAGAGATGGCAGAACAGGCGCCGGGATCTGAAGTCGTCGCGAGTCGACTGGCCGAGGTTCTATTTATCCAGGTACTGCGGGCGCATATCGCGTCGGGACCGGAACGCAACAAAGGATGGCTTCGTGCAATTTTCGATCCTCAAATAGGCGCGGCTCTGAGTGCCATTCACGACAGAGTGAATACGCCCTGGACTGTCGAATCCCTGGCCGAAGCGGCGGGCATGTCTCGCTCCGCATTCGCAGCACGTTTCAAAGAGCTACTCGGACAAACGCCGCTGGAATACGTAACCGAGTGGCGGATGCAGAAGGCGATACAGCTACTTGAACGGCGTGACCAAAAGCTCCCAGAAGTCGCTCGATTGGTCGGTTACGAGTCCGACGCCGCATTCAGTAAGGCGTTCAAGCGAGTTGTCAGGGCTAATCCAGGCGAATACCTCAGACGTGGTTTGAAGGACCCAAAATCGACCGAAGCAGACCACGATCAGCCTTGAGCCTACCTTCTCTCAAAGTCTCCAGCTTTGCCGGCCCGCCGTGACACCAGAAAAGTAGACAGAAGCTAGTGACGCTTTGAGGCATTCGATCGGTCGGATCGCTTAGTGATTGCTCTCTTCGGCAATCGCGGAACAGCCTTAACGCCCGCCCAAAGCGTTGCCATCGTTTGCTCGACCACGAGAGTCTGGTCAGGCAAGTCAGGCACAACCCCTTGGATGACCATGAGTGTGGCGAGACCAAAGATCGTAAACCACCAGGTATGGGCTATCACGATGTCATCCCTGTTTGGCAATCCTTCTTCCTTAGCAACATCGAAAAAAAGCTGCACGAAACGTTCGAACAACGGCGCGCCAATGGCATTGATATATTGTCCAGCACGGACGCCGTTGCGGTTCTCAGGCCCGAAGAAGACGTTGCGGAACTGCTGTGGATGGGCAATGCAGAATTGAATCAATCCGCGCGAGGTCGCAAAAAGGCGCTCTTTCGGTGCGAGATATTTAGCGGCAATCGCGTCGAAGTTCTGAATCATCAGCCCGATCGTCTCGCTGCTCAGCTCGGCAAGAATATGCCATTTGTCGGGGAAATGCTGATAAATCACGGCGTGCGTGTAACCGATCTCTTTAGCGATCGCGCGAAGCGTCACGGCTTCGTAGCCCCGATCGGCAAACATTTTGCTGGCAGCCGCAAGGATTTCCCGCCGCAACCTCTCTTTACGCTCTGCCCGGCGACTTGGTGATTCGGATGTCACTTTAATAGCTTAGCCCCTTTTGACGATTGTTGCGACCAATTGTTTATTTATAACCAATGAATATTGTGCAACCAACGGTTTTCATAGGCCTCTAATAATCAGGTCGCTCATTTGGATGGGCGGCCAAATACGAGGCAAAAGGAGAATGCGATGAAAGTTCTAGTGATTGGAGCAGCGGGCAAGAGCGGAGAAGCTCTGGTAAATGAGGCGTTGGCGGCCGGACATAAGGTGACGGCTTTCGTGCGCGGTGCCGCGCAGTACAAGAAGGCGAACGTCAGAGTTGTTGCGGGCGACGTGCTGGACGCGGCCGCAGTCGACGTTGCGGTCGCCGGACAGGATGCGGTGATCGACGCGCTGGGCGGCAAGACGCCGTGGAAAGTGACGACGATGGAAACGAGCGCGGCACACAATATTGTGGACGCGATGCGGCGCAATGGCGTACGGCGATTGCTGAAGATTTCGGTGGTTGGTGCGGGCGAGAGCGTCAAGAACGCCGGCTTCTTCAACGAGCACCTGCTCATGAGGACGTTTCTGCGGGGTCTGCTGGTAGACAAGGCGGGCATGGAGGCCGAGATCGAAGGCAGCAACTTGGACTGGACGCTCGTGCGGCCGCCGATGTTAACTGACGCCGAGAAGACCGGCGTTGCCAGGGTGCTGAGCACGGAGGGCGGCGAGAAGGCGCACAAGATCGGGCGAGCCGATCTGGCAGCCTTCATGGTGCAGCAACTGGAAAGCAGCCGGTATGTACGTCAGGCCGTAACAGTGACGACCACATAGCAAGGCCTCCGCGAGGATCAAACACCTCTCTCATCGAGACGAATTGAGCCCAAACATGAAAGTTCTTGTTTGGGCGCAACGGGCGGACCGGACGGCTGACCGTCCGGTTCCGCGCAGGTGAAAGGCCATCCCATCGGGACTGCAAGAAGAGGATTCTTTTTACTATGAAAACTGAACAAACAATAGATAAATCCGGGCGGGCAGGTCGAGCAATTCAAATAGCCGGAATGGTAACAACCATCCTTGTCGCCTTCATGTGGATGTACTTCGGAAGGTTGTATCTAATTCAGGATCCGGTCGAATGGAGGATCGTCAACCAGCAGCTCGGCTACCCACTCTATATCATCCCTTTGATTGGCGTAACCCACATCCTTGGTGGAGTGGGCCTTCTGATTCCTAATGTGCCTCGATTGACCGAGTGGATTTATGCGGGTTTCGCGATCACTCTTTTACTCGCGTTCTACTCACAACTGAATGGCGGTGGCAGTACTTGGGATAAATTTGATCCGATTCTCGTCATGGCGTTCGTCTTTGCTTCGTATGTATTGAGACGCTGCATGCGCGCAAACCGGTGGTCGATATGAAGAACACGCTCGGCGGGCAGTTTTTACAGGCAGGTCGCGGACGCCCAACGAGGGTCCGGCCCCTCACTCATCCGAAGCCCTAAACGTACAAGTCGTCGCTTAACTTCTGGGGAGCGAAAGCTCAAATGGCGAGAACGGGCCGAATCGCTCATTGAGGTGGGTTGGACGATGAAGCCAGGATACGCACTGGGAAACGCGCATGGCACCTTTCATCCGACGAGACGCCGTTGCTGCGAGAAAACGTGATGGCATGCCGACTTGTCATTACCGATAGATTGGAGTGGATAGCTTGGGCTAGCTTCGAGATATTTACGATGTCTGGCACGTAGAAAGGGTCTAATGATCAGAAAATTGCGTACGAGAGCGTGTGTTCCTGTTTTGTTGCTGCTCGGTGCTGCCGCCGTGTGTGTAGCGCAGGACCTCGCGATTACGCGAGCTTCTGTTTATTCCTCACCTGAAGCGCAAGTACGGAGCGACGTGACAATTGTGATCCGTCATGGCGTCATCGCGGAGGTCGGAGAGCATCTGCGAGTACCCAAAGGTATCCAGACGATCTCCTGCCAGGGCTGTGTTGTTGTTGCGGGCTTCTGGAATGCGCATGTGCATTTTATGGAGCCGAAGTGGAGCGATGCCGCGCATCAGCCCGCGGAGAAATTGACGTCGCAGATGAGCGAGATGCTCACGCATTCGGGCTTTACAACGGTGGTCGATACCGGCTCGGACATAGAGAACACTGTTGCCTTGCGAAGGCGTGTAGAGAGCGGCGAGGTGTCAGGTCCGCGCATCTTTACTGCGGGGCTTCCTCTGTTTCCTGCGCGGGCACTGCCGTATTACCTGGCGGAGCTGCCGGCGGACCTCAAGGCGAAGCTGGGCCAGCCCGAGACAACTACAGACGCGGCCGCACTGGTCGAAAAGGATCGGGCCGCCGGAGCCGACATCGTAAAGCTCTTTACTGGTTCCATTATTGCCCCGAATCACATTACTCCAATGCGAGTGGAGATCGCGCGTGCGGCGGTGGACGAGGGACATAAGCATGCGCAGTTGGTATTTGCGCATTCCTCGAATCTGGAGGGAACGAAAGTGGCGATCGACGCCGGGGTCGATGTTCTGGTGCATACGCCTGAGGCTACAGAGGGTATCGATGAGCCGATGCTGCGGCGCATCGTCGCGCAACACATGACCATCATTCCGACGCTGAAACTGTTCTCGCAGGACAGCGCCATCTCGAAAATTCGTGAGCTCGATTCCCGTTTCCACCGGCTCGGCGGGCGGCTTGTTTATGGCACCGACACCGGGTTCCTCACGGACTACGACCAAGGCGAGGAATTTCGTCAACTCATGGCGGCCGGGTTTGGCTTCCGCGATGTGCTTACGATGCTGACTACGGCTCCTGCAGAATTGTTTCGGTTATCGGCGCACGAGGGAAAGGTGATCCCAGGAATGCGCGGCGATCTCACGGTTCTGTCAGAAGATCCACAATCGGGACGACCTGAGGCGTTCACCAACATCCGATATACGATCCGTGCAGGCAAGGTGATCTGGGAAGCCAATCAGGCGACGAAATAACCTCACGGGGATGATCTGTCCTCACAAACGCGCATGTAGTGACTGGTCCGAACTCAAGAGGCGTGCTGCTCGATAATTGCCAAAACCTCTTCAGCGGCCTCCAGCGGACGCTCTGGCTTTGGTATGGCCGCTCCGGCGATGAGCAGTGCCCGAGTGACGCCCGGATAATCGCCCCTTTCGCGTTCCCAACTATGGAGGGAACCGTGGAGCGTCCACGCAAGTGGACTGCCGCCATGCTCGGTTTCAAAGACGTTGATGGGAGCGTTGTGGGTGATGAGATCCCGAACCATTTCTAGATTGCCGTGCCAGGCAGCAAAGTGGAGGGCGGTTTGGCCGTTGTCCATTGCAGCGCCGGCAGGCCAGCCCGCCGAGAGAAGCTGCTGGGCAGCGCGGGTGTTGTTGCGCAATGCCACACCGATGATGCGACGGGCGGCGTTGGTTGAAAGCTTCTGAAATAGCTGCGGATGGTCGATAAGGATGTGCTGGAAGTAAGACTCATCGCCGACTTCGGCGGCGTTGATCAGGCGGAGCCAGTTGGGGCTGCGCTGCATGAGGAGCGCGAAGACTTCAGGGTGTTCAAACTGGTGCGCGACCATGTGCGGGGACTTGGTCCATCCGAAACCAAAGATGTAAATGCTTCCACCGGACTTCGGATCACGCTTGGGGAAGTAGCGTTCACTGACAGTGGTGCGAACCGTCTCAGGATCGTGGTTGAGGATGCGCTCGACGAGCGCGAGATCACCGATGGCAGATGCCATCAAGATGTCGGTCTGGGCGCCGCGGGAGATGAGGAAGCGCGCAACGTCGTGCCGATAGGGCTCTCGCCATTGCAGGTACTGCCGAGAGCAAGCCATGTACTGCGCGGCGGTAGATTCATGGTCGATGTCGCGAGCGTTGATGTCGGCCCCGTGGTCGAGCAGCAGGGCGGCGATCTCAACCGTGGCAGCGAAATGGAGTGGTAGTTGGCCGTCACCGCCGCGTATATGCACAAGCTGCGGATCAGCCGCCAGGAGTTCGCGGACACGGTCGATTTTCCCAAGCCGCGCGGCCGCATGGAGATCGATGACTGCGCCGCGAGAGATGAGATAGTCCGCAAGCCCAGAACTGGCGCAATCGAGGACGCCGAAGCTGCCAGCCCACCAGCGGGTACGCTGGTTCACATTGGCGCCGGCATTGAGCAGCACGTCGATGATCTCGCGGTTCTCCTTCTGAACAGCAGCAATGAGGGGCGGCGTATCGAAGCTGTAGTTCGGCAGCGGCTCATTGATGCGGAATTTGAGAGAGGGATGATGAGCCAGAACATCGCGGACGAGTGAAGGGCTGTTGGCTTTGATAGCGGCAGTAAGCGCTTCGACAGGTTCTTCTGAGGCAACATCAACGTGCAGTTTGAGCGCCGGCCAGGTGTCGAAACCGTACTCGCGGGCGATGATGTGGAGGGCGTCGGCGAGCTTTGGAGTCGTCGTAGTTATGCCAAATGCAGCAAACCGTGCGATCGCAGATGCGTCAGATGCAAGGCCCTGCCGCAGCAGAGTGCGGGCTTGGTTCTTCAGATGTTCAAGGTTGGGGTGCGCAGGAAGTTCTCGAATAGCAATGACTCACTCCTTCTTTAAAGTCCGCGATCCGCTTCGTCGGACGAGAAGAGAGTGGGTTGTGGTGTTCCAGAAGTGCAAAGGTGGGATGATCCCTTTCCGCGGACGGGGTGCACCCTTGGTGTGCGTTATTGAGATTAGCAGCCTGAGCAGGCGAACGTCTAGCTAGGCGGACTTTAGAATCGAAGTGAGAAGTTGGTCTTACGTCAGTAACGATAAACGCGCTTATGGAACGCTTTACCGGTCACATAAGCGCGAACTTAAGGCTGTGCTGAAGCGGCCGTTTATTGTACGAAAATCTTTTCGCATTTCGACTCGGGAAAACCCTGCCACAAGCGAGTATCCCGTAGGTTTCGCTTCTTGAGAAGATAGCCACCGACGCTCGTCGAGGCCGCCGGGCGCCTTTAGCACTTGGTCACTTCGATTCCGTAATGATCGCGTTCGCAGCGTTGCCGGCCACGACCCAGCTTGCCGACCCGGCCACAACGGCTTCATCCTCAAACCACAGGAACCCGAAGTCGTCGATGCACTCCGGAAAATCCGGCTTGATGATGATATATCCCGGAATCACGGCACCCGGGATGTAAGCATTGTCGGCACGATTGTTGCTGTACGTCTTTGTCTTCGAGATTGTGCCGACTCCAGCTACATACGAAGTGCTAGATACCGGGTGCGTACCGAGAATGTAGTTGACCGCGCGAAGTGTGTATTCCGGGCCCACGAGATCCGGAAACGTCTTGTGGAGAAAATACATTCGGACCGCCATGTCCACCACGGCGCCCGAGCCGCCCCAGGTGCCGAGGCTCGGGGGTACGCCAAACGGAGTCTCGTCCAGCCGCTTGTCCAAACCAGCCATGTATGTTTTTACCGCTTCGCGCATTTGATCTTTCGCGCTCGCGTCCAGATAAGACAACGCCCGGACTGCTTTCCAACCGTTGAAGTCCATCTGTTCCGGAGTGATCATCTGAGGGAACAATTCTTTCAAACGGGACTTGTAGGGTTCGGCGCCATTGGTGGCGATGGTCAATTCCAGAGCCGCGGCCCAGTCCAGGCCGACAAAAGATCGGCCGCGGCCGAAGCCGGTCGGTGGAGCTGGCGGTGCTGCAGAGTTTGTCGCAGCACCCGAGATGCTCTTTGGTTTACGAGCGCCCAGTTCGCCAGAGACAACACCCTGAGAGGCAGCCAGCACACCGTTTGCGGGAGTTTCTCGGTCTGGCCCGCTGGATGTCGGATACAGTGTTGGATTCGCCGACGTTTCCTTCCACGCTTTGATCGCGCTCTCAAGGCAGTCTTTCGCTAACGCGTCGTCCCAGCCTTTGAGCACATCGGCCGCTGCAGCCAGCGCGGCAATCGCATTCCACTGGAAGTACGGGTTGTTCGTAGTGAAGATCCAACGATCGTCCGGCTTGCCGGAGTAATCACCCTTCGTTTCGTTCGGGCCGAGCTTCGGATCGTAAATGCGGCCGTCAGTTTTCGACGCTCCATCGCCCACCTGTGTGTACTGGCGTAGATCCGGCTCGTGAGTTCCGCGGATGGCGTGGCCGATGTTGTGAAACTGCGCCAGGATGAGCAGTGCGCCGTGTTTGACTTGCTGCACCGTATCCGGCACGCCATCGGGACGATGCATCTCGACCTCACGAGCGGCTTCATCCACCGTGAGTTCGTCGTATGTAAGATGGAATTCGCGATACGCCAGAGCGAGGCTCTGAATCACGCTCAGTTGCGCAGGCTCCTCGAGGTCGAAGTCACCGGCATCGTACCAACCGCCCACGTTCATCCCAGGGATGTGATCGCCGCCTTTGTACCTCCCGTCCGTTGCTGTAGCTTGATTCCAGCCATCGAATTGCTCTCCAACTACGGGCGCCATGCGGCCGTCATCCAGGTGCGAAGCGCCATGCCACATACGATAGCCTTCACGAACGGAAACGTGATCCATCTGCTCCGCAAGGTGATGGTCCAGGCTGTCCTGCCAGATGTTGGCGTAAGCGTCCTTAGAGATGGGGAAGGGTGCCGTACGCTGGTCTGCATACTCGATAACATAGAGCCCGGGGTCCTTCACGGGAGTGAAGTCGAATTTCGAGTAGACGTAGCGCAGCCACGGTGTTGAAGGCATGATCGGGCCCTCAAACACCTGCTTGTACGACCCGTCTTCCATCAGGCGCAGCACGCGGGCCATCTTCGGAGCGCTGTACTTCGGGTCGAGTTCGAGCACCGCCACCTTTGAGAAGCCCGGGGCATAGCCGACTTGGCTGTGCGCGATCATCGGCGGACGTGTCCAGTTCGGAATCACGTCCGGCCTAATGTGCCAAACGATGGCGCCAGTGGTCTTGCCTGAAGGAATCAGCGAACGCAGCACGAACCAGCCGTTCTGCGCGCGGTCGCGTCCGTCGAATAGCATGAGGTTGGCCGTATCCGACACTACGTTCACCCGGGCCAGTGCGTCGTCAACTCCCAGAGTAATGCTCCTGCCCACGGCGAACGGCAGCGGCTGGGTGTATCCCTTGGCCTTATCCCAGTCCTCCAGGTAGTACGCCTTTTTCGGTTCATCCGGCAGGGGCAACACCTTCGTCATCGGATCGTTCGGCGTACGCGGGAAGATACCGGCTTTGCTTCCGTCGACCAGGTAAGCCTTGCCCATGTAGATCGAGGGCAGGAACTCGAGGTTGAAGCCTGCCCTCCCGGCCAACTTCTCCGGTAGCGGCTTGTCGAGATTGATGCTGACCTTCACGCCGCCGGGTTCCGCTGCCACTTCCAGTGTGTAAATGAAGTCGAACGTCGGGAAAGCGAGGTCGGCGGTGAGCCGGCTGGTCGCCTTGTCGGCATGGCGACCTTTGAGGGTTGCTACCAAATCCCACTGCTCCGGCGTTGGCATCAGGCGCACGTCGCCGTTGGTGGCGATGCGCTGGCCGTGGAGAATCATCTCCATGGCCGTGTTCTTTTGGTCCACAAAAATAGGATGGTACGTGCTGTCGTAGAGAAAAACGCTGAAACCTTGAGTATCGAGATAATTCTTGTCGGTCACCTTCATGGCAAAATCGGCGGCGGGCAGGCCTCGGGCCGAGATCAGGACCAAGAGGAGACAAACTGTGATTCGCGTGAACATAGATCGGGATTATTACTGCTCCTTTGCTCCAACATGATATGACATCCACACCGTCTGGTGTCTTCGGCCAGGCCCCGGCAGTTCTGAGTGGGGTAGCAAAAAGATCAGCATCTGAGCCATCCAAGCTGGTAAGAGGGGAGCTTGCGACGCTTCTCTTGCTGAGTTTATTGAAGCTAAGATCCGGGTTGATGTGATGAGGGGTCGAACATTATTCGGAGGGCGTATGCATATTTGCCCGGAGCTTGGTCCGGAAGCCGCACTCGGAGACCATCGGCCCGCTGCTCAAACTGCAGCTTGGCGTCACTGCCCACCAAAATCACGGACCGAACGTGTTCGTTGCCAACGGCCGATGCGAGCGAGTGAATCACAGCCTCGCCATTAGTCGGCCAGACAAGCCCAATCGCGTAGAGTACATCCCCTTTGGTCGTGAAACGAAAGTCTTCGGCTGTATAGCGTGTCGTGTCCGTATCGTGAAAAGATCCGGCCGCTACCTTGGTCGGACCTTCACCATATATCCTCCACGGCCGAGTGCCGTAGATCGACTCCCCATTCACATTCAGCCATGCACCAACTTCGAGAAGAACTTGCTGCACCTCAGCCGGGATCGTGCCGTCAGAGCGTGGACCGATGTTCAACAGCAAATTGCCGTTCTTGCTGACGATATCGATCAGCTGATGAACCACGAATTCCGGCGACTTGAAGGTGTCGTCCTTGATGTAGCCCCAGGATTTATTACTTACCGAGGTGTCGGTCTGCCAGTAGAGGGGACGAATGTCGCCCAGTTGTCCGCGTTCCAGATCGAGCACGGCGGAGTGCTCCTGCATGGCGTAGTCTTTGTAATTGATTACTCCTACGTGGTCGCCGTATTTCAGAGAACTGTTGTAATAAAAAGCGGCAAACTTCGTGAGATTTGGCCGGATCGAAGCCTGTCCGATCCACCAATCGAAGTAGACGATATCGGGATGGTATTTCTCCACAAGTTCTGCACTTCGCGCGAGCCAGTCGTCGGCCCATGCCGAAGACACGTAAGTAAAATCATCGTTAAGAGGGACGCCCCACGGGGCCGACAACCAGTTATGAGCTGGTCCGTAGAATGCCGCGTATTGCGGATCGTTCACATCCGAGGGAATACTGCGGCCCACGCCGAGAAAAAAATTGTGTTCGACTCGGTGAGATGACACTCCAAAGTGCAGCCCTGCAGCCCGCACGGCTTTGCCCAGTTCTCCCGTGGTGTCGCGATGCGGCCCCATTTTGGCTGCGGTCCAGTCGCTCAATCCGCTGTCATACATGGCAAAACCATCGTGATGCTCAGCCACAGGTACAACGTACTTTGCCCCCGATTTCTTGAACAGCTCAGCCCACGCCGCCGGATCGAAGCGCTCCGCTTTGAACATCGGGATGAAGTCTTTATAGCCGAATTTGTCCTGAGAGCCGTAGGTTGCGAGCTGATGCTTGTATTCCGGCGATCCCTCCACGTACATATTTCTCGGATACCATTCGTTGCCGAACGCGGGGACGGAGTAGACACCCCAATGAATGAAAATGCCGAACTTCGCATCTTTGTACCATTCGGGCACCTCGTACTTCTGAAGCGATTCCCAGTCAGCCCGGAACGGGCCCTGGTGGTCCGCGCTCTCGACTTGTTTCAGCAGAGCGGCACGTTCTGAATCGTATTTACTGCTCGCTTTCTGCCAGATTTGATCGATGCTAGCCGGTTCCTGAGTAGCGGTTGGAGCCGTGGCACTCTGGGCGTGCGCCGTAGAAACCGCAGACGACAGTAACAGGATTGTGGCAACTTTGAGAATTAAGAATAGACGAGGTGAAAGCATTATTGCCCTTTCGTCAGACACGTCGTTCGATTTCTGCCGGATCAATTCAGCAGCAATTTCTGGTCAAGCAGCACGCGGCTCAACAACCAAAAGATAAGAATATCAATCCATGTTGACCATAATTTTTCTGAAACGTGATGGGTTATCGCTCCAGGAACGCAGCGCATCCGCTGCTTGCTCAAGGGGCACAACCAGACTCACAGCTTGATCAACGGGGAACGTCTGCGCTTCCAGAAGTTTGATCACGGCCTCGAAATCCGCCGGTTGAGCATTTCTGGAGCCGACAATATCCAGTTCTTTTTGAACGAACAGCCTGGTTTCGTAACTGACCAGTTCCTTCGCATACCCGATGTAAACTACGCGCCCAGTGAATGCGACCTCTTCGACCGCGGCTCGGAAAGTAGCCGCGGTGCCAATCGCTTCGATGGCAACATCCGGTCCTCGGCCTTCGGTCATTTCCAGCAATCGGTCGTGTAGCGGCTCTCGCGTGCTATTAATGGTGAGCCGAGCGCCGGCCATGCGCGCCAAGTCGAGCTTTTCGTCATCCACATCAAAACAGATCGTTCGCGCACGTCGGGAACTTGCGGCTGCTACGACACCAAGTCCTACGCCCCCACAACCCCAAATCGCAACCGTGTCGTTTGCGGTTACACGTCCACGTGTGACGGCATGAAATCCGACGGTGAGCGGTTCCACCATGCACAACTCTTTCAGGCTCAGCTTAGCGGGATACAGTTTTTCTCGCGGCAGCACAATGAATTCGGTAAGGGCGCCATCCCTTTGCACACCGAGAGTCTGGTTGAACTGGCAAGCGTTCGGACGTCCGCGCAGACAGGAAGAGCATTGGCCGCAGTTCGTGTATGGGGAGACCGCTACGTTCGTGCCCCCAGGCAATACGGCCTCGCGCCCAAGGTCTTCAACAATCGTAGCCGATACTTCGTGGCCCAGAATGCGAGGATACGTGACGAGTGGATTGAGTCCCCGGAACGAATTGAGATCACTGCCACAGAATCCGACCATGCGGACCCGGAGCAGAACGTTCGTATCTGTGGGTGCCGGATCAGCGATGGTTTCGAGATCGGCCTGGCCCGGTTTGCGAAGCACAAGCGCTCTCATGTCTGTACTCGGTGGAAAATAATCGGTAAAGGTATCGATGTCAACCATAGAAGCTCGGGACAAAAACTGGAAATCGGAGAAGAAGCTGCGCGCATCGCGCTCCGCATTCTGAACTCAAAAGCACCCCCAAAGCCGGAAACTCTGGTGATGCAGCCCGAGTTGATTGTGCGCGAATCGACACACCGACGCACGGGCAAGGACATTTCAAAAAAGGTGCACGCAAGCGTCAAGCGAAGGCAAAGGCCTTAAAAAGCCCCTCGCGTGCACGGCTCTATCATTGTCTGGCGTTTCCATTGTGAGTTCGTTACAGTTAGCGCTGCCGTTGTACGCACTTTCGACCGAATGAGATTAAACTTGCTTCCATCCAGCAGCTTCTGGACTTCTCTTTTTCTCGGCCTGTGCGGACTCACCGGGACCGCGACACAGGCAACCGCCCAGCTGTGGGATGTGCCCCCACTACCCCCAGTCAAGTACGCGCAAGCTCAGGACGGTATGACAGCCACAATCGGAAACGAGAGCGTTCACATCTCCGTCTGCCGTTCTTCCGTCATCCACTTTGTCGCTGCGCCCGAGCCTCTCCAGACGATTCGACAAAGCCAGCCGTGGATGCTCGATTCAAAGGAGTCGTGTCCAGGAGCAAGGTTTCAGGTTTCACGAAACGCCGATGCGGCAATCCTCACCACCGATGCATTGAAGATCGAGCTCTCGCTCAAATGGGGCAACGTCCAATTCAGCACGGCAGGAGGCGAGAATCTCTTGCGCGAACGCAACTCGATTCCGCGCACCTACGAACCGGCTGAACTGAATGGAGAGAAGCCTTTTCACGTCGAAGACAGATTTGCTCCGGATTTCTCCGAAGGCTTCTACGGTTTGGGGCAACACCAGAACGGAATGTTCAACTATCGGGGCGCCACCGTCGAACTGGGGCAGAACAACACCGACGTAGCGATCCCTTTGCTGTTGTCAAGCAAAGGGTATGCTTTGATGTGGAACACCGCCTCGCTGACGCACGTCGACAATCGTTTCCCGCTGGAACTGAATCTGGATTCACTTGCCGGCCATGCCGTCGACTACTACTTCATCTATGGCCCGGCGATGGATCAACTCATCCATGAATATCGGAACCTTACCGGACACGCCCCGCTGCTGCCGAAATGGTCCTACGGATTCTTCCAGTCGAAAGACCGTTACGTTTCGCAAGAAGAGGTGCTCGGAATCGCACATCGCTATCGTGAAGAGCACATACCGCTCGACGCAATTGTTCAGGATTGGTTTTGGTGGAAGGCAGAAGGCGATCCGATCTTCAATTCGAACTTCCCTGATGTCCCCGGTGAACTCAAGCAACTCCACGATGAACACGTCCATGCCATGCTTTCGGTTTGGGGGCTGTTTGATTCCAAATCCCGGAACTTCGCGGAGATGACGAAGCAACACCTGGCCGTTCCCAGCGCCCATGTTTACGACGCTACGAATCCGAAAGCGCGTGATTTCTATTGGAACAATCTTGCCGGCAAGCTCTTCTCGTTAGGTTGGGACGCATTCTGGCTCGACAGCGCCGAGCCCGAAGAATATTGGCCTCACATGGGTGACGCGATTCTTCAAAACAAGCAGATCGCCATCGGCAACGGCGCCGAATACACGAACATTTTTCCGTTCATGCACACGCTAGGGGTTCAGGAACACTGGAAAACAACCACCGATCGCAAGCGAGTTTTCCTTCTCACGCGTTCCGCTTTTCTCGGGCAGCAACGAGTTGGAGCGGCAGTCTGGTCGGGTGACGTTTATGGTTCTTACTGGGGGCTACGCCATCAAGTGGCCGCCGGGTTGAATTTTGCGCTTTCCGGATACCCGTATTGGACAACCGATATCGGCGGCTATTGGCCGCCGCACGACAATCCGGTTGAGGACCCAAAGTTTCAGGAACTCTATGCACGCTGGTTCGAGTATGGAACCTTCTGCCCGATTTTCCGCACGCATGGGCACCGGCCGCAGAATGAGATTTGGGCCTTCAATAAAGTCGAACCGATTCTCATCAATTACGACAAGCTGCGCTACCGCCTGATGCCCTACATTTATTCGCTGGCGTGGCGTGTGACGAATGAGGACTACACGATCCAGCGTCCCCTGGTAATGGATTGGCGCACTGATCTCAGAGTTCGGGACATCGGTGATCAGTTCATGTTCGGTCCTGCGCTCCTCGTCAACCCGGTGCTTCAAGCGGACGCCACTCGTCGAAGCTTGTACCTACCCGACGCACCGGTCTGGTATGACTTCTGGACGGGGGAATCGAGAGGCGGCAACCGGGAGATCGACGCGGACGCTCCTCTCGACCGTATTCCCCTCTACGTGCGTGCCGGTTCGATTCTTCCGCTGGGTCCGGAAATCGAGTACGCGGACGAGAAACCTGCGGGGCCGATCGAATTGAGGATCTATACAGGTGCCGACGGAGAATTCGTTCTCTATCAAGACGCCGGCGACGGTTACGACTATGAGCACGGTGTGCACTCTGTCATCCCAATGCACTGGTCGGAGTCAAACCGAACTTTGACGATTGGTCAGCGAGAAGGGAAATATCCCGGAATGCCGGCAAGCATTCAGATGAAGATTGTGTTCGTAACCGCCGGGCACGGATCGGGCCTCGAATCAACCCCTAATCCCGACAAGCTGGTTGATTACGCGGGAGAGGCAACACCGGTTCACGCGCCGTAACATCGACGCTTGAACCGTAGCAATTTGTTTGGGTGTTCACAGGAGTCGAATGAACCATCCCAGAATTGTATTGCTGGCCGCACTCATCGTTAGCATCGCCTTCGTCGCCCCCACTTCCTTCGCGCAAGACACCTCCAACTTCCCTTACACGAATCCCAAGCTCTCTCCTGAAGAGCGCGCGTCCGATCTCGTTCATCGCATGACACTCGAAGAGAAGGCCTCACAGCTCGTGAATCAGGCACGCGCCGTCCCTCGCCTGAACATTCCTTCGTACGATTGGTGGAGCGAGGCCCTGCATGGCGTCATTTCCGATGGCGTGACGGAATTTCCCGAGCCCATCGGTCTTGCCGCCACGTTCGATGTGTCCAGCATTCACGAGATGGCGACCGCCATCGGCGTTGAGGGCCGAATCAAGCACGCGCAGCATGAGCGCGCAGGTCACTCCAATATTTTCGAAGGCTTGGATTTCTGGGCTCCCAACGTCAACATCTTTCGCGATCCGCGCTGGGGACGCGGCCAGGAAACCTATGGTGAAGATCCCTTTCTGAGCGCTCGTCTAGCCGTCGCGTTTGTCACAGGCATGCAAGGCGATGATCCCCACTATTACCGTGCCATCTCCACACCCAAACATTATGCCGTTCACAGTGGCCCCGAACCCACTCGCCATTTCACCGATGTGGACGTCAGCAAGCACGACGAAGAAGACACCTACTTACCTGCATTTCGCGCGGCCGTCGTGGAAGGCCATGCAGGGTCGGTTATGTGCGCTTACAACGCGATCAACGGTGAGCCTGCGTGCGCGAGTCAGTTTCTGTTGCAGCACACTCTTCGCGGGGCTTGGGACTTCCAGGGCTATGTAGTCTCTGACTGTGACGCCGTGCGCAACATCTTCAACGGCCATCATTACCGCCCAACGCAGCCACAGGCCTCAGCGATCTCTGTGATCCGCGGCATGGATAACGAATGCATCGACTTTGCGAAAGTGAACGACGACCACGATTACAAACCGTACATCGAGGCTGTGCAGCAGGGCTATCTTCCGGAAAGCTCGGTTGATACTGCGCTCATTCGTCTCTTCACGGCTCGCATCCGTCTCGGCATGTTCGATCCGCCGGCAACCGTGCCATACATGAACATCGACGAGAAACAACTGGACAGTCCCGCTCACCGCGAGCTTGCGCGTCGTATCGCCAATGAATCGATGGTTCTGCTCAAGAATGACGGCGTCCTGCCTCTGAAATCTGCCAAACGAGTCGCCTTGGTCGGCCCGCTCGCCGATCAAACTGCGGTTCTGCTCGGCAACTACAACGGCAGTACCTCGCACACCGTCAGCGTGCTGGAAGGAATGAAGGCCGAGTTCCCACAGGCAAAGATCACCTACGTGCCCGGAACTCAATTTCTTTCAAACAAGGCAGACCCCGTGCCCGCATCTGTCCTGACCACTCCGGATGGCAAGCCTGGCCTCAAAGCCGAATACAGTTCGCGGCCCAGCTTCGACGCCAAGCCGACTTCTCTTACCTCAAGGGTCGAGTCCTCAGTGAACCTGAATGCGACCAATGTCCCTGAACAGGCGAAGGGAATTTCGGGCCTGTCGGTGCAATGGACTGGCTGGCTCAACCCAACTGCAACCGGCGACTATTTACTGGGACTCAGCGTCGACGGCTTCGGCCGCCTCTCAGTGGATGGAAGAGAGGTTACGACGCTCTGGGGCAAGAACATAAATCTAAGCCCGGTTCACCTCGAAAAAGCTCACCCTGTAAAAATCGAGGTCCTCTACGGACGCAACGGGGAGGGTAAGCCGGAAGCGCAGCTCCTGTGGACTCCCGTGAATAACGCGCCCGATCCGGCGGCCGTGGCGGCTGCGAAGAATGCCGATGTCATCGTCGCCGTAGTTGGCATCACCAGCCGTCTCGAGGGGGAAGAGATGCCTGTGAGCCAGCCCGGCTTTTCCGGCGGCGACCGCACCAGCCTTGATTTACCCAAACCCGAAGAAGATCTGATCGAGGCTCTTGCAGGAAATGGCAAGCCTCTCGTCATCGTGCTGATGAACGGGAGTGCGCTCGGCGTGAGCTGGGCGAAGGAGCGCGCCAACGCCATCCTCGAATCCTGGTACTCCGGCGAAGAAGGAGGAGCCGCGGTCGCGGAAACACTCAGCGGAAAAAACAACCCATCTGGACGTCTTCCTGTCACTTTCTACAAGGATGTTCACCAGCTTCCGAATTTCGAAGATTATTCAATGAAGGGGCGAACCTACCGCTACTTCGAGGGGGAACCGCTCTGGCCGTTTGGATACGGCCTCAGCTACACAGCGTTCACTTACAGCAATCTCAAGCTACCCGATACACCAGTCAACGCCGGTGATCCGCTGCACGCCTCCGTTACGGTCGCTAACACTGGAAAAGTGGCCGGTGACGAAGTCGTCGAGCTGTACCTCCAGTTTCCGGAAGTGTCCGGTGCGCCGCGGCGCGCACTCCGCGGATTTCAGCGTGTCCATCTGGAGCCCGGAGCAAGCCAGAAGGTAGAGTTCCAGTTGAAGTCTCGCGATCTCAGCATGGTCACCGATCAAGGAGACATCATGGTGGCGCAAGGCAAGTACACGGTCTCGATCGGGAGCGGTCAACCCGGAACAGGAGTTCCCTCAGTGAGCGGTAATTTTGAGGTCAAGGGACAACTCGTTCTGCCGGAATAACTCTTGAGAGCTTGAGGCGATATGCACACTAATGTTTTGAGATCCATGCTGCTGGTCTTGGTTTCCATTGGTTATGCCTTGGCGCAGGAATCTAACTCCTGCGCCGAGCTCGCAAGCTTCAGAGCCGAGAATGTTGAAATCACCAAAGCAGCGGCCATCACTGCCGGGACCACCGAGGCCATTCCCTGGAACCAGACTCGCACCGCACCTTTGCCTGCGTATTGCCGAGTCGAAGGGACAATGAACCGGCGCACCGGAATGGATGGCGAACAGTTTGGGATCACCTTCGCACTGGCCATGCCCGACCACTGGAATGGTGACTTTCTGATGCAAGGCGGAGCTGGTAGCAACGGCGTCGTAGGCGCGCCTCTTGGATTGAACGCGGCTGGAGACACCCCTGGACTGATACGCGGCTTCGCTGTCGTAAGTACGGACACAGGCCATAAGAGCCGCAATCCGGGATTTGATTTCGGCTTCATGCGCGATCAGCAGGCCTATCTGGACTTCGCTTACCTCGCGAATGTTGAGGTCGCTGCACTGGCAAAACAACTCATCGCGCAACACTACGGCAAGCCGGCAGCCTTTTCGTATTTTTCCGGGTGCTCCACCGGCGGCCGCGAAGGCATGATCCTTTCGCAGCGCTCTCCCGCGGTTTTCAACGGCATCATCTCGGGCGACCCAGCGATGCGCACTGGGCTTTCCAATCTCGCAATTGGGCGATGGATTCCCATTGCCTTCAATCAAATTGCTCCGAAAGATGCTAATGGAAAACCAACCCTCGAGCAGTCGATTACCGAGAATGATCGCAAGCTGATCAGAGATGCTCTCATCAAACAGTGCGACGCTAAAGATGGCGTCGCCGACGGCTTAATCTCCGATCCTCTCGGGTGCGACTTCGATCCTGAGATGTTGGCGTGCAAGGGTGAAACGAATAACTCCTGCCTGGCTCCGGAAAAAGCCGCGGCTATCAAGAAGGCCATGGGAGGGCCGAAGACGTCGAGCGGAACCCAAGTCTATGCGGGTTTCCTTTACGACACGGGCATCACGAACGGCCCGCCATTTCGAGGAGTACTCTCACCGGGACCCGGCATTTTCGGGCCCGCGACGACGGACATGACAATGGACGTTGCCAAGGAAGCTCTGGCAGCTGCCCAGCCGCTTGTCGATTCAATGTCCACAAATTTGACGACCTTCTCCGCGCACGGAGGGAAGCTCATCTTCTATCACGGCGACAGCGACCCGTGGTTCTCGCCGCTTGATACGTTCGGCTATTACAAAGACATGGCATCTGCCAACGGGGGCCTCGACGCGGTATCGAAGTGGGGTCAGTTCTATTTCGTTCCAGGGATGAGCCATTGTGGCGGAGGCCAAGCGCTGGATCAGTTTGATTTGTTGGGCGCGATCGTCAACTGGGTCGAGAAGGGTACGGCGCCTACGTCAGTGACTGCAACTGGCAGCGCTTTTCCTGGCCGCAGCCGGCCGCTGTGTCCTTATCCGAAGCACGCACAATATAAGGGGAAAGGAGACACGGAAGACGCAGCCAGCTTCGAGTGCCGTTAAACTTTGTTACTTCTTCTAAAAGGACATCGCTTCTTATGCGTTCACTTCTCGTAGGCTTGACGCTGGCCGTTATGTGCATCACTGCGCCGAAGCTGGCTGCCCAGAAAGTCGAGTTGTCGATTGATGCATCCAAAACCGGCGCGAAGATCGACCGCAACATTTTCGGGCAATTCGCAGAGCATCTTGGACACGGCATTTACGAAGGTATTTGGGTCGGGCCTGATTCCAGAATCCCAAATACTCGGGGGATTCGCAACGATGTTGTTGCGGCGCTGAAAGCGATCAAGGTGCCTAACGTTCGTTGGCCCGGGGGCTGCTTCGCCGATGAGTATCACTGGCGTAAGGGCATCGGCCCTCAACGATCGGTGACTCTTAACCCCAACTGGGGCGGAGTGACTGAGGCAAACACGTTTGGTACGCATGAATTTATGGACTTCATCGATCAGATCGGGGCGGAAGCGTATATCTCCGTCAATGTCGGTTCCGGGACTCCACGGGAAGCGGCCGAGTGGCTGGAATACATGACCGCAGCAGCACCGACGACACTGGCAAAAGAACGTGCCTCGAACGGGCATCCGGCTCCGTACAAAGTCGCATTGGTCGGCATCGGTAATGAAAGCTGGGATTGTGGAGGCAACATGACTGCTGACTACTACGTCAGCCAGATGAAGATCTACAGCCGCTTCGTAAGGAATTTCAATCCCGCGCAGCAAGAGAAGCAGCAGATGCTCAAGATCGCCGTCGGTCCGGGCGGCGATGGCCCGCGATGGACCGACTGGACGGAAACCGTCATGAAGGCTTATCAGCAACACACGTGGAGCTGGGACATCAACGGACTTTCAATGCACAACTACACGGTCGGGCACTGGCCGCCTTCCTATGCGTCGGTGGGATTTGGTGAAACTGAGTACAGCGAGATTCTCAAATCCACTTTGGAGATGGAAGGTCTCATCAGCAAGCACTCGGCGATCATGGACAAGTATGACCCCGACAAGAAGGTTGCGCTCGTGGTTGACGAATGGGGAGGCTGGTACGCGCCACTTCCGGGCAGCAATCCAGGATTTCTGGTCCAGCAAAACAGCCTGCGCGATGCCATCCTCGCGGCCCTGAACCTTAACATCTTCGCTCGCCATGCCGATCGCGTTCGTGGCGCTAACATCGCACAGATGATCAATGTGCTGCAGGCAATGATCATCACGGACAAAGAGAAGATGGTGCTGACTCCAACCTATTACGTCTTCAAAATGTATGTGCCGTTCCAGAACGCCACATTCGTGCCGGTGACTTTTGATGCTGTTTGGTACACACATGGGGCCGTGGCGGTGCCCCGAGTGGACGCGATCGCAGCGAAAGACGCGAACGGCAAGTTGTGGCTGGAGATTACCAATCTCGATCCCAATGAACCGGTCGAAATCGAGGCAGGCCTGGCGGGCATTACGGCAAAAGCAGCGAGCGGCGAAACTCTGACCGCGCCGAAGGTGGACAGTGTCAACACCTTCGACGCACCCAACGCAGTCACGCCGAGGCCGATCTCAGCGAAGGTTCAGGGTAGCAAGCTAACTTTGAAACTGGAGCCTAAGTCTGTAACCGTCGTTTCAGTGGAGCAGTGATCCAAACCGGATCCTGCGACCGCAACGCCAAAGCTAACGAAAAGCTATCGCTCGACGGCGCTATGGTTCACATTCGATGGCAATGAAGGAGAACAACATGGGGAGATTCGCAATACTGGTCCTCTTGTCTTTGAGTTTTTGTTGGGCACAGGAATCAGGCAGTTTTCAGCCCTCTACGACGAATGTCTGGGCAGCGGAGTATCCACGGGTTGACAGCGCCGGCAGAGTACAGATTCGCGTGAAAGCTCCAGATGCTACGAAGGTCAGACTGAACTTCTGGAGCGGTCCGAAACTGGACATGGAGAAACAGCAGGATGGATTCTGGACCATCACCACTCCGCCGCTGGTTCCTGGTTTTCACTATTACACGCTGATCATCGACGGCGCCGAGGTCAGCGATCCCAACACTCACGCCTTCTTCGGAGGGGGCAAGCCGGCGAGTGGCGTGGAAGTTCCTCAGCCAGGCTCTACCTATTATTCGGTGCAAGATGTGCCGCACGGCGCAGTTCGCGAGGTCTGGTACAACTCGAAAGTGACGGGCACCTGGCGGCACGCATTGGTTTATCTCCCGCCGAATTACGATACGCAAACAAAAGAGCGCTATCCAGTGCTCTATTTACAAGACGGTGCCGGCGAGGACGAGACCGGTTGGGTCCGCCAGGGCAACGCGAATTTCATCCTGG
Organism: uncultured Acidobacteriota bacterium; assembly: GCA_963818115.1. Lineage (GTDB taxonomy): Bacteria > Acidobacteriota > Terriglobia > Terriglobales > Acidobacteriaceae > Sulfotelmatobacter. The sequence goes on from CAWFQZ010000026.1 coordinate 235,187, forward strand.
ACAACTTGATCGCAGCGAAGAATTGCAAGCCGATGATCGTGGTGATGGCCTACGGCTACGCGCACCGCGCGGGCGAGGCCCCTGTCGATCTGTTCGCAAAAGGGTTTGGGTCACCTGAAATGTTGAAGGCGATGCAGGATATGGCCGCGGCATTCGAAGATGATGTGACGCAATCTCTCATCCCCTACGTTGATTCCACCTTCCGCACGTTATCCGACCGCGACCACCGCGCGATGGCAGGCCTATCGATGGGCGGCATGCAGACCTTCCAGATTACTCTGGATCATCTCGATCTCTTCTCTTACATCGGCGGCTTCAGCGGAGCGGGCGGGATGCTCGTGCTCGGAAATCGGAAACTAGATCCCAAGACCGACTACAACGGAGTGTTCGCTGATCCGGCAGCATTCACCAAGAAAGTGCACCTGCTCTGGCTTGGCGTAGGAACGAATGAGCCAGAAAGAATGCGCGCAGGACTCCAGAGACTGCACACGTCACTTCAGGAAGCGCAGATACAACATGTTTTCTACGAATCACCCGGCACCGACCACGAGTGGCAAACTTGGCGCCGTGATCTGAAGGATTTCGCGCCGAGACTCTTCTGAACCAGGCTTCCACCCATACTGATCACGAGGGCGAGCAGTCGAGGCTGCTCGGATTATGGGTCCGATAAGCTCTTTAGAGCCCCTGATTGTACGAAACAACCTTTCCCCTTACTGACTGATTACGAGCGGATTGCTCTGAGAATGCAAAAATAGGTCCTCGTAAACGCGCATATCGCTACCAGTTCTGGGTTGGTCGGCAAACAGAAATGTATCTCAACTGTCGATGCCAAGAACTCTGGACAGTCGAATCGTTTCCTCTAGGTCGGGCTCTCGCGCACTTGATCCGGCTTGGTAAACCGGCCTTGCTAATGGCTCTTGTAAGCTACGGTGAAACTGGTTTTGGGGTACGAGGAACACGCTCCCGCTATCAAATCTGGGGACGTTAAGGGGACGATAAGAAGTGACATACGATACTTTATGGTATCAAGAGATGTCCGCCGACACCGTTTGATATCAATCAGTTACATGAGCCCGAGGCC
>CAWFQZ010000027.1:0-40298 GCA_963818115.1 uncultured Acidobacteriota bacterium
TGAACTGATTCCGTGTCACGCATGATCAGGAGCGCGCCGATTTGCGAATTTTTCTCCTGCACGAAATCGAGTGACACCTGGACCCTTTTCCCACCCGCGGCTTCAAATTCTTTTTGCAGAATTGGACGACGGCGCTCAAACGCATCGAGTAGCGCAGTTCCAAAAAGAGTGTCGCGATCGAATACTTCCTGGACCGTTCGGCCGAGCAATTCTGCGCGCGGACGCCCGAGAAAGGCCTCGACAGGGGCACTCACCAAAACCACGCGCGAGTCACGCGCGAAGAGCATCAGGCCATCCTGTAACTTCGCCATCAATTGATCGACGTTGTCTTTGAGTGCCGAAAAGATCTCGCGGCTATCACGAATCTGGCGACCCAGGTTGGCGATCTTCAGCGTCACAAGCCCGTACTCATCATGTCCGGACTCCTCTTCGGAAATCGCGTCTGCGTCTCCCGCGCTCACGCTGTCGAGATTGCGACTGATCGCCTTCAACGGTCCTAACGCCAAGTTGGAGATCCCCGCTGCAAGCAGCAAGGACACAAAGACGACAGCAACCGCGATATAGAGAGCCTTCATCAGGCGGGCAGCCACTTCGCTCTTTAGGAAGACCGTTTGCACGCCGATGCGGATGGTCCCGAAAGGTGCGCCATTCAATTCGAGCGGATACGTCACCTCATACACGGCCGCCGGGCTGAACACCAGCCGGATCTGTTCGCGAAATCGTGCTCGAACCAGTTGCTGAAAGTCAGGCCGGGGATGAACTATTTTCCCGACCATGCTGGCGTTGGTATGAAGCAAAGCCTTGTCATTCGTGTCGACAATAGCAACGTCGTAAATGAACCTCCAGTCGCCGGGATCGGACTGCAATAAGTTGTTGAGATCGACATCGGTTTGCATGTACTCGGTTACGGCGCGGCTAACCGCAACCGGGTTGCTGGTGTCGATCGACGTACTGCTGAAATCGGGAACCGCGTTGCCTGCGGCATACGCCAGTTGATGCGTCAGGCTCGTTGCCGTTTCATAAGCGTTTGCAATTCGTAGCCGCAGAATTTGAGAGATGTATAGATACGAGAAAGCGGAAACCATGACAGTCACCATTAAGGTGATAACCAGCACGATGATGGTTTTCCTTCTCAGCATGATGAAACAAAAGAGAGCCGGTTCTGGGACCGCTCGAATCTTTAGCTGCTGGGCACTTCTTCCTTGCCAGTGACGGCATCAGACGCGTTTCCGTATTCCTTTAGTTTGTTATGAAGAGTCTTCAGGCTGATGCCAAGGATCTCTGCGGCTCGCGTCTTGTTGTTGCTGGTAGCCTCAAGCGTCTTCAGGATCAGCATCTTCTCGGCTTCTTCTACGGTCGTACCCACGCCGAGTCGTACGGCATCCGGATCGTTGGCGGCGGTTCGTAGCGGGGCTTGCCCGAATCCCGGAGGCAGATGCTTGGTTTCGATCATGCCTGAATCGCAGACAATGACGGCGCGCTCGATCGTGTTGCGTAGTTCTCGTACGTTGCCCGGCCACGAATAGTTATTGAACTGGTTCAGCACAGCTTCACTCGCGGCCGTTACCTTGCGGGTATGTTTTCCACTCATTTCTGCCAGCAAGAGCTGTACAAGGGCGGGGATGTCTTCTTTGTGCTCGCGGAGAGGCGGCATGTGAATGTTAAACACGTTGAGCCGGTAATACAGGTCACCGCGCAATTCGCCCCGGGAGACCGCTTCGTCAGGTATTTTGTTGGTAGCGGCCAGCACGCGAACATCGACGGCAGTCTCCACCTTGCTCCCCAGACGACGCAGTTTACGATCTTCTAAAACGCGCAAGAGCTTGGCCTGTGTCCCGATCGGCATTTCGCCGATTTCATCGAGAAGGAGAGTCCCGCCTTCGGCCAGTTCAAAGCATCCGGTGCGACGTTCGAGCGCGCCGGTGAAGGAACCCTTCTCATGCCCAAAAATCTCGCTTTCCATGAGCGTGTCGGGGATCGCGGCACAATTGATGGCGACAAAGGGACGATCTTTCCGCGGACTCAGCTCATGAATGGTACGGGCAACGAGTTCCTTTCCGGTTCCGCTGGCGCCTGTGATCAAAACAGACGCCGTGCTGGGCGCGACCATCTCAATCAACCGGAAGATCTCTTGCATCTTGCGCGAGGCTCCGCTCAGTCGGCCCAGAGACCCGCTATCGCGTAGTCGGCGACGCGTGGCCTCAAGTTCCGCGCGCGTGCCTAGCAGAGCAGATGCGTTGGAGAGGATTGTTCGTAGCCGATTGGTGTCGATCGGCTTCGTGATGTAGTCGTAGGCGCCCATCCGCATGGCCTGCACCGCGCTGTCGATTGTTCCCTGGGCTGTAACCAAGATCACCGCGATTGTTTGAGCCTGCTCCGCCAGATGTCCCAGTAACTCGATACCGCCCATGCGCGGCATTTTGAGATCGGTGATCACGATCGAGGGTGACCACTGGGTCGCCTTGTCGAGACCCTCAACTCCGTCCCGAGCTGTCTCCACGCGAAATCCCCAGGAAGTGACAATTTCAGCCAGGCCAGAACGTTCGTTTTCCTCGTCTTCGACAATCAGTACTTTTTCGTGGCTCATCCTATTGTTGTTTACCCGTTTGGTGCATGTTCCTGCTGCACGGTCGAGCCGAAACTGGACCGAACCCCAACGATACGCGGCCTGCTTCCTAAGGAGCAAGGGGCGATGCCAAGCCAAGGTGAGTTGGACGGCATGAGCAAAAGAATTTCAAATTGAGACAAACCGGGGGCGGCTCTTAATTCGTAAACTGGCTGGGTCTAGTCTACGCTTTTGCTTTAGGCTGCGGTGATATAGAATTTTTCGTTCCGAGGGTTAGGTCTCACTTACAACGCATTTTGCAGATGCCGATTTCGCGTCTGTTTTCACAGGCGTTTCGGCGAACGATCTTTTTGGAGGAGTTTCCATGACAAGTAGGAGAGCAACGTCTGCGCGTGGCGTAACATTGTCCAGCGTGATTGCACTTATCACCGCAGTTCTAATTTCTGGTTGTGCTTTTGCTCAGACTTCTTCCACGCCGAAGTCGAGCGATTCGACACCGAAGTGGGACTTCTTTGCGGGATATCAGTTTACCGCTCCGGGTGGAACGGTTCCGTTTACACCCAGCAACCCGGCCAGTCCAATTCCATATGCACTTCCGAATGAAGCCCGCGGCGGCGGTTCGGCTCTCACATACAATTTTGATCCGCACTGGGGCGCGGAAGTTGACGCGGGGTATAGCCGCGACACGCAGTCTGCATCGTCAGAATGGACTGTAAGCGCCGGGCCAAGATTCATGTGGCGTACCGATCCGGGACCAAATTTCTTCATGCACGCTCAGCTAGCTTTTAATCGTGTGACTTATGCCGCTGGGCAGAACGATAACAACGGCATCGGAGCGATTCTCGGCGGCGGCATCGATATTCCATTCTCGAAAATGTTTGCCTGGCGGCTAATTCAGGCCGACTATGTTTACGCCCGTCACAACTATGCAGGCTATGCAGATTCGCAATTCCCCTCTCTGCGTCGCCCCAGCTTAGAAGGTGCACGGCTCCGAACTGGTATCGTCGTGAGCTGGGGCGGCGCCCCCGCGATTCCGCCAGCGGCCGCCTGCTCCGTGCAGCCGACTGAAGTCATGGTAGGCGAACCGATCACGGCCACCGCAACAGCCAGCAACTTCGATCCAAAGCACACCGTCACTTACAGTTGGAGTGGCAACGGCGGACAGGTTACGGGAAAAGATACGACCGCTAGCATCGACACCAACAATGCGGCCCCCGGCACCTACACCGTTACGGCACACGTGACCGATCCGAAGGCCAAGAAAGCCAACGAAGCGACTTGCACCGCGACCTATACGATCAAGCCGCTGCCTCCAAAGAATCCTCCTAGCGTGTCTCTGTCTGCGAGCCCGGCAGAGCTGGTACCTGGAGGAACGGTAAATCTCTCAGCCTCTTGTACGAGTCCTGATGGCGTGCCCGTATCCGTTGCTAACTGGACGACGTCGGCTGGTACCGTAACCGGCAGCGGAACGTCCGCGACTCTGAATACCGCTGGCCTGCCTCCGGGACCAATCACGGTGAACGCAACTTGCACCGATTCGCGTGGTCTGAATGCTCAGGCGACAACGCAGGTCACGATCCAGAACCCGCCGCCACCGCCGGTGGATAAGGCTCTGGAAGCTCGGCTTGCCCTGCACAGCGTTTACTTCCCGACCGCTCAGCCGACTCCCCAGAAACCTGAGGGCGGCCTGCTTCCAGGACAACAGAAGGTCCTGATCAATCTCGCCACTGACTTCAAGAAATACCTTGAAGCGAAGCCGGACGCTCACATTACCCTTGAAGGTCATGCTGATCATCGAGGAACTGTCGAGTTTAATCAGGCGCTCACCGAGCGGCGCGTTGGCCGTGTGAAGAGCTTCCTGATTGAACAGGGAGTTCCTGCAGGGGACATCGACACGAAAGCCTTGGGTAAGGAACACAACCTGACGACGGAAGAAGTGAAGCAGTCGATTGAGCAAAACACGGAGCTCACTACAGAAGAGCGCAAGCGAGCTTTGTCGCGAATCACAGTCATCCGGATGGCTAGCAATCGCCGGGTTGACATCACTCTGAACTCCGCTGGCCAGACCGAAACTTCGGTCCGGCAGTTCCCCTTCAACGCTGCCGATGCGCTGACTCTGATTGGTGGCCGAGAAAGCGAGATGAAGAAGACGGCCAAACCCGCTCCCAAGAAGAAGCCCGTGAAGAAACAGTAGGCTTGGGCAGTGGCACCTTGATCGAGTCTTAAGCGGAGAGCGCCCCCATTGGCCTCTCCGCTTTTTTCTTCTCTTTGAGGTTCTGACACGAACGGCATTCTAAAAAAGGAAAAATCTACATGGGACTTTGAAACCCGTGATCGCAAGTCATTGATTCGACGAGATCGCGTCTGGTATTCGTCTTGCCACTCCCTTTTTAAAGAAGTGCGGCGCAAAGATGATTCAGATGAACCGGTTCTGTGGAGTGCAGGTTTTTGGCACGGGAGTACTGGCGGTAGCTTTGCTTAGTGCGGCAAGCTGCTCGCGTTCGGTCGACGTCCCGACCGAAGAGGGAAGCAGTCCAACCGGACAGACGCCGTTTCACGATGACGCACCTCAGGCTTCATCCACAGCTCTGGCCGACTATTATCCTTCCAGTGATGGCAAAACGAGCAGCCCGAGTCTACCTTTTCACGATTCTCAAAGCCTTCCTGCCGGTACTTTGCTGGTAGTCCGACTCAAAGATCCAGTCTTCGCCGGAAGATCCGTCGCTCAGGAAAGTTTTGAAGGTAGCTTGGACGAAGCTATCGTCATCAACGGAAATACACTGATTCCACGGGGAGCAGCTGTCACTGGTCGAGTGGAGTCTGTCCGTGCTTCCAGCCTGAATCCCAATCGCGGTTATCTTCGCTTGGCGCTGCAGTCAGTTCACGTTGCTGGGGTGGATGTGCCAGTACAAACTGCCAGCCTTTTTGTGCGTCAATCGCTGCGAGATGACGCATCTGGCTCTCCGATTCACATTGACGAGGGCCGACAGCTAACGTTTCGGCTCAGAGAACCAGTCAACGCGACCACTGGCGCCGGCTCTGTCGCTCGCTAATCGCTCAGATTTTCCTGTTCGCGCCTAGTTTTCCACAGAAAGATTTCCCGTCTTAGTGACATCTGCCCTTAGCAATCACAGGCTCGTCTCTCTATAGTGGCCGCAATGGCAGGGATTGCGGCCTACCAGAGGAAGAGCTCAAGTCCCATTTCGGGAAAACGAAGGTATGAGCCTGCACCGACACGGGTTCCTTTCGGAGCTTCTTCCGCGCAGAGTGATGACATGAGTGCAGCCGTAGACATCACGTGGGATGAAGATTCCCACAACGAATTTCGAACTCTTTTCGACAATGCTCCTTTCGGGCTGGCGCATTGTCATGGAGATGGCCGCGTTATCGCAATGAATCCCGCTCTGCAAGAAATGCTAGGCTCCACAAGCTCTTCTGACTTTCGACTTGCCGATCTGATTGGCATTAGAGACCAGACGGCAGCGAACCGCTTCCTTGCTGAGCTAAGCCGAGGCTATCGACGCAGCTTCCGGATCGACTCGCTGGCTCCAGAATCCAGAACTCCGTTGCACTGGACCGTGTGGCGGTCGACGCCGGACGGCGCCTCGCGCGACTACATCCTCGCCTGGGCACAAGAGGATCCACCCCCGATTGCGGAGGCCCGACTTCAAGCTGATCGTCTAGAAGGGGTCGGTCGGCTCGCCGGTGGAGTCGCGCACGATTTCAACAATCTGCTGACCGGAGTATTGCTGTACAGCGACCTACTGATGGCCACGCTTGAGCCCAGCCATCGAGCGTGGAAATATGCCGAGGAAATCCGTAATGTCGGCCTTCAGGCCACCGGTCTTGTGCGGCAATTGCTTGCGATGGTTAAACCCACTAGGAGCGAGCCTCGATTCCTCTCACTGAACGAAATCGCCGAGGGCATGCGAAACCTGTTAGTCCGCCTTATCGGAGAGAACATCGACTTGAAGTTCAACCTAGACGCTAGCCTTGGCCTGATCAAGATGGATCCCACGCAAGCTCAGCAGATTCTTTTGAACCTGGTCCTCAACGCTCGTGATGCGATGCCAGGGGGAGGCCGAGTCTTGATCGAAACCAGCGACTGTCGAATCCAGATATTACCCAACGCGGGGGACAAAACCGGTCATGACGCGTCCTTGCCTTGCGCTCTACTTGCCGTCGAAGACAACGGCGATGGGATGGATGCTGACACCCGCGCTCATTTGTTCGAGCCTTTTTTCACGACCAAGGCAGGCAAAGGCACCGGTCTCGGTCTGGCTACTGTTCACGACATCGTCACCAGCAACGGTGGGCTCATTTATGTCGACAGTGAACTGGGGCGTGGGACGCGCTTCGCAGTGCTTCTTCCGCTCATTTCCGCGCCCTTCTGCGATCCATGTAATAACAAGGATTTTTATCCCGGCGAAACCGGGGACTCACTTTTATCCAAGGAAGAGGACTAATAGCCATGACGTCTGCCGCACTAAGGCCGATCACAACCACCCCGCAATTCGAACCAGCCAACTTTCTTAACCTTCTCATCATCGACGACGAACGATCGATTCGTGAGGCCTGTCGAGAAGTGGCTCAATCGCTCGGATTTTCCGCGCAGATCGCCGATTCTGCCGAGCAGGCTTACCGCACTCTCGACCTTCAAAGCTTTGACGCAGTTCTGCTCGACCTGCGTTTGCCCGGTGCCGGCGGGCTCGATGCTCTTCGACGCATTAAAGAGCGACGACCCGAAGCTGTGGTCATCGTCGTAACTGGATACGGCACTGTGCAGTCGGCGGTCCAGGCGATGAAAAACGGCGCCTATGACTATGTAACCAAACCATTCAGCGTCGACGAGCTGAAGATGTTGCTTCAGCGTGTCGCCAGCCACCTGAAGCTTAAGTCAGAAAACCGGCTGTTGCGGGAGAAGGTGAAATCCAAACAGGGATTCGGCGGTATCGTCGGTCGCGCACCCGAGATGGAGAAGCTTTATCGCATCATCGCAAAGGCGGCCAACAGCGTTCATCCAGTCTTAATCTTGGGGGAAAGCGGAACCGGCAAGGAAATGGTCGCTCGCTCGATTCATTACTCCGGCCCATTTCGCGACAAGCCATTTATCCCGGTCGATTGCGGATCTCTGGTTCCAACCTTGATCGAAAGCGAACTTTTCGGCTATGTAAAAGGCGCTTTTACCGGAGCGAATCAAACCAAAGAAGGACTGATGGCGATGGCAGAAGGTGGAACCATCTTCCTCGATGAAGTCGGAGAGCTTCCCGTCGATCTCCAGGCGAAGATGCTGCGGGCCATTCAAGAAAAAGAAATTCGTCCCGTAGGCAGCACTCGACGCGTGCCCATCAACGTCCGTATTCTAGCCGCAACCAACCGCGATCTTGAACAGGCTGTGATGCAGGGCACGTTCCGCCGCGATCTTTATTTTCGCCTGAATGTGCTGAGTTTACGCATTCCGAGCCTGCGCGAGCGACGTCAAGACGTTCCTCTTCTCATCGGCCACTTCCTCGACCGAATGGCGCGTAACTCCGGTCATGAAAAGATGTTGAGTGATGATGCTCTGAAGGCCCTGCTGGCGTATGACTGGCCGGGAAATGTGCGTGAACTCGAGAATTGTCTGGAGCGCTGTTATGCCTTTACCAGCGGACCACTGGTTCATGTCACGGACTTGCCTCGAGAGATCGCGAATCTGCCGGTGACACAGCCGTCTAATAGCAATGAAACCCAGAAAATTGTTCCCATCGCGGAACTCGAGAAACGGACGATTCTCAACGCGATCACCGAACTGAATGGCGATAAATTGCAGGCTGCAAGACTGCTCGGGATCGGAAAGACGACGCTGTACCGCAAGCTCAAAGACTACGCTGCGCAGGGAGCGTAATGACTCAGCCCTATTCGAAACTGCACCATAAGGCGCGCGTTCCGCAACGGGAAGCGTGCCTGCTAAAGACGGCGCCAAGTATCATGTTTTCAGTGGGTAGCCAGTGGCGTGTGACGTGCTAAAGAAAGATCATGATTCTACTCATCACGCCATCCGCCACCGGAACCCAATGCGCCGAAAGCTTGCACGCAGCCACCAGTCAAGACGTTCATTGGGCCCAAACTCCCCAAGACGGTGCGGCACGTCTTCGCCAGCAAAGCTACTCGGCCGCCGTCATCGACCAATTCCTGTTGGAAACCGAACCGGAAGAAAGCGACCAAATGATCGAACACCTTGGGACGGCTTTTCCGGTTTATATCAATTTCGGAGTGACCAATATGGAGCGCCTGCTGCGGGACGTGCGCTCAGCTCTGCATCGGCGCCGACGCGAAGAAGCAACTGCCCGCCGCGCCGTTGCAGAGCAACTGCACACGGAAATGAATGAAACTCTGACCGCAATGTTGCTGTCCTGTGAATTGGCCATGGCAGTCCCCGACATGCCGGATCGAGCAACCGAAAAGATTCGCGTCATCGACAACTTGGCGCGCGAACTCCGGTTGCGACTGGAGGTGAACTGAGCCCGCACTCGGTGAGAGTGCAACTTTTTGCACCTGTTCCGTCAAAATGCTCGTCCTTCCTTGCAGAATTCGCACTAGAATAGGGCAACGCACGCGAGAAGGTCCGCGCGGGTTGCGGCTTCTGCAGTGCCTCCGGGAGGTTCTGTGCACGTCCTCGTTACCGCCGACTCACTATCCGGTTCTTGGACCTATGCTCGTGAACTCGTGACCGGTCTGGTTACACGCGGTGTGCGCGTCACGCTGGTGAGTTTCGGCGAGATTCCTCTTCCCGACCAGACTTCCTGGATGGATCACCTACACGGCCTCGACTACCGGCCGACTGCGTTCCGCCTGGAGTGGATGCAGGAAGGGGAAGAAGACTTTCCGGAGTCCTCGGCATTCCTGGTGTCGCTGATCCGAGAGCTTCGTCCGGACGTGCTGCACCTTAACCAGTTTTGCTATGGAAATCTGCCCGTCGACGTTCCCCGCGTCGTGATGGCAAACGGAGACCTAATCACCTTCACGCAGGCGGTTCACGATCGCCCGCCACAGCCGGATCGCTCGCTCACTTGGTATCGCAAAACGGTCCGAGAAGGAATGTTGGCCGCCGATGCCGTGGTCGCTCCTTCCGTGTGGATGCTAAATCGCATCACCGCCTGTTACGGCGCTCCCCAGCGGGGCGAAGTGATTTATCCAGGACGGAATCCGATTTTCTTCAATCCCTACGTCAGTAAGGACGACTGTGTACTATCGGTGGGAAGATTGATCGACGCCAGCAAACAAGTATTCTTACTGACCCAAAAGGTGCATCCGCTACCCGTGTGTATTGTAGGCGCCGAACAGACGGTGCCACTTCCTCGTATTCCAATTCGTGCGGATGTGAAAGTGACGACCGAGCAAACTTCCGTCGCCATCCGCGGTCCGCAAACGGATGCGCAACTTCGCGCGCTCTACAGTCGTGCCGCCATTTACGCTGCTACTTCGCGCTACGAGCCTCTGGGAATGCCCGCGCTCGAGGCTGCGTTTTCTCGTTGCGCGATCGTTGCCAACGATATTCCCAGCTTCCGCGAAGTCTGGGGCGATGCCGCTTTATATTTCCGCACGAATGACGCCACCAGCCTTGCCGAAAATATTCGTTTGCTCAATGAAGATCGCGCGATGCGTCGCGCCTATGCCGAACTCGCTTACACTCGCGCGCGCGAACGTTTCACCACCAAGCGCATGATCGATCAATGTCTTCAACTTTATCGCGGATTGATCGCCAAACGATCTCTCGCAGCTTGATCTGCACCGGTTCCATTCGAAAACGATTCCACTAGAACACCGCAGATCTTTACAATCCCACATCATTGACTCTGCGCCGGGAGACACGTTTGCCGGCTTAGTGATATCTTTTTAAGGCTTACTAGAAACCCGTAAGGTTGGAGGATTTTGGAATCATGGCTCAAGTGAAAATCACCGTTAGACCGAATGGACCATTTCGCGTGGAAGCTCCCGAAGGCTCGATCGAGCTCGTGGACGTAAACGGAAATCAGTTTGACCTCACGGGCAAGACCGCATTCTCTCTTTGTCGCTGTGGTGGCTCGGTAAATAAGCCTTTCTGTGATGGAACCCACAGCAAAATCGGCTTCCAGGGTGCGGAACTCGCCGTGAAGAAGGCTGAAAGCGGTTCGTAGCTCCGGGGAGACGGATGGTGCCAGACTCAAGGGACCGCGAACTGGGCATGCATCGCAGGATCACGCGCCGTGACTTCATCAACGGCGTCGCGGTGACTGCAGGTGCGTCCCTGATGCCTCCGCGACTGCTTGCCGCGGGAGCGACGGATCCCGAGAAGTCTCCCGACTACTATCCTCCATCGCTAACTGGTCTGCGCGGCAGTCATCCTGGATCGTTCGACGTCGCTCATAGCCTTCGCGACGGAACGTTTTGGGAGTCGGCTGGCAAGCCCGAAGAAACCGGCGAGACCTACGATCTGATCATTGTCGGCGGTGGCATCAGCGGCCTATCAGCAGCGCATTTTTATCGCAAAGCCGTCGGCGCCAATACACGCATCCTCATTCTTGAGAACCACGACGATTTTGGCGGGCATGCCAAGCGCAACGAGTTCCAGGCAGGAAAGAGGTTGCTCATCGGATATGGCGGAACTTATTCGATCGAGAGTCCGGAGCCCTATAGCGCGATCTCGAAATCATTGATCGAGGAATTGGGAATCGACGTAAAGGCCTTTCCCCAATACCTTGAGCGCAGCCTATACACAACCGACGGACGTGTGCCAAAGATTTTTTTCGACGAGCAGACTTTCGGCACAAGAAAGTTAGTCGATGACCCTTACCCGTTTCCCGGTGGTGAGACCTTCGATCTCGCCGTGGCAGGCCCAGATGCGTGGGCTCACTTCCTTGCGGAGGCTCCCATTGCCCAGCAAGCGCGCAAGGATGTTAAACGCCTTTGCCGCGAAAAGAAAGACTATCTTCCACAGCTCAATTCCGAGCAAAAGAAAGATCGCTTAGCTCGCATCAGTTATGCGCAATTTCTAACCGAAATCGCGGCTATGCATCCCGACGTACCTCGTCTCTATCAAACGGTGTCGGAGCCGCTGTTTGGGGTCGGTATTGAAGCCATCGCCGCGCTCGACGCCTCAGACACCGGCTATCCGGGCTTCCAGGGAATGGGTCTCGAGGTTGAGGGCCTGAGCAACGAGCGGAGCTATTTTTTTCACTTCCCTGACGGGAATGCGACCATAGCGCGACTATTGTTGCGCAGTTTGATTCCGCAGGCTGTGCTCGGTAACTCAGCGACAGACGTCGTTACCTCCCGGGCAAACTACGCCAAGCTCGACGAAGAATCTTCCCCAGTTCGAATTCGTCTGAGCAGCACCGCTGTGCGCGTTAAACATCTGGGAGATGCCGCAACCGCAAAGCAAGTGGAAGTCAGCTACGTGCGCGGCGGAAAGCTCTATACCGCCAAGGCAAAGAACTCCGTCTTAGCTTGCTGGCATGTGGTGATCCCTTACATCTGCGACGAGCTCCCGAGCAACCAGAAAGATGCGTTGGCCTCAGCGCAGAAAGTCCCGCTGCTCTATACCAATGTGCTCTTGCAGAACTCGCTTGCCTTCCACAAGCTGGGGGCAAACTCAATTTACGCCCCGGGTGGTTACCACACTCATGTCGATTTGGATCTGCCTGTCAGCATCGGAGACTACCATTGTCCGCGAACGCCCGACGATCCGGTAGTAGTCCACATGAGCAAGTCTCCTTGCAAAGCGGGCATGCCTGCGCGGGATCAGCACGCTGCAGGACGCATCGAACTTTACGGCGCTAGTTTCGCAAGAATCGAGCGGAAGATCCGCGAACAGCTGGCGCAAATTCTTGGCCCCGGCGGTTTCGATCCTGCACGTGATATCGCTGCTATCACCGTCAACCGCTGGCCGCACGGCTATGCCTACGAGTACAGCAGCCTGTGGGACAAGTTTGTGCTCGATGGTGGCGAGACGCCTTGTGAAGTCGCCCGCAAGCCCTTCGGCCGGATAGCAATTGCCAACAGTGACGCAGGTGCGCGTGCTTACACCGACGAAGCGATCAATCAAGCCTGCCGCGCTATCGGTGAGATCACGAAAGCCTGAACGACTTCTTGCCGCGGCGGTTCGACACGCCGCAGCTCTTCTGTGGACTTGAACAGTTTTCAATGCTGAAAAGAATTCTGCGGAGGATACCCGTGCACAATTCACGTGACCGCGAACTGGGCATGCATCGCAAGATCACGCGCCGGGACTTCATCAACGGGGTAGCCGTGACCGCCGGCGCATCGATGATGCCGTGGCATTTGTTCGCTGAGAAATCATCAGATCCGGAGAAGTCTTCCTCTTACTATCCACCGGCATTGACCGGCATGCGCGGCAGCCATCCCGGATCCTTCGAGACGGCCCATGCTCTTCGCGATGGCGCATTCTGGGACTCTGCCGGCAAGCCTGAAGACACCGGTGAGGCCTACGATCTGATTGTCGTTGGCGGCGGTATCAGCGGCCTGGCGGCTGCTCATTTCTATCGCAAGACGATGGGTAACAACGCCCGAATTCTGATTCTCGATAATCACGACGATTTCGGGGGACATGCCAAGCGCAACGAGTTCCGCGTGAACAGCACCTTCCGCCTGGGTTTTGGCGGCACATTCTCCATCGAAAGCCCGGCGCCCTACAGCGCCGTGGCTAAGGGAGTGATTGAAGAACTCGGCATCGATGTGCCTTCGTACTCGAAGTACTTCGATAAGGGTCTCTACCGTTCGTTCGGACTGCGCCCAAAGATATTTTTCGATAAGGAAACATTCGGCGCCGACAAGCTTGTGATCAATCCCAGCCCCCGCGGGGGAAACGAGAGCGAGGATGCTGCCACGGAATCGCATGCTCTGATGAAGCAATTCCTGGCCGAGGCGCCCATGGCCGACCAAGCCAAGCGAGACCTGCAGCGCCTTTATGACGATCCGAAGGATTACTTCCCGGGCCTGACTTCGGACGAAAAGAAAGCCAAGCTGGCACGCATCAGCTATGCGAATTTCCTGAAGGATATTGCTGGCGTTCATGAAGACATCATCAAACTATATCAATCGCTGCCCCACGGTTTGTTCGGAGTCGGGATCGATGCCGTAGCTGCGCAAGACGCCTGGGGGTTCGATCTGCCTGGCTTCTCCGGTATGAAGCTCGATCCAACGCCCGGCAAAGGCATGAACCGCGACGCGATTCCGAACGAAGAAGCCGAGAAGTATTTTTTCCATTTTCCCGACGGGAATGCGACGATCGCGCGTCTGCTGGTTCGACAGCTGATCCCTGATGCCCTCCCCGGCAGCGGGATGGCTGGCGTAATTCTTGCGAAGGCGAAGTACGCGAAGCTCGACCAATCCAGTTCGCCCGTTCGCATCCGTCTGAATAGTACCGCCGTACGCGTGAAGCACGTGGGCGACGCTGCCAGCGCAAAAGAGGTTGAGGTAACTTACGCTCGCGAGGGTAAGGTCTACACAGCTCGAGCAAAGAACTCAATCCTCGCGTGCTGGCACGTTGTGATTCCTTATATCTGCGAAGAACTGCCCGATCCGCAAAAGGAAGCGCTTGCCTCTGCGCAGAAAGTTCCGCTTCTCTACACGAATGTCGCCGTGCGTAACTGGACGTCATTCCAGAAAATTGGAGCGAATTCGATCTACGCGCCGAGCATGTATCACAGTGGCGTGAACCTCGACTTACCGGTGAGCATCGGCGGTTACGAGTGCGCTCGAAAACCGCAGGATCCCATCGTCATTCATATGATGAAGGCGGCCTGCCATCCCGGGCTTCCGGCGCGCCAGCAGCACAGCGCGGGTCGCATGGAACTCTATACGACTACCTTCGAGACGATGGAGCGTAAGATTCGCGATCAACTATCCCGCACACTGGGGCCCGGTGGCTTCGATCCTGCTCGCGATATCGCCGCCATCACCGTGAATCGGTGGCCCCACGGCTACGCTTACGAATACAACTCATTGTTTGATTCGTTCTGGCTGGAAGGCGGAGTCACACCCTGCGAGATTGCCCGCAAACCCCACGGTCGCATTGCTATTGCCAATGCGGATGCCGGGGCCTACGCCTATACCGACGAAGCGATCAATCAGGCTTACCGCGCCGTGGGAGAAATCTCAAAGGCATAGAGATAGAGAAGGGAAGCCGGCTATGGTTCTGCGTGACCGCTTCTCATTTGCGTAGCCTTACTCTGTGCCTCCTGCGCCTGTGGGGTCATTCCCTTGGCCTCGTACGCATCAGCCAATGCGTTCTCCAAGTCAGGATCATCGCCGTTTTGATCGCGTTCTTTCAGAAACGATGCGATGGCGTCATCGTACTGCTTTAACTGCGCTTGAGAAAGACCCATCCGGTAGTTAACGCCTGCGGCTTGGGGGGCAATCTTCAAAGCACTCTTGTATTCGTCGATTGCCCCCGCATGATCCCGCTGGTCCGCCAGCGCCATGCCAAGTCCGGTGTGAGCTTGGGCATTGTTCGGGTCGAGTTCCACGAGTTTCGCGAACTGTTCCTGCGCGTTTTTCGCCTCTCCTTGATTCAGATACGCGGCGCCCAGATCGATGCGGGCACTGGCATTTTGCGGCTGAATATCCAGCACCTTCTTTAATTCTGACTCACCATCAATCATCCGCCCGGTTCGAAAATATTGGCGAGCCAGTTCATAATGAGCCGACGCATCTTGCGGGTTCTGGCTGATCGTCTTCTCAAGATCCGAAATCTTCTGGTCAACATTCCTTCGAGCGTCAAGGAGGGCTCTTCCGTAGCGCATCGAAGACCCGCGCCAGCGTTGTATACCAAATCCGCTGACGGCAACGAGCAAAACTACGAAAAGAATCACGCCAACTCGCTGGACAGGCCTGTCATGCTGAGGCGCAACCCGCGCAATTAATGCACCAAGGATCAATCCGCTGACGAGTCCGCCGATGTGGCAGGCGTTATCGATGCCAGGAAACATACTTCCAAACACGAGATTAAATCCCGCAAAGAAGAGGAGACTTCTCAGCGTGCCTTTGATTGCGATGCTTGGCAGCGAGAATTCGCCGAGATAGAACGACGCGATCAGCGCTCCGGCCAAGCCGAAGATGGCTCCCGAGGCTCCTACAGTCCAGACACCGGGATTCCACCCCATGCTGGCGAGGCCGCCAGCGACTCCAGTGATCAGATATATGGCGCCGTATGTCCATCGTCCGTAGAGCGATTCGCACAGCGCACCCAAATCCCACAGGCACCACATGTTAAAGCCGATGTGCAGGAGGCTCCCATGAAGAAACATGTAGGTGAACAGCCGCCACCAGTCTCCCGAGAGTGCAAGAGGTCCATATAGGGCGCCGAAATGAATAGAAACTTGCGGGGAGAAGTCCGTCATCGGGTTCGCGAAAGCGAATGGATTGTCGCTCGCGAGGACCATTGCGACGAATACCGCAACATTGGCGCCAAATAGGACGTGTGTCAGCGAAATGCTGCTCTGGCCGCGCTTTACCCAAGGCGCCGGTAACACAACCTGTTTCGCTTCCGCGCCGTCTTCGCCGCGCTGCGCCGCCTCATGTTGCACGCACCACTGGCAAATCTTCTTAAACGACAGCGCAGGAAGCTGCCGTCCACATCGAATGCAGTTCGCCATATCTCTTAGAAAGAGTATCAGTAGTCAAAGGTGGGAAGAAACCAAAGAAGGGTAAGGACGCCAGGGTGGGTTTTTCTCCGTGAAACTTCGCGTCCTTCGCGGTGAAGCTTTGCGAAAAGCGCTAATGGATGGTCTTCGTTTTTCGTGACATGTAATCCATCAGCAGATATTGCCCGAGGGTATAGGGAGTCGTGAAATACGCCTTCCCGCGGCACATCTCCGTCACTTTTTGCACAAATTGCACAAGCCCGTAGTCCGACGCCAGCATGAAAGTGTTGATCAGCACCCCCGCGCGTTTGCACTTCGAAACTTCTTCCAGTGTCTGGCTCACCACCAACGGATCAAGTCCGAATGCATTCTTGTAGATGCGGCCGTCTTCCAGCGTCAGCGCCGAAGGCTTTCCGTCAGTAATCATCACGATCTGCTTCATGTCCTTGCGCTGTCGTTGAAGAATCCGCTGCGCCAGTCGCAATCCCTCGCGCGTGTTGGTGTAATACGGTCCCACCTTCACCCGCGCCAACTGCGAAAGCGGAATTTCCTCCGCCGAATCATGAAACAGAACGAGCGACAGCGAATCCCCGGGATACTGTGTGCGGATCAAATGCGACAGCGCCATCGCCACTTTCTTTGCCGGTGTGAATCGATCCTCGCCGTACAGGATCATCGAATGCGAACAATCCAACATCAGCACCGTCGCACACGACGACTGGTACTCGCACTGATGAACCTGCAGGTCCGAGTATTCGATGTTGAGCGGGAGCGTAAGTCCTTCCCGCTGTATCGCATTCGAAAGGGTCGCTGTGATGTCCAGATTCAGAGTATCGCCAAACTCGTAAGTCTTCGACGATCCACTGGCTTCAATGCCGGTGGCTAGATCGCGCGTGTCGTGGCGTCCAAAGCTCGATTTGCCCAGCGATCCCAGCAGATTGCGCAGAGACTTGAATCCCAGGAAATCTAGACTCTTGTCGGTGATCTCAAACTTCGCTTGCTGCGCCTCGCCCGTCTGTCCACCGACGCTTGACCGGCGCGATGGATCATGCGGCTCGTCGACCGAGATGTAATCTTCCTGTTGCATCCGCTCGATTAACTGCTCAATCAGTTCGTCGAGCTGGCCGTCCGCCATCATCTGCTCGATCTGTTCGCGCAAATGTTCGTCAAAGGACTCGCCGTTCATCAGCGCTTCTTCGATCGCGCGTTTCAGGTCCTCGAGGGTGTGCTCCCCTTGCGGCATTTCATACCACATGGAGTCCTGGAACCCGCTCTGCAGAAGGTAATCTGAAAGGGCCCCGAGCAGGTCTTCCATGCTCATCTCGCCCGCGGGATCAGGCTCGTATTTGGAATAACGAATGCGTTTCATAGCTGCGTCGTTAGGCGTTAGTCGCTGGTCGTTTGCGTCGCAGGCCGGCCATCGACGATCGACCAACGACCGAGCTAATTAAACTGCCTTCTCGGCCGGTACGGCTTCTCATCCTGCTCAAACGATTTCTCTCTCACCGCCTCGGGCTTCTTCTCTCCAGCTTTGAACACACGTTCTTCGCTGCGACCGATGCGCTTGTGGGCGTGCAATCCTTCGAGGATGAATTCCGCGGCCGAAACCTGCTGCTCCGGGCTTTCTTTCTGTGTCACGCCCAGCGGGCCGAGCTTATCAAACAGCCCTTGAATGCCTTTCAGATTCTCCAGTGCTTCGACGGCTGGAACCGAATCCGAAAGTTGTACTTCGCCACCCAGATCGAACCACTGCACAATCTGCTGCACGTTGGCGCCGGTGTAATACTCGTCATAAGTCTTGGCGATGGCCGCGCGAATCAATTCGCGTCCCACGTGATCCGCGCCCTTCATCTCGCCTTCGTATTCCAATTCGAGCTTTCCGGTAATCGCCGGTAAAGCCGCGTAGATGTCACTGATGCGCGGCACCACCAGCTTTTCCTGGTTGCGAATCGCCCTCCGCTCAGCATTCGATACGACGTTTTCCATCGCCGAGATCGGCAACCGTTGGCTCACACCAGACCGCTTGTCGATCTTCTTATCTTCGCGCGCGGCAAATGCGACTCGCTCGATCACTTCCTGCACATAGTTCGGCAGGTGCAGCGCATTTCCATTCCGGCGTGTCCACGCTTCTTGCGCCGTGATCGCGATGCCTTCTTCGACTGTCGCTGGATAATGCGTGCGAATCTCCGATCCAATGCGATCCTTCAGAGGCGTAATAATTTTTCCTCGCGCCGTGTAGTCCTCCGGGTTCGCACTGAATACGAGCGCAACATCAAGTGGCAGACGGATGGGGTATCCCTTAATCTGTACGTCGCCTTCCTGCATGATGTTAAACAATCCCACTTGGATTTTTCCCGCGAGGTCGGGCAGTTCGTTGATCGCAAAGATCCCGCGATTGGCGCGCGGAAGCAATCCGTAATGCACAGTCAGTTCGCTCGATAACTCATGCCCGCCACGAGCCGCCTTAATCGGATCGATGTCGCCGATCAGATCGGCGATGGTCACGTCCGGCGTAGCGAGTTTTTCAACATAGCGCTCATCGGGCGTGAGGTATGCGATGGGCGTGGCGTCTCCGAGTCGAGCGACTTCCTCACGGCATCGCTTGCAGATCGGCGCATAGGGGCTGTCGTGAATCTCACACCCCGCCATATAGGGCATCTGCGGATCCAGCAGTGTCGTCAACGCCCGCAGGATACGGCTTTTGGCCTGACCGCGAAGTCCAAGAAGAATGAAATTATGCCGGGAGAGAATTGCATTGATGATCTGCGGGACGACCGTATCGTCGTATCCGACGATGCCCGGAAAAACCGCCGCGTCGCCCTTTTCACGCAGGCGTACGACGAGATTCTCGCGGAGTTCATCTTTAACGTGGCGCGTGCGTAAACGCTCTTCGGAGAAAGGGCTGCGGCGCAGATCGCCCAGTGTGCGCGGAACACTCATGAAAGGAACCCCCCACAAACAAACTTGACCCGATTATACGCCGCATCACTGGATGCGTTTTTTCACTGCGGCGATGCAGGATTAATGCACATGCCCGTTCCCGCCTGCCTTTTCCCGCGTCCGCGCGACGCGGCGCAGCTTGGGAAGAATGCCTTCCAGGTATTCCGCGACGGCCTGAATCCGCTCGCCCTCGGATCGCATCGCGAGGAGTCTCTGCTTGAAGTCGAGATCAAGAGGCAGCGATCCTGCCAAGTAAAACGAAAGCTGGTTCTGATCGGCGGCCGAAAGATCCTGCACTGCGCCCGCAAGTGACAGAATCTCCAGATGCAGCTGGATCGCCCGCACCTTCTCTTCCTGTGCTGCGGCATTCGGCTCGTCCGGCACCAGCAAAACTTCCGCGCGCAGGAATGAACGCTCCTGGTTCAGTTCCAGCACCTCGAAGCGCTTCCGTCCTTCCGCAATCAGATCCATCCGGCCGTCGGGATATTCTTTCGTGACGGTAACAATTTCCGCAGTGCATCCCACGTCCGCAATTCCTTCCTCCAACGCGCGGATCACGCCAAAGGGCGCGTCATTGGCCAGACACTCGCCAATCATTTCTTTGTAACGAGGCTCGAAAATATGCAAGGGCAGCGGAGTGCCCGGGAGCAGAACGACCTCTAGCGGGAACAACGGGAGTAGAGCCACGAAGTCTCCAATTCGTCGCGAAACCGGGAAGCTGCGCGAGACAGAAAGTAGCTCGATTGTACGATACGTTCTACCCTCCTTGACTTGCCGCGCGGCACCGATTACAACGCCAGCATGGAACTCGACGGAAAGGTAGTCGTAGTCACCGGCGCTTCGATGGGTATTGGCGAGGCGATCGCAAGGAAGTTTGCCGAGGAAGGTGCAAGCGTGATTCTGCTTTCACGCGACACTGCCCGTGCTGAAGCTGCTCGGATGCGAATCGGTCACGCAGAACGAACCGTTGCTCTCTCCTGCGACGTTCGCCATTCGGAAGAGATCGATCGCGTTCTCGCACTTACCCTGCATCACTTCAAGCACATCGATGTCTGGATCAACAACGCTGGCCACGGCTTGCTTGACTCGGTTGCGCAAGTGGACATGCATGCCTGCCACGACCTCTTCGAAACGAATTTCTTCGGCGCTCTGTCTGCCATGCAGGCCGTCATTCCGGTGATGCGCCAGCAGGGAGGCGGCGCGATCATCAACATCTCAAGTGTCGCCGGGCACATCCCTCTGCCTTTCCATGCCACGTACAGTGCATCGAAGTTCGCGCTCAATGCCATCAGCAAGGCAGCCAACATCGAACTCAAGAAGGACGGCATCCACGTGCTCACAGTTTGTCCCGGCTATGTTCGCACAGGATTCGGAGAGAACGCGGTGAAGGGAACCGAAATGAAGCGCGTCCGCCCGGCTAAGATGCGCGGCATTACGGCCGAGCGCGTAGCTCGCGCGACCTTGCAAGGATACTTGAAGCAGAAGCGTGAAGTGATCGTTCCCTGGACGATGCACGTGCCAGTCAAGCTGTATCAATTGTTTCCGGCGGTCGTGGAATGGGCAATGAGCAAGATGTCCGAATAGCCACGGCTACTTCGATCAGCTTAACTCCCCCAACATGGCTTCCATCTCGGACTGCGCATGCAGGTTTCCTGTGCGCCGTGCGGAAGCGATACCGTCTTGCAGCATCTTCTTCGCATCGTCCGAGCGTTCCGCCCGCACGAGTGTTTGCGCTGCCATGAAATACCCCGCTGTGTAGTCCGGATTGTTCTCGATGAGGATAGAAAACTCGGCTAGTGCCCGATCGAAGTCGCCTTGCTTGGAATACTCCATCGCGAGTCCATAGCGCGCAAACGCGTCCTTGGGATTTTCGGTCAAAATTTCGTTCAGCGCGGCGATTCGATCCATAAGTGACTGTGCCTGCAAAGCAGATTACTACAACCTGCTGACTCCCGGTTGCCCGTGCTGGTCAGACTCTCTGGGACTGATTACAATTGCGTTTCCCTGCAATTCACATCCGAGGCAAAACTGATTTGGCCTGTCCATATTTCATGCCGGTGTCCAAACTCGAAGGTGGCAACTGGCCTCACCCTGCGCGTTTGCCGCTTGGCTGCGGCTGGAGTGGCAATTGCACTGCACCCGGCCACGAAGGTGAAACCCCATCCCATGACATTCTGCAGGCCTTCTGCAATCTCGGCTATGCCAGCAGCTGCAGTTGGGCTCCCCCGCAGCGCGTCTGGGACGCAGTAAGGTTCGCAGTAGCTGCGCCCGCCGACTCAAAGCGCAAGACACCATCGCCTATTGATGCTCCTTCGCGCATTCTTCACTTACTTTACGTCTGCGAACGCGATCATCTTCCCGTAGAACACGGTGAACTCGAGTTCGACCTTGCCGGTGCCACCTGGTTGAGCCGGCACATCGATGCACGTGTTCAGAAGATGGCAGATTGTTTTCTGGAAACCTACTTGAAAAAGGGAAGTTAAGCATTCATCTTCAGGAACCTGCTCTACGGCCATTAACGGCCAATAAAGGAAAGACCCCATGTCGGAAGACAACCTCACTCCGCGCCCGGTTCGAGACTCCCAGTCTGAGATGGCGGAAATCGTACTCCCCAACGACGCCAATCCGCTGGCTGCCCTTCTCGGCGGTCGTCTCATGCACTGGATCGATCTCGCGGGCGCCATGGCTGCGCATCGTCACTCGCGCAATTACGTGGTGACAGCGTCTGTCGATCACATCGATTTCCTGGTTCCGGTGCGGGTTGGAGATCTCGTGATTCTTAAGTCTTCCGTGAACCGCGTCTTCCAGACGTCGATGGAAGTAGGAGTAAAAGTCTTTGTTGAGGATTACATCGCCGACACCGCGAAGCACGTCGCTTCCGCCCACCTGACGTTTGTGGCCGTCGACGGAGCAGGAAGAAGGTTGAAAGTAGCTCCGGTCATTCCTGAGACCGAGGAACAGCGTCGCCGATACGACGACGCCGGCCGACGCCGTGAGATTCGCCGGGCCGAATTGCAGCGCAGACGGCGCTAGTCCGTGTCGACTCTTACGACGGAATGTGATCCTGATCACATTTAGCCGCGCCTGCAAGCATTTATTCTCCTCGTTTGTGAGGTTTCTTCATGGAAAGTGCCCTCTTAGTTCATCGCCTTCATTTCGCCTTCACCGTCACGTTTCACTATTTGTTTCCCCAGCTTACGATGGGTTTGGCGCCGTTGATTGTCGTGCTGAAGACGCTTGCCCTCCGCCGAAATGATCCAATCTATGACCGTGCCGCCCGCTTCTGGGTCCGCATATTTGGGATTAATTTTGTTCTCGGGGTCGTGACTGGCATCCCGATGGAATTTCAGTTCGGCACGAACTGGTCACACTTCTCGCGCTTTGCGGGCGGCGTGATTGGCCAAACACTGGGCATGGAAGGGATGTTCGCTTTCTTCCTGGAGTCCGCGTTCCTCGGCCTCTTTCTTTATGGCGAGAAGAGACTCGGGCCCCGCGGTCATTGGTGGTCGGCGGTCGCCGTGTTTCTCGGGTCGTGGCTGAGCGGCTTTTTTATTGTCGCCACCGATGCGTGGATGCAGCATCCCGTTGGATACACGAAAGCCGCGGACGGGTCTGCTCAACTCACTAGTTTTTGGGCGTTGGTGCTGAATCCCTGGGCATGGTGGCAGTATGCGCACAACATGAGCGGAGCCGTCATTACCGGGGCCTTCGTCATGGCTTCAGTGGGTGCCTTCTATCTGCTTTGGGGGAAGTTCGAGGACTACGGCCGTGTCTTCGTTCGAGTTGGTGTCATCTCTGGCCTGATATTCAGTGTGTTGCAATTGTTCCCAACCGGTGACGGGCAAGGGCGGATGATCGCCGAGAATCAGCCCGTAACCCTCGCCGCGATGGAGGCTCTCTTCGCTACACAGCCTGGAGCGCCTTTGGTTCTGATTGGCCAACCCAACGTCGAAGAGCAGAAGATTGATAACCCTGTGACAGTTCCTAATGCACTCAGCTTCCTGACTTACCGCGCATGGACAGCGGAAGTGAAAGGACTGGATGCGTTCCCCCAGAATGACTGGCCGACCAACATTGAACTTCTTTACTACAGCTATCACATCATGGTGGGACTGGGCACAGTGTTCATCGCGATCATGGTGATCTCGGCCTTTCTGCTGTGGCGCGGCAAGTTGTTCGCGAGCCGCTGGATGCTTTGGACTTTGGTCCTCGCCTTGCCGTTCCCCTACATCGCCAACACCGCGGGCTGGATTACTGCTGAGATTGGACGCCAGCCATGGCTTGTTTTCTCGCTCATGCGGACCGTCGATGGCTACTCCAAGATGGTCTCTGCTGGAAACGGCATGTTCACATTGCTCGGATTCATGGGCATGTACACCGTCCTGGGCATCTTCTTCCTGTTCCTGATACGTCGTGAAATCGAGCGAGGGCCGGAAGCAGAAGGCGCCGCGGGGCACTAATATGCGGGGACATTAATAATATTTGCCATTCCGATGAGCACAGCAACTGCATGTCATTCCGAGGAGCGCAGCGACGAGGAACCTGCTGTCTGCCGTCGTCAGCAAAAAGCGGATTTCTCGCTTCAGCTCGAAATGTCGCAATATTCATAGCGTGGATTGAAATCGAGGAATTATGGAAACACTCTGGTTCATGATCGTCGCAGTTATGGTTGCCGCCTATGTTGTCCTCGACGGCTTCGATCTTGGGGCGGGCGTCATCTATCTCGCAGCCGCCAAAACTCCGGGCGAACGTCGAACCATTATGCGAGCCATCGGTCCAGTCTGGGACGGCAACGAAGTCTGGTTGCTCGCTTCCGGCGGAACGCTCTACTTCGCATTCCCGCTGCTCTATGCATCAAGTTTCAGCGGCTTTTATCTACCCCTGATGATGGTTTTGTGGCTGCTGATGCTGCGCGGTATCGGCATCGAACTCGGATCACATATGGAAAATCCTGTGTGGCGAGGATTCTTCGACGTCATCTTTTCGGTCTCGAGCGTGCTGTTGTGTATCTTCTTTGGCGCGGCGCTCGGCAACGTAGTGCGCGGCGTTCCTCTCGGTACCGATGAGTATTTCTTCGAGCCGCTCTGGACCAACTTTCGCGTCGGAACGAACAACGGCATCCTCGACTGGTACACCGTTCTCACTGGAGTGATCGCGCTAGTCACCCTGACGGTTCACGGTTCGCTTTATGTAGCGACCAAGGCCGAAAACGATCTCAACCGGCGCGCGCGCACGACGGCGTTATGGGCATGGCCTGTGCAATTGCTTTTGACTGTTCTCGGATTGATTGCAACCGTCTCCGTGCGCCCAGGCGTACTGGACAACTACAAACAGCACGCGATCGGATTCGTCATCCCGGTGCTGGTATTCGGAGCGCTTGCGGTCATGATGCACGCCATGATCCGGCACAACGATAAAATCGCCTTCGTTGCATCGGCGCTTTATATCGTGGGGATGTTGGTCGGAGCGGCATTCGGGCTATACCCCGTCGTCTTGCCGGCAAGCACCGATCCGGCACGTAATCTAACGATCTACAATACCGCCGCCGGACATCACGGCCTCACCGTCGGATTCACTTGGTGGATTTTGGGCATGATCCTCGCCCTTGGATACTTCTTTTTCTTGTTTCGCATGTTCAAAGGCAAAGTGCGCCTAGAGGGCGAAGGGTACTGAAGACGGCGCCACGGATTCATGGCTGATCACGGTCAAATTTTACCAGTTTTTGGTGGATGTATCCGTGCAATCCGCGAAATCCGTGGCGAAGTTACTCTGGTCGAGAATCTCTCGAGTCGGCTCGGGCCTTCCATCGCCTGTATAATCGAACTTTGGGGCTCTTCCTCATCTTCGCGATTTCTTCTTCGCTAATTCGAATCTGGAGTGTGATCCTGTGAACGCACATACACCGCATCAGCATGGACAAGGTCCCTCGCAGCCCGGGCCGCAACCGCTTCCGGGTGTCGACGCTATCATCGCCGTCGGGTCGGGCAAGGGAGGCGTTGGCAAGACCACTCTCTCGGTCAACCTCGCCGTCGCTTTGGCCAAGATGGGTCACAAAGTCGGGTTGCTCGACGCCGATGTTTACGGGCCGAATGTTCCTCTGATGCTGGGTGTGAACTCGCAGCCGCGCATGATCGGCGACAACCGTATCGAGCCGATCGAAGCGTTTGGGCTCAAGGTCATCTCCGTGGGATTTCTCAATCCCGGCGACAAGCCGGTCATCTGGCGCGGACCGATGTTGCACCAGATCATCCGTCAATTCCTCGGCTTGGTCGAATGGGGACACCTTGACTACATGGTCGTCGACCTGCCGCCGGGCACGGGGGATATCGCGCTGTCACTGGTCCAGACCGTGCCGCTGACCGGAGCGATCGTGGTTTCGACGCCCTCCGATGTGTCTCTACAGGACGCGCGCAAGGCGATCGAAATGTTCCGGCAGATGAAGGTTGACCTCGTCGGAGTGGTCGAGAACATGAGCTATTTCACCTGCCCGCACTGCCAGCACGAAGTCGATATTTTCTCGCGCGGCGGAGCCGAGTTGATGGCGAAACGGTTCGATGTGCCATTTCTGGGTAGCATCGCGCTCGATCCGGAGGTCCGCAAGTCAGGAGATGGCGGGAAACCTGTGGTGCTGGAGGGCGAGAATTCGCCGCACGCAAAGTCGATCTACGATTTCGCCCGCAATGTGTTAGCACGCGTGACAGAAATCAAGGCAAACGCGCCGGCGAACGTAATTCAGATTCAGTAAGAACCTTCACGACGGTGGACACAGGGTCGCACAGCAGATTTCCCTGAAACCCTGTGTCCCCTGTGGTTAATGGTTTTCGAACCGACCCAGCCGCCAGATTGGGTTCGGCTGGCGAGCTTTCAAGATCAGATCGGCCATCATCTCTCCGACAGCCGGCCCATGCTTGAAGCCATGCCCCGAGCCTCCTCCTAACAGCCAAACGTCTTCATTCAAAGGATGTCGATCCACGATGAAGCCGGCATCAGGAGTTTGCTCGTATTGGCACACGCGCGTCTCGACCAAAGGAGCATCTTTCAGGGCCGGGAAGCGGAATGCGATGTACTCACGAATATCTTTCAGCGTTTCCGGACTAACGACGCGCTCTCCATTAGAGGGATCGAAAGCGGGTCCGCGCGTATCGTCGGCGATCTTGAATCCGCGTCGGTCACTCCCTGGGATTCCGTAGCGGAAGCGTCCGCGGTGATCGGCCCACACCGGCATGTGCCCATCGGTGAAGCGCGAATCTCCGGCAGGCGCGCCGAAGAAAAATATGTCCTGCTTGGTGGCGACGATCCGATCTCCAATCGTTTGCGGAAAAAGCTTGCCGATCCACGGACCACAAGCGAAGACGTAGCTGTCAGCTTTGAGCCGCGATCCATCGGATAGCTCCAAGCCCTTCTTCAGCGGACCCTCGTCCAACCCGTTGCCTAAAACGGCAGCCTGCCAATACCTGCCTCCTGCGGCGACGAACGCTTCCACCACCGCCTGGCAGCTGTAACGTGCCTCAAGATATCCGCATTCGGGCTCGAAAATACCCCACTCGATTCCTTCGAAGTTGATCTGAGGCCAACGTTTTTCCATCTGGCGAACTGACAGCTGGTGGTACTTGATCGTCGCCGCTCGCAGCGTTTTTACCGATCCACTCTCAAAGGCATCATCGAGCCCGGAAGCCATCCAGAGCACTCCAGTTCGATGCAGGAATTGCCGCTTCCAGCGTCGTTCATACTTCGCCCAAAGCTTGAGCGCTCGCGCCGCCATCTCGGTATAGGGCTGATCAGGCCCGTACGTACCGCGCATGACCCGCGTTTCTCCGCCGGAGGACGCTCTGGAATTACCGGGCCCCCAGGCGTCGACGAGCGTAACGCGCGCTCCCCGCTCGAGAAGATGCAGCGCGGTCCAGCCCCCGAAGGCTCCAGCCCCGATAACTGCGATGTGGGGTTTGGCTTTCATCAAGATAAAGAGGATAGTGGTGCACGTTTCAAAGTTGCAAGGTTTCAACCCTCCGTAGTCCGGGAGGGACGTCTTACTTCATCGGCGTAGAGATTCGGGGTCCTTGAAACTGTGAAATCCTTAAACTCGCTTCCGCACTGCCAGTTCCCGATGGGCAACCCAGGAACCAACTTTGCTCCCAAACCCAACCTTCTGCATCTAAAATAGTTAGGTAAAATGAATCAGAAGCGGTTTCTCCCACGGCCACAGCCGCTCGGACTGAGACAACTGACATAACACCGTATGCCCGCTGACCCCAATATCGGGAATCGCGAACGCGAAATTCTGACCGCTATCGTCGAGACATTTATTTCGACAGGCGAGCCGGTTGGATCGCGCACGCTCGCTCGCTCGAACCGCGAGGGCTTGAGCCCAGCGTCTATTCGCAATGTGATGGCGGATCTGTCCGATGCAGGATTTCTCGAGCAGCCGCACACTTCCGCCGGCCGTGTGCCGACCACCGAGGCATATCGCTATTATGTCGAACAGATCTCCGGCAGTGCGCGCCTGGCGCCGCAGGAGGAGACAATGATCTCCGACTCCCTGGCTGGCATTACCGATGTCCAGGAATTCATGGAGCGCACCTCGCACGTGCTCTCGTTGATCTCCCGCAATGTGGGCGTGACGGTGGCGACCAGCGGTCCGAAGAATGCTCTAGAGCATGTTTATTTTTCGCGCCTCGGCGATCAGAAAGTGTTGGCCGTGCTGGTGACGCGTTCGGGTCTGGTTCGCGATCGTGTGTTGCGCCTCGATCTACCCCAATCGGATCTGGATCTGGCTGCGCGCTATATCAACGAGAACTTTCGCGGCTGGACAATGGAATCGATGCGCACGGAGCTTTCTCGGCGCATCGAGAAAGATCGCAGCGAATACGACCGCTTGATGAACTCGATCGAGCAGCTCTACAAGCAAGGCGCGCTCGCGCACGAGCAGGGATCGCAAGTGGTTTTCGTGGAAGGCGCGGCCAATCTTGTAACTGGTGAGCAAGACCGCCAGCGCTTGCAGGAGATGCTCAAGACGCTGGAAGAGAAAGAAAAAGTGGTTCAGCTTCTCGGTGCGTATCTCGATGTAAAGCAGGAAGCGGTACGCGTTGTCATTGGCCTCGATCAGACGCTGCCCTCGATGCAGAATTTCGTGCTGATCGGCGCACCGGCGCATGCCGGTAACGAGGTTATGGGCTCTCTGGCGGTGATTGGACCAACGCGCATGGACTATCAACACACCATTACCGCTGTGTCGTACATTGCGCGCTTGTTCGACAAAATTCTTAACGAATCGGAGTAAGACAGGTAGTTATGGGGAAAACAAACGGAAAACAGGAAGAAGTCGCAGGAATTGATCTCGAACACGAGCTTCCTGCTGGAGAGGGCGACGACAATTCGCCTGTATCGAAATCCGGAGTGAGTGGCGCAGGTGAAACGTCCGGTGTGGGTGGGGAGTTGCAGAAGCTGAAAGCCGAACGCGATTCACTGCTCGATCGCCTCGCTCGAGCGCAGGCCGAGTTCGACAATGCTAGAAAGCGCGCCACCAAGGAGCAGCAAGATTTCCGCGATTTCGCGACCGTCGACGCGATCAAGTCTCTTCTGCCGGTCATCGATAGCTTCGAACGAGCCTTGCAGGCGAAATCTGACGCCGCCGACTTTCGTTCCGGTGTCGAATTGATTTACAAGCAGTTGCAAGACGTTCTCTCGAAGCTGGGGGTTAAAGCGATCGCCTCGAAGGGCGAACAGTTCGACCCGCATGTGCATGAAGCGATTGAAATGGTAGAAACTCCTGACGCCGCTGATCACGAAGTGCTCGAAGAGTGGCAAAGGGGCTACAAATTCAAAGACCGCTTGGTGCGTCCTGCGATGGTGAAGGTCGCCAAGAATCCCGGAAAATAGCACTGCTTGAATTTCCGGCAATCCGGCCCGCAAAGCCCTCATTTTGTTTTTTTGACGAAAGGTTTCTTTGACGACGAACGCAAAACGCGATTATTACGAAGTGCTGGGTGTGAGCCGCACTGTGACTGAAGTGGAATTGAAGAGCGCCTATCGCAAACTGGCGCTCCAATACCATCCGGACCGTAATCCCAACAATCCGGATGCGGAAGAAAAATTCAAGGAAGTGAGCGAGGCCTATGCCATCCTCGCGGATTCCGATAAGCGGGCCGCCTACGACCGCTTCGGACATGCTGGACTCGGCGGCGGTGGTCAGGGCGCAGGCTTCGATCCCACAGTTTTCCAGGATTTCAGCGACATCTTCGGCGAGTTCTTCGGATTCGGAGACATGTTCGGCGGCAGTGGCGGAGGGCGCGGACGCCGCAGCCGTGTCCAGCGCGGCGCCGATCTCCGGGAAGATCTGACACTCGAATTCGAGCAGGCATATTTCGGCACTGAAGCGCGTGTCACCGTTCGCCGCCACGAGGCATGCGAGGAATGCCGCGGCACGGGTTCAGCTCCCGGCAAAGGCGCAACCACTTGCCGCTCATGCAGCGGCCGCGGCCAGGTTCGCTACCAGCAGGGATTCTTCAGCATCGCCCGCACTTGTCCTACTTGCCAGGGAAGCGGCAGCGTTATTACCGACCCTTGCCCAAAGTGTAAAGGCGATGGGCGTCTCTTACGTCAGCGCACCGTCGACGCCAAGGTTCCTCCGGGAGTCGAAGATGAAACTCGCATCCGCTTTGCGGGAGGCGGAGAAGTCGGCCAGTTCGGCGGACCTGCGGGAGATTTATATGTCGTCCTGCATGTGAAGGATCATCCGTTTTTCGCACGCGAGGGGAACGACTTGCATTGTGTTGTCCCAGTCTCGATCGCCCAAGCTGCGATGGGTGCCGAAATTCGTGTGCCGACCATGGAAGGCGAGCACGCGCTCAAAGTTCCCGAGGGTACTCAGCCCGGGACCGTTTTTCGGGTTCGTAACAAAGGTGTCCCGGTTCTGAACGGCCATGGCAAGGGCGATCTCTTCGTCGAGGTGCGGGTGCAGGTTCCGGGCAAGCTGAATAAGCGTCAGAAGGAATTGCTGCAGGAACTCGATGCTCTCTCCAAAGTTGATAACCAACCGATGTTGCGATCCCTGCTCGGCAAAATGAAGGACATGTTCCAATAATCGTGCGCGTTCGATCGCTATTCACGACTCGGCACTCCGTACTCGCATGACCCGCCGCCGATGGATCGCCGATGAAGTCTCCGCAAATCAAGCTGCCCTCACCGGCGCTCACGCCGATCACCTGATTCGCGTCTTGCGCGTACGCGCAGGGCAGGAATTTGATATCGTCGCGGGCTCCGCTGTACGCCGCGGCCGGGTCATAAGAGTGACCGAAGGCCGGGTCGAATTCGAACTCGGTGAGGAGCTTCCTGCGCTGTCCGCAGCCAACATCGTTCTGTTACTCGCAATTTTAAAGTTCGACAGGATGGAATGGGCGATCGAGAAGTGTACGGAATTGGGTGTCAAGAAGATCGTCCCCGTGATTGCCCGCCGCACGGACGCGCACCTTGCCGCAGCATCGGCGAAGCGCACGGATCGCTGGCGCCGGATCGCACTGCAATCTTCAGAGCAATCGCGGCGCTCCTCTCCGCCCGAAATCGCCGAGGTGATCAAGTTGCGCGAATCCTTGAGGCTGCCCGGCGACGTGCGGATCGTCTTATCCGAGTCCGAACAGCAGACGCAGCTTCGCGACCTCGTTGGAAATGTTCAGTCCGGCGAGATTCTTCTCGCCGTCGGTCCCGAAGGAGGTTGGGCTGAAGATGAGTTGAAAATGTTCCAACAGCAAGGTTGGACCTCCGCCAGCCTCGGCCCGACCATTCTGCGCGCTGAAACCGCCGCCATCGCGGCTACTGCGATCGCCATCTCAGAACTCGGCGAGTAGTTGCGGCTTGACCGGTCAGCGCGAGAAAATTGCCGCATGAAACCCGGTAATATCTATTTTGAAATCCAGGCCGACGACCCCAGCCGCGCCATCAATTTCTATTCCAAAACATTTGGCTGGAAGTTCAACGAGGTGAAGGGCCTCCCTGTCGCCTACTGGACGATCGAAACTGGAGGTTCGCGCGGCGGTCTGTTGCAACGTCCCGCGAAGACGCCTCCCCCGCAGAGCGGCACAAACGCATTCGTCTGTTCGCTGAAAGTGGAGAACTTCGACGCCACCGCGAAGACCATCGGTCAGGTAGGCGGAATCGTCGCGCTACCCAAATTCGCCGTCCCCGCAACTTGCTGGCAGGGATATTTCGTCGATCCTGAGGGAAATACATTTGGGATCTTCGAAGTCGACGAAAACGCCGGAAAGTAGCCCGCGGCAGAAACCCAGAGACGGAAGTCTAGGTTTTCCGGTTTCCGCACAGTCTTCCTCATCCCTGGCAAGTGATATTCTGGCCGCAATGCCGGTCTCGAAGTCCACCTTTCGTCCTGCACCGTTTATCCCCGACGATCGCCAGCGCGAGGCCATCGCGCACGTCGATGGTCCCATGCTCGTCGTAGCCGGAGCCGGCACCGGCAAAACCTCTGTCCTCACGCATCGCATCGAGCGCCTGGTCGCGGAAGGCCATGCTCATCCTGATGAGATTCTGGCGCTCACCTACACCATCAACGCCGCTGACGAAATGCGCGAGCGCGTGCGTAAGTTACTGGGCGGCAGAGCCGTCCAAGCGGTGACTTTTCACGATTACTGCCTCAAGTTGCTGCAGCGCGTCCACAGAGATTTCGGAGTTCTTGATGAAAAGGATCTCTGGATCTACCTGCGCCGCCGGATTCGCGACCTGCATCTTGAGCACTACATCCGTGCGGCCAACATCGGCCAGTTCTTAAATGATCTGCTGGAGTTCGTGAGCCGCTGTCACGACGAGTTGGTGACCCCGGAGCGATACGCTCAATACGTGGAAAGGCTGGAGCGCGGTGAGGTACCCATGCCGCGCGTGGCGAAATCGAAGAATGCTCTCGATGACGCCGAGATTCTCGGCCGTTGCCGCGAGATCTCTCGCGTGTTCACGACCATGGAGCGTTGGCTGCAGGAAGAAAATCTGGGCACCTTCAGCCACATGATCACGCGAGCGCACGACCTGCTTACCAGCGATGACAGCGTGCTGACTGAAGCCCGTCGCGGCGCGCGCTTTATCCTGGCGGACGAATTTCAGGATGCCAACTTCGCCCAGATCAAGATTCTGGCGCGCCTTGCCGGGCCGGGCGGAAACCTGTTCGCAGTCGGTGATCCCGATCAGTCGATCTATCGTTTTCGTGGGGCATCGAGCGAGGCCTTCGAGCTGTTTCACCGCAACTTTCCAGCAGCAAAGCTGGTAGTGCTCGACAAGAATCGCCGTTCGACGACACCGATTCTCCGAACCGCGTTTGCTCTCATCGATCAGAATCCGCCAGTCTTTGCGAAGCATGCAGACGGCGCGCTCGCGTATCGGCGCGCTCCGCTTCAATCGGCCCGCGAAGAGGAGGCACAGAGGACAGGTGAACATCTGCCGAGCCCGCTGGTCTCGGCGATCGTTCTTACGACGAAGGATTCCGAGGGGCCCGATCTGGTCAGCTACTTACGCGGCGCCCAGAAGAAGGCGAAATGCAAGTGGTCCGATTTCGGCATCCTCTATCGCTCGCACTACCAGCGAGACGAAGTCGTCCAGGAGCTGGCAGAAGCCGATATTCCATTCGTCATTGAGAGCATGGACGTCTCTGACACGCCCGAAGCTCGCGACCTTTTCGCTTGCCTGAACGCGGTGATTTCAACCGGAGACGATGTCAGCCTGTTCCGTATAGCCGCGCTGCCTTGTTTCCACGTTGATCCGGAACAGTTGCGTCAGACGATGCGCTCTATTGCCCGGGACAATCGGGAAGGCCAGGTTGTCCCGCTCCATTCCGCGCTCGACCGGGTTGCGGGTGGCTCAGAAGTCGCAGCCGCCTTGCAACGTGCGCGCGAAGAGATTCGCCGGCGTGGAGCGAAGGCTCGAGCAGCTCTCGACATCATCGTGCGGCAATTTGCCTTGGATCCTTCGTCGCCGATCTTGCAAGCCGCCTTGAGCTTCGTCGAAGCGTGGGAACTGAAAAAGGTCAATAAGACCACCGATCTCGAAGAGTTGGTCGAGTATCTCGCGCTCTTCCGTGAGGCGGGCGGTGTCATCCCGCTGCCCGCGAATGAGTCCGAGAACGCCGTTCGACTCATGACCGTCCACGGTGCGAAGGGCCTGGAGTTTCCGCATGTATTCATCTTGCGCGCGAACTCCGGCGCGTTCCCTTGCTACTACAGGGAGACGTTGGTCGCATTCCCGCGCGAGTTACGCGATCAAGACTCGTTGACCGAGGCCGACGACAAGACGCTGCACAATCAAGAGGAGCGCCGGCTGTTCTACGTTGCCATGACCCGCGCTCGCGACACCTTGCGGATCTATGCCCGCGAGGGTACAGGCAAACTCGATAAGACACCTGCTGGCTACATCCGCGAGCTGATGGCGAATCGTACGGTTGCGCCCTGGTTCCGTGCGATTCCGGCCGGGGGCGCTCAGGCGACGCTCGACATGGCCGCTGCCGCCTCTCCGCTATATCCGGACGAATCACAAACGAACGCTATGGTTCGAACTGCCGGTGCTCGAAGGATTGCATCGGCGGCTGAGTGCGTCTGCGGTCGATACCTATGAGCGCTGCGGACTGCGCTTCAAGTTAGAGCGCGACTGGCGTATTCCCGCCAAACCTGCCGCCGCCATGCAATACGGCGCTGCGATCCATCGCGTCCTGAAAACCTATTTTGATTCTGTCCGTCTGGGACGTCCGAAATCCGACGAAGAACTGATCGATCTCTTCCGCAAAGATCTGCTTGACGCAAAAATTCAGGAAACGTACCAGCATGAACTCTACGAAAGGCAGGGAATTACCCAGTTGCGGGAATTCCTGGCATCGGTCCGCTCAATTCCGGCGTCGCAGGTTCTGCATACCGAGGAATCGTTCGAGATTCGCGTGGGAGAAACCGCGGTGGTGGGGCGAATCGATCGCATCGATAGCCGTCCGGATGGAACCGTGGCCATCATCGACTACAAAACCGGCAAGGCTCGCGACCAGGAAGATGCGGATGAGAGTCTGCAGTTGTCTCTTTACGCCATCGCTGCGAAAGAGAAGTGGGGATACGACGTCGGCGCTTTGATCTTTCACAACCTGGAAGAGAACGTTCCGGTGATTACCGTGCGAACCAATGCTGAACTACTCGCAGCCAGCCAGCGCGTTGAGGAAGCGGCAAAAGGAATCGCGGATGGGGTGTTCGACGCGAAGCCAGGAATCCATTGCAACTTCTGCGCGTACCGCAGCCTGTGTCCGGAAAAAGAGAAGCGCATTCCACGGCGGCCAAAAGCGGCCACCGCCCAGTCAAATCAAAACTAATCTGTCATTCTGAGCAAAGCGAAGAACCCCATACCCACGGACAGTGTCTGATGCTCGAATGGGAATTTCTAACCGCGAGCTCGGTCCAAATCGACGCGGAAATCGCGAGGCAAGTGTCCATCCCAAAAAACTTAGGGGACGCATTGAGCGTCCCCTTTTTGACTTCGTACTGAACTTGCTTAGTGCTTCTTTTTCTTCTTTGCCTTTTTCTTGGTTGCCATTGTTCCTATTCTCCCTTCCATTCTTCATGGAAAATGTGCAGTGGTGTTTTACTGCAACTAGTTGATGTATAGAGTTATTGAAAAATGAAGTCAAGAAAAAAATGATGATCAATCGGCGCAAGTCGTGACACCAAAGTCACGATGAAAGAATTCTTGTGGCGATTGTCAACCAAATTTTTGCGCGCTGCGTGCAATCTCTCCTCGAAAGTTCATCCCGCTCGCATGTTCTTCGTCTGCGATTTGAAAAATCACAACTCACATCGCTTCCTCGAGACTGGAGAGAGGATGATCGCAACAGTTGGCCGCGCGAAACAATTCTTTCCCGCAAGCATCTATAATGATGTGAGCGAAATCTTCGCGGGAGCTTGATTCATGGCCTCTTTTGACGATGTTGTCATCATCTCCGGCTGCCGCACACCGGTGGGAAAATTTCAGGGAAGTCTCTCGGACTTTACCGCGCCGCAGCTTGGCGCCATCGCTGTGCGCGAAGCGGTGAAGCGTGCCGGCATCGATTCCGCACTCGTGGACGAGTGCATCATGGGTAACGTCGTCTCGGCGGGACTTGGCCAAAATCCTGCGCGCCAGGCTGCAATCTACGGCGGACTTGCTCCGTCGACAGGTGCCATGACAATAAACAAAGTTTGCGGCTCCGGATTGAAATCCGTTGCTCTCGCAGCGCAAGCGGTGCAGACCGGAAACAGTTCAATCGTCGTCGCCGGCGGGATGGAATCGATGACCAATGCTCCGTATCTTCTTCCGCAAGCGCGCAAAGGGATACCGTCTCGGCAATGCGCAGATCGTCGACTCCATGGTTCACGACGGACTCTGGGATATCTACAACGACTACCACATGGGAATCACGGGCGAGAACGTCGCCGAGAAATACGGCATTACTCGCGAAGAGCAGGACGAGTTCGCTGTGAACTCGCATCGCAAGGCGGTCTCCGCGATCAAGGAATGCCGCTTCAAATCGCAGATCGTTCCGGTTGAGATTCCAGCAAAGAAGAAAGGCGCGCCGCCAACGATCTTCGACAAAGACGAGAGCCCGCGCGAGGACACGACGATCGAAGTCTTGCGTTCTCTTAAGCCGGCTTTCAAGAAAGACGGCACCGTCACCGCCGGCAATGCTCCGGGAGTGAATGATGGAGCAGCCGCGTTGGTCGTGACCAGCGCTTCGCGTGCGAAAGAACTTGGCGCGAAACCCATGGTTCGGATCGTCGCGCAGGCTACCAGCGGCGTCGAGCCCAAGTGGGTCATGATGGCCCCCGTCGGTGCCGTTCGCACCATTTGGGAAAAGACTGGCTGGAAGAACGAAGACGTCGATCTCTACGAACTGAACGAAGCATTCTCCGTGCAGGCGCTGGGGGTGATGAGGGAGTTGGGCTTGAATCCCGACAAGGTCAACGTGAACGGCGGCGCGGTGGCAATCGGCCATCCGATTGGTGCCAGCGGCGCGCGCGTGCTCGTGACGCTGATCTACGAAATGATCCGTCGCGATGTGAAGCGCGGCATCGCCGCACTCTGTCTCGGCGGTGGGAATGCAGTAGCGATGGCGGTGGAACGATAAGAGAAAATGTGGCGACGGCCGCCTCGGCCGCCCGAGCCAGGGCAAAAGCCCGGAGTTAATAAGGCATCAACTCACCGCCGACACCGGCAGCGTCACCGTAAACACCGCGCCGCCATCAGGAGAATTTGCCGCTTCCACGCTGCCGTGGTGTTCCTTCATTACTGACTTGCAAATGCTCAGCCCCAATCCTGTCCCGCGACCCGGCCGTTTCGTCGTATAGAAAGGATCGAAAATGCTGGAGAGATTTTCTTTCGCGATCCCCGGCCCGTCGTCGTGGAAGCTGACCCAGACCGAATTGTCGCCTTTACCCAGGCGAATCCGCAGCGTGCCTTTATCTCGCGCCTCGCGAATGGCCTGCTCCGCATTCACGATCAGGTTCAGGAACACCTGCATCAATTGGTGAGGATCACCCAAAGCATAAGGCACTCCCGGCCTCTTTCAGGAAGTCCACCGTGATGTTGTTCTTGCGCAGCGAATAAGCGTGCAGGTTCAGCGTTCGCTCGACCACTTCCACCAAATTGATCCTGCTCTTCCCGGGAGCCGGAGGCCGCGCGAAATAGGTTAGGTTTTGTACGATCTCAGCCGCGCGCCGCGCCTGCTGCTGCAGCATGGCCAGCTGCTTGCGCGAGGTTTCGTTCGTCTCGGTATCCTGCAGCAGTTCGCTGACGCCCAGAATGCTGGTCAGCGGATTATTCAATTCATGGGCGACGCCGCCGATCATCGCTCCCATCGCCGCCAGACGCTCGCTCTGCACGACCTGCTGTTCCAGCTTTCTTTCGATCGTGATGTCCCGTACGGAAATAATCACGCCGGTGATCTTGCCTTCCGCGTCGACTAGCTGGCTTCCCGAGGCGCGCATGGTTCGCCAGTTGCCATCCCGATGCCGTGCTCCGAATTCTGCCGATGCCAAGCGCTTCCTGCCCTGAAACTACGCCGTGATAAAGCGATGCCAGCTCCGGCGAATGATCTTCCAAATCCGTGATCTTCTTCCCCAACATATCTTTGGGTTCGTATCCCAGCAGGTCGTGCGCGCGCGAGCTCACGAACGTATACCGTTCTTCGAGGTCGACCACCAGGATGAGATCAGGAAAACTCTCCAGCAAGCCGGCGGCGAAACTCTTCTTGCTGCGCCAGTTGCCGCTCCATGCTCCGCTTATCGGTGATGTCGACCAGCGTGCCCTGGTAGCGGATGATGTTTCCCGAGGTGTCCCAGACCGCGCGTGACGAATCGAGGAAGACGGCTGCCTTTCCATCCTTCCGCCTCAGCCTGATCTCGCGCGTTCGCAACCCTCCGCGATCGTCGACGGCCCTCCCCAGCACCGGCTTCCCGGGATCGAAGTTCAACGCGGCCGGTTCGACCGCGAGCAGTTCGCCTTTCTCGTCGTATCCCAGCATGCTGACCAAGCGCCGGGTTCGCATCGAGCAAGTGGCCATCGGGCGTGCTGAAGTACACGCCCTCCTGCAAGGTTTCGAACAGTTCGGTAAAGCGGAGTTCCTTTTCGCGCTGCTCGGTGACATCGCGTCCCAACACGCTCGCGCCCACGACCTCGCCGCCCTTAATGATCCCATTGATGACACAATCGAAATACAGCGGACGAGAGCTGTTCTTCAGCCGCAGACGCGCCGTTCCTGCCCAGCGCTTCTTATCCAGAAAGCGCCCCAAGCTCCTCTCGGCTTCTTCTCGCGTCGGTTCCTCGACAAATTCATAGATTTTGCGCCCCACCAAGTCCGAATAGGTGAGTCCCGTCAGTTCGGTTACGCGCTTGTTGACAGTGCGCAAAGTGCCGTCGAGCGCGACCGCGCAAGCCGGGTCGTCAAAGGAATCGATCAGCTCCTTGAAGTTGCGCTGCGAGCGCATGATGACCTGGCTGAGCTGGTCAAGTTGTTCTTCCGAAGGCGCGGCGCCTACGTGCTCCTGCAGTCCGCGCAGCACGCCTTTCAGTTCGCTGACCTCGCGCCGGCGTCCATAGGCGTAGACTGCGAACAGGATCGACAGGACCAGCACTCCGATCGGAATCGCGCGCAGTTGGTAGGGGATATTTTCGAGTCGTTCCCACAGCAGACCCGCCAGAGCGACAGCGAGCAAGATCATGAACATCAGCGCCCATCGCCACAGTTGCGATTCCTCTCGGTCGAGATTTCCCTGGGGGACGCGCGGGGGCTGATTGGGGTCCGGAGTCATAAGGCTTATCGATACTGGGCGAAAGCCATCCTAATTGTTTACATTCCGCTGAAACAACCAGATTATTGACTTCCTGGTACATAGGAACAACGGACGGCACCAAAAGAGGAAGCAACGCCCGCGACTGCGCGGGCCAAAGTGCCATTCGCGCAGACGGATGCCGTCCCGGTTTTCCACAGCTCGTGGTGACATCCGTCACAGCCTGCATGGACCCTAATCCGTAAGGTGGTTATCTGGCGCTCAGGACTTCGTGTGTCCGGCGGCCTTTCTCGACTGTTGCGGGAGGCGCGGAGATCGCCAGCGGTCACTCATGCTCTACAAGACTCTCAGCGCCGCCGTTTATGGCATCGATGCCAACATTATTCAGGTGGAGGTCGACTGCTCCGGCATCAAGTGCGATCAGGACCACTTCCACACCGTCGGCCTTCCCGATGCCGCGGTGCGCGAGAGCCGCGACCGCGTCCGCGCCGCGCTGAAGAACTGCGGATACGACATCCCGCCCACCCACATCACCATCAATCTCGCACCGGCCGACATAAAGAAAGAAGGATCTGGATTCGACCTGCCGATGGCGCTCGGCATTGTCGGCGCCTATGGAGGCCTCACAAAGAAGGAAGTGCCGGATTGCCTTTTCGTCGGAGAACTCTCGCTCGATGGCGGCGTTCGCGGTGTTCGCGGCGCGCTTCCCATTGCCATCGAGGCCCGCGGACGAAAAATCTCCCGCATGGTCGTCCCTGAAGCCAACGCGAAAGAAGCGGCCATGGTCGGCGGAGTCGATGTCTACCCCGTGCGTTCGCTGCTCGACGTGATCCAATTCGTGAATTCGGGCAACGGCATCGCTTCCGATCAAGGCCGACAGCGATTCGCTGTTGCGCGAGTCGCAGCAGTTCTTCGTCGATTTCAAAGATGTCCGCGGACAGCAGACTGCCAAGCGCGCCATCGAGATCGCCTGCGCCGGAGGCCATAACATCCTGATGATCGGCCCTCCGGGCTCTGGCAAGACCATGCTGGCCAAGCGCATGCCGACGATCCTGCCGCCCTTCACCTTCGAAGAGGCGCTGGAGACGACCAAGATTCACAGCGTGGCTGGAGTTCTGGATCAAGGCACAGGACTGGTCGGGACGCGCCCCTATCGCTCTCCGCATCACACGATCTCCGACGCCGGGTTGATCGGCGGAGGAGTCATTCCGCGTCCCGGCGAAGTTTCGCTCGCGCACAACGGCCTGCTTTTTCTGGACGAACTGCCGGAGTTTCCCCGCAATGTCCTCGAAGTCCTGCGCCAGCCGCTGGAAGACGGTACGGTGAGCATCGCTCGCGCTTCCATGTCGCTCACTTTCCCCGCGCGTTTTATGCTCGCTGCTGCGATGAATCCTTGTCCCTGCGGCTTTCACAATGACCGCACCCGCGACTGCCAGTGCACGACGCCGATGATCCAGCGCTATATCTCGAAAATCTCCGGTCCGCTCATGGACCGCATCGACATCCACATCGACGTTCCGGCGGTGAACTACAAAGAAATGCGGTCGACGAACGAACCGGAGAGTTCGGCGAAGATTCGCGAGCGCGTGATGCAAGCCCGCCAAAAACAACTGGCGCGTTTCGCCTCTTCCCGTGAAAAACTTTATTGCAACGCCCAGATGTCCTCGCGCCACATCCGCGCCTTCTGCGAACTCTCCGCTGACTGCGAACGCCTGCTCGAGCGCGCCATGACTCAGCAGGGACTCAGCGCCCGCGCCCACGACCGCATCCTGAAAGTAGCCCGCACCATCGCGGACCTCGAAGACACTCCAAACCTCGAGCCCAAACACATCGCCGAAGCGATCCAATACCGCAGCCTCGATCGCACGTACTGGGCGTAGCTCTCAG
>CAWFQZ010000028.1:0-146752 GCA_963818115.1 uncultured Acidobacteriota bacterium
GCAAAGAGACCGTCTCATTGCCCAAAGCCTTTAACAGCGCATCTGCCATCCGTTGCAACCCCGCACCACACATCCCGCCGCCCATAAATCCTCCAAACGATATCCACGACTGAGAACTGAGAACTGAGTTCCTCTACGCGCCCTTCCGCGCCACATAAGGTTCCAGTAAACTCCGCACCGTGTCGTCCACGAGCGTGTCACCGAAATAATCCAGCCTCATGCGGTCGATCTTGCCCGACTTAACATTCAAAGCCGGAGTCACCTGCGCATTCTTCACAATCTGCGCGCAAGCCACTTTCACACTCGAAGGGATCGAGACCAGCCCTGCCGTGTAGATCACATCCACTTCGTTGAAAAACAATCCCAGCGCATTCACTGGAAACGTCAACTCTCCGCTATTTCCCCAAATGTCAACCGATGCCGGATCAATTGTCGTCCACGATCCCGGAAGCGCGAATACCAAAGCAAACTCAAGACTCATCTCTGGAAACGGCCATTCTCCGCGTCGCGGAATCCCGTAACGACCTTGCAACGAAACGATCGGCGTCGCAGCCGGAGCCACGGTCGCGAGCGGCAAGTAACTCAAGCGCACCGTGTTTAACTCCGGTGGCATCTTCAGTCGCTCTTCATACTGGTTCAGTCCCAGCGTGGCTCGCCGGCAGTGTGCGTCGATGATTGCCGATGCCGCCGTCACCCACGACGGATCTGTCGCCGCATCCAGTCCGTATGTCAAATATTCAGTCGTGTCTAAGTAATTCATGATGATGTCTCTTCCTCAGCAATCTTCTGCACAAAAGGGAGCCCCACCCATGTCGCGTTTTTCGCGACAGGGTGGGGCTG
Organism: uncultured Acidobacteriota bacterium; assembly: GCA_963818115.1. Classification (GTDB taxonomy): domain Bacteria; phylum Acidobacteriota; class Terriglobia; order Terriglobales; family Acidobacteriaceae; genus Sulfotelmatobacter. The sequence continues at coordinate 841 of CAWFQZ010000028.1, forward strand.
TTGACTTCCCGACGCGTGATCGTTGGCCAGTCGAAACGAGCACTTAGCACTGATCACTTACCACTGAAGTTCCTACCGCAGCACCTTCACCTCGTAGTGCGCAAAATTCGCGCCTTTGACTACCGGAGCGCCAAACTTCACGACTACTTGCTGTTGGCTGAGCGAGTTCGGCAGACCCAGCTTGAAGACACGCGGATTCGGATCCGTCAGCCAGTGATACTCAATCAGGTCCTCGCTAACGATGTAAGCCGGCAGCACTGCGCTCCCGCTCCCGATCACGCCCGTGTAACCCAGCGCCCATTCCGGGATCAACGGCAACTCCCCGGCCTGGGTCGTCAACGCTTTCACCCGAACTCCACCAGTGATTTCAACGGTGTTCAGCACGACATTGAACTCCGCCTTCATCTCCTGGTCGATCAGATCAAGCAGTACGGGATTGGCATAAATCGCAGTCGGGCGCACCTGGTACGAAGAGTTCGATACCATTTGAGCCACCGTGCTTTTCAGCCCGTCCACAATGCTTTTTCCAACTGCGACCGAGGTTGTATTGCCGCCTCCCTCGATCTGTCCAACGACGCCGAAATACTGCGCAGTCGTCGGGGCACTCAGCGAAGTATCAGTTCCGTTCCAAAGCGCAACGTCGTGCGTGCGCATCAGTCCTTCCACTGCGTCCGCCAGATCCTTCGCCTGCAGATAAGCGAACTGGCTCTGCTGTGCCGTCACTTCCAGATCGAACAGGTTGTAGTTGATCTGTGACACCAGTGCCTTCAGCGGCACCGACAGCTCAATGCGAGTTGGAGACTGCACTGTCGGAGCCATGTTGCGCGGATCGACAAACGCCTGTGCCGCTGTCGGAGATGCGATCGCCGTCTCTTCGAAGAATCTCGAAGGATGTCCGGTCGCCGGAACCTGCTTGATTCGTTGTCCAAAAGCTCCTCGTCTCCGGACGATGTCAAAAATCTCCGTCTGATACCGGTCAACCTCCACCGCGCCCGGCCCGATATAATCCGCAGCCGCCATCAAATCTACAAATCGTCCCTGCATTTGTTCTCCTTTAGTTGTTGATTTATTCCGTTCTCGATATCCAAACATCGTGGGTGCCCAACCCTTCTCGCGTTTTGTGCGAGAGGGTGGGGATTTTGACTTCCCCTGTGTTCCTCTGTGTGCTCCGTGGCAAAAAGGTCTCGAGGAGTTGCATAAAAGCAAAAGGCGCGACCAAAGTCGCGCCATCTCCAACACCCGAAAAGTGGAAAGCTAGAAGCTAGAAGCTAGAAGCTAGAAGCCGTCTCTCTACTCGATCATCCCAGCTCGTGCCAGCTCAGCTTTCACCGCAATCCGCTGCTCAACGCTCAAACTCTGCAGCGTCTTGTCGAGCACTCCTTTCTCGATCTTTTCCCCGCCGGATCCATTCTTGGCCAGGATCGCTGACACCATCGGAGGCAGCGTCTTCCGTGCCATCCGTGCCGCTTGTGCCTTCAAGTCGGAATTCGACTTCTCCAATTCCGAAACGCGCTCCAGCAACTGTCGATTTGCCTCGTCATTCCCTGATTCGTCAGACGTACTCTCGTCGACCGAAGCAACGATCCGATCAACTTTCGCGTTCAGTGCTTCTTGCTGCGCATCCAGTCGTCCCAACACGCGATCCAACGATTCAGCCGCTGTAGCTAGTCGATCCGCCGTCGCCATCAATTGCTGCACCATCTCTTCGTTCATTCGGTTTTCCTCCGTGTTCCTCTGTGCCCTCTGTCGTTTAGTGCTTTTCCTGCGGCGCCAACTCAATCCACGTATCCTGATAAGCAGCCTTGTGCTTCCGTAAGATTGCCGCCCCGGTAAACGTAACTCCCGTCAACGTCCATATCTTTTGTCGCCGGTCCAGTAATTGCACATTCGTTACTTCAAATGACATTCCCAGACCGCTTCCGCTCCCGCCTTCAGCTTCAGCTCGCAAGATGGCTGGAACTTTTTCTTCTTTATCTTGTTCCTGTGCCATCGCAATCAGGTTTCGAATCTCTTCCACTGCGGCCGCCAATGAAGTCCTCGATCGCCCCGCGGCAGTCTGGCCTTCGGAAAGCAGCGGACGGGGCGAACTCTCCATCTTCCTCCGTCCAAGCTTGGCGACCTCTTCCACAATCTCCGGGAAATCTTTCGCATAGAGATATCCGCCTACCTCGAGGGTTCTCCCAACGACATCGGCACTAGTGATCACACCTACCTTTCGCCGCGCGTCGTGCCGGTCAAACGACGGCGCGTAATCCAATGCCATACCGATAAGTGACGGCAACGCAGCCTCGGCCGCCTTCCGCGTTAGCACCACCCGCTTTCCTCCCGACCCCGAAGGAGGTCGCTGCGAAGGCACATCCACCAACGTCAACACTCCCCGAAAATCCACTCGGTTCGGATGCCCCTCCACCTCTGGCATTTTCACCGCCATACTTTCCAGTTCAATCCTCATGTCACTTCCATCCTTAGAATTCGCTTTCGTCTTCTTATTGCTTTGTCATCCTGAGCGGGTGATAAAACTTTTATATCTGATTGTCTTAATTGCAGATAATATGGCAATTTTTGGCTGTGTAGGAACTGTGCAGGGAAACTGTGCAAATTTCAGCCAATTTCGCTGCTGACCAGGATACCCTTGGTCACGTCCTAAGAGGGTACCCGTGCGACATTCTACCCCATCTCTAAGTTATGGCCTTGCTCCTGTTCGCTGGGACATTCTCTTCGCGCGGAAGCGCGGTTGTGCATGTCTGGGCTTTGCCCGCCACGCATCAAAATCGACTCGCAAGGGTTTTGAGCGCTACGCGCGATTTCGACAGGTAACGAGTGAATAGGAATGGGCTCACTTTTGGCGTCGCAGGGGAACTCGCAACAAGGGCAAATCTGTATTCGTTTTCGCGAATTCCAATGACGCTTGCGTATTCTCCCAGCTGATGCGCATAGTGCAGCTTCCGCCGGTACGGTCGAAGGAGATGGTGAAGTTTTCGACTGGTGCGGAGAGCTTCTTGACGGACATTGGCACGCGTGCTATCTCGCCAGATTCATACACGGTGTTCTTATTGATGATCAAGGTCCACTTGTCAGGGTCGGGGACGATGAGAAGGTATATCCGCCAGCGGGGATACTGGTCCCTTTTACCGTTACGAGGTCATCATCAGTGATGAACGTGATAGCCCCATTGACGCTAGTCCGCCATACTTCTCCATAAGGCACCACGCCGCCAAAGATTCTGCGGCCTGCCATGTGCGCATTGTAATAATCCACCGTGATTGCTTCTTCATCGGAAAATTTGCATTGAGCTTGAGCCGGTTCGCCGGGTGTCTGGTTGGTGCCGTCTTGAGGGAGAGAAAAAGCGCAGACAATTAGGGCGAACGGAATTGTGAAGGCTGACTTCCTGAGCATAGGCCCTCCCGCTATGACCTACTGTGACTTTGCTATGTCGAAAGGTAAGTCGTCGCTTGTCCTGAGGCGCAGATCGTTGACTGTTAGAGAATTGCTAGGATCGAAGTAGTCGTCCACTTCCTTGCCATTCCGAAGTTTGTTGATCGTCCCGTCAGGGATCAACACCCAATCGATGACAGCTGGGCTTTGTGAGTTCAGAAGAAAGAAATCCCGGTCGCTGATCAGGCGACATGGGAACAAAACCTCACAGAAAGCGGGGACATACCAGACCGCACGAATCCGAATCAGCTTCTTGTCGACCCCATAGCAGTAGTCGACCCTTTCATGCGTCGACACGGTGGATCGAAATAGGGACGGCCTCGCCACAACCGTGACCCGAACAATCTCCCCGTCCCGATCCCAAACGAACGCCAACGGTGCGGGTTTGCCCAGTGCGTTCCACTCGTCGCGATCCGCGACTTGCACCCAGTGTCGCCCCGTTCCCGCAACATAGACCTTGTCGAGGGCAAAGATGCGGGGCGGCCGTTCCTGCACAGAATCGTCGATGGCGTCACAGTAGCTCATCGCCGAGCGCACGGAGCCTTCATTGCCTTTGTAAGTGCCCAATTGATGCTCATTGAGAGAGGGCCGTTGTGCAAACAGTGGGAGGGTAAATCCGAGCACGAGTCCGACTACCCTGAGGGCGCTCATGACCGCAACTCCTTGGACCAGCAACTGCCTGAACCTCTGCTGGCCCCAATTTTAGCAGCGGCGAAATAGCGGGGAAGCTGAAAGAAACCATTCTGGCCTTTTGAAACATCCTGATTGCGCTCAACACCCTCAATAGCGCGGCCACTCTCACGCGAGTGCACAGAAGGTGCTGATCCCTTGACCGCGGCGCGAATCGGGAGCCGTTCACATCGCAATCTCATGGCTTATGCTATGAGCTTGATCGTTTTCTTGGGCTGACTGCTGAACGGCCACTGGCTCGACCTTCTGCGTGGTTGGTTCTTGCTGCTGGCCAGGTATTGCCGTGCGCTGCGTCAAGTCGCGACTCAGATCGCGTGCGAGCTCGCTTCTGTCGTTGGTGTAGATTTGCGCGTCATATTGTCCACGCGAGACAGACACATACGCAAAGCGGTTGTTGACTAAGAACTCGCTCTTTTCCGTATCCACGTGAATCAGCACGCGCTCGGCGGTCTGGCCCTGGCTGCTGTGGCTAGTCACCGCATAACCGTGATCAAGATGCGGATGTTCGCGGATGTTGAACGCGACCTCGCGGCCTGAGTCCATGCGGATTTGAACGTCGCCCGTGTCGTTGATTTTCTCGATAGTGCCCAGCTCCCGATTCGCAACGTGCAAGTCCCTTGATGGGGCTGTGAACTGTATGCGGTCGCCTTCCGAGAAGGCGCGCTCGGTTTCGCGATACACTGCCACGCCGGAAAGGCGGCGCGGATCATAAGCTTGATGCTCTCCGTTCTCGCGCTCGATTGTGATCCGGTTTTCTTTCACGTTCACCTGCTCCACACGCGCGTATTCCCCTGGCTCGATGCCCAGCACTTTGCTGCCGCGCGTATAGCGAACCACGTCTCCTTCCTCGTACTGCCGGGCCCACTGCCGGTCTGCGCCGGTCATCTCCTGGCGAGCGTTAAGCACACGCAGCTTGTGCTCGTCCTGGCTCACCTCGCCGCGCTCCTGCATTTCCCGATGGATTAGGTTGTTCAACTCGCGTCGCGATTCATTATCGGGTGAGATCACCAGCGTACCCTGCTGTTCGCGGGCATACTCGCGCGCGATTTCCGTTAGCCGCTCCTCGCGGCCCACGATCTCATGCACGCGGCCCTGTTGGTCGAGATTGTCAATCGCTCCGAACACGTCACCGCGAGCAAGCTGTTCTACGGCTTCCTTGAGTGCCGGGTCTTTCTGCCGCACGATTTCATCCAGACGCGCAGTTTGCATCCCTGCCTGTTGTAGCTGATGGTAGGGTCTGCCCGCTTCGACGGCTTCATGCTGGCGCTTGTCGCCCACGAGTAGCACGCGGTCTTCGCCGTGCAAACGATGCAAGAACTCGTTCATTTGTTTTGTGCTTACCAAGCTCGATTCGTCGAGAACATAGAGCCGCTTCTGTCCCTGGTCGGACTGCTCCTCGCGGCGAAGATGCCGTTGCAAAGTCTCCGACTCGATGCCCGATTCTGCCAGCTTGTGCGCCGCGCGGGACGTTGGCGCAAGCCCACGAACTTCGTAGCCTTCCTGTTCGGCGGCCTCGTGGACAGCAGCTAGCGAAGTAGTTTTGCCCGCGCCTGCCACACCTTCTAGCCCCATGATCTTGTCCTGGGTCGATACGATCTGCTCAACCGCCGAGCGTTGGCTGGGGCTGAGATGTGAGTATTTCTCTTGGACCTCACGCCATGTTTCCGAACTCACCAGCGGTTCATGCTGGTTCTCTCCGGCTCGCATCGCAGCGATGTTGCTCCGCTCGTAGCCGATCATTTCTTCCGTCGTGAACGCGCGGCTCGGCGATCTGCTTTCTACCTCGATTAAATCTCCCGATTGCACGCGATTTTCAAACTTGTTTCGTACTTCGGCAAAGCTGGCGTCGCCCAGTGAACGTTTCAGAGCATCGCGCATGAGTTCGCGTTCGTCGGTCACCGCGTGGCGCTCCAGATTTCTCTCGCGCGAGTAAGTCAGCGCCGATTCGATGGTCTGGTGTTTCAGCTCCGGGCTTTGCTCTTCAACTTGTCGCTCATGCGCGGCGTGAATCACATGCTGCGGCTGTTGGCCGAATTGCACCGCCATTTCCCGATGCTTCTGCTGCATCTCTTCGTGCGTGATCGAGGGCAGCTTGTCGTCGCGCGTCTGGTGCGCCGCGATCTGCGCGGCCCCGGCGCCGCTCACGCCCTGTTCTTCCAAGTGCTCTTTGATCTCGCGGCTGCGCGGACTCGATGCCTCCAAATATTCGCGGCTGTAACCCTTGATCTCCGGTTGCCCGCTCTTCCCCGTCTCGATCTCGTAACCGCGCTCCTTCAAGCGCAGCGCCAGCTCTGAGCGATAGATCGCCGTCGCGTACTGCTGCGAGCGGTAAAGCTCGCGCGGTTGCAGCGAGCGCGTTTCTCCGTTCTTCGTTTCTGTCAGATTGAAGAACACGACATGCGTATGCAGTTGTGGCGCCGCGTAGCCCTCCACGGGCCGCGCGCTGTCATGCTCGAAGCTGGCGGCAACCCATTTGCCCGTCGTCTCTGCCGGATGATTCCCGCCGATCCGCGCCTGCACATATTTTTCGAGTTCATTGAGCGCAACCTTCAGGCTCTCGCGGTGCGCCTCGCGCACGTGCTCGTCACCGCCAACGAGCGCGGTTAAACTCACGCTCTTTGGTGCGGAGAACGTCGCATCCCAGCCCGCACGGTGTTCCATCGTGCTCACGGTTTCGCCGCGTCCATTGATGTATTCACGCGCGGTTTGGTGTCGCACTAGTTGTTCGCCGGTCATAGGGTGTTGCCCGTTCGCGAGACGCGCGAACTGCTCCTCCCGCACTTCACCCGTCAAGCCCCACTCCTCGGCGAGTTTGCCGTGCCACTCGCCGCGTATGCGGTCGCCTTCGGAGTAGTAATTCCCCTGCGCGTTGGCAAACTCTTCTTTGTGATACCCCTGCGCCTGCCCTGCACTCAGCGGTTTCGATATGGTCAGCATGGTTCACTCACTCGATTCACCTACTCAAAGTAGGGTTCTTGTCCGGCGGCAATGCCCTTCGATCTTTGCGGCTCGCGTGGCGTGCTCTCCTGTGACGGCCGTTTCCCGATTTCGATCACGCGCGCCGTGTTTTCGCGCGCAAGGAAGCTCGGCTGTTTCTGTGGTAGTTCGATGTAGGGAAAGCGCAAGGGCACCACCAGATTGCCGCCTTTCAGATAACCATGCAGATCGGGTAGCCGCGCGATTTCCGACGGCATCACCAGTGGCTCGGTCTGGCGGTCCAGCTGATAGTTGCGCGAGTTGCGGCCTTTGTGCGGAAAGTGGCCTTCCGTGCGGCTCTCGCGTAATCGCTCGATCTCCACCTCGCCGATGGTCTGGCTGATCCACTTCGCGGAGTTGGCTTCATCTGTCCGTAAAAAGATTTTCGTTGCCGGCTGCGAGAGCATCGCTTCCGCCTTCCGTCCGTACAACTCCTCAAGCTGGCTGCGCCCTTGAAAGCCCAGCACCACGGGATTTTTTACTTTCCGGCTCTCGGTGATCGCCGTGTGCAACTGCGGCAGCGCGTGCAAACTTTGCAGCTCGTCCAGAATGAGCCACACCGGCCGCACTCCCGGCCTGCCCTGGTTCATCAAACGCAGCACCAGCATGTCCAGCCACATGCTGATCAGGGGCCGTAGTCGTTCGCGGAACTCGGGCGGGCTGGTGACGAAGAGCCATCCTTGCCGCTGCCGTGACCACTCGGCTGCCGTCCAACTGGCCTTCGCTTCTTCCTGGCCCGGCAATAGCTTCAGAGCATTCGACACACTGTTGAGCGTCGCGATCATACCGCCGCGCTGCGGTCCGGCGTCGGGATAAATGGCCGCTGCGTGCTCGGTGTCCTTGAGCCGTTTCGACAGCTCGCGCTCATCGCGCAAGATCGCCAGCAGTTCCTGCGGCGTCCGCTTCGGTTGCTCGATCAGCAAATGCGCGAAGATTTGGCGCGGCACCATTACGAAAAAGGGATTGCTGCGCGGATCGTCCTTGAACAGCGCCGCCGCCAGGCCCTCGGCTTCGGCCTCGTGCCGCACTTCGTCGCACGGTGACCAGTACGGCATTCGCGCGTCCAACGGATTCAGAATCACATCCCCGCGCCCCGGCTCGTAAAATTGCGGCGTGTATTCGAGCGCCGGATCGTACACGATGGCGGTTTCTCCCCGCTCTTCTACCTGCATGAGGATCTGCCGGATCAAGCTCGATTTACCTGCGCCCGTATCCCCGATCATCAGGAAGTGCGAGCTTTCCCGATCGCGCGGGACGCGCACCATCTTGCCCTCGCGCTGCAAGAAAAACTCGATCAGCGTGCGCCGCTCTTTCGTGATGAAGCCGATGCCGTTCGATTGCTGAGTGCGATTGAACTGCGCTGCCGTCGCCAGCTCCGGGCCTTTCGTCCTGCGCCCGTACTTCCGCATCCGCCGCCGCTGGCGGTCGCGCGGAAGCGCCAACGCCAAGCCCACTACCAGCACCCCCGCTCCAACCTTCCACGTCGCAGCCCACAGCAGCAGCCAGGGCGATTGCCCTTCATAGATCGCCCGCTCCAACCACTCGCGCAGCTCCGCGTTGTTGTAGGTCCCGCGCTCCCATTGCAGCTTCACCTTGCCAGCCGATACTGCCGGATCGGTCAGATCCCGGCTCACCGCTGCACGCTTTTGTTTGCCCTCGATCCGGTACGCAATGAGAGAAGGCGCGGTCTCCGACCACAGCCGCACTTCGCTGCCGATGTAGCTCCCCAGATAGGCTTGTTGAAAGTAGGTCCATTTCCACGCGTACTCATACCCCGCTGCCGCCAGCACGGCCGCGACTGTCAGGGCCAGCGCCGTGATCGTCCACACCGGCTTGCCGCTCGGCCAGCGATACGTTTCCTCCCGTCCCCACACCTTGCTCATGGACATACCTCCGCCTGCACTGTTCCCTTATCTACTTAGGAACCCGGAAACCGCAAAAACGATCAAAATATTTTTAGGGTTGTTTTTCAGGCCCCTCGGGGCCTGCCGCCCGCGACAGCCGTTCCCGCGCCTTCCTCAGCTTGTCCGAGTCGGCCCGGTCGATCAGCCGTTGCATCTCCTCCGCCGTCGGCTTCTCCCCATTCGCTAACTTGAAGAGCACATTGAGCAAGATCGCCCGTAGCGCGACCAGTTCGGCCATAAGCGCCTGGGCCTCGGCTGCGCTTGGCCCCGCCTTCGTCGGCTGGCCGTTTGCGCTCGCCAGCACCGCCTCGCGGCACCACTCGCCGAGTGTCCGCCCGCTCATCTGCGCCGACGTTTCCAGCTGCGAGTACTCTTCCTCGCTCACTTTGAAACCAATGGATTTTGTGCGGAGAAACGGCTTCACCATGTCTGAGCTTCCTGTTGGGATTAGAAGCCGAGACTAACAGGTAGGCTATAAAAATCAATAAGTTCGCGGGCGCTAACCTGCGGTTGCCGCATACCAACCGAATGACGGGACTGCTTTTCTAGGTGCTCTGGTTTCAACAGGTTCGCGCGCGCTAACGCGCCGCTCGCGCGCAGCACCCGTTCCGGGGTGACGTGTCACCCGTCAACCCGATGCCGAAGGCAGCGCGCTTTTTCACCGCCTCCACCACCACGCTCTCGGGACCACCTCGGCCCCCGGAGTATGGCTGCTACAACGACACCTGCAACCCGACGTTGGTCACCGGCGTCAAAAGGTCCATCGCTCGCAAAGCCTTCGACCACGCGCTCCAACGACTACACGGTTCGCCCAGCGGTTGGTTACAGGAATCTTCATTTGGATTTCGAAATGCCCTCGGCAGATGGTGTCCTAGCCATGAACACTTTGCGGAGAACGTATCCGACCACCATGTAGATAAGGCTATTTACCGAAAGTGAGATGCTTACTATCGCCAGCGTCGTCAATGGATGCTGCCCTGAAAGCGACATGAGCATGACCGACGAAGGCCAGAGGATAAACGTAGCGGTTTGGAGAAACAGTAGCGTACCGGGATCGAGAGGGATTTTCCCGCTGTTGCTTATATACCAGAAGCAATAAAGCAGGCCCCCAACGGCAAAGCCGACCAGCCAGAATCGTTCCAGAAGACGCCTCATAACACCTCATTCGGATTACAACAACTGCGGCCTAAAAATTGGTCCAGGTTCCCCCGAAGGGCGCCGTCGGCACGTTGTAGGGTGTCTGGTTGTCATATTCTTGATGCAGATCATGCATCAGCCACCTCGGCCAATTACTTGTTGAAGTTCCTCTCCCAGCCGCACCGAGCACCTTTTCCACAAAGAAAGTGCAGTTTCGGCCAAACAGAGACCAGTTACCTGGGTTCTTTGTAAAATTGTCAATGTAGGCCTGAGCTGCCGCATCCTCGTCGGGCGATGTGGGAATCACAATCACGTTCTGAACGGTGCGATCGCCATTCGGGTCGTCGGGTTGGATATGTCCTGGAGTGCCGCCAAATATGTTGACGCTACCCCAATCGTTATTGGGGTAGAAGCCCACGGTTTGATCCGTATTGACGCCTACCCCCACGTGCCCACCCGGGTTTCCATCTTGGCCAGCGTACTGCACAACAACGATGTCCTTGCCAAACGGGTCAATCCAGTTCGTCGGGCTGTCGTGAGTGTAAGCGTAGACGTTAATGCCACCCGCAAAGCTTATCGGGTCTTCGGAGATGAACCGTCCGAACTGTGGGCTGTAGTATCTGGCGCGATACTATCGAAAGCCGGAGGGTGGCGAACCATACTTCCGCCTCCTGCGAACGTAGTCGAAGGGATCAACCAAGTACTGGATCGCCGCAAAAGTGAATAATAGAGTGGGACTCCCCGCCCATGCCACTTGCTGAATGAAATGTTCCGAACTATTCATGTACGAGTAATGGCCGTGATTATTCAAAGGATAAATACGGCCTTCCTCGGGTCGAGGAGATGACGGAATATTCGGCCACCAAAACATAGAGAAGCCAATCACGCCTAGCGCAATCCCGGTAGCAAACAGTGCGACCGATAAAACCTTCCACAATCTGCGCATCTCCATCTCCCTTTTTCAACCGCACCACGACCGTCGTCAGAAGAGGACCTGGGTTATGGTTGTCACACACCCCCAAAAGGATTCGGTGGTAGCGGAAAAGTGGGATCCTCAGGATTCGGATTCATCGTGGGAACGTCGCCTCTCCAGGGTCCAGGTTGGGGTATCCCAATGGGAATCGGTGGTATCACGTTGGGGCATGATGTTTTTCTGCCAGCTAGAGGAGTAACCGACGTAACTGTACCCGCGATGCTTGCATCGGCCCCGCCACCGATCCCTGCAGTTACGCTGCCCCCAAGAATCGGAGTTCCATCTGAGTTGGAGCCCGTGTAGCCGCTTGCTCCCGCCCCCGCACCGAGTCCAGCATTTGCGCTGTACTCAACAAATGGCCCACCAAAGTCACAAATGGTATGGGCTGTCGAACCGCCTCCGCTAAGACCAAAGGAGCAACCGGAACCTGCTCCACCTCCAACACTAACCGGCGTCTGGTAAGCGCCTACGTTGCCCTGCGAATCTACTACGAAACCAGCGCTGAAACCGAAACTGATACCCCAGAAGGTGCAATTCCCCGCGCCTCCCAGGTTTGCGGTAACCCGACCTGATGGATCCGCAAAGTTGATCGGGTTGTCCCGCGCGTACGCGTAAAAGTTAATTCCGCCCTTGAAGCCAATGGGATCTTCCGAGATGAAGCGTCCGAAGGTCGGGCTGTAGTATCTGGCGCGATAGTAATATAGCCCGTTCCCATCATTCTCGCGTCCCGCGTACTGGAACACGTTACTGCTCGTCGCTCCATAGTTTGTGGTGTTCCCGAAAGGATCATAACCGTACTGGGTTGTAATGTTGCCCGAAGAATTCGTCAAGGCCAACGCGCTGCCTAGTGCGTCCGTGACCGGGCTGTATGCTCCGCTTGAGTCTGTGCGACTGAAAAACTCGTCGACGCCTCCGAGAACCCGGTTGGCAATCGGAGTAGAACCTGAGAGCTCTTGAGTAACATCCCACCCTTCGTAGAGCAAACCATTTCCAGCGGCGTTGAGGTTTCTTCGTCCGAAGGAATCATACTGGAAAGTTGTAGCTGCGCGTCCGATGAGTTGATTCCGTGCGTTCCAACTATAAGTCGCGATGCCATCGTTTTGAATGTTTCCATTTGCATCGTAGCTCACGGTCGTACCGCTCCATTTGGTCAACTCATTTGCTACATCGTATGTCGCCGAACTCGCTACCGTCGGAAACCCGGTGGCGGCGAGACTGCCTCCAACCTGTGTGCGACGACCGTCTGAATCGTACTGATACGTCAGGCTTCCCACCGCGGTCGTTCCTAATTGGTAGCTCATGCTGTTGACACGCGAATCATTGTCGTAGCCATAGGTCAACACGATGCCATTGGGGAGAGTCAATGAGCTGCGACGATTGGCATTGTCATAGTTAATGAGAGTACTCGCGCTTCCTTGAATGACTTTGTAGAGCCGGTTGGCATTGTCATAATAATAATTAATGGCGGACTGCCCGGTAACTGTGACCGTCTTCAAATTGCTGTCATTGTCGTATTGGTAAGCGACACTTCCCTGCGGAGTCGTTTCCGAAGTCAATCGATCCAGTCCGTCAAACACAGGCGTGATGGTACCCGATGTCGAGTCAACGACTTTGCTCAGACGGTTGCCGCCGTCGTACGAGTCGTTGACTGTGCTCTCGTATGTAGGGCCCGGAAGTGTGCCGTAGCCAGAAAAGGTCCGCCGGTTGATTCCATCGTACTGATAAGTTGTGACTTTTCCGCGGCGGTCGGTAAAGCTGCCGAGATTGCCGAGTTGATCAAAAACGTAGGTTTCCTGCCGAGTCAAGGGGTCTGTCCGCGTCTGCAGATGATCAAAGTTGTCGTAGGTGTATACGGTCTTGTTGTTCGTGCCTTGCTGCCGAGCGTCCAGAATTGTTTTCAGATTTCCGTTTCCGTCATATGTGAACGTAGTCACCCCCTGCAACGCACCGGTTATCTGGGTGATTTGGTTCAAGGGACTGTACTGGTACTTCGTCGTGTTGCCGAGGGGATCGCTTACCGTAACCACTCGACCGGCACCGTCGCGAAACATCGACGTCGTGTTGAGCAAAGGGTCCGTTTCGCTAACGAGGTCAGCGAAATCGTACGAGAATTGTGTCGTGTGTTGTAAGGCATCTGTAAAGGAAACGGGAAGGCCCATGCCGTTATATGCGAATGACATCTGATGACCGAGCGGGTCGCTGACCGTGGTGACATTGCCATAGGTATCGTAGCTGAGCGTGGTCTTATTGCCGAGAGGATCCGTTATCAGAATCGGCTGACTGAAGATGCTGTCGTATTCGGCGGTTGTTGTGATGGCATTGGACGTCCCGCTGAGCTGCGTCACAGAGGTCGTATTGCCTTCAACATCGTAACCGAACGTCGTAACGCGGCTGAGTTGATCCGTCGCACTGGCGATCAGGTTATCCGGCGTGTAGGCAAATGTCGTGGTTTCCTGCTCAGGTTTCCCGTATGCCAGTGTATCGCTACTCGGGTACCCATATTGGTTGAAGATCACACGTCGGTCGTAGCCTCGCGGATCGATCACATCTACTTGTGAAATGAGCGGCTGAAATCCTTCGCTACAGGTAGAGCAATTGCGGAAGTTCAGGACTGAATAGGAAGGCGGTCCTCCGGAGCCGCTGTTAGCTGTAAACGTGACATTCTGCGTGTTCGACGTCGGCGTCCAGTTGAATTGATAAAAGCTCGTTCCGTCGGCAAGGTATTGCTGGTAGACTCGGCCACCACTGTCATAAACGTTCGTGAGGTAGGTGATCAGGCGCGGGTCCTGAATCGTCGTCATGCGATTCAGAGAATCATACCCATATGTCCAGGTACCATTGTTGGCATCGATGACCGTTTGGAGGCGCCCACTTGCGTCGTAGCTGTATTGGACTTGTCGGCCTATATTGTCTGTCGCCGTTTTCACTCGATAGGAACTGTCGTAGCTGAATTGGATATAGCGACCGCTAGGGGATGTGATCTGCGCGATCGTGCAATTGGCGTCTGTGTTCCGAGCGATTTTCACCTGATTGCCATAGCGATCAATGATGCCAATTAAAGCCTGGCAGCCTGGGTTGATTAGTCCGGGGGAAGCCGCGAACGCATAAATTGTCGCGTCCTTAGTTTGCAAATAGTATCCGCCAGGCAATGTGTATCCATTTGGGTTGGTTGGAGTAGCTGAGATCAGCGCTCCATACCACGGCGTCCCGGCGGATGAATTGAGGTACGTCGTGTATGACGGACCCGGGCCATCGCCGACAAAGTGAATGCGGGTGCCGTCCGGGAGAATCAGATCTATATACGCCGTCGTCCCGTAATTATTGCCATCGCCTCCGAGGAACATCTCGTACGGATGGGTCGCCCCGATCCCAAACGGTCGCGACCAGCTGTCATTTGGCCGGTACGTGCGCGTGAGAGATATGGGGATTACGTCTGGAAGAACCAAATCTGTCTTGTTGTAGACAAAGAGTCCGCTGGACAGTTGAACTGGGTCGCCGGCTTTCGAATGATTTGGGGCGGCTCCTTGCGTTCCTGGTCCGGCGTTCCCTGAGCCAACCATGGCTCCGGAAAAACCGTAGATAACAACTCCGGGCTTCGGCACAACTTGGGTGCGTGTTTTGTTGACCAACCCTTCGCCGTACACGTACCACCCATTGTGGTCGGGGTTGTAATTCCAGAAGGCATAGGGAACTCCTGCGGGTTTGTGTTCGCTATTGGGATAGAAAAGCTGGGCTCCCCGAGGACCGCTGCCCTTCACCGAGATATATGCCCCTCCCGGCTGAATCGTGAAATAGGTTGGTACAACAACGAACGGCAACGGGAACGGCGGTCGGTCCGTGGGGACCGGAGTTATCGTGATCTTCGTGACAGCTTTCCCGGTCGCATCTGTGATGACGGTTCCGGCTGGCAGATGGAGTTCCAGGCCAGGCATGGTGGGCGTGGTTAGGACGGTTTCCTTTGTCGTTGGGGAGGCGATCGTCAACTCATGAGCGGTGTCTAGCAGCGACATCCAAATCTTGAAATCGAGCTTGTTGGTCACGCCCGCCTTTATTTCATCGCCAAACTCAAAACGGCCGTATGTTTTGCCGGGAGAATTCGCGGTCGCACCGTTAATAATTAGGACTTGATGGCCCGACGGAATGTCGGTGAGTAGGAACCTCCCGGTGCCGTCGGATTGCGCCGTGCGGTTGCCAAGCTCTAGCGTGACATGCGCGAGGGGTTCGCCATTGAGCTTTAGAACTTGACCCGCCAAAGCAGTTGTACCGCGTGGAGCTTGCAGATCGGGGAGAGATTCGTATTTCGATGGGCCACGATGAGTCTGCCAATCCGAAGTCGGCGTCCATTCTTCGTCTCCTATCGAACCAGGAGTTCCACCGATTGTGGAAAAGGAAAAGTCAGCATAGGCAACGCTTTGATTCGAAGCGTCGACGACTTCTGCGATCTTGACGGTATAACTGACACCCGGAAGCAGTTCGGACGCTGGCGTCACAAACGCCAACATGCCCCCTTCGGCAGCAACTGCCTTCGCGTTCACGACACCGTCCGGGCCCTGAAGGGTCACGGTCGTGGCGCTAACACTGGCCATCTGAATAGGCCGAGAGAACCGTGCCGATAAAATGGTGTCAAGCTGGACATTCTGAGCGCCGTCCTGAGGCGAGGATGCGCGCATCTCCGTTAAAGAGTTATCGGACTGCTGGAGCGACCCAAGATCGGCTGCAATCGAGACAGTTTGCAACTGGGGATCAAAGATCTGATTGTTCGCCACGGAATTGCCGCTCTTGTCAGTACCCCCCGAAAAGAGCACACGACCGTCCGGTAAGAGATTTGCCGTATGGTTTCGGCGCGGCATCGTTACCTGGGGCGAAAGGATGACTGTGTTTTCACCGCGAGGATCCCATAGCTCAACCGTCCCTGCGAGCGTCCCGTTTGAGAAGACTCCACCCGCGATCAGGACACGCCCTTCGGTAAGGAGTGTCGCTGTATGAAATGCCCTTGCAACTGGAGCAGGAGTCGGAAGCACTCTCACCGCCCCGGAAACAGGGTCGAACAATTCAGCCGAAGGAACAAGCTTCCCATCTTGCCCGACTCCACCAAAGATCAGAACAGTGCCGTCAGGGAGCACGGTTGCGGTGTGTGCAGCTCGGGGAAAGCGCAAACCTGTTTCGAGCGCTACGGTCTCGCCCGTTATCGGATCGACCGTAGACAGAGTGGACTGCACGCGCCCGGTACTGTCCTGTCCTCCGGCGATCAGAAGGCGTCCATCTGGCAGAAGCGTCCTACTGCCTCCGACGACTATCGGAGACTGCCAAGCAGCCGGTGAAACGCCAGAGAACCGACGCATCTTTGCTCCGGCAACTGGAGCAAGCACCAACGCTACGATGACTGCGGACACGATTAACGAAGTCGATCGGACAATATTTTTCATCTTCTCTCTCAACCTTTTAAGGAGTAGTCACCGACAGGCTCAATCCGCCTGCGCTTTGCGCTTGAGGGTCAACCAAAATGTTGTAAGTTCCAGAAGCGAGTGTGCCCAGGCTGTCCGTTCCCGACGCGCTATTGCAGTTTGCAGTAGAGCCAACCTGGTTCGTGGACGGGCTTGGACCGGTTACCTTTACAAAGCAATTCAAAGTATTGGGATACGTACTGCTCGTCCAATGGACCGTTATCGACTCGCTGCTATTAATCGTGAAGCCGAGGTTCGCGTTCTGACCAGCCACGGTCGTGAATGCATATGCCGAGCCTCCAACGGTTACGGTGTGGGAAACGTCTGCGGGAACATTCTTGATCTGCAATGACTCTTTCCCGATACCCGTACCGCTGTGCTGCACCCACAACTGATACTGCTGGTTAGCATTCACCGGCTGGGTGTCGAGGAAGAACGTTTGTCCCGACGGATTATTGTTGATCGAGATTGCGGATTGAACCGAGGTGCCGTTCCACAGATTCAGTGTGGCAAGCGGATTGGTCACGTTTCCAACCAGGACCGCGATTCTCGGCTGCGAGGCGGTGGGTGTAAAGCTCAGCCGGACATCTTGCCCAGCCACGGTCGTTTGTGGCGCCACTGCGGCACCTCCGACGGAGATGGTAGGAGTTGTGACATCTTGGTCGTTATTGACGGACACTGAGATACTCCCCGTGTAGGTCGATTGCGGGTCCAAGTACACGCTATAAGTTCCGGTAGTGCCCAAAGTCAGCGTATCCAGATATCCAGAGTTCCCAGTCCCACAGTAGTTAAAGACCAGGCTGTTGTGATTTGGGTCGTACACGTTCACATAACATGACGAACTTCCCGGTCCAATCGTCGAGTTCAACAGATTAAAACTGAGTTTTTGTCCGGCGGTCCCGTTCACTGACAGATTGGCGTTCTGCCCGGCAATCAAGTTGCCGCTACTCGGCACTCGTAGCGCGGTTCCCGTGCTCCCGGCCGCAGGTATCGTGAGTGTTCCCGGATAATCGGTGACATCGACGAGTTGCAGGGTTTCGCTGCCGACATTTGTGCCCGAGTGCTGTACCCAGAGTTGATACGTTCCGGCAACCAGGGGCGTCGGCGGAGTGTCGAGAAAGAACGTTTGGCCTGAGGGGCTATTAGAAATTGGGATGCCGGCAATGACACTATCCGATGGAGGGGCGGCGATATTCAACGTCGCTCCGGGATTCGAAACGTTGGTCGCGTAGGCCACAGTTCTTTGTCCGGCCAGAGCGGTGAAGTTCAGTCGAACGTCTTGTCCCTGATAGGACGTTGTCTCCGTCACCGATGGACCGCCAATCGAGATCGTTCCAACGATATCGCTGTCGAGACTGATGGTCACGCTTCCACCAGCAGTGCTGGGATAAGGGTCTACCCCTAGCGTGTAAGTTCCGCTGGCAGGAAGGTAAATCGAATCGACGTTGCCAGACCCGCTCGTGCAGGAGTTGTACGTAACCGTTCGAGTCGTTGGGAGCAATCAGATAAAACGTGCATGATGCCAGGGTTGAGGTACCGATCCCTATGCTGAGATGCTGCCCCTCGGTCCCATCAAACAAAATCAATCCGATGTGGCTGCCCGTGAGGGTAACCGTCGCAGAACCGGGTAACGTTATCCGCGTGGTGTACCCAATGTCGGCAGCCACATGCGAATTAAATGGAACATAAAAGTCCTGCGAGCTGACAGAAGTTCCCGCTGGAGCAAGTAAGGTGAAATGTCCGGACGCAGTTGCCGAAGGAACTGTGGTCGATAGGTTCGTCGAGGTAGCAGTGGTGACGACCGCCTGACTGGCATTTAATCGCAGTTTGTCGTTGGCGAGCGTGGGATCGAAGTTCAATCCGGTTAGGCTTACCGCCGTCGCTGCGACACCGCTGCCGGGAGTGAAACTGGTGATTGTGGGAAGGCCGTTGCTGGAGGTCACGGAGAAATTTGTCGCAGACGTCGCCGTTCCATTGGGAGATGTGACAGAAATAGGCCCGGTGGTGGCCGAAGAGGGAACCGTAACTTGCAGCTGTGAAGTTGAAGATGAAGAGACCGTGGCTGTCGTTCCGTTGAACTTGACGGTGTTTTGGCTGAGAGTTGTGCTGAAGCCTGAGCCATAGATCGTAACCGAGGATCCGACCGGTCCGCTCAGAGGATTGAATTCGGATATGGAAACCTGGCTTGCGGTGAAGCGGGAAATCGAGAGAATGTTGCCAACTGCATCGTAGGTGTACTCAGCCGCATTGCCGTTTACATCAACTACCTCAATCAGCCGACCCAGATTGTCATAAACGTAGTTGACGGGCCCATTGTTGAGCGTAAAAGCGAAGCCGTTACTAGCATGCCCGCCCGCGGTAACCACTATGTTGCCGTTAGTGATTCCAGTTGGCGCGGTCGCGACGATGGATGTCGAACTCCAACTGGTCGTCGACGCTGTTACTCCGCTGAATGTCACGGTCCCCGAAGTCCCAAAATTGGTTCCGGAAATAGTTACGGACTGGCCAATGCCGAGCGGATTTGGTGAAACTGAGGAGATGCTCGGAGTTTGCGCGAACCCAAGAACGGAAGCGACGACCGAAAGGAGAAACATTTTCAGGCCAAATCTGACTGTCGATTGCACGCTAATCCTCCACTGGTGTCCGTCCGGGGATATGCCTTTGATCCAATGAACACACTTATCCCGATCGCTTTATTCAAATTAGTTGAACGAGCACACTAACTGGAAGGTGCGAGCGGCGAATGCGGCCGACCATTCAGCTAGTCATTTAGGGGAGCACTCAGACGGGAAGTTACACCGACCCCCTCGAATACAACCTCACGCCCTGAGCAAGTGAAGGTGGAATTTAGATGACGAACCGTTTGTCTGTCAATTGTAAATTTCATCTGTTACGAATTCCGGACAAGCGGCGCCTAACTCCGTGCCGATTGCCTGAGATTAGCCGATAGACGTTGCTCAAAGGTGATCAGAAACGACCTGTAACCGGATACTTGCCCACGATGGCAACACCGGGCCGCTCGTATCATTTGGTTTGGACATCAAGTCAGAGCAACAAAACCGCAAATCAGGATCAGCACCCCGGGTGAAGTCAGTGATCGGGGGCCTTAGAACGAGCGAGCTTCCATTCTTGTTGAACGCTTGCCAGATATGTCCTGAACCGAATCGTCGGTGTGTGCCTTCGTTGTTTGTGGCAAGCAGGAAGATGCAAAGAGTAGGGATCCGCGTCATGACCTCGACCGTCCCCTCCCGGAAGGTTGGGCATTGGCTGGGCTGGGAGTCATTGCAGATTCGCTCTCTTACGAAGCACGAGATTCGAGCAGGTGATGTTGCAATAGCCTGCTTAGGTGACCCCGTTCCAAGAGCCTGTCTGATCCCGGAGTCAGTCGGTCCCGCCATCGTCAAAGCGGATTGCAGCGCCACGCGTGCTCGGATGTCGGAAAATCGTGCATGGCGTCGGACGTGCAAGGCTCAACCTTCAACACATAAAGTCGATCCCGGTTCCTCCGTTGCCAATGGTTGAACAGTTGGAAGTTGTGCGCAGAGTGGAGTCAACGTTGCACCTCGCTGGCGGGATTGAACGGCGAGTAGCACTCGCGGCCAAACAAAACGAAAGTCTGTTCCAATCCATCTTCGGCAAAGCCTTCCGTGGCGAACTCGTCCCGACCGAAGCTGAACTGGCTCAACGCGAAGGACGAGAGTATGAACCTGCGTCGGTGTTGCTGGAACGCATCCGGACAGAGCCCGGAAGAGCAAGCTGAGGAAATCCAGTGCCCACGTTTGATGTTGTTCTCCGCACGAACGGCGGGACGTTCAGGGACAACGCCCAAACTCTGCTAGCATCATTTCCCCCAGTGAAGGATCGGATTGACATGGGGCAAGGGGTCTGGCTTGGACGGCTGGATGCCGACCTCGCAACCGATCCTGATGGATACTTGCGTACCCAAGGACATCTGGGCGTATTGTCGAACCGGAGCCGGGACGCCAAGGGTCTTACGGGCAGCCAAACTGGCATGGTGAGAACCGAGAGGTCGCTTGAAAGGATAACCGATGAGGACTTGACCAAACTTGCTGGCATCGCTGCCGCAGACAGAGCGGCCTTTTATTCCCGATATCCACGTTACAGGGACGCTAAGGTGTTGTGCGTTGCTTTGTGTCAGGGAGCTGCCTTGCACTACATCAGCGGCGACAATGGAATAAACGATTTCGATGTTTGGACGTTCTACGAGGGGACGCAGGAGATACCCGATTTCCCGTGTCGGAGGGTAAGCGTACGGTTGTGGCCGTCTAGACATCCTCATAATTAAGAGCCATTCTCGCGAAGTGGACGCTTGGGATAGGTGTCCACTTGGAGCGGAGATGGACACTTCCCGGCAAGTCACAACTGTCATAGCGGATAAGAGTGAGACGTTGGTCGCGGCCCCGCGACAGCGGCGGAGCATCGCCGAGAAGCGGCGGATCGTCGAAGAGACGCTGGCCCCGGGCGCGTCGGTGGCGCGGGTAGCGCGGGCCCGCGGGATCAACGCCAATCAGGTATTTGGCTGGCGGCGACTTTACCAGGCCGGACGACTCGGGGAGTGCAAGCCGGCGATGAAGTTGCTGCCGGTTCGCGTAAGCGGGGACCAATCGGTAGCGCTTGTAGTCGAGCCTCGGGTAACAGATGTTTGCCAAGCGCAAGCCGGTATGATTCACGTCGAGTTTCGGCAGGCCCAGGTGCGCATTGAAGGCAACGCCGATGCGGCGCTGGTGCGGGTGTTGTTGGAGTGCCTGCGCGGATGATGGCCTGTGGCCAGCGAACACGCGGATCTGGATTGCGGCGGGCGTGACCGACTTGCGGCGCGGCTTCACCGGACTGAGTGCGTTGGTGCAGACGAAGCTGGAGCAGAGTCCGTTCTGCGGTCACGTGTTTGTGTTTCGCGGACGACGTCGCGATCTGATCAAAGTTTT
This sequence comes from uncultured Acidobacteriota bacterium, assembly GCA_963818115.1. GTDB lineage: Bacteria > Acidobacteriota > Terriglobia > Terriglobales > Acidobacteriaceae > Sulfotelmatobacter. The sequence continues at coordinate 22,346 of CAWFQZ010000028.1, forward strand.
ATGGTTTGATGGCGATGGGTTGTGTCTGTTCGCGAAGCGACTGGAGCGCGGGCGCTTCGTCTGGCCGCAGGCCGCGAGCGGCACGGTTTCGTTGACCCGAGCGCAGTTATCGATGCTGTTAGAAGGCATAGATTGGCGACGGCCGGAGCGCACGTGGGAACCGCAGTTGTCGGTGTAACGAGCGAGATTCTTTCCACAACTTTTTTCGCGCGCAGGGGGATGAGAACGCGCGGGTTCATGCGATACTCCGCGCATGCAGCAGTGGCGCTGCCCGATCTGAATGCTCTTCCTGCGGATGCGCTTCGAGCGCTGATCCTGGGACAACACGAGCAACTGCTCTCGCGGGAGCGCGAGATCGAGCATCTGAAGCTGCTGCTGGCGAAGCTGCATCGTATGCAGTTTGGGCGTAAGTCGGAAAAACTGGAGCGGCAGATCGAACAGTTGGAGCTACGGCTGGAGGAGCTGGAATCCAACCGCAGCGAGAAAGAATCTACGCCGCCCGAACCGGCTTCGGCCCCAACTGGTTCGGCTGCCAGTGCAGCGAAGCCCATGCGCCGCGCTCTCCCCGATCACCTGCCGCGGCAAGCGCGCTGACACGAGCCGAAGGAAACCGTGTGTCCGCAATGCCAGGGCGAACCGCGCAAGCTGGGCGAAGACGTTTCCGAGATGCTGGAGTACGTGCCCGCCAGCTTCGTGGTGATACGTCAAGTGCGCACCAAGTTGAGTTGCACAAAGTGCGATTGCATCGTGCAGGCCGCAGCGCCGAGCCGCCCGATTGAGCGTGGCATGGCAGGACCGGGGCTGCTGGCTCACGTTCTGGTAAGTAAGTACTGCGACCATCAGCCGCTGTATCGGCAATCGGAGATCTACGCGGTCAAGGTGTGGACTGGAGCGCTCGACAATGGCCGACTGGGTCGGCGGATGCAGCCAGTTACTCAGCCCACTCATCGAGGCGCTAAGTCGCTACGTGACGGCCGCGAGTAAGTTGCACGCCGACGACACGCCGGTGCCGGTGTTGGCTCCTGGTCAGGGCAAGACCAAGACAGGGCGCTTGTGGACGTATGTTCGCGATGATCGCCCTGCGGGCGACACCGCCGCGCCCGCTGTGTGGTTTGCCTACTCCCCCGATCGCAAAGGCGAGCATCCCGCGCAGCATCTGGAAAGGTTTCGTGGCACGGTGCAGGCGGATGCGTATGCGGGATTCAATCAGCTCTATGAAGATGGTCGCATTCAACACGCAGCGACCCGAATGGAAACGTTCCTTCGGATCCCGCACAAGTTTGCTGACATCTATTTCCGAGATGGCTAACTTATCTTTGTTATCGACAAGGAGCCGGGGCTCAAGCGCCCTACCACTGGCGTCACGGTATGCCAAAATGAAGTCGCCATTCTTGGATAGTTTTTCGCTGATGGAGATACCCGGCCAAGTGCGTACTTCGTCTTCGAAACTGAGTTCTTCCAACTTGCCCCGGCGGGCAACCTTCGACATCTGGGACTCCAGCTCGTGATTCCGCTCCTGAAGCTGGACAACCTCTCGCAAAGAGTCTTCCACCCGCCAATTGGCATGCTGGATTTCATGCGCCTTCTGTTGTTCGGTTGCCTTCGCGGCGGCTTCCAGCTGCGTAGTTCGAACCGTCAGAGAATGGAGTTCATCTCTGTGGCGTTCGGCAATGTCGGCGGTACACTTCCCCAGCTCGGATTCGAAACGAGCCCAATCGTTCTGCCCAGCGTGCTCTTGCTGTTGCAGAAGCAGGCGGAAGGCTTCTTCGGCGCTCAACTGGGCGACTCGGGCGAAGTCCTTTACGCCGAGCCTATCTAGAATCTCGGCTCGGGTGAGTACTCCTGCACCAAGGCACAGAGGGCATTCGATAGTTTCGGTGGGAATTGCTGATGCTGTGGTCAGATAACCTCCGTGAGGGTAAGAAGAAACAGGATGGAGGAAGACAAGGAGTTTACGTTGGTCAGTATACAGAGCACATTCCAGAATCCATTAGATTTGCGGAGAGATATCTTGTTGCGAAAATGTGTCTGCGTTTCTAGCGAAAACGCCGCGGTGGTTTGTAGAAAATTCCCTGGAAGCAATTTGGCCTTGCTTCCTTTACAGTTTTTTCCAGTCGGTCAGCGACACCAATTCGTCCAAGATTTCCTGCAATCTCTGAAGCCTACGCGCATGACCTCCCGCCGCACCGGGCACCGGCTTGCCGCCTTGCATATATGCGCGGTTCGCTTCACTGATTTGGGCTATTTCCTCGCGCAACTTCGCGATGCATTCCTTGACGGGGGTCTGCATGGAAATAGGCTAGCAGATGGGAGCAGTCGGTTCTTGAGAGAGTATATTTTGCGCACTCCATACTTTTCTTGGATATCGAGATAACGCCAATGTTGAATAGTGCACGGGGAGAACGTGTGCGAAGGAATCGAATTCCTCGTCGTTTACCCACGAAATGCGATCTTGATTTTGAAGACTTTCGAAGAGACGCTAGTGCTACGCCAGGCGCGACGCCGTCGTTATCGGAGGGACTGCACTCTCGCGCTAATCTCCCGCTGTTCGCCTTCCCGTCTCGCTCCGGCCCAAGGCGTAGAATCGGCGAATGGCAAAACTCATTGATGCGCTCACCCTTTTATCTTCGGCTGCGATGATGGCCCGAAAGGCCGACACCTATTCGCCTGAGACGCAGGTCATCGATCTTGCAGAGTTACGGCAGATCATCTGGGAGTTGAGCGGGAACATCGAAGAAGATGTCTTGCCTAGCTGAGCTTCCGGACTCAGCTCACATCTGACAAATCTGACCTCATCCCCGGCGTAACGATGTGTACCCAAGTGGAATCGGGTGCGAAACTGATTTCTGTCCCACAGCCACGACACTGCAACACCGTCAGCAAACGTGTGCATCGTTCTTCAATCCGCACCAGTTCGCCATTGCAGGGGTACTCGATGATGAGGTCGTTGTGGAGCACTAGCTCGCCTTTCGGATCTCCTTCGTCAGTTCCTTTACAGCTTCGTCCGCAACTGCCCGGATCATCGATACACGTTTTGCTGCCTCGGTGCCCTCTTCCAGCATCTCCTCGAGTAGATCGCAGTTTCCGATAATCACTGACAGTTTATTTATCAGATCGTGTGTTTGCAGGTTCCGTGGACCTTTTCGACGCATCGCACAGCTCCCCGACCAGAGTCTGGCAGGATCGAGCGAACGGACAGGTTACTTTTTCACGTTGTTACAAAATCCGAAATTGCTCTAGCCTGATCCCGCAAAGAGCGGGCGATAGGGGAGGGCAGCTCCCTGCGGGATCGGAGCGAAAGTGGCTAGAACAAAATAACTCCATCTCGGTGCCTTGCATAGTCAGAGCGCCTTGCGTTCGTTATTCGTAACAGCGGGCTGTCGGCAGACACTTTTGCAGGTGGACTAAAGGCTCTTGACGCCTTCATCTTCCAGAACTAATATCCGTCCACGTTGGCGGGCTTCACTGGGAATCGCTGTGAAAAGAAGCCTGCCCACGCGGAACGACTAGCTCATCGGCGAGATGCGCCTGCCGTGGCAGTCACGATCGTAACTCCGGGACCATGTTGGCACGCACGAGTTCCGGTTTCCTGATGAACTGCAGCGCTCGCCGATGTTTGAACTGCCCTTCCGTGTTCATCGCAACGTACTTCTGAAACTCAGTCTGCGCCTCATCATCCTTGCGCAGTTGTGCCAGCGCTCTCCCATCCTCTAAGAGGACGTCGGCCGACTGCGGGTACAGGAACTTGCTTTCGAAAATTCGTCGTGAGCGTGGGTGAGCAAATCATTCTGATGAGTACGCACGGCTGAATAGACCCCAAGCCAACCGCAGAGCGCTGAGAGGCATTCTTGCTCACTCACTCGCGGCGTTCTGGGCCGCCACACAGATCAATCCAGAGTCATCCGCAAGTGAGCTTGCAAGGTTTAGAGTTTTCCCAACCACTTCCCTAGTTCACTGTATGGGTCAAACGGGCTGAATCTTCGTCCCGGGTACCGGCGAAATCCTCGTTCCCCTCGTACACCGCGTTGATCGAGTGTGTGCCGAAATCCAGCCTGGAGGTTGTGAAGTGCGCAACGCCGCCCCGCAACGTTCCACTTCCCAGCACTTCTTCGCCTCTCATGAACACGACCTTCCCACCATCCGGCGGGGCGCCATCCCCTGACGTCACGACCGCGGTGAATCTTACTGGTTGGCCATAAACCGACGAAGTCGGAGTGGAGCGGATTTCAGTTGAAGTAGCTGCAGCGGCGACGGTAACTGTTTTGGTGGCACAGCTCGTGCCACAACTTGCGCCGAATGTGCCACCGGACGATTGAGTATTCCAAATCTTGATATCTTCCTTATTCCCTACTGCGAGCGTGAAATTACTCGTGCCCCACTTTCCGGCAAATCCTCCCAATACAATCTTCGTATTGGTCCAGCTATTCACAATGAGAGTGACGGTGTCCAAATCCGGTGAAAATCCTGCTTCCCACTTTTTCGCCTGGTCATCAAGGCTGATGAATTTGGTCGTGCCCGTATAGGCGCTGTGCGTACCAAACCCGGTGCCTGTGATGGTAATAGTTTGATGTTGGGCGGTCGTAATTTTGCTGACCGACGTAATTTTGGGAGTTGTTGCGGGGGATTGCGCAGCAACCAAGGATGCTGCAGCAATGATACTCATCAAGATCATGGATCGGGGTCCCATATGGCGGTTCACCATGTTGCTCCTTTTAGGAATTTGATTGGGGCCTGAGAACTGAGGCCGCTGATTGTGGGCAAAAACAACCGGGTCGTCAAGGATGAAGGATTTTGCACGGTTCTCGTTGTTCCACCGCCAAACAGCACAGTAGGCTGGCCGTGAGAGGGGTCTAGCCAGGTGATCTGTTTAAACATCGTCTCTCTGACAATGTCGTCCATCGCGAAAAACGCAACTCTGAAAGAAGAAGAAAATGGGCCGCCCAACGGTTTAGGATTCTTCAGACAATCTCTTCATTATTATTTATTGTGCCGAAACCCTCCCTCGGGTGTGGACCGATGGAAAAGGCGCGCCGGAACCCCTATGGGTTCGGAGGAGACAGGCAGAGGATTCAAGCTGTTTCGCAATCCTGTCGTAGAGCGCTCGACTCCAGCAAAGAACGCAGGCACTTCAGCTCGCCTCAGACGCTTCCGCAACACCACCTTGCCCGTCCGGTCTACTCCGTGAGTTTGAAATATCTGCTTGGCAATATCCAGTCCAATCGTCACCATCTTCATCGGGAACCACCTCCGGGACTGAGCTTACAATCATCCCGGATGGGTCCATTCCATTAGGTCATGAGTGGCAGCATAGTGTTTCCTCACCAGACCCTTCCCCCCTTCCCGATACTATAGAGATTGGAGTTGCACGAAGTACAGCCGCCAGCGGCGGCACGTGCAAGGGAGATTTGCCGCTAAAAACGCCCCAGCGGGGCAGCGGCAAATCAGAACAATCTCAGTTGAGGAGAATCCGGGCCGGACATGGGACGATTACCTCCCTGCGCCAGCCTCCGCCAGCGGCTCCGGCAAAAGACGGCTTGGGGAGGTTCAGGTCAGCGCGGCTTGTTGCGCGGACCTCTTTTGGACTGATCGCGGGTCGCTGCCGCTTTTGACGCCTTGGCCTTGGTATCGTGCGCTTCCGGTTGCGGCAGTTCCCATCCCGCCATGCCCTGCAACACGCGGTCGGCGTGCTTGATGGTGTTCACGTGTCCATAGTGGCTTTCAATCATGTGGACGGAAGTTCCCATCTGCTCGGCGAGGAAATACACGTCCACTCCTTCCTGCAATCGGAGCGTGGCATAGGTATGCCGGAAGCAGTACGTCGAACGCGGAACGCCCTGCGTGCCTTCGCGCAAATTCGCCTCGTTCAGAAGGTCGGCAATCAGCGAGCTGTAAAGGGTTTTTGCAGGCTTGCCGGTGACGTTGGTAAATACTCTGTTGTTCGGTTCCGTGGCTTTGGAAATAACGCGGATGCGCTCCAGATAATCTCCCACGCTCCTGGGAGCCACCAGCTTGCGCGACTTGCTCTTGCCTTGCACGAACAGCACAACGATCTCACGCCCCTCGCGGTCTTTTGCGGGCATAATGTCGCGCCAGCGCAGATTCTTCATCTCCACTGGCCTCATGCCTGTATTACATGCAATCAGGATCATGTTGTAGGTGATGGTGCGATACCAGACGCTGGAAGGTTTACCCGCCTCAGCAATCCACTTCCTTCCGACAGTATGGAGTTTGCGGTATTCCTCCAGCGTGAACTCGTCGCGCCGCATGGACTTGAGCTTCGGACGCTCGTCAAAACGCTGGCTGGCGGGAACGTAGCGTTTCTTGATGGCGTAATTCATCACCGAACCGAAGATGGACATCTCAAAGCGGATGGTGGAATCACTGATATAAGGAACCACCCGTTCTTCGGAAGGTTTGACTTCAATCGATCTCAAAACCCTGATGCCGAGGGTCTGCTGAACCTTGCTGCGGCGCTCGGCTTCCTTATCCGCGAAGGCTTGCGCCATGTCGTCGCTGACTTCCCGAACGCCGTTGCGCTTGTGGCGTCCCGCGCCGTTCTCCCGCCGCCATGCCGGGTAGCCGCCCCAAAGCTCGTCACCGATAAGGTGGACCTGCGTTGATCCTACATATCTGTCTAGAGCGCCTTCGATGACCGCGCGGACCTTCTTGGGCCGCGCGGCGCTGATTTCTCCGCGCTTCGCCCGCGCCTCCTGGGTCAGCAGATACTCTCTCCCCACCTCGCGGAAGGGATGGTTGAACACAGGAACGTCATGTTTTAAGCGGAATCGGATGTCTGCGTCTTGATCGAAGGCGCGGTCCCGCGCCACATCGATGTCGGTTGTCTTGAGCGAAACCGTCTTGTAACGGTCGGCCTTGGGCATCTTCATGCGGCAATACCACATCCGATGCTCCACGTCGCCGCGCCGGAAGAGAATCAGGCCCGGCTTGAGTTCCGATTTGTCGGTGACGAATGCCATGTTCGCCTCTCTCTATTTCGATGCGTCCTGTGCAGATTCCGTGCAGATTTTTCCGGCAAGTCATTGAGTCTGTGCATCTGTGCAGGACTCGTGTAGATGATAGCAAAATACTATGTTGCTTATTTATATTTATTTACGATATAGTTGTCATCCTGAGCGAAGCGAAGGGCCTCTGTATTTCGCCCGCCACCACAGTGCGGATTTTGACTTACCCGTGTTCCTCTGCGCCCTCCGTGGTTAAAGGTTCTGAGGGTCTCCGACCATCTCTCCCAATCCCCTCATCCTCCGAACCTCATTCACGGACAAGACTCCGTTCTGCAGGAGAATCTGCTGAATCTGCGCCTCTTCCAGCGGATCCGTCGTATCTAACTCCGCGAACACAAATTCGAGGTCATTCCATCCCAACCTCTTCCCAATCGCTCCCCGCGTCAGTTGTTCCGCCAGCAATCGCGCCGTCGGCACAATGGCCTGCCGGAATGCCATGTCATTCATTTCCCCCGCGGTGGAGCGGTTCACGTCCCGCTCCACCCCCAGGTAAAACGGAGGAAGGTCGAAAGCGGAAGCGACGACTCGTAGCAGGAACTCTTGCCACTGCAGTCGCAAGTCTGCATCGGTGCCTCCACCGAACCTCAGCACTTCCGGTTTGCTCTCGGCCGATAGGATTGGCACTTTCCCCGTGCCCTCAATCTCGTCTTGCCACCACCGGATCAGCCGCTCGTGATGCTCCGGCGTCAAGTCCTGCAGCCACAATGCATATTGCACGACCGAGTTCGAAGCCAGCCGTCCCGCATATCGATGCGCGCCCAGAAAAGCGTTGATCGTCTCGAAAGCCACCTCGAGCCGCCCCAATCCAAATGGCGTATGCGTCCGCGGGTTCAGCCGGATATAAATCAATTCGTCATCATCCAATTCGATCTTCGTGTTCGACTGATCGAGGACCTGCAGATACCTCTGCGACTGCGGCGACCCATCCCACTCCAGGTTCATCCGGATCGATGCCCCGTCCACCGGCCACATCACGAGCGGCAAAGTCCGTGTAGGGGCCGACGAATTCGGCAGCCCCGCTGACCTTATCGGGTGCCCCACTTCCGGCCGATTTTGCCGGAGGTGGGGATTTTCTCCGTCCGCGATCCCCGCTCCATCCCACTCCGGACTAAGCTGCACCTCAATCGCTCCATATCCCCCAACGATGATGTCTTCCAGCACCTGCTCCGCCAGAGAGCGAAACGAGTCATCCGGATTCGGCGCTTCAAAATTCGAAGTCAGAATCCGCACGCGCTCTGCACCATTCGGAATCTCCTCAAGCGAATATCCCTGCCTCGGCTGAACTCGCCATCGCATTCCTGCAATCCGATCCTTGATGCAATTGATTGCTCGCCGCGCGATTGGCGTTTCCGAAAACCGTCGCAAGTTGCAAGGAGTCGGTTTCGGCATCGCCTCCGTCAGCGACCCGTAAGAATTAAAGATGGACGGCAGAGCCGATGTCCGCCGCTTCTTCTCGATTTGCATTGAGGAGTTTCCCGCAGACACTCCCGCCACCCGGCGCCATGCGCCGCGTACTGCTTCAGTAATTTTCATAATTGTTGTCTCTATCCGAACTCACATATAGACAGACGCATTCATCCGTCAGTCGCGCTAAGCTCGACAAGTCTAGAAATAACGCGAGCTCTCAAGCCCGCTGCCAAATCTAAGAAGTTGACTTCCCCTATGTTCCCCCGTGCCCTCTGTGGTGAGAAGGTCTTACTGGTCCAACAAAAAAGCCCCGCCTAAGCGGAGCGCTCACTTCAATTCCCGATGTCATCCTGAGCGAAGCGAAGGACCTATGTAATCCCTTCCGCCATCACACCCCCAACTCGATCCGCGCCGTCTCAGCAATTTCCGGCACCTCGCGCAGCCGTGCGACCCGAATCTGCTCATCCTTCATGAATGCCATCGCCGTCAGCACGTTCTTGTCGGCGATATCAAACTCGTCCTCCACTACAGCGGTGAATCTCGGCGTCTCCGTCCTGAAGATAGGCATCTTGAGTCGGCTCTTTCCTACCCTGAACGGAAATAGTTTCGTTTCGAGCCCTACCTCAACCATAGACACCGCATGAAAAACCTTTAGTTCAGTTCCAGCCACGTAAGCAAAGTCAAATGCAAAGTCGTCGAGCTTGTCGTCAGCTGGCCAGGCTGGCATATCTTGTTGCATAAAATCCAATACTCCTGCAGTTTGGAACACGTCGACCATCTGGGAACGAATCCATCTTCTTCCTGCTTGCCGTGGGGCAGACGCTTCTTCAGTCAGTTCGTCGACTTCTGGGCCCTGGACCAGTGCGGTTGCGAGCCTTCTCAGTTCGACCGCCGGATCATCAGTAACGCACTGCCATATTGGCGAAATCTGCACTGTATTCGAATACGAATCCATCATCCCGTGGAGCAGGAGCGCTCGTTGTCCTGCATCCTTCAATCGTTGCTCGATTTCTCTTCCCAGGGCTTCCAGCACGTCTACATCGATATTCGGCCCCAAAGACCTCGCCCGACGCCAGTCTTGAGTGAAATGGACGCCAGCAAAACCGCCGCCATCCCCGCCAGTTTCCGTCATGATCAGACCGATGTTCACGAATTCTTCCCGGACCACGTTCGGCACATAACGCAGCAGGAAATAATCGAATTTCTTCGGATCACTCATTCCTTCGTGCCCTCAGCATTAAAGCCGTCCTCTGTCTTCGTCTGTGCCCTCGGTGGTGAGAGATCTAAGCCTGTTCCACCCACCCCGGAAACGGTCTCCGGGCTGAAATCCGAAATGCCTCAATCAACTCCCGCACCACTCCCCGTCTTTCGATCAATGTCCGCGCGAGCTTCTCCAATTCATCCGATTCGCTCTCGTACCACTCTGGAGGAATTCCACCCACTACATCCCACACCACAGCTTCATCCATCTTCTCGATCCGCGAAAGCCATGGCTCAAATGATTCCCACCCGCGCACATTCTCATACACTTCATTCCGCGCATAAACCCCGCGCAGCGGATAATCGGGAAACGTCCACTCGCCCGCGTTGAAGCAGTATCCTTGATCGATAAACGAGGCCGTATACTTCTTCTCCCGCGATTTCCTCCAGAAAGCCGCTTGCCTCCTGTTCGCATTTCCTGTCCACTTATCCAGGACAAGCATCCCGGCGAACGTCTCCAGGTTCCGCACTCGATCCAACATCTCCATGGGCAGATAATCGAACACCTGCCCTTCGAGCGGACTCACCACATACCTCGATCCGAATTCCAATCCCGCCAGGCAGGGAATCGTATTGTGCGCCAGTTGAATACTCAATTCCGGCGTGTGATCTACCAGCCACGGATCGACTTGTACCACCTCGGTCACTGGAACTGGCAACCCGGACCGCTCCGCCAATCGAGTTGCCAAAATCTCGTTCGCCAGCACCCGCAGATGCTGCGGATTGTTCCGAAACTTCACTACGTAAAAGTGTCCATCGGAGCAGCGCATCAAATGCCCCTGCGCCCCGCCTCGCATCCTCTTCACGTGCTGGACCGCTTCCACCAATATCGAAATCACCCGGAGGGACTTTGCTTTCCCCTGCGTAACCCCGTGCCCTCAGTGGTGAGTCCTTTACCCGACCAGGAGCACAAAAACCGGCAATCCTACCGGATCGTCCGATCCCCTGTCTGTGACGAACGAACATTTCCACAGTCCTCACCCCACGACCAAGCTACTCATCTCCAACCCTCTTCTCCGCACCCCGCGTCCCGCATCTTCCCGCCGCACGGCGAGCGCAATCGCCATCGCCATTACGCAATCGTCGTGCGCTCCCTCGGCCGCCGCTCCATGCCCATCGGCATGGCGAACAAACGTCTTCATCTCTCCCAACAACCGCTGACTGTGAAACAAGTCCGGCTGCTCTACCAAAGCGGCCGCCAGATTCTCAATCATCGTCGGACGCGTCACCACCGACGTCAACCACCCATCCTGGCCACCCTGCGTAAACAGATTCTCGTATTGGAGATCTTTCAGATGCGCCAGCACTCCAAATCCGTGATTGTTCCTCTCAACCGCAATCAGCGCATGTTCGTATCGCTGCCCCAGCTTCACCAGCCGTCGCGCCAACTCAAACGGAGGAAAATGTCCGTGCATCTCCGCGCACTGTAATCCGGATTCTCGATCGATTACCTGCGCGCATGCATAATCCCCCTCGGTACCACCGCCGGACGCATCCACTCCAATAATGTATTGCCGATTCTTCGTCGGAGGCAGCCACATCAGCAACCGCCCGTTATCTTCCGTTTCAGTCGCTCGTGTAGCCTGAGATGAAGCCTTCAGAATGGCATCCATCTCGAACACGCATTCTCCCGACGCCAGGAAGCACGAAATTGAATCTTCGGCGTATTCCTGCGCTGCCTGCCCTCGCAACAACTTCCACCGCCACCGCCGCCATGCGATCTGCTCGTCGGTCAACCCGTGTTTCTTGACCAAATCTTTTTCTTCTTCAGTCAACTCCCCGATCCCCATCTTTACCGCGTCCGCTTTATAAGATGGCTCGTACCACCACGGAAAGAAGTGCGTCATATATCCGCTCTCCTCGGCTTTGTTCCACTCGTCGTAGAAAAGTCCCGACGCTCCGTTCGGAGTCGACTCCAGCACGATCTCTCCCTCCGGCACCACCGCTGCACGCAACGATGCCAGCGTATCCTCGGCGCCGCGGGGCCAGCGGGAGACCTCCGAACAATGCAAATTGTGGATAGTCATCCCGCGTCCCGCGTTGTCGTCCGCCGTCTCCACCCGGTACTCGCTATCGAGCCGGGGAAACACAATCTGGCGGACGTTTGAGCGCGATTTAATCAGCGCTCCTCGGCGCACTCGCGAATTGGGCAGTTTCTCCCAAAACCGGTGCACGATATTAAAGATCGCTTGCGCCGACTCGTCGCTGTGCGCCACCTGCACTGTCAACGTCCCCGGCCGAGTGATCGTCTGAATGAAAAACCGCGCCGCAATGTAAGTTGTGATTCCCAACTGCCGCGCCTTCAGCACAATGTTCCGCTTGGTGCACCTCTTCGAATATTCTCTCTGCGCCCGGTTCAGCTTGAGATAGTTGACCCCGCCCTTCTTAACCCGGATCTTCAGCAATCCCTTGATCATCAAATCGCGGATCGTTTCGTCATTCGCCCTGGAATCCAGATGCGCTCCAAACTGTTCAACCAACTTCAAGTCATTCCACACAAATAAACTCCAAGCTGAATATCGAATAAAAATCCCCAACGCTAAGACCCCCGCGGGGACCCCACCCTGCGGCGCGCAGTTTGCGAAGGGTGGGGACGTCGACTTCCCCTGTGCTTCCCGGTGCCCCCTTTTGGTGAAAGAAGTTCCTTACTTCAACACCCCACCCGAAGCCCACCGCTCAGTTTTCCCATGCAGATGAATCTTGAGCGCGGCAGTAGCCCGATCCAGTGACGCATTTCCAGTCCGTGCCGTCAAAGTCGAGTTATAAGAGGCCACAAACTCATTAGCACTCAAAGGAGCTTTCGCGTCCGCGTCGGATGACGCATGAGCAACCCGGGCACCAACTGATCCCTGAATGCTGAACCCCGATCCCTGCGCTTTCACCAGAGGCACCACCGCCGCCAGCGACTCCACTTCCGACAGCACGATCCCAATCACTGCCGTTATTTTTGCCTGCGTAGCCGCATCCTTAATATGCAGTCCCTGCAACAATCCCTGCAGATTCGCCTGCGCTGCATTGATCGCGCTCTGAATCTGGTTCAGGATCCCTGGCTTCGCCGCATCGTCTGCCTTCTGATAAGCCGCGATCAGCGACTGAATGAGCTGCAAGTCCGTACCAGCCTGCGCGCCGGCATTTTGAATCATCGCCAGATCCCCGGCCGACACGCTCTTTCCCTGCATTGCCGCTACCAGCGCCACGATGTTTGACGCCGCCGGAATCAGCGCCGTCACAATCTGCTCCGCCTCGCCAATCCACGACGTCGAACAAGCCGACCAGATCATGGTCATACACAACACCACCACCAACCCGCACCGCCCAAGATGATTGCTACGCTTCATTACGAATCCCTCCGTTGTCCTCTAAATGAATTCAGAACTTTCCAATGCGGCAATCCAACCGCCGCGTAAGTTACGTGCCCTCTGTGGTGAAAGGTTTAAGCAGGGTGCCCCACTTCCGGCCGCCTTTGCCGGAAGTGAGGTCTTTGACTTTTAACACTGCAAGCGTTACTGCAACTTCACTGGCTTCAACCCAACCGGTACGACCCCGCCGGAAATCGTATGCACCACGCCCGCGACGTCCGTCCAGTTCGTATATCCCACTGCCGGCTGATTCCCCGTAGAACATCCGGAGTTGCAGTTCTGGCTCATGTCCCACAGAATCTCGAACGCCGTTCCGCCCGCCGTCTTTCCCGTGCATGTATAAACCGACCCTGCCGTCGTGCATGCATTCAATGTGGATCCAACCAGCCAGTTCGCAACCGTGTCGTACGCCAATCCAGCAATCGACCCCTGCAGCGCCCCTTGATTTGCATCCCACGTGTACCAAGCCGACAGTTGCATCGGAGGATTACTCACCGACGCGCGCAACACGTACGCAATTGCAACGTAAGCCGCCTGAATGTCTTTATTCGCTGCTTGCGACGTCCCCACGTACCCGTTCTCATCGTCGAAGAAGAACGCGCTCGGGAGGTTGTCGTTGTTCACCTCTGTTACTGCGTTGTTGTACGCGACCATGAACTGTGTCGGATCCGAGTTCAACGCTCCCGCTCCTCGCCCGTGGAAGTTGATGATGTCGAATGCCATCGCTCCCGTTACCGTCTGCGCTGGCCAGCTACATCCGTTGATATTTCCCGCCGGCGCATTGATCGACGACGTCACAAATTCGTGCATCCATGTCAGCGCCGTTCCCACATGAAATGCCGGACTCAAGATCTTCGCTGTCGGATTGAGGCAGTGCACAATCTGCTTCATATCCCAGCCCACACGAATCAACCGTTTCAGCGCTGCGGTATTCACCGTCGTCGATGAATTTCCTCCGCCGCACGGCACCGTCCCGCCAGCCTGGCACCAGAAGTTCGGTGAATCCGACTCGTTCGGCAGTTCGTAATACTGCACCGCCGTCCCATACCGGTTGGCCAGTGTGTAAATGAAATTCTGGAAATAAGCATCTGCTCCGGTTCCATCCGTGTTGATATCCGCTGGTGGCAGGCAACTCCAATCATCCGGAGATGCGCATTGCGTCCCTCCGCCATAACCCGATCCCGACGGACCGGGCAGGCACGCGCTCGGATCACCACTCCCGTTACACGCCGTTGCCCACTGCGGCGTTCCGCCGATCGTATAGATCACGTTCATCGGGCAAGCCGGATCCGCGACCAGCGGAGCGCCTCCCGTATAACTCGTCCCGCTCTTCAGAACTTCATCGAGCTTGTTCCAGTTGTACGTGCCATTCCCCGTCTCGACCTGATCCCATTTCACTCCGCTATCCCACAACCGCATTGTCGAAATCTTTGCGATCGCCCCGTTGGAATCCGTCGGGCACCAGGTCGGCGGCGGAGGCGCGCCGCTGATGCTGTTCCATCCCGCCGCAAACAAGCTCGCCGGAATTCCAACTCCCGCGCTCGTCGCGCTCTCCGTGAACGTCGTTCCCGAATATCCGGCCGCCGACGCGGTTACCGTCACTGTTTGCACTGTCGAAGGCAGCGTATAGGTTGTCGAAGCGATCCCGCTAGCATTCGTCGTTGCCGATGGCGCCCCAAAACTCCCGCCTGCTCCGCCATCGCTAAACGTCACATTCACGCCCGCCGTCGGATTGTCGTTCACCGTCGCCAGCACGCTCAACGATGTCGGTAGCATTGTTCCGACGTTCCCGCTTTGGCCGTTCCCCGCATTCACCGAAAGCACCTGAATGCTCGCGGTCGCACTTTCACTAAAGCTCACTGACGGATATCCTGCACTTGTCGCGCTGATCGTGACCGTCTTCGCCGTCGCAGGCAGCGTGTACATCGTCGTCAATACGCCATTGGAATTTGTCGCTCCGCTCGAGACCGTAAACGATCCACCCGCCCCGTTATCGCTATAACTGATCGTGATGCCCGCCTGCGCGCTTCCGTCCCGCGTCGCTCGCGCCGCCAGACCATTCTTGAGCTGCGTACCCACAGTTCCTGTTTGATTGTTCCCCGCGTAAGCATTCAGCAGATAACTCGCCGCATCAAACTCTGCACTCACACTACATGAGGCCGTCACATTGAAGCTGCAACTTCCCGTGCCGCTACATCCGCATGTCCCGCCCCATCCCCCGAAGTCATCAGTAGTGCTTTCGCTTAGCGTGACGGCCGTCCCGCTGCTGAAATTCGCCGAACATGCGCCTCCGCAGTTGATCCCCGCTGGAGAACTCGTTACCGTTCCCGATCCATCTCCCGCGCTCGCCACCGTGACCGCATACGGGGCCGCCGCTCCGACCGTGAAATATGAACTCGTCGGCGCATTGGCTTCTCCGTAAGTCGAGTAGGGAACAAACACGTGCGCCCCAATCTCCCATCCATTCCCATAACTGTTCTGATCGATTCCGTTGATATCGACCGCATATGCCGCACCCAGATTCTGTCCCGCATCGACCACCGGAGAGCCTGCCGTCGGACGAAAATCCAACCCTCCATTCGGTGCGTAAGGTTTCAAGGCTGGAGACTTGTAGTAGAAGTTTCCATCACTCCCAGCTTCGAGGGTGCCCGAACTCACCCAGTTCACCAGGCTCGTATTGGTCTGAAAAGTCGCTCCGCTCGCCTGCAGATCGGCGATGAGATTCGTGATTTCCGTCGCACTCAGTTCTCCCGTCTGGGTCGTTCCATTAAAGTGCCAGAAGATTCCCCACGGCACTCCCCACACCATCTGTTTCCAGAGCAGTGCCTGCACCTTCTGATTCAGCGCCGAGGGCGCCAGTCCCATCCACGAGGGATTCACTCCAAAACTCGTCACGTTCTGCACATCGAATCCACTCGCGTACGTATCTTTGACTCCCAAATCTTCCTTCAGCGCCCCGCGTGCGCCACTATACGGAACTCCCGCCGCGATCCCTTGCATCGCAGTAGTCTCATATCCGCCGGGATATACATAAACCGGCGTCGCCGGCAATCCCGTCAGATTCGAAGTCATCCATTGTCGCGACAACTTGATCTCGTCTGTCGTCAGCCTCGTCACATCTAACTGCATCGCATACGCGCCGCTCTTCACATCCTGTAAACTCACATCGGCCAGATCCTGAGCCAGCAACGCCGCCGCCGTGTAGTACGAACATCCCGTCCCATATGGACCTTGGCACGGAGGCGGTGGCAGTGTCGCCGTAAACTTTCCCGTGCTGTTCAGCGCTGTCATTAAGCCAAGAATTGTTCCCTGAGCCTGCCCTTGCGCCAGGCTGTAGCTCACCGTGTCGCTCGCCCCAACCACGGAAATCGTGAGCACCTGGTTGCTAATGTTCAACGTTGCTGCACTTCCCGTACCTGTGTACTGAATATTCAAGGCGTTCGTATTCGTGTAATACGTGTGGGAAATCGAGTGCGACGTCACATCCCGTCCCGCGTTAACCCAGCCCTGAAACTCCGGGATCAATGTCTGAGCCAGCGGATACCCCACCGTGATCGCCGCTCCCACCGGCACGCCCGCCGCGTCGGCGACCGGTAGCACCGTGCCTTGGTAATATCCATCCGCGCCTTGCGTCATTCCCGCGTCATCCACCGTCAACGTCACTTCTGCGGGATATCTCTGCCACGACTGCACCCACGGCGGAGTATCCGCCGCTATATTGCCTGCCCCCGCCGTTGCTCCACTTCCGCTCGTGGCCAGCACATCTGTCGATCCCGCCACCGCTAAACTGGAAGCATAAAAATGGCAGAAGGAGTAGGTCACGGCTCCCGAGTTGTCGACCAATGCCCCGTCTCGATTTCCATAGGCCTTATCGTTCACCAGCGTGATGGCCGAGGCCGCTCCATCAACTCGAAAGCCGTCATAATTGAGATGAGCTTCCGAGTTATAGATCTTGATGTCTCCCGGGGGCGCGCTCGTATTCACATAAAACCCCAGCGGCTGCGTGCCCTGCGGAATCATCGAGTCCGCTTCCATATTCGCGAACACCAGATGATCGCTCGCTCCCTGTACATAAATGCCGTACTGATCGAACCAATTCACAAGCAAGTGTTGGAACGTCAGCCAGGATTTTCCGTTCACGTTGATGACCGCGGCGTTGCTCAAAGCCATCGGCACGATCGGTCCCGAGTAATAGGTCGACGGATTTCCGACCGAGTACACATACAAGTATCCGTTTGCCAGGTAGAAATCCCATTGTGCCGTCAGATTTGCCGACGATGCTCCAACCTTCTGCCCCCAGATCGATCCAAACACACAAAAGTTAATCGCGGTGAAAGTTGAAGGCAGTGGCGCCTTCCACGCATTTCCCGTGACTAGCACCCATGCCGACGACGGCACCGCGTAGTATCCCGTCAGGTTCGGGGCCGCTCCCGTTCCGTAAGCGTCAAATGAGATCGGACTCGTTTGCGTCCCCGAAGCGCTCGGCACGAGGCTCTCATTCCAAAGATCCCCGCGCCGCAACAACACCGAATCCCCAGGCTGCAACGTCGCCGCGTTCACTTTCGCCAGAGTCTTCCAAGGTGCAGAAAGAGAAGTTCCGCTATTCGCATCGCTCCCCGCACTGGAGCTAACGTAATAAGTCGTCCCCCATGCAATCGCGCACCACAAAACCCCCGAGAATCCAACAATCATTCTCAGTGTCATCCTGAGCGCAGCAGCATGATTCGCATTGCGAATCATGCTGCGGAGTCGAAAGACCCCGTGCTCGACTACGCCACCACCGGCTTGGATAGGAATTCTCACTGCGCATTTCTCCAATTCGTAGTTGCCCAATAAAAAAGGCCACCATGAAATTGGTGACCTCGTATGGATGTTTGTAGCGGGAGCCACCCGCCGTACCCTGTGCCCCTCTGTGACCCTTGTGGTGAAAGCTCTTTCGTCCAAATGAAAAAGGCCACCTTCAAGGTGACCTTCGATCTCTCATTCCGAGACGCCTGACTAATAAATCAAAGCCGCCGGCACACATGCCGTTGACGACGGACTATCCCCCGGCACCGTGATACTCGCCGGCAACATCCCGCCCGTGCGCGGCGTAATGCTGAATCCCCCAGATCCCTGCGTGCTCCCGCAAGTTCCAGTTCCTCCAGCCTCACCTTTATAAAAGGTGACCGCGGTTCCGCTGGGGCTCGCCAGTGTCGGAGGCGCCGTCGTCAAGCTGCTGTAATACGCCAGATAATATTTCCCTGGCGTCAGCAATGTGCTTCCTTGCTGCCACGAGATTGTCGTCGGTCCAACCGCGGCCGCAAAAGCGCTCCCATGCAAACTGCCGCCACTGACATTCGCCACCAGCGTGCCCGCGCTGTTGTACAACCCGAGATCGTAATTATTACTCGCGGTGTTATCCGCATTCGACCCCACCGTATACATAATCTTCGACGTCGTCACCGGAGTCGTCACCATGATGCCCCACAACAAAGCTTTGTTTGCCGCCGACGATGGAATCACGCCCACATTTCCCTGCACTGGTTCCGTCACGAATCCCGTTGCGTAACCATTCACCGGAGCTTCCATCACTGCTCGCATCCCATACGTTCCCGCCACGCTATTAGTCGATTCGACCCGCCCCAGCACTTGCACCGCAACAGGACGCGTCGCGCCCGCATCGTGACAATCACCGGCCGTCGAACTGCTTGCCGTTACAAAATCTCCACTTACCGTCGCGCCGTCAAACGAGCAAGGAACATATCCGCGATACGTAATCACCGCATTTCCGCCCGTCCCCGATCCATTACTCACGATTCCAAGCACCCCATCTGTACTCGAGACCGATGCCTTCACCGCGCAAGCCGGACTCGCCCCGTTGTACACGGCCAGCAAATTCAGTGCAGTTCCAGCCGTCGCGTCATTGCACAATTCAAAGTTCTCGCGCCCCTGCGTGAGCGTGTCGAACGACGTCGCTGCATAAATCGTCCGTGGTACGAGCGGTGATGGAGTCAGTACTCCAATATCGAATGCATTATTGTTGAAAGGTTTGAAGGCGCTCGCCGTATCGATCGCCCACCGGATTCCTGATCCAATCCAGAATCCCATTCCGTGTTGCTGTCCGGTTCCGGCATTCTCATTTCGCACCACGAAGTAATTGTCTGCGGCATCCCATCCCAATCCGGTGCGCTCGTAATTTGATACATTCGTATAGGTCCCGTACACGTGCAATCCCTGCGGAGTCGTCCCGCTATACTCTCCCAGGTCATTCGCATCTTCCTGGAATAGGTTCGAAAAGTACGAACTCGTCGCGGCTGTCGCGACCTTCTGCGGAGTTCCTCCGTTCGCCGACACATAAAAATTTCCATCGTTCGAGATTCCCAGTGACGAAGTTCCAGTTCCCGCGGCCGCCATTGCAGCCCCCGGAATCGGAGAACTCACCATCCACGGTCCTGCCACTTGCAGCTGTCCATTCACCGTCAGGTTCCCGCTGAATGTTCCGCTGCTCGCCGTAATCCCGCCGCTGCCCGCATAGTTCAGCGTCGTGCCGTTATCCGTCAACGCGCCATCGCCGCTCACCGCCGTGCCGCTTCCTGAATACATCGCAACCTGCGTCGCGCCTCCGCTATTCACCGTGCCCGACCCGCCTCCGCTCCCGCTTCCACAATCTGACCCAGTCCCCGAAATGACGCCGGTCGAACTCGCATGCAAGCATTGAGAGCCTGTTCCCGTGATCGGCAGAGTTACAGCCCCGCCCGTCACCGCAAGATTTCCATTCACCGTTACCGGCACATTGAACGTCTTTCCCGCCGCCGTCAGTCGTTCCAGATAATTGGTCCCGTTCGGAGTTCCATTGATATACGACGAAATCGAAACCGGCGCACCCATCGCCAGCCCCACGTTTCCATAACTCACACTCCCCGAATCCGTTCCCAGGTAAGTATCCGCCGCATCCTGTGCTGGACGATTCCCCGGAGTCGCCAACGTCTTCGCCGGATTCGAATCAACCAGCGTGATGATTTCTCCGCTGTTGATCGACCCACTCTGTGAGCTCGTGAAGTTCAATCGTCCTTTCAGGTTGGCTGTAGCGGTCCCGGTCGCGATGCCGTACTGCAAAATCGTCGCGTTTGGCATCGAATTATTCCCATTCGAGTTGCCCGCCAGGCACGAAAGCCACTCACTTCCGTTGACGTTGCTGCATCGCTGCGAAAACACTTGCGGTGACATCAGTCCCGCTTCCGTCGTGATCGGGGACAGCGGCGTCACCACCGCGTTGTCATCCAGAAACGTCGGCGCCGTTCCGAAATTCTGAGAGTCTCCCGCATTCAGCGTGACGATTCCACCCGGAAGCCAGAACATCCCCGGCATATAAGTCGGAGGCGGCACTGCATAATTGCTCGTACTGATGTTCGCAGCATCCGTGAACGAACACAGTGTGGTCGTGCACTGTGCCACCGCCGTAGCTACCGACCCGCACGCCGCCACCGATCCTCCGCCGCACCCGCCCGTGTATGGCGCGATCGCCGTATTTCCCGCTCCTGAATATCGCACTACGTCGTACGTCACGGTTCCAGTTCCTTGCACCCGCGGCCACGACACCACCACGCTCCCCGCCGGACTCGCACTGTCCACCAGTGCGTATCCCGCCGTCAAACATTTCGAAGCGCCCTCACTCGTGTCGTGCACAACGAAGCAATAGTTGTAGCGAGTGCCCTGGTTTCCCGAGGCCGCAAACTGCGGCAACTGGCCGACAGGAAACTCTCCGCCATGAATCGAATTTCCGCCGCTATTGTTGATCAGCCCCGCCATCCCTTGCTTGCCCGCTCCCGGATATAACGGATTCGTACACCCTCCGACTTCTTCGTACACATCGTCGAATTCTCCGCCTCCATATCCTCCGCGTAGCGTGCCGTCATACACGCCCCACTGCCGAAATCCTTGGATCACCGAGTTCTGGATTCGCAGCGTATTTCCCGCCCAATCCGTTACTCCATTTCCACCGCATTGCAGGCTCAAATTCAGGTGGCTTAGCCATGCTACCGATGCGTTCAACGAGAACGGCCCCGGAAAATAAATCGATTGCCCGCAGTAGTTCGTTGTGCAATTCGGACCTTCATCCACGTTCATCGTGTCCAGCTTGAAAGCCTGGTCGTTATCGATGACGATATGGTTCTGCCAGTTTCCCCATGAAGCAAACGACGTTTTATCCGCCATGTATAGATCGTGTAGTGAACCTGCCATCGCGCTGTCTTCAATTGCTGCATCTTCTAGCGATGCAAATCCTGCGCTCGTCTGCGACGGTATCGTCGTCAGTCCTCCGCAGTTCGCATCCGCATAAGTGAACTGCGTGGCCGACGCGCTCGTCACCTGATGAATCCCGTAGTAATGCGGACTGAACGTCCAATTGATGTCGACATAGTCTCCAGCCTGCACCGCACCCGCGCCGCTGTTGTTCAGGCTGATCGTCGAGACATTGGACGCGCACGCCGTATTCGTAATCGGAATTCCGTCAAAACTGTTTCCCGCCGCAAACCGGATTCCGCTCACCTCGATGCTCGCAAAATCATTCACGTTCACTCGATCCCCTAGAAACAGGCACACCGACCGAGTCTTGCAAAGCAATGTGGGCTTTCCCTCGCCGCGCAGCGAACTCTTATTGCTTTGCACATAGATCGTGGAATAAATCGGTAAGGCGTTTGCGTTCGCGCCAGTCGGAGGAATTACGATCGCTGCGCCCGGCGTTCCTGCGTCGTTCAAAGCCTCTTGAAGGCCGGAAGTCGAAGAACCTACCGTGTAGCCCGCCCCATGGCCGCCCGTAGTCGTTACTACAATCGTCCCTGTCGCCGCGCCTCCCACACAACTTCCTCCACTCACCAGTGCCGTTTCGGCAGTCCCCGTTCCCGCTACATAAACGTAATAAGGGCGATTCGCGTTGTTGCTCGTATCAATTCCCATCGGGCACGGGCTCAAATGAATCGTGTTGCTTCCCGCCGTTGCCAAGCTGTCCGTCGGTGACTGCACCCAGTTCCAACTCGGCGTCAGATATCGCACGTTCGCCAGATTATTCGTCGAAAACTGCGTTCCCTCAGGCTGCGCAACATTCTGGCTTGCCGCCGGCGTTGTCGAAACGTTTCCCGATCCGCCGCCACTCCCGCAAGCGCCCCATGTCCCATTTCCCAACAGACAACTTCCAGCCGTTGCAGTCCCGCTGCCCAATTCGTTCGCAGGCACCAGTCCCGAAATTAAATCTGCTTTGCTGGCTAATCCAAAATCGACATACTGTTTTGGAGCAGCCTGAAGCGGCGCTACCGGGCTCGCCGGCAGTGTGATGGGCCCGGTCATCGTGCCGCCGGCAGTCGGCAGATAATTTCCCGATCCCACATTCACCAGGCTCTGATCGACATATCCCTTTGTCGCGAGATCCGTTGCATTCGTCGGTGCAGGCACATTCGGAGAACTGGCAAAAGTTTTTGCTCCGCCGATCGTCTCTGATCCATTGAGATGAACCACCGCGCTGTCGTCCGCCTTTGTCGCTAGCTCGGAATTGACGTACTGCATGGACACCGGCTGCCCCGCCAGCCCCGATCCCGGCGTCATTCGCACCGCCGCTAGGCTCGCGGGAGAGGTTGGCGGCACCACCCAACTTTCCGTTTTCACCTGTCCGGGTCCAAGTTGGTAGACAACGCTGTAATAAACTCCCGCCGGAGTCGCGCCGGCATTCGGAACCAACGCAACGCTGAGCGCACCGCCTGCACCCAGCGTCACGTTGGTCGTCCCCGCCGCCACCGCCATCCCGCTGGCCGTCTCGAATGCAGGCCAGGAAATAATCAGGCTCCCTTGCGCCGGACTTCCATCTGCCATAAAAATGGAATCCGCAACAATGGTCGTTGCCGGCGAATCTTGTGGATCGCCTCCGCGCGCTGGAAGCCCGAAGCCTGCCGCTGTGATCACGACTGCCAACAGCCAATAAAAAAGCCGCCCCATAGGGCGGCGGACCGCGTGACGCATAAATTATTCCTCCAAAGATCTCTACTCTGTCAGATATCGCGCCTGCTCCCGATATGAGGAACTCTATATTTCTAGCGTGCTCGAGAGGGTGCCCCACTTCCGGCCAAATTTGCCGGAAGTGGGGATTTCGGGTGCGGGTGCTGATTTACCCCGTGTTCCTCCGTGCTCTCTGTGGTGAGGGATCGTTCTCAATCCCTAACTCTTTCCGCTAGAAACTTCTCTACACTCTCGACATACACCTCGGCAAAATCTGCTACCGGACGCTTTCCCTCGATCAACTGCATTGCGTCTTCCAGTTCCCATCCCATCGCCCCGAGCACTGCCAGAGTCATCATCGGAGCCCGGTGTACCCCCGCCGCGCAATGAATATAGACTTTGGCCTCCGGCCATTCCAGTGCCCGCAGCGCAAAATCTACTCCGCGTCGAAACAGCCTCGCGGGTTTCGGTTCGAAATCATCGTCCGTCGGATTCCACAAGACCTCGACCGCGTGTCCCGCCGCGAGCGGAGTGTCATCAAACTCGATCTGCATATCGATGACATGCGTGATCCCCATCTTGGCAACCACTGCCATGTTGTCCGACGTCCATATCCCGCCACCGACCGCGATCCGCTCCGTCACCCACGTGATGTCCATCCCTCTCCGGTATACCTTCTTCTCTGGAAGTCTGTTTTTCCTGGCCTGATCGCGTTTTCGTGACCGAGTCCGCCCTGGTTGCTCTCGAGAAAGTGAAGACGCCGACTTCTCATGAACCCAAATCGCAACCCGCTCTTCTCGCCTCATTCTACGGTATCTCTCTACCTCAAAAATTGGATGCGAGAGCTTTTGAAGTCCCCCGTGTTCCTCAGTGTCCCCTGTGTTGAAGGATCTTTAAGCTTCCCTGAAGAACCACCGAACCAGGGTGGAGATTTTGATCCTCCAACCCTCCACTCACCCAACCGGAACTTCCTCACTCTCCTCGGCGTGAGCAACCACGGGTTCATCATCGTCAGAGCCCTGCTTCTCTTCCGTCGCCTTCTCCGCATTCTCTGAAGGCTCTTCGCACTCCTTCTCGTATTCATCCGCCGCCACCGGCGTCAACGGAATCTCCAATCTCCGCAAGAGTGTTTGCGCTAGACTCTCTTCCTCAGTTGTCGTCTGGCTTCCATCCGTCGATGTAGGATAGATACTCGCCATTTCAAGCAAGTACTTAAATGGCGCTAGCTGTCCGGTTTCGCCCTGGCTGATCACCGCTTTTGCCATCTTTGCGGCATGTGTCCCCACTAGTTTCGACAACCCCTTTCGTACTTCTGCTGGATTTATCTCTTTCTTCGCCCGCGGCTTACTCTTCCTCTTCGGTGCATCCCCAGTTTTCTTGACCACCGCTTTTCTCTTCTTCGTTTTTTTCCTCATCATTGCCCCATGACCCGATCCCTTATAAATTCTTAGTGCGATTCCTCCCCAAAAAGCGAAGGCGCGCCTTTTTGGGCGCGCCCTCTACAGGAGATTTCTTTTTTCTCACTCTCTATATTCAGAATAGCAAATTGATCAAGGTCGACCGGCAAAGTCTTGAAGTTTATTTTCGCCATCTTCCCAAGCACTTACAAAGAATTGTGATTTCAAACCCCCTTGACAAGATTTTTCCTAATTCAATCACCTCGCCAACAATCCCACATCGAACAAAATCTCGGCCAACAAATCCAAAGCAATCGGAGCATACGTCCTTACTGTCCTCTCTGCACATCCAAGCAGTCTTCCTGTCTCCGCCTGATCATGCTCCTGCAAAATATGTCGCCCGATGAGCTGTCTCGAGAACTCATCCAGCTTCTCCAGACATTTCTCCATGTCATGCACGAAGATCACCCTATCCTCGAACGTGACCACGGTGTACGACGTGACCTTTGCCCTGAAAAATTCTCTCCCCAACAGCGAAGGCAATCTCCCCGTCTCGATCGAATACTGCAGATATCTCCGCAACATCGTGACCACTCTCGCCCGGTAGATTCTCCGCACCCGCTCATTTTCGTAATCGCAATCATTCTCCAAACGCGTCGCATATTCGTCCGGGTGCCCCACTTCCGGCTGGTTTTGCCGGAAGTGGGGATTTTGATCTTCCGATAGCTCTTGCGAGAAGTCTTCCGACTGCTCCTCCCGATTCCCCGTCCTGGTCGTAGCGTCTTGTCCAGAGACAGGGCAGGGATTTTGATCTCCCAGAAATTCGTCCGCCTCGTCCGCTTCCGCTGCGAGCCATTCCACGGTATCCCTCATGCCACACCTCCCGCGGCTTCGATATCCGAAACATCTCGCGCCGGCCGAGCGACT
The DNA here is from genome assembly GCA_963818115.1 of uncultured Acidobacteriota bacterium. GTDB lineage: Bacteria > Acidobacteriota > Terriglobia > Terriglobales > Acidobacteriaceae > Sulfotelmatobacter. The sequence goes on from CAWFQZ010000028.1 coordinate 47,684, forward strand.
CCAAACTTGTTCACCTCCGTGCCATCCTGCATCGGCAATCTGATCTTTCCCGCCTTCTTCCTCGGAATCGGCAGGTCCGCAATCTCCGGTTCGCACTTGTTGCAATAGACTCCGCCTCCTCCTTCCCGCACCCACAACCCTCCACACCGCTCGCAGTACTTCAGTTCCACTCGTACTTCGCCATTCTTAAGACTGCTTTTCATGACTTCCTCCGTATGATTTGAAATAAATTTCCCGGTTGACTTCGACTTCCTGTCCTTCGTCTATGAACTGTCGGGTGCCCCACTTCCGGCCTGTTTTGCCGGAGGTGGGGATTCTGACTTTCTCAAGTACCCCGATACCCCGGGTGTGGGAACTTTGACTTCCCCGGAAAACGAAAAAGCCCTGCGCCGATCCCGACAACAAAATCCGGGAACCGAACGCAGGGCTCGTTTCTCTTACGATGACCTGCTTGGGCTATTTAGTTTTTATGATTTCTGACAACCTGGCCCGTTGACTGATCTTGCCGCGACTCCTCCACTTCTATAGTTTCTGCGCGATCTCGTCGTCTACGCCCGCACTTTCCCGGCGCCGGAAATACCCTTCCTCGTAGCCCGACTTCAATACGCGCCCGTTCTGCATCACTACGCTCACTTTTCCTGTGAAGCGCAGCGACAAGAGCAGCCGCTCCATCGACGCCGACAGCACTTCGGCTGATTTCACCTTCCGCCGAAACTCCCCGAAGTTCTTCTCCTCGTTCATGTTACTGGTCTGGTTCGTGGTGTCGTCTCTCATAGAGCGATTTGGCCCCTAGGATGTCGCGATCCTATAGTTGTGAATTTTCTCAGTCAAGGTTGGATGAACATAGATCGCCTGTGGAAAACTTTCCCATCCGGCGACCCCTGATAAACCGGTGCTATACTCCGCCTAATGAAGTTCAAAATCCTGCAAGATAACCTCCGTAAAATCCTGTGGGAACGGATCGAAGCAGGCGAATTAACCGGTCTCCGCCTCGCCGAGCAAACTGGATTCAAACAGGCCCACATCTCTAACTTCCTCAACCGCAAACGCGGCCTCAGTATCGAGGGCATGGACAAAGTCCTTTCCGTTCAACATCTTTCTGTCCTCGACCTGCTCGATCCCGCCGAGGTCAACAAACGCGCTTCGATATTGCCACCGAGCGGCGACGAATTTGAAAACATCCTGCTTACCGATCCCGCCACTGCCGCCACCCAGCCGCTCGTCACTGCCTCGCAGGTGATCGAAATCCTCAAGTTCAAGAAGACCTTCCTCCGCAAGCTCAAGGCTGAAACCGAGGGCGATCGCTCCGCTTGGCATCGCTTTGTTCTGATTCGGCTCGACCCCAAGGACGCCGTTCCCATGGTCCCTCGCCTTACGCCAGGAGCCACCCTCCTGATCGACCGCCATTACAACTCACTCAAGCCATATCGCAAAGGCGAATTCAATATGTACGCTGTTCTGAAAAGCGATACTTGCGCGGTCCGATACGTCGAAGCCGCAGGAGCCCAGCTCATTCTCCGCCCCCACAACCAGTCGTTCCCCATCGAAGTCCTACCCATAGCCGAAGGCAAAACCGCCTCCGACTACCTGGTAGGCCGCATCTGCCAGGTAATCTCCGAAGCCTAAGTAAAAAAGAGATTAAGAAGAATATTTGAAAAGAAGGGTGGGGATTTTGACGTACGTGGTGAATCGAGTGGAACCGGGTGCCCCACTTCCGGCCGCTTTTGCCGGAAGTGGGGATTTTTGGATTCCGACCGAACGAACAATCTCTAAAATGAATCCCGAGAGCTTCGTATTAGGGCACGGATTTATCCGTGCCATAAAAGCCTAGAAACTAATCTTAGCCGCTAACTGAACCTGTCTCGGACCAACCGGCGACATCCGTGGAATGATCCCAAAGCTCGGGTCTCCCACGTTCAGCGTGCTGTCTCCATACGGTCCAGGAGTACCCAGGCTGAATAACGGATGGTTGAACGCATTCTGTGCTTCCAACCTCATCTCCAACCGAATCCCTTCATGAACGTTCGACAGAAGGAATTGCTTGCTCACCGACAAGTCACTCGTAAACGTCAGCGGAGTCCTTACCGATGAAATCGTCCGCGGCATATTGCCAAGCGTGAATGGGCTCGGTTGTTGGAAGACGCTGTTGTCGACGAAGAATTGATCCTGCCAATCCTTTCCGTAATTGCGCCGCGGCGTTCCAACCAGGTTCGGACGCTGCGATCCATACGTCGGAATCGGCGTTCCTCCGTTTGAAACTGTAATCGCCAGCGGCCGTCCGTCAGAGATCAACCAGATCCCATTCGTCTTCCATCCGCCGATTACTGCCTCCAGCACGCGCGGCATGTTGCCGAGCAGCGCCTTGCCGCGCCCAATCGGCAGATCGTAGCTATAGCTGAACTTCAACACTGACGGCGTATCGAAGGTCGATAGACTTCGCTCCAGATACGGCTTGTTCGGATCCTGTAAGCTGGTGAAGCTTCCCAGCCACGTGACGTTGTCGTCGCCCACCGACGAATCATCGATCGATTTCGACCACGTGTAGTTGACCAGGAACTCCAGCCCGTTGCTGAAGTGCTTGTTCGCTTGCAGCTGCAGTCCGTGATAGATCGAACTCGCAGCCATCTGCACATCGGTGGTCACGCCGGTGAATTGCGGATACGGAGTTTCCAGCTGATATCCCGGCACCGAGCTCGACATCGAGCTGTTCGGGTCGGTAATGATTCCGTAGAACGGATTGCACGTCGGCGTGCAGCCCGGCGGATTCGTGTACAACGTGTTCAGCGCGTTCATCTGCGGGGACGTCGGACCGTAACTCTCAACCTGCGGACCAAGAACGTCCAACTGGTTCAATCCACTGAAGGGAAGATGCGTGCCCTTCTTTCCCAGGTACTCAACATCGAAGACCACGTTCCACGGCATCTGCCGTTCGATACCCAGGCTCCAGCTTTGCTCGTAAGGAGTCAGATTCGCGGAGTGCGTACGCAACGGGCCATTGGCGTTAAATCCCACATCATTCATCAATCCAAGAGAATTTCCCGGCGGCTGAATCAGCCCGTTCGGGAATGGATTGCTCAGGTGCAGGTATGGCGTTGCGCCGTCGCTGTTATACGTGCTGATCACGCTCGTATATTCGTCGAACCCTTGTCCGCCGTAAGGCACAACACCGCTCGCGCCCGATCGCGACTGCCCGTAATAAATGCCATAGCCGCCGCGCACCACCATCTTCGGCGCGAACTGGTACGCGAAGCCGAATCGCGGCTGAATGTTGCTCCAATCCGTCAGGTAATTGGTGCGCGTGTTCGAGTTGGCGAAAACTTCGCCGCCCAGTAGCGGGCGCGTGATCGCCGCGCCCGTGATCGGATCGTTGTACGAAATCTTTCCACCATTCAACGGGCTGACCGCGTTCGGATCGAACCAGTTCTGGCGGTTAAAGCGATCGGTTCGCGGCAGCGAGACGTCGTAGCGCAATCCAAGGTTCAAAGTAAGGTTATGCGTCACCTTCCAGTTGTCCTGGACAAATGCCGCGTACTGATAATTTTCCGTTGCCGGCTGGAATTGAATTTCATAGAAGCTGTTCCCACCGCCCAGCATTTGGCCCATCAGGAAGCTGGCCATGTCATCTCCGCCAGCGACGGTGCCATCAGCACATTGCGATGCAACCCCGATAGAAGGGCAAACCGAGCTCCCGCGGTTGTCAAACTGGAAATATCCTAGCGGAGCGTTCGTCTGAATGTAGTTTTGCTGGTGCAACCTGCCTTCGCCCCCAAACTTCAGTTCGTGGCCGCCATGGACCTTGCTGAGGATTCCTCCCACCTGTCCAGTAAGCTGTCCTTGCTTGTAGTTTCCGTATGGATCGTTTCCGGCATTCGGAAATCCGGCGGCCTGGTAATCGTTGATGAACATCGCGGGAACGCCGTTGAACCCATTTGATTTCAAATAAGACGGAAAGCCGAGCGCGCCCAGCGGATCGGGATTCAGGCTCGAATTGTAGGCAAAAATCAGCGTCGCTCCGCGCGTGATGCCAAACGTCGTCGTCAACAGCAATGTGGGATTGAACGTATACGTGTCGTTGACTGAGAAAATGTGCGCGGTGCCCTTATTCTGCCCGCTGCCGCAGGGGTCGATGAGAGTCTTGAAGCAATCGAAAGGACTCGTGGAGTTTCGATCTTGCGAGTACTTCGCGCTCAACAGGTTTTTCTCGTTGAAGCGGTGATCGATTCTCAGATCGAATTGATCATTCGAGTAAGGAGTAGCTCCGGACGCAATCCAGTTGTTGTAAGGTGTGGCCCCCGCCATATTCGGCGTCGGCAGCGGAAACTGATTCATCACCTTCAATGCCACGGGGTCGATCAGGTTTCCCGCCACGCCCGGCGCAGGCTGAAGATTCGCCGGAAGGTTTGGATTGCCCGGACTTATGTACTGGTCGACGCGGTTGAAGGGAATCACAGCCGTACGGTCTGGCCCGCCGTTGTTCGGATCGTACGTTCCCGAATAAGGATCCCAGAGCTGCCCCGCATTGAGTTGATTGCCGGAGCTGTCCGTGCAGATGCCTGAGGCATTGAACGAACCGCCTTGCGCCGAGCACAACTCACTGAAATTTCCAGTGCGCTCCGCCACGCTGGGCACGCCCGCCCGGTAGGTCTGCATGTTGCTCGAGCGCAAACCTTCATAGTCAAAGAAGAAGAACGTCTTGTTCTTCCAGATGGGGCCGCCAAAGGTCGCGCCGAAGTCGTGCCGGTGAACCGGAGGAATGGGAATGCCGCTACGATCGTTGAACCAGTCGTTGGCGTCCGTGATCGTGTTGCGAACAAAGTCATACACACTGCCGTGAAACGCATTCGTGCCAGAGCGCGTGACCATATTGAGAATCGAAGCGCCCGAAAAGCCATATTCCGCGCTGAAATTCGTCTGCTGCACTTTGAACTCCTCCACCGCTTCCGGAGAAGGAACGTAAACAGCTTGCGTGATGCCGCCATTGGGCTCGAAGTTCGTGATCGACGCGCCATCCGACAGAATGTCAGCACTGGCCCCGCGGCTTCCGTTGGAAGCAAAGTTCGTCGATCCGCAGTTGTGGCACTGATCGTCCACGTCGGTGACGCCGGGCGTGAGGAAGGTCAACTCGGTGACGCTGCGATCGATCAGAGGCAGATCGTTGATCAGCCTGCGGTCGATGACTTGCCCGGTCACCGCGTCTTCGGTGGCGATTGTCGAAGTTTGCGCCTGCACCTCGACCGTCTGTGCGGCGCCAGCGATCTTCATCGTGAGATTCGCGGCTGGGTTCTCGCTCACGTTCAGCTTGATGTGCGTGCGTACCGTCTTCTCAAATCCCTGCATCTCCGCCGTCACCGAATAAGTTCCGGGCGGAATCGATGCGAACAGATACCGGCCGTCGCTGTCGGACGTGGCCGCGAACTTGTACCCCTTCTGCTCGTCCTGAAGGGTGACCTTGGCCCCTTGGATCACGGCTCCCGAAGGATCCGTCAGCACTCCGCTCACGGTCCCAAAGTAGCCTTGAGCGAACAGCATGGCCGGGAGAACGAAGGCGAGGACGACAAAACCAAGGAATAAAGCTCGGTGGGGATTCTTGGAAAGAGAAACTGAAGCTGGCATCTGGCCCTCCGTAAGAAGCGGCGGCGCAAATCCGCCGCGGACACTTTATGGGGCGCCATCCTACGACAAATCGATGTCGTCATTCCAGTCGCAAACGAGCGTAAGAAACGATTTAATAGAATTAGTTCTTGAATGACTCAGAGTCATTGCAAAAACGGGTGTGAGGTGTGTTTTGTTAGGAGGAGTGCTGCGGGCCTAAATCAATCGTGAGGGTGCCCCACCCTTGTCGCACTTCTTGTGACAGAACCTGCCCTGAGCGAGTCGAAGCGGTGAGGATTGTGAGGTTCGGCTATGCGTAGTGATAAGTGAAGAGTGGCCAGTGGATGACATTCTCGTCGACATCCAATCACTAGCCACTACCCACTATTTCAAGTCCGCCAGATCCGACTGCAGTTGCTGCATACCGAATCCCTGCGGCGTAGTTTTCTTTCCCGTCAGATAGTCATTGCTCAAGATCGCATACGACTCGTCGCAATACGCTTCCCAGAACGACCAGGTCATCATCTGCAATGCTCCCCAGGTCACGACCGTGACTCCGCGGACATCGTATGCGACAACGGGTACCGCGTGTCCGCCCCACGATCCGGGCTTGCCATCTCCGGTCAATCCTCCAGGAGGCACGGACCACGGCTGATGATTCTGCACCTGTGATTGCGCGCTGATCGGCAGCTGCAATCCGATGTAGCAGCCGCCGAAGATGTAAACCGAATCCATAATGTGCGTATGGTTCGCCGGTTCCAGCGCGACGTACGCTCCAATTTTGTGGCCGGCGATTCCGCTCTGCCGCCAGTAATTCAACACATCGATCTCAACCGCGCCATTATCATTCGCTCCAGTTGTTGGGTTGTATCCGGTGATCGCAGAATATGCAGCGACAATCTGCTTATCGGTCGGAGTGAACATTTTCTTCCCAGCATTGGCTGTCCACTCCATCAGCAGATGTCCGGCGGCGGCGCAGGTGCAATCGCCGAGTTGGTCGTTGTCCATCATTCCCCACGACGCGCCGACCTTCGTCGCGAGATCGAAGCTTGCGGGCGCATTGGGCAGCGTCGCCGTTAAATAAGAGGCCAGCAGCAGGGTTCGCGGATCGTGCCGCGCCACTGACTTCCCCAGTTTTAACTTCCTTGGATCGACCTTCGTCGGATCGTCCCTCATTGCCACGTTCTTGCGAGAATCCGGCAGAGACAAATCAATCTTTCTGACAGCCATGTGGAATCTCCTTTTGGCGTGAATTGTGGATCGGGGAAGTTTGAAGAAGGAACGCGTTTGGGTCGCCCGCCCGTCGCGCGTTCCCTCATTGCACTGGTAATGGGGGAAGGAAACTGCGAGGGGATGTTAGACCGCCGAAAGTATCAATCCGATAACTTCCCGAAAAGTGTTACGAAACGCGAACAAGAATATTCCCGAGGGCGTGATCGCCGCCAATACTCACTGCACGAACGCAAGTACTGTCGCTCCTGCGAATGGAATCGCTGACCCAACCTGCGTCAAGCCTCCGGTGGTCGCGTCGATTTTGAACGCCATCATGCCGCCTGACCCGGCGCTGTAGAGAAAACTTCCGGATGTGTCGGTGATCAGTGCTCCGGCGCGAATCGCAAAAGGAGAGCCCGACAGCGGAGTCAGCACTCCGGTGGTCGAGTCGATGCTGTAACCTGAGAGCGTTTGATCTCCGATATTCGATACGTAGAGAAAGTTGTTTACCGTGGCAAGCGCGATGGGCGTGCTACCCGTCGAGAACGGCGAACCGGGTATCGGAGTCAGCACTCCGCTGGGCGACGCGATCGAGAATCCCGCAATCTGACTCGTCGACTGCATCACGGTGTAGACGAATTTGCCGCTGGAGTCGGCGACGATCCCAAGTTGCAGACCGCCGCTGTTTGCACCTGTAGCAAACGGAGAGCCGGGAACCGCCGTCAACGCCCCTGTCGAAGCGTCGATGGTGAATGCGAGAACGCTGGCTGGAACGATGTTGTCGGTGGCGAAGAGGAAACGATTCTGCGGATCGACGGCGAGATAGAAATTCAATCCGGCGAGGAACGGCGAGCCGGGCACAGGCGTGAGCACTCCATTCGCGTCGGACTTCAGTGCATCAATCTGTCCTCCTTCAGCAACGTAGAGAGTCTGGGTGGCATCGTCCGCGGCGAGGCCTACTGAAAAGCTTGGCGGTCCCAGCGCGAAAGGAGATCCCGCAACCGTTGTCAGCATCCCGGTTCCAAGGTCGATCGACCACGCATCGATCGACGAACCTTGATTCAAGTTCGCGGAAGGACTGGATAGGTAAAGAAACTGATTGTTGAGCGTGGCCATCCCCAGTGACATCGAAGCGCCAGCGATGGAAGTTGGAGAACTCACTGCGCCCGTGCCGTTGTCGACAGGGAAGACGTAAACCTGGCCATCGGTTCCATTGGCGTACACATAACGCGGAGCGACGCAGAGAGCGCTACTGCCGCCGCAACAGCCGTCCCCTTGGCAGACGGCAATGCCGTGATTGCTCCCGCAGGCCGCGAGAAGAACCAGCGAACAAAGGATCAGAGATGGGGTGGAGAGACGTAGGGCGCAAACTGCCACAGGTTCCTCCCTGAGTAGCGATCGGGCGACGCCGAGCTACCAATATTTCACGAGAGAACATAGCACTGTGGGGGCAAAATCGAACGAAGAATTATTGCCTCGTGATGGCGGTCACGTGAAGGCTTCCTGGAAGTTGCCGTAGAAAAGCGCCCGAAATCAGATCCAGAAGTCACGGTGCGGCACGCCCGGACTTGCAGGCGTCGCGCTGGCGGCGCGCCCAAGGCTTGGTTCGACGCGGTTCCTTCCCGCATCTTTCGCCTTGTACAACGCTGCATCGGAGGCGTGCAGAACTTTCTCAATCTCGTTCGCAGCCTGTCCGTTGGCGATGCCAAGGCTCAGGGTGACGCGCACGGTTGAGCCTCCGGCCATGATGTTGCAATCGGCCACGTGGATTCGTACGCGCTCAGCGAGTTCCCAGGTTTCCGTCACTCCGCAACCGGGCGCGACGATCAGGAATTCCTCGCCGCCGTATCGTCCCACGGCGTCGTACGGGCGGACCACCGCTGCAATCCCGCTCGCAATGATGCGCAACACGTCGTCCCCGGCTTGATGCCCGCGGCTGTCGTTGACTTTCTTGAAGTGATCAACGTCGATCATGATCACGCCCACTGGAGCCTGGTCACGTTCCGCGCGGAGCAACTCGCGCTCTAGAATTGCCAGGATGGCTTTGCGGTTCCACAAACTGGTCAGGCCGTCGCGCGAAGCTTCACGGCGCAATGCCTCTTTAGCGGAGATCAAACGGCTCTGTGTTACCAACTGCCGGGCGCTGGAGCACACGAATGAGAGCAGCACCACAGCCGCCGCAAGCCACAATCGTTCGCGCGCGATGCGCAGCGACATGAACAGAACCAGCAGCGGATAGATCAGGTAAAACAAATCCGCATAGACGCGCTTCTCGCGGACTGGTGGGTCCAGCGGAATCTGTGGCGCCTCGATCTGCTTCCACGAGGCGGCGATGAGCAAGGGAGCGACCAGCAGCGCGCTCCACAAAAGATCGAACCACTGACCGGTCTTCAACAGCCTTCCGGGACCGTAGTAATAGAGCGCATCGACGCCGCCGGAGAGTGCGAGAAATATTCCCATGCGGCCGAACAAAACGCGCACGTCACGCGAGCGCGTCACGATCGCGCGCAGGATGAATGCCACCGCAACCAGGCTGTAGCCGCCGAAGTAGGGAAGCCAGACGGAGTGCGCCAGTTCAGCAGGAGATTCGGCCTTAGGCAGATAAAAAAAGTAGAGGTACGCCGCGACGCAGACCAGCACTCCCTGTCCGAAGTCGAGAATCATCAGCGTGTCCAGCTTCCCGGTTTCGTGATCGGGATCGAGGAACAACGCCATGGCCAGCGGCACAAACCAGAAGCTGAAGAGGAAATTGCTGATCCCCATGATCGCGGGATTCCCGGCGAAGTCGTTGTACAAGCTCATCGCCTGCGCGATCATCCAAACCAGATAGGCAGCTGTGCCGAGGTTCCAGAAGGCGCGCGCCAAGCCTTCGGAGCGGCGACTTGCGTCCCACAACGCTGCGATCAGCAGAGCCCCAATGGAGAATTGGATCGCATCCGAAAGAAACGGACCAAGGCCATTTGTTCCGATGGCCGCAGCCACACCGACGTGAGCCAGCCATAGCAGGCCGGCTGCGGTCACGATGATGCGTGTTCGCGACAATGCGATCCTTTCGGGCAGCAATTGAAACACTTGGCCTTGCGGGGAGGACCTAACCGAACCTGCGAAACGGGCACACAACCCCGGAGCCGCACGCCCCCGGACTGGCTGACCCATCAGTATCTGACATCGGAAATACCATTTCGAGTGCCCATAGTACCGTGACTGCTGGTTACCGAGTGAGGGGAATTATCGCCAGCTTGCGAGCAACCTGGCGAGGATTTCCACAGCTTTTCCGATGCCGGCAAGGTCGTCCGGAGAGAGCTGCTCCAGGTTCGATGCAAGATCCGCAATGCGAAGTTCGCGCCCTTTTTGCAGTAGACGCGTGCCTTTTGCGGTAGCGCGAATATGCATGCGGCGCGCATCGTGAGCATCGTCTCTGACTTCGACCATGCGGCTGCGAGCCAAGGCAGCGACGATTCGGCTCATTGTTGGAGGCTTTACCTGTTCCGCAGCCGCTAGTTCGCCCAGCGTTTTCGGGCCTCCAAAAACCAGTACCGAGAGCGCCGAAAGGCGTGCGGGACCTTCTCCAGTCTTTACATCCTGCTTGCGCAGGCGGCGAAGCAGATGGATCGCGGTGGAATGCAGCCGGTCGGAAACGGCGAGAACCCGGGGATTTGGAGCAGACTCAGCCGGGTGCTCCATTCCAGCCGCATCTTTTGCGGCTAGCGTGGGGACTCTCAGTTTCATCTTGATAGCAGGCGCGCGGGGCATGGGCTTGACTTCGTATCGTAAATATAGTTAGCTATGCTAACTAATATGAGAAGTGAGGTCAAGACCATGGCCACAACCGCAACGACCCCCGGCATCACCCGGCTGGGACAGATCCAGATCCGCACGCACGATGTGGAGCGCGCCGCCGACTTCTACGAGAAGACGCTTGGGCTGAAGCTGCTTTTCAAAGCGCCGCCCGGCCTGGCATTCTTCGATTGCAACGGGGTTCGGCTGATGCTCGACCGTCCGGAGAAGCCAGAGTTCGATCATGCGAGCTCGATCCTGTATTTTGCCGTGCCCGACATTCAGGCGGCGTATGGAAACCTGAAAGAAAAAGGCGTGCAATTCGAAGACGAGCCGCACATGATCGCGCGCGTGCCCGATCACGATCTCTGGATGACCTTCTTCCGCGACAGCGAAGAAAACCTGCTCGCGCTGATGAGCGAAGTAAAGCGATCGTAACTTTATGGTTTGTCATCCTGAGCCGTTTTTTGGGCCGAAGGATATAAGCACTCGCCGTCATCGCCGAGCGCGTTGGGTTTGCATGGGTCGTTCGCTCTGCTCAGGATGACAAAACCAGTGGCGCGATCGAGTCTCTTCGGCGCTTTTCGATTGCCAATCACCGCAAGAGCCGCCAGAATCCTAGGCTATGAGCCGGAGATCGAAGCACCATGAGGCGCACAATCCCCCGGACGGAGCGGCGGCAGCGTCCGACCATGCGCAAGAACATCCTTTCACCCACCGGGTAGCTCTGCCACCGGAAAAATTCTTCCGCTGGCGCGGCGGCGAGATCACGCGCCTCGAGGCCTTTTGTGACGTCGTCTTCGGATTCGCGCTGACGTTGCTGGTGGTGTCGCTCGAAGTTCCGCACAGCTACAGTGAACTGATTGCCGACATGCGCGGGTTCGTTCCCTTTGCTGTTTGTTTTTCGCAACTGGTGATGATCTGGCTGACGCACTACAAATTTTCACGGCGCTATGGACTGGAAGATTCCTATACCGTGTTCCTGAACATGGTTCTGCTCTTTCTGGTTCTGCTCTACGTGTATCCGCTGAAATTTGTATTCACTCTGGTGTTTTCGCAGTTGACGGGTGGGCAAACGGGCGGCGAGCTCACTTTGCATCAAGCGTCGGTGATGATGGAAATCTATGCCGTCGGCTTCGCTGCGGTCTTTTTGTTGTTTACGCTGATGTATCTGCACGCGTACCAATCGCGCGACCAGCTTGAACTGACTCCGATCGAGGCGCTGGAGACGCAGGCGTCGATGCAGTCGTGCGCGATCCTATCGCTGATCGGTTTTGTTTCTTTATTGATTGCGGTGCGGCATCCAGAATGGGCTGGCTGGCTGTTCCTGATAATCGGGCCGGCACTCACCATTCACGGCATGGTTGCGGGACGACGCATTCGGCTGCTCAGGGAAAAGGCCGGCATAAGCTGAAAAATCCAACGGTTCTGCCGAGTCTTCCGCGTGCCTAAGCTCTGCTATCATCGCTAACGGAGTCATCTGAGGCCGTCATGATCTTCCGAATCATCCGTCGAATGCAGGATGAAGATGAAGAAATCGACGACCTTCCTGTCATTTCTGGTAGAGGAGAGGGAATCATGGAAGAAGCTCCAGCCACAGGTTCGGGAGCAGCGCGGCGCAACGAAGATATCGCACTCGATTTGATGAAGTTTGTCGCTATGACCACCGGCTACGGGCGCACGACGTCGACCGGTGTTGGATTTCAAGGCACCGGATCAGCTGCCAAGCCGGAAGATTTCGCCGAGAGATTGCTTGAACTCTACGGGAAATGCCTCGGCGCGGTCAGCGGAAAGAAGTAGCAGAGACAATCTTGAGTTTGTGCGAAAGTCATCATGAATTGTCATCCTGAGGCTCGTGTTTTTGGCGAGCCGAAGGACCTGTGCAATTGCCGGCAACTCATCGAAGGCGGAAGGGTACACAGATCTTTCGGGCCGCAAAAATGGCGGCCTGAGATGACAAGGATCCGGATATAAGGATCGAGACAGTCAGACTGGATAAATAAGAAACCGCGCCGTTGCCGGCGCGGTTTTGATTTTGCTGCGAGCGGAGGCGCACGCGGCCAAGCAGATTCTTAACGGCGCTTCTTGCCTTTTTTCTTGGCCGGCTTCTTTGCGGCCTTCTTGGCAGCTTTTTTCTTCGCTGGCTTTTTGGCGGCTTTCTTCTTAGCAGGTTTCTTTTTTGCCGCAGGCTTCTTCGGAGCTGGCTTTTTCTTGGCTGGTGCTTTTTTCGCTGGTGCCTTCTTCGCCTTCGGCTTAGGCGGAGCCGGGGCAGCTGGTTTGGGGGCAGGAGGTGGCGGCGGCATTACGGGTTCCGGCTCCATTGCTTCAGGAGCTTCCATGCCGGGCTCTTCTTCCTCCTCTTCTTCCTCTTCGAAATCTTCTTCGAGCGACTCGCTGTATGCGCCGCTATCGCCGAATTCTTCTTCTTCGTCACGTCCGTAGAGCGTGGGATCGTAGAACGTCATTGCTCCTCCTGTTTCATTGGCGGCCGGGTGCGGATACCTCTCCCTGGCTGCAGGCACGACAAAATTAAAAGACCACCGGAAACTTCTGCGGGAACGGCGCCGGATTATAGCACGACGTTCAGTGCAGTCTGCAAGGACCGCAAACACAGGCTGCTCGCTATTGGGTTATCACAGCCGAGTGGGGGAAGGGAAGGGAAAAGGGCAATGCGCGTAATACGTTTTCTCTTTCTGGAATTCCCTGACGGATCCGCGCTGGATCCCTCGCTTCGCCTGAAAAGCGGCTCCGCTCGGAATGACGCCATCCTTTTACAATGTATGGAATCCTGCCAAGTCCCTGAGCTTCCGAGTGTTCCGGCCCGAGCAGAATCATGGATCAAAACCGGTTGCATCTGCGTACCATAACTTAGTACGGTGCTGCTCATCATTGGCAGCTGCGAGGTGCACGTTGGCTCTGAGCGCCGTGGATTCGATTACGCCCGCCCTGGAACACACCCGGCAACAACTGTTCCGGCCGTTTCGCCTCGGCCAGTGGACCAAGCTTGCATTCGTCGGTCTTCTGGCGGGCGAGTTGGGCGCCAACGGGTTCAGCCGCTCGAATTTCCAACCCCCAGTGCATCCGGGAGTGGGGCCGCACTTTCCGTCGTTAGGCTCTCTGGGTTTTGATCATTTCCTTCTTGCGGGAATGATCGTGGCAGCAGTGGTGGCTGCGTTTGCGGTGGGCATCATTCTCATGTATGTCGGCAGCGTAATGCGCTTCATTCTTTTCGATAGCGTCCTGTCAAAGGAATGCCATATCCGCTGGGAGTGGAGCCGCAGGCTGGGCGCGGGCTGGCGCTATTTCGCCTGGAAGTTGGGCTACATCCTGCTCACAATTGCTGGAGCCGTTGTCTTGGTGGGAATTCCAACTGGTATCGCACTCGTGAACGGATGGTTTCACCAACCGAGGGAGCATCTGCCGGCGTTCATCGCCTTCGGAGCCGTGCTTTTTCTGGTTTTTGCTGCCTTCTTTCTGGTGACGGCAGTGGTGCTGGTGCTGACCAAGGATTTTGTCATTCCACAGATGGCACTTGAAGATATCGACGTCACCGAGGGATGGCGGCGGCTCTGGGCGATGATGAAGCCCGAACAAGGTGCTTACGTCGCCTATGTGGTGATGAAGATTGTGCTCGCGTTCGTGGCAGCGATCCTGACGGGTATCGCTACTATGATTTTGGGACTGTTAATCGCCATTCCGAGCGCCGCCCTTGGAATCCTGGCATTCCTCACTGGAAAGTCGGAAGGAATGACGTGGAACGTTCAGACGATTGCACTGGCCGTGGTCGTGGCTGGCATCCTGCTGGCGGTATTTTTCTATCTCGTTTCTCTCGTCTACGTGCCGGCGATCGTCTTCTTTCCGGCGTATTCGATCTATTTTTTTGCCGGGCGTTATCCGCGGCTGGGTTCTGTCCTCAACGAATTGCAGGTGCCGCAGCGGGTCGTTCCGATCGCGCGGTGACCTCCTCGGATGAGTCAATCTGCAATAAAAGAAAAGAGCGCGGCTTTTAACCCGCGCTCTTTACTTTTTTCACGGCCCGGTTCGAGAGGTTCAACTAGAACTTCGGCAGAACCTGCGTACCTTCCTTGCGCACCGCCTCCAAAGCCGAGGGATCGAGACCCAGGGCCTTCAGGATCGTCGGCGCCACTTGCACCGTGCCCACAGACTCGCGAACAGTCTTAGGTTGTAAGGACGGGTTGGACACCAGCAGAACGACGTTGGTGTCGTCATGCGCAAACCCGCCGTGCTCCTCCTGTTTCGCGGTGCTTCCAGAGTAGGTCACGCCAACGTTCGGAGTCACGATGATGTCCGGCGTTCGCGGATCTTTGGTTGGGTCGTTGTAGTTCAGCGTAAGGGAAGGGCCGTAGTAGATCTGTCCGAGCCCGACCCCCGTTGTCGTGGAGGGATTGGCCTCGATGATCGCAACGGCGGCGGCGGTGTTGGACGGGCTATTCAGCCACAGCAGCGAGACGTCGTCTTCCGTCGGGCCAATGCCGGTCGGATTGTTGGTGGATTCCGAGTTGGGTATATAGCCGGCATTGGAGAGCAGCGTCGCAGGCGAGGTGCCGTTGATGGTCTGTCCAACATAGCGGCTGGGATCGATCGGCGACTGGCCGTGCTTCGCCGTGATGACGATCAGGGTCGAGTCATAGAGTCCCTGCTTTTTCAACTCGCTGACAAATGCCCCAATCGAGGCGTCGACGAATTGGAATTCGCTCAGCAGCGCAGTGCTAGGGGTAGCGGCGGCATCGAGGTATCCGCCGGTCGTGCTGTTGCTCGCCTCGATCAGCTTCTGGCCCACGCTCAGGGATTGGAAGTTCATGCCGAAGATGGTGGGAACCTGGGTCTTCCTGGTGCGCAGATGGTCCCAGCCATCGATTTCGTTGAGGATGGCATTGACCTTCAGGCTGTCGTAGCACTGGATGTTCTGGAAGCTGTTCGTCCAGGCTGTCAGGTCGGCGCCGGGGTCAAGGATCGAGGCGCAAGACACGCCAGTTGGGGTGGTGACGCCGGGAAGGGCGATAACGGAGGAGTTGATTTCTGGTGCATAGAAATCATCCAGCGCGCTGGGTCCGATGCCGGATGCGACGGAAGAGTAGGCCGGGTGCTTGTCGGACCAGGCTGCGTATCCGCCGGCAGCATGAATCACGCTGAAGATGCTGTTCGCGCGAACGAATTGCCAGGGCCAGATCGGCCTGCATCCCTGAGCCGGGTCGCGATCCAGTTTCTGCGGGTCGATCGAGTGGATGCCACCGTCGGTGAGGGACGCTCCGGGTGCGCCGCCGTTCACCTTGGTTTTGTCGATGTCGATGCCTTCTTCATACTCTGTGGTAAAGCCAGTGGGCGGAGCGCCCGCGGTGCAGGGTCCGGGTCCATTTCCATTGCCGGTAACGACGGCCGGTCCGTCGAGGGCGCGGGAGTAAGCGACGTCGTAGTAGACGCCGGTAAGGGCTGGGCTTCCGCCGGTGATGATTGCGGTCAGGCCCGGGAACGAGTCCGACGGTTTGGAGGTGCTGGCGGCAACGTAGTTGATGCCAGTGGTGCCCAGAGCGGCGATCGACGGGCAAAATGGCTTGCCACCGTTAACGGTGCTGACGCCTTGGGCACAATTCAAGAAATCAACGGCATGCATGCCGTCGACGCTGATTAACAGTACGCGTTTGAATGGTCCGGATCCTTGGGCGAACGCCGAAGACGCCAACAGTAACGCGAGCGCGGAAACGCCCACACTGAGGCTGCGAATGAACTTCATGGAAATTCCTCCTGAGAGTTGGGAGACTTCTTTTGAGAATTAGCAGGTGAAAATCAACAGGCGGTAACAGTGAGATGAACGGAATGTTAAAAACTAGGGATTGTAGTTGGGAAAGGCGGCACAAATAGGTTGTGGCTTAAAACCGCTAGAGCATTGGGCAACACGCGAATTGATAAAAAATTACCCTGCCCATAAACGCTAGGCGTTTTCGGACAGGGTGTATTTGATTTTTACTCGATCTCGACTACTTCAAGCTTTTTACGTACTCGGCAACGGCCTTGGCATCGTCAGCTGCGACTCCGGATACGGCCTTCTTGTGCGGCGCTTTCTTGGCATCGTCACCCTTGGTGAGCAGATCGGTGATCTGATCGGCGCTCAGGCTCGTGCCTTTCAGGGCCGGACCCACTTTGCCTTGTCCCTCAGGACCATGGCACATGGCGCACTTCGCTTTGTAAGTGGCGGCTCCGTCAGCGGCGAACGCGGGCGCAGCAATTGAAACAGCCAAGGCCAGAACAACGAACAAAATAATGAATTTCGTAACTCTCATGGGGGCTTCTCCTCTAATCGTTGGAATTGTAGTTAAAAGAGCCAACTGGTCTGGATTCTATGATCGGTACGAGGGGAAGGAATGTGATTTAACGCACGTGATCCTGTGACGGTGTCGAAGCAGGAAAGATAACTACCCGAGATCTACCGCGCGGGTTGGACTACCAGGATCATTCCCGGGTGGAGGACGGCGATGTTACGGTTGTCGCGTTTCAGAGCGGCGACAGTGGTGCGGTAGGCGCTGGCAATCGAGTAGAAGGTCTCGCCCGACTTCACGCGATGATGGACCACGGGTTCAGTTCTCGCGTTCTGCAGGGTTGCCACTTCGGCCGACTTGGTCGCCGGAGGCTTCACGCTAGCGGTTTCTGTCTTCGGATGCTTTGACTTGGTGCGCGAAGTGGCGACTTCCGCGTCATGCGCGCCGGGAGAAATCGGGAGGTGCAGCGCGAGCACTTTGCGTCCGTGGAGGCTGTCGCCGTGCAATCCGTTCCAGCGGCGAAGCATTTGCGGCGAGACTCCGAAATTCTCAGCGACGGTTTCGACCGTGTCCCCGTGACGCACTTTGTAGCGGGTGATGCGGCGTGCGTAGGTGGCGGCGTCGCTGGTCGGATGCTTGCCCGGCGCGACAGGGATCACCAGCCTTGCGTCGGTTTCGAGCTCGTTGCTGTCGAGATGGTTCGCTTCTTCGATCTGCTTTGCGGTCGTGTGATACGTGCGCGCGAGAGAGGCCAGCGTATCGCCAGTATGCACCGTGTGATATCGCCACCATAGCCGCATATCGGGAGGAATTGAGGCGATCGCAGTCTGGTACTGATCCTTCGTTCCCGCGGGCAAATGCAATTCAAACTTGCCGTCATGCGGCGTGGTCATGCGAAGCAGGCTGGGATTCAGGTCCTGCAACTCGCTGGGCGTCGAATTGACGCACTCGGCCACGAGGCGAAGATCGACAGGATAGCTGATCGAAACGGTGTCGTAATCCGCCGGCTGCTCCATCGCCACTTCATCCAGACCGTACTGCGATGGATTCTTGGCCATGATGGTCACGGCCAGAATGATCGGCACGTAGTTCTTGGTTTCTTTGGGCAGGACGTTGCGGTTGTAGAGTTCCCAGAAATCGGCGTACCCGGTGCGCTTCACGGCGGCTTGCACGGTGCCGGGGCCCGAATTGTAAGCGGCCATCGCGAGATACCAGTCGCCAAACTGGTTATAGAGATCTTTCAGGTGACGGGCAGCGGCACGGGTGGATTTCTCCGGGTCCTGGCGATCGTCGACCCACATGCTGTGGTTGAGGCCGTATCCGCGGCCGCGGCTCGCCATGAACTGCCAGATACCCCGAGCGCCAACGCGGGAAACCGCGAGCGGATGAAATCCAGATTCGGCTTGCGCCAGGTAAATCAAATCTTGAGGGACGCCTTCTTGCTTCAGCGTCGACACGATCATGTCGTGATAACGGCCGGAGCGGGCGTAAGCGCGTTCGAAGACTCCGCGTCCGCGATTCGAGAAGTAAGAGATATATCCCGCCACCTGGTCGGTCATCATCAGAGGCAGATCGGAACGGGTGTTCTTGACGTCAGCCTCAGCCTTGGCCTTGGTTCCCGCGTCGGCGGAGGGCGTCAGTCCGTTGGTCTCGTCGATCGGCGCGGGCTCAGCCTTTTGCTGCGGCTCTTGCGGATTTTCTGCCTCAGCCGATGTACCGCCTGGGTAAAGCTCATTCACGCCTTGGACGATGCGCTCGAATTCCTTTCCGAGCCGGTCGTCGGAACGCACGTCGAAGTTGCTGCCCAGCAGGTCGTTCAGGGCGTTATCGAAATTCTGCTTGGCGTCATCCGTCTTGCCAGAGTGGTAGTTGTCTAGACCGGTCTGATATTCCTTCTCGACGCGTGCGATCAAATCGCCGACCGCATCGGAGGCTGGCGCGGGCGCAGCGGAGTCAGGAGCTGCCGGTTTCTGAGCAGACGAGTCTTGCGGCTGTGATGGCGTTGCTGCAGGAGCGGTGGACGCCGGTGCTGCAGCGACAGGAGTCGGCTGAGTGGCAGGCTTCAACGCCGGTGGATTCGCAGGAGGCACAAGGGTGGCAGCATGCTGCGCCGAATGGCATGCGCAGGCCGCCAGACCTAGAGAAGCGAGCGCGATCGTCCGTACATAGAGGCTGACTAATCGCATATTGTCTCTATTAAGATGCGTGGCCTTCCCAAGGTGTTGAATCCCTGCGGATTCTACCAAAAATCGTACCCTCCGGCGGGGCTAAGGTCAATCGCTTTAAGCAGATCGGGACAGTTACTTTCGGCACGGTTACCAGGAAAACCAGGTGTTTCAATGAGTGCCGGCCGAGGGAATTTCACTCTTGCTGCCAAGTTCGGATGCGAAGTTGCCGCGTAGCGGTTGGCGGCGAAACTGTGTTCCTCGCTCTGGGTTTCTTTCAGATGTCGCATATTCAACTCTTTCCGGAGTAACCGGTGTCCCACCCCTCTTCTTCTCCCCGTCGTCTTCCTCGGTCGCCCGTTCCATTTGCTCTGGTTGGGATCGCCCTGCTGATCGCGGAAGCCAGTCTTGGCCAGAGCGCCAGGATTCAGGCGCGGGACGCGGATCGTTTCGTGGATTCAGTCGGCGTGAATGTCCACATGGAATCCGCAAACACTCCCTACAGGAATTACTTTGAGATCAACCGGAGATTGCACGAACTGGGAATGCAGCACATTCGCGACGAGATCAACGACACCGATCCTGCTTTTGTAAACGAGATCCAACGGTTCGGCACTCTGGGATACACCCTGTGTGGACTGATTGAGGGGGGCAATGACTATCCGCCGCTCGGAACCCGACTCGACCCTGGAGCGGTTGTATCCATAATTCAGAATCTTCAACCGACCATAGATGCCGTGGAAGGTCCGAATGAGCCTGACGACGGCGGCTTCGTGTATGACGGCGTGCCTTACCCTCAAGGCGCCATCAATGAGTCTGAAGATTTATGGAACATCGTGAAGGGCAACCCAGCCACCAGTACCTTACCAGTCCTCACGATGTCAGAGGGGAACGCGGTGGATTTCACTCAACTGGTGGCCATCACGCCACCGCCGATCGACTATGCAACCTATGGCAACATGCATGCCTACCAGGGAGGAGGCGTCGGGGATACTCTGCTGGGTTGGTATATGCACTACTCCCGAACCCTCTCCGATCAAGATGCCCTCTGGACCACCGAGATGGGTTACCACAACAACACCAAATACTTGAGCGACGGGGAGCAGCAAGGGGTGTCTGAGCGAGCCGCCGCCATTTACCTTCCGACAGCGTTCTTGGGCGAATTCGACCGGGGAGTCGAGAGAACTTTCTCCTACGAGTTGATTGACGAGGCGAACGACCCGAAACTTATAAGCGGTTCGGGAGAAGGACACTACGGCCTGTTGCATTATGACGGCTCGCCCAAGCCTGCCTTCACCGCAATGAGGAACCTCATCGCGCTTCTGCGCGAACCCGAGCACAAAGCCTTCACTCTGGGATCGCTGGCGCTTACATTTTCTGGAGCGCCCCGCTCATTGCGCTTTACCCTCCTGCAGACTTCGGACGAATCCTACTATTTGGCGCTCTGGAATGATGTCAGCGTGTACGAGTTAGCGTCACCGGGCCAAGACGGTGAGGATCTTTATCCCCAACCAGTACCGATCACCATGACCTTCGACGAGCCGAAGACAATCACGATTTACGCGCCAAATGATGCGAGCGGCATACATCCAACAAGCGCTTACACCATTTCAGAGAGTGCCCGTTCGATTCAACTCGAACTACCGGCGCAAGTGTTGCTGCTAAAAATCGTCAACGACTAAAGCGATGACGGCACTGGCGAATGAGTTTCACCCTCACGGCGTCGAAGCCACTGGCGGCTGCACGTGCACCCTGCTGCCGCTCTTGTGTTTCAGGATCAGCGACGCGGCGGTGCCTTCGGAGGCGCCATCTTCGGCGTTCATCTCTGCGGAGTGGGGAATGCCCACGACGGCGCGATTTCCTCCAACGTCGGAGAGTTCCAAAGACGGCAATCCCGGCGAATGGAGGCACATGGTGCTGCTCGCCGGAGAGTTCGCTTCGCCAGTTAAAGCGGTGCAGGCCTGGCTGGGGTCAGCGCTGAGGTAGACGCGCGGCACTTTTTCGGCCGCCCCGCTCAATGTGAGGGAAGCGGTTGTGCCTTGCAACGAAAGAGCCGCAGTTCCATTGGACGTCTTGGAATGGAGTTCGAGGCTGGCGCCGTTTGCGTTCGCGCGGAACGATGAGAGCAGTTCGTTGTTGTGCAGCAAGTTGACCGAGGCCTCGTCCTGGCTGGCGGTGATTGGAATATTGAGGTTGAGATTGGCGCCTTCGCCGCGTCCAACGAGTTGTATGCGGCGTTCGCCGCTGGGAGCGTAAGCTTCGAGACCTGCTCCTTCGGTGAAGACAGCAAGCCGGGCGCGGACGATGACGTCGAGGTCAGTGAGTGTGACGCTCTTGGCGACCACCTCGTCGACACTGAACTTGCGATGGCTGTATCCCTGGAGCGACAACAGAACGACGAGCACGGCGATCGCGCCGATCCCCCAGCGCTTCATGTGCCTCACTTCTTGCTGGAGTTCATGCACACGCCGGGACAGCAGTTCGTTGTCGTGAATTTCGGTGTTCATTCGTCACCACCTGTCGGGTCGATGAGGCCGTGGCGCTGCGATCTCAGTCATGAGCGACCTCTGACTCAGTGGAACGTAATGGGCGGCGTCGGGGAATACAGGCATTCCCGCAGCCAGGGTAAAGATTTGTCGCCTTGGATTGGCGTGGGCATTGCTTGCGGATTCCTCTTTGTGGGTCAGAATGCCAGGCGGGAAGCAGATTCCTCCCGCCGGTCGGAATGACAAGGTAAAGCAAAGCAGATTCCTCCCTGCGGTCGGAATGACAACGAATGGAGGGTCGGAATGACAAAGTCTTATTGCTTTGGCTGGATTTTGATTTCGAAAAGTTTGGGCCAGAGTTTTCCGGTGATAAAGAGACGGTTGCCCGCGGCGTCGAAAGCGATGCCGTTCAGAACTGCGCCATTGCCCTGCAGTGAATGCCTATCAATGATGCCGGCGAGATTGATGCGTCCTAGAATCTTGCCTGTGCGTGGAGAGATCCGGAGAATCTGGTCCGTCTGCCAGATGTTGGCATAGATCTCGCCGTGAATGTATTCAAGTTCGTTCAGATTTTCGACCGGGCGGCCATTTTCGTCGACGACTTGAAGACGGCGGTTTACGTGGAGGGATTCGGGATTCAGGAAGCGTAGATACGAGGTTCCATCACTCAGAATCAATTGCGTTTCGTCATGCGTCAGGCCCCAGCCTTCGCCTTCGTAGGAAAGCGTCTTGAGCAGCCGGAAGCTGAATCGGTCGTAGACGAACGCCTTGTGCGACAACCAGGTGAGCTGGATCAGCGTGCTGCCCCAATCCGTCAGGCCTTCGGCGAAGTACTCATCCGACACATTGTGATTCTGTAAGACCTCGCCACTTGTGAGGTCGACCATCCGTAGCGATGACTGGCCATTCAGGCCAGTACTCTCGTAAAGGTGGCCATCCACAAAAATCAAACCCTGAGTGAACGCCTTGGGATCGTGCGGATAGGTGTGAACGATCTGATAGCCGTCGGTGCGAGCCGGGGCGGACGGAGCCGCGACCGTCGTCGCACCGAGTACGCAGAGGAGCAAAAGTACAAATGCTGATCGTCTGCAATGTGTCGCGACCGAATTCATCGTTCCAGCGGCAACAGATACGACGGATTGTTTTCAAATGCCCGGCCGAAGACCTGGCGGTCTGCTTCGCGCATATCCCATGAGATCACAGAATCCGGGGTGATTTGAATCGTGACATCGTCCCACCCGGCGAAGACAGGTCCGACCTTTGGATCCGCGATCGCGGCGGGGCTCAGGTACTTTTTGTGAATCTCTTGGTTCTTCTTTTGTGAAGTATCGCCGGTCAGGAATTTCGCCGTGCCGGTGATGGTGATGCCACAGGAGGCGGCTGGATCCCGCGAGTCGATCATCATCGACACTTTTGAGTTGGCCTTGAGGTTTCGCGCCTTGCGGCTCCGCGAGGCCGTAGCAACAAAAATGTTCGTGCCATCGAACCAGAACCATACCGCGACCATGTGGGTTGAGCCGTCCGGGTTCTGGCTGGCCAAGGCTGCGATGTAAGGTTTTTCCAGAAATTGCTTGACCAGAGGGTCGGTTATCGAAGCCATCTCATTCTCCTGGGCGCGGGTTGGTACTTGAATTATCTCGCTCGATGATTGATTTCGGCCGGGTGCGCCGCTGATTTTTGTTAGACGCGCCAGTAATCAGGACGCCAATTCTGAATTGCCTCCTTGATCTGTTTGCGAGTCAGTTTTTCGTTAAGAGCGCGTTCGGCCAGCTTGGCGACTTCACCATCGGAGGCAAAGCGCAAGCCGCAGAGCTGGTCTTCGGTCAGTTCGGGAATACGCGAGCGCATAGGCTCGGGAAGAATCTGCATGAGGCGCAGGCGTTCTTCGAGGCGAATGACGCGATCCTGGACTTTGAGCGAGTAGAGCCGGACCTTAAACACGAGAACCAGAAACGCCACCGCCAGCACGATCAGCAGGAACGCGTGAACGTTCCCCATCGGGCTTCTATGGCCAAAGTGCCTGAAGAAGTTGATCACTGCCGTGACGATCACAATGATGAAGACCGGACCGAGGAAAAAGTGAAAGAGAGGATCAAAGCGCGCGTGGTTGGCAAACGTCTGGGGCTTTCTTTCGGCCATGAAAGGCCTCCTTGCGTGGGAAGGGGAAGTGTAGCAGACGGCGTCGGGGGTCGAAGGCTTGTAAGGTCGACGCGGTTGTCCTTGAAAGCAGAGAAGCTACGTGTGGAAAGTGGAAACGGTCTGGGAGGTGTGTGCAACTCCCAGACCGTTTGAGAACAGGGTGAGCTGATCTATCTGGCGGACGCCAGCCGAATCTCTTCCTTGCCCTGGACGTTGTGATCGAGCAGTTCGCGCTCAAACTGACTCGGCGTGAACCAATAAACCATCGTCGATCCCTGGACTTTCAGTCCCGCGAGGAAATAACGGCTTCCATATTTATGAAATACGAGCGAGTATTGTCCGGCGGGCGCAGTCTTTCCCTCAGTAGTGGAGGCTGTCGCAACAATGTTGATACCGGCAGCGACACTGCGGATGGCCAGCAATTCACTGGCTGGGTCAGCGCGCTGAATGACACATTCGCCGAGCGGGACCACGGTATTAGCTACTACAAATGTGTAAGGTACCTGCGCGACAATTCGGTCCGTGCTTCTCAACTGGGCAACGGCGATCGTTGGAAGAACCGCCAGCATGAATACGGCAATCCATTTCGCGTGTTTCATACATCACCTCCAGGAATGATTGCATCGTGCTCCTGTTTGGCCGGAAGGTCCATGGAGCCAGTCTGAAGCCGTATCAATTCGTCTGAAGAAACGTGATTGAGGTCATTGACAGGGGAACCATAGGCGAAAAGAATCCGTAGAAAAGTACAGGACCAGCGATGGCAGAGAAACGAGTGTGCTTTAGCGAATTCGAACTGGATTTCGGCCACTTCCTCCTGTATCGAAAGGGGCAACCGGTTCGACTGGAAGGCCTGCCGCTGCAATTACTGATGCATCTGGTTGAACACCAGCGCCAGTTGGTGACCCGCGAGCATATCGCCGAGATATTGTGGGGGAAAGACGTTTTTGTCGACGTCGAGCAGGGAATCAATACGGCGATCCGGAAGATACGCATTGCCTTGGAAGACGATTCGACCCAACCGCAGTTATTGCAGACTGTTGTGGGACGAGGATATCGCTTCGTCGCGGAGTGCGAAGACGCTTCTACAGAGACAATGTTTTCAGCCGAGGAGTTAGGCCGCGCCGTGATGTCGGCCGCTGGCTTGGACCCGAACGATCCGAAGGCTTCGATCAAGAAGTGAGATCGTCCTTCGACTCCACCCCTTCGATGATTTTTTGCCATCGCGATGTTCGGTCTCGGCCACCGGAGACTTTCTTATCCGCTAATATGGGGCTTGTCTTCGCCGCTGAAGTTGCCAGAAGTTCGCCCCGGAGTTGACGAAGAAACGAGTCCTTAACAGGAATCTTCCAATTGGAGTTGGAATCGAAACATTTATGAAAGCCATACAAGTCAAGCACACAGGTGGGCCCGAGGTGATGGAACTGGTGGATTTGCCGGTTCCGGCGCCGAAGGCGAATGAAGTGGCCGTGAAGCTGGCCGCTTCGGGAATCAATTTCATCGATGTGTATCATCGCGAAGGCCGCTACAAAGTGCCTTTGCCGTTTACGCCGGGGCAGGAGGGAGCAGGCACCGTCACCGCGGTGGGTGCGGATGTGACATCGGTCAAAGTCGGAGATCGTGTTGCGTGGTGCCATCTGCTGGGAGCGTATGCGGAGTATTCCGTGGTGGTGGCGGACCGGTTGGTGCCCATTCCCGCGGGAGTGACGGATCAGCAGGCCGCGGCCGCGATGCTGCAGGGAATGACCGCCCACTATCTGGCATACGATACGTACCCGCTGAAGCGCGGGGAGACCGCGCTGGTGCATGCGGCTGCGGGCGGCGTGGGACTGCTGCTGACGCAAATGGCGCACAACATCGGCGCACGCGTGATTGCAACGGTATCGACGGATGAGAAGGCCAAGTTGGCGCGCGAGGCCGGCGCGGACGAAATCATTTTTTATACGAAGTCAGACTTTGAAGCCGAGACCAAGCAGCTGACCGGCGGAAAGGGCGTCGATGTCGTTTACGATTCAGTCGGCAAGACGACGTTTGAAAAAGGCCTGAACATTCTCCGTCCGCGTGGAATGATGGTGTTGTACGGAGGGTCGAGCGGCGCGGCGCCTGCGATCGACCCGATCATGCTGACGCAAAAGGGATCGCTGTATCTGACGCGCCCATCGCTGGGAAATTACATAGCAACGCGCGAGGATCTCGTCGCGCGGTCGAATGCTGTCTTCGGAATGATTACGTCCGGCAAACTGAAGCTGCGGATCGAGCACACCTATCCATTAAGCGAGGCGCAGCAGGCGCATCGGGACCTGGAAGGACGGAAGACGACAGGGAAACTGCTGCTGTTGCCGTAACCTGACCGCTTGCCATCCTGAGCGAAGTGAAGGGCCTGTGTAACCTGCCGGTCGCGCGGATGCTGTCGGCCAGTTGCACGGGTCCTTCGGCGCAAAAGCGCGCCTCAGGATGACAAAAATATTCAGGATTTGAATTAGCATCACAACGACAATTATGAAAGCTATTCGCGTTTCGCACACTGGCGGGCCTGAGGTTCTGGAACTTGTAGAGATTCCTGCGCCTCAACCAAAACCTGCCGAAGCTGTGGTGAAGGTCAACGTCGCTGGCGTCAACTCCATCGACGTGCAGTTTCGCGACGGCCGTCTCCGCACGCCTTTGCCGTTCATTCCGGGACAGGAAGGTGCCGGAGTGGTCACGTCGGTTGGCTCACAAGCTCAATTTGTGAAAGTCGGGGACCGCGTCGCCTGGAGCGGAACGCTGGGATCGTATGCCGAATCTGTGGCTGCGCCCGAAGAACATCTTGTGCCTGTTCCGGCGTCGATCACTGACGAGCAGGCGGCTGCCGCAATGATGCATGGGCTTACCGCACATTACCTAGCCAACGACGCTCACAAATTGAAAGCGGGGGAGACCGCGCTGGTGCACGCGGCGGCCGGCGGAGTGGGATTGCTGCTCGTGCAGATGGCGCGGGCGATTGGAGCGAGAGTCATCGGTACGGCATCGAGCGACGCGAAGGCGCAAATAGCGCGAGAGGCCGGCGCGGATGAAGTCATCGTCTTCACGAAGCAGGATTTCGAAGAAGAGGTGAAGCGCCTGACCGGCGGCAAGGGCGTGGACGTGGTTTATGACGGAGTCGGCAAGGATACATTCGAAAAAAATCTGAACGTTATGCGGCTGCGCGGGATGCTCGTCCTCTACGGAATGTCGAGCGGACCGGTGCCGCCTGTCGATCCAGCGAAGCTGTCGGAGAAGGGATCGCTGTACATGGCGCGGACCACGCTGGCGCACTTCACCGCAACCCGCGAAGAGTTGCTGGCCCGCACCAGCGCTTTGTTCGGCATGATCGCCGCAGGCAAGCTGAAAGTGCAGATCGCGAAGAAGTATCCGTTGGCCGATGCTGCGCTCGCCCATCGCGACATGGAAGCACGGAAACTCGCAGGCAAGTTGTTGCTTATTCCCTAAAGCAAAATCCTTCCCCACAGACAGCACAGAGTCACACTGGAGAATTCCAGACACCTGGCGGCACTCCCGCTGCATACTCAGATGATCCGAAGGTTTGGGAAATCCTGCTGGTAGCGCGAAGGATCGAGAGTGAACAGACGATCCGCCCGAAGCAACGCGTGAGCAGCAATCAGAAAATCTGGAAGTAATCGCTTCGGCGATGCACCACCGGAGAGGCGGCGGCGTTGGGCGTAGGCAGCGAAACCCTCCGCAGCTTTGCGCCAAATCGGTTCGTCGAGGAGGAACTCGACGGCGATCCCGGTTTCTGCAAGAAATTTATCGACGAAGCCCGGTGTGACCAGAGGATGCGCTCCCAGCTCGACGTAAACCGGCGCGCTGACGACCAATCCACCTTGTGCGCGCGAAGCTCGCAATTCCTGCTCGATGCGTACAGCCGAAGGTTCATTCGACCAAAATGCGGAAAGAATATTGGAGTCGAGGGCAGTCTTCATCTGCGGTGAGCAAATCTATTTTTCGTCATCGCGCATCTCTTCGATCCACCGCTTGATCCCTCTTTCGCCACCGGGAAATGGGCCGAGGATGCCTCTATATTTCTCGAACGGATTCTCCTGGGAGCGGGACGGACGAATCACGGTGAGATCTCCTTCGACGACAAAATCAATTCGGTCGCCAGGAGCGACGCCCAGCCGTTTCCGGATTTCTTGCGGAACCGTGACTTGGCCCTTAGAGCTAAGGGAACTGGAATACTTTCTCATCTTTACTTGCATTCCTTACTGTAAAGGTACAATGTATTACCATTAAAATCAAGCGTTTAAAGATACCTGATTGTATAAACCCTTCACCACAGAGGGTACGGAGGGGCGCAGGGTAAAACTCGCCTCGCTACCTGCGCGAGTAGTTCTTTACGTAGGACGGGACGTCCCGTGGTGGAACCAGCCTTGAGTCGGGGATCGGTTCTCCGACCGTCATCTCGATCGGCACCACGCCGGCCCAGGTCGGAAAGGAATAATCTTCCTCGTCATCGATCGCTGGGCCCTGACGCACTTTCGCTGAAAATTCTTCGATCGGCAGGCGCAACACAGACGTGGCTTTCAGTTCACGATCGTTCGGCTGGCGGACATCGTCCCATCGGCCCAGAATGATGTGCTCGGACAAAATTCGAAGCGCTTCCAACTTTTCTGCGGGATCTTCCACTAACACTGCTTTGCCCAGGACGACGACCGAGCGGTAATTCATTGAGTGATTGAAGATCGAGCGGGCGAGTACGAGTCCATCGAGCAGCGTCACCGTGACGCAGACTGGCACTCCGTCTTTCATCTGGCGCAACATGCGACTGGCGGCCGATCCGTGAATGTAAAGATTCGCGTCCTTGCGACCGTACGAAGTCGGGATTACGAACGGCTGACCGTCGACGGCAAAGCCGACGTGGCAGAGGAAGCCTTCGTCGAGGATTCGGTAGACGTCTTCGCGCTCGTAGACGGCGCGATCAGGTTCTCGGACCACACGGGTGCGAGGGGTGGGAAGTTGGGTTTCGGACATTGCGGAGCGGACTCCAGGCAAGCGCCAAGGATGGGTGAAAGAAAAGTGTAACACCGAGTTCTGGGAGGACCGTCCGATCACCAGCACCTGCGCACTGTGCAACGAAAAAAGGCGGACGCTGCCGTTATAGTCGAAGGTGACGTGGGGTTCTTCGGCGGACTAAGACGCCCGCCTCAGAATGACAATCTGTTCTTACTCGATCTCTCGATCCTTACCAGTTGAGCTTCAGTGCAAACTGGAACTGGCGTGGATCGTATGCCGCTGTCGCCTGGCCGGCGTTGCTGAACAGTGGGCTGACGGCGGCTACGTTGTTCTTGTTGGCAATGTTGAACATGTCGGCGATCAGATCCATGCTGAAGCGCTCGGTAAACGAAACGCGCTTCGAGATACGCATGTCGCCGAAGGCAGTCCACGGCGTCACTCCCGCATTGCGGCCGAGGTTGCCGTCAAGTTGCAGCAGCGTCGGAACTTTTCCCGTCGCGACGAATCCGTTGATGCATGGCTCCTGGAACGTTCCGCTGGGAGAGAATTTCGAAGCGTAGACCGTGCCGCACGCTGGATCGACCGTCGTATTGGGTCGTCCTGTCAGCGATGAGAGCTGCAGGTTGTCTCCGGTGCCGGTGACAATGTTAAACGGACGGCCGGATGCGATCTCAAGCAGCGGCGCCCACGTCCAGTCGCTCATCACTTTGCCCATAAATCCGTGGCCCGAGATTTTTCCCGTTTGATACACGCCGCTCAGCACGAACCGGTGACGCTGATCGAACAGAGACGTGGAGCGGTCGAGGCCAGGATAGTAGCTGTCCTGCGGCGTCAGCGTGGATTCGAGATCAGTAGAGTCGTCGATCGCGTGCGACCACGTGTAGGAAGCGAGAAACTCGTAGTGGCTGGCGAAACGCTTGCGCAGGTTTGCACTGAAGCCGTGATAGATCGAACTGCCGTTGGAGTAATTCGCGTCCATGTCTCCGAAGGGCACGCAGCCGAGGAAGGTCGCGGGATTGCAGTTGGCATTGAATCCGGGGATGGTGCTTACCAACTTCGCGGCCTGAGCGATACAGCCGAGCGGATCGCCGATGGACGCATACGCGCCGATGATCGAAGGATTTAATCCGCCGGGCCGAAAGAAGTTCATCAACGAGGCATCGACATAGGGATAAGGTGACGTTGCCGTTCCGCCAGGACTGCAACCGCTGACCGTAAACGGACTGGCCGGGGTTGCGGTGCTGCTGGCGAGCGCATCGTAATAGGCGCCCTCGTAGTTGGCCACCATCAAATCCCCGCGGATCGTGTTGGCGTTGATGGGGCGGTTGAGATGGCGTCCGCCATTGAAGTTGTACGCTAGGCTGAGAGCAAATCCCTTGCCCAGATCTTGCTCGACGGTGAGGTTCGCCTGCTGCGAGTAGGCGTACACAAAATTCTTCGACTGCGGATATCCGAAGGGCTGGAATGCGAGCGGCTGGAAGGTCGAAGGGTTTAGATAGTTCTGGTTGAGAAACACGGATTGCGGAAAGTTCAGAGCCTGGAACTGCTGCTGGTTTGGAAGATATCCAAGAGCCGCTGCAGTAGCGGGATTCAGCGTGGCCGCGCAAGGATTCGCCGCGCTGGGAACGTTAATGGGCAGTCCCTGGAAGATGGTGATCGCGTTCAGGTTGCCGGGACTGCCCGGTCCGCTGCAGACCGATGTGCCCGCGAACGCGAGCTGTCCGCTGGAAGAACCATCGGAAGCGTCGCCGAGGAAATACAGTCCGAGCAGGGGGTGGTCATAGAACATTCCGTACGATGCGCGGATGACCGTCTTGGCTGTTCCAAGTGGATCCCATGCGAGGCCGATGCGGGGTTGAATGTTGTTTTTGTCGGTCTGAATTCCTTTTTGCAGACCGAGCAGATTGTAAGCAGAGGCTGCGAGCCCTTGCGGCGCTTTGAAACTCGGAGGAATCTCGACGTCGTAGCGCACACCATAATTCAGAGTGAGGTGCTGGTTAACGCGCCACGAGTCCTGCCAGAAGGCTCCGATCGGAACGTTGCGGAAGGAATCGCTCGGACTGCCGATGCCCTGAATAAAATCTCCCGGCAATCCGGCGCCGTAAGCCTGAACCGCCGAGAGATCGGGGAAATTCGGCAGGCCGGTCGGACTGGGATTTACAAAGCCGAGGCTGGATGCTCCGAAAGTTCCGAAATCGTAAACGCCGCCGTAGTTGACGGTGAAAGTTGCGGTCAGCGGAAGGTAGTTGAAGTCGGCGCCGAATTTTGTGTTGTGGCGGCCGATCGTCCACGAAAAGTTGTCGGTGAATTGATAACGCTGCTCGACGCGCTGGATGAACGAGTAAGGCTCGCGTCCGAAGTATGCGACGCCTGTAATGTTGACGGCGGGATCAGATCCACCTGGAATCTTCGTGTTGTAGAAGTACGACAAACCGCGGCGCGCGTACTGAAAGCGAAACTCGTTCACCTTGTTGGCGCCAATTGCCCACGTGTCTTGAAAAACTCCGGTGACATCGCGATACGTTTGCTGCGAAGTGCGCGAGTAAGCGTTCTGTCCAAATGGCTGATCCTGGCCGCTTACTTCGATGCCGGTCACGGTGCTGGGACTGACGTTAGCGCGGAATGTCAGGCGATGAGTCGTGCCGATGTTTTGATCGAGTCGCAGCGAGTAGAGACTCGTGCCTTCGAATACAGGAAAGTTGCCCTCCTGTGACGTCAGAGTTTGGTAGGAGCCAGGAATAAAGCAAGGTCCGGGAGGCGGACAGCTGGTTGGAAATCCGGAGAAGCTCGAAAGTCCACCGAGCGTGAGAGTTTGAACCAAGCCAGTCGGCCAAGCTCCGTTGACCGCCATGCCCGAAGAAGCGCCCGCGAGACTCAGATATTGTCCGACTTCTTGCGCGTAGGCGGGACTAGCCGCCACAGTGGCGTCAACCGCTGGGTTGGTCAGGAATGCGACTTGCCCGGACGTCAATTGCAGGTTCACCGATCCCGGAGCCTGCAGGAAGAATGCGGAAGCGTCGAACGGAGTGAGGCCAAAATTTCCTTGTCCGATGGAGGAAAATCCAGTTTCGTGACGCCGCGTCACTTCGTAAGAAAAGAAGTAATACGTCTTGTCTTTCTTGATTGGGCCGCCGAAAGCGACACCTGCTTGCACACGCGTGTAGGCAGGATTCGGGACCGTGCTGAATGGATTTACAGCCTGGAAATTGCGATTGCGCAGATAGCCGAAGACGTCGCCGTGAAAATCGTTTGATCCGGACCGTGTGATGATGTTGACCACGCCGCCGGCCGCGCGACCGTATTCCGCCGCGTAGTTGTTGGTGATGATCTGAAATTCCTGGACGTCTTCTTGCGAGACTGTCGAACGCACGCCATTGGTTGAATTGTCGGTCGCGTCGGCGCCATCAACGTTCACCAGGTTCGAACGCGCGCGCTGGCCGCTCATGTTGAGTCCAGAAGTTGGAGCGGCGCCGGTGTTGGGTGCGTTGTCACGCACCACTTGCGAATCGGT
Source organism: uncultured Acidobacteriota bacterium (assembly GCA_963818115.1). Classification (GTDB taxonomy): domain Bacteria; phylum Acidobacteriota; class Terriglobia; order Terriglobales; family Acidobacteriaceae; genus Sulfotelmatobacter. The sequence continues at coordinate 79,827 of CAWFQZ010000028.1, forward strand.
AAGCGTGAAGTTGATGTAGTTGCGCCCGTTGATGGGGAGATTATCGATACGGCGTTCGCCAACGGTGTCGGTCGTGGAACTGCGCGAAGTTTCCACGAGTTCTGCCTGGGAATTCACTTCGACGACTTCTTTACCACCTGCAACCGCCAGAGCGACCGGCAGTTCGACAATGCCACCAACGGTGATGGAGACGCCGGTGCTTTCAACCTTGGTGAATCCCGGAGTCACAACTGTGACCGTGTAGGTGCCCGGAGGGAGAAGTTGAATGTTATATCCGCCCTGTCCGTCGCCGGTTCCGGTGCGCTCTAATCCCTTCTCCACGTTCTGCACGGTGACGGTGGCATTGGTGACACTGCTTCCCTTGGGATCTTTCACGATGACGTGCAGATCGCCCGTCGCAGAGCCGCCCTGCGCAAACGCAACGGCAGAGAGCAGCAGGACAAAGAACGACATCGAAATTGTTTTCACTGTGCGGAGCATAAGGTTCTCCCTTGAACTCGCGAACGCGAGCAGACGGTGGGACGAATTCCCACGCAGATTGCCGATGCACTCACTCGACGGTTGGACTGCTTTGTTGCCCGTCGGTTTTTATAACAGAACCATCCCTGAAAACAAGTTGGCAGTCAGTGACATGACGTTTCCAAGGTAACGCGCTGCTGAATTTTGAACAGTGGCGGAAGTGCGAGTGAGATCACATCGCAGGGCTGAGTCAGCCCCGCGCATTCTCATTCCCTCCCGAGGGAGCGATCGGCTGATTGCGTCTTACGACGTGGCGGAAATGCGAACCGGCGTCGATGGATTCTGCAGGCGTCCCAGGAGCATCGCAGAGCCGTTGAGCCGTTCGTAGCCGTGGAGGATTGCCACGGCTGCTTGACCGGAATCCGGCCACAACCACATAGCCCAGATCCGACAGGACGCGATAAACGCATTGCGCCGCAGCCAGATCGCATTGTCGATGAGCTGGCGCGCGGCCTCGGCGGTGCGCGGATCGGTCGCGGATAATGCGCCTTCGGAAATGTCGATGAGGGTTTTGGCGTTTTGTCTGGCGGTCCAAACGTAAGCCGCCATCGCAACTAAGCGTCGCCGTTGCACCTCGCGGAATTCACCGCCTGGCAAGCGGCTGCGGAGGTATTCACGCTCAGCAGGATCCATCAGATTGCGAAAAGCTTCGATGTCGATCGGTTGAATGCGCGGAGCCAGAGTCGCGTCCGAGCGAACCAGAAAGTTTTGCGATATCCCGAGGTAGAACAGAGAAACTACTGCTAACACTGCGGCGACAACAAGAAAGTAGGCCAGAGTCATTGGTGTATGAGGCGCTCCAATTCGCGGTTCCAATCGTTGAGAGTTTCTTCGTGATCCTGTAGCGCTCCAGAGGGTGGATCGTCCGACCGATCCTTCGAAGGATTTTTCGAAGGGCGCACTTTCCGGGGGACGACCAAGTAGTAGTACCAGATCAGGACAGAGACGTGGTAGGTGCCCATGTTCACGAAATCATGCCAGTCTCTGTTTCGAACGATGCCGCCACTCACCAACGCCCAGATCGCGAGGTGTTCACACCATACCAACCCCGCTCCCAAAGCAATACCGAACGCTGGACGTTCCCACGGAATATGGAGCCATGCGGCTAGTGCAAACATGGAAATGATTAAACCGGCTGCCGCCAGATAAATTGTCTGCAGCAGCACGTGCGCCCTGCTGATGAACCACGGTGTGTTGTCCGGGGCAGAGTAGGCAGCGGCAACAGCGGCGATAAGAACGAGGAGGCCACCAGCACCAGAGACAATATTTCGACCGAGCTTGGCGATCGAGGGCCAGGAACGCAAGAGGTGATGGAGCAATTCGCCGATTACCGCAAACTTAAGCATGCCCTCGAGGATGGTGCCGACCCAGAATGCTGCCCACCAGGTGTTTGGAGTTATTCGTGAGGCGATGTCGAACACATAGAGGCAGATTCCTTCGAGACTGGCGAAAATCAGATACGAACAGAAGACGGGATATTGCCTCTGGAAGCCCTTGCGCAGCAATAAAGCGACCAAAATCAGGCTGTAAATCTGAGGTGCGAGCCAGAGGTAGTGCCACAGAAGTGAATGGACCTGCAGCATGACGGTTCTGCAAGACTATACAGTCAATGCTGCAGGCTCGCAAAGTGGTTTCGGCCTTCGTCCGGTAATCGTAACAAGACAGTAAAAATCGTTTTCCGGTGCCGTTTATGGCTTACAAACAGAACCATTGCTTCCGCAGCTTGTTGCTCCTCCGGTGCCATCAGCGCGTACTACGGTTGGAATGACGAGGCAGTTGAGGATCAGTACGGCGGTTCCTAGCACGAGTAGCAAACGTTTCACGGTTGTTTTCTCCTGTAATTGAACTGCGAATTGGAACGTGATACTTTCATGGCCGCCGCCACAGGCGCAACGCGGCTTATAACGCTCATAGCGTCCGGAATTCGTAACAAAATGACCCTGAAATCTGCTCTACAGGATGTAAAGGAAACCACGCTTGCGGCTATATCCGGGCTGCTCGGAAAGCTGGCGTATTTGGCGTCGCTGAGGCGTCCACAGGGACGATACGAGCACTGGGGCATCGAAAACGTTCACGGGCGCGAGGCGTCCGAACGGGCGCTGAAGGCGGCTCACGCTGAAGTGGTTACCGGAGTACTCCGCAGGCCGTTACCGGATCTGATGGAAGACTTGGAACAATCGAGCCGCGGTAGTGGAGTTGCTGCGCAAGAGTTTGTCGAGAAAATGCAGAAAGGCTTTGACGATTTATTGCCGGCAGGGCGGCAGGAATCGCCGGCCGCGAGTCATCTTAGTTCAGTGCTGCTGGCCCTTTCGAAGTTGCAGAAGAATCGAGAGCGTGCCATTCGGTCAACTTCATAGCGACTCCCACGACCTGGCCGAGCACTTCTGCTTCCTGCGGATGGCGCAGGATTCGAACCGGAACCGGAGAGAGTGGATGCGGTTGCAGAATAATTTCTTCGCGGCGCATGCTGCACCAGCAGCACGTATGTCCTTCGCGAGTCTCCACAAAATAAATCGGACGTTCGTATTCGGAGCGCCAGGAGCCTTCGATGACGCGGTTTCGCGATTCATCCACCTGGATGAAACTCCCCGGAGGCAGAATCGGATACAGCGTAAAATCCTGCGTGCCAACGTATCCGTATGTAAATTCTGTGTTCGCGAATTGAGCAAGGTACGAGATCGGGACCACGCCCCACTGTTCCACCATGCGTCCAAGATTGGTGGTGCGGCGCTCGTCGAATCCGGGGTCCATGCGTACAGGAACCTGTACGGACGACAGGCCGGCAAGAGCATCGGACACATGCGATTTCGGTGGAGAAACCAGGCCGAGGTCGGCCGCCATATTATTCAGATCGACGCCGTACCACGACATCAATTCACGAAGGTCACGCCGGTAAATGATCGAGAGTGTGTAGAGTCGGTAGATGCTGGGTAAAATGCCTTTGGTCTCGATGTCAGAGAGACGGCTCGGCGGAATGGAGAATTCTTCATTGCGATAGCGCTCCGCAATGCGCGCGCTCGAGTGCTCCACATCGCGCATCGTGAGGCCAAGTTTTTCACGCAGTGTGCGAAGACTTTTTCCCGCGGGCAGCACTGTGGACCCTCCCAAGAAAGTGCTGGAATGATATCAAAGGCGGGGTCGGGAACGATTGCAAATCGCGCGAAAATTTCATTGCCCTGATTTTGTTACGAATTACGAACATCGGTTTACCCCCGTTAACTCTAACGATTTCGTGACCGGCCGCTTGCAGTGGCGCGAATTCTGTGCGCATGCCATTGCCCTGGATCCAACGTCTTTGTTCGGATTTCGTAACAACTACTCATTGAAAAATCAGGGAATCAAAGCTAGTTTCCGCAGGGTTTCCCTGTAACGCCTCCACATCCTCTTAAGCTTTCATCCGTTCCGGAATCGCTCAACTCCTTGGCTCGCCGCCGGATGACATTTGTCACGCTCGTTCCGTGATGGTTGGCACTGGTGCGTCTCTCGCACTTGCACGATGATGCCTGTACTGAACGGGAACGCAATGCTCCCGGCAGAGAACGCGATGGCGCAGGGAGTTCACGAAGATGATCGCAACCATGGAAAAGTCCGAAAGCCGCGTGCAATCCAGCGCAGACCTGGTCGTGGCGAGCCTTGAGGGCGTGAACAAGAACTACGGAAACATCCGAGCGTTAAGTGGCGTCGACTTCCGCGTGCGTGCTGGAGAAGTTGTAGCGCTGTTGGGACCGAACGGCGCCGGTAAGACTACTGCAGTGAAATTGCTTTTGGGGTTGATGCAACCCAACGCTGGGCGGGCTCGAGTTTTCGGCGGTGATCCTACGAATCCCGAAAACCGGATGCGGACGGGCGCCATGTTGCAGGTGGGGCGCGTTCCGGAAACGCTACGCGTCCGCGAGCATATTGATTTGTTCTCCTCATATTATGAGAGGCCGCTGCCTCTGGCGCAGATCCTGGCCGCCGCCGGCCTTGAGAAACTGAGCGACCGCAAGTTCGGTGATTTATCGGGAGGCCAAAAGCAGCGCGTGCTATTCGCGCTGGCAATCTGCGGCGACCCGGACCTGTTGTTCCTCGATGAGCCCACTGTTGGTTTGGATGTGGAAGCGCGGCGCATGTTGTGGGACGAGATTCGTTTGCTCGTGAGGCGCGGCAAGACCGTGCTGCTGACAACCCACTATCTGCAGGAAGCCGACGCTCTCGCCGATCGCGTTGCCGTCATTAATAAAGGAGAAATCATCGCGGAAGGAACGCCGGCAACGATCAAGGCGCAGACCGCGGGCAAGCGAATTCGATGCGTCACGAGTTTAAGCTTGAGCGCTTTGCGGCAGATTCCTGGTATCACCGAAGTGATTGAAGATCGTGAGGCTGTCGAACTCCACACGGGGATCGCCGAGCCGGTGGTGCGTGAACTGTTGACACGCGATGCAACGCTGTCTGGATTGGAAGTCACCAGCGCAGGCCTGGAAGAAGCCTTCCTCGCCCTGACGCAGGACAGCTCGAAAAACGGGTCGAACTAACGAACTCGCAATCTTGAAGGAGATTTCTATGAGCACCGCTACCATGGCATTGAGCAACGCACAAGTCCAGCGCTCCCCAAGGCACACGGCGACGATTTACTTGAAGGAAGCGAAATACGAATTCATCAAGAATCTCCGGTTGCGCATGTATACCGCATCGGTGCTGAGTTTTCCCATCATGTTTTATGTCCTGTTCGGGCTGGTGCTGAATGCACATCAGGCGATCGGAAGCACGGGCATTCCGACCTACTTGATCGCGACCTATGGAACGTTTGGCGTGATGGGTGCTTCGCTATTCGGAACGGCGGCGGGACTGGCATCCGATCGCGGTCTGGGATGGCTGCAAGTGAAGCGCGCGAGCCCGATGCCGCCCTTCGCATACTTTGCAGCGAAGGTAGTAACCAGCATGATCTTCAGCGCGATTATTGTTCTGGCGCTGTTCACGCTCGGCATCACGATGGGAGGCGTTCGAATGCCGTTCGGCGATTTCGCACGGCTGCTCGGCACGCTGGTTGCGGGTTCCTTGCCGTTTTCTGCTTTGGGTCTGGCACTGGGATACTTCACCGGACCCAACTCCGCGCCGGCAACGATCAATTTGATCTATTTGCCGATGTCGTTTTGCAGCGGACTATGGGTACCGTTCATGTTCTTGCCCAAGGTCGTAAAGCAGATTGCTTTGGTACTGCCGCCCTATCATCTGTCGCAACTGGCATTGGGAATCGTGGGCGCAGCCAGTCATGAATCGAATGCAACGCACTGGGAAGTGCTCGCTGCGTTCACGATGATCTGCCTGGGCGTCGCACGCATCGGCTTCCAGCGCGATCAGGAAAAAATGTACGGCTAGAGCCACTGATGGGATACGGGGATGTAGTCGAAACCGGAAAGGCTGAGAGTTCCAAACGAGCCACCAGAGCGGAGTAAGAATTTATGAGCGCGAATTCCAAGAAATCGATCGGCTGGTCAATCCTATTAGTCTCGTTCGGAATCGTGGCGCTCTTCGGTGGGATCAAGTGGCTCACCGTGCTGATCCCTGCCGCGATGCTCGTGTGGTATGGCGCCTCGCCGGCATTGCGGAGTGGCCGGAATTGACTGTTGGGGTGAGAATAGACGTATGCCATTGATGGCCTTTGATCACGGGGAACGATCCGCGACCGGCAGTCCGTGGAAGCTGAAGCCTTGGAACACGATTCTCAAGGATAAAGACCACGGATGGAGCCCTTTGCTCTGGGTCCTGTACCTGGGATTCTTTTTCATCGATCCGATCTTGAGCCATGCCGTCGCTCGCATCTGGCTGGTTGATCTAGCTGGCGCGGCAGTATTCCTCGTTCTGTATCTCGGCCTCTTCGCCATCGAGAGGCCGAACGTCCTTGTACACATCGGTGGCATGGTGTTGTTGGGTTTGCTGTATCAACCCATCAACAGCGGCGCGTGTACGTTCTTTATTTTCGCAGCGGCCATGCTGCCTTTCTGCGTCGATACCAAGACTGCGGCGGCCATCGGGCTGGCGACGATTGGAGCGATCGGCGGTATCGAAGGCTTGTTGCTGCACATCAATAACTGGACTTTGTTCTACTCTGCGATCTTTCCGATGATCATCGGCGCGGGAAACACGTTCTTTGCAGAGCGCAATCGAATGAACCACAAGTTGCGCAAGGCAAATGAGGAGATCGAGCATCTCGCCACGGTTGCCGAACGCGAGCGGATCGCGCGCGACCTGCACGACGTCCTGGGACACACACTTTCGGTCATCACTCTAAAATCTGAACTGGCCGGCAAACTCATTGACCGCGATCCCGCACGGGCAGGAAAAGAGATTCGCGAAGTGGAAGAAATTTCGCGGCAAGCTCTGTCCGATGTGCGCGATGCGATTCGCGGATACCGCTCCAAAGGATTGGCTGCCGAGCTTGTGCAGGCAAAATCGACGCTCGAGACCGCGGGCCTGACCGTGCAGTGCGACGCCGCCACCACGATGAAAATTCCAGCAGTGCAGGAGAGCGTTCTTTCTCTAGCCGTGCGCGAGGCAGTGACCAATGTCGTGCGCCACGCGCAGGCTCGCAGTTGCCGCATGCGGCTCGAACAGCAGAATGGATCCTGCCGCCTCGAGATTCATGATGACGGTCTTGGCGGCTCCAGTGCTGAAGGGAACGGCCTGCGGGGCATGCGAGAGCGTGTCGAAATGCTGGGCGGCACGCTGGAGCGCACCAACCATTCGGGAACAACTCTCACCATCACGCTTCCCCTTAAAGAGTCGGTTGCCGGCAGACAGGTCTCCGAAAATTGAATCCCATCTCGAAGGAAAATCGGAAGACGATTCGTGTCGTGTTGGCTGAAGACCAGGGAATGGTGCTGGGTGCGCTCGCGGCTCTGCTGGAAATTGAGGGCGATATTTCTGTCATTGCGAGGGCGCGCAATGGCAAAGAAGCCCTTGACGCCGTGCTGGCGCACAAGCCCGATGTGTTTCTCACCGACATCGAGATGCCGCACATGAGCGGACTCGATGTTGCGGCCGAATTAAAGCGCCGGAAGACTGGAACGCGCGTGGTGATCGTGACCACCTTTGCGCGCGCGGGATATTTGCGCCGCGCATTGGAAGCGGGTGCGTCCGGGTATTTGCTGAAAGACATGCGTGCGGAAGAATTGGCGGATGCGGTAAGACGTGTGCATCAGGGATTGCGAGTCATTCATCCGGAACTTGCGACGGAAGCTTGGGGAGAAATGGATCCGTTGACGGATCGCGAACGCCAAGTATTGCGCCTCGCCGGCGAGGGCTTGGCCAGTGGGGACATTGCCGGTGAATTGGGATTGTCTGACGGTACGGTGCGGAATTATCTCTCGGAAGCCATCAGCAAATTGGGCGCGAGCAATCGCGTGGAAGCCGCGCGGATCGCCAGAACCAAGGGCTGGTTGTAGTTCTAAGGACTGTTGCTCTGGGCGCAAGATCCCTCGACGCGCTGGTGAAAGGGCGCGCCTTCGGGATGACGCAGCATGCTCGAGGCAAACCTGAACGGGTAGCATACTTCACTTCCCTGCGTCATCCCGAGCGGAGCCGTTTTTCAGGCGGAGCGAGGGATCTGGCGCGCGGCTCATCGAACTTCCTCTTTGCTTGATTTGAGTCAGGCTTGTAAACATCGAGCCACTTTTCCGCCAAGTCCCGCCAGTAAGGATTCATCGATTCGATCAGGCGAATCTTTTTGCTGCGCCGCCAGCCTTTGATTTCTTTCTCCCGGGCAATCGCGGCATCAGGATAGACAAACTCCTCGTAGTACACGAGACGCGTGAGGTTATAACGGCTTGTGAAACCAGGCGACAGCTTGTTCCGGTGTTGGAACACTCGATGCGGCAAGTCGCCTGTAATGCCCGTATAAAGTACGTGTGAACGGGGACCGTTTGTCATGATGTATACGAAGAAGCGCCTGTTCTTTGGCATGCTTTCTCTCCGCGCTTTTTAGGAGCAATGACAATCTGGCTCCTGTGTAGCGCAGCAGGGCGCGGTCCGTCAGTGACGGATGAACATCCAGCAACGTGCGGCTGTGGATTTCGGCGTTTGTCTCCACGGGAGATCCTTCGGCGCGCTGGTGAAAGCGCGCGCCTTCGGGATGACGCAGCATCCTCGATGCAAACCTTAACGGGTAGGGTACTTCACTCCCTGCGTCATCCCGAGCGGAGCCGCTTTTCAGGCGGAGCGAGGGATCTGGCGTGCGGCTTTACGGATTTGAGCTTCTATTGGACGTGGGGGAGGGTTGCGGTGCGCGCAAGATCCCTCGACGCGCTGGTGAAAGCGCGCGCCTTCGGGATGACGCCGCGTAGACCCAAGGCGACTACAGGGCGTTCCCTGGCCCTCCAGCAATTCTCCATGCATACATCAGGAATGACGTTGCGGTCAGGTCGATGGCCGGTTCGTCGGTCGAGTACGACTGCACATTATCTTTGTAGACGGCGCCATTGCCGTTGAATTTCTTGTAGACATCACCTCGGACCGGCGGACAGTTCACCATTCCGTCGAGAAAACCGTACGTCGCGAAGCTGTTCGCGCCTTCGACGACTGCGCCTGCGAGTACAGGCGGCTGGCCGTTCGTCGATCCAACGATGTTGGCGACCTGATGCTGCATGCAGTTGGGAAATGTGTCGCCGTCGCCCACAGTGAAGGTCACGCCCCACGCGTTGGCACCAGAGATATTTCCGAGCCAGCGGCGCGAAGCATCATCGGCTGCATTATTGGAACGGAGATAGTTGTATTCCGCGGCCATCACGGAAAGTCCAGCACCGTGCGCGATGCTGTCGTATGTGTCCCAGGGCAGGCCGAAGCTGAAAGGATCGCCCGGGTTGTTGCTTACTGATTTCGCGATCTGCTTCGCGATGTCGTCGACGAGTTGATCTTCGGTTACAGCAAGGCCCGGCGGATTTCCTGCCTGTTCGATCGCCCGATAAAGCTCGAAGTGCGCGAGTCCGCTCACGTCGTAAAGATTCAGCGTGTCAGTGGCGTCATTCGGTCCCGTGATATAGCTGCGTGCCCAATGGGCGGCGAGTTTTAAATAATGATTCGGATCGGAGTGCGGCAGGCCGTCGCATGCTCCGCATTCGCGAAGCGCGAAGTAGAGTTCAGTTGCGCCGAGTTCAAGGTCGTCGGACCACGCGCTCTCGGGGTAAAAATCGTACGGCGCCGTTGTCAGCAAAGTTCCGGTGAACGAAGTGTCGGCCAGATCGAAAATGTGCTCGGCATTGAGAAGACATCGCCGGGCGAACTTCGGATCGGTCTTCTGAAAGAGCTGGAAGCATTCGGCGAAATCGGCGGCCAGACGTCCGGCGAGATTTGGGCTGAGTTTCGATCCGGCGGGGCTGGCCTGAAAGACGGGGCGATGACGAATGTATTGGAAAACCGGGTCTTTTCCGGCGTAAGTGTCGTCGACCTGTGGCAGTCTCCAGATGTCGTGATCGCTGAGGTAATCAAAACTTTCAAAATCTGTGCCAATGCCAACCTGGTAATAAAGCGTGCGGCTGGAGTCATCCCACATTTTGAGCAACCAGTCGAGTCCGAAGCGCGCTTCGGCGGTGAAATCGGAGGCCGAATGATTTCCCATCTGCGCGGGAAAATCGCGAATGCCGATTTGCATCAACGCGACGACGTAGCTGTGAGTCTGGACGAATTTGAGATAGTCGCCGGCATCCCACCAGCCGCCTTCGGCGTCGATCGCCGCTCCAGTCGGGTTGAGTGCCCCAATGATGTTGTCGTCGCCGTCGAAAACCGGTGAGCCGTAGACCGGTGCATCCGAGTCATTCAAGTGTCCAGGTGCGGAGCGCAGCGCCGTCGGAATGAAGTCCTGGCCGTCACGTTCGTTCTCGTAGAAATAAAGATTGTTGGCGAGTGGGGTAGCGTAAAGATTCTCCGGAGCGTCTATGCGAAATGCAGGTGACGTGGCCGCGTCATGATCCACGCGGATCGTGTAGGTGTCATGCTTCGTCAGCGTGAAATCGATTGGGTAGACGTTAAACGTTCCCCACGTGCCCAGAAGGAATCCGACGGAACCGGAGACAGCGGTTTTGCCGTTCGAGTCGCTGATCGTGAAATGGGCATCGACTGCCGACGCGGTCGTCATTAAATAAGCGCGCGCGGGAAGCCCGGCTTCGTAGCCGATCTGGTTCACACGAATGTAGCTGTTCGCAGCGTGAGCCGATATTGCCGCAAGACAGAGAAGAATAACGATAAAAAGAACGCGTGCCGGCCGCTGCAGCGAAGAAGACATGGCATTGCTCCAAGAAAAACTAAGAAGAATTCCTCGCGACGATCACGAGGGAGACGGGGCGGCGTCGTCGCCGGAATGATTCAATCCGGCTATTGAAACGGTTGAATATTGCCTTACGGGTGTGTTTCTGTCAAGGAGCCGAAGAGTTCCATCGCGCGGCACATCAGGATTCGACGAAGCAGGAACGGCGCACACGCATCAGCAGGAATAGGATTCCGCCGCTCACCGCCAGACCAAGCAGGGCGTACTGCATCGTGTCCAGCGCCGCGCGGTGACTCTCTTCTGCCGTTGGCACGGCAGTGTAAATCTGAACTCGAGCGCGTCCCTTCAGATTGGGGAAGAAGTAAACGGGGATGATCGTTCCGGGTGGAACTAGCATGGAAAGTTCGTCTTCGTTGCGCACGCGTTCGTTGTGCAGCTGGGACTGAATGAACGGTCGCAAGTTCATCCGCTCGCGACTGCCTTCAACAGATCCGTTAGCGGAGAGATCAACGCTGCCCTTCAGTCCCCGTTGGTAGTGAACCTCCGCAACCTCGAAATCAGTGCGGTGATAGGGTTGCCCTTCATACTGATGCCAGCGCGTCCATTCGTTCAGAAACTTGACCGATCCCAACAATGCGAAGCAGAGGATTGCGAATGCGGAGATTGCGATGCCGAGACTGGCGAGTCGAAAAACTACGGGACGCGCCACTGGCTTTGCAGGCCCAGGCATTGGGAGCGGCCGCGTCTTTGCCCACGAGGAGAGCGCCGTGCCCATCAGGATCATGCCGACGAAGATCACGATCATGATTTTCGGAAACCGGAACACCACCATGAACACGGTCGAAGCAGCGATCTGAATCAGCGCGACGATCCAGATTTTTGCTCTTAGTGGAGACGCCAACCTTAACCCGCACATCGGGCAGATCGGTGCCGACGTGCCTCTGAGATCGAAGTCACACTTCGGACATTTGCTGATGGACGCCATCCGCGGCGATTACAGCATTCGGGATGGGTTGGAACAATTGACCTTGGTAACGGCCGCGACGGGCGGGCGAATGCATAGATCCTTCGGCCCAGAAACAAGGGCCTCAGGATGACAAGCGTCAGGTGACTGGATCGGAGTTGTTGAGGCGGCTGATAGCTGACGACTGACGCTGCTAGTTCTCGCGGACGACGCCGGCTTCTTGCTTCTTCACAGTCCTGTATGCCCAGGCCATCCGGGGAGTGTTGTGGGCGATGCCGATGTGGCCTTCGGGGTTGAGCACGATAATGCCGCCGTGTCCGTTGACGCGCTGCTTCAGGTAGTTCATTGCTTCCTGCGCGGACCACTCGGGCAAGTTTCCAGCGGAGATGCGATCGGCAGTCCACTTGGCGAGCACCAGCTTCATGATCGGCTCGCCCCATCCGGTGGTGGACGCGGCGGCGCTGAGATTGTCGGCGTAGCATCCGCAGCCGATTAGGGAAGAGTCGCCGAGGCGGCCGGGAGCCTTGTTCAGTGTGCCTCCCGTGGAAGTTGCGGCGGCGATGTTGCCGTCGCGATCGAGGGCGACTGCACCGACGGTATCGTGCGAGATGGTCGGATCGTGATCCAAATTAGGAGAGCCGGGCGCGAAGAGATCGTTGCCGTCCGCTTTCGATCCGGCGCGCTGTAGATCGGCTTGTGCGGCCTGATAGGCGCGCAGGCGTTCGACTTCGCGCGGGATGATCAAATCCTCGTTCTTGCAAAGCGGGACGCCGTGTTCGGCGGCGAACTTTTCGGCGCCTTCTCCGACGAAATAGACGTGCGGACTCTCGCTGAGAATCTTGCGCGCGGCGCGCACCGGATTGCGCAGGCGTTCGACACATCCCACACCGCCGGCGCGAAGCGTGGCGCCGTCCATAATGAGAGCGTCCAGCTGGACTTTTCCGTCACGATTGAGGAAGCTGCCACGTCCGGCATCGAAAGTGTCGTCGTCTTCCATGATGACGACGGCTTCCTCAACGGCGTCGAGCGACGAGCCGCCGCGCTCAAGCACGCGCCATCCCGCGGCCAGCGCATTATTCACGCCGCGCAGGTGGGCCTCGACCATGTCATCAGGCATGGCCCAAGCGCCGCCATGAACGACGAGAACGGGATCAGTGGGCATTTCGAGTAGCGGGTCGCGGGTACCGATCGGCAGCGACCGGATAGTCTAGCATTGCTGCCAACTGCAATTTTCGGTGTATCCCCCTCCCCCTCGTGCCTATTGAAATGTTTGGGTTAGGGGAAAATCGCCAAGAAGTCCATGGGGCTCAATATTTTACGGGCAAAATATTGAAAAAGCGGGAGTTATGCTTTGCTTGCTGCAGCGACGTTTTTCTCACTTTTCCGTAAAATATTGCTCTTAAACGGGTTGCGAGTTGGCGATGGGCATGACACCTCGCAAAATCTTGAGCCGCTTGGACTTACGCGTAAAATATTGTCAAATAACGACTTACAATCCCGCTAGGAAAATCCCGGCCTCGCCTTTCGGCTGGTGACATGATCGGACGATCGGGCTGTGGAGGGCAAGGTCAGATGTCACAACCGGTTGTGGATAACTTCTTAATTCGATCCTAAGGCGGCTGGCGCAGCGGACGAGGAGTCAGTCCAAGGTGAATCCGCTTGCGTTCAATCGAGCACGGCACCACTTGCCCGCGGCGGCCGCCAGCAGTGCAGCTGACGTAGGATTGCCGATCTTGTTGCCTGAGAGTGTGATCTCCAAACCGCCAAGTTGGGTCAGCACGCTGTCGAATACCAGCAGGGAATATAAGCTTGGCTCCGAATCTACAGCCTGCAGTTTGCGGATAGCCCTGATCAAGGCTCTGACGTTAGCGACGTAGCTTGCGGCTCCGTAGTTCGGATCGTCCGGGGCGAACTCCTGTGCGTATAAGAAGGAGCAGGCTGCGACCAAGTTATCTCCGTTTTGGGTCTGGGGCTGATGTAGAAGGGCAGATACCTCCAAGGCCGCTAGGTCCTTGATATTTGGTTCGGGCCCGAAGCCCGCCGGGTCGATGATGAATGCTTCTACATGGTCGGGGTGAAAGTCGAGAGCGATGTTGGACGCGTTTAGGTCTCCATGTACGAACGCCTGCTGCGTGTAGTGGATGGGTTGAGTGCTCTTTCGAATCGATTCGAATAGCCTGGTCGGATCCTCCTCAGGGGGCAGGCCAGTCCCGAACTTTTCCCATGCCTTCGCTATTCTCGATTTTTCGTGATATTTCCAGAGAAGTTTACTTAGGGCGGCGCTTTGTTGCGTAGTTTGACCAATTTCGGACAGCTGTCTCGACACATCGTCAGCAATTTTTGGCATTTTGTCCGTTATGTCTACCGCGCCGGCATTTAGGTAGTGCTGAAGCGGTTTCGGACGGGTGCCGAGAGATCCAGCTTTCTCCGTTATAAGGAGCGCTGCTTCTCCTGCCTTCCCATGAGTCACAGACTTGAACTGGCTCAGTTTGCTGCCCATGCGGTCCGCGGCGGCAAATACGTAGTCCGCCTCGGCTTGGGGCATGAACTTGAAGAAGTGTGGCCGGGACCGGTCACCAGGAAAGAGAAAATATCCAAAGAGAGTTTTTGTCCAGCCAACTATGAACCCGCTCTGGTCCGTGGTGTGGATGTATTCTGCTGAGTACCATTCGAGATCTAACCCGATGGCATTCTTCGCAAGGGCACAGCGGCGGAGTATATCTTCTTCGCGAGGCGAGAGCGTTGGAAAGCGATCTGCTCCGGCGTCTCGGATGTGTATGCCTACGCCTTGATACAGCAATGCCGCGTCAATTGCTTCGCGCAGCCACTTCGTTAGTTCGCCGAGGTCACTCGTCTTGGTGAATTGTTCACCCTTGTAAAACTTGGCTCGTGAACTTTGTAGGAGAGTCTGGTTAGTTCTCCCCACATTACCGCTGATAATCAGCAGTACCGGGATTGGTGCGTGTTCTCGGTCGCTGAATTTCAGCAGAAGGTCTACGCCGAAATCTGTGGTATCTGGAGTAGGGATTCCGTGTCGTTCTGGTAATAGGAGGTCCAGAACAACCACGTGGAAGAGCTTTGTCGACCCCAACTCGGTGAGCGCTTCCTGGAAGGAAAACGCGTAACAGGCTGGGGCGATGTCGTAATCTCTGCCAAGTCCTTCGAGCAGCTTGTCGTACGTTTCCTTGACGCCCACATCGTCTTCGATGAAGAGGCACTGTACGGTCCGCGGATAGCTCATTTTGGGCTCAGTGGCAGAGTGAGTCTGACCCGTAGTCTTTTTGCGCATTCGACGATGTCGACGGAACCGTGCAGTTGGTCTACCGCGTCCGCAACTTCCAGTAGTCCTCGACCGCGGTGTGGGCTGTTTTGGGAGAACTGCTGAGTGAATGCCAACCCTTTTGATTGGGCGGAAAGTCCGGGGCCGTTGTCGATCGGAAGCACTTCAATGCTGTCGGCTGACTGGCGGAACTGAAGGGTAATCTCGCACTCGGGCGCTGATTGTTGCGCGTTTGTCCACAGGTTCCAGAAGATCGTTTCAAGTAGATAGTCGCTCGCTTCAATAATCGAGTGCACGCCGACTGGACAGTCGATCTTCAGTATGATCGGCGAATATTGGGCGGAGTACCGCTTATTCATCTGCTGTAGCCATGCGGGCAGTTCGATTTTTCGAAGGGCGAAATGTGCCGGGTCGACGTCGATTGCTCCGACTGCCCTTCCGATCACAGAGATCGCATTGGTGAGCTTGGCGATTCGTTGTTGGACGTCCTGATCTGCGGCCGCGGATGGGATCGAGTCTATCCTCCCACGAAGGCCCAGCAGAACGCCTTGCGCACCGAGCACCGTGTTGAGAATTCGATGCTTCAATCGGTCCGATATATATCGGTAATTTTCAAGAAACGCGGGTGCTGGAAGTCGCGGATGGCTTCCCACGATGGGAGATACTTGGCTGGCATCCACGTCGCTGAGTGCGGCATTCAGGGCCCTGCGCGTAAACTCGTCAGCTTCTGTCGCGCGCCATGAATGGAGGTAGCTGGCGATCCTCTCCTTGTCGTGATGGTTTCTTACAGCATTAGCGACGAGTTGACGCAGGCGTCCTTCGCTGGGGCGGGATATTCCCGCCAGCATGCTGTCCAGCTCCGGGTCGTTTCCCTGCAGGGCTTCTAGGAATACTCTGGCAGCCCGGCTGGGATCCTGAAGGACGAGTCGCCGCAACTGCGCGTAGAGGTTTTCAGTTTCGGGCGCCATTCTCGTATCGTTTTCTTCGTAGGTCAAATGCTCGACGCCCGCCCTCCAGCAGGTCGATGATTTCATCTCGGCAGCTGTCGACTCCTCCGAACTTTTCGACATATCCGATTTTTCCGTCTGAGTTCAAGACCAGCACCAATTCTGCGTCCGCTAGCACAGGGATGTTGGCGTTATGCGTGATGAATATCATTTGACGCCGGTCTTTCAGACGGCAAATTGAATTTACGACGGTTTCATAGATGAAGTGGTTGTCGAGGTTGTCTTCAGGTTGATCGATTATTAGCGGCGAGTCTCGTCGCGCGAGGAGTATCGGCAGCAAAGCTGTACATTTTTGGCCGCGAGACAACTCAGAGGCGTCCTTAAAACTCTCGCTTCCGCTGGGCGAGACATTAAGCTCGATTCGAACGCCGTCCTCTACGGGCACGACCTCTAAATCGAGCGGGTCTATGTTCTGCTTGAACGCCTCAAGTATTCTGGCGGATCGCTCTGTACCGAAGCTCATCAGCGATTCGAAGGCCAATGCATCATTTGTTTGTATGAGTTGTGCGAGATGCTCGGGGCGGATCGTCAGGAGCGATTCCAGTATCTCGTCGTGGTTCCTTACTCTTGCACCGCGCAGCGCGTTCGCTAGCATCTGCTGGTAAGGGAGGACGTCTGCATTCCTGATGACGCGAATACGGACGTTTTTGCCCGCCTCATCCTGAAGTATTGTTGCAACTTCGGCGCGGAGACCGGATAGTTTCTCTATTTCTTCAAGGTACTTCGCCCTGAGCGTTTTCCTCTCTTCACGCAGTGTCATGAGGACGCCTGTGGCTGATGCTCGAGAACTGCGAAGATCCTGCAGTTCCAGCAACTGCTGTTCGAAGGCGGCGCGTTCCCGGACGCGTTCATTTGCTGCTTCGCTGATTTGCGACAGGCGCGAAAGTTCTGCGTCCTGTTTTCCTTGCGCAATAGCGATGGCTCGGCGAGCCTGCTCGACTGCTTCTCGTGCTGCCGTGACGGACGATTGGGCGTCGCTTATCAGGTCGGCGACTGCGGAGAAATGCCCGTCGATTTGAGATTCGAACTGGCTGAGGAGCGCCGCGTTGGCGGATCCCTCTTCCGAGAGGCGTACCTGCGAAGGCACGTCGAGTTCATCCAGCCGATCAGCGAACTCCGAGATCGTCTTGGTGGCTCTGTCTAGGTTTCTCTTTTCCCTGGAATTGCACTGGCCCTGCCTCGTCGCCTTTAATAGTTCGCCTGAGGCCTCATGCTTAGCTGCCGGGCCCATCGCCTTCAGCTTCGCCTCCGGGTCTCCGAGTTCCTCGATCTGCTCCGTAACGTCTGCGACTTTCTGCTCTGCGGCCCGCAGTTGGGCTGCGTTGCTTTCGAGTCGCCGCCGGTGTTCGCTGATTGCGAGCTGGATCTGGCGGAAGCTGTCGGCCTTAAGTTCGTCAAGGAGCGCCCTACGCTTTTCGCCCAAAGCTTCGTCGGCGATGTCTTCGATTTCCCGTCCCGTGTACGCATCCAACGGCAAGAACGTGCCCCGGTCGAGGTCCACGCTCGTAATCACTTGGCCTTCGCTGCCGATCAGGGACGCGGCCTGCTTGTAGCCCCTTCGCACCGTATATCGCTGCCCAGCCTCGTTGCTAGTGTTTACTGTGACGGTCGTTCCAAGGCCAATATTCGCTTGAATCAGCTCGAGCCGAGCCCTGCTTGCTCCCGTTGCTCCCTGTAATGCGAAGCGGAGCGACTCCGCGAGGGTTGATTTACCGCTACCCCGCGGTCCGATGATGCACGTGAGGCCTTTAGGGAACTTCACAGTTAGGCCAGGAAGGAAGCCTCCGCTGATCTGAATATCTTCGATGAACCACATAGTCGAGTCGCTGCCGGGAGTTTATCATTTTTGAACGCCGACGCTCGTAGTGTGAACTTGTTATCGCGCTCGAATGACGCAGGCTAACAGCAGATCGATCGCTGCGCTTCGGAACCCCGAAGTAATCATTTGGTGGCGTTGATCGGCACGACTGAACTCGTGCCCTTCCCGGTTGGTTGTCCCCGAGGTCGCTTTGTTTTCCGTATGTTTCTTACGCGGCTTGGTGGGGCGTGACGGCTGCGGGCGGGTCTTGGGTTCTGGTCCAGGTGTAGCGCATGCGGTGGATTACTGTGATCGTGCTTAGGACGGCGATCACCCACAGCACCGGCGCCATCCGGTTGAACAAGGCTCCGAGGATGACAAGGACCAGGCGTTCGGGGCGTTCCATGAATCCTACGCGGCAGGAGCCGATCAGGCTTTCAGCTCTTGCTCGGGTGTAGCTGACCATGATCGAGCTGATCATGACGAAGGCGGCCAGGACAACCCAGAAGAAGCGTCCGCCGCGCGCATAGAAAACTAAAAGTCCAAGAAACTGGCTGGCGTCGGAATAGCGGTCGACGACCGAATCGAAGAAGGCTCCGAACCGGGTGACGCGGTTGGTGGCGCGGGCGACCTGTCCGTCGACCAGATCGAAGAAGCCGGAGAAGATGATGACTAGTCCCGCGTAGATGAACATCCGCTTCTGATTGTTGGCGTTAGCCGAGCCGAACAGGATCGCGGCCCAGGTGTTGACGACCAGTCCCATGAAGGTGAGGACGTTGGGATTGATGCGCGAGAGTGCCAGCCAGCGGACGATGGTGTCGAGAAGGACTCCGCAGGCGCGTCCGAAGGCGGAGGTCCAGGAGACGCTCATGCTTGCTTCCCCCGAGCGCCGTGGAGATGGAGATCCCTCGCTCTGCCTGAAAAGCGGCTCCGCTCGGGATGACAACACCTCTTGTTGAGAGGCAAAGACATTACGCTTGCGCCTCTTTCGGGGCTTCGCCGTCGATTTCTTCGTGGATCGTACTGAGCTTCAGAATCTCCAGAGTGCGCTTGCCGTTGGGCGTGACTACGACGGCTTCGTCTCCTACCTTCTTATTCAGCAGGGCGCGGCCGATGGGGCTGGTGGTCGAAATCTTTCCCGTCGCTACGTCGGATTCCTCGCTGGTCACCAGCTTGTATTCGATCTCTTCTTCTTTCGTGCTGTCGTAGACCTTGATGGTCGAGCCGAGCCCCACGCGGTCGTGAGGGATGTTGTTCATATTGACCATGGACAGGTCGGCGAGGCGCTTACCAAGCTGGCGGACGCGCGCCTTGACGAACTCCTGGCGCTGCTTCGCCATGTGATACTCGGCATTCTCGCTGAGGTCGCCGAGCGCGGCTGCCTTTTTGATTTCCTTCGGAAGTTCATGGATCAACTCGTGTTCGAGCGCGTTGATCTCTTCCTGCAGTTTTTTCTTGATTAACTCTGTCATGGATTACTAGCGGCCGGGTCTACGGCAAGGCTTGAAACATTATAAACCCGGCCTCCGGCATTAGGCCCGGGGCGGCCAAGCAGATTCGTCGCCACGTTCGGAATGACTGGTTCCCCTGAAAATGGGCAGGTTTTGGCCTGATGGCCAGAGATTACCCCCGTAATCTCCGTAACGTATTTTCGATTCTTGGAGGGAATCTTGCGCCCTAACATCGGAGTATGCGCAATAAATATCAAGAAGCATCGGATCTCAAGATCCGTTTAGGGCTGGCGATCATCACCATTTTCGGGATGATTGTTCTGGCCGGCACGTATAAGGGCAACATGGTGCGAGGCGCGGCGTCGGGGCCGATGCCGCGAGTTACGTCGATCACGCAGGTCACGCACGACGGCTACCGGAAATCCAACCTGCTGGCCGATGGCTCAGAGCTCTATGTGACGGAGTTACCGGCAGCAGACCGGGTGATTGCCAAGGTGGCTTTGTCGGGCTCGGACCGGTCGGTGATGCCGACTTCGTTGTCGAATTTGCAGGCGCTGGACTTGTCTCCAGATCACTCCAAGCTGCTGGTTTCTTCCAAATCGAAGTCGGGCGATAGCGAATTCTGGACGCTGCCGGTGGCTGCAGGCGCGGCCGAGCGTGTAGGCGATCTCACAGGACGAGATGGAAGCTGGTCGGCCGATGGAAAGCAGTTGGCGTTTGCGAAGGGATCGGTGCTCTATATTTCGGGCGCGAATGGAAGCGGCGCGCATCCTCTGTATACGGCAAGCGGATCGGTGTTCGCCATTCATTTTTCTCCGGATGGAGCACGAATCCGGTTTACCGTCAGCGATACGGAACTGAATACGACCGCCTTGTGGGAAGTTGGGCGCGATGGATCGCACCCACATGCGCTGCTGGCCGATTGGCCGTACAAGACGACGGCGTGCTGCGGAAGCTGGACCGCCGATGGGCACTACTACATTTTTCAGGCGAGCCAGACGATGCCGAACACGACGTCAGTGGTGACGTCCTTGTGGGCTTTGTCAGATTCAGATGCGGCTCCGGTTCCTCTGACGGGTGGACCGATGTCGTTCGGGAATGCTTCGGCTGCGGGGGACGGCAAAAACATTTGGGCGATCGGAGTTCAGCCCACGGTGGAAGTCGTGAAGTATCTGCCGGGGAAGAAGAAATTTGTTCCGGTGATTCCGGGGCTATCGGCGACGGATCTTGATTTTTCGAAAGACGGCAAGTGGGTCGCGTACGTCGCGATTCCGGACGGAACCCTGTGGCGCTCGCGAGCCGATGGCTCCGACCGGCTGCAACTCACGGCTCCCGGGGAACGTGCCGCGCTGCCGAAGTGGTCGCCAGATGGGAATCAGATTGCGTACGTCAGCCTGAAGCCGGGCGATTCTTGGAAGCTGTATCTGGTGCCGTCGCAGGGCGGAACACCGGAGGAAGTGGTCCAGGAAGCCGGCAGCCAGATCGATGCCAACTGGTCCGCGGACGGGTCGAAGTTGATGTTCGGAGACTTTGCCCACGATGCAGGCGGCTTGAGCATCCGCGTTCTGGACTTCAAGACCCACAAGACAGAAATTGTGGCCGGGTCGCAGGGACTCTTCAGCCCGCGGTGGTCGCCGGACGGACGGTACATCGCAGCGCTTTCTCCGGATAACACGGCGCTGTTGATTTTTGATTCTGAAACGCAGAAATGGTCGAAATGGATCACGGCCTCGGGGGCGGTGAACTATCCAGTGTGGTCGGCTGACAGCAAGTATCTGTACTTTGACGATCTCGTCGACGACGCGGAGTCGATTCGCCGGGTGAAAGTCGGAGAGAATCAGGCGCAGCCGGTTTTTGTGGTGGAAGCGCTCGATCGCTATATGGGTGCGCTGGGCGTCTGGAGTGGCCGTGTCCCAGATGGATCATGGATGTTCGTCCGTGACCGCAGTACGCAAGAGGTCTATCAGTTGAGCGTGGTGTTGCCGTAACGGGATCGCGAGGGATGCAATCATGTCGAAATACTTAGACGCAATTCGCCGGGCGGGTAAGAGCGGAAGCGTCTTGATGTTCGGTGTACTTCTGCTGTGCGGATTTTCATTGGGAGCGGCGCGGGTGCCGCAGTCGTACGAAACCAGCTCGTCCGACGAAAGAAAGGTGCTGACCCGGGTCGATCCTGACTATCCCGACGCTCTGAAGAAACTCTACATCGGCGGAGTGGTGCGAGTGGAGGTTGTTGTTGCACCCAATGGCGCTGTGAAGAGCACGAAGCTGCTGGGGGGCAGCCCGATTCTCGGGCAATCCACGATGAAGGCCATCAAGCAGTGGAAGTACGTTCCGGCAGGGTCGGAGGAAACGTTGACGGTGAAAGTGGAGTTCGATCCTCACCGGTAAGAAATTGGCCGCCGCAAGTGCCGTCCCTTGCGGGACTCATTGAGATTTTCCGGTTTGCCCAGGACTTCCGTCCTGGGCTTTCTTATTACCCCCTTTCGGGGCTTGCAATCTCCACTTGTTGCTCATTTTCGTCAGTCACATTCTCTCCTGAAGGCCGCGCTGGTTTCGGTGGCTGGACCCAAGTCTAAATTTCCGGTCAAATATCTGGACGTTCGCCTGTCGATCTAGCGTTTCCTCGTTCGACGTTCATATAGAGGCTGGACTGAGGGGTTTTCGAGGCCAGCCGCAATCCAACCCAGGAGAAACCACAATGCGAGTCATGGTCATCGTAAAAGCGAGCAATGAGTCTGAAGCTGGCGTGCTTCCCAGCACCGAACTCCTTAGCAAGATGGGGGCTTATAACGAACAACTGGTGAAAGCAGGAGTGATGCTGGCGGGCGACGGTTTGCATCCCACGTCGAAGGGGAAGCGGGTGAAATTCGCGGGGGAGAAGCGCACTGTAATTGATGGGCCATTCACCGAAAGCAAGGAACTCATTGCCGGCTACTGGTTGTGGCAGGTGCGATCGATTGAAGAAGCTGTGGAGTGGCTGAAGCGGGCTCCGTTCGACGGCGGGGTTGAGGTGGAGATACGTCCGGTGTTCGAGGCGGCCGATTTCGGCGAGAATCTGACTCCCGAACTGAGGAAGCAGGACGAGAAGCTGCGCCAACAGACCGTTGGAAAAAAATAGTCGTTTTTCTAAATTTAGTGTCGAACTGACGATTTCCCATTCGACGTATAGATAGAGCGCGGATATGGGAGGCCAAAGCCACCAAAAACCGGCGTCCAAACAAAACAGAAGCGAGCGAACTTAACAAGGAGACGACGATGAAATTCCTAAGCATCTACAAAGCGGTAGAACGGACTACTCCTCCCAGCCAGCAGGAAATGGAAGCTATGGGCAAGCTGATCGAAGAGGGAATGAAAAAGGGCTGGCTGGTGGCGACCGAGGGTTGCCTGCCTTCGGCGCTGGGCGCCCGCGTGCGGCGATCCGGCAGCAATCTCAGCGTGACCGATGGGCCATTCACAGAGGCGAAGGAGGTCGTCGGCGGATTTGCCATCCTGAAGGCGAACTCGAAGGCCGAAGCCATCCAGCTTGCCAAGGATTTCCTCAAAGTGGCCGGAGAAGGTGAGTGCGAACTGCGCCAAGTCTACGAGCACGATGGTGCAGATCCCAGTGTGGCGTCTTGCCAAGAGGCGGCAGCGGTTGCGCTGAAACGGTAGAAATGGTGTGATCGGTAGTTGTGGAGACTACCGAGACTCATCGCGCGATTGAGGCGGTTTGGAAGATCGAGGCCGCCCGCCTCATCGCGGGCCTTACGCGAATCGTGCGCGACGTGGGCCGAGCGGAGGAACTTGCCCAGGACGCTCTGGTCGCAGCCCTCGAGCAGTGGCCGGAGTCAGGCATCCCAGACAATCCGGGAGCCTGGCTCATGGCCACGGCGAAACACCGCGCGATTGATTTCTTCCGCCGCAACGAACTCATCGATCGCAAGCACGAAGAACTGGGCCGCGAACTTAGCGAGCGGGAAAATACCATACCCGATCTGGCGGCTGCCATGGATGACAACATCGGCGACGATCTCTTGCGTCTGGTGTTCATCGCCTGCCATCCAGTGCTTTCGACAGATGCGCGAGTCGCTCTTACCTTGCGCTTGCTCGGCGGCCTAACCACCGACGAGATCGCCCGCGCTCATCTTGTCGCGGAGGCCACGATTGCGCAGCGAATTGTTCGAGCCAAGCGAACTTTATCGGAAGCGCATGTTCCTTTCGAAGTGCCACGCGGCGAGGAGTTCACGGCACGACTTTCGTCGGTCCTGCAGGTCATCTACCTCATCTTCAATGAAGGCTACTCGGCCACTGCTGGGGATGATTGGCTGAGACCCGCGCTGTGCGAAGAGGCATTGCGCCTGGGGCGAATCCTGGCCGGGCTGGTTCCGAAAGAGCCGGAGGCGTTTGGGTTGGTCGCCCTTATGGAGATTCAGGCATCGCGGTCGAAAGCTCGCGTCGGACCATCGGGAGAACCGATCCTGCTGCTCGACCAGGATCGCGGGAAATGGGACCGCTTGCTGATTAGCCGTGGCTTGGCTGCGCTCGACCGCGTTGAACAACTTGATGGGAAGCGAGGGACATATGCGATCCAGGCGTCAATTGCTGCTTGTCACGCCCGCGCCGCCACCGCCGGCGAGACGGATTGGGCGCGGATTGCGCAGCTCTACTCTGACCTCGCGGAAATTGCGCCGTCTCCGGTCGTGGAATTGAATCGTGCGGTCGCAGTGGGGATGGCGTCCGGGCCGGCGGCGGGTTTGCAGTTAGTCGACGCCCTGCTCGATGATCCGGCTCTGCGCGGATACCACCTGCTGCCAAGTGTTCGTGGCGACTTGCTCAAAAAGCTGGGACGGTTCGACGAGGCGCGGGAAGAGTTTGAGACAGCAGCATCGATGACGCGAAATGCGCGTGAGCGTGACCTACTGTTGCAGCGCGCTCGGGAGTGCGGAGCTCCGCGCAGCTAGTTCAAAAGCTTTCACCACAGCGGGCGCAGAGGCACATAGGGGAAGGGGGATATCAGGAAAATCTAGCAGGATCGATGCTCGTGAAGTACTGCCCACCAGCCACTAATCACGAACCCACAATCACGACCCAATGCGCACAAAAACACTGATCCCTAGACCCTGTTTTTCTCTGAATTTAAGCCTGGAACTCGGAAGCTTCCGGGAAGCGGAGGTTGCATTTCGCCAGCGTCAGTGTGAGGAGTTCCTCGACCTTGGCCTCTTCGCAGTTGCGGGCCATGGCCAGCTCGCTGACCAAGAGGTAGCGGGCACGCTCGAGCATCTTCTTTTCGCGGAAGGAAAGCGGCTTTGCCTGATGAAGGGCGATGAGACTCTTCAGAACACTGGCGACTTCGAGCAGCGATCCAGTGCGCATGCGGTCGGAGTTTTCCTTGAAGCGGTCCTTCCAATCCCCGTTTCCGCCATTCTCGCCAATCGACAGCAGGTCCAGCACTTTCTGAACTTCCCCATTGCGGACGACCCGGCGAAGTCCGACACTGCCGGCGTTCTGGCAGGGGACCATGACCTTGAGACTGCTGGCCTTGATGTGAAGCAGGTAGAACTTTTCAACATTCGCGCCGATGGCCCGGCTGCTGATCTGTTCAATAATGCCAACCCCATGATTGGGATAGACGACCTTGTCGCCAATGTGGAAATTCAGATCGGCAGTGCTCATAAGTCGGACACCCAGAAGGCGAAGGGATCGAGGGGAGAAGCGCTGAAACCTACTATAAATATGCTACTCCTCGGGCAAAGGGAAGGCAAGTTAGACGCCACATTCGGCGCGGTCCCGTTTGTAAGTTATTGATAAATAAGTCGGCGGAATTTCGCTTAAAAAGGCCTGTGAGTAGCTGGCGACGCGTAAGTTGGCTTGCCTCAAAGTGCGCGGTTCTCCATCCAGCCTTGGAGGATCAGGATGGCAGCCATCCGATCTACGGCTTTGCCCCGCTTTTCTATCGACAGATCGGTCTCGCGGAGCAGGCGGTTGGCTTCGGCCGACGTCAGGCGCTCGTCCCAAAGATGGACGGGAATTTTAAATCGCTTTCGCAGGTCCTCGGCAAACTCCTGGATTTTCCCAGCCTGGATTCCTTCGGCGCCGCTCATGCGCAGAGGAAGGCCGACGACGATTTCCTGCACATCGTATTCACGGATAATCCTGTTAAGAAACTGGAGATCATACTTTTTGTTTTTGCGATGTAATGTTTCGAGCCCTTGTGCAGTTATTCCAAGCGGGTCGGAAATGGCGACGCCAATGCGGCGGGCGCCGACGTCAAGGCCAAGTACGCGTCGCGAGCCGTTTTCCCCATCTGCTGTCACCGGGCGATTATAAAGGCGGTAACGTCGCCAAGTTGCCGATGTTCGCGGCTTCCATCCAGAGAAGCAATCTATCGCGCTCTTCCAGCGCGTACTCCGGGCATGAAAAATATCACGGAGACCCTCGGAATCGGATCGGTCGGCCCCGATTTCAGTTTGAGGGCCCCTCGGATGAATATTTCTATAACCAAGCTTCCACTACGACAAACCTCTCAGAATCGAGTTATTCAAGATGGAACGCACCGCCGCTCCATTCCTCGGGAGCGACGTCGGTGATGGTTTCGGTAAAGTCCCAGCGGTGACCGTAAAAATCCTGAGCGTTGTATTGGCGTTCGCCATAGGGCTGGTCTTGAGGTTCGGTCAGGATGATGGCTCCGTTCTGTCGCGCTCGCTCGCAGTGACCCTTAGCGTCCTCAATCCGAACCTGGATGATGTGCGAGTTGTTGGGTATTACGTTGCCTTCGGCAAGGGTGACGCAGCCCTCGCCGGCTTTCATCTGGACGCGGTGATTGGCGATGCGGAGACGGACTGTGAAGCCAAAGGCCTTCGACAGCCATTCGGCCGCCGAGCTGGGGTCGGGATAAATCAGGACGGGAATTACAACGCAGGGCGGCACGGAACGGTTCGATCTCATTTTCACAATTTACTCTTGTCGGCAGTTCACCGTCTCAACCACTCGTTGCTTCGGAGTTCCGCCGATACTCGGCGAGAAGATCGGCAAGAATCCATGCGGTTCCAGCAATCGCAAAGGTCTCGGCCGTTTCGCTCCAATTCGTGGCATTGTGGGGATCCGAAACAATGGACGGCAGCCACACAAATATCGCGAAGATCAAGAGCATGAGAGTCAGAAGGCGAGAGGCGAGCGTCGCCATTTGATTTATAAGAAGGGAGACAGCCGCGAGCGCGAACATGACCGTCGTTGCGATCGCCCAAAATACTGGAGTCGGCGGAAGCCACTTCGGAACAAGGCTGGCGGTATTGCCAAGATAAAACGCTTGCTCGAGAGCAAAGGAAGCGGCGCAGATTCCCACAAAAACGCAGCCGATCCGGGTTACCGTTTCTCGTGGCCATGATGGTGACAAGCGCGCATAGATGATTGCCGCTCCAGTCAGGAGGGAAAACTGCTCGAAGAAATTGCCCCAGCTGTTATAGATCTTTGGTTCGGCGAAGATCTGCGGTACGCACGCCAACCCAAAGCCTAGATAGACCGCACCCAGCATAACTGCGCCGGTTTTCATAGTCTGACGAAACTGCATCGCAATCCCGCCGAGGATCTCGGCAGCGCCGACCGGGTAGACCACGTAACGCGGCAAATGCCATCCGTTGTATTCATGCCCAGCCAGCATGGTTAGCCCAAAGGCTAACGCGGCCGCTCCAAATAGGTGTCGGCCAAGGTTCGAATTACGCATTGATATTGACACGGATATTAACGACGAACCGCTCTCGCCGGGTTAGCCTCTCAGCAGAGGTGGTGTCACGTTTGCAGACTCCAAAACTCACATAGGTATTGTAATCACGTGATACCGCTCAAAACTCCGCGCGGGTCGATGTCGATAACGATTTGCATAGTTCATCATCTGCGCGATTCGGTCTACAATGCACGCCGTAGGCGGAGGAAGGCGCAATGCATTTCTCACGGCTTTTGATCGGATCGTTGGCGATTTCAACGTGCATC
The DNA here is from genome assembly GCA_963818115.1 of uncultured Acidobacteriota bacterium. Lineage (GTDB taxonomy): Bacteria > Acidobacteriota > Terriglobia > Terriglobales > Acidobacteriaceae > Sulfotelmatobacter. Next base: position 107,051 of record CAWFQZ010000028.1, read on the forward strand.
TCCGCGGGCACTACGGCGCTCCGCGGCTCCTCTCCCCAGACCAGCAATCCACCCCAGGCTGATCAAAAGCGCACCATCAGAGTCGGAATCGCGGTAATGACGAACCGATCCGGCCGCCAAGCCAGTCCAATCTGGGAGCGTGATCAGTTGGTGCGAGAGTTGCAGCGCAAGCGAACGGATCGCAAATCTTCCATTGTCATCGAGGCGGTCTCATTGGACGCGTCTTCGCGGGAAGACGCCGGACAGGAAGCAGCCCAGAAGAATTGCGAATATCTTGTGCTCACGACCATGGTGGACCCTCGCCGCGGCCCGGGAATATCAACAGGGCCAGACGGAATTGCGCCTCCGCCAGTCATCGTCGGAAACGCAAGGCCCGGCCAGATTCTCGCAATTGATTTCGTGATTCTCAGCGTATCGGATCAACGAACTCTTGCTGAAGGAACGTCGACCGCATCCGTCGAAGAAAACAACGACACAAGAGCTGCCGATGAAGCCATGCGGATGACCGCGCACCGCGTCGCAAGCGAGTTGAGAAAAGATCACCCGCCGAATTTTTGACTGAGAATCGCTGTGCGTTCGCGTTAATACGTAGTCAGCGCGATCACCCACAGGGCAGCCAGACCAATTGAAGTCAATGCTACTGGAGCGGAGACGGGACCTTTTCCTGCGAGTGACAGAACGAGGGCCGCCGCTGACGCCCAAAATCCGAACCTAGAAGATGCTACTGCAAACGCGCATTTCGCATCGCCTTCAGCCATTCCATTGGAGTGAAAAGCTACCACCAGCACCGAGAGGCCAATAGCGGAAACAAGAATCAAATCAGAAAATGCCAGGACGCTGCGCCACTTAGGGTGTCCGAATCGAGGCTTCGACTTCAACCATCTCACCCAAGCCCAAATCAGCGACGGGATCGGTAGCAGGTATCCGGCGAGCCCGATGAAAATCAAGAAGTTACTCCTTCCGTTCTCTCTTACCGCGCGCGCATCGCTTTCCGGTAAGCGTCCACGTTCTTGTTGTGTTCTTCGATTGTGCGCGCGAAGCGGTGATGGCCTTGCGCGTCGGCGACGAAATAGTAGTAGTCCGTCTGGGCAGGGTGCATGGCTGCTTCGAGAGAGCTGCGTCCCGGATTCCCGATCGGCCCCGGAGGCAGTCCCGCATTGCGGTAGGTGTTATAAGCCGAGGCGAAACTCATGTCGGCGTGGTGGAGCGCGCCCTGGTATGTGCCCGCAAGCAGCTCCGCATAAATGATGCTCGGGTCGGCGTCGAGAGCAATCCGTTTGGCGAGCCGGTTGTAGTAAACGCTCGCCACCTCCGGACGCTCTTCAGGAACTGAAGTCTCTTTCTCGACAATCGAGGCCATGATTACCGTGCGCTCGACCGGCCCCGGATCCGGAATCTCCGCAATGCTCGGCTGGTCGCTTCGATCCTTGAACTGGACCATCAGCAGGCCGCAATGACCGGGCCGTGGCGATTCTGCCGTATTAGAGTCGGCTGTGCCTGCCGGTGTGGAGGAAATCAAACCAATCTGTTTCGCGACCGCGCGGAACTGGCAGACCATCGAGGCTGCCATCTCCTGCATGGTCATCATGCGCGAGAACTGATAGGTGTCGGGAAAGAGATATCCCTCGAGCGAATGCGCGTTCGGCGCGATGTCGGCGATCAGTTCGGTTTCCGACTGCGCCACTTTCAGAAACTCGTCGGCGGGACCAAGTCCGGCGGCTTCGATGGCACGCGCGATGTCGAACATCGTGAAGCCTTCGGGGACGACTACCGTGTGGAAGTAAACGTCGCCGCGGCGCAGACGCTTCTGAATATCGATGATGTTGGCGGGCTTCTCGAAAAGATATTCGCCGGCCTTGAGCGAGCGTCCGTGATGATAGTAGTGCCAGAGGATGAAGGCTTCCTCGCTGCGAATGACTCCGGCGTTTTTCAGTTCGAGGGCGATGCGGCGGGTGGAGAACCCCGGGCGCAGCATGACGAACTTCTGCCCAGACGGCTCGACCGGCATGAGCAGCGCCCAGGTTAACCAGGCGCCCGCTCCGACGATCGCAATCAGGAAAAGCCAGAGAATCTTTCGCACGGTAGCGTCAGTTTAGACGATAGAGGTTAGAAGGCAGACCTGACTATGGTGATGCCGACTTTGGTAAGCCGGAAACGGCGAAAGGTGTGGCACCCTACGCTTCAATCGCCTCCCTGGAGCCTTTCGACCCCCGTACCGCCTTTGCAAACCAAGTAGTTACGGTTTTGAACCCTTTTGGACGCGGTATACTCAAATGTTTCTAGAGGTATCTTCATACATTCATGAGAAGTAGCTCGCGTTTTTGGGCCGTAATCTTGGTGTTGGGACTGCTGCCCGCCACGGGCTGTCTGTTCCGCACGCGTCCGGTCGAAGACCAGTACTCCAAAGTGCCGCTCAAGGAATCCTCGCAGCGGGGGCTCATCGATACCATCAACCAGCAGGCCGACGCGATGCAATCCCTGAAGGCCACGGTCGACATTGATAGCTCCGCGGGTGGTATCAAGAAGGGGCACGTCACCGACTATAAAGAGATTCGCGGTTATATCCTGGCGCGCAAGCCGGACTGGCTGCATATGACGGGCCTGATGCCCATCGTCCGGACGACCGCTTTCGATATGGTCAGCGACGGCCGCGACTTCAGGCTCTGGATTCCTCCCAAGAACAAGTTTGTGATCGGCAAAGATCAGGTGACGGCATTGAGCACCGACCAGCCGATGGAAAACCTTCGTCCGAAGAATATTTATGAGGCGCTGCTGATCCGGCGAATCGATCCCGACACCGAAATCGCTGTCCTCGAAAACGGCTACGACATTCAGCATGACGCCAAGGGGCATCGGATTTTGCAGGATGACTACGAGCTGACGGTCATCAAGAAAGGCGACGGAGGCTGGAGGCTGGCGCGCAAGATCATTTTCTCGCGTACCGATCTGAAGCCGCACCGACAATATATTTACAGCGACAACGGGAAAGTTGCGACCGACGCGCGCTATGCGGAGTACAAGGACTACGACGGGTTCAGCTTCCCGTCCCGTGTCGAGATCAAGCTGCCCGAAGAGGAATACGATCTCACGCTGAACATGCTGAAGGTTGAGATCAACAAGCCGCTGCGTGATGAACAGTTCGTACTGAATCAGCCGCCCGGAGCCGTAGTGGTCCACCTCGATTCGCCGCAATCGAGCTTGGTTGTGCCGCTGGCGGAGAAATAACATCAGTTAAAGTCAAACCCTCATTCCTTCGACTACGCTCAGGGCAGGCTGTCTGCTTCATCTTCTATAATCCAATTTGTCCGGCGACTTTCCTATGATGAACAAGATGGTGGTTGCGAATCTGACGCACCGGCCGACTCGGTCGATCATCACCGCAAGTGCGATTGCACTCGAGATCACGATGATCCTGCTGGTGGTCTCGCTCTTTTACGGCCTGCTGAATGGATCGAAGGAGAGCCAAATCGGAGTCGGTGCGGATCTTATGGTGATGCCGCCGGGTTCTTCCGCGCTCGTCGGAATGTCAGGAGCGCCGATTCCCGTGAAAGTGGGAGATATTCTCCGCCAGATGCCGCACATTGAGGTCGCGGCTCCGGTGATCTGGGCGTTCAGCCAAAAGCCGCTCGAGATCGACTACGGCATCGATTTGGCGACCTATGATGGCCTTTCTCCAAAATTCCGGTATCTCTCGGGCGGGCCTTTCCAGGGGCCGAACGACGCCATCGTCGACGACTTCTATGCTGGCATGAATCATAAGAAAGTTGGAGATACAGTCGATGTCTTGAATCATTCTTTTCGCATCTGCGGGATCGTTCCCCATGGCAAGGGAGGCCGGAAGTTTCTCCAGCTTTCGACCATGCAGGATCTGATGGGGTCCGAAGGGCGAGCCTCGGTGTTTTACATCAAACTCGACGATCCTTCGAATGCCGACGCGGTGATCAAGTCAATTCAGGCGCGGCCTGGTATGGAGAAATACTCGGTCCGGTCGATGCAGGAATATTTGTCGATGATGACGCCCGACAACCTTCCCGGCTTCGATCTCGCCATCAAGATCGTAATTGGCGTCGCCGTGGTGGTCGGCTTCCTCGTGATCTTCCAATCGATGTACACCGCCGTGATGGAGCGAACTCGCGAAATCGGAATCCTGAAGTCGATGGGCGCGTCGAAGTGGTACATCGTGAATGTCGTGCTCCGCGAAACCGTTCTGCTGGCGATCGTAGGCATCGTCGCAGGCATCCTGATCAGCCTGGCGACGCGGCGTGTGATTATGTTTGAAAAGCCCGTGCTACGCCTGTTTTGGAGTTATGCCTGGGTGCTGCGAGCCACGATCATTGCGGTTGCCGGAGCGCTGGCGGGAGCGCTATATCCGGCCTACAAAGCGGCGCAACGCGATCCAATCGATGCACTGGCCTACGAATAGAGTCGGGCAACTCAATCGGCCAACTCTTCCATACATTGCGGCCTTATCATCCTGAGGCGGCGGTCTTTGGGCGCCGAAGAATCTGTGAACTTGCCAGCATCATCGTCAAAGTAGGGAAGTGCGTAGGTCCGTCGCTCGCACAAAGCGCGATCCTCAGGATGACATGAGCTGGAATGGGTATTAGCGCTTCGTCCTGTCAGTGCTTCTTTTTTGTGGTGGGTTTGGGTTTCAAAGTCTTGGCGTACTCGTAGCTCGAGGCAAGATACTTCTTCAGCTCTTTCGTGTTTTCGAGCAGTTCATCTGGGACGGCTACATATTCCTTCATTACCGTTCCATACGCTTCAAAGAGCTTCGTCTGATATTTCTTCAGGAACTTCTCGCGCTCGGTTTCCGGGAGGCGAATGGCCAGCTTCTGCTGATGAAGCAGCGTGAACATGTTTCCGTTGAGTGATGTGTAAGGATTGTTGTCGCCCTTACGCTCGATAGCTGGAATGGTAGCGATCAGTGCTTCATAAAGAGCAGTTCGATCGTTCGTGGCGCTTTTCTTTTTGGAAGGCATAACGCTCTCCGGACTCGACGGAGTGAGCGGGTAACAGGCCCCGCCATCCGTCGCGAAATACGAAACGGAACCGCTTTAGGCCCCCAGGTACTGGACGTGAACATAGGTGCCAAGTCTGACGTTGTAAGCGAGATACCATCCGTCATGATCGGGGTCTTCGTAGATCACGATATCGTCGCCATCCCAATTCCAGTCGCCGCAATAGCCGACGTCGAACGGTGCGACGCTGAAGTAGAAGCCGCCAAACCAGAAGCGCCCGGGACCGCCTCCAGCTAAGTGCCACACGTGTCCGCGGCCGAAACCGCCTGTGAAATGGCCGTGTTCCCACGGGTGATCGAGATGGAATCGGGCATCGTCGCGTCCCGCATCGTGCCCGACCCACTGTCCGTTGTGATGGACGTGAGGAGCCTCCGGATGACCCGGTTCGTCGTGAAAACCTGGTGCCGGATGCGCAGGACCATGACTCGGTGCCGGGCCATGTTTAGGAATAAAGCCGCCACCGACCGCATGTCCGCCGCCGTGGCCGCCATGCTGCGCCCAGAGCGGAATGCAGAGGACAAGGGAGAGAGCAAAAATCTTAGGGATCAACCTCATGACAACACCTCCGTCGCATAACTTACCATCGGGTCTTGGCGATTAACACGTCGTTGACAATTATTTGCAGACTAAGCTATCTTTAAGACTTTGGCAGTCGTGTGGTTGCCCGCCTGATGGTCCTGGCGTCCTCGTCAGGGGAATCAACGAGCGGTCTTCTTTCGCAGCTTTTTCAATCTGGGAGAGTTTCATGTCTACGTATTTCCCCAAAGAGGGGGAAATTGTGCGCAAGTGGTACGTCGTGGATGCAGACGGGCAGACGCTCGGGCGCCTGGCTTCACAGGTGGCGCGCATCCTTATGGGCAAAGAAAACCCGCAATATACGCCATTTCTGGATACCGGCGATCACGTGATCGTGATCAATGCTGAGAAGATTCGCACCACCGGAGTGAAGGCGGAGCAAAAGCAGTATCACCATTACACGGGATATCCGGGTGGTTTGCGGACCGAGGACTATAACAAGCGGATCATTCGCAAGCCGGAAGCGATTATCGAAGCGGCCGTGAAGCGCATGCTGCCCAAAAACAAGCTGGCAGCGCACATGCTTTCGAAGCTGAATGTGTACAAAGGCGACAAGCATCCGCACCAGGCGCAGAAGCCGCAAGATTTGAAGTTAGAAGTACGCGAATACAAGCCGCGGAAGGTCGCGGTTTCGTAAGAGCAGCTACGAGCCTCGAGCTACGAGCGCGCGAAATTCATTTTTGAAAGGTTAAGGGTCGGAGGCAGGTGTTCCGTCGAGTTGCTTGGAACTCACCGCTCGAGGCTCAAAGCTAAAATGGCAGAGTTAGTTCAATATTACGGAACGGGACGCCGCAAGACGGCGATTGCCCGCGTTTATTTGCGTCCAGGCAACGGCGACTTCAAGGTAAACGGTCGCGCGTTTGAAGAATATTTCGTCACTCCGGCACAGCGTTCGGCAGCAAAGGCTCCGCTGGCTTCGTCGGATACGGGCGCTTCGTTCAACGTCATCGCCAGCGTGCTGGGTGGCGGCGTGCGTGGTCAGGCGGATGCGGTGAAACTGGGCATCGCTCGCGCATTGATGCAGTTCAATGCCGAGTTGCGCAAGAAGTTGAAGGCTGAGGGATACGTCAGCCGCGACTCGCGTGGCAAAGAGCGCAAGAAATACGGACAGAAAGGCGCTCGCAAGCGCTTCCAGTTCAGCAAGCGATAGTTCGACGATTCCGAGGTGACCGAGATTTCTCGCTTCGCTCGGAATGACAAGGTTTGTTCTTGGCTAAGAGCCAATGGCTGAATGCTGAGAGCTGTTTTTAGGTGTTCAATTCTTCCCGAGCCTCGCGGCGCGGGGACGGGAATGGCAATCGGGCAGGACAGGTTTCAACGTTTCAGAGTTTCAAGGTTTCAGAAATCCTTGAAACGTTGCAACCTTGAAACATTGAAACCTCGATCTCCCGATGCAGACTAAATAGGAGGTTGTTTGGCTACCATCACCATGAAAGAGTTGCTCGAAGCGGGCGTTCACTTCGGGCATCAGACGAAGCGCTGGAATCCCAGGATGAAGGAATACATCTTCGGAGAGCGCAACGGGATCTACATCATCGATTTACAGAAGACGCTGAAGATGTTCAAAGAGGCGTCGAAGTTCGTCCAGGATCTGGCGGCCGACGGCAAAATTGTGTTGTTCGTGGGAACCAAGCGCCAGGCGCAGGACGCGATCGCCGAAGAGGCGACCAAGTGCGGCGGTTTCTACATCAACCAGCGCTGGCTGGGCGGATTGCTCACCAATTGGGTCACCGTCCAGAAGTCGGTGAAGCGCCTCAAGGAGCTCGACGAGATGGCCACGGACGGCCGCTACGAGCTGCTGCCCAAGAAGGAAGTTATCAAGCTCGAGCGCGAGCGTAAGCATCTGCAGGCCAACCTGGCCGGCATCAAGAACATGAACCGCCTGCCCGACGCGATCTTCGTGATTGACTCGAATAAAGAGCAGATTGCGGTTCGGGAAGCCCGCAAGCTGGGCATCCCCGTGGTTGCGGTGGTAGATACCAACTGCGACCCGAGCGAAGTGGATTATGTGATCCCCGGCAACGACGACGCGTTGCGGGCGATCCGGCTGTTCACCTCGAAGATTTCGGAATCGATTGCTGAGGGCGCGCAGTTGATGACCGACAAACAGGTAGCGGACATGCAGGCTGCTTCCGATGCCGCGCAAGCTGCGGCCGATGCGGCTGGCGAGTACGTTCCCGAGGCTGCGGCGGTGGATGCTTCCGAAGACATCAGCATGGAAGAAGTGCTGGGTCCGGGAACACACAAGAAGCCGGTGGCCAACGAAGAGGCCGAACTGCCCAAGGTGGAGAGTCAAACCGTTTAGTGGTTTGTGGCTGGTAGTTGGTAGTCAGTGACAAACCGGGCTTGAGATCAGACCCGCGCGGGTCATTGCTTAGAGAATCCCGGCGCGGGTCGTTCTATATAGTGTCGAGTTTCAGGTTTCCAGTTTCGAGTGGCCTGAATGACGACAGCGTAATTCCTATCCACTCGAAACTAGAAACGCGAAACTGGAAACTTTATGAGTACTACTATGGCGAATATTTCAGCGGGACAAGTGAAGGAACTCCGGGAGAAGACCGGGGCTCCGATGATGGATTGCAAGCAGGCCCTGACCGAAGCCAAGGGTGATATGGAGCAGGCGGTCGTGATTCTCCGAAAGAAGGGCGTTTCGGTGGCAGCGAAGAAAGCCACGCGCGTGACGAGCGAAGGATCGGTGGGGAGCTACATCCACGCCGGCGGCAAGATTGGTGTGCTCGTTGAGATCAATTGCGAGAGCGACTTTGTGGCCCGTACGGACGACTTCAAGGAGCTGTTGCATGATGTCGCAATGCACATTGCGGCCAGCGATCCAAAGTACGTTCGCAAGGAAGACGTCACGGCAGCGGATTTTGCCCGCGAAAAGGATATTTTCCTCTCGCAGGCGATTGCCAGCGGCAAGCCGGCGAACATTGCCGAGAAGATGGTGAACGGCAAGATGGAGAAGTTCTACGAAGAAGTCTGCTTGCTCGAGCAGCCTTTCATCAAGGACCAGACCATCTCGATCGGACAACTGATTGCATCGAAGATCGGTAAGCTCGGCGAGAATATTGCTGTGCGCCGGTTTGCGCGCTTCAAGGTGGGCGACGCGGGCGAGACCATCGCCATCACCAAGCCTACAGAGACAAAAAGCGAGTAATTTAAGGGCGCCCTTCGGGGCGCCTTTTTTATGCCGGCGTAGCGGGAAAGAGCCGGAATTCTTCCGCTGCATTACACTGACGACTAGCCACTAACCACTGACCATGACGACTCCTGCCTTCAAACGCGTTCTTCTCAAAATATCCGGCGAGGCTTTGGCGGCCAACCAGGGCTTTGGCGTTGAGGTCAAGCGCATTCACGAGATCGCGGCCGAACTTAAAGACGTCCACAAGCTGGGCGTACAGCTGGCGATTGTCGTTGGCGGTGGCAATTTCTTCCGCGGCGTCGCCGAGCAAGCCAAGGACATGGACCGCGTCTCTGCCGACCAGATGGGAATGCTCGCCACGGTCATCAACGCTCTGGCACTCCAGGACGCGCTCGAAAAGCAGGGCGTATACACGCGCGTGCAGACTGCGATCGAGATGAATCAGGTGGCCGAGCCGTTCATCCGGCGCCGGGCGATTCGCCATCTGGAAAAAGGCCGCGTCGTGATCTTCGCCGGTGGCACCGGCAACCCGTATTTCTCAACGGACACCGCTGCCTCGCTTCGCGCCATGGAAATCAAGGCGGACGCCATCCTGAAGGCCACGAAAGTTGATGGCATCTACGATGCCGATCCCATGAAGGTCGATGGCGCAAGGAAGTTCAACCAGATTACGTACATGGACGTGCTGAAACTCGGCCTGAAAGTGATGGACTCGACGGCAATCAGCTTGTGCAAGGACAACAATCTGCCCATCATCGTGTTCAGCCTAAATCAGCACGGGAATATTCGGCGAGTCCTGCTCGGCGAGAAAATCGGATCGATGGTGTGCGCTTAGGAAAAGTGAAGAAGCAATAACCACGAAGGGCACGAAGGTTCACGAAGAGGACTTGATTTACTTCGTGTTCCTTCGTGTCCTTCGTGGTTTACGGTTTTGGATGTGCTCGTGCGGGTTTATAATTCGACGTTTTGGTTGTGCAGGACGGAGCGGAACTTATGGCGATCATGGCATCAATCGCGGGGCTGAAAGAGACATACGGGCAACTGAAGACGCGCATGGAGAAAGCGGTCGAGGATTTTCGCAAGGCGATGGCTGCCACGCGGACTGGGCGCGCCTCAGTGCACATGCTCGACGGAGTCAGCGTCGACTACTACGGATCGCAAATGCCCCTCAATCAGATTGCCCAGGTACACGCTCCGGAGCCGCAATTGATCACCGTGCAGCCGTTTGATCCGTCGTCACTCGCCGCGATCGAGAAGGCGATCCGCTCGGGCGAACTCGGCCTGAATCCCATGAATGACGGCAAGTTGATTCGGGTACCCGTGCCGCCTCTGACGCAAGAGCGCCGGCAGGAGATGGTCAAGCATCTGAACAAGGCACTCGAAGAGCACCGCACCGCGATCCGCAACATCCGCCGCGACGGAAACGACGCCATCAAGAAGGCGCTGAAGGACAAGAAAATTACCGAGGACGAAGAGAAAAAGTCTCTCGACGAAATCCAAAAGCTCACCGACGACGAAATCAAGAAGATGGAAGAGATGAGCAAGGCCAAGGAAAAAGAAGTCTTGGAACTGAAGTAGTTTTGATCCTCGTCGGCCGCCGCGTTCTCGAAAACTCGAAGCACCCGTTTTCTCCAGAGACATTTTCTGGACTGTCCTCGATGCGGAAAGTCCCTCGCAACTGCACTCACCGAAGTACATGTACCCTGCCGAATTTCCTCCTTTCGCCGCGGAAGTCTCGTCCGCTCTATTAGATAGCAGCAAGCACCTGTCCAGGTAACCTGCACGCCGGTTACGCGACATTCCCCAGAGCCCTGTGTTTCCATTGACGTGAAGAAACTCGCGGCTCCCCCCGGACTTACTTCACATTCAAAACTTCAAATTTTGGAGTCTGCCATGAAGAAATTTCTAGTATTCGGAGTGCTGCTCGCGCTCACGACGATTGGGTTGGGATGCGGATCGTCGAAGTCTTCGACGTCGCTTTCCCAGAACACGTCCGGAAACGTATTTGTAACGGGAGAGGACGCGCCGCTGGCGTCCGTCGTAAGTTTCAACGTGACGCTGAATTCGATCACGCTCAACGGAAGTGGAACCACCGCGAGCGTGCTTTCGACGCCAACCACCGTCGACTTTGCGCGCCTGCTCGGCTTGCGTTCTCCGTTGGCATTTAACTCGGTAGCGGCGGGTACATACACCAGCGCGACGATCGTGCTGGCGAGCCCGGTAATTTCCTACGTCGATATGACGCAGACTCCTCCGGCGTTGAATACGATCAACGGCACTTTCCCGAACAACCAGAACCCTTACACCGTCACGGTGAACTTTCCTTCGCCGATGGTGGTGACGGGCAGCGGTCTTGCCGGCCTGAAGATGGAAATGGATATCCGTCAGTCTCTCGCGGTTGATACCAACGGACAGGTCACCGGTGCGGTGAATCCTGTCATCTACGTGAAGGCAACCAAGGCCAGCGATCCAGACGGTCAAGTCAGCGATCTGATGGGCGGCTTGGTTTCTGTGAATGCTTCAGGCAATACGTTCGTGCTCCAGGGGCCCTATGGTCGTCAGTTGACGATCGACGTCAGCAACTCCACACAGTTCAACAGTGGATGGAACATCAACGATCTCGCGGCGCCGGCGTTTGTCGCGGTTCAAGGTTACTTCCAGGCTGACGGCAGCGTGATGGCCGCGGCCGTCGAAGTGATCACCACGGCGCACTCGTTCGTTTCGGGCCGCGTATTGGCAGAAACAACTAACGGATCCGGCCAGGTGCAGACCATCACGATGTGGGTGGGCGAGACCGGCGCGGATATGGTCAGCGATGTAGACACCATCCAGACGATCGATGTCAGCGCGGTGTCGACGTACGACATCTGCTTCATGAACAACTTCCTGACCAGCGCAGTCTTCAACGACACGACGGTCATGGTTGGGCAGCGGATATTCATCGGCGGCAGCTTTGCTAGCAACGTCTTTACGCCGCAGATGATTTCGTTGCGCCTCCAGGGCGTCTACGGCACGTTCGTTCCGGGTAGCGTCACCGTCAGCGGTGGCAATGCCGGTTCGTTCGAGCTTTCGAACAACGGCTTGGTTGGTTATTCGGCGGGCGGACCAGTAACGGTGAACACGTTCACCGGAACTGCCTTCTTCAACCTGACCGGACTGAACCAACTCCAGAGCACGACGACTGCAGTTCCTCTTGTGGCGCGCGGCCTGTTGCTGAAAGATCCGGTCAGCGGCAATCCGGAAATGTATGTGGGTTGGGTAGCAACTCCGCCCAGCAACTAAGCGAAACGTAGTTTCACAATTGGCGGACGGCCCTCGGGTCGTCCGCTTTTTCTTGCCTGGAAAGTTTTGATGTGGGGGGAGGCGTCCTCGGCTGCCCGTGGGCGAAGCTCAACATGTTTCACCTCATCAAGAACACGTCGAATCTGCGGCCCGCAACAGCCGAGGCGGCTGTCGTCACATAATTTCCGCCTAAAGGCACCGTATAATCGAACCAGCGATGGAACAGATTGTGCATGCCGTGTGTCCGCACGATTGCCCCGATGCATGCGGGGTACTGATCACTGTGCAGGACGGACGTGCCACGAAGATTCAGGGCGATCCGGAACATCCGGTGACGCGCGGTTTCCTTTGCGCGAAGGTAGCGAAGTATCTGGATCGCGTGTATTCGCCCGACCGGGTGCTCTATCCAATGCGGCGGATCGCTCCTAAAGGGCCTGGGGCTGGGCGCCCCAGCCATTCCTTAGAGAAACGGAGCTCGGCTCCTGACCAGATCGAATATCCGGTCCCACAGCAGGAAATCCCACACAATGGCATTTGGCAGCGAATTAGCTGGGACGAAGCGTTCGACGAGATTACTTCTCGCTTCCGGGCGATCAGCGCCGAGTTCGGCAGCGAGGCGATTCTGCCGTATTCCTTCGGCGGGACGCTGGGCACTCTGAACAGCGCGTCGATGGACCGGAGATTTTTCCATCGCCTCGGCGCTTCTCAGCTGGAGCGCGCGATTTGTTCCGCTGCTGGTGAGGCCGGGCTCGAATCAGTCTACGGCGTAAAGCTGGGCACGGAGCCCGAGCAGTTCCGGCATTCGAAGTACATCATCGCCTGGGCCTCGAACATTCACGCTAACAATGTTCATCTCTGGCCCTTCATCGTAGAAGCGCAGCGCAAGGGCGCCAAGCTGGTGGTCATCGACCCTTACCGAACGCGCACGGCGGAATGCGCGGACTGGTATTTGCCGATCAATCCCGGGACCGATGCGGCGCTGGCGCTGGGCATGATGCATGTCATCATCGGCGAAAATCTGCACGACGCGGATTACGTTTCGAAGTACACCCTCGGCTTCGAACAGCTGAGCGAAAAAGTGAAGTCATATCCACCAGAGCGCGTGGCGCAGTGGACCGGGATTGCCGCCGACGATATTCGGAAGCTGGCTCGCGAGTATGCGACTGCCAGGCCGTCGGTGATCCGGCTGAACTATGGCGTACAGCGCTCGGAGGGCGGCGGTACGGCGACCCGCGCGGTCGCAATGTTGCCGTGCGTGATTGGCTCGTGGAAAGAAGTTGGTGGTGGACTGCAACTCTCTACCAGCGGAGGCGGACAGTTCAACACCGTGGCGCTGAAGCGTCCTGACCTGATGCGGACCGCTCTTGGCCGTGTGGCGCGCACCATCAACATGGTTGAGCTAGGTCGAGTGTTGAATACTGTGAACGATCCTCCGGTGAAATCTTTGTTTGTCTACGGCTCGAATCCAGCGGCGGTTTGTCCGCGGCATGATGAAGTCGTGCGCGGCCTCCTGCGTCCCGATCTCTTCACCGTGGTCCACGAACAATTCTTCACCGACACTACCGATTACGCCGACATCGTTCTTCCGGCCACCACTTTCTTCGAGCACAAAGATCTGCAGAAGGCTTACGGTCACTACTATGTGCAGGTGTCGAATCAGGCGATCGAGCCGCTAGGCGAGTGCCGGTCGAATGTGGAAGTTTTCCGCGGGCTTGCCCAGCGAATGGGATTTGAGGATGAATGTTTCCGCGAGTCGGTGGACGAGATGATTGACCTGGCTCTTGAGTCGACAGATCCGTGGCTTCAAGGGATCACTCGCGAGCGACTCGAGCAGGGAGAAGTGCGGCTGAACTTCAGGGACCAGGGGGCAGGGGCCGGTGGTGAGACTGCGGCGGAGATGCGCTCCGTCGGACAGCCGGGGCAGCCTGTTCCCGCACAATCACATCCAGCTCCGTTCCTTCCATTCGCGGAAGGGAAGTTCCGCACACCTTCGGGCAAGGCGGAGCTTTACTGCGAAGCGTTGAGGGCGCAAGGGCTCGATCCAGTGGCCGAGTTCAAACCGCCTTCCGAGTCTCGGCATGGAAAGAATGTAAATTCGCTGCCGCTTGAACTGCTGGCTCGAAAAGCCGACAACTTCCTCAACTCGACATTTTCCAACGTTCCTTCAGTGCAGAACATGGAAGAACCGGGCTTGCTCGAGATCTCCCATTCTGATGCGAAGGCCCGTGGAATCTCCGATGGAGATCGAGTGCGAGTTTTCAATCACCGAGGGGATATACTGCTGAAGGCTCGCGTGGACGGTCGAGTTCAACCCGGTGTGGTGTCGGCGACATTGAACTGGGCCAAGATGACGCCGGGCTTTCAAAGCATCAACAGTCTTACCTCAGAAAAACTTGCCGACATGGGCAACTCGGCCACGTTTTATTCCGTCTTGGTTGAGGTAGAGTTATCACAGCCGAAAATCAGTAACCAGTGATCAGTGGCCAGGAACCGTCCGGCGAGCTGCCTGCCAGAAGTTGATTTTCGGAAGCAACCGAGGGATTCGAATCTGAGAGTTGCCGTTTTGGACGCTTTCCCTTGCACTACCGTATAATTGCAGTTTTCTTACATCCCAGAGGCTGAGGTCGTAGCGATTCCTTTTCGCTTTCATTCGGAGAACCTTGTTGTGCCCAAGGGCGCCTGCGTTCCCAGAGGCGCGTCGGTGCCATCTCGTTCATTTCAACGGTTTTGGCGGACAATTGGCCGACGCGTTTGCGGACTCGGCACCGTCCTCGCTTTATTGCTCGTGGTCGCCGCGAGCTCGGCATGGGGGCAGAATGATGTGATCTCAGAGATCGATGTGACGGGCAACCGGCGCATCCCCGCCGACACGATCCGCGCCCGCATTTTTACCAAAGCTGGAGACGTTTACGACGCGGCCGCCTTGGAACGCGACTTCAACTCGCTCTGGAATACTGGTTACTTCGAAGACATCAAGTTTTCGCGCGAGCAGACTCCAAAGGGCTGGCGCATCATCGTTCAGGTCAAAGAAAAGCCCACCATCCGCGAGATTAACTACATCGGCACTAGTTCGGTTTCCAACAGCGACATCCTCGATCGCTTTAAGCAGGACAAAGTCGGACTGGTGGTCGAGAGCCAGTACGATCCTACCCGCATCAAGAAAGCCGAAGTCTCGATCAAGGGCTTACTCTCCGAGCATGGACGGCAGTTCGCCACGATTCGCACGGAAGTCCGCCAGATTCCTCCGGCTGCTGTCGGGATCACCTTCGTCGTCAAAGAAGGACCAAAGGTTAAAGTCGGCAAGATCAAGTTCGAAGGCAATAAGGCCATCAAGAGCCGTGTTCTACGGGCCGCGATGAAGAATCTGCGCCCGATCGGCATTCCGCACTCGATCTTCCTCGAAAACATCTTCTCCCGAACATACGACGCCACCAAGCTCGAAGAAGATACCGAGCGGGTCCGCGCCGAATACCAGAATCGTGGATATTTCAAGGCGGGTGTCAGCGACCCGAAGACCCAGATCCACGACACCGGACATAAGGGATTCCACATTCCGCTGCTGCAGTCTGGCCCCGGGAAGGCCGTGGATCTGACGATGCCGATCGAGGAAGGCGACCAGTACCGACTGGGTAAGATTACCTTCAAGAACAATAAGGCGATTTCGAACGTCAACGCATTGCGCGCCTTGTTCCCGCTCAAAGATGGAGATATTTTCAGCCGCGAGAAGATCGCGAAGGGCCTGGAAAATCTTCGCAAGGCTTACGGCGAGTACGGCTATATCAACTTTACCGGCGTGCCTTCAACCACCTTCGATGATGACAAGAAGCTGGCGAATCTGGAAATCGATATTGATGAAGGTAAGCAGTTTTACGTGCGCCGTATCGAGTTTCAGGGCAACACCACCACGCGCGACAAAGTTATCCGCCGCGAACTAGCTCTTGAAGAAGGTGGAGTCTACAATTCGCGTCTCTGGGAACTCAGTTTGCTGCGTTTGAATCAGCTTTCATATTTCGACCAGCTCAAGCCGGACGATCCCAACGTTACCGACAAGAAGCTCGACGAAAAGAACGGACAAGTCGATCTCACTCTGAAGGTCCACGAAAAAGGCAAGAACAGCATCGGACTGAATGGCGGAGTCAGCGGTCTGGAAGGCGCGTTCATCGGCCTGAACTACGCGACCAATAACTTCCTCGGACGCGGCGAAACACTCCAGATGCAAGTTAGCCTCGGAAACCTGGCGCGCAGCGTGATGTTCGGCTTCACGCAGCCGTACATGTTCGACCGGCCGCTGCAGTTTGGGTTTACGATCTTCGGCAACAAAGTCAGCTTCGACCAGGCCCGCCAGCTCTCCATCTTCAGCGGACAGAACCTGAATCTGCCGAGCGCGATTCTGCAAAACCTGCAGAACTACTCGCAGTCGAGTGTGGGATTCACGACTTCGCTGAGCTACCCGCTGCGCCGCTCCTTCAAGCGCCTCGGCATCACGTATTCGCTGGATCGTTCGACGCTGCTTCCTCTTAGCACCGCGTCCAAGACACTTTTTGACTTCATCGCGTTCCGCGGAATTTCCGGACCCAGCGCGGTTAACGGAATCATCACGAGCAAGATCTTCCCCAATTTCTCGTTCAATACTTTGGATAGCGGCATCTCTCCGCACCGCGGCCATCAGATGACGCTAGGCGCGGAATTCGCGGGAATCGGCGGAACTGTTCGTTCCATCCGGCCGATCATTCAGTACAAGCAGTTCATTCCTGTTCAGAACCGCCGCAACGCGGTTGGCTTCAACGTGAGTGCGTCCTACATCAGCGGCTATGCCGGGCTGGTAGCTCCGCCATTCCAGCGGTTCTACATGGGTGGCGAGAACGACATTCGCGGCTTCGATATCCGGTCGATCTCACCCGTAGCCTTCCTGCCGAGCGCGAACTCGATCACTCTGACCAATCCCGACGGAACCCCGGTACTGAAGAATCCGGCGAATCCGCATCAGGGAAATTGGACCGTTCCTATTCCAGTTGACCAGATCGTGTTCCCCGGCGGCGATCTCAGCGTGTGGACGAACCTCGAATACCGCATCACGATTGCTGGCCCGGTCGCCGTGGCTCCGTTCATCGATACCGGCATCGATCCGATCCTGCGGCCGTCTCAGTTGCAGATTGCGACCGTGCAGTACGATCAGGTCATCAGTACGCCGTTCGGTTGCGCAGCGCTCGATTCCGGATACAACTGCGTCGGCGGCAAAACCTTGAGCCCGGTGCCGCCGCAGAACCTGCAGGTGCTAAGTTCCACTAACTGGCAGCCGCGCATGTCCACCGGCATTGAGTTGCAAATGTTCTTACCGGTCGTGAATGCCCCGTTCCGAATTTATTGGGCGTACAACCCGCTGCGTCTAGACGAACAGGCGTCGCCGCCCATCCCGATCACTCGAGGCATGTTCCCGGCGGGTGCGGCTGGAGACTATACGTACCATCTTGCGGTCAATTCCTACGCACCGAGTTTCCTGTTGAGGGAGCCGCGTAAGACATTCCGCTTCACAGTTGCGACGACGTTCTAGCGGCATCGAATTCGTACCGGGCGAGGTTGGCTGGCTCGATTTTCCTGTTAATAGTTCGGCTGAAAAGCTGTTGATTTTGCCGTCACCGGCACGGCCAACTTGTTTGACGCACTGAGACGGGGATCACTATAATGTTAGCGATCCACGCCATCGAGCGAGACTAAGGAGTGGACGACACGCCCCGCATGCCCGGCGTGTGATGCTGGCGATCTAGGCGCCTTTTCCGATGGCGGCCGCTACCGCAGCGGAAACCTCATTCAGTGCGGCCCAGCGTTGACTGAAGAAGCGATCTGAGAGCGAAGATTCGAAGTCATTCCCGGAACCATGTTCCAAGGAGTTCAACCGATCCAATGAAAAGCAAGTTTGTGCGTATCCTTCTGGCTGTTGCGGCGACGTTTACCTTCTCCGCACTGGCCCAAACCGGCAGCGCTGCCACCCCGTCGACTTCGGGACCCGGAGCTGCGACTTCGGCGCCTGCCACCTCGGTTCCCAGCACGGGCACGAAAGTTGGAACCATCAACATTCAGGACGCCATTTTCGCCAGCAACGAAGGTCGTCGCGACGGCGAAGCGCTGCAGAAAAAGTTCGAGCCCAAGCAGGCGGAATTAAAGAGCCAGAACGATGAGCTCGAAGCGATGAAGAAACAGCTCAGCACGCAGCAGGACAAGCTGAACGAAGAGGCTCTGGCCAACTTGAAGAAGCAGATCGAAAGCAAGCAGAAGGTTTTCGATCGCGCTGTCCAGGATGCCCAGGAAGATTACGGCAACCAGAATCAGGAAATCGCCGGCCGTATCCTTCAGAAGATGGCTCCACTCATCGTGAAATATTCGCAGGACAACGGATTCGGCATCATCGTCGATACCTCGAAGCCTTGGCCACAGAGCAACGTGCTGTGGTGGGGCGAGGCGGTCGATATCACCAAGGCAGTGATCGAAGCCTACAACGTGCAGTCTGGCGTTGCGGCTCCTCCGGCGCCCGCGGGTGGCGCGGCGAAGCCAGCGGCTCCGAGAGCTCCAGGCGCAAGCACTACTCCGAAGCCGACGACTCCGCCTTCGAAGTAATTCAGGCCGACACCTTGTGTGTCGGGAAAGTTCCAGCAGGCCGCGTGAAAGCGCGGCCTTTTTTTCTTTTGCTCACGGCGCTGAGTCGAGCTTTCGTGGTGTCCAAAACATCAAGCAAATTTTCACGCTGGAGGACACCATGTTTGCCGATAGCCTGCTCGATACTTCATGGGCCCAACGCGGTCGCCGCAGCTGGACGACCTTGACTTCCTTCGGGCTGCAAGCCGTCGCAATCGGTCTGCTGCTGATGATTCCCATCTTGCAAACCGTTGGACTTCCGCTGGCGCGCACCGTTTCTACGCCGATCAGTATGGGACGCCCCAGTACGGTGCCACCGCATTCCGTGGAGCATTTTCGGAACTCATCCCTTCAAATCGTGCCATACGATGGCCGGCTCCGGTTCCCCGGACACATCCCCGACAAAGTTTCACAGAACGACGATGTGGCAACTTCGGGGCCGTCCATCGGTGATGTGATCGGCAGCACCGCAGGAAACTCCTTTGATCCAGGCGGTCTGCATATTCCGTTCGGTGGAACGAATGCGGTCATGCCGAAGCCTGCCCCGTCCCCTGTACCTCATACCTTGCGGATTTCCTCCATGCTGCCCGGAAGCTTAATCCACCGCGTTGAACCTGCATACCCACCCATGGCTAGAACGGCACGTATCCAGGGCCCAGTCGTTTTGGCGGCGGTGATAAGCAAGACGGGAACGATTGAAAACCTGCGCCTACTTTCCGGACATCCCCTGCTGGTCCCGTCAGCGATTCAGGCCGTCAGCCAGTGGCGTTACAAGCCGTACATTCTCAACAACGAGGCCGTCGAGGTGGAGACGCAGATCACGGTGAACTTCGTGCTCGCGGCAAATTGAAGCCGTTCGCATTCCAGGCTTGTCATCCTGAGGCGGGCGCAGTTTGCCCGCCGAAGGACCTGTGCAGCTTGCTGCCACCGCCGCGAGTCGATAGCGAGAGCTTTGCTCGGATAGGAGTAGCCCCGGCGTAACGTGGGCGCTAAGGCGCATGCCGCTATAATCGCGAAAGTGGCAACTACTGCAGAAATTCTGAGCCGCGTCGCGACGCGTCCCACCTGGGCTGACGTTTCGCTCACGACATTGCGGCAAAATTTTCGCACTGTTCAGAAGCATGTTGGAACGGGTGTTACGGTCTGTGCCGTGGTGAAGGCCGACGCCTACGGCCACGGTGCTGTCGAATGTTCTAAAGCGCTCGAGGCCGAAGGCGCGCGCTGGCTCGGAGTTACCTCGCTGGACGAAGCGATTCCGTTGCGCGACGCTGGAGTCCGGGCCAACATCCTGCTGATGACGGGTTTTTGGCGCGGGGAAGAAAACGAAATCGTCCGCCTGCGACTCACGCCTACGGTGTGGGAACCGTGGCAGATCGAATCGCTGGATAAAGCGGCGTCCGCGCTCGGCGTCGTGCACCACGCGGTTCATCTAAAAGTTGATACCGGCATGGGACGCTTGGGAGTTGCAATCGATCAGCTTCCATCCTTGCTCGCCGCAATCAGCAGCGCCAAGCATCTTGTACTCGAGGGACTTTCCACTCACCTGGCCTCGTCCGAAGTGATGGACGCCCCTTCGGTCGCCGAGCAGGAACGCAACTTCGACATCGCGCGGCGCATGGTGCGCGACGCTGGTATCGAACCGGCCTTCGTTCACATGGCCAACACCGGCGCGGTGATTTCGAGGCGCGAGACGTGGAATACCATGGTGCGTCCCGGAGTCGCGCTCTACGGATACTACCTGCCGTTCCAGCGCGCGGGCCGCGAGGTGAGCGGCGGCACGCTGCGGTTGGCCGTGAAGCCGATCCTGACCTGGAAGACGAGAATCCTTTCGCTGCGCAATCTCGGTCCCAACCAGCCCCTGGGTTACAACGGCACTTACGTGACGAAGGCACCGGCGCACATCGCCGTCCTGCCCGTGGGCTACGCCGATGGATACAATCGTCAGCTCTCGAATCGCGGACGCGTGATCGTGCGGGATCACTACGCACCCATCGTAGGCCGTATCTCGATGGACCTGACGTTGGTGGACGTGACCGGAATTCCTGGCGTGGGTGTTGGCGATGAAGTGATCTTGCTGGGAGTCGCCGATGGACTCAGCGTCGATGCTCTCGAGCATGCCGAGCTGGCTAACAGTACTCCTTACGAAATCCTCTGCAATATCTCGAAGCGCGTGCCCCGAAGATATCCGAGCTAATATCACCAGCTCTAGTGGCGACTCTTCGATCCCGATTCTTGCGCCTCCATATACTTGCGCAACACTGCGTTGATGACCGTCTGGTAGCCGCGTCCTTCTTTCCGAAAAAACTTCAGAACGTCAGGATCGATGCGTAACGTGATCTGCTTTTTCGGTCCCGGCCAAATAATCGCATTCGCGAAGAAATCGGGACCGAGCTCGGGGCTATCAGAGAGATCGATATCCTCGTCGCGCATTGCATCAATTCGTTTCCAATCCGTCTTGGAGGCTTTTTTCGTATTCTTTGCACTCTTCATGACTTGCCTTTCTCAAGGAGCTCGTTTTTTATTCTCATCCCCGGCGGGTGCCCCACTTCCGGCCGGTGTTGCCGGAAGTGGGGATTTATTGTAACTCCGAATGTAGTTACATGCTGATTTGAAGCAGGGTCCATTGCTCGTCCCGGCTATGCTCTTCTCGGATTGGGTCGGGTTTCGGTGACGGATATCACTTGCGGTCTAACCTTACTGACGCCGCTTAGCCGCCAAATGCCAAGCGCCAACCGCCAATTGCGACCGTTGACTGTATCCAGCCCAAGTTCACCGCTGGCGCTTGTTAAACTGGAAGGTTAAGCATGCCTTCTCGTTACGCACAATGGATGTACGACTGGGAACACCGTCTGACGTCGGTGGACAACAACCGAGTGGTCCGTCCGCTCGAATGGGGTGTCGAATGGGCGCGGGATTGGCCGTGCCGCAATGGAGTGCCTCCGGGGCAGATGCCGGCAAATCCCGAGAAATTCTTTTTGGACTACAATCACCGCATCGTTGCCAACAGCGACGAGTTTTATTCCTACAAGCCGCCCACCGATTTCCGGCTGGAGAGGCGCGAAGTTCAGGTTTTCTCCACGCGCGAAGTGCCCGACCCGAAACTCGAAGCCAAAGTGAAGGGTACGTTTGCCGAGTTTCTGCGCTTTACCTCGCCTGTGCATACGCCCTATCCCGAAAACGATCAGGTGAACGCGCGCTGGTTTCCGGCTAAAGGACGCCGCGCCATCGTCCTCCTGCCGCACTGGAATTCGGACGCAATCTCTTACGTCGCACTCTGCCGCATGTTTAACCTGATGGGCATCGCAGTACTACGGCTGACCATGCCCTATCACGACATCCGCATGCCGGCCGAGATCCAGCGCGCCGACTACGCGGTCTCGGCAAACATAGGGCGCACGCTCAACGCTGTGCGACAGGGAGTGGTGGATATCCGCTGCTGCCTCGACTGGCTCGAGCAGCAGGGGTACGACAAGCTCGGCATCGTGGGAACCAGCCTTGGATCATGCTACGCATTCATCGCGACGGCGCACGATCCGCGCATTCGCGTGGCAGCATTCAACCACGCTTCCACTTATGTTGCCGACGTAGTGTGGCACGGCCAGTCGACCCGCCATATACGGAAGGGAATCGAGCAGCAGATTGACCTCGATCGCCTGCGGCAGGCGTGGCTGGCCGTGAGTCCCATGTCGTACTTCAAGCAATTTGCGCGCTGGCCGCGGAAGTCGCTGATCATCTACGCGAAGTACGATCTAACGTTCCTGCCCGAACTGTCGCGCCAGACCGTCGAAGAATTCGAACGCCACGGGCTCGACCACAAAGTTGCCGTGTTGCCCTGCGGCCATTACACGACCGGGGAAACTCCATACAAATATATGGACGCCTGGCACATGATGTCGTTCTTGCGGACAGCGTTCTAAGCGTTGATGAAAGACGAAGCAAAGTTCTATGGAATTCCTTCGTGTTACTTCGTGTCCTTCGTGGTGAACGCAGTTTAGAATGTTCTCGTGGAATCAGCTGATTCAGCAAAACTCACGGCTGTCTCGGAGTTCCGGCGCGGCGACTTTGTCATCAGCACAGATCCAACGCGACTCGATCTGGACGTCATCCACGAATTCCTGACGAATTGCTACTGGGCGAAAGGAATTCCGCGCGACGTGGTCGCAAGATCGATCGGGCACGCGCTGTGCTTTGGCATTTATGATGGTGGCGGCGCGCAGGTGGGCTTTGCCCGGGTGATCAGCGATTTCGCGACCATCGCTTATTTGGGCGATGTGTTTGTGCTCGAATCGTATCGCGGCCGCGGGCTGAGCAAGTGGATGATGGAATGCATCATGCAGCATCCCGCGCTGCAGGGATTAAGGCGCTGGATCCTGCTCACGAGCGACGCGCACCGGCTTTACGCGCAATTCGGATTTACGCCGTTGAAATCGGCCGATCGCTATATGGAACTGCATCGGCCTGACGTTTACGAGATTAGGAAAACAATATGAAAACTTCCGCGATGTACCGCCCGCTATTTGAGAGTGATCCGCAGATCGCCGCCGCCATCGACAATGAAACCCGCCGCCAGCACGAGGGCCTTGAACTCATTGCCTCTGAAAACTTCGTCAGCGAAGCCGTCCTCGAAGCCGCGGGCTCCGTCTTCACGAATAAATACGCCGAGGGATATCCCGGCAAGCGCTATTACGGCGGGTGCCAGTTTACTGATGTTGTCGAGAACCTGGCTCGCGACCGCGCCAAGCAGTTGTTCGGCGCCGAGCACGCTAACGTGCAGCCCCATGCCGGATCGCAAGCCAATATGGAGGCTTATGCCGCGATCTTGCAGCCCGGCGACACCATTCTTGGCCTGAACCTCGCGCATGGCGGTCACCTGACGCACGGCCATCCCCTGAATTTTTCGGGTAAGACGTACAAGATCGTTCCGTATTGCGTCACCAAAGATACCGAGACCATCGATTATGACGATTTGGAAAAACTGGCGGAGCGGGAGCATCCGAGGCTGATCGTCGGCGGAGGCAGCGCCTATCCCCGCACCATCGACTTTGCCCGTATGCGTCAGATTGCTGATAAAGTCGGCGCCCTGTACCTCGTCGACATGGCGCACTTTGCTGGACTCGTTGCTGGCGGCGCGCATCCCTCACCGGTGCCGCATGCCCACATCGTCACTTCCACCACGCACAAGACTCTGCGCGGACCGCGTTCGGGAATGATTCTTTCCAAGGCGGATTTCGGTCCGGCTATCGACAAAGTCGTATTCCCTGGCATGCAGGGGGGGCCTCTAGTCCACATCATGGCGGCGAAGGCCGTGTGCTTCCTCGAGGCGATGCAGCCCGAGTTCCGTGACTACGCGCGACAGATTGTGGCGAACGCTAAAGTTTTGGCGCAGACCTTGGCCGAGGAAGGCTTCCGCATCATCTCCGGCGGAACCGATACGCACCTGATGCTGGTCGATGTCTTCTCAAAAGGCATGCTGGGCAGTGAAGCCGAAAAAGCGCTGGGCGAAGCCGGAATCACCGTCAATAAGAATGCCATTCCGTTCGATACCAATCCTCCGATGAAGCCGAGCGGCATCCGCATCGGCACGCCGGCATTGACTACCCGCGGCATGAAAGAAGCGGAGATGCGCCAAGTCGGCCACTGGATCGCCGAATCTCTGTTGAACCGGACCGACGTAGCTGTGCTGTCGAAGGTAAAGAAGCAGGTGCTTGATCTTTGTGAAGCATTTCCGCTTTATGCCGATCGCCGCGCTAAAGCACAAGCAGAGGTTCGAGCGTAATTCCTCTGGGTTCCTCTGTGTCGCCTGTGTTTAAATGCAGTCGGTGAAGATCGCGATCGACGTCCGGCGGATGAGCGAGTTTGGCGTCGGCACTTACATTCGCAATATCGTTCGCACCCTGGGCCGCGTCGACAAAGAAACCTCGTATTATCTGGTCGGGCCCTCTGGCAAGGTTCAGGAGATCGGTCCGCTACCCGCAAATTTTCATACGGTTGCACTGCAGGCTCCCGACCGCTCGATCCATGGATACCGCGAGTTCCGCGGGGCGCTGCAGAAACTTGACTGTGATCTGGTCCACATCCCAAATCTTTTTTCGGTTCCTCGATTTCTTCCATGCCCTTATGTCATGACCGTGCACGACCTGCTGGATCATATGTCGCGCGCCCGCCAGCAGACTGGATTCTGGGAAACCTGGCATCTGCAAATGACAAAACGGGTACTGCGCGGTGCGGCGCGGATCTTCGCGGTATCGAACTTTACGCGCACCGAGATCGAAAAGCTCTTCAGTATCCCGCCCGACCGCATCGAGGTCGTTTACAACGCAATCGACGAGCGCTTTCTCCACGGACACGCCAGCAGCGCCGACCGCGAACTGATCGCGCAGCGCTACCAGGTCACCTACCCTTTCTTGCTCTACGCTGGGCGCATCAGCCCGCACAAGAATGTCGTCCGCATGATCGAAGCTTTCTCTGCTCTGAAGACTGAGCTCGAAAAAGACGGCGCTTATCCCGATCTTAAGCTCATCATTATTGGAGACGATTTGTCCGGCAATCCGGATCTGCGTCGCACCGTCGTTCGCAGCGGTGTCCAGAATGACGTCCGCTTCCTGGGATTCATTCCCATCGACGTCCTACGGATTTTTTACGACGAAGCGAAGATCTTCGTTTTCCCGTCCCTCTATGAAGGATTCGGTCTGCCGCCGCTCGAGGCCATGGCGCATGGAACTCCCGTCGTGACATCCAACGTGTCTTCGCTGCCCGAAGT
Source organism: uncultured Acidobacteriota bacterium (assembly GCA_963818115.1). GTDB lineage: Bacteria > Acidobacteriota > Terriglobia > Terriglobales > Acidobacteriaceae > Sulfotelmatobacter. Next base: position 132,462 of record CAWFQZ010000028.1, read on the forward strand.
CGTCGGCAACGCTGCCGTGCTGGTGAATCCAGAAAATGTCTTCGAGATCATGCGTGCCTTGCACCGCGTGCTGATAGACAAACCCTTGCGTGACCGCATGAAAGACCGCGGCTACAAACAAGCCACAAGATTTTCGTGGGAGAACTCCGTCCGCCGGGTTCTCGATGTCTACCGCCAGGTTGCGCGAGACGGCCAGAAACTCGCCCGGAGTTCGTCGGCCTCGAACTGAGCTGGCAACTAGTTTTTGAAACGCAGGAAAGCGCGAGCGCGTCCCCGCATTGGGGTGGGACGCCCATCCTGCACTGAACGCTGTGAAAGAGACAGCGGCGCTAGGATTCGCGCTTCGCTATTTCAGGAGAGGCTGACCGGGGGACAGAATCGCCATCTTTTGCAGCTTGGCGGTGATTCGGGTCTTGTCGCCATCGGTTTTGGCGGCGGCCAAGCGCTTGCGCAACTGGACAATTTTGCTATGACGGGTACGGCGCCGGCGAATCTCCGGCCGGCGACTGGGTGCTGACATGAGTTGCTCCTGACTTGGACTGAGAATTTACAGCTGACTGTTATTGGAACTCGCCAGACTGTGCTCGAAACGTTCGATTTATTTGAAATCAGTTGCCCCGAAGTGTCAATGTCCGCCATGTAGGATATGCGCAATTTTACGCTACAGAAACTGCATCCTCCGCAACGCGGAGAACTGCAATCGTCGCATCGTCTCTTTGGCAACCCATGGAAAACTTGTCCATCGAGTTGAAGAGTGACTGGACGAGATCGTCAGCATCCTGACCCCGTTGTTCAGCCCACGTGCTCGCTGCCTTCAAAAGCCGCTGCACTCCCCATTCCTCCCCCTCTCGATTCTCCGCTTCGACGACTCCGTCGGAAAATGCGATTACCACGTCGCCGGGATCCAGATGCACCATACCTTCTTCATAGCTTGAATCAGGGAACATTCCGACCGGCGCGCCACCTTTTTCCAACCAATCGACCGAGCCGTCACTCCGAAGTACGACCGGTGTCGTGTGTCCAGCATTTACATATCGCAGCGTTCGCGTCGTTTGGTCGAAGACGCCATAGAACACCGTCGCGTAGTGGTCCGCCAGCGACGAAACGTAAGCCTGCTGATTCACGATCTTGAGCAATCCCGCCAAGTCGTCTCTTTGGAATAACGCCGCTGTCCGAAGAGAAGCTTGCACGCTCGCGATCATGAGGGCGGCTGCAACTCCTTTTCCGGAAGCATCCCCTACGACCACGGCAAGGCGGTCTCCGGTAAGAGGCTGGAAGTCGTAGCAATCTCCTCCCAGGGCGCGAACTTGGCGGCAGCAGCCGCCGTAATCCACAGAACTACTTTGCGTCCCCAAGCTCTGCATAAACCTTTGTTGGACATCGCAGGCCAGCACCCAGTCTTGGCTCACATCTACCACCACGTCGTCGGTTGTCATTTTCTGATCCTCTATTCGTATGTCGGTTCTGGGTGGACAAAATCGACAGGCCGGGCCCGATTTTTGCCTAATAAATATTTTTCCGCGGGATGTAGAGAATTCGCAGGCGGCTCCGACTACCTCATGAAAGCGCAGATGAACGGTCTGACAGCCGAGCACTCGCAAAGGAGGACGATCGTGGGCAAAACCAGTGAGTTGTCTCGCCGCCATTTTGTCGCATCCGCTGTCTCTGCAACGGCATGGGCGGCCTTTCCTGCTCGTTCGATCGCCAACGCCAAGATGCACAAACTAGGAGGAACCGAAATGTCTACCCTGACCCCGTACCTGTTATTCGATGGAAAATGTCTGCAGGCGATGGAGTTCTACAAGTCCTGCTTCGGCGGAGCACTGACCGCGACCAAGGTCAAAGACTCTCCGGCGAAAGACTTCATGCCTGCTTCTCAGCACGAGAAAATCGTCAACGCCCGGTTGATCAGCGGCAAGATCGAAATGTCCGCGTCGGACTGGCTCCGCCCGGACCGAACTGCCGTTCGCGGCAATACGGTCTGCCTGTATTTGAGCGGTGGAACGTTCCAGGAGTTGAAGGAACTTTTCGAGAAGATCTCCGACGGAGCGGACGTCACCGATCCGCTGAAAGAGCAATTTTTGGAACCTATGGGGCGCTCAACGACAAATTTGGCGTCAGATGGATGTTCCAGTCGAACCAGAAGTCATAGCCGAACAGTAGTACGGTAGAGAAATCAAAATAAGGAGAGAGTCATGAAATACATTTTGCTGATGTCTGGAACGAAGGCGGGTGTCGCCGGCTACCACACGTGGGCGCCGAAAGATAGGGAGGCGCATATGGACAGGCTCAGAGCCATGGCCAAGGAGCTAACCGACTCCGGAGAGTTTGTGGGCACGCAGCCTTTGGCTGATCCCGCGGAGGCTAAGGTCGTGCGTGGAGAAAAGAACGGAGTGCCGATCACCGACGGCATTTTCCCCGAGTCGAAAGAGTTTCTGCTCGGATATTGGATCGTGGATGTTGCAACTCCCGAACGTGCTCTTGCGATAGCGGCCAAGATCTCAACCATGCCGGGCCCGGGGGGCGTGCCCACCAACATGCCAATTGAAGTGCGGCGGTTCGCGGTTTAGTCCGCAGGCGATTGTCCCTAATGGCACATGCGAAAAGACAGACAAGAAAAACATCGATGAGGGAGACACGGTTATGAAGTACATCTTGATGATGAACACGATGAAAGCGGGCCACGGAGTTCCTCAGTGGAACCAGAAAGATCTCCAAGCACACATCGCATTTATGATGGGCCTGAACAAAGACCTTCGCCAGTCCGGGGAATTAGTTTCAGCCGAAGGCCTGTCATTTCCGGATCAAGCGAAGCTGGTGCGGGCGGGTAAGGATGGGACGCCCATCACTGACGGCGTATTCCCTGAGAGCAAGGAATTTCTTGCGGGATACTGGATCGTCGACGTCGATTCTCCGGAGCGGGCCTACGCTATCGCGGCCACAGCGTCGGCGGCTCCTGGCCCCGGCGGGGTGCCGCTCAATATGCCGATTGAAGTCCGCCCCATCATGAGCGGGCCTCCACCAGAGATGCTCTGAACACGGAGTAAGGTTTTCCTCTGTGCTCCCAGTGTGAAAGATTTGTGGTCCAAGATTAGAGCGTGACGATGACCAAGCCGTGGGATTCGACCTCCGAACATCTGCTGCGCGAACTCGCGCCGCAGGTGCTCGGGTCGGTGGTTCGCCGCTTCCGCGATTTCCCCGCAGCCGAGGACGCGGTCCAGGAAGCGATGATCGCCGCATTCACGCAGTGGCCGCAGGAGGGCATCCCCGAGAATCCTCGCGGCTGGCTGATCCAGGTTGCATCGCGCCGTCTCACGGATCAGGTCCGCAGCGAAATTTCCCGTCGCGAGAGAGAAGCTGAAGTCGCAAGGGATGCCGATGCTATCGCGCCCGAGATTACTGAGCCTGACATGGATATGGACCCGGACGACACGCTGATTCTGCTCTTCATGTGCTGTCACCCCGCACTGACCTCGTCTTCGGCAATCGCTCTGACGCTTCGGGCGATCGGAGGTCTCACCACCGCGGAAATCGCCAAGGCGTTCCTGGTTCCTGAAGCCACCATGGCGCAGCGCATCAGCCGCGCGAAGCAAAACATCAAAACTTCTGGCGCGCCATTTCGTATGCCTTCTCCGCTCGAGCGCACCGAACGGCTGCCTGCCGTTTTGCATGTGCTCTACCTGATCTTCAATGAAGGATACGCAAGCAGTAGTGGAGCGCAGTTGCAGCGGCTCGATTTGGCACGGGAGGCGATCCGGTTGACGCGCGGTGCGAAGGCGTTGCTCCCCGACAACGCGGAAGTAGCCGGCTTATTGGCGCTCATGTTGTTAACCGACGCTCGCCGCGCGGCCCGCACCGGACCGAACGAAGAATTAATTCCCCTCGACAAACAAGATCGATCTCTATGGGACCAGACAGAGATCTCTGAGGGCGTCGAGCTCTTGACTGCGGCTTTATCGAAAGGAACTGTGGGCCTGTACCAGTTGCAGGCCGCGGTCGCCGCGGTTCATGACGAAGCCTCGCGCGCGGAAGACACTGACTGGCCGCAGATTCTCGCTCTGTACGAACTGCTCAAACACGTATCTCCCGGTCCCATGGTGACGCTGAATCATGCGATTGCGGCCGCTATGGCCCACGGCCCCGCGAAAGGCCTCGAGTTACTGAAGCCGCTCGATACCGACGCGCGGCTCGCTGATCACTATCGTCTCGATGCGGTTCGCGGGCATCTTCTCGAGATGCTCGGCGATCACGAAGGCGCCATCCACCACTACCGCATTGCCGCAGGAAGAACGACGAGCCTGCCTGAACAGAATTATCTGATGACCCAGGCGGCGCGCCTGGCAGAGAAAAAAGCATGATGGTCCGAAGATCAACTAGGCAGGTTCCCCAATAGAGCAAGCGTTAGCGTACACATCGAGCACTCGTCGAATGTGATGTCGAATCATTTGCTCGGGAACAGCTTCCAGGGTTCCAGTCCGGATTGCCTCGTATTCGAGCGGAAGATACTGGCTGATCAGGGCGAGAGGAATCGGTTTCTTCCTGAGATGGTTGAACAACCGAGCGATCTCCTCTTGAACTGGCTGCTGGTTCCAGTAATATCGACAGCGGTCGCTGAAGCCGTAGATGAGGTCGCGCCGCACTTCGTTGTCGTCGCCGCGATAATAACTTCGCCAGTGACTCGGGTTACGCAGCATCTCCTTTACCAAGGCTTCCCGCACATTGGATCCCTCACTTGTAGCACCTGTGAACAATTGCCGTTCGATCTCACTCAAAGCCAATATCGCTTCTCGGAAGGCAAAGGTTAGCCACGGACCCACCTTCAGGATGGCGAAATGATCTTCCACCATCTGGGCTAACGCCCGTGGAGATTGATAGTCCGTGGAATGCGCTTCGAAAACAATTCCGGGGTGCTTTAACAGCGCGGCAGACAATGACTGTGCTTTCACGCGATGATAGTCGAAGATCGCGCTTGATCCGAAATCGACTCCCGGTTGAACCACCAGGGCGATCACACGCTCCCATGCAGTCGACACTCCGCGATCTTCAAAGGCGCGCCGGAAGGTTTCGAGTGTTCGATGGACATCGTCGGCCCTGGTTACCGTGGGCGCATGAGCGTCGACAGATTCACCGCCCGGTGCCGGAACCTCAGTTCCGACCACATAAAGAAGTTGTGGAGAGCCCGTCGGTAATTTTCTGTGGGCTGCCTCCGCAGCTTCGCACAGGATAGCTGCTCGCTCCGCAACTGTTCTCTCAGTGAAAGTTCCATCCTCGTCGTCAGAGCACGGCATGCTCGCGTCAAGGTGGATCTTTTGATATCCCGCAACCACACAATCATGAACTAACGCACAAGCTTTCCCCAGTGCGGAGGTCGATGTCTCCTGTCGCCACGGGAAGGGACCGAGGTGATCGCCGCCCAGCAAAACTCGCTCGGCAGGTAGTCCCGCGCGTTCGGCAGCGGTATGAAGGAAGCGCGCGAACTGGCCGGGCGTTAGGCCGGAATAGCCGCCGAACTGGTTCACCTGACTTGAAGTCGATTCCACAAGCAAAAACGAGCGATTTTCTAGCGCCTGTTGGACCGCCGCATCAATCACTGCGGGATGGGCAGAGCAAACGGCGAACAAGCCCCCTTTTCCTGACTGGCGATTTCCAAGCAAAACATCCTGAATTCGCATATGCGGGGTCCGCTCGATAGTGATGATCCGGCATGTTCCCAGCCGAGTGGCCGAGGAGGTCGGATACGATCATTTCAAGGAAAGCAAAAGCAATAAAACGTAATATAGCGTAAGTGGCTCCCACGTCAAGAACTCACCCCTTGGTGGGGATCTGGAGAGCGTATCGATCGCAACACCGAACATTCAGGTTGACAACGCCTCTGAAACGGAAGTAAAAGTAATTGTTCGTAATAGTTCATAAATAAATTCGAAGTCTGACGTAAGTCTTTGGAGGCTTGCTATGCCCGTCTCTTTCCCCGCTCGGAAGACCCTGGGAGTCTTTTTTCTTTTCGCATCGCTTTGCTTGGCCTTGCCGCTCTGGTCGCAAAAGGACGCCGGCTCAATCGTGGGATTGGTGCGTGACCCCAGCGGTGCGGTCGTATCGGGTGCCAAGGTCACCGTGGAAGACGTAGATCGAGGCGAGAAGGTGAATCTCTCCACTGACGAGCAGGGAGAATACGTGGCCAGTCCACTGCACATCGGCCGATATAAAGTGACGGTGGAGAAGGCGGGATTCAAGAAGGCAGTCTCCGAAATTGTAGAGTTGAACGTCCAAAGCCGCATCGCCATCAATATGTCTTTGCAGGTCGGACAGATATCGGAAGAAATGCTGGTGACGGGAGCGGCGCCTCTGCTCGAAACCGAGACTTCGGAGTTGGGCCAGGTCGTCGATCAGAAGCGGGTAAGCAATCTGCCTCTGAACGGGCGGAACTTCGCGCAATTGGCCCTGCTCAGCCCAGGAACCGCTCCGAGCGAGCCAGGCGCGCGTGATGAGGGTGGGTACGGTTTCAGCGCCAACGGAGCTCGCTCGCTGCAGAACAATTTTCTGCTCGATGGTGTGGATAATAATTCGAACTTGCCTGACCTGCTCAACGAAACCAACTTCGTGATTCAGCCGCCCGTGGAGGCTCTGCAGGAATTCAAGGTACAAACCAACGCCTACAGCGCGGAATTTGGGCGCGGCAACGGAGCCATCGTGAATGCCGTGATCAAGTCCGGAACCAACCAGCTTCACGGTTCCGCTTGGGAATTCATCCGCAATAACAAGCTTGACGGTCGAAATTATTTCGACGCGGTCGGTCCAGTTCCTCAGTACCAGCAGAATCAGTTCGGCGCGACATTTGGCGGACCCGTTTTGCTGCCTCATCTTTACGACGGACGCGACCGCACCTTCTTCTTCGTAGACTATGAGGGATACCGCGTGCGCCAGGCGCAAACTCAGACCGCATTCGTGCCACCGGCCGCATGGCGTACAGGAGATTTTTCGAGCCTGATTGATTACTCGACCGTGACCGGCACGGATTGTAACGGTGTAGACACATATGCGGGAGAGATTTTTGACGCCAAGTTGGCGCAGGCAGCCTGCGGCGTGCCCTTCCAGTATGACGGTACGGGGAGGCCGCTGAATATCATTCCCGCGACACCGGTCGTTGCAGGTGGTGGTTCGTTGGATCCGTTAGCCTTGCGGCTTGCAGCGTTGTATCCAGCGGCCGGCCCCATCGACTCAAGCGGAAACAACTTCCTCGCTAATCCGGTGCGCAAGGAGACGCGCAACAACTTCGATATTCGCGTCGACCAGAAATTCAGCGATAACGACAACACATTCTTTCGCTTCAGTTTCGAAAACCAACCAAGTTCAATTCCTGGAACCTTCGGGGGACTGGCTGATGGCGGCGGATTCTTCAGCGGACAGGAAGATTTCGCCTACCGCAGCTTCGCCACCAGTTGGACGCACATGTTCAAGCCCAATCTGGTCAATGAACTCCGGCTGGGTTACAACCGGGTCAACGCCCATCGTCTCGAACTCAACGCGGATACCAATGTGTCGGCTGAACCCAGCATTAATTTTCCGGGTGTCCCTTATTCACCGGGCATCGGCGGGCTGCCACAGTTAACCTTCAGCGACGTCGCCACACTGGGCAGTCCAACCTTCCTGCCTTCGATCGAACTCCAGAATTCGTACACTCTTTCAGAAAACGTCACCTGGGTGCAGGGCCGCAACACCTGGAAGTTCGGGACGGAGATACGGCGGGAGGAGTTCACAATCTTCCAGCCTGCGGCAGCACGAGGCACGCTTGCTTTTAGCCCGACATTGACCGACAATCCGGCGGCGATTGGCACCGGCGGCACCGGCTTTGCTTCCTTCATGGCGGGTCTCACCAGCGGAGGCAGCATTAACAATCTTCACAATGTCGACTATTTCCGGAACACGTTTGCGTTCTATGCGCAGGATGATTGGAAGCTAACCCCCACACTGATCTTGAATGTTGGATTGCGCTACGAACTGTTCGGGACCGTGGCAGACCGCCACAACGACGTGGGCGACTTTGACCTCACGGATCCTGCGAATCCCACTATCTTTGTGCCCAAAGGGCAAACGGCGCAGCTTACCCCTTACATCTCGCAATACGTCAAAATCAGCCCCACCGGCAGTCGCGGACTTATTAACTCTGACCTGAACAATTTCGCGCCGCGCGTCGGCCTGGCCTGGCAGTTTACGCCGAAGACCGTAGTGCGGACCGGCTATGGAATCTTCTACGGCGGGCAGGAGAATGGGCCGTACTCGAACCCGAGTCCGGGATTCAATCCACCTTTCTTCACCAACCAGTCGTTCATTTCGCCGTGCGGAGCGCCTACGGCCAACGCCGCCGCGGGCGATTGCCGCGTCACCCAGATCCCCTCGCTGGCTGGTGGCTTCCCGGCGAATTCGCTCGTCGATCCCAACACTCCAATCTTTTTCTCGGTGGATAAGAATCTGCGCACGCCCTACATGCAACAGTGGCACTTAAGCGTCGAACGCGAACTGCCGGCAGACAGCGTGTTTACCCTGACGTACGCGGGATCGAAGGGAACGAAGTTATACACATTCTTCAATGGCAATCAGGCCGCGCCCGACCCAAATCCGAACGATGCAACCGCCCCGCGGCGTCCAATCTCTGCAACCTTGATCGGCGCCACCGTTCCTTGTTCCCTCGCAAATCCCCAGGACTGCGCTCCCGTCTTTGATACTGGCATTGATTGGTTCCGCTCGACGGGCGCTTCCAATTACAACTCGTTGCAGGCAAGTTTCGAAAAGCGCTTCGCGAAGGGGCTGCAGTTCCAGGCCTCCTACACCTACGCGCACTCGCTCGATATCGCTTCAAACGCGAATCTTGGCCCAACGCAAAACAACAGTGACTTCCGCTATTTCCGAGATCCGCAAGCGGAGTACGGCAATTCCGATTTCGATGTGCGTCACCGCTTCGTCTTCAATTCCATTTACGAACTTCCCTTCGGCCATGGCAAACATTTCCTCGGTAATGCCACAGGTTTCGCGAACCAAGTCGTCGGAGGCTGGCAGATGGCGAATATCCTCTCGATCTCGAGCGGCAACTGGTATACCGTCCTCGACTCGAACGGAAACTTTGCCAATGCCGATGGCGGCGCTGGAGGCGTTTCTCAACGTCCGGACCAGGTCGGCGATCCGACTCGTGCAGGGATCGTGCCGGGCAATCCTAATCCTCAGTGCCAAATCCTCGCATCACAAGGCGGCCTCGCTCCCGACAAGATTCACACTCCAACCGCATGGTTCAATACTTGCGCCTTCAGCGATCCTGCTTTGGGATCCTTCGGCGATGTTGGTCGCAACACCATCGAAGCTCCGGGATATAAGAGCTGGGATTTCTCGGTCTTCAAGTTCTTTCATACCTCGGAGAAAACGAACCTGGAATTTCGCGCGGAGTTCTTCAATCTCCCGAACCACACGAACTTCCTCTTTGCCAACAGCGGACCGCAAAATGGAAACAACGCAACCATCCTGGGAACGCAACAATTTGGCAGTCTAACGGCTGCTCGCCCGCCCAGGCAGATTCAGTTTGCCCTCAAGTTTGCTTTCTGAGCAGAGGGTGGGCGCTGACGATGGTCGCGATCAGATGTCGCGGTGCTCTTCAAAAGCAGGAGCGCATTTGGCCTTGTGGTTCGAGGGTCAAGGGATAACTCCGATAGAGAGTGAGGGGCGGCGTTGCGCCGCCCTACCCGGGAATCACGCGTTTTGGGCCTTCACAAACCAAGGCGGCGAAAAACGCCCTACCCAACAAAATGTTGAGCCGTCATTTAACGTGACGCATGTTTTTTGTAGAGGTCCTCGCAGGTTGATCTCATAAAACTCTTTCGTGCTTTGTATCTCGCGAGGCTTGCCATCCGCGTGCACGATGACCTTGATACCGAGCTTCGCCATCTTTTCGACGGCGTCTTTGGGGGCCTCGGCCTTCGCGCCGCTAAGATGACCAACAAGCCCCCTCGCAAGCAATTCCGTAGTTTCAGCCGTCTGTTCCTCCCGAAGGGGATCGCCGCCGTGAATCCAATGCCAGAGCGCAATGATCCAAGCGATATCGAGTGAGTGTGCAAAGTAAAGTTCCTTTTCATGACCTGCCATAGTGTTTGTCCTTTTTGGAATAGCCGAATCAGCCATATTCACTAGGTATAGTGTCGGGATCGATGACTACGTTTCAATCCAATGGATTTTAGGCAGCTCAACGCAACCATCCTTGGAACGCAACAATTGGCAGCCCGACGGCCGCCTGCGCAGGCAGATTCAGTTCGCCCTCAAGTTTGCTTTTTAATTAGATGGTGGGCACGGACGACGATCGTGATCAGATGTCGCGGCGCTCTTCACAAGCACCAGCGCATTTGGTCTGTTGCCGAAGGCTGAGGCAGGGTGGGATTGTAAGTTGTCGCTAGCTCATGAAACTTAGGCAGCCGGACCTGTAAGCCGAATTCTGTCCGCCGGATTGCTCCTGCGGGACGACCATTCCTCTGGGCCGCGAATTGCTCCGCGGCTCTAGCGACCTACCCGAAGGTTTGACGCACCGAGCCGGCACGTGTCCGGTGTAGCTGTGAGTCATGAGCACCGTGGCGTGAGCAAACCAGAGTTCGATTTTGCTCACCGCTCACATCTCATTGCTCACAGCTACACCGGAACTTCCTCCCTATTTGGTCTTGCTCCGTGTGGGGTTTGCCCTGCCCGCTGCATCACTGCCGCGGCGGTGCGCTCTTACCGCACCTTTTCACCCTTACCTTGGCGTTGCCGCTAAGGCGGTATATTTTCTGTGGCACTTTCCGTCCAGCCGGCTTGAACCGGCCGTCCCGGACGTTATCCGGCACACTGCTCTGCGGAGTTCGGACTTTCCTCTCCCCGCGCCCGAAGACGCTGAAAGCGGCCGTCCGGTCCGGCTGCCTACCCCCTCATTCTATACGATGCTTCGGCAGGCTCTTCATCCCCGGTCCCGGCCCCAACGCCCGGCCTATCCAGCCGACCTTTTTGCGTTCGCAGGCCGAACTGACGCTGGTAGACTTATTCCGGGCCGAATCCACCGCAAAAGTCCCAGGAACACGGCCGAAACAGCACCGATCGCGCCATGAACTACGTCGAAGCCATTCGCGTCGCTCTGCAGTCGCTATGGGCGAACAAGCTGCGCTCGGTCCTCACCCTGCTCGGTGTCGTCATCGGCGTCGGAGCCGTCATCGCCGTCGTCACCTTCGTCTCCGGCATCAACGACTACGTTGCCAAGAAGATTTTCAATCTCGGTGCGGACGTCTTCATCGTCTCCAAAATGTCTGCCGTCGAGACCAACGTCGACCGCTTTCTCGAAGCGGAAAAGCGTAAGAACCTCGACATGGAGGACTACGAGGCCGTCAAGGAAGCCTGCCGCCACTGCGACTATGTTGGCGCGCGCATGAGCACCAGCAGCCGTGTGAAACACAACGAGCAGTCGATCGACGACACCAACGTGCAGGGCATCACTCCCGAGATCGCCACGATCGTCGATACCGACCTCACCTCCGGCCGCATGCTCAACGAGACCGACCTGAATAACCATTCACAGGTCGCCGTGGTCGGCACCGACATCGTCGAACATCTTCTCGGAGGCGCCGATCCGCTCGGCCAGGAAATTCGCGTCAATGGCTGGACCTACCAGGTGATCGGGGTCGGCAAGAAAAAGGGCAAGACACTTGGACAAAGCGCCGACAACTACGTCTTGATCCCCATCACCGTCTATCTCAAGCAGTACGGCTCGCACAACGACAGCATCAGCATCTGGGGCAAAGCCTCCGCCACCGGAGCGCCGCTGAGCCAGGCGATCGACGAATCTCGCGTCGCTCTCCGCGCTACCCGTCACGATCAGACGGGAAAGAGCGACACCTTCGAAATCGAAACCAACGCCAGCCTGCTCGGAATCTGGTCTGGCCTGAGTGACACATTCTTCATGGCGACGATCGGCATCGCCGGCGTCTCGCTGGTGGTGGGCGGCATCGTGATCATGAATATCATGCTGGTCTCGGTCACCGAGCGCACTCGCGAGATCGGCATCCGCAAAGCGCTCGGCGCGCGCCAAGACGATGTCCTGCTGCAATTCCTGATCGAATCCGTGGTCCTCGCACTTACGGGCGGAGCCATCGGAGTTCTCTCAGGCATCAGCTTTGCCGAAGTCATTACCGCGATCATTGGCATGCCGTCGTCGATCAAGATCTGGGCGGTCTTAGCCGGGCTGATCGTAGCGGGCACAGTAGGAGTATTTTTCGGAGTTTACCCGGCCCGCAAAGCCGCGAAGCTGGATCCGATCGTGGCGCTAAGATTTGAGATGTAAGCAATTGGGAAATTGAGTAATTGGGTAATCGAGTAATTTGAAACCTAGGGTTTTTTAAATTACCCAATTACTAAATTGCTCAATTCTACTCAATTACTCAATTTCTCGTTTCCTATGATGCGTAAGTCTGAGTTCGGCGAAATCGTCCGCATGGCCACGGACACGATCCGCGGCAACAAGCTGCGCTCCGGACTCACCGTGCTCGGCATAGTGATCGGCGTCGCCGTAGTTATTGGTGTCTCCTTCATCGGCCGCGGCCTCGACGATAACGTCCGCGACCTCGTTGCCAGCATCGGATCCAATGTCATTTTCGTCTTCCACCTCGACTTCTTTACTTTCGGCCGCATGACGCAAGAGATGCGCACGCGTAAAGAACTAACGTATGACGACGCGATGGCGATGCGCGATCTCCCGCATATCAAGGCCGTGTCGGCGGGTCTGCGAATTTTCCGCCCTGAACTGGGCGTGGGCTCTACGCCGTCAAGTATCAGGACAAGAAAGTAAAGAACACGATCCTTGAAGGAGACATGGCGTCTGCCAAGGATGTGTTTGATCTGCCGATGGCCAGCGGCCGTTGGTTCAGCGACTTTGACGATGAGCACCATTCCCCTGTGGTTGTGGTCTGTTACGAAACTCAACGCGAGTTGTTCGGCGACCTGGATCCCCTCGGCAAGGAAATCAACATCGAAGGCCGCTTGTTTCAAGTGATTGGTACCGTGTCGAAGATCAAGTCGGTGTTCGGTGGAGGCAAAGATCCGAACGACAACCGTGTCATTCTGCCTCTGAAGACATTCAAAACGCTGCATCCGGAAATGAAGCAGCACGTCATCAGCGTGAAGGCCACGTCGCATGATGACATGCCGAAGGCCATGGATGAGATTCGTGAACTCATGCGGCGCCGGCGCCACGTGGGCTTCGACAAGCCTGAAAATTTTGCGATCATGACTTCCGACTCGATTTCTGACGTCTGGAGCCAGCTTACCGGCGCGCTCTTCATTGGCATGTTCGCCATCTCGAGTGTCGGACTCGTCGTCGGCGGCGTTGGTGTCATGAACATCATGCTGGTCAGCGTTACCGAGCGCACCCGCGAGATCGGCGTGCGCAAGGCCATCGGCGCCCGTAAGCGCGACATTCTTCTCCAGTTCACCCTTGAAGCCATCATGCTCACCTTGGTCGGAGGTATTGTCGGCATTCTCAGCGGCGCGGTGATTGTCTGGGTGATTCCGGAAATCTGGCCTTCGTTGCCGGCGCGCCTGTCCATGTTCTGGGTCACGTTCGGATTCAGTTCCGCCGCCGGAGTCGGACTCGTCTTCGGCATTTATCCCGCGTGGAAGGCGGCCAATCTCGATCCGATTGAGTCGCTGCGCTATGAATAATTCTTTCCGCGCTCGCGCACGATGCACTCCCTCGCCACGATTTTTAAGGTCGTCGCCGTACTCGGCTGCCTCGCCAGTTCCGCCTACTACGGGATCTGCGTGTGGAGCGCGGCCGCATTTCTTCGTGCTCGCAAGTTGCACAAGGAGATCGGCTCCGCGCCGCTTCCTCCCGTTTCTATCCTCAAGCCGCTGAAAGGTGTCGATCCCGACATTTATCAGAGTTTTCGCAGCCACTGCCTGCAGGATTATCCCGAGTACGAAATTATCTTCGGCGTAAGCGATCCGGCCGATCCCGCGATCGCCAGCGTCGAGCAGTTGCAGCGCGAGTTTCCCGATCGCTCAATTCGGCTGGTCGTGTGTCGTGAAAAACTCGGCGCCAATGTCAAGGTCAACAACTTCCACCAGATGTTGCCGTCCGCGCGCTATCAACATCTGCTGGTCAATGACAGCGATATCCGCGTCGAGCCTGATTACCTGCGCAATATTTTCGCCCCCTTAACCGACGAGCGAGTCGGAATGGTCACCTGCCTCTATCGCGGCGCTCCCGCCGCAACGCTGGGATCACAACTCGAAGCCCT